>NZ_CP185253.1:1449145-2898291 GCF_048961765.1 Furfurilactobacillus cerevisiae
GAACAGATATAAAGTTCCATTTGTGAACATAATCGAATTTTAATTGTATGATTGTTCATTTTTGTCGTATAATTAGTGCATCAATTCGAGGAGGAATTATCCTGTGAAATCTATTTATTTAGCCAGCCCTTTTTTTGACGATGACCAAATTGATCGTGTCAAACGTGTAGAACAGGCTCTAGCGGACAATAAAACCGTTGGTGACGTGTTTAGTCCACGAAAGTCCCAATTCCCTGAATTAACGTTCGGCAGTCCAGAATGGCAGTCGACAGCATACAAGCACGACTTGGATCATCTAAACGATGCTGATATTGTTGTTGCTGTTAGTGACTTTACAGAAGATTCCGTTGACAGCGGGACAGCCTTTGAAATTGGTTATGCCGTGGCCAAAGGTAAGACGGTAGTATTAGTTCACGAAAAAGCGGGCCTGGTTAATTTGATGTTAGCTCAAGGCGCAAAAACATATGTTGAGCATGCTGAAGAATTGACGGCGCTTAACTTTGATCAATTGCCAGAACAACGTTACGTTGGTGAAGTTCAGTAAAAGTGTCTGTCCAGGAAGCACTTGCTGTGGTAATGGTGATTATTTTTATTAAGGTACAGCAAACAGTGAAAATAGGTCGACTTGTACAGATTTAGTCAGTGAACAAATTGTTGCATGTCATGTGCGATGAGAAGCGACCTATGTAAGAGGTCAGACAAAAAAAGCTGAGGTTTAACCACAAATGAGTGGTTAAACGGTAGATTGCAAATTTAATCCGAATTTTTGGACAAATTTGTCAGCATAACCTGATACGGTGTTTGCCAGTCGAGTATTTTAAGCGGTCGCTGGTTAATTTGGAGTAACGTCGTCGTTAAATCTTGAGCACTAATGTGTTCAAAACGAGTCCCTTTAGGATAAAAATAACGTAAATTCCGATTAAAGCGTTCATTACTACCACGTTCAGCTGGCGTATAAGCATGGCAGTAATAGGTCTTAATACCATATTGTGATTCAAGTGATACTAGCCCACTAAACTCAGTGCCACGGTCCACAGTAAAGCTGTGCACCGGACCATTAAAAGTGGTTAGGAACTTAGTTAGTGCTTCATTAACAGTCACTGTCGTCCGATCTTTTAACCGGTATGCCCAAAGGAACCGTGATTTTCGATCGATTAAAGTTAATAAAACTGCCTTACTATGCCCACGAGGACCAACGACTGTATCTAGTTCAAAATCGCCGATGCGATTACGTTGATTAATCATCATGGGACGCTGTTCAATTGATCGCCCCAAAGATTGATTATATTTGGATCGTTGGTCAACGTTACGCCGTTGGCGTACGCCATGTTCAGGTAGATCATTCAAGGAGAAATCAATTCTCTCCTGATTTAGCCAATTATAAATAGATTTAGTCGCTAGTTTAAATTCGTGAGCAATCATTCCTGGTGACCAGCTTAGACGTAAATGGTTGAGAATTTTTTGCTTTAACTCATCGCTCAGCTTAGTTTTCCGACCACATCGTGATCGCTTGTATTCGGCATCTGTTTGTGCTAATTCAGCCTGATAAGGTTGACATCGAGATAATTCATAAGAAATTGTTGACGGTGATCGGTTCAGCCGAACGCCCATTTGGATATTGGACAGCCCTAGTTCACAAAAGGTTTCGATTTTAATTCGTTCGGAATAGGTTATACTAGACAAAAGATCAGCTCCTAAAAGATGGGTTTGTGGTAAACACCATTTTAAAGGAAGCTGATCTTTTTTGTCCGAACAGCGTTCGGATTAATTTTACAATCTACCAAACCTCAGCTTTTTACTGCCGTAATTTTGGAATTAATAAACTGAATCACGATAGAGGCCAACAACTTTACCTAAAATTGTGACATTGTTCAAAATAATAGGAGCCATGTTATCGTTCTCAGGTTGGAGCCGATAGTGATCAGACTCTTTAAAGAAACGTTTGCAGGTTGCTTCATTCTCATCGGTCATTGCAATAACAATATCCCCATTGTCGGCGTTTTGTTGACGTCGAACAATGACACGATCGCCGGTGAGAATCCCCATGT
Organism: Furfurilactobacillus cerevisiae; assembly: GCF_048961765.1. GTDB lineage: Bacteria > Bacillota > Bacilli > Lactobacillales > Lactobacillaceae > Furfurilactobacillus > Furfurilactobacillus milii_A. The sequence goes on from NZ_CP185253.1 coordinate 1,451,194, forward strand.
TAATCATACTGTCACCACGAATGGTAAGCATAAAGAGGTCGCCATCATATTCGGTTAGCTCTGGTGGAACCGGGAAATAGTCGGTAGCATCTTGGACTGCTAAGATTGGTTCACCAGCAGCAACGACACCTAAGACCGGAATTTCGTTTGGTGTCGTTGACACGCCAAGTGTTTGCAAACCAGCGTCCGTTAGTTCAATGGCACGTGGTTTAGTGGGATCCTTAACCAGCAATCCTTTTTTTTGTAAACGATCAATATGTCCATGAACTGTAGAAGTAGAGGATAAATCAACTGCTTCGCCAATTTCACGAACGGTCGGCGGATAACCTTTTTCATTAACACGTTCATAGATAAAGCGGAGTACCGCAATTTGTTTGCTTTCGGAACTTCTTGACATGTTCGTCAACACCTCGTCTTATTTTTGCGTAGCCGCGAACAAATGTGAAAACGTGTTCGTGGTGGGTCCGGTTGGCGGAGCTACGCGATTTCGATAGTTAAAACTTAGCACATTTTTTGCTCTCGGTCAAACAAATGTTCGCTTTACTGCAAATCTTTTCCACTTTTTGACTTCTTCTTGTATAATGGTCAGTCGAAGCCTTGGATAAATGATAAGGAGGGGCAGAATCAATGGAATCAGAAAAATTACGTGCCCGGATTAATGAACTTGCTCATAAACAAAAGACAACGGGACTGACCGATGAAGAGAAAGTTGAACAAAAGAAACTTCGCGAGGCCTTTTTAGCCAACTTTAGGAAGGCGTTCCGGTCACAAGTTGAAATGATGCAAGTATTCGACAAAGACGGTAAAGAAGTTACGCCAGAAAAAGTGAAGGATGTCCAACGCAAAAAAGGTTTGCGAGACGATTAATTTGCTTTTTTTGGCATTAAAGGGTTTTCAAGCGCGTTGATGTTGTGTAGTATTACTTAATGTAATTCATCTATGGAAGGAGGTTATTTCGATGTCAACAGGGTTGTGGATTTTAATCGTTATTTTAGCGGCAGTCGCCGGTGTTGTTGGTGGCTTCTTCTTTGCGCGCCGCTACATGCAAAACTACCTTAAGAATAATCCTCCGATTACTGAAGAAATGCTACGGACGATGATGCTGCAAATGGGGCAAAAGCCTTCTGAAAAGAAGTTGAAGCAAATGCTGTCAACCATGCAGAGTCAAGCACGAAAGAGCTAATTCTGATTAATGTAATTGATTAAACGGGCTGGATTACTCCTGCCCGTTTTTTATATTCTTTTTTAAATTGTGCGTTATTGGAAAGTTGGTGACCTTGGTGTCGATTTTTAGAAAACTTGCTTGGTACTTTAAGGCTGAGCGACGAACATATTTTTGGGGTGTGATTGGTTTATTGCTAACCGCCTTACTGGGCATCATTCCGCCAAGAATTATTGGTATGCTGGTTGATTTAATGGATAAGCGTACGCTGACTGCTGGAAAACTTGGTCTAGCACTTGGTGTCATGACTGTTACGGCCTTGCTAGCATACGCAGCCCGTTTTTTGTGGCGGACGGCTATTTGGGGAGGTGCAGCTAACCTCGAAAGAACACTACGAGAGCGGTTATACTGGCATTTTATGCAAATGGATACCGCTTTTTACCAACGGTATCGAACTGGCGATTTGATGGCCCATGCGACCAATGATCTATCGGCCGTCCAACGAGTCGCCGGTGGCGGGATCCTTCAGTTTGCCGATTCCATTATCACTGGTGGTACAACATTGGTTGCCATGATGATCATGGTTAACTGGCGGCTCACTATTTTAGCTGTCCTGCCATTGCCATTGATTGCAATTGTGGCTCGGTATGTAGGAACAAAAATTCACGTAGCCTTTGGTGAATCGCAGGCAGCTTTTTCTCGTTTAAACAACAAGGCCCAAGAGAGTATTGAAGGCATTAAGGTTATTAAAACATTAGGTCAAGAAAAACAGGATGAAGCAGATTTTGAGGGGCAAGTTCAGGACACCATCAAAATCAACCGATACACCAATTTCTTGGACGCGATGTTTGATCCGTTGATTACGGTGATTATTGGTTTGTCTTACGTGGCGACAATTGTCTTAGGCGGTCGATATGTAACCAGTGGGGTGATCTCACTCGGACAATTGGTGACGTTCATTGCTTATGTTGGTATGCTGGTTTGGCCAATGTTTGCGATTGGTCAATTATTCAACACTATGGAACGTGGGAACGCTTCCTACGACCGGGTTAACTTTTTATTGCACGAAAAGTCTAGCATTGTTGAAAAAACGGATGGGATTAAACAGCCAGCAACAGGCACCATTAATTTTGATATCAAGGCATTTAACTATCCTGATGAGAAGCAATCACGGTTGACAAACATTGATTTTTCTTTGCCTACGGGTCACACATTGGGCATCGTTGGCCGTGTTGGAGCCGGCAAGTCGTCCATTATTAAGTTGCTTCTACGTCAGTTTGACGATTATCAAGGCACGATTAAAATGGGTGGTCATGATATTCGTGATTACACGCTGGATGCTTATATTCGTTCTATTGGTTACGTGCCACAGGATAGTTTTTTGTTTTCAGCGTCTGTGAAAGGCAACATTGCTTTTGCAAACCCTGATTTGAGTGATCAAGCCATTGAAGATGCTGCTTACACGGCTGCGTTTGATACCGAGGTCAGTAACATGCCGGACGGCTATCAAACGGAAGTGGGCGAAGAAGGGGTCTCACTGTCTGGTGGTCAGAAACAGCGGTTAGCTATTGCCAGAGCGTTAGTGATCGATCCTGAGGTATTGATTTTGGATGATGCGTTGTCGGCGGTTGATGCCAAAACGGAGGCTCAAATTCTTGAACGTTTAGGCAGTAACCGAGCAGGTAAGACAACGATTATTGCCGCACATCGTTTAAGTTCAGTTGTTAATGCTGATGAAATTTTAGTGATGACGGATGGGCATATTAGCGAACGAGGCACCCATGCCGAACTGATGGCCCAAAATGGTTGGTACAAACGGATGTACGACCAGCAGCAATTGTCAGATTCGATTGGAGGTGGCAACGACTAATGGCACAAAATAATCATGAGTCGGTCTGGGCTCGAAGTATGTCGCTGAAAGAACAGACAACTGTTATTAAGCGTTTATTACCTTATGCGGCACCCTATAAATGGGACTTCATCTGGGCAATTGTCTTTGCCTTTTTGGTTAGTTTAATTAATGTATTGTTGCCAAAGTTGATGTCGACGTATATGGATCAGTATTTAAGGGTGCATAATTCAGGATTGCGCGTTGTCCTCTTCTTTGCCGGATTTTATTTTCTTGGGACGATTATCAAAGCAATTTTCCAGTTTGGTCAGGAATTCTTGTACGCCATGGGTGGCGAACGAATGCTTGAAAATGTGCGTGTTAAGATGTTCCGTAAGCTCCACACACTTGGAATGCGCTACTTTGACCAAGTACCGGCCGGATCAATATTATCGCGGCTAACAAATGATACAATGTCATTTCAAACATTCTGGGCACTGTTTGCTGCCGCTATTGTGGCGTTGTTCTCAGTAATTACATCGTTTTACGCCATGTACCGAACAAACGTTAAAGTTTCGCTAGTTGTCCTCGCTTTCTTACCGATATTAATTTTTGCGATTTGGTATTATCAGCATTTTAGTAGTCGGGTTTACCGGTCTATGCGCGAACGACTAAGCGAACTGAACGCTAAACTAGCAGAGTCTATTAACGGAATTGCGGTGATTCAGGAATTTCGCCAGGAGCACCGAATGAATAGTGAATTTGAACAAACTAATCAAGCCTATTTTGATACAAGACGGGCAATGATTCGTACCAATTCACTGTTGCTTGGTCCAATTATTGATTTACTGTTTGCTCTGGGCGAAGTTGCTGTGCTATGGATGTTTGGTATCGATGCATTTCATCACTTTGTTCTTGCAGGTACAATTTACGCGTTTGTTCAATACCTTAGTAATTTTTACAATCCGATGGCGAACATGATGGATTCGCTCTCCGACTTTCAAGACGGTATTGTTGCCGGTTCACGGGTTTTACGAGTGATGGATGATCAAACACTCGCGCCACAACAACATCCGGTTGAGGGTGCTAAAATTACCCGAGGAAAAATCGAGTTTAAACACGTTAACTTTAGTTATGATGGTGAACATGATGTGTTACACGACGTTTCCTTCGCCGTTGAGCCAGGGCAGACGGTTGCGTTGGTTGGTCACACTGGTTCCGGTAAATCTTCAACGATAAATGTTTTGATGCGGTTTTATGAATTTGGTTCGGGCCAAGTTTTGATAGATGATCGTGACATTCGCGATTACAGTATGACTGAATTGCGTCAACGATTTGGGCTCGTTCTTCAGGATTCGTTTATGTTTTACGGCGACATCGCCTCAAACATCCGCATGTTTGATGACAATATCAGTGATCAACAAGTTGAAGATGCCGCACGTTTTGTGTCGGCAGATCGTTTTATTGACCAATTGCCTGATAAATATCATGCTCGTGTCATTGAACGTGGCGCCAGCTATTCTGGTGGTCAGCGACAATTGTTGTCGTTTGCACGCACGGTAGCACATAATCCAAAGGTGCTTATCTTGGATGAGGCAACGGCCGACATCGATACAGAAACTGAAGCACTCATTCAAGATGGTCTTCAAAAACTGCAAAGTGGACGGACCACGATTGCAATTGCGCACCGGCTGTCAACGATTAGAAATGCTGATCAGATTTTGGTACTGGATCAAGGTCGAATTGTTGAGCGAGGCACGCATGATGATTTGCTGGCTAAGCGCGGGCGTTACTACGACATGTATCGGTTGCAAACAGCAGTTGATGCAGATCAACGTGAGGCACTTCTTAATAGTGAAGAAGATGATTCCAGTGCTTAAGTGAAGGAATGACTGAGACTACGCGTTGGATAGGCAAAAATAAAGGTGTACTGACGATTCCAAAGCTGGAGTCGTCAGTACACCTTTTTAATGACAATGATTATGCTGTGTTTGGTTAATTATGATTTACGGTTGTTGTGGACTTCTGGTTTAGTTAACTCTGCCAAATGTTCAGCTTCGACTTTTTCTTTGGTTTTCTCTGCGGCTTGTTTTTGTTGATATTCTTCATAGAGCTTTTGATTTGGATCCACATAGTGGAAGGACGGATCAATTTCTTTATCCAAAGCATCAAAGGCGGCTTGCATTTGTTGATCAATTTGTTGTTGACCGGCATCATCTGTTTTGAATTTGCGGTCGATATAAATCGGTTCACCGAAACTGATTTTGACACGTTTGCGACTGAATAATCCCATAAATGTCAATGGCCCTTGATAAACAGTAGGAACCAAGGGAACACCAGCAAGCTTAGCGATGACTGTGGCGCCACCTTTTATTTCACTGGAATGACGAGTGCCAGAAGGAAAGATGATGGTCGACAGTTCACCTTGTTTTAGAATCTTGACAGGGGTCTTGATGGCTGAAGGGCCTGGGTGATCCCGGTCTACCGGATAGGCATTGGCATGGTTGAGCACAAAACGGATGATTGGATTTTTGAAGAGTTCCTTTTTGGTCATGAACGAGAATTTTCGAGGTGATGCGGCTAGAGCGTAATAAATTGGATCAAACCAAGTTCGGTGCGGCCCCACAAGAATGTAGGTTCCTTCTGGCAAACGGTCTTTATGTGTGATTTTTGGTCGCCCGTTGACGATTAATAGGATAATGCGGGCGACAACACGAATAAATGAATAGAACAAGGCGGTGCCTCCGAGTCTTAAATGTTTTTAAAAATAGATAATCTAAAAAGCTGATAATTTATTGTGATTGACGTTTCCCGAATGTCGAAACATTGGCCTTAGTTTAAAAAATAAGTTGAAATTCGTCAACCCTGTTGATCACTGACATAAACAAAGCTGGTCGCCATGGTATTTGGAAATCTACTTGCATTTGCTAGGCTAGACCATAATAATTCTGATAAGAGTATGACGAAGATGACCTTAGAATGCAAGGTTGAAACAGTCTGTGAAAGAAGTGAACACATTAATGGAACCGAACTTACTGCCAGATGAACGAATTGACCAGTTATATGGTGCCGATATTAAAATTATTCAAAGTAAAACCGTTTTTTCATTTTCACTAGATGCGGTTCTATTAGCTGATTTTGCCAATCCCGACAGAACCAGGCGAGGATTAACCGTCGATTTATGTGCGGGCAACGGGGCGGTCGGTTTGTTTTTCAGTCCTAAAACAAAAGGGCCAATAAAAATGGTTGAGATTCAACCACGTCTAGCCGATATGGCTCGGCGCTCAGTTAGTCTTAATGGTTTGACTACACGGGCGGAAGTTCTGACAATGGATCTTAAAGATGTGACGACGGTTATTCGTCCTGATTCGGCTGCAATTGTGACCTGTAATCCACCTTATTTCGTTGATGCACCAACATCTCAAAAAAATCCCAATGAACATTACGCCATTGCAAGGCATGAGCTGACGACAACGTTAGCAGATGTGATTAACGCGGCCTCAGGATTGCTGAAAATGACCGGTCACGCGTATTTTGTGTTCCGACCAGATCGTTTTTTGGAAATGATGACGTTGTTACAGGCGGCTCGTTTGGCACCCAAACGGTTGCAGTTTGTGTACCCAAAACCAGGGCGCGAAGCCAATATGTTCCTAGTGGATGCTATCAAAGACGGCAAAACAAATGGTTTAAAAGTATTACCACCGTTGACTGTTGCAGACAACGAAGGTAACTATGTTGGTCATGTGCGTGAATTGCTTTACGGAAACGAGGCGCAATAATAGTGTCAAAGCCTTATTATTTTTATGTGCTACTTTGTGCCGACAACACGCTGTACGGTGGCTTTACAGACGATGTTGGCCGACGCTTTGCAACTCATCAGGCTGGCAAGGGAGCCAAGTACACACGACCAGCATTTCGTCATCCGTTAAAAATGATTTATGCACAGGCGTTTGAAGATAAATCTAGCGCGCTAAAGGCTGAGTATGCATTTAAACATCAACCGCGAGCCAAAAAAATTGCTTTCCTTCAGGATCATCATGCCAACCCATTTGAAAATAATGATTAGTAATTAGCGAGGTTGTCCAGTTGTGTCATTAAAAGGTGGTGATTGTGTGCCATTCTTTCAGCGAAGATGGGGCTAGTTTTGTGCTAAGCTAAATTGGTATTCAAAAATTGAAATAGTTGTCAATTTTACTTGGAGGAATAAACGTTATGAAAATTCTAGCTTATGGCGTACGGGATGACGAAAGGCCTTACTTTAAAACTTGGCAGGCAGCACATCCAGAAGTAACTGTTTCGTTGACACCGGCTATTTTAGATGAACATTCCGTTGATGAGGCCGCTGGTTGTGATGGGATTAGCATTTTACAAACGGATCCAGTAGGGCCATCGATATTTGAACGACTGGTCAAAGAAAATGTGCGAGCAGTGTCGTCGCGAATCGTGGGCACGGACGCTATGGCGCTCGATACTGCAAAAAAATTAGGAATTAAGGTGACTAATGTGCCTGCCTATTCTCCAGCGGCAATTGCGGAATTCACGGTTAGCCAGTTATTGCAGTTGTTGCGCAACACGCGTCGTTTTGAAGCTAAAATTCACGCTCAGGATTTCCGCTGGGCACCAGATGTCTCACAGGAATTGAATCAGCAAACGGTCGGTGTGATCGGCACTGGCAGAATTGGGCGTGCGGCAATTAAAATATACCGTGGCTTTGGCGCGAAAGTCGTTGCTTACGATGTTTACCATAATGCCGAATTGGAAAAAGAGGGCGTCTATGTTGACTCATTGGCCGAGTTATATCAGGCCAGCACCGTGATTACATTACATGCGCCAGCAACCAAAGATGATTTTCATATGCTGGATCAGGATGCTTTTGCCCAGATGAATGACGGTGTTTGGATCGTTAACGCAGGACGTGGCACGTTGATTGACAGTCAGGCGCTGATTACAGCGTTGGATAGTGGTAAGGTCGCAGGCGCCGCCTTAGATACTTATGAAAAGGAACTGCCCATTTTTAACCACGATTTAAGAAATCAACAAATTGATGATCCAACCTTCAACAATTTGTTTGCTCGCGAGAACGTTTTAATGACGCCTCACATTGCTTTTTATACAAATGTGGCCGTAAAAAACATGGTGACCGTTTCTCTCGATCACAACTTGAGTTTGATTCAAACAGGTGTCTCTGAAGATCAGGTGATTTAATGCTTGTCACAGCACTTGGCGTTTGGTATACTAATTGTCGGTTCAAAACCAATTCACACCTAGCGTGATGCGCAAATCGGTGCTCAGGGATGAGTGATCTGTGCAAATGAGCGTTGGGGAGGAAAAACATTATATTTTGGAGGATTTAACACATGGCTGTTATTTCTATGAAGCAATTGCTTGAAGCTGGTGTCCACTTCGGTCACCAAACACGTCGTTGGAACCCAAAGATGAAGCGTTACATTTTTACTGAACGTAACGGTATTTACATCATTGACTTGCAAAAGACGGTTAAGATGGCTGACGTTGCCTACAACTTTGTTAAGGATGAAGCTGCTAAGGGTTCAAACATTTTATTTGTTGGAACTAAGAAGCAAGCTCAAGACTCAATCGAAGAAGAAGCCACTCGTGCCGGTATGTACTACGTTAACCACCGTTGGCTTGGTGGTACGTTGACTAACTGGAACACCATTCAAACACGGATCAAGCGTTTGAAGGACTTAAAGAAGATGGACGAAGACGGTACTTTTGATCGTCTGCCAAAGAAGGAAGTTGCTTTGTTGACTAAGCAACGTGAAAAGCTTGAAAAGTTCCTTGGCGGTATCGAAGATATGCCTGGTATTCCTGATGTTATGTTCATCGTTGACCCTCGTAAGGAACAAATCGCTGTTCAAGAAGCACACAAATTGAACATTCCGATTGTTGCCATGGTTGACACGAACACTGACCCAGACGACATTGACTACATCATTCCTTCAAACGATGATGCTATCCGTGCCATCCGTTTGATCTCTTCGAAGATGGCTGATGCTGTTATCGAAGGCCGCCAAGGTGAAGACCAAGGCGCTGACGATCAACAACAAGCCGCTGCAAAGGGCGATTCGATGGAAGACATCGTTGATGCTGTTGAAGGCGACAACAAGCAAAAAAACAACTAAGCGATAAAACCTTAGGCTGTCTATCAGTTGAGACCGTTGTGGCCTGAGATTGATAGGCAGTCTTTTTCTCAAATTACTAAGTTTATTAAAAATTATGAGGAGGCCATACTAAGATGGCAGTTACAGCAGCTCAAGTTAAAGCATTACGTGAAAAAACCGGTGTTGGTATCATGGACGCTAAGAAGGCATTAGTTGCCACTGATGGTGATGAAGCCAAGGCTTTAGACTTCCTACGTGAAAAGGGTATCGCCAAGGCAGAAAAGAAGAGTGACCGCATTGCTGCTGAAGGGTTAACCGAAGTTGCTATTCATGGCAACAAGGCAGCAATTGTTGAATTAAACTCAGAAACAGACTTTGTTGCTTCAAACGACACGTTCAAAGATCTGTTACAAACAGTTAGTGACCAAATTGCTTTGGAAGAACCTGCTACTGTTGAAGAAGCTTTGAAGTTGAAAGCTAATGACAGCGAAACGTTAAGCGATGCAATCATCTCTGCTACACAAGTAACAGGTGAAAAGATTAGTTTGCGCCGGTTCCAGGTCGTTGATAAGACTGATGACCAAGTATTTGGTTCATACCTACACATGGGTGGTTCAATTGCTTCTTTGGTTGTTCTTGAAGGTGGCGACGCCGAAACAGCTAAGGATGTTGCGATGCACGTCGCTGCAATCAACCCAGAATATGTTGACCGGACTGATGTACCGGCTGACCGTTTGAACCATGAAAAGGATGTTCTTTCTAAAGAAGACGATCTTGCTGGCAAGCCAGACAACATCAAAGAAAAAATGATCGATGGTCGTTTGAACAAGTGGTTGGCTGAAATTTCATTGAATGATCAACCATTCGTTAAGGACGGCGATCAAACTGTTGACCAGTACGTTTCCTCGAAGAACGCCAAGGTTGTTTCATTCGTTCGTTACCAAGTCGGTGAAGGCATGGAAAAGAAGAGCGATGACTTCGTTGACGAAGTTATGGGTCAAATCAAGTAATTAAACCAGGGCGTACGTTATGTGCGCCTTTTTTGTAGAATGAGACGCCCACATGGGATCTGACAAGGAGGATGTTGGTCTAATGGCTGATGTAAAATACAAACGTGTAATGTTAAAGTTGAGCGGTGAAGCACTGGCCGGTGAACAAGGATTCGGAATCTATCCGCCAAAGATTAAAACCGTTGCTGAAGAACTAAGAGAGGTTTATGCCCTTGGTGTGCAGATTGCAATTGTTGTCGGTGGCGGTAACATTTGGCGAGGTGAAGCAGGATCTGAAATGGGCATGGAACGCGCCCAAGCTGATTACGTCGGTATGCTGGCAACTATTATGAACGCCTTGGCTTTACAAGACAGTTTGGAAAGCTTAGATGTACCAACACGTGTCCAGACTTCTATTGAAATGCGCCAGATTGCAGAACCTTACATTCGTCGGAAGGCGGTTCGTCATTTAGAAAAGGATCGGGTCGTGATTTTTGCCGGTGGAACTGGTTCACCATACTTTTCAACAGATACGACCGCTGCTTTACGAGCAGCTGAAATCAATGCAGATGCTATTCTCATGGCTAAAAATGGCACGGACGGTATTTATTCGGCCGATCCGAATGTAGATCCTGATGCAGTCAAGTACGATTCTTTGACTCACTTGGATATTATCAACAAGGGTCTTCATGTTATGGATACAACAGCAACGTCGTTGTCAATGGATAATAATATTCCACTGGTCGTCTTTAACTTCAACGAACCTGGCAATGTTTTGAAGGTTGTTAAGGGTGAAAATATTGGGACAACTGTTAGGGGGAAATAAAATGGCTGTTAATGAACCGATTTTAAAAGATGCACAAGAACGGATGAGTAAGGCTGGTGATGCGCTGTCACGTGAGCTTGGCAATATTCGTGCAGGCCGTGCAAACGCAGGCTTACTCGCTGATATTAAGGCGGATTATTATGGCGCGCCAACACCGATTAATCAAATGGCTTCCATCACGATTCCGGAAGCGCGTGTCTTATTAATAACACCATTTGATAAAAGTAGTTTGGATGCTATTGAACACGCAATTTTGACTTCTGATTTGGGAATTAATCCAGCTAACGATGGTAACGCTATCCGGCTGGTTATTCCGCAATTGACTGAAGAAAGCCGGAAAGACTTGGTTAAACAAGTTCATGGTAAGGCTGAAGAAGCTAAAGTTGCCGTTCGTAATGTTCGTCGAGATGCAATGGATTCATTAAAAAAAGGTCACAAAAATGGTGACTTTACAGATGATCAGTTGCACGATCTTGAAGAACAAGCTCAAAAAATTACGGATGCTGGCATTAAGAATGTTGAAAATATCGCCAGTGACAAAGAGAAAGAATTAATGACTATCTAGTTACGGCTCTGGATATTTTTTGTCATATAAGCGATTGTGATTGGAAATTTGTTTTTCCAGTCACAGTCGTTTTTTTATTTAAGGTGACAATTTACTAATGAGTGCTGACTGTGGCCAGTTTTACCAGTTACGTTAAAGTGATACAATGCCGAGGTAGATATTTAAGACAATGATTATTGTTTGGCGACCATACATAATGGTTGTCTGTCCCATCAACCGGGCACGTTTCGTCATTTTTTAGAAGGTCACTGCGTTTATTTCGCTGTGTTTTAATGTAATGACTGGGTGTTTTTGTTAAACTAGAAAGACGTAGAATTGAAAGGTGGACGTTGTTTTGTTTGGACGAAAAAAGACTGTGGCACCTGAAACTTCGCCAAGTGATCTCGATGAGACACGCATTCCTAAGCACGTTGCCATCATCATGGATGGTAACGGACGATGGGCTCAGAAGCGACATTTACCACGTGTGGCAGGCCACAAGGAAGGCATGAATGCTGTTAAAAAGGTGACCATTGCGGCTAGTCATTTAGGTATTAAGGTGCTAACACTGTATGCTTTTTCAACAGAAAATTGGAAACGTTCAGAGAATGAAGTTAACTATCTTATGCAACTGCCAGTCGATTTTTTTGACACTTTTGTACCCGACTTGGTTAAAGAAAATGTGCGGGTTAATGTTATGGGATATACGGATCAGCTTCCGAAAAAAACCCAAACAGCTGTTAACAATGCGATTGCGGATACCGCGCACTGTACCGGCATGATTTTAAATTTTGCACTTAACTATGGCGGACAAGCGGAAATCGTGACGGCTATCCAAAAAATTGCGCAAAGAGTTGCTGACGGGGACCAACAGGTTGCGGACATTACTACGGAAACCGTTGATCAGGCTTTAATGACGGCTCCACTTGCACCATACAATAACCCTGATTTGCTAATTCGAACTAGTGGAGAAGAACGAATTTCGAATTTTTTGCTTTGGCAAATTGCTTATAGCGAATTGGTATTTACAGAAGGGTATTGGCCTGATTTTGACGACACAGAATTGCGTCGCTGTATTGGGCAATTTCAACAACGTGACCGTCGCTTCGGTGGCGTCAAACAACAAAAAAATAAATAAGAGTTTGTGACGGGCTAAGGCTTGTCCAGAAGTGAGGAGTTTCATATGCGTACTCGTGTCATTACCGCCGTTGTGGCGTTATTGATTTTTATTCCAGTGATTGTCTATGGTGGTTGGCTAATTCAATTGGCAGCTATTGTCCTTGGCGCTGTGGCGTTAGGCGAAGTGCTAGTCATGAAAAAGAAGTTGGTCGTGTCTGCGGAAGCGATTATTAGTTTTCTGGGGTTACTTGTGCTACTGGCCCCACAGAGCTGGTTGGCATTTTTGCCTGCTAACCTCAATCGCGAATTTTTATTCTTTATTTTCGTGATGCTGTTGCTGTTACATACTGTATTCACGCGCAACCATTTTTCGTTTGATGACGCTGGTGTGTTGACACTTGCAATGTTGTACATTGGCATGGGCTTTTACTACTTTGTTGCTGCTAGAAATACTGGTCTGTCCACACTGTTTTACATTTTGTTTGTTATCTGGACGACAGATTCGGGTGCTTATATGATTGGGCGTAAATTAGGTCGGCACAAATTGGCTCCCCAAATATCGCCCAACAAAACATGGGAAGGTTCCATTGGTGGCACGATTGTGGCCGTCATTGTCGGTAGCGTTTGGGTTGCCTTTTTCCCACAACACTTTAGTTTGCCGATAATGGTCGGTCTGACACTGATTTACAGTGTTTGTGGTCAACTGGGTGATTTAGTTGAATCATCTCTTAAACGTTTTTATGGTGTGAAGGATTCTGGCAAAATCTTACCAGGTCATGGTGGTATTTTGGATCGCTTTGACAGTTTGTTGTTTGTGTTACCTATTCTACATTTGACGGGATTGATTTAGGCACAAGTATTTGATTCAGAAAAATAGATGTTCAAACTTCTGGCTGTTCTTTTTTTTAGAAATAGTAGTCAGGTCAAGTGAAAGGATCCTATGTGAATGGTAAAAACAATTGTTGCCTTTATTATTGTTTTTGGAATTTTAGTGGTCGTACATGAGTTTGGCCACTTTTATTTTGCCAAACGGTCAGGTATTCTTGTGCGTGAATTTTCAATTGGAATGGGGCCCAAAATTTTTTGGACACGCAAAAATGGCACATTGTATACCATCCGAATTTTGCCCTTAGGGGGTTACGTTCGAATGGCCGGTGCCGCCGAAGATGAGGATGATCAACTTCAACCGGGAACGCCAATCAGCATCATGATGGGCGATTCCGGTAAAGTTACCAGAATTAATGCTAGTGATCAAACGACACTATTTAATGGCATTCCTGTCATTGTGACAGAGTCTGATTTAGTGGATCAACTTGTCATTAAAGGTTATGAAAATGGTGACGAAAGCGTCGTTAAAACGTATGCAGTGGAGCATGATGCGACCATCATTGAAAAAGATAGCACAGAGGTGTTGATTGCACCGCGTGACGTCCAATTTCAGTCTGCTACGTTGTGGCATCGTATTTTAACTAACTTTGCGGGGCCACTGAATAATTTTATTCTGGCGTGGTTGGTCTTTGCCATTATGGGATTCGCCATGGGCGGTGTTGCTAGTAATAGCAATGCGATTTCAGGGGTGTTAGCAAACACGCCGGCTCAATCGGCTGGCCTAAAATCGGGTGACCGAATCGTTAGCGTTAACGATAAAGACACTAATAACTGGACGGCTGTAACAAGCGCTATTACTAGTGATACCCACGGTGACATCACACTTGGGATTAAGCGTGGTCAAAAGACAGTTAAGCATGTCAAAATAACGCCGCAGGTAAAAACTGTTTCTGGCAGTAAAACGCGGACTGTCGGCATTAAACGTGGAATCGATACCGGCTTTTTTGCCAAGTTATTTGGTGGGTTCTGGAACACGACTGTGCTGTTATTTGCGGCGCTCGGTCATTTGTTCACGCATTTCAGTCTCAACGACCTTGGCGGACCAGTGGCGATTTATGCGAATACGGCCACAGCTACACAGGCTGGTTGGAGTGGCATTCTCTACTGGCTCGGTTTCTTATCGTTAAATTTGGGAATCGTCAACTTGTTGCCAATTCCCGCGCTCGACGGTGGTAAACTGGTTTTAAACGTCATTGAAGCAATTCGACGTAAACCATTGTCACAACAAACTGAAGGTGTCGTCACAATCATCGGATTTGGTTTTGTTTTGTTCTTGATGATTCTAGTCACATGGAATGACATCATGCGCTATTTTGTTCACTAAAACGACTGACAATGGTCGTTAACTTTTGGAAGATTGAGGAGAATTAATCGATGAAACAAAGTAAAATGCTAATTCCGACGTTGAAAGAAACGCCGAGTGATGCGGAGGCCTTGAGCCATCAAATGATGTTACGGGCGGGGTATATTCGACCAGTTGTTGCTGGTGTTTATGCTTACCTGCCACTGGCTTTCCAAGTGTTAACAAACGTGGAAACAATCGTTCGTGAAGAAATGGCTAAGATTGATGCCGTTGAAATGCTAGCGCCAGCGTTACTGCCAGCGGATCTTTGGAAGCAGTCGGGCCGTTATGACACGTACGGTCAGACGATGTATAAGTTGAAGGATCGTCATGAACGTGATTTGATCCTTGGCCCAACCCATGAAGAAACCTTTACAAGCTTTATTCGAGATGAAGTTAAGTCGTACAAGCGGCTACCACTGGTTATGTACCAAATTCAACAAAAGTATCGTGATGAGGATCGTCCTCGTTATGGACTGCTGCGGGGTCGTGAATTCCTGATGTTGGATGTTTATTCATTCCATAGCGATGCTGAAAGCTTGGACCGTGTTTTCAAACAGATGGAAGTTGCCTTTCGAAATGTCTTTAACCGTTGCGGTCTGAACTACCGTGAAATTCTGGCGGATTCTGGTGCGATGGGTGGTAAGGAGTCGCGCGAGTTTAATGCCATTGCGCCAGTTGGTGAAGATACGATTGCTTATTCCGACAGTAGTGATTACGCTGCTAACTTGGAAACGGCAACAAGTCTTTATGTGCCGAAGAAGTCACATGAAGAGCCTCGCGAGTTAGAAAAAATCGCCACTCCTGGCGAAAAAACTATCGATGCGATTGCTAAACGTCTTGATATCGACACAACTAAGACATTGAAAACCATGTTGTACATGGCTGATGGCGAGCCATTGGTTGCCTTGATTCGTGGTGATCATGGAGTTAATGACACTAAGCTAAAAAATGTTGCCGATGCAACTGACTTAGAGATGGCAACTACGGAACAAGCTGAGCAGTACTTAGGTGCAGATTTTGGCTCCCTAGGTCCCGTTGGTGTCAGTGAAGACATTAAAATTATTGCTGACCAGGATGTTGCTGATCTTATGAACATGCCGGTTGGTGCCAATGAAAATGGTTTCCACTATCTGAATGCAAACTTGAACCGCGATTTCCGTGTTGATCAGTTTGCAGACATTCGCTTGGTTCAGGAAGGCGATGTTTCTCCTGATGGCGAAGGCGTCTTGAAGTTTAACCGTGGTATTGAAATTGGTCACGTGTTTAAATTAGGGACTCGTTATTCTGAGTCACTTGGTGCTCAGGTTCTTGATGAAAACGGTCGTCAAAAAGATGTGATCATGGGTTCCTACGGGATTGGTGTGAGTCGGTTACTGTCTGCAATTGCTGAACAGACGGCTGATGAAAACGGTCTTGCATGGCCTAAAGCCATTGCGCCATTTGACATTCACTTAATTCCCGTTAACATCAAAAATGATGAACAACGTGAATTGACTGATGAACTTGAAACCTCTCTAACCGATGCCGGTTACAAGGTATTGGTTGATGATCGAACTGAACGTGCCGGTGTTAAATTTGCCGATTCCGATTTAATCGGTTTGCCATTGCGAGTTACTGTTGGGAAAAAGGCCGCGGACGGTATTGTAGAAATCAAACTGCGTAAGACTGGTGAAACGGTTGAAGTCCGCAAAGAAGAGTTAACTGAAACTGTGGCTATTCTTTTCAAGGGCATTGACTAACGCTATTCTTTTGAAATTAAAACGTTACTGATAACAAGTCGAACCTTTAGGGTATTTCCCATCAGGGTTCGACTTGTGTGCACTGTACTGAAAAACGATTATTTTATAATTGGCTACTTAAGAACATTCATGTGGGGAGGCCGCATTTCGTGGCGTTAAATCAACACGAGCTTTTTATTAAATTACTAGACCAACTAAATCTCGAGTCCCAGGCGAACGACGCAGCATTTGCGAACGCGCAGATTACAGATATGGTTGTTCATGAGCAGAGTCGGACTTGGAGTTTTGGCTTTCACTTTGACCACATTCTGCCGTTTGAAACGTTTATGAACTTTTCACAACGGCTTACCCAAGCGTTTGATGAGATTGCGACGGTAAACTTTCATATCGCCTCAAGTGACACACAGGCTGAAATTGAAACGATTGCACGGTACTGGACGTGGGCAGTTAGTCACAGCGGATTGAATGAGCAGTTTGCACGACAATTGTGTGAAGGAACTGCGCCAACTATGGACGGCGACCGAGTAATTATTACGGCGCCCAATCAAGTTGTTTCAGATTTTCTTAGCGGTGATACATTGACTGCTTTGGTCGCAACGTATCAGCGCTTAGGTTTTCCAGAATTGTCGTTTGCAACGACAGTTGATGAAGCTGCCTCAGCACAACAACTTGCTGATTTTCAAGCAGCTAAGGAAAAACGAGATGAAGAAATGGTCACCAAGGCGGCCGCTGTCATTGCCAAAAACAAGGCTGAACATTCTTCTGCGCCAACGGTAAACGGCCCGGTTAGTATGGGTCGAAAAATTAAAGATGATGAACCAATTCGCCGAATGGATGAAATTACCGAAGAAGAACGTAGTGTGACCGTTGAAGGGTACGTGTTCGCAAAAGAGATTAGAGTGCTTCGGTCGGGTCGGCAATTATTGACAATAAAGATCACTGATTATACCTCTTCTTTCATTGTGAAGAAGTTTTCACGGAATGAAGATGACGAAGCTAATTTTGCGGCCATTCCTGAAAAGGCGTGGGTTAAAGTTCGCGGTTCTGTTCAGGAAGATAACTTCTCACGAGACTTAGCCATTATCGCCAACGATTTGCAGGTGGTTTCTCATACCGAACGAGAAGACACTGCGCCTGAAGATGGTAAACGGGTAGAGTTGCACCTCCATACTCAGATGAGCACGATGGATGCTACGAATAACATTGCTGATTTTGTCAGTCGAGCCGCAAAATGGGGACACAAGGCGATTGCAATCACTGATCACGCGGGTGTTCAAGGCTTCCCGGCAGCTTTTAAGGCCGCTGAAAAGGCAGGCATTAAGATGCTGTATGGCGTTGAGGTTAACCTGGTTGATGATGGTGAGCCAATTGGAATCAATGACGCACATGAGGTGCTAAAAGGTCACGAATACGTGGTGTTTGACGTTGAAACGACTGGCCTTTCAGCCATTTACGATAAAGTTATCGAGCTTTCTGCCGTTAAAATGCAGGATGGTAACGTCATTGATCAGTTCGAGGAATTCATTGACCCCGGTTTTCACTTGTCAGATACGACCACTAACTTAACGAGTATTACGGATGATATGGTGGCAGGGTCTAAGACTGAAGAAGAAGTCTTTAAAATGTTCCGCGATTGGTATGGCGACGATATTTTGGTCGGGCATAACGTGACATTTGATGTCGGTTTTATGAACACTGGTTATGTGCGTCATGATATGCCAGAAATCGATAATCCGATTATTGATACCTTAACGCTGGCACGGTTTTTATATCCGACGTTAAAGGGTTACCGTCTGAATACACTAGCCAAAAAATTCAATGTTTCATTGGAACATCATCACCGTGCCATCTTTGATGCTGAGTCAACGGGTCATTTAGCCATGATTTTCTTGAAAGATGCAGAAGAACGCTATGGCATTGTTTATCATGATCAGTTGAATGAACACATGAGTGACAATGACGCGTACAAACATGCGCGACCGTTTCACGCAACTGTGATTGCAAAAACACAGGCTGGCCTGAAGAACTTATTTAAACTTGTTTCGCTGTCGAATGTGAAATATTTCTACCGGGTACCCCGTGTCCCGCGGAGTGAACTAAATCGTTTACGCGAAGGGCTTATCGTTGGCTCAGCGTGTTCCTCTGGTGAAGTATTTGAAGCGGCCATGCAAAAGGGGAAAGCCGAAGCACTCAAACGAGCAAAATACTACGATTATTTGGAAGTTCAACCCAAACCGGTTTACAAACCCTTAATCGAGGGTGAGTTAATTCACGACAATGCAAAACTTGAGGCGATCATTAAGTCATTGGTTGAAATCGCTCATGAATTGGATAAACCGATTGCGGCGACAGGGGATGTTCATTACTTGGATCCTCATGATGCCATTTATCGGAAAATCCTCATTAGTTCGCAAGGTGGCGCTAATCCGCTTAATCGTCATTCATTACCAGATGTTCATTTCCGTTCTACTGACGAAATGTTGTCAGAATTTAGTTTCCTAGGGGACGATTTGGCACAGGAATTGGTTGTTACCAATCCGAATAAAATCGTTGATATGGTCGAAGACGTGCACCCACTGAAAGATAAGCTGTACACGCCAAGAATGGCCGGTGCGGAGGATGAAATCCGTGAACGGACAATGGACACGGCTCATGAACTATACGGTGACCCATTACCAGATATCGTGCAAAAACGTGTTGACCGTGAACTAAAGTCGATTATTGGAAACGGGTTCTCTGTTATTTATCTGATTGCACAACGGTTAGTGCATAAATCTAACAAGGACGGGTACTTGGTTGGCTCCCGTGGGTCGGTTGGCTCATCCGTTGTAGCAACGTTTGCCGGTATTACGGAAGTCAATCCACTGGCACCTCATTATCTGTGTCCCAACCCAGAATGTAAGTACAGCGAGTTCTTTACGCATGGTGAATACAGTTCTGGTTATGATTTACCAGACAAGAACTGTCCTAAATGTGGAACGCTGCTTAAGAAAAATGGACAGAACATTCCGTTTGAAACATTCCTTGGATTTAAAGGAAACAAGGTTCCAGATATTGATTTGAACTTCTCCGGAGACTATCAACCCATTGCGCATAACTATACTAAAGTTATGTTCGGTGAGGACAATGTATATCGCGCGGGGACGATTGGAACGGTTGCCGATAAGACCGCTTATGGTTACGTTAAGGCTTATGAACGTGATCACGACGTTACTTTCCGCCAAGCTGAAATTGACCGTTTGTCCAGTGGCGCCACGGGTGTCAAACGAACGACGGGGCAACATCCGGCTGGGATTATCATCGTGCCGGATTACATGGATATTTACGATTTCACACCTATTCAATACCCTGCCGATGATCAAGATGCTGCTTGGCAGACAACTCACTTCGATTTCCATTCGATTCATGACAATATTTTGAAAATGGATATTCTGGGACATGATGATCCCACGATGATCCGGACATTACAAGATTTGTCAGGTATCGACCCAAAAACAATTCCCACAGACGATCCTGGTGTGATGGGGCTGTTCTCTGGCACAGAGGTGCTAGGCGTTACAGAAGAACAAATCTTCAGTAAAACAGGAACACTGGGCATTCCTGAATTCGGAACCCGGTTTGTTCGAGGGATGCTTGAAGAAACGCATCCGAAAAACTATTCTGAATTGCTACAAATTTCAGGCCTGTCACATGGGACTGACGTTTGGCTGGGTAATGCGGAAGAATTGATTAAAGATGGCACGGCGACAATTGCTAACGTGATTGGTTGTCGTGATAACATCATGACCGACTTGATCAACTACGGGTTGGATTCAGAAATGTCATTCCAGATTATGGAATCTGTGCGTCATGGTCGCGGGATTCCTGATGAATGGCAAGCAGCTATGCGGGAGTCGAATGTGCCACAGTGGTACATTGATTCCTGTCTAAAAATCAAGTACATGTTCCCAAGGGCGCATGCCTCTGCCTATATTTTGATGGCGTTGCGAGTGGCTTACTTTAAGGTTTACTTCCCGATGTTGTATTACGCTGCTTACTTTTCTGTTCGTGCTGATGATTTTGATCTAGTTGCCATGTCGCGTGGTAAAAATGCGGTTAAGGCATCGATGAAAACTATTATGGACAAAGGCAACGATGCATCGACTAAGGAAAAGAGCTTGTTAACGGTGCTTGAATTGGCTAACGAAATGATGGAGCGTGGCTTTAAGTTCAAGATGATCGATGTTGAACGTTCGGATGCGCAGAGCTGGTTGATTGACGGAGACTCATTGATTGCTCCGTTCAATGCAGTTCCCGGTTTGGGCGATAACGTTGCTAAACAGATTGTGGCGGCTCGTGAAGAAAAGCCATTCCTGTCCAAAGAAGATCTAAGCAAACGTGGTAAAGTTTCTGCTACGATTATTGATTTTCTGACTGAGAACCATGTGTTAGATGATTTGCCAGACGAAAATCAGCTGAGCCTATTTTAATGTCTGAACGGACCAGTC
Organism: Furfurilactobacillus cerevisiae; assembly: GCF_048961765.1. GTDB lineage: Bacteria > Bacillota > Bacilli > Lactobacillales > Lactobacillaceae > Furfurilactobacillus > Furfurilactobacillus milii_A. The sequence goes on from NZ_CP185253.1 coordinate 1,472,243, forward strand.
AGTGTTTCATCTGTCAAAATTCGAACTGAGTGTGGCCGTGACAATTCCTTACTTAGAGCAAATGAGGCTGATGTCATCTTGTTTCTAAAATTTTGAAAAACTTCAACTTCATGATCAATCCAAATATGCCCTATTCCTGAATTTGAGGAATAGGGCATATTTTACGACTAGCCATGTTCAACGCGAACGCATATCGGATCTTGTTTCGTTCTTTTGATGTTCAGTTCAGTAATGATTATCGTAGGTTGCTTGTCAGCAGTTTGCTTTGGTTAAGGGTGGCCTTATGTTCAAAACGTTCTACTTCGTCGAACTTTACATTGTGTTTATCATACCAACGCTTGACAGTGTCTGTTTGGTCAGCAAAAAGGGGCGGTAGCGACAGTTGTTGACCCATAGTGGAGGCTGGTTCTTCCAATGCAAAACCAGGCGCAGTAGTTGCTAATTCGATTCGGTTATCGGAGGGGTCACGAACATAAATACTTTGAAACCAGCCCCGGTCACGATAAAGTTCAATGTCCAAACCGAGTGATTGTGCCCGTCTGTAATAACGAAACAGTGTTGATTGATCCGGAACTTGTAGTGCGATGTGATCAACGCTGCCGCGGCCCATTCGCGAGCGGTGTTTTGAATCAGGCGCTGATGTTAGGGTGATGGCTGCGCCGCTCGATGGAAGGGGGATTTGATGATTAAAGTCGTTGAGCCCCAGCCAATCCTGATAGAAGGTGACTGTTTCTGAATAATTAACATAGTCAATATTGGTTCCAAGCAGACCCACTATTTGATTCTCCACGGGAACATCATTTGGCACCTGTTGCCGCTCCGTTAATTGACGATCCACTTCGACAAAGGTTAACAAAACACCATCCGGATCTGTGACTATTAACCCACTAGCGCTGAGCTGTGGATGAAAGTTGGCCGCTTCAAGCCGCTTTTGCCAATAGGACGTCGTGTTTCGAGGGATGCCGATCCGGATGCCTGTTAGTCCGTGGTTTGCTTCTTGACGTTGGCCTAAGCGGTCTAAAACAAAAAAGGTGATCACGCTGCCAGGCTCGCCCAAATTATTACCGTAATAAAGGTGTCTAATATGAACGGCTTCTTGATTGACGGAATTTTTAACGAGTCTAAGACCGAGTACTTGAATGTAAAATTGTGCATTAACGGAAGCATTACCGGTCAGTAATGAAATATGATGTGGCGAAAAAAGCATGATACCCCTCCTCAATATCAGTTGAACTTGATCATATTTTATACCGAACACGCTCAAAATGCTTGGATTGGTGCCGTTGGTTGTGTTTTTGGCGCTGGGATGCTATACTATGACATGTAATTTAAGACTCTTAATCTAAGAGTGAGCCATTCGTGGCTCGCTCTTTTTTCAGGGCTAAATGAGGAGGTGGAAAACTTGAGCAGTGTGACAGAAACGGTTACCCAGATGGTTCAGCCCATCGTTGACGAACATCATTTTCAGCTTGTGGATGTTGAATTTGTCAAGGAGGGTAAAAGCTGGTATTTGCGCGTCTACGTGGACAAACAAGGCGGTATTACCATTGATGACTGTGTCATCGTGAATGATGCTCTGAGTGCGGAGCTTGATGCCGCTGACCCAGATCCCATTCCCCAAGCTTACTATTTAGAAGTTTCCTCGCCAGGCGCGGAACGGCCACTTAAAAAAGAAGCCGATTTTGAAAGCGCAGTTAATCAGTACATTCACATTTCACTGTATCAACCGATTAACAAAGTGAAGGTGTTTGAAGGTACTTTGGCTAAACTTACGCCGGAAACATTAACGTTGAATTATAAAGTCAAAGGGGTTGCTAAAACAGTGACGATTGAACGCAAAGCCATTGCAAGTGCCCGTTTGGCGATTGATTTTAGTGGTATTTAAAACACAACTGACACAGCGATCGTGGCTAAAGTCGCGAATCGTTATCCTGACGGTTCATGTAAGGAGTACTAGGAAATGAGTAAAGAATTGGTTGGGGCGCTAGACGCTCTTGAACAAGAAAAAGGGATCAAAAAGCAAGTCGTTATCGAAGCGTTGGAAGCCGCGTTAGTTTCTGCTTACAAACGGAATTATAATCAGGCTGCTAACGTTGATGTTGAGTTTAATGAACGTAAAGGCGACATTAAGGTCTATGCAGTTAAAACTGTGGTTGAAGATGTCGAAAACGACCAGTTACAAGTAAGTCTACAAGATGCCGTTGCTATTAACCGTGCCTATGAAATTGGCGATGAAATCAAGTTTGAAGTCACACCGAAGAACTTTGGTCGGATTGCCGCTCAGACTGCTAAGCAAGTCATCATGCAACGAGTTCGTGAAGCTGAACGTGGTTTGGTTTACGATGAATATAGTCAGTACATGGATGAAGTCGTTACTGGTGAAGTTGAACGCCAGGACACGCGTTACTTGTACGTCACGTTAGGCAGTGGTTCTAATACGGTAGAAGCCGTTATGGCTAGTTCAGACCAGATGCCAAACGAGACTTACAAGATGCACGATAAGATCAAGGTTTATGTTTCACGGGTTGAAAATAACCCTAAGGGACCACAAGTGTTCGTTAGCCGGACACACCCAGAGTTACTAAAACGCTTATTTGAAGAAGAAGTGCCAGAAATTTATGATGGGACTGTTGAAATCGTTTCGATTGCCCGCGAGGCTGGTGATCGTGCTAAGATTGCCGTAAAGTCCAACGATCCTAACTTGGATCCTGTTGGTACCTGTGTTGGTCCTCGTGGTCAGCGTGTCCAATCTATTGTTAATGAATTATCCGGCGAAAACATGGATATCGTTGAATGGGTGGATGACGAAGCGCAATACGTTGCAAACTCACTGAACCCGGCTGAAGTTGTTGACGTTGTGTTTGATTCTGAAAACGAGCGGGCCTGCACGGTTGTTGTTCCGGATTATCAATTGTCATTAGCCATTGGTAAACGTGGACAAAATGCCCGTTTAGCTGCTAAGCTGACTGGTTTCAAGATTGACATTAAGTCAGAAACTGAAGCTGCCAACTTGTTTGAAGATGCGGATGATCAGGAGTATGTTGAAGCTGGATCAGACGTTGAGGTCGACAAGCCCGATTTTGAAAAGGGCGAAGACGACGATCAGTCCGAAGAGTAGACTGGCACTAGTTTTTAACCTTAAGGGGGAATTGTGATGCATCAACGTAAAGTACCCATGCGTAAAGACATCGTCAGTGGCGACATGTTTCCGAAAAAAGACTTGATTCGTGTAGTCAAAAATAAGGAAAATGAAGTCACAATCGATCCAACGGGTAAGCAAAATGGTCGTGGCGCCTATGTGACCATTGATACAGCGACGGCTAAAAAGGCACAACATGAGCATAGCTTGGACAAGGCGTTTGGAATGAAAGTTGACGACGCCTTCTATGAAGAGTTAATTGCTTACGTCGATCACCAGCAAGCCCGGCGCGAGTTGTTCGGGGACGATCACAAATGACCCCAGAACAGCAATTATTAAACCTTCTTGGCCTGGCACAACGGGCGGGCCAGTTGGTTACAGGCGAACCCATGGTATTGGCAGCGATTAAAGCAGGTAATATTCGTTTTCTGTGGGTTGCAAATGACATGGGCGCAAGCTCAAAAAAGAAGTTAACTGATAAAGCAAGCTTTTACCATGTACCGGTCAGTACCGCATTTAGTGTTGCGGAACTGAGTCAGGCTACGGGACGACAACGTTCAGCATTAGGCGTCAGCAACGCTGGCTTCGCCAAAAAAATGCAAACGTTATTGGATAAAATGAAATGAGGAGAGTGAAAGGATGGCCAATAAGCGAATCTATGAACTCGCGAAGGAACTTAATGTTTCCAGCAAGGAGCTCCTAACGAAGGCAAGCGCCAAGGGGATGAGTTTTAATAATCACATGGCGACCATTAGTGATGCTCAAGAAAAGACGTTACGTGGGATTATTAAACCGACTGTTCAAGCGAAAGCTGCCAATGCAGCGGCAAATGAAAAGTCTGGTGATAACGCACCTAAACGCAAAGTCGTTCACCATTTGATCAACAATAATAAGAAATCGGACCGTCGTCATACTAATTTTGGCCGAAACGGGGCCAACTTACACGGCGAAGGGCGGATCATGAATTTGAGTAATCCACGGACGAATAATCGTCAAACAAAGCGTCAGCAAGAACAGCAGTCAACTGCACCACGCTCTCAAGCGCCTGCTTCACAAACTGCAACGAGTACTGCGGCTAAAGCGACATCACAAGCTGTTCAGTCCACTGCAACTTCAGTGACTGCTTCGTCAACTGTTAAATCAACGACGCCTCGTTCGCAGGCGGCTGCTAAGACAAGCGCTACAAGTCATGCACCGCGTTCTGCTGCTACTCATACGACGAGTCGACCAACTCAGTCTCGACCGGCTGCTAGAAACACTGATCAACGTAACGGCGGTAACAATAGTTCACGCAATAACAATAATAATCACACAACGGCTAACCGTACTGGTCGCACCAACAGTTCGCATTCAAACGGACGTAATGGTGGCTATAACAGTAACAACAACCGTAATGGTAGCAATACTAACAATGGTGGCCGTGACAATAATCGTAGTTATGGATCACGTAACAACAACGGCTCCAACAATTCTGGTAACTCAAACAACCGGAACAGTACCAACTCGCGCAACACGAGTTCGCGCACTTCGAGCCGACCAACTGCTAATGTCGGTGCATCGTCATCCAATAACAACAGCAATGGCAGTGGTCGTAATAACCGTTTCAGTAATAGTAGCAATGGTAACCGTTTTGGCAATAACAACCGTCGTGGTGGCCGTGGCCAACAACAATATGGACAGAAGCACCAAAAGCGTAATAAACGTAATCAACGAATTAAGCAGACTGCCCAAGCACAGCCAGCACCAACTCGTAAGGAACGTCCATTACCAGATGTATTGATGTATGACGTTGGCATGAACGCTCAGGACTTGAGTAAAATCTTGCACCGTGAGACTGCGGAAATCGTTAAGAAATTATTCATGCTGGGTGTCATGGTTAACCAAAACCAAAGTTTGGATAAGGATACCATTGAAATTTTGGCAGCTGATTACGGTATCGAGGCTCAAGAAAAGCCTAAGGAAGATATTGCCGATATCGACAAATTCTTCGAAGAGCAATCGACAACTGATCCAACTAAGCTAGTACCACGTCCACCAGTTGTAACAATCATGGGTCACGTTGACCATGGTAAAACAACACTGTTGGATCAACTGCGTAATTCTCACATTACGGCTGGTGAAGCCGGTGGGATCACTCAGAAGATTGGTGCTTATCAAGTTGAATTAAAGGGTCGTAAGATTACCTTTATCGATACACCAGGACACGCGGCCTTTACCGCTATGCGTGCACGTGGTGCTGACATTACTGATATTACGATTTTGGTCGTTGCTGCTGATGATGGTGTTATGCCTCAAACAATTGAAGCTATTCACCACGCGCAAGCTGCTAAGACGCCAATTATCGTGGCCGTTAACAAGATTGATAAACCAGGTGCCAACCCGAACCATGTTATTGAACAGTTGTCTGCTTACAATTTGATTCCTGAAGACTGGGGTGGCGATACCATCTTTGTCGAAATTTCAGCCAAGTACGATAAGAACCTGGATGAATTGTTGGACATGATTCTTTTGCAAGCTGACTTGATGGAACTCAAGGCAGATCCAGAACAGCGTGCTCTCGGTTCAGTTATTGAAGCACGTTTGGACAAAGGTCGTGGCCCTGTTGCCACTGTCTTAGTTCAAGAAGGTACGCTTGAAGTCGGTGATCCAATTGTTATTGGGAACACTTACGGACGGATTCGAACCATGAACAATGATCGTGGTCGGACCGTTAAAGAAGCTACACCTGCAACACCAGTGGAAATCACAGGGATGAACGATGTACCAGAAGCCGGCGACAAGTTTGTTGTCTTTGAAGATGAAAAATCTGCTCGGGCAGCTGGTGAGGAACGTGCTAAACGTGCCTTAGTTGAAGAACGCTCTCATGCTAACCACGTGACGTTGGACAATTTGTTCGACACCATGAAGGAAGGCGAAATGAAGGAAGTTGACGTTATCATCAAGGCCGATGTTCAAGGTTCTGTTGAAGCGTTAGCAACTTCATTCCAGAAGATTCAGGTTGATGGTGTTCGGGTTAACATTATTCATCAGGCCGTTGGTGCCATCAATGAAAGTGATGTTACTCTGGCCGAGGCTTCAAATGCGATCATTGTTGGATTTAATGTTCGTCCGACCGCTCAAGCCAAGTCGCAGGCTGATAGCGATGGTGTGGACATTCGTTTGCACAACGTTATCTACAATGCTATTGATGAAATTGAATCAGCGATGAAGGGCATGCTTGAACCTGTCTACAAAGAAGAAGTTACTGGTCAGGTTGAGGTTCGTGAACTTTACAAAGTTTCTAAAGTCGGTACTGTTGTCGGTGGTATGGTTACAGAAGGCTACATCAGTAGCGATGCCGGTGTTCGTCTGGTTCGTGATGGTGTCGTCGTTTACGAAGGTAAGCTGGGCTCTCTACAACGGTTCAAGGATCAGGTTAAGCAGGTTAAAGCCGGTTTTGATCTTGGTCTAACCATAGCTGGTTATAACGACATCAAGGTTGGCGACGTTATCGAAGCCTTCGTGATGAAGGAAGTTCCCGTCGAATAATCTCGGTAGTCTAGTAAATTCAAGTAACGTTAGGAGTGAAAGACGATGCCAAATAAGCATTATCGTGTGGGTCGCCTGGAACAGGAGATTCAACGTGAAGTTGCTGATATTTTGCTTAAGCGGGTCCGTGATCCTCGTGTAGCCGGTGTCACTATTACCGGTGTTGAGGTAACGGGCGACTTGCAAGAAGCAACATTGTATTACAGTATCTTGTCCGATAAGGCGAGTGATAACGAAAAGGCTGCAGCTGGATTGAGTAAGGCCAGTGGTTTGATTCGTAGTGAACTTGGCAGTCGGCTAAGCATTTACAAGACACCAGAAATCACGTTTGAGCAAGATAAATCCGTTCAGTATGGTAATCATATTGATGAATTAATTAATAAATTACATCAACAAGAACGTGACTAATCCTAAAAAGCGACTGCCAAGACTGGCAGTCGCTTTTTAGTTTTTGCTAGGTTATAATTGTGACCGTTATTAATTCAAATTGATGGGCCACTGTACGTTGGCCTATTCTTAAAAGATGAAGTGAGGTTACTGCTGCCATGGAAGGCATTTTGCCGATTAATAAGCCGCGTGGAATGACGAGTCATGACGTGGTCTTTAAACTGAGAAAAATATTGCACACAAAAAAGATTGGCCATTCTGGAACATTAGATCCCAATGTTGATGGTGTGTTGCCTATCTGTGTGGGGCCGGCTACGAAGGTTGTGCCATATTTAATGGCTTCAGGAAAGGTTTACCGTGGCACAGTGACGTTGGGATTTGCCACGGAAACTGAAGATTTAGACGGGGCGGAGATTGCTCGAAAACACTTAACGCAGCCATTTACTGATGCTCAAATTTTGCACGCCATGATGGGGTTGACTGGCGACATCGATCAAATTCCACCGATGTATTCAGCAGTCAAAGTTAATGGGCGGAAGCTATACGAGTACGCTCGGGCTGGGGAAACAGTTGAACGTCCAGTACGTCATATTCATGTCGATCGTTTTGAACAAACGGGACCAACTAGTTTCGATAAAGAAAGCGGAACTCAAGTGATTCCGTTTGAGATTGGGTGTGGTAAGGGGACTTATGTTCGAACGCTTTCCGTTCAATTGGGTGAAGCGTTGGGCGTCCCTGCTGTTATGAGTGATTTGACACGTTTGAAAAGTGGCGGTTTTGATCTGTCACAAACAGTCACTTTAGAACAGGTTGCCGACGCAATGACCGAGGGTAATATAAATCAGTATTTATTGCCAATTGATGTCGCGCTGGCCCACTATCCTGTTACAGAACTAACGTTAGCAGAGTGGCAGATTGTGACAAACGGCGGTTTTTTGTCGCCTTCTGTATTGGTTGATCAAGGGGTCACTGCCCTTAAGTTTCAGAATCACATTAAGGCGCTTTACCAATTATCAACTGACGGTAAAGTAGCCAAACCACTGAAAATGTTTTCGAATCATCTGTAATGGGTGTGAATTAAAATTTTTGATATTGAAGGTGCGAAACATTGCAAGTTATTTATTTACGACATCCATACCGACCAGAACAAATTCCTGATGGACCGGTTGTTTTAGCAATGGGATTTTTCGATGGTGTGCATATTGGTCACCAGACGGTAATTGAGCGGGCGCGTAAACTGGCCAATGAGCGGGGTGTCAAACTTGCGGTGTTGACCTACACGCATCATCCTTCAATTGTTTACAAAACATCCGTTGACTCTTTTCGCTACTTATCAACGTTTGACCGTAAACTAGAATTATTAAATCAGCTCGGTGTTGATATTGTGTATGGAATTAGTTTTACCTCCCAGTTGTCGGCAGTTGCCCCACAGGAATTTGTTGACGATTACATGGTTGGCTTACATGCAGTGGCCGTGGTTGCCGGATTTGATCATACGTATGGCAAGAAGGCCATCGCCGGGATGGCACAATTACCGGCTTATGCTAAGGGGCGTTTTGATGTGGTTGAGGTCAAACAAGTGGCCATTGACCAAGCAAAGGATAGTTCGACTCGAATTCGTCAGTTAATTGATGACGGTCAACTGGCAGAAGCCAACGAGTTGTTGGGATACACGTACCAAACTACCGGAATTATTGTTCACGGTGAGGCGCGTGGGCGGACATTGGGCTATCCAACGGCCAATGTTGATCCGACAGCGAGTGAACGGGTTCCAGGCATTGGGATTTACGCAGTGTGGCTCCAAATCGGTCAGCGATGGTATCCGGGCATGGCGTCAATAGGCCGCAACGAAACGTTTGGTGAACATCGGCCTGTCACTATCGAGATTAATCTGCTTGATTTTAATCAGGAGGTTTACGGTGAAGAGGTTAAGGTCGCTTGGGGCGCATATCTGCGCGGTCAAGTTAAGTTTGACGGTGCTGATGCTTTGGTACGTCAACTAGATCAGGATGCTGCCGATACACGGGTGTTCATGGCGAAACACCTCGAAGGACCCGTTGAACATTTATCGATGAAACAGTAACTTTTAACGAAAGAACGGTTTTTTCCATATTGGGAAAGAAGCCGTTCTTTTATTGTTTTTAGACGGAAGATACTGTGCAATTCGATCTATCATTTGACGGTTAAGTGCGTTGAAAAAAATAATTAACAAAAGATGTTTGAACTCGCCAAAATTGTTTGACTTTGTTTGACCAAGTTGTTATATTAGTAACTGTTCTTAGCACTCAAATAGCGTAAGTGCTAAAAGGGGTGATTAAGACGCTAACAGAACGACAAAAAGTGATTTTGCAAGCTATTGTGCGTGAGTATACGGAAACCGGTGCGGCAGTTGGGTCTAAGGCCCTCGCAGCCCGCTTGCCAATTCACGTTAGCTCTGCAACAATCCGCAATGAAATGGCATCGTTGGAAGAACAAGGTTATGTTCAAAAAGAGCATACGTCTTCGGGACGGATTCCATCACTGGCAGGTTACCGTTACTATGTTGACCATCTGGTTAATAATGATGCGGTGGCACATGCCGATATTCAGTTAATTCAAAATGAATTGAGCGGTTCTTTCAATAAGATTGATGAAATCATTGAAGAGTCAGCAAATTTATTATCTGAATTGACTTCTTACACTGCGTTCACGCTCAAGCCTGAACAGGCGGATGCGCGACTAAGTGGGTTTCGGTTGGTGCCTTTAGGCAATCGACAGGTGATGGCAATTTTGGTGATGGACAGCGGTGAAGTTGCTAACCAAACGTTCACGATTCCACGCTCAATGTCCAGCGATCAGCTGGAAACAGTAGTTCGTTTGATTAATGATCAGTTGGTTGGCTTGCCGATCACTGAGATTGTGGACAAACTACGTGTGGAAATCCCTGCGAAAGTTGGTCAGTACATGCAGACACCGGAAGGCTTTTTACAAATTTTCGGTCGTGTGCTGGACCAAGCAGCTACTGAACGTTTCTTCGTTGGTGGTCGCTTAAACTTGCTGAACTTTTCTGTTAACCACAATCCGCAGGACTTAAAATCACTGTATCAATTGTTTGACACGTCGGATGACATCGCCAGTGTTTTAAGCCCACCGGACAATAAAGTGCAGGTGAAAATTGGTAATGAGATTACCAATGATTTGCTAAAGCATTATAGTTTGGTTACAGGAACTTACGATGTGGGTTCCCACGGAAGAGGTATGATTGCCGTGTTAGGTCCAACGCGGATGCCATATTCGCGGATGATTGGTTTAGTTGGTGCATTCCGACAAGAACTGGCCGCTAAGCTTTTGGATTATTATCGAAACCTGGATGACTAATTTTTTTAACAGTCACCAGTGGTTTGACTATAAAATTAAATGGAGGTGGCAGTTTGTCAAATAAAAAAGAAGCCCAATCATCAGCAGCGAAAGATGATCAACAAGCTAAGGCAAACGCAGCTAAAGCGAAGGATCCAACGGCTAAGGACATTAAGAAAAAGGTTCAACAGCCAACGGGAAATGATACTGTCGATCAATCTGCTGAAATTGATAAGCTGAATGATAAGTTGGCAGAGAAGGATGATCAACTACTTCGAGCACAGGCAGAAATTGCCAACATTCAACAGCGGCAAAAGAAGGAAACTGCGCAGTTGATGAAGTACGATGGTCAACAACTGGCGCACGATGTCGTTCCCGAGTTGGATAACCTTGAACGCGCGTTGAATACGGATGTTCAGGATGAGGCTGCAAAGCAGTTGAAGCACGGTGTTGAAATGGTGTATAACCACCTTCAAAATGCTTTGAAGGAAAATAACGTGACGGAGATTGAAGCGCTCAACAAACCGTTTGATCCAACGCTGCACCAAGCAGTCCAGACCACACCGGTTGGCCCTGATCAGAAGCCGGACACCGTTGTGGCGGTGCTTCAAAAGGGCTACATGCTTAAAGATCGCGTTTTACGTCCAGCGATGGTCGTTGTCGCGCAGTAAGCAATTAGATTAAATAATAAGGAAGTTTATAAAAATGGCTAAAATTATTGGAATTGACTTAGGTACTACGAACTCAGCGGTTGCTGTTCTTGAAGGCAGTCAACCAAAGATTATCGCTAATCCAGAAGGTAACCGGACAACGCCATCCGTTGTCTCATTCAAGAATGGTGAAACACAGGTCGGGGAAGTTGCCAAACGGCAAGCAATCACTAACCCTAACACCGTTCGTTCAATCAAGCGTCACATGGGTGAAGCAGGCTACACGGTTGATATTGAAGGTAAGAAATATACGCCTCAAGAAATTTCAGCAATGATCTTACAGTATATCAAGGGTTTTGCTGAAGATTACCTTGGTGAAAAGGTTGAACAAGCGGTTATTACTGTTCCTGCATACTTCAACGATGCTCAACGCCAAGCTACCAAAGATGCTGGTAAAATTGCTGGTTTAAATGTTGAACGAATCATTAACGAACCAACGGCTTCTGCTTTAGCTTATGGTTTGGACAAAAAAGACAAAGATGAAAAAATCTTAGTCTACGACCTTGGTGGTGGGACATTTGATGTTTCTATTCTTGAATTAGGTGACGGTGTATTTGATGTCCTGTCAACGAATGGTGACACGCATCTTGGTGGTGACGACTTTGACCAAAAGATCATTGACTGGTTAGTTGATGGCTTCAAGAAGACCAATGGTGTGGACTTATCCAAAGACACCATGGCTATGCAACGGTTGAAGGATGCTGCTGAAAAGGCCAAGAAGGACCTGTCAGGTGTTAATGAAGCGCAAATTAGTTTGCCATTTATTTCCAGTGGTGATAACGGCCCATTACATTTGGAAGAAACATTGTCACGTGCTCAATTCAACCAAATGACGGCTGACTTAATCGAACGGACTAAGACACCTGTTCAAAACGCTTTGCGTGATGCAGACTTGTCAATGGACGACATTGACGAAGTTATCTTAAACGGTGGTTCTACTCGGATTCCAGCTGTTCAAGAAGCTGTTAAGGACATGGCCGGCAAGGAACCTAACCACTCCATCAACCCTGATGAAGCCGTTGCTCTTGGTGCCGCTGTTCAAGGTGGTGTTATTACTGGTGATGTGAAGGATGTTGTTTTGCTTGATGTTACGCCATTGTCACTTGGTATCGAAACCATGGGTGGTGTCTTCACGAAGTTGATTGATCGTAACACAACGATTCCAACATCTAAGAGTCAAACATTCTCAACTGCTGCCGATAACCAACCGGCTGTTGATATTCACGTGCTCCAAGGTGAACGACCAATGGCAGCTGATAACAAGACATTGGGTAACTTCCAATTAAGTGATATTCCTGCTGCACCTCGTGGTGTCCCACAAATTCAAGTTACGTTTGACATTGATAAGAACGGGATCGTTAACGTTTCCGCTAAGGATATGGGAACGAACAAGGAACAAAAGATTACCATTAAGAGTAACTCCGGTTTGTCTGACGACGAAATCGAACGGATGAAGAAAGAAGCCGAAGAAAACGCTGACGCGGACAAGAAGCGCAAGGAAGATGCTGACCTTAAGAACGAAGTCGACCAATTATTGTTCCAAGTTGACAAGACTTTGGAAGAACTTAAGGGCAAAGTTTCTGATGACGAAGTTAAGAAGGCAACCGATGCACGCGATGCATTGAAGAAGGCTCAATCTGACAACAACGTTGAAGAAATGAAGACCAAGAAGGATGAATTGAACAAGATCGTTCAAGACCTTACGGTTAAGTTGTATCAACAAAATGCTAGCTCCGGACAAGCTGCTGATGGTTCAGCTGCTGGTCAGGATGATAGTCAAGCAGGTTCTGCTGACGGCGATGGCAAGACGGTTGATGGCGACTTTAAAGAGGTTAACCCTGACGACAAGAAGTAGTCTTTCGCATAAGAAATAGCGATACAAGAGTCAAAGGCGCATGCGCATCTTTGACTCTTTGTGTATGTGAAGACCATTTCTGTGGTAAACTTACGCAATACTAAACAAAAGGCAGAAGCTCATGGTATTCGGTACTAGGTTATCGACATGACAAGCTTTAATTGGGGGTTCACACATGTCTCAAGGAAGAGACCCGTATGACGTGCTCGGCGTGGGTCGGGATGCGTCTCAGGATGAGATTAAAAAGGCGTTTCGTAAACTTTCCAAAAAGTATCACCCGGACTTGAATAAAGCCCCAGATGCTGAGGAAAAGTTTAAGGAAGTTGCTGATGCTTACGAAAAGATTGGCGATCCGCAAAAGCGCCAACAATATGACCAATATGGTGATACTGGGCAGCAGTTCGGCGGTGGCCAAGGTGGTTTCGGAGGTCAGGGCTTTGGTGGCTTTAGTGGTGGTCAAAGCTTTGGCGGTTTTGACGATATCTTTAGTCAAATGTTTGGGGGCGGTGGTGCATCTCGCCGCAATCCAAGCGCACCGCAACCTGGTCAGGACTTACAGTACTCGATGAGCTTAAAGTTCGAAGAAGCCATTTTCGGTAAAAAAACGACAATTAAATATGACCGTGAAGAAGTTTGCCACACTTGTGGCGGTAACGGGGCTAAGCCTGGTACCTCTCCGGTAACGTGTCATAAATGTGGTGGCACTGGCTACGTTGAAACAGTGCGCAATACACCACTGGGTCAGATGCGTTCACAACAAGTTTGTGACGTTTGTGGCGGTACTGGTAAAGAGATTAAAGAAAAGTGCCCAACCTGTCACGGGACAGGTCACAATACTGAAAACCACGAAATCGAAGTCACTGTTCCTGCAGGTGTCGACGATGGTCAACAAATGCGCTTACAAGGTCAAGGTGAAGCCGGAACAAATGGCGGTCCTTACGGAGACTTATACATTGTCTTTACGGTTCAACCAAGTAAAGATTTTCAGCGTGATGGCGCCGATATTTACTTCAGTCAACCGTTGACGTTTGCTCAAGCGGCGTTAGGTGACGAAATTGAAGTGAAAACCGTACATGGTAACGTTAACTTGAAGATTCCAGCTGGTACGCAGACTGGTACTAATTTTAGGTTGCGCGGCAAGGGTGCACCTCATTTGCGCGGCAATGGTAATGGTGATGAACGCGTTACAGTAACGGTTCAAACACCTAAGGGTCTTAATAAGGCTCAAAAGGATGCACTTAAAGCTTTTGCCAAGGCTAGCGGTGAAGATGTCCCAACTGGTCATGGCGGTCTATTTGGCCGACGTTAATAAGCAGTTGAATGGAAATGAATGACAAGGCGTATTCTGCGGTAAAATAACTGCAGAGTACGTCTTTATCTTTATACTAGCGAATTGAAGCCTGCCGATTGTTTGAGCACTAGTGGAAACTTTAGGCGACCATTTGTTTGATATAAATTGTCGCAGGCCAAGATCATTGGTATAATAAGTGTTTAGAATTCAACGTTATCAAAAGGTAATGTGTGACAATACCGAAGATTAGCTTCGTGAGTCACAGGGAGGAAATGTGCATGGATCTAACGGAAATGCAGGAACGACAGCGACATATTCGAAATTTTTCGATTGTTGCCCATATCGATCACGGTAAATCAACCTTGGCTGATCGCATTCTAGAGCTGACCGATACTGTGTCCAAACGGGAAATGCAGAATCAAGTGCTGGATGACATGCCGCTGGAACGTGAACGTGGGATTACGATCAAATTAAATGCAGTGGAGCTACACTATCACGCGAAGGATGGGGAAACCTATATCTTTCACCTAATTGATACACCTGGACACGTGGACTTTTCTTATGAAGTCTCACGCTCATTAGCGGCGTGTGAAGGGGCCTTATTGGTGGTAGATGCTGCTCAGGGTGTAGAAGCTCAGACATTAGCGAATACGTATTTAGCGTTAGATAATGATCTAGAGATTCTGCCGGTTATTAACAAAATTGATCTGCCATCGGCTCAGCCAGAAGTTGTTCGTCAAGAAATTGAAGAAGACATTGGCATTGATGCATCTAACGCCGTTTTAGCTAGTGCCAAAAGCGGGATTGGGATAACTGATATTCTTGAGCAAATCGTGCACCAGGTGCCTGCGCCGACAGGTGATTTGGACAAGCCATTAAAAGCGTTGATTTTTGATTCAATCTATGATGATTACCGTGGTGTTGTTTTGAGCCTTCGAATTATGGAGGGAACAGTTAAGCCTGGCGACCACATTCGTTTGATGAATTCGGGAACAGAGTATGAAGTGACTGAAGTTGGTGTTAACTCACCTAAGCCAATCAAACGTGATGTGTTGATGGCCGGAGATGTTGGCTACATCACCGCATCCATTAAGGACATTGCGGATACGCGAGTGGGTGATACGGTCACAGACGCGGTTAATCCCACTGAAAAGGCCTTGCCGGGTTATCGTAAAATGAATCCAATGGTCTACGCAGGGCTATATCCAACTGATAATGGTAAGTACAACGATTTGCGTGACGCTTTGGAGAAGTTACAGCTTAACGATGCGGCATTAGTCTTCGAACCGGAAAAATCGCAGGCATTGGGCTCAGGCTTTCGTTGTGGATTCCTAGGAATGTTGCATATGGACGTGGTTCAGGAACGGTTGGAACGTGAGTTTGATCTGGATTTAATTACCACGGCACCTTCTGTTACGTACCATGTGGATATGACAGATGGTTCTCAAGTCATTGTGGAAAACCCGTCTGAAATGCCGGATCCTTCCAACATTAAAACGATCAATGAGCCTTACGTTAAGGCAACCATCATGGTGCCAAACGATTATGTTGGCGCAGTGATGGAATTATGCCAACGCAAACGCGGTGACTTTGATACGATGGCATATCTTGATGATCACCGGGTAAACGTGATATACTACATGCCATTATCTGAAATCATCTTTGACTTTTTTGACCGCC
This sequence comes from Furfurilactobacillus cerevisiae, assembly GCF_048961765.1. Taxonomy (GTDB): domain Bacteria; phylum Bacillota; class Bacilli; order Lactobacillales; family Lactobacillaceae; genus Furfurilactobacillus; species Furfurilactobacillus milii_A. Next base: position 1,488,169 of record NZ_CP185253.1, read on the forward strand.
TTAAAAGTAGCACCCGTGGTTATGCATCCTTAGATTATGAGTTGGATGAATACCGCCCAGGTGATCTTGTTAAGATTGATATTTTACTGAACGGGGATAAAGTTGATGCGCTGAGCTTTATTGTTGCGCGTGAATTTGCAGCCAATCGTGGTCGAACCATCGTTGGTCGTTTGAAAACGATTATTCCTCGTCAGAACTTTGAAATCCCGGTTCAGGCGGCCATTGGCGCCAAGGTAGTGGCACGATCTGATATCAAGGCTTATCGGAAGGATGTAACGGCTCACCTGTATGGTGGTGACCGCACGCGTCGGATGAAGCTACTTGAAAAGCAAAAAGCCGGTAAGAAACGGATGAAGGCCGTCGGAATCGTCGATGTGCCACAAGAAGCATTTATGGCTGTCCTTCAGACTGACGAAGAAGAAAGCCATAAAACGAAATAATTGTTCATTTGACATTGACTATTGGTGAATTAATGAGCAAAATAAGAAAGACAAATTGGAGGTGAGCGTGTGTTAGCACGGACCAAAACGTTTTTGAAAGCAAGTCAGTTTAAATATGAGAAGACGTACATTCGGCCGATGATGGTGCCACAACACGTGTACGTCCTCCGCTTTGGTAAGAAGAAGCTCAATAACCGTTTGATTGCAAAGTACAGTCATAGTTGGACTGGGCGGTTAAAAATTGACGAAATTGATCTTCGTCTTCACGGACAACATAATCCACGGGTATTTCAAGATGAAAATGAGTTATTGAAATACTTGGCCAGCCATATCTTGACAGATGATGGACGGGAACGATATGCAAAAGTTCGGAAAGCGGCTGAACGTGAAGAACACGTTGGTGAATGAACTCACGGTGTGAGCGCCTTCGGTGTTTTAAGCCACTGATAATAACTGATTAATATCTCTTTGTGTCGAGTAGTAGATTAATTCGGCGCAGGGAGATTTTTTTGCTTCAAGGGCTGAAAATCGGCACACTGTATCCAATAGGTACGACGGGTGTAATAGGTTGTTAATCTAGTGGTTTCAATAGTTGGTTATAGAAATGATAAACTGACGGTACAAGCTCAGTGATGGTATTTTTAGTTAATTTTTGGGACAATAGAGTTCAGAAAAAGGTTGGAGGTCAAGATCAATGAAGGTAATTGAATCATTTGGCACACAAAGTATCGATGAACGGGCTGCGATGATCGATGGCACTCGGCCAACGCCCAATGTTGGAGAGCATGACGTTCGCGTTAAGATTACGGCAGTATCAGTTAATCCTGTCGATACCAAGTTACGACAAGCACTAACAAGCCAGACTGTAGGCACAATTCTTGGTTATGACGCAGTGGGACAGATTGCTGAAATTGGCAGTGCTGTTGATCATTTTAAGATTGGTGATCGTGTATTCTATGCGGGTAGTACTGCCCGTGATGGTGCCAATGCTGAAGAACAGGCAGTTGACGCCCGTTTGATTGCACATGCCCCTGAACACTTAACGGATGCGGAGGCCGCAGCGTTGCCACTAACGTCATTGACAGCTGGCGAGGTGCTCTTCACTAAAATGGGTTTTAAAATGGCTGCTGATGCCAACGTCGGTCAACAACTGTTAATTATTAATGGTGCTGGTGGCGTAGGATCTGTCGCTATTCAACTGGCTAAGTGGGCAGGATTGACCGTTTCAGCAACAGCGTCACGTCCAGAAACTCGTGATTGGGTCAAAAAAATGGGCGTTACTCACATTTTTAACCATCGTGAAGCCCTGGCGCCTCAAGTGGCCGAAGCGGGAATCAATTTCTTTGATGGTATCTTAATTCTGCACTCAACCGATCAGTATTTTGAAACAGCGGCAAAATTAATCAAGCCGTTTGGTCATGTGGCATCCATCGTCGAGAATCGCGAGCCGCTGCCAATGGGACTATTGAAGAATAAGGCTGCTAGTTTTGATTGGGAATATATGTTTGCAAAAAGTGATTATGGTGTCGATCTCAACTCCCAAGGTCAATTGTTAGCAAAAATCGCCGAGTTAGCAGATCAACAAATCTTGCACACGACGTTAACCACGACGATTGATTCAGGCATCAACGCTGACAATTTGCGGGCTGCACATCAATTAGTTGAAGCCAACAAGATGGTCGGTAAGGTGGTTGTTACCGGACCGTTTAACGGCAGTGAAAAAGCCTAATTAATTTTTAAAAGTGAAAGGAAGAAAACTAAGGTGCAGTGGACAGAAGTAAGCGTAACAACGACTAATGAAGCGGTAGAGGCTGTGAGCAACATTTTAATGGATGCTGGTGCATCTGGTACTAAAATTGATGACGCAGCGGATTTTGCTGCATTGCAACCAGAATTTCCTGGTGAACTACTGGATAAGCGAGATTTACCACATTTGACTCATGGTGCTGTGGTGACCGCTTATTATTCTGAGACCATTGAACTCTCAACGATTATTCCGACAATTGAACAACGGATTAACGAGCTGGATAGTTTTGGCTTGGATGCCGGACCGGCAACCGTGTTGCAAAAACCAGTTGCAGAAGCCGACTGGGCGAACGTTTGGAAAAAATATTATCATCCAGTACGTGTTACGCGTTATTTGACGGTTGTTCCCAGTTGGGAGCATTATCAGACGGCCGACAAAAACGAAAAAACGTTAATTCTCGATCCTGGCATGGCGTTTGGTACTGGTACTCATCCAACGACGGCATTGATGTTACAGGCATTGGAATTAACCATTCGTGGCGGTGAAACGGTACTGGACGTTGGTACAGGATCTGGTGTGTTATCTATTGCAGCAAAACAGCTTGGCGCTGGTGAAGTTTTTGCGTATGACGTTGATCAAATTGCTGTAGACTCGGCTAAAAGCAACTTAGATCTCAACCCAGTTGCTAAGGATGTCCATGTGAGTGCCAATGACCTACTAAAGGGCGTTACACAAACAGCCGACATCATTGTTGCCAATATTTTAGCCGATATTATTGTGCCATTGATTCCGCAAACGTGGCCGTTGTTGCCAAAGGGTGGTCTGTTTTTAACGAGCGGCATTATTGCGGATAAATATCCGTTGGTCGTTGGCAAACTGAGGGAAGCTGGTTATCAAGTTGTCGAAACCTTGCGGCGTGGTGACTGGTATGGCATTATCGCTAAAAAGCCGGAGGCAAACGACTGATGCAACACTATTTTTTGCCGCATGACTGGCAACAAACAACAGAATTCCAGTTAGACGCGGCGACATACAAACATTTTGTTCAGGTACTGCGTGCCACAGAAGGCACTGAAGCTGAGTTTGTCACACCGTTACACGAATTATTGGTTGCACGACTAGTTAAGCTGGATAGTGATCAGCGAAGCGCGACGATGCATGTGGAACGCAAGCAAACCGTTGATGTGGAATTACCAGTGCACGCCCGCATTATTTGTGGGGTTCCCAAGGGCGATAAAGCCGAATTAATTACGCAAAAGGCCACCGAATTGGGCGTTCATGAAATTGTTTTTGTACCTACACAATGGTCAGTCGCTTCATGGAAGCAAAAGGCTGCTAAAAAGTTGTCACGATTACAGGTGATCGCAACTAATGCTGCTCAGCAATCACACCGTCTTGCGATTCCTCAATTGAAATACGCGAGTTCTTTAAAGGAAGCGGCAACAATGCCCGCCGACTTTAATCTGGTAGCTTGGGAAGAGTCGGCCAAAAAACAAGAGACCGGTCATTTAGTTCAGACATTTGAAAAAATGCGGATTGGTCAGACAATCAATGTCATTTTCGGACCGGAAGGCGGACTGACGGTTCAAGAAGTTGATGACCTGACCACAAATGGTTATGTGGCCGCGGGATTGGGACCGCGAATTTTACGAACCGAAACGGCGCCATTGTACTTTTTGAGTGCGCTATCTTATGCCGTTGAGCTGCAAAAAGATTCAAAAAATGTAAATTAATGAAAATTAATCGTGACGCTGTTCGGTAAATTGGCTATAATGTTCAACATAAATTAAAATTTGATGAAAAGCGTGGCGATTCAATGACAGGTCTGAGGGCACATAGTGGTTGGCAGTATTGGTTACTCGGTTTATTTTTTGGCGGTTTGTTACCATGGCTGGCTAATGCCAGTAGCATGACCGTTTACCATAAAGTAATGTGGGTGTTACTTGGTATTAATGGTGTATATGCGCTGGTAAGTGGCTGGCAAATTGGTCGGTCGCAGCATGACAGTTGGCGTGTTTTGATTTTCCCAGTGTTGTTTGCGCTGTTCACATATTTCTTGAAAGACAATGCACATGAATACGCCTATTACCTTGCAATTGGGTATGCGTGTGTTAGCTATTTTGTGAGTGGTTTCCACACGGGTTTTACCACTGACCACCGTTCGCTTTCGGCTCCTGCGCATCAAGCGAAGACAGTTGCTGCCGGTAAATTAGCGGTTGGTCGTTAATGACTTAGATTATGTTGCTGCCAGTGTTAGGTGATTACCTAGGACTGGCATTTTTGCTATCAATGGCTTACTGTAAGCGTTAGATTTAAGCGTAGGCATTGTTTAATTTACCTTTTCGGGTAAAATTAGGACAACAATAAATGCATTTGGGGTGAAATAATGTCAAAAGAACATATTTGGACAGCTGATGAAGTTATGGCTCAGGTCAGTTCTTACATGAATACAGAGCACGTGGCCCAAGTGCGGGAAGCGTATGAGTTTGCGGCTAGAGTTCACGCTGAACAAAAACGGCAGTCTGGTGAGCCGTATATTATGCATCCAATTCAGGTAGCGGCAATTTTAGCTGATCTGCGAATGGATCCAGAAACGGTCGAAGCCGGTTTTCTTCACGACGTGGTTGAGGATACGGTTGCAACACTTGATGACTTGCGTAATGAATTTGGCAATGATGTTGCTGAAATCGTCGATGGCGTCACTAAAATTGGTAAGATTAAATATCGCTCCAACAAAGAACAATTAGCAGAAAATCACCGTAAATTACTACTCGCGATGTCACATGATATTCGCGTCATCATTGTGAAGTTGGCGGATCGATTACACAATATGCGGACCTTACAGCATTTGCGCCCAGATAAACAGCGCAGAATTGCGAACGAAACGCTGGAAATTTATGCACCATTGGCTGATCGGTTAGGGATCAGCACCATTAAGTGGGAACTCGAAGACTTAAGCCTGCGTTACCTCAATCCAGAACAATATTATCGGATTGTTCACTTGATGAATTCCAAACGGAATCAGCGAATTGAGATTATCAATGAAGCGATTGGCGAACTTAAAGATGCCATTAGCGACTTACACATCAAAACGGAAGTTTATGGTCGGCCAAAGCATATTTATTCCGTTTACCGCAAGATGGTCGACAAGCATAAACAGTTTGATCAGATTTATGATTTGTTGGCCATTCGGGTTATTGTTCAATCAATTCGTGATTGTTATGCGGTTTTAGGTGCAATTCACACGCACTGGACGCCAATGCCAGGGCGGTTTAAGGATTACATTGCGATGCCTAAGGCAAATATGTATCAATCCCTTCACACGACCGTTATCGGCCCTGAAGGCAAGCCATTGGAAGTACAGATTCGGACGGAAGAAATGCATCGGGTGGCCGAATTTGGGGTTGCCGCGCATTGGGCTTATAAAGAAGGGCAAACGGATGAAGTTCAGGAAACCAGTAACGGCGATCGGCTAAATTGGTTTAAGCAAATTATTGAACTACAGAACAACGCCACCAATGCTGATGACTTTATGGAAGGCGTGAAGGGTGACTTGTTCACGGATTCCGTTTACGCGTTCACACCTAAGGGTGATGTACTAGAATTGCCAAAAGGTGCCGGACCGTTAGACATGGCTTACATTATCCATACGCAGGTCGGTAATCATACGACCGGGGCAAAAGTCAACGGTAAGATTGTGCCGCTGGATTCTGAAATTAAAACGGGTGACATTGTTGATATCATGACGTCACAGAATTCCAGCGGTCCAAGTCGTGACTGGGTTAACCTAGTCCACACAAGACGCGCACGTAATAAGATCAAACAGTATTTCCGTAAAATGGATCGTGAAGAAAATATTGATGCTGGTCGCGACATGATTACGCACGAATTGCGTGAGCTCAATTTTGATCCTAAAGAGATCATGACAGATGCCAAACTGGAGAATGTAGCAGAACGGATGCATTATCGTTCAGCAGATGATCTGTTATCTGCCATTGGTTTTGGGGATGCTGCTCCGCGCGGCGTCGCAAATCGTTTGACTTCGGACGAGCGGGCCAAAATTGCTGCTGACAAACAAGCTGAGACGGAACGGGAAATTCTTACCGATAGCAGTGAAAAGAGCGAAGAAACGCAGGAAACCACTGCTAAAGCTGATGCCAAACAATCGTCCTCTGATGGGGTCATCATCGAAGGCGTTGACAATCTTCTTGTTCGCTTGAGCCACTGTTGTTCACCAATTCCAGGTGATGCGATTGTCGGTTACATCACGAAGGGTCGTGGCGTTTCTGTCCATAGAGCTGATTGCCCTAACGTTAAATCGGCAGAAGAGCACGGTGAGCGAATTGTGGACGTCGAATGGGATGATCCGGAAAATAACCGGACTAACTACAACGCTGATATTGAAATCCGCGGTTATAATCGGAATGGTTTATTGAATGATGTTCTACGGATGATCAACAACACGACTAAGTTCTTGACTTCTGTGACCGGTAAAGTGGACCATAATAAGATGGTCGTCATTTCTGCGACGGTTGGTGTCCGCAATCTGGAGGTTCTTAACCATATTATGGACAACGTAAAGAACGTCCCAGATGTGTACGAAGTGCTTCGGGCAACACACTAATCGGATTTTGGTTGTTTCGTAGTCCGATTTTGGGAGGATATAGATAATGCGTGTTCTGTTGCAACGAGTAAGTCAGGCTAGGGTAGACATTAATCAGGTGACCGTTGGGCAAATAAACCATGGATTGTTACTACTGGTTGGCATTGCACCAACGGATACACAGGCTGAAGCGGATTACCTTGCTCACAAAATTTTAAATTGCCGTATTTTCAGTGATGACAATGACAAGATGAATTTAAACATTCAGGATGTTGCCGGGCAGATTTTGTCCGTTTCTCAGTTTACGTTGTACGCTGATTTAGCAAAGGGTAATCGACCAGGATTCTCTAATGCTGGTCAACCATCTATGGCAGAGCCATTATGGCAGTACTTTAACGAACAGCTTGCGGTGCAAGTGCCGGTTGAAACGGGTAAATTTGGTGCTGATATGCAAGTGAGTTTGGTTAACGACGGCCCCGTAACCTTGATGTATGAAAGAAATCATCAATAATAGTTTGAGGCGATTAGCGGATTTATTGCGCTGATCGTCTTTTTAGTTCACCTGAGTATTTCAGGGCAAACAAAAACCGTGATGACATTTCTGCTCACGGCTAAATTGGTTTCATATAGTAGATTGTAAAATTAATCCGAACGCTGTTCGGACAAAAAAGATCAGCTTCCTTTAAAATGGTGTTTACAACAAACCCATCTTTTAGGAGCTGATCTTTTGTCTAGTATAACCTATTCCGAACGAATTAAAATCGAAACCTTTTGTGAACTAGGGCTGTCCAATATCCAAATGGGCGTTCGGCTGAACCGATCACCGTCAACAATTTCTTATGAATTATCTCGATGTCAACCTTATCAGGCTGAATTAGCACAAACAGATGCCGAATACAAGCGATCACGATGTGGTCGGAAAACTAAGCTGAGCGATGAGTTAAAGCAAACAATTCTCAACCATTTACATCTAAGCTGGTCACCAGGAATGATTGCTCACGAATTTAAACTAGCGACTAAATCTATTTATAATTGGCTAAATCAGGGGAGAATTGGTTTCTCCTTGAATGATCTACCTGAACATGGCGTACGCCAACGGCGTAACGTTGACCAACGATCCAAATATAATCAATCTTTGGGGCGATCGATTGAACAGCGTCCCATGATGATTAATCAACGTAATCGCATCGGTGATTTTGAACTAGATACCGTCGTTGGCCCTCGTGGGCATAGTAAGGCAGTTTTATTAACTTTAATCGATCGCAAATCACGGTTCCTTTGGGCATATCGGTTAAAGGACCGAACGACAGCGAGTGTTAATGAAGCACTGACTAAGTTCCTAACAACTTTTAATGGACCGGTGCACAGTTTTACTGTGGACCGTGGTACTGAGTTTAGTGGGCTAGTATCATTTGAATCACAATATGGTATTAAGGTAGATTGTAAAATTAATCCGAACGCTGTTCGGACAAAAAAGATCAGCTTCCTTTAAAATGGTGTTTACCACAAACCCATCTTTTAGGAGCTGATCTTTTGTCTAGTATAACCTATTCCGAACGAATTAAAATCGAAACCTTTTGTGAACTAGGGCTGTCCAATATCCAAATGGGCGTTCGGCTGAACCGATCACCGTCAACAATTTCTTATGAATTATCTCGATGTCAACCTTATCAGGCTGAATTAGCACAAACAGATGCCGAATACAAGCGATCACGATGTGGTCGGAAAACTAAGCTGAGCGATGAGTTAAAGCAAAAAATTCTCAACCATTTACGTCTAAGCTGGTCACCAGGAATGATTGCTCACGAATTTAAACTAGCTACTAAATCTATTTATAATTGGCTAAATCAGGAGAGAATTGATTTCTCCTTGAATGATCTACCTGAACATGGCGTACGCCAACGGCGTAACGTTGACCAACGATCCAAATATAATCAATCTTTGGGGCGATCAATTGAACAGCGTCCCATGATGATTAATCAACGTAATCGCATCGGCGATTTTGAACTAGATACAGTCGTTGGTCCTCGTGGGCATAGTAAGGCAGTTTTATTAACTTTAATCGATCGAAAATCACGGTTCCTTTGGGCATACCGGTTAAAAGATCGGACGACAGTGACTGTTAATGAAGCACTAACTAAGTTCCTAACCACTTTTAATGGTCCGGTGCACAGCTTTACTGTGGACCGTGGCACTGAGTTTAGTGGGCTAGTATCACTTGAATCACAATATGGTATTAAGACCTATTACTGCCATGCTTATACGCCAGCTGAACGTGGTAGTAATGAACGCTTTAATCGGAATTTACGTTATTTTTATCCTAAAGGGACTCGTTTTGAACACATTAGTGCTCAAGATTTAACGACGACGTTACTCCAAATTAACCAGCGACCGCTTAAAATACTCGACTGGCAAACACCGTATCAGGTTATGCTGACAAATTTGTCCAAAAATTCGGATTAAATTTGCAATCTACCTTAAGACCTATTACTGTCATGCTTATACGCCAGCTGAACGTGGTAGTAATGAACGCTTTAATCGGAATTTACGTTATTTTTATCCTAAGGGGACTCGTTTTGAGCACATTAGTGCTCAAGATTTAACGACGACGTTACTCCAAATTAACCAGAGACCGCTTAAAATACTTGACTGGAAAACACCGTATCAGGTTATGCTGACCAATTTGTCCAAAAATTCGGATTAAATTTGCAATCTACCTGATTAATAATTATCGAGTATTTGATCGACCGCACTTGCATAGGTGAGGCCAAATAAGTTTAGATGCACTAAAAGATAGTAAAGACGGTAGAATGGCAATCGTTGATCAAACCCCTTAGCAAAGGGAAAGACACTTTGATAGCCATTGTAGAAATCTTCGTTGAACCCGCCAAAGACAGTAGTGACACCAATATCAAATTCGCGGTCACCGTAGTAAACATCTGGATCAATTAAGACGGCACCACCGTTGTCGTCAAACATGAAGTTGCCTGACCAAAAATCTCCGTGTAATAAAGATGGTAATGGTTGATAGTCAGAATATAAGTCCAGAAAGACTTGGCGTGCTTTTTGATAATGGGCTTCCCGACTTGGATTCCAATAATGATTGACCTTGGCTAAATCCACGACAGCGTCCAAACGTTGTGTCGTGAAAAAGGTGCCCCAGTCTGCTTGCCATTGATTATGCTTAGGAATTTTGCCGATGAGAAAATCATGATCAAAACCATATTGCTGATTAGGGCTGACTAGCTGGTGAACCTTGGCCAGTGCTTCGCCAACCGCTCGTTGATTACCTGTGGTGCCTTCGTTGATCCAACTAAGTAGAAGAAAAGCGTCGCCGTCGATTTCTCCAGTCGCCAATACTTGTGGGACAGTCGCAGCTTGGCCTAATAGGGTCAGCCCATCAATTTCATGCTGGAAAAAGGCTTGGGGATGGTTAGGCTGAACCTTCAAAAATTGAATGCCATCACTCGTGTCAAGGCGGTAGGCCTCGTTCACATCACCACCGTGAACGGCGGTCACCTGATTGATCTGATGAACTGGTAGTTGCTCAAACCATGTCTTTTTTCTCATCGTACTCATCCTTTCTTAAATAGTAAAATGTGTAACTCATTCAAAAAGATTAATTAGCATCGCTGAAATAATCGGTGAGCCCCTTGGTGATAGAGTGGGCAACCCGATAAGGATACGTGACACCGGAAATTGTCTTAAAGTCGTCACGGTCATTGATGTAACCCATTTCTAGCAAAACGGCTGGTCGTTGGTTGTCACGAATCACTTCAAAGTTGCCGAACTCAATGCCCTTATTTGACATTGGGTAATGATTCATTTGGCTATTCAACGCCTTCGCCAGTTTCATTGAAATGTTTTTGTGATAATAATAGGTTGTCAATCCTGATGATTGATTTTCTTCTGGTGATGAATCGAAATGAATGCTGATAAAGGCGTCAGCTTTTACCTCGTTAGCAATGGCCGGCCGTGGTGCCAACCCGACATACTTGTCACTGTCACGTGTCATAATGACGTGAGCGCCGTGACGTCGTAAATCAGCTGCCACTTCTTGAGCGACCTTTAGCGTGTACGTTTTTTCCATATACTTTGACGACGTCGCATCTAATGTATGAAGTGCGCCAGAATCGTTACCCCCGTGGCCAGGATCAATCACGATGGTGGCTTCAGACAGGTTAGTGGCCTCTTTCAAATTCGTTCTGCGGTTAACGAGCCAACTTGCCACCCAACCTGTATGACGATCATCGTAGCGAACGTGGTACCACAGATTCTTTTCGCCAATCTTAACCAATCGCGAGTTTAGTTTGGCCTTATGAACCGTTTTATAATTGACGTTTGGTCCAGAGCGCACATTCAATTGATTAATGCTCACCGTCACCGTTTCTTCACGCGTCAGAAGTACAAGTAAGACACCGAGCGTTACTGTTACAGCAATTGTTAGCAGTAATTGGAACCATCGTTGTTTCAAAAATTTCATTATCTCAATCCTTGTACAATAAAGTACATCAATTATAGCAAACTCACGCCAGAAAGGCGGGAAAAAACGTGATTCGACTTGACAGAAGGGCAAAACTAAACTAATTTTTAAACACGTAGAAATAATATTAAAACCGTTAATGAAAGATTACTAGCAACGGCGACCCACTCAGAGAGCAAGTGGTTGGTGGAAACTTGTCCGGTCAATGTTGCGAAGACACTTTTTAGGTGGATGAAAATCCCGTCGCAGCAGACGTTACCATGAGAACTTATAAAAGGTGGTACCGTGCGTAAAGCGCCCTTGATGATGAACATTCAGGGGCGTTTTTTTATGCTCTGATAAATGGTTTATATTAAATTGCACTGGAGGCAAACACATGAAATATCAACGACCAAAAGGCACGGCCGATATTTTACCGGGAATGTCGGAAAAATGGAGTTATGTAGAAGATACAGCACGACTATTATTTAACGATTATCAATTTCATGAAATTCGCACGCCAATGTTTGAAAACTTTGAGGTGTTTTCACGATCAGCTGGTGATACCAGTGATGTTGTCACAAAGGAAATGTATGATTTCCATGATAAAGGTGATCGCCACATTGCGTTGCGGCCAGAGGGAACGGCCGGCGTCGTTCGGGCCTACGTTGAAAATAAACTTTACGCACCCGAACAAGAAAAGCCATACAAAGTTTTCTACATGGGACCAATGTTCCGTTATGAACGTCCCCAAACGGGTCGTAGCCGTGAGTTCCATCAAATTGGGGTTGAATCATTTGGTAGCGATTCACCGGCAGTTGATGTTGAAATCATGGCAATGGCAATGGATTTCTTTAATCATCTCGGTTTGACGAATCTAAAACTGGCCGTGAACTCCTTGGGCGATAAAGAAACCCGCGAAGCGTACCATCAGGCATTAGTTGATTACCTTGAACCTCATTTCAACGACCTCAGTGAAGATTCTCAGTCACGTTTGCACAAGAATCCGTTGCGAGTGCTTGATAGTAAAGATAAAAAGGATAAGGAAATCGTTGCTAATGCACCGTCGATTCTCGATTTCATGACACCGGATGCACAAAAGCATTTGGATACAGTTAAGGAAATGCTTGAAGCATTAAAAATTCCGTTTGAAATTGACCCAACGATGGTTCGCGGACTTGATTATTACAACCACACCATCTTTGAAATTGAAACAAATTCGCCTGCGCTCGGTCATGGTTGGATGACCATTTGTGGTGGTGGTCGTTATAACGGGTTAGTCGAGGAACTCGGCGGACCAGAAACCCCCGGATTTGGTTTCGGCATCGGCATGGAACGGTTGTTGCTCTTATTGGACAATTTAGACGTTACGGCGCCAATCAACAATCCACTAAATGCTTACGTTGTTGGTATTGGTGAGGAAACTAATGTTGAAACGTTAAAGCTGGTTCAAGCAATTCGGCAGGCAGGCTTCAGCGCTGATCGTGATTATTTGAATCGCAAACCAAAGGCGCAGTTCAAAACCGCCGATCGTCGTCAAGCAGAATTTACCATTACGGTTGGTGCCCAGGAATTGGAAAGCCAAACGGTTCATTTCAAGAGTATGCGAACAGGTGAAGAAACAACGTTACCAATGGACGCCATTTATCAAGACTTCGCCAGCGTATATGACAAGTATTCAGAAGAATAGAGTGGTGCCAAAGCTCGAGAGAAGTCGAGCTAATAGAAGGAGAGCGAGAGAATATGGAACGAACGCAATACGCAGGTTTAATTGACGAAAGTTATGAAGGCCAGCAGGTTACCCTGTTTGGGTGGGTTCAAAAACGGCGTGATTTAGGTAAGCTGATTTTTATCGACTTACGTGACCGTGAAGGACTAGTTCAGTTAGTATTCAGTGCCGCAAACAGCGAATCCGCTTTGAATTTAGCGGAACAGATGCGTAGTGAATATGTCATTAAGGTCAGCGGGGTTGTTAAGGCTCGCAGTGCCAAAGAAGTTAACCCAGACATGAAGACTGGGAAAGTTGAAATTGAAGTTAGCGATGCAACTATCTTGAACAAATCCAAGGTGCCACCCTTTGATATTGCGGATGGTGTTGAAGCTTCCGAAGATTTAAAGCTGAAGTATCGTTACCTTGATTTGCGTCGGCCCGAAATGCAACGTGGCTTAATTTTGCGGAGTAAGATCACACAAGCGGTTCACAGTTACTTTGATGAAAATGGCTTCATTGACATTGAAACGCCAGACTTAACAAAGTCAACGCCAGAAGGTGCACGTGACTATCTTGTGCCAAGCCGGATTTACCCTGGTCACTTTTACGCATTGCCACAGTCACCACAGTTGTTCAAACAGCTGTTGATGGGTGCCGGTTTTGACCGTTACTATCAACTAGCCCGTTGTTTCCGGGATGAAGACTTACGTGGTGACCGTCAACCAGAATTTACTCAGATCGATATGGAAACAAGCTTCATGAGCCAGCATGACATCATGGATATGACTGAAGGCTTAATTGCCCGCGTTATGAAGAACACGTTGAATTTAGACGTTAAGTTGCCATTCGACCGGATTACTTGGCAAGAATCTATGGACCGGTTTGGCACGGACCAGCCTGATTTGCGGTTTGGCATGGAGTTAAAGGACATCTCTGACATCGTGAAGGACAGTTCTTTCAAGGTCTTCAGTGGTGCTGTTGAAAATGGCGGCCAGGTTAAGGGAATCGCGGTACCTGGTGGTGCAGATCATTATTCACGTAAGCAAATTGATGCCTTTACTGATTACATCAAACGTTTTGGTGCCAAAGGTTTGGCTTGGGCCAAGGTTGGCGCTGATGAATTTAGTGGTCCTGTTGCAAAGTTTGTTAACGACCAGTACAGTGAAATCACGACTGCGATGGATGCTCACGAAGGTGACTTGTTGCTGTTTGTCGCTGATCGTAGCAAGGTCGTTGCTGACAGCTTGTCATATTTGCGGGTAACGATTGCTAAAGAATTAGACATGATCGACCCTAAGAAGTTTGCTTTCCTTTGGATCATCGACTGGCCGTTGTTTGAATATGACGAAGGGGATCAACGTTGGGTACCAGCGCATCACCCATTCACCATGCCAAACGAAGGTGACGAGCACTTCTTAAATGAAGGTGAGAACCCTTATGAAGCTCATGCTCAAAGTTACGATATCATTTTGAATGGTTTGGAACTTGGTGGCGGTTCAATCCGTATCCACACACGTGAATTACAAGAAAAGATGTTGAAGGCGCTAGGATTTACGCCTGAACGTGCCAATGCTCAGTTTGGCTTCTTACTAACCGCGTTGGATTACGGTTTTCCACCGCATGGTGGTCTGGCAATCGGCCTTGACCGGTTTGCACGACTTTTGGCAGGTTCTGACAACATTCGTGAAGTCATTGCCTTCCCGAAGAACTCGAAGGCGACTGAACCAATGACCGAAGCCCCAAGTCCAGTTGCTGACAAACAATTGGAAGAATTGTACCTGAATGTTACAAAAAAGGACAAAGAGTAAACAATTTTGTAACTGCCAGATGCCGCTTACGGTTGCCAACAGTGACACGCTCACCGTGGGACCGGTTCAAACCTCCTGAAAACCGGAGTTTTTCACCTCGTCGCACAGCCCCGTGGGACCCCGAGTCTGCGCGACCGTCCGTGTTGTAAATTCGACAGAGCCATTCGAATTAACAACACTTTCACGGCTCGGTATCACTGTTGACGCCCTTCAGCTAATTTGATTTATCACAACTGGCAATAGTAGGTTGCTCAATATTTGACTACGACGGGCAACATAAAGCTGTTTGTATTTCGACATTTTGTTCATATTTCAAGAAAACTTAGTGATGGCAGTTTACTGCTTTCACTATTTTTTTATATCCAGCACCACACATGACAAAGGTTCAGTTGCTGAGAAAGTTGAAGGCAACTGAATTTCATTATTTTGATTAATAAGCATTTGGCTTCACAATGCTGAATCTTGTTGTGGTGTGCTATAGCTGTGTGATTTTCATGTCAAAAAGAGTGGAGCCAGTGAGAGACATAGTTTCGTGTCGACAACACTTATGGCCTGCATTTTGGCCATGTAGTGTTGTGGGACGACTTCTGAGATGCGAACTTCAGCTCAGAATCGAGGATGAAAACCGCGGGTTTGGCGGGTTGAATCCGGTCCTCATGAAACGGCGTCTCTCACTGGCGGAACGGTAGTTATTTTTTATTTAATTGTTTAAAAGGTTGAACGTCAGCTTTTCAAGAGATGTGGTAGATTGCAAATTTAATCCGAATTTTTGGACAAATTGGTCAGCATAACCTGATACGGTGTTTGCCAGTCGAGTATTTTAAGCGGTCGCTGGTTAATTTGGAGTAACGTCGTCGTTAAATCTTGAGCACTAATGTGCTCAAAACGAGTCCCTTTAGGATAAAAATAACGTAAATTCCGATTAAAGCGTTCATTACTACCACGTTCAGCTGGAGTATAAGCATGGCAGTAATAGGTCCTAATACCATATTGTGATTCAAGTGATACTAGCCCACTAAACTCAGTGCCACGGTCCACAGTAAAGCTGTGCACCGGACCATTAAAAGTGGTTAGGAACTTAGTTAGTGCTTCATTAACAGTCGCTGTCGTCCGATCTTTTAACCGGTATGCCCAAAGGAACCGTGATTTGCGATCGATTAAAGTTAATAAAACTGCCTTACTATGCCCACGAGGACCAACGACTGTATCTAGTTCAAAATCGCCGATGCGATTACGTTGATTAATCATCATGGGACGCTGTTCAATTGATCGCCCCAAAGATTGATTATATTTGGATCGTTGGTCAACGTTACGCCGTTGGCGTACGCCATGTTCAGGTAGATCATTCAAGGAGAAACCAATTCTCCCCTGATTTAGCCAATTATAAATAGATTTAGTAGCTAGTTTAAATTCGTGAGCAATCATTCCTGGTGACCAGCTTAGACGTAAATGGTTGAGAATTTTTTGCTTTAACTCATCGCTCAGCTTAGTTTTCCGACCACATCGTGATCGCTTGTATTCGGCATCTGTTTGTGCTAATTCAGCCTGATAAGGTTGACATCAAGATAATTCATAAGAAATTGTTGACGGTGATCGGTTCAGCCGAACGCCCATTTGGATATTGGACAGCCCTAGTTCACAAAAGGTTTCGATTTTAATTCGTTCGGAATAGGTTATACTAGACAAAAGATCAGCTCCTAAAAGATGGGTTTGTGGTAAACACCATTTTAAAGGAAGCTGATCTTTTTTGTCCGAACAGCGTTCGGATTAATTTTACAATCTACTATGTGAGCAAATTTATTAACACCGGATTATGTTGCTTGATTGTGTGAAATTCTTTACAATAGTGTTGGCAGTCGTCATGAACGATATTGCACAAATGACGATTAAGTTTACCGAAATAGAAGGGATCTTCAACATGAATAAATATATTGCTTTAGTTGGAACCAATTCGGATAAATCAACAAACCGTGAATTGCTCCAATTTATGAAGCGACACTATGCTGATCAGGCCGACATTGAAGTGGTAGAAATTAAGGGCTTACCGGTCTTTAATAAACCAGACAACATGAAAGTGCCTGATGCAGCCTTAGCCATCGCTGATAAGATTGATCAGTCAGATGGTGTCATTATCAGTACACCTGAATACGATCATTCTGTTCCAGCAGCTTTAATGAATGCACTTGAATGGTTATCTTACGGAATTCATCCGTTTGTGGACAAACCAGTGATGATTACCGGTTCCTCGTACGGGGCACTTGGTTCTTCACGGGCCCAAGGACATTTGCGCATCATTTTGGA
Source organism: Furfurilactobacillus cerevisiae (assembly GCF_048961765.1). Lineage (GTDB taxonomy): Bacteria > Bacillota > Bacilli > Lactobacillales > Lactobacillaceae > Furfurilactobacillus > Furfurilactobacillus milii_A. Next base: position 1,505,241 of record NZ_CP185253.1, read on the forward strand.
CTCACCAGAATTGCGGGCACGCATTATGCCAAGTTCAGAATTCTTGTTGGATCATTCCTTGCAAGCGTTCGATGACGACGGAAATTTGTTAGACCAAGAAAAGTTGAGCAAACTTGATGGGTTGTTTGCCGATTTCCAAACATTTGTTGGTTTGGCCAAACAGCTTAACCACGCAACAAGCATCAATCGCCAAGAAGCAAGCGACTATTCTTGGGACAAACAGTAATGTGACTCAAGCGAGTGATTAGGAGACGACAAATAATGAAACTTGTAGGAATTGCCGGTTCGGTAGCGGACCATTCTTATAACCGGATGTTGCTGAAGTTTATTGCAAACCATTTCAGCGACACGGTTGATTTAGAAATTTTAGATATTAATGATGTGCCAATGTTTAATCAAAGCGATGATCAAACGGACAGTGAACCAATTGCCTACCTAACTCGAAAAATCAGTCAGGCGGACGGAGTTATTATTGCGACACCAGAGCATAATCACACACTAACGGCTAGTTTAAAGAGTGTTATTGAATGGTTATCATTCAATGTGCATCCATTTTCAGACAAACCTGTGATGATTGTTGGTGCTTCATACTATGACCAAGGTTCTTCGCGGGCCCAGTTGATGCTTCGCCAGATTTTGGAATCACCTGGTGTTAACGCCATTGTTATGCCCGGTAATGAATTTCTGCTGGCAGATGTTAAGCAAGCCTTTGATGAAAACGACAACTTGAAGGATGCCAACACCGTTAAGTTTCTTGGCAGTACGTTAGATAAGTTTGTTAAGTTTGTAAGGGTGATTAATATGTTAAACGAACCTCAACCAACTAGTGCTGAAGACGAAGACTTGACTGCTTCTAGCAAGATTGATACGACTGTCGAAGGCGTTGATATGGGTGCTGATGACTGGGTCGAACAGGCCGCTAAAAAGGTCAATGCCGTCGAAGGTGATACGTATGTTAAACTTGACCGTGGTCTTTTAACGGTTGATCAGCTGAACGCGTTCTTAAACTCAATGCCAATTGAATTGACGTATGCAGATAGTAACAATCAGTTCATTTACTATAACCACATGCTGCCTGCTGATAAAATGTTGGCACCACGGACACCGGCTCAGGCGGGCGATCCAATGTCAATGGTTCACCCAGCTCGTGCCGTTAAACATGTTAAGGAAGTTATTCACATGTTACGGACTGGTCAAAGAGACGAAATTAAGATGCCTGTGCCGGGTAACGGCCCAGACAAGTACATTTTGCATGCTTATCGTGCGATGCGTGACAGTGAGAATAAATACTTGGGTATTAATGAATATGTCGAAGACCTAATGCCAATGATCAAATGGTACTTGGCTAAGACCGGTCAGAAGTTAGTTGACGATCCAGACGCCGTGACTGGTGCATCAGCAGAAGCGGCTGACGCTTCGACAGGGGCCTCGTCAGCGGATGAACAGGCCGTTGCTCCGGCAACAACCCCAACGACGCCCGAAACTGATGCCAGCACTGGTGCATCCGAAGATGAGGAAGAACCAACGTCAGTAGCAAGTGCTGAACCAACATCAGCATCGACTGAAACAGCGGCTGATTCTGAACCTGATGATGTCACTGGCGCTTCAGAAGACGAATAGTTTGTTTTCATTTAAGCTATTCTAATCCATTACACATTGCTAAACACTTTTGTTAAGCACAAATAAATACCGTTCATTCGTTGCTACAGATCAAAAATGATATGTAGGCGAATGAGCGGTATTTTTTGATGAGACATTTTAATTAAGGTTGATAACTGACCGTTTTCAGGATGTCAACGAAACGTTGCTTGCCTGTTTTGGTCACTTCATGGCCACGTAATTGTTGCCCTTGCCTGCCGACTTTTGCGGTTACGGTTTTGGGTTGTGTTGACCAGCCTTTTGAGGTGATATGAACTTTGTAGGTAGCTGGGGTGAGGGGTTGATTATTATGAGTCAAAGCATTCGTTGACCACGCTTGGGATTTAACCGCTACATCATCGCCGACAATTGTATCTCCGCGGCTAATGGTGACGTGTAGCTTTGTTTGATCCGGCAAATTAGTTGATCCTTTTAGCTGAACGCGCCCATTGTTATCCACATTAAAGTGAAGTTTGGTACTAACATTAATAGCCGGTTTGCCCTTGCTTGTGCTTAACCAAGTTTCGCCCACACCGGGATTTGAAGATGCAGGTGCCATACCAGCAATCGTCCAAACAACGATGCAAACGAGGCTTAAGACAATCGCTAGAATGGTTTTAGTTCGTTTTTGCCAAGGACCGAAACGGAACATCACGTAAATTCCGGCCGGAAAGAAAATAATGGTTAGCACAATCCCAAACCACGGCTCTTTATAAAATTGATTTGCTTGCGTATTCATGAATACCTCCGGGTTAGTCAATCGTTTAAGTATACCATCAAACATCTGTGGAAACGGTTTCTGCCAAAAAAAGCGTCGATTAAAAAAGCGCCAGCGTGATGGGTTTGTTATAATTGGGGCACATTAAGACAAAGGACATTATTTTATGAATGATTTGCAGCAATTAATTGAACGGCACCAGTATACGGGTCGGGTTGGCACGGCATTTATTTATTCGATCTGTGTCTCAATCGCCCTAAATTTCTTTTGGAATCCTGGTCATATCTATTCTTCAGGAATTACAGGAGCGGCTCAGCTGGTTCACACGTTATCGACACGTTATCTTGGCGTGGACCTTGGCATTGGCGAGTTACTGTTTTTGCTTAATATTCCACTGTTCATTTTGGCTTGGATCAAGATTAGTCATCGATTTACGATTTTTACAATCATTGCCGTCGGGATGTCAACGGTGATGATTCGGGTGCTGCACCCCGTGACCTTAACAACAGATCCGATTATTTGTGCGATTTTTGGTGGTGCCGTTAATGGATTCGGTACCGGCTTAGCATTGCGTTACGGAATCTCTACCGGTGGGTTGGATATCTTAGGCATTGTGATCCGTCGCGCAACAGGTCGTAAAATGGGGACCATTAACATGACCTTTAATGCCTTCATCATTGTTGCTGCCGGGTTTGTGTTTGGCTGGCCATACGCCTTTTATTCAGCAATTGGTATCTTCGTGAACGCGCGTGTTATGGATATGGTGTATACCCGGCAACAGCGGATGCAGGTGATGATTATTACGGATCGGCCCAAAACGGTCGTGGATTCGGTCCAACATCACATTCGTCGTGGTATTACCATTGTGCATGGCGCTGAGGGAGCCTACAAACACAATAAGAAGTCGATTCTGTTTACAGTTATCTCTGGCTATGAAGTTGGTGAGTTGCAGGAAGCCATCAACGAGTCGGACCCCAATTCATTTGTGTCACTGAGTAATATTGTCAGGATTCTGGGGAATTTTTATGAGCCAAGACTGTAAAAATTAGATGTTCAAGTTTGAAGGGAGAAAATGATGTTAGTCGGATCACACGTGAGCATGAGCGGTAAAAAAATGCTGTTGGGTTCTGCTGAAGAAGCTGCAGGATACGGTGCCAATACATTTATGATTTATACAGGGGCACCACAAAACACGCGTCGCAAGCCAATTGAAGAATTAAATATTGAAGCCGGTCACACGTTTATGACGGCACACGATTTAGATCACATTGTTGTCCATGCTCCCTATATTGTTAATCTTGGGAATACGTTTAAGCCAGAAAGCTTTGCTTTTGCCGTTGATTTTCTCAGGGAAGAGGTCAAACGTGCGGATGCACTGGGGGCAGAGCAGATTGTCTTGCATCCAGGTGCTCATGTGGGCGCAGGTCCGCAAGCTGCCATTCAATCCATCATTAAGGGCTTAAATGAGATTCTGACGCCTGATCAGCATGCTCAGATTGCCATTGAAACCATGGCTGGCAAAGGTACCGAAGTTGGCATTACGTTTGATCAAATTGCTGAGATGATTGATGGCGTCACGCTAAATGATAAACTGTCGGTCCGCTTTGACACTTGTCACACCAGCGATGCAGGCTATGATATTAAGGGTGATTTTGATGGTGTAATGAATGACTTTGATCAGATTATTGGTTTAGAGCGATTAAAAGTTATTCATTTAAATGACTCGAAAAATCCTCAAGGCGCGCACAAGGATCGTCATACTAATCTAGGATATGGTACGATTGGCTTTGATCGGTTGAATCAGATTGCCCACGATGAACGATTTGTTAACGTGCCGAAAATTATGGAAACGCCATACGTTGCCGTTGACCCTGAAAACAAGCCAAAGGATAAACGGGCACCATATGGCTATGAAATTGCTGAATTAAAAGCTGGCAAGTTTAATGATCATCTTGTTAGTGACATTGCAAATGGCCGTCCTTACGATGAATTTTTAAATTAATCGCATTTTTCTGAAATAAATCGGCTTGAATAATTGACGAAGGTCAAAGGTTTCTGTATACTTCTTTAAGGACAGTTAAGTGCAGAACGTACAAAACCGTTACTAAACGCTCGAAGGGAGGGGATTTCAAAATGGCAAAGACAGTTGTTCGCAAGAACGAATCCTTAGATGATGCTCTCCGGCGTTTCAAACGGACCGTTTCGAAGAACGGGACCCTTCAAGAATACCGCAAACGGGAATTCTATGAAAAGCCAAGTGTTAAGCGTAAGCTTAAGTCAGAGGCTGCGCGTAAGCGTAAGAACAAGAAGAGTCGTTTCTAATTGTGAAATTGAACGTCAGCTTAGGCTGGCGTTTTTTTCTGTCCAAGAAGCGGTATACTACATTCAGTGACTGAATAATTTGGAGGTATGAGGAATTATGGATTTGTTATCTCAATTGAATGAAGATTTGAAGACGGCCATGAAGGCGCGCAACAAATTAGAATTAAACGTTATCCGTTCATTGAAGACAGGTGTCATGAACGAAAAGATTGAACTGGGTCACGATTTAACCCCAGACGAAGAAGTTGCAGTGGTTTCTCGTGGGTTAAAGCAACGTAAGGAATCATTGGCCGAATTTGAAAAGGCAGATCGTCAAGACTTGGCAGACGATACCAAAGCAGAGATTGCGATTGTTGAAAAATACATGCCTGCTCAAATGAGTGAAGATGAAATCAACAATGTTGTTAAAGAAACGGCGCAACAAGTTGGTGCAACAAGCAAGGCTGACTTTGGTAAGTTGATGGGTGCTGTGATGCCTAAAGTTAAGGGTAAAGCAGACGGTAAGTTGGTTAACCAGGCCGTTAAAAACCTGTTAAGTTAATTTCGTTTGTGACCAGGTTACAGAACAAAGTTTATTGAAATGAGCAATTAATGGAATCCTTATTCTCATATTTGGGAATGAGGATTTTTTGATTGGTTGGTCAAAAAGAGTGTTGTAATAACACTAGTTTCAAGCATTACAGAATGTTTGTGCTGGTGGTCGATTATGATAAAATAGACATTGTACAGTGTTATCTAATTATGATCTAAAGATTTCAATATGGTCGTCTACGATTTAACAATTAAACGATGATCACGGTTGACAGTATGGCGTAGTGACCCAGTCTTTAAACATAAATCAAAAATAAAGTAAGAAACAGCAAAGGAGCGAAACATCTTTGGCAGAAAACCAGTTTGCATTTGAACGACAGTTCCGTTTGTCCACACCGGATTTGGAAGCCGGCCTAGTTGGCGCTAATGACGCCAATTTACGCTTGCTGGAGGAAGGCCTGAATGTTAATATTCACGCCTTTGGCGATACAATTACTGTATCCGGGGATGAAGAACAGTCCGTGGATCGCACAATTAAAATTATTGATAACCTGGTTCAGTTAATTAAAAGTGGCATTACGTTAAACAGTACCGATGTCGTGTCAGCCATGAAAATGGCAGAACGTGGTACGTTAGAGTATTTTCAGGACTTGTACAAACAAACCTTGATTAAGGATGATCATGGACGGGCAATTCGGGTCAAAAACTATGGTCAACGGCAGTACGTTCAATCGATTAGCCATAACGACATTACGTTTGGTATTGGTCCAGCTGGGACAGGGAAAACCTTCTTGGCAGTGGTAATGGCCGTCGCCGCTCTGAAACGGGGGGACGTTGAAAAAATCATCCTAACGCGGCCCGCTGTTGAAGCTGGTGAAAGCCTTGGCTTTTTGCCTGGCGATTTGAAGGAAAAAGTTGATCCATATTTGCGCCCAATTTATGACGCACTTTATCAAATTCTCGGTTCAGAACATACACAACGTTTGTTAGACCGAGAAGTGATTGAAATTGCGCCGCTTGCTTATATGCGTGGTCGTACTTTGGATGCAGCGTTTGTCATTTTGGATGAGGCTCAAAATACGACTAATGCACAGATGAAGATGTTCTTGACTCGTCTAGGGTTTGGCTCAAAGATGATTGTGAACGGGGATATTTCCCAAATTGACCTACCACGGGGGAAACATTCTGGACTTGTTGACGCTCAGAATTTGTTGCAAAACATTAACCACATTGGTTTTGTTTCGTTTAATGCAGATGATGTGGTCCGTCACCCAGTCGTTGCCAGCATCATTAACGCCTATGAAAACCAACCCACACAGGACTAAACTAATCATGTGTTAATCTACAGATACGGTCAGATAATCAAATTAACGGAGTGAAGAATAAACATGGATCTTGAGATAGTTGATCAAACGGAACAAGGCGTGCCTGAAGAACGCGTTACGATGGTTCGTGAAATCCTTGAATTTGCCGGGAAGACAATTAAGTTACCAGAGAATACGGAAATGTCCTTAACATTCATGAACAATGAAGGGATTCGAAAGTTAAATCGCGAATATCGTGGTGTTGATAAAGCAACGGACGTGATCAGCTTCGCAATCGAAGAGGACCCGGACGATGAAGATGAGATTGTCATGGACGATGAATTACGTCAGGAAATTCCGATGAATATTGGGGACATTATGATCTCCGTTGACAAAGTTGCGGACCAGGCGGAATACCTCGGGCACACTTATGATCGCGAATTAGGTTTCTTAGCGGTTCATGGTTTTCTGCATTTAAACGGGTACGATCACATGGAACCAGCAGACGAAAAAGTGATGTTTGATTTACAACGAAAGATCTTGGACGATTATGGCCTCACCAGATAAGCAACAAACAGAGAAGAATCATCATTTTATTCAGGCGTTTCATCACGCCATGGATGGGATTATTGGAACTATCCATAATGAACCGAACATGCGCTATCACCTCATTTTCGCGTTGGCGGCGCTATTGTGTGGTTTGATTTTGCAAATCACTCGAATGGACTGGCTATGGATTACATTGGCCATTTTTACCGTTATTCTGGCAGAATTTGCGAACACCATCGCTGAGTCTCTGAGTGATTTAATTACGCATGGTCAGTTTGATCCGCTAGCTAAACAGGTTAAGGACGTTGCTGCCGGTGCGGTAGTGGTTGCTGCCTTGTTTGCAGTAATCACGGGCTTGCTCGTTTTTGGTCCGCGAATCTGGAGTTTGATTTTGAATTAAAAAACTTGATGACGACACTAAAATGATCATCATGGTTAAGGAGAACACTAAATGACGCAAGAACAACAAGCATTCCATTCCGGTTTTGTGGCGATTGTTGGACGACCAAATGTTGGCAAATCCACTTTTTTGAATCGTGTAATTGGTCAAAAAGTTGCGATTATGAGTAACGTAGCTCAGACCACCCGAAACAAGATACAGGGCATATACACGACAAATAGTGAACAGATTGTTTTTATTGATACGCCGGGCATTTTCAAACCATCGAGTAAGCTAGATGAATTTATGGTGAATTCGGCCATATCGACGTTGAACGAGGTTGACGCTGTTTTGTTCATGGTTAATGCACAAGAAACACGTGGCGCGGGCGATAATTACATCATTGACCGATTAAAGGATATCCATAAGCCTGTTTACTTGGTGATTAACAAAATCGATCAGATTCACCCGGATAAATTGCTGAGTGTTTTAGAGCAGTATAAGGATGCCCTTTCATGGAAAGAGGTCTACCCAATATCTGCTTTGCAAGGCAATAACGTGGATGAATTCTTGGGTCAGCTGTCCAAAGACTTACCAGAAGGACCGCAATACTATCCTGAGGACCAAATAACGGATCATCCGGAACGTTTTGTTGTAGCAGAGCTTGTTCGTGAGAAAGTTTTGCAATTGACTCGTGATGAAGTGCCGCATTCTGTAGCGGTAGAAGTTGAATCGATGAAACGTGAGTCGCGTCCGGGAAAGCGGGCCGATGGTCAGCCCAATGAACTGGTGCATATTGCAGCAACGATTGTTGTGGATCGAACCTCACAAAAGGGCATTATTATTGGTAAAGGCGGCAAGATGTTGAAAGAAATCGGTTCGCGTGCGCGGGCTGATATCGAGCCACTACTTGGCGATCGCGTTTATTTGGAATTATGGGTCAAGGTGGTTCAACACTGGCGGGACAAACCTTCCGCGCTAAGGGAATACGGTTATAAATCACAAGACTATTAGTGCATGTTTGAGTAGTAAGGCTGTGTTCCAAAGCCTAAAGACACCAAGGCACCTCATTCCCAGCTTCGGGAATAGGGTGCTTTTGCATTATTACTTAAACGAGTCTTTGTCACCGGTCTATTCTGCGTTGTTTTTCACTTTTGCTTTCGCGTCAGTTGTGCCACTAACATTGGCGACAACTGGATTTATTTTATGAGTTAGGAGGCGCAATGTGGCAACTTATCAGAACACACAATTTCAAGGGATTGTGATGTATGCAAACGATTATCGAGAACGCGATCAATTGATTAAGATTTTTACCGGTGAGTATGGTAAGAAAATGTTCTTTATTAAAAATGGTAAACGCCGTGGCATGCGTCTCCATAGTGCTCTTTTGCCCTTTACGGTTGGGACGTACGTCGGCAATGTAAATGATCAAGGACTTAGTTTCATTAATGCGGCTAAAGAAACTGCGCAATTACAGCAGATTCGCGCTGACATCAATAAAAATGCATATGCAACATATATTTTAGGATTGGTTGATGCAGCCTTTCGGGATGGTCAAATAGTGCCAGATTGGTTTATGAAGACTAAGAACGCGTTGACCCTTATTGATGACGGGCTTGATGAACAAATCATTACCAATATTATTGAAATTCAATTGTTGCGGGCCTTCGGGGTCGCTCCTGAATTGCAACGATGTGCTGTTTGTGGTCGGACAGACTTGCCGTTTGATTACTCTGAAAAGTTTGGTGGGTTAATTTGTGCCAACCATTTTGACCAAGATAGTCATCGTCTACATTTGGATGCACGAACGATCTTCTATCTGCGCCAATTTTCTGTCATCGATTTAGCCAAAATCACCACGATTAATGTGTCACCAAGAACGAAGCGTGGATTGCGGCGAGTACTGGATTTGATTTACGAGAATAGCGTTGGGATTCATTTGCGTTCCAAACGGTTTATTGACCAAATGGCGACGTGGGAAGATCAGTTAGCAGCTCGTGGTCAGCAGTTGAAACAGCGTCATCAGGCATCGTTAAAGAATGAGGACAAAAAGTCGGATGTGAGCTCGAATCAAGGTGTAAATGACGAAATGTTAACGAGCTCTGATGAACCAGAGCAACAGACAGATTCTGAACAGCATTGACAATTTCTGGCACAATGCCTATGATTATGAGGTTGAACAAGTAAATAAACGTTAACAGCGATCGAAAAGGGTCACCGTGGTCATGGTCAGCGAACTGGGGATAGTGAAAGCTCAGTCATGGTTGCGATAGATTGGCATTTCGGGAGTTAACACCAACTAAGCTGCCTGATTTAATTCAGGAAGTAGGGTGGAACCGCGTAATTAATTCACGTCCCTACATCGACACATTTTGTGCTGATGGAGGGGCGTTTTATTTTGAAGGGAGATCGTCATGGAAATTAAAAAAGATGAAAAACTTTCCGTGCAACAAATTATTTTGACCCTGCAGCAATATTGGGCTGCGCAAGGCTGCATGTTGATGCAGGCCTATGATACTGAAAAAGGGGCCGGTACGATGAGCCCTTACACATTTTTGCGGGCGATTGGACCAGAACCATGGAACGCCGCTTATGTGGAACCAAGTCGCCGACCAGCAGATGGTCGATATGGTGAAAACCCTAACCGTCTGTACCAACATCACCAATTTCAAGTATTGATGAAACCAGCTCCCGAGAACATGCAAGAACTGTACTTGAACAGTTTGCGTGAACTTGGCATTGATCCCCTTGAACATGATATTCGCTTTGTTGAAGATAACTGGGAGAACCCGTCCATGGGTTGTGCCGGTGTTGGTTGGGAAGTTTGGCTTGACGGGATGGAAATCACCCAGTTTACGTATTTCCAAATCGTCGGTGGTCAGGAAATGAATCCGGTTGCCGCCGAAGTAACGTATGGTTTGGAACGACTTTCCTCGTATATTCAAGACGTCAACTCCGTGTTCGATTTGGAGTGGAGTGATGGCGTACTGTACGGTGACATCTTTAAAGAACCAGAGTACGAGCATAGTAAGTATTCCTTTGAAGAAAGCAACCAAGACATGCTCTTGCACCTGTTTGATGATTTCGAACGTGAAGCGAAAGCTAACCTGAGTAAGGGCCTTGTTCACCCAGCGTACGATTATATTTTAAAATGTTCACACACTTTCAATCTACTAGATGCCCGCGGCGCAGTTTCCGTAACTGAACGGGCCGGTTATCTAAGTCGTATTCGGAAGATGGCTCACAGCGTTGCCGTAGCCTTTATCAATGCACGTGCCAAACGTGGTTTTCCATTGATTAAAGACGACAAAGAGCGCGAGGCGGTCCTTGCTGATTGGCGGAAAAAGGAAGAAAAGAAAGCTGCTCGGGCGGCTAAGAAGAACGCAAAGGAGGCCAAATAATGGCACATCAATTTTTACTTGAAATTGGGTTGGAGGAAATTCCTGCTCACGTGGTGACACCAAGTATTGATCAATTGGTTGAACGCACAAAAAACTATTTGGCCGAACAACGGATTACGTTTGACAGCATCAAACCATTTTCCACACCACGGCGGTTAGCGTTACTGATTTCTGGTCTAGCTGATAAACAACCAGATGTTGAAGAAGAAGTTAAGGGCCCGGCTAAGCGGATTGCGCAGGATAAAGATGGTAACTGGACAAAAGCGGCCCAAGGTTTTGCTCGCGGACAAGGTGCCAGCGTTGATGACATCATTTTTAAAGAACTAAAGGGTGAACAGTACGTTTACGTTCAAAAACACGAAACTGGCCAGCCTGTGAGTGAGGTTTTGACTGGTATGAAGGATGTCATCATGGCGATGACATTCCCAACCATGATGAAATGGGGCAGCTACAAGTTTCAATACATTCGCCCAATTCGTTGGTTGATTGCATTGCTGGACGATGAAGTTTTGCCATTCAGTATTCTCGACATCACCACAGGTCGAACTAGTCAAGGTCATCGTTTCCTTGGTCACGAGGTGGAAATTAAGCGTCCTGCAGATTATGAAGAAGCCCTGACAAGTCAGTTTGTTATCGCAGACGCCGCCAAACGTAAGGCTAAAATTCGTCAACAAATTCAAGCACTTGCGATGGAACATAACTGGACGATTGATATTGATGAGGACTTACTGGAAGAAGTTAACAATCTAGTTGAATGGCCAACGGCGTTTGCTGGTCACTTTGATGCTAAATACCTCACAATCCCGGATGAGGTTTTGATTACTTCAATGAAGGATCATCAACGCTTCTTCTATGTGCGTGACGAGGCTGGCAAGTTGTTGCCAAACTTTGTTTCAGTGCGTAACGGGAATGATCAGCACTTAGATAACGTGATTGCTGGGAATGAAAAAGTGCTAACTGCCCGTTTGGAAGATGCAATGTTCTTCTATGAGGAAGATCAAAAACATGACATCGACTTTTATGTGAACAAGCTGAAGTCGGTTAGTTTCCACGATAAGATTGGTTCCATGACTGAGCACATGAAACGGACTGGCATTATTGCTAATTTGATTGGCCAACGTGTTGGTCTTAGCGAAAGCGAGTTAGCAGATCTACAGCGAGCAAGTGAAATTTACAAGTTTGACTTGGTAACTGGTATGGTGGGCGAATTTGCCGAATTACAGGGAGTTATGGGCGAAAAGTATGCTTTGTTGTTTGGCGAAAAACCAGCAGTTGCCCAGGCTATTCGTGAACATTACATGCCTGTTTCAGCTGACGGTAGTTTGCCACAATCTAACGTTGGCGCAGCTTTGGCAATTGCGGACAAGTATGATAGTATCACCGCGTTCTTTGCAGCTGACATGATTCCTAATGGTTCTAACGATCCGTATGCTTTACGACGTCAGGCGTTTGGTATCGTACGCATCCTGCGCGATCGAAAATGGCACTTGCCGTTGTTGAAGATGGGGCAAGACTTTGAAATTGCGCTGTCTAATAAGCACGTTGAATTCAATCCAGAGCTAACGGCTAACTTAGATTCTAGCCGCAAACGGATTCAAGAATTCATGAACGACCGGGTCCGTCAATGGTTTGCTGGCCAGCATGTTCGTCACGATATTGTGGATGCTGTCACGAGCGCTGACACCACAGATGTTGTGAACATGTTGGATGATGCGGCCGCATTAGTGGCACACGTGGATGATAGCAACTTCAAGGATGCTATTGAAGCCTTAACGCGGGTTGCCCGATTAACGAAACAAGATCTGTTGGACGCACCATCACTGCCGGTTGATCCTAAATTGTTTGAAAACGATGCAGAACAAAAACTGTATGACGGCGTTAATGATGTTAAAGCTCATTTCGATGACCGGACACCAGAGCAAAACTACCAAGCATTGGCTGATTTGCAACCAGTTATCGATGCGTACTTTGAAGCCAATATGGTTATGGATGATAACGAAGCCATTCGGCGTAACCGTTTGAATCAACTCGCACAACTTACGAAACTTACCATTCACCTTGGTGACCTTAAACAATTGATCGTTAAATAGGTACAGTGTGGATGTCTACGCTTCCGGTTGTCCACATTGATACGCTCGCCGTGGGACCGGTTTTAGCCTCCTGAAAACCGGAGTCTTTCACGGCTCGGTATCAATGTTGACGCCCTCCAGCTCACATAGCGAGCGACAGATGCTGGCAAAGTATATCTGTGGCACTCACGATAGTTCTAACCACTTGAATGGAAAGAGTGAAGGCGAGCAGAGACAGAGTTTCCGTGTCGGCAACACTTAATGGGGTGGGTTTACCCATCTAGTGTTGCGGGATGACTTATGAGACGAGGGTTTTCGGCTCATAATCAAGGTTGAAAACCGTGTCTTGTGCGGGTTGAGACCGGTCCCACGGAAACGGCGTCTCTGGTCGACGTAACGGCATTCAGCACATTGACTTATAGAGTTAGCTGTTGTGGATAATTTGAATAGTAGTTGATTGAACCGGAAAGAAATCATCCTGTCAATCAGCTGCTATTTTTATTTAGGACGCTATTCGCGCTATACTAAACGTGAAAAATATTTAATTTGAAACCGTTTGATTGCGGTTTGGGAGTGGTAAGCAATGGCATTACAGCTGAAACGAATTTACGAAGCACCGGCTGCCAGCGATGGACAACGAATCTTTGTCGATCGGTTGTGGGCGCGTGGCATCAGTAAGGAACGGGCGGCATTAACCGACTGGGACAAGGAGATTGCGCCTTCCGCAGAACTGCGTAAACAGTTTGGTCATGATCCTGAAAAGTTTCCGGCTTTTAAACGTGAATATGAACGGGAACTAGCAACTAATGAGATGACGAAGGCCTTTATTGAAAAGATTCGGTCAGGATTAGCGGCGGGTAACGTGACACTATTGTTTGGTGCTAAGGATGAGCAGCATAATAATGCAGTCGTGCTCAAGGAATTCATTGAAGCGCACTTGACAAAATAATTTAATAACCGGGCACTAAAATACACGAATTCAAATATTGTACATTGCTGGCAAAGCGTGTATAATGCTCATTGTGTGTAATTGGGCTCAATTTTAGTCGCATTTTTTGTCTCGCGAAACTTAACGTTCACGATGTCGGAAGGTGCGTCTTTTTACGCTCAATAGGCCAGGCTTCAGCACTGGAGGTGATGTTGTGGCAATGAGAATTCCAGAGGATGTCATCGAAAACGTTCGCAGTTCAGTGAATATTGCGGACGTAGTAGGTCAGTATGTACAGTTAAAGAAATCCGGTAAAAATTTGTTCGGCTTGTGTCCGTTTCATGAAGAAAAGACACCGTCATTTTCAGTTAACGAAGAAAAACAAATTTTCCACTGCTTTAGTTGTGGCCGTGGCGGTAACGTGTTTAAGTTCTTAATGGAACTGAATAACATCAGTTTTCCAGAAGCAGTCCTTCAAGTAGCTGATGATGCCAACATCACCATTGCTGACGAGTATAAGCAGACTGAAAGCAGCCCGGTTAATTCTGAGTTTGGACAGTTAATTGGCTTATACGAGGATGCTGCTAAACTTTATCATCATGTGTTAATGAACACGCAGGTTGGTGAAGAAGCGCTGGATTATTTGCATAAACGTGGACTGAACGATGACACGATCAACACGTTTGATATTGGCTTTGCACCTGCCGAAGGACTATTGAAACCCTTCTTTGAAGAGCGAAACGTTGATTATCAAACATTGCGTAGTTCCGGATTGTTCATTGAGAACCAAGACGGGCAGTTGCGTGATCGTTTTAGTAACCGAGTGATGTTTACGATCCGTAATGCTAGTGGCAAAGTGATTGCTTTTTCCGGTCGTTTGTTGCATAAGGATCCAGATGCGCCGAAATATTTGAATAGTCCAGAAACGAAGATCTTCCATAAGAGTGATACGTTGTTTAATTTTGACCTGGCTCGTCGTGAGATTCGTAAAACGGATGCTGTCATTTTGTTTGAAGGGTTTATGGATGTTATTGCAGCCTATTCTGCTGGGGTGAAGAACGGAATTGCTTCCATGGGAACTAGTTTAACTACTGATCAGATCGGTATTTTGCAGCGTGTGACCAATACCTTGTATGTGTCGTACGACGGTGATGATGCGGGTCAAAACGCAACTCACCGGGCGCTGTCGCTAATTAGTGGTCAAAGCAATATGGATTTAGGTGTTGTGCAAATGCCTGAAGGTCTGGATCCAGATGAATACTTGCGAAAGTATGACGCTGAACACTTCCGGGCGGTGTATGAAGGTGCCAAGGAAACGCCCGTTGGCTTTGCGTTACGCTATTTAGCGCGTGGACGCAATCTTGATAATCAAAGTGATCAGTTGACTTATCTGAATGAAGTGTTGAAGATTGTCGCTGGTGTCCACTCGCCAGTTGAGCAGGATTTATATCTGAATCAACTGGTGGATCGCTTTGGTGTTGATAAGGCTAGTTTAAAAGAGCAACTGGCTGACATTCGTCAAACGCAGACGCCAATCGTTGTTCCTGGCGAACAGCCAGCCACACCGTTGCCAAGTACGCCGACACCAGTGAAACAGCTAGTGCGTGAGCCGGCGCATCTAGATCGCATTGAGCGTGCGGAACGGTTATTGTTGCAGCGCATGTTAATTGATCAGAGCGTTTGGCTACATGTCACGGCTAATCAAGATTTTCATTTTGTCCACGACCAGTATCAAACATTGTTTTTAATGGCTCAAGGATTCAAACAAACGCACGCTGATGTTCAGATTGCGGCGTTCTTGGATTATGTCAACGATGATGAGTTACAACATACATTGATTGATATCACAGAGCAACCAAGTGTTGACCGGGATGATATGACCGATGTGAATGATTGTATGCACATCATCATGAATCAAGCGCCCATTGAGGAGCAGATTCGGCAGAAGAACATTGCCATGATTGAGGCCAAACGATTGAATAATCATGACCTCCAAAATCAGCTAACCTTGGAATTAGTTAATTTGTACAAGCAAAAGCAGGCGATGAAAAATGCTTGATAATTCTATTAATCGGTGTAAACTTATTTATTTGTCGGATTGTGAATACTAAGGGGGACCTTGCATGTCTGAAAAGAAAACAACATCTACAAAAGATTTTGATGAAAAGAAGTTCAAAACAGCAGTTAACGCACTAATTAAGAACCGTAAGAAGGCTAAAGAAGTCCGTTATGATGAATTACAAACGGAACTGGTTAAGCCATTTGCGTTGGACGCCGACAAAATTGATGATTTAATGCAAAAAGTTGAGGATGCTGGTATCAGCATCGTCGATGAAAATGGTGACCCCTCTGAACATGCCTTAAAGAACAAAAAGAGTAGTGTTACGACTAAGGAATTAAAGGCTAGTGATGCAGCACCATCCGGAGTTAAAATCAATGATCCGGTACGGATGTACCTGAAGGAAATTGGCCGTGTTTCTCTGTTATCTGCCGATGAAGAAGTTGCTTTGGCTCTGCGAATTGAGCAAGGTGACGAATCAGCTAAGCAAGAATTGGCTGAAGCAAACTTGCGGTTGGTTGTCTCAATTGCTAAGCGATACGTTGGTCGTGGGATGCAGTTCCTTGATTTAATTCAAGAAGGTAACATGGGACTGATGAAGGCCGTTGAAAAGTTTGATTACCGCAAAGGATTTAAATTTTCAACGTATGCCACTTGGTGGATTCGTCAGGCCATTACCCGTGCGATTGCTGACCAGGCACGGACAATTCGGATTCCCGTTCACATGGTTGAAACAATCAACAAATTGATTCGGATTCAACGTCAATTACTTCAAGACTTAGGCCGTGAACCAATTCCTGAAGAAATTGGTGCCGAAATGGATATGCCAACGGAAAAAGTTCGTGAAATCTTGAAGATTGCGCAAGAACCCGTTTCTTTGGAAACACCAATTGGTGAAGAGGATGACTCTCACTTAGGTGATTTCATTGAAGATCAGGATGCAACTTCACCAGCTGACCACGCAGCCTATGAACTGCTGAAGGAACAGCTGGAAAGCGTTTTGGATACGTTAACTGACCGTGAGGAAAATGTGCTTCGTTTGCGTTTTGGTTTGGACGATGGCCGGACCCGGACTTTGGAAGAAGTTGGTAAGGTCTTTGGTGTTACGCGTGAACGGATTCGTCAGATTGAAGCGAAGGCCTTACGTAAGTTACGCCACCCAAGTCGTTCTAAGCAATTGAAAGATTTCTTGGAATAGTCAAGGCATCACTAAAATTAGTAGTATGGGCTAGTTGATTGTAATGAGCCTGTTTCGCAAAGTTTGAATATAATTAGATTTGCAATGCATTCATGATCAATTTTTAAATTGACTATGGATGCTTTTTTTGTAGGGCGAATTTACAATTGAAATGCAACACAAAGTAAAAAAATAAACCCATACCGGGTAGAATATGTTTAACGACCAAATCAAACAATTCGAGGTATCCGGTATGAGCTATAAACATCTTACTATAAAAGAACGTGAAATACTTATGTTTTTACGAGCTAAGGGGTTATCTATCCGGGCTGTTGCGTTACGGCTGGGGCGAAATCCAAGCACTATTTCACGGGAGTTAAAACGTTGTGCAGGTAATTATTCCCCAAGCAAAGCAGATAATGACTATCATCAAAAGCGGCAGAATTGTCACAAGAAGCGGCTATTAGACAGCCATCCACAATTACGCCGTCAAATTGTTCATTACATCTTAGATCTGCACTGGTCACCAGAGCAGATTACCGCTCGCTTTAATAAGGAACATCAATGGTGTGTTAGCTACAACACAATTTACCGTCATATCTATCAACACAATTTAGGTGAGAAGTACTCCTCACGTGGTGATACCGGTATTCAGCGCCATCTCAGACATAAACATCGGACTCGGCATTCAAAGAATACTAGACGACATCGAGAAGTACAGACCGACTATATCTCGATCCATGAGCGCCCTGGTTTTATCAACCAGCGTCAACGTATAGGTGACTGGGAAATTGATACTGTGATTGGTCGAACGGGTCACTCCATCCTTTTAACGATTGTCGATCGGCTTAGTCGGCTTACGCTTATCAAAAAGGTTGTGCAAAAGGACTCGCAGGAGATAAATAAAGGCTTAGTTGAACTGTTAGGGGCCATTCCTAAAGAATTTGTTCATTCTATTACACCAGATCATGGGACCGAATTTCTTCATCTTGATGAAATCAGCGAAAGGTTAGGTGTTACTGTCTATTGGCCCGATCCATATTCGCCTGAACAGCGTGGAACAAATGAGAATACAAATGGATTAATCCGGGAATATTTTCCCAAGCGAACAGATATTGATAATTATACAGAACAGGACGTTGAACACTGCCAAAAGCAGTTAAATCAACGTCCTCGCAAAGTGTTAAACTATGAAACCCCATATGAAGTATTTTTTGACAAACCGTTGCACTTAGTTTGACAATTCGCCAGTTTGAAAAATAGTCAGTAGGTTATCTGCCGATAAAGTTCTGTAAAAACTCTGCAACTGGCGTGAAGTGATTGGTATACTGGTAGTAAAGATAGCGAATGCACCGGCGACGATTGTTACGTCATGAATCGCTTTTAGTTCTAATAATCGGTGCACAAGAGGAGGATACATGGACGCGGATCATTTATCAAAACGATTGGCTGCTGTGGCGGCCTACGTGCCTGCTAATTCACGCATGGCTGACATCGGCTCAGATCATGCTTACTTACCAGTTTATCTGGCCAAACGCCAACAAATTTCGTATGCGGTGGCAGGAGAGGTCGTTGACGGACCGTTTGAAAATGCCAAAACGGAGATTGCCAACCAGAATTTAACCGAGCGGATTGATGCACGTTTGGGAGACGGGGTTACGGTGCTTAAACCCGACGATAACATTGACACGATTGTCATTGCGGGGATGGGTGGCACACTGATCAGTGACATTCTGGAGCGTGGTTGGCAACAACTGACTGGCAACGAATTACTCGTGTTACAGCCGAACGTTGGTGAATATCATTTACGCAAATGGCTGGCCGCCCATGCCTATCAAATTACGGCTGAGCAAATTTTAAAGGATGATGGGCACATTTATGAAATTATGGTGGCCCACAAGGTCAAGGAGCCGTTTACACTAAACGAACTAGATGCACGCTTTGGACACTTTTTACGCGCTACTCCCAATGCTGCGTTTGTCGAAAAATGGCAACATGAGCAGCAACGGAACGCACACGTATTAGCGTCACTAAATCATGCGGCAAACGTACCCGTTGCTAAGCAACAGGAGTTGCAACGTGAACAGCAACTAATTGAGGAGGTTGTACAAAATGCAAGCACAAACCTTAATTGATCAATTTGAAAAGTTTGCACCACTTCGTTATCGCGAAGCCGGTGATCCAACTGGTTTTCAAATCGGTAGTCGACAGGCAGAAATTCATAAAGTTTTGGTGACTTTGGATGTTCGGCCCGAGGTTGTTGACGAAGCGATTGCCGAGCACGCTGATTTCATTTTTGCCCATCATCCAGTTATGTTTCGACCTGCTAAAAATCTGGATTTTGATGCAGATCCACAGCTAGCGATGTATGGCAAAATTATTGCCAACCACATTACTGTGTACGCCGCTCATACCAACTTGGATAATGCTCCAGGCGGTATGAATGATTGGCTTGCTGAGCAATTGCAGCTGGAGCACGTTCAGTCATGGCTGCCTAATCCTGACGCGCCTGAGGTATCAATGGGTCGGGTCGGTGAGCTAGCAGAGCCGATGTCAATGCAAACATTCGCTGAGTATTGCAAAACGCAATTTAAAATCGGTGGGTTGCGGTTGATTTCACATGAACCAACCAAACAGGTTAGCAAAGTTGCCATTTTAGGTGGTGACGGTGGCAAGTTCTTCCGTGAAGCGCAGGCAACGGGAGCCGATGTCTATGTTACGGGCGATGTTTACTACCATACTGGGCATGACATGCTGGCATCCGGTTTGTCTGTGGTGGACCCAGGACATCACATTGAAGCTGTTTGCATCCCCAAGTTGGCATCCATGTTCCGTCAGTGGTCTACACAATATCAATGGCATCTCGATGTCTTAGAATCAAAACCTAATACGGATCCCTTTACTTTTGTGTAAGCGAGCCGAATCAGGTAGACTTATTTTGAAGTATGTTTGAACTTTATTTTAGAAAATAGGAGCGTGACAGTTGTGGCACAATATGAAACCTTGCTTTCGCGGTTTATCGGTTATGTAAAGGTCAATACGAGATCAGATCCAGATTCGACAACCATTCCTTCTTCGCCTAGGGAAGTAAACTTTTTAAAGTCGATTGCTGAGGAGTTAACTGAGCTTGGACTATCGGATATCAAAACAGATCCTAACAGTGGATACGTAACTGCTGTTCTGCCAGCTAATGATGACGGCAACACAGCACCAATTGGCTTTTTAGCACATATTGATACTGCGGATTTTAATGCAGAAAATATTACACCCAACATTGTTAAGAACTATGATGGTAAATCAGACATTAAACTTAGCGATGATGGTCAGTGGACATTAAAGCCTAGCGAATTTCCAGCATTGCACAATTACACTGGTGACACATTAATTACAACTGACGGTACAACACTTTTGGGTGCTGACGATAAAGCTGGTGTGGCTGAAATTATGACGGCCATGGAGTACTTGCTTAATCATCCAGACGTTAAGCATGGTGAGATTCATGTTGGTTTTGGCCCGGATGAAGAAATCGGTACTGGTGCGGATCACTTTGATGCTAAGGGTTTCGGCGTTAAGTATGCCTACACGGTGGATGGCGGCCCATTAGGTGAATTAGAATATGAGACGTTTAATGCTGCTCAGGCAGTCGTGACTATTCAAGGGAAGGATGTTCACACGGCTACTGCTAAAGGCGTTATGCAAAATGCACTTCAAATTGGTATTGATTTCCATAATCAATTACCTGCAAGTGACCGTCCAGAAAATACTGAGGGTCGGGAAGGTTTCTTCCACCTGTACAAAATGACTGGGACTGTTGATCAAGCTCAGTTAACGTACATTATTCGTGATCACGATCGTCAGAAGTTTGAAGACCGTAAACAACAAATGCGGGACATTGCTGATAAGCTCAATGCTACTTTGGATGAACCACGAGTGAAGTTGGTATTGACGGACCAATATTACAATATGCGTGAAGTGCTTGAAAAGGATATGACACCGGTTGAACTGGCTAAAAAAGCCATGACTGATTTAAATATCAAACCTGTTATTTACCCGGTTCGTGGTGGAACAGATGGCTCCAAGATTTCATTCATGGGTGTGCCAACGCCGAATCTGTTTGCTGGTGGTGAGAACATGCACAGCCGTTATGAATATGTTTCTCTGCAGATTATGGAACGTGCTGTTGATGTGATCTTGAAGATTACTGAACTCAATCGGCAGGCTTAACAAGCGATAACCAGTATTTGTAATACAAAATAAAAACGACCCCAACAGACACATCTGTTAGGATCGTTTTTATTATCTATCGTGTGCGATGCTGGTTAGCAACCTGCGACAACGATTATGATTGACTTGCTTCATCAGCATTAGCCGCTGGTTTGTCGGCCATCACGTGTGTTGCGACTGAAGTCACAAGGCAGACGATGGCGGCAACGATGCCAATTTCAAAAACGTTATATTGCAACAATTCTAGTTGTCCACCAATATAACCAATGACCTCGCCCCAGATGAAGCCCCAAAAGATTACAGTTAAGTAACGCATATTGTGACCACCTTTCATATCAATAGTAGTTTAACACTCTGACTACTGATTTCAATAAACTTTCATTCGCGAATACGGATAATTTTGGCGGGTTTTGTTATAATATGAAAGACGAACAAACGTTTGAATATGAAACTTAATCGATTATTCAATGAAAGGGGGATGCTTGTGTCTTCGGAGACTGAAATTGAGGCAGCAGCGGTACCGTTATCTCGCGAAATAAATGGTCTAGTGCCATTATCCGTTATCAGTAGTTATAGTCTATTGCAAAGTCCAACAAGAGTTACAGAACTCGTGCAAACGGCAAAGCAGCGAGGGTATCAGGCAGTTGCACTGACTGACATTAATGTGTTGTATGGCGTTGTTGATTTTTTTAATGCTGCGCGAAAAGCTGGCATCAAACCGTTAATCGGGCTGACCATCGAACTAACCGGCGAGGTCACTGAGCCAGCCACCAATGACCAGACGATGCCAGCCACAAAGCAGAATGCACTGCCAACATTCCCATTAACTTTGATTGCTAAAAATGAACATGGCTATCAAAATCTAATTCAAATTTCGTCGGCAAAGATGACCCGCGAAGAACGTGATCCATTAAAAATTGACGACATCAGCGATTGGTTGTCAGACTTAGTCATTATTAATGGCTTACAAAGTGAAATTGGCCGACTAGCCAGTACGGGACAACAAAACGTGGCTGCGCAACTCATGGCACGACTGCAAAAAATTGCCAATGACACCGTATATCTTGGTGTGAGTGATCAACAATCAAGAGCGA
Source organism: Furfurilactobacillus cerevisiae (assembly GCF_048961765.1). Classification (GTDB taxonomy): domain Bacteria; phylum Bacillota; class Bacilli; order Lactobacillales; family Lactobacillaceae; genus Furfurilactobacillus; species Furfurilactobacillus milii_A. The sequence continues at coordinate 1,527,634 of NZ_CP185253.1, forward strand.
CAATTGACACGCTTCAACAATTTGCAGATCAGAATCATTGTCGATTGGTGGCTGTCAACGACGTTCGCTATTTGAACCCTGATGATAGTTTTAAGACTAGTGTGATGACGTCGATTAGTAGTGGTGAACAAATCACTAATTTAGGAGCGGTAAGCCAACAGACAGGTCCTTGGTATCTTCGTGAGGCTGTGCCGCTAGCCAATCACTATCATGAATTGGGACTTGATGAGGCCGTTCGGGAAACGAGTCAAATTGCTAACATCGCAACGGTTGACTTCACGTTTCAAGCCCCACAATTACCACATTTCAAGACGCCCAATCATGAACCAACGGCAGATTATTTGCGACAACTTTGTGCCGCGGGTTTGACCAAACGGTTAGGCGAAGATAATCCACTGGCGGATCGATATCAACAAAGGTTGACCCACGAGTTGACCGTTATTCATCAGCTAGGCTTTGACGATTATTTTCTAATTGTCTGGGACGTAATGAACTATGCTCATGAACATCACATTACTACCGGTCCTGGTCGTGGCTCGGCGGCTGGATCCTTGGTTGCTTATGTACTAGTCATTACAGAAGTTGATCCGTTAACCTATGATCTACTTTTTGAACGGTTTTTGAATGATCAGCGAGCTCAGATGCCCGATATTGATTTGGATATTCCAGACGACAAACGTGATGAACTGTTGCTGTATGTGCGTGATCGATATGGCGCCGATAAGGTTGGCCAAATTATTACGTTTGGTACCCTTGGTGCTAAGCAGGTCATTCGTGACGTTGGCCGTGTATTTGGTTTGTCCACATTTCAAATGGCCGAATGGAGCCGGACGATTCCTGGCGGTTTAGGTGTGACGTTGGCCAGCGCACAACGTGATTCACAGCCATTACGTAATCTAATCGCGGACAGTGGTGTCAACTCGTTACTGTTTGAAACAGCCATGGCGTTGGAAGGCTTGCCACGGCACACGTCGACGCATGCTGCCGGTGTTGTCTTAAGTGATCAGCCATTAACGGATATTGTCCCGGTTCAATCAGGTTCTGAAGGCCTACTCGTAGCCCAATTCCCTAAAAATACCGTTGAGGCACTTGGACTGCTTAAGATGGATTTTCTTGGACTCCGCAATTTAACTATTTTAGCAAATACATTATCAGAGATTGAGACAACGACGGGCAAGAAGCTTCAAGTTAACGATATTCCGTTGAACGACAGTGCCACACTGGCCTTGTTTCAAAAAGGCGATACAAATGGTGTCTTTCAGTTTGAATCAAGCGGCATTAAAAATGTCTTGCGTCAATTGCATCCGGAAACCTTTGAATTGGTAGTCGCGGTTAACGCACTTTATCGACCTGGACCGATGGAAAACATCGATCACTTCATTGCCCGTAAAAAGGGCAAGGAACCAGTCACGTATCCGGCCCAGGCGTTGGAACCAATTTTGGGACCAACATTTGGCATCATTGTTTATCAAGAGCAGGTCATGCGAGTCGCCTCAGTTATGGGCGGTTTCTCATTGGGCAAGGCCGATATTCTTCGCCGTGCCATGAGTAAAAAAGATCATCATAAGATTGATGCACTACGTACCGAGTTTATTGAGGGTGCGGTGGCTAATAAATTTACGCAAGCCGTTGCTGTTCAGGTCTATGACTATATTGAAAATTTTGCATCTTATGGTTTTAACCGATCACATGCCGTTGCCTACAGCAAAATGGCGTTTGAACTCGCTTATCTAAAAGTGCATCATCCGGGTGCCTTTTTTACAGCACTACTTAATTCTGTGCTGGGCAATCCAACAAAAACGAAATTATATTTGTTAGAGGCAAAACAGCATGGCGTCAACGTAGCAGCGCCCAACGTTAACGTTAGTCAGACGGGATTCTCACTGGTAAACGGGCAAATCGTTTTTGGACTTAGTGACATTAAAGGTGTGCGTCGAGATTTTGTTGCCAATATCTTGGCATTGCGGCAAAAAGACGGTGCATTTAAAGACTTAGAAACATTTGTCAATGCTATTGAACCACAGTTTCGGAAAACGGACGTCTTAACTGCCATGATCTATGCTGGTAGTTTTGACAGTTTTGGCTTAAACAGAGCTGAGCTGTTGGACCTGTTGCCACGTGTGATTTCTGGTGTCCAGGTCAGTATCGATCTGTTCGAATCCAACTTGGGGCTTAAACCTAAGGTTGAGCACCGCCATGATTTGTCGTTGAAAGAAAAATTAAGTCATGAGGCCGAAGTACTTGGCGCTTATGTATCTGGTCACCCGGTAGAACAGTACACAGGGCTCAGCCAACAACTGAATGCAACACCAGTTGTCGATGTTGCGGTTGGCCAGGTGACAACCGTTATTCTGTACACGAGCCGGATTCGTGAAATAAGAACTAAAAAGGGTGACCGAATGGCGTTTGTCAGCGGGAATGATCCATCTGGTGAATTGTCGATCACCGTCTTCCCACGACTTTATAAAGAAGTTAGCGAATGGTTAGCGCCAGAGCAGGTCGTCGTTGTGACCGGTAAAATTGATACGGGTCGCCAACTGGAGATCGTAGCGGATCGGCTTCAATTGGCCAAAACAGTTCAGGAGCAAGGCGCGCATCAGCAATCGCGTCAAAATGCGCAACTGAATGATGAATCCAATACGCGGTCGAATCATCCTACTCAAGCAGCAACGAGGCCACAAGCGCAATCTGCGCCAATTGGCACTTGGTATTTACAACTGACGGAGGCAAACATCGCTGCAGGCGCAGAGAACGACTTTCGTCAGCAAATGGGCAGCCTACGTGGAAATAATCCGGTAATTTTGCATAATCAAGTTGATAACCGGACAGTTAAGCTGGCTTCAGCATTTAATTTAGCGGCCACGACACAAGCTCGAAATCAATTGGTCGGGATTTTTGGTGACGGTAATGTCGTTTTTCGGCGAAATCAGACATAAATGTTTAAACTGTCTTCAACAAAATGAAAAACCAGTGTGGGTTTTCATGAATATTTATGAAAACTCATGAAAAGAGCGACAACCACATTTTAAAAGTGTTAAACTAATATCGTATTTAAGGGAACAATAACGTTCTCAAAAAAGCCACTCTGTGGCACAAACTCAAAGGGAGAGATTTTTGTTATGAAAAAAACTAAAATCGTTAGCACGCTTGGACCAGCCAGCTCAGACGTTGATACGATCGTTAAGCTGATTGAAGCAGGCGCCAACGTTTTCCGTTTTAACTTTTCTCACGGAGATCATGAAGAACACCTTGGCCGTTTAAACAACGTCCATGAAGCTGAAAAGATTACTGGCAAGACTGTTGGTATCATGCTTGATACTAAGGGTGCTGAAATCCGGACAACGGTTCAAAAAGATGGCAAGATCGAATATAAGACTGGTGATAAGGTTCGTATCTCAATGGACGACTCCATTGAAGGTACACACGACAAGATTGCCGTTACTTACCCTGGCTTATACGATGATGTTCATGTTGGTGGTCACGTACTGTTTGACGATGGTTTGATCGACATGAAGATTGACGAAAAAGACGATGCTAACAAAGAATTAGTAACCACTGTTCAAAACAATGGGATGCTCGGTTCTCGTAAGGGTGTTAACGCACCTGGTGTTTCCATCAACTTGCCTGGGATCACTGAAAAGGATTCCTCAGACATTCGTTTTGGTTTGGATCATGAAATCAACTTCATCGCCGCTTCATTTGTACGTAAAGCGCAAGATGTTCTGGACATTCGTGCTCTGCTTGAAGAAAAGAACATGCAACATGTTCAAATCTTCCCTAAGATCGAATCTCAAGAAGGTATCGACAACTTCGACGAAATTCTTGAAGTCTCAGATGGTTTGATGGTTGCCCGTGGTGACATGGGTGTTGAAATTCCTGCTGAAAATGTGCCATTGGTACAGAAGGAATTGATCCGTCGTTGTAACGAATTGGGCAAGCCAGTTATCACTGCTACCCAAATGTTGGATTCAATGCAAGAAAACCCACGTCCTACACGTGCCGAAGCATCTGACGTTGCTAACGCCGTATTTGATGGTACTGACGCAACCATGTTATCTGGTGAATCTGCTAACGGTGACTACCCAGTAGAATCTGTTGCAACGATGAACCGGATCGACATCAAGGCTGAAAATGACTTGAGTGTTGATGGTCACGCTGTTCACAACTTCGATACTTCAGATGTTACAGAAGCCGTTGCTGCTGCTGTTGCCCGTACCGCAAGTAACTTGCACGTTAAGACAATCGTTGCTGCTACTGCTTCAGGTCACACTGCACGGATGATCAGCAAGTACCGTCCAAACGCCGACATCCTTGCCGTTACGTTTGACGAACGCACTCAACGCGGTTTGATGATCAACTGGGGTGTTTACCCAGTTATCGATACTGCCCCAGCAAGCACTGATGACATGTTCGCATTAGCTAAGAAACGTGTTGTTGAAGAAGGCTTAGCTGAAAAGGGTGACACGATCTTAGTTACTGCCGGTGTACCAGTTGGTACAAAGGGTACAACTAACATCATGCGTGTTATGCGGATCGACTAATTTTAAAATGAATTCGTTTAAGGCTGCTGACGTTTGTCGGCGGCCTTTTTCTTTCTTAAATTGCAGGTCTTTCTGGGCGGATGTCGCTTGCAATTAAGCTTTCTGCTATAATAGACAAAATGAAATTACCGATTTGGAGGCAGTTATGCACGATTTATTAGGCCGTGTGATTGAAACAAAGGTCACTGATCAAAACGAAGATTACTACATCGTTCAATGTGAGGGATTTTCGTTTCAATTTGATAAAAAAGAAGCAGATCATAAGCTGGGGATAGGTGCTCAGGTTACTGGCTTTGCTTACGAAAATGAGGATCATGACTACCAGATTTCAACAACGATTCCAAAGTCACAGGTTGGTCACTATGCGTTTGGGACAGTTGTTCGGTCCGCACACGGCCTGGGCGTGTTTGTGGACGTTGGCTTGCCTAACAAAGATTTTGTCGTTTCGGTTGACGAATTACCGACGATTGACGGGTTGATGCCTCAAAAGGGTGATCGTTTGATGGTTAGCCTTGTCGTTGATGCTAAAAATCGTTTGTGGGCACACCTAGCTGATTCTGAGATTTTTACTGCTATCAGTCGCCGGGCGACAACTGCAGACAGAAATCATGACTTAACAGCAACAGTTTACCGATTAAAATTAGCTGGTACTTTAGTTATAACTGACGATTATTATCTTGGGTTCGTTCATCCTTCAGAGCGTGATCACGAACCACGACTAGGGGAACAAGTACATGGCCGTGTTATTGGTGTTCACCCTGATGGTGGTCTGAACATCTCACTGAAGCCGCGTGCTTATCAGGCAATTAGTGAGGATGCTGCGCAACTATTGGCAACACTTGGTCATGAAGCAAGTCATACGTTACCCTTTACAGATAAAAGTAGCCCTGATGCCATCAAGGCTTATTTTGGGATTAGTAAGGGACAGTTCAAACGAGCCGTGGGTCATTTACTCAAAGCTCGCTACATTGAACAGAACGCAGATGGCATTACGTTAACGGAGACCGGTGTTAAAGCAGCAAATGAGCAATGAAAAAGAAATTCCAACCGCGATTTTGGACCCGATGGACGACTATTTAACCTATATTAAAGTTGAACGTGGTCTGTCCAAGAATAGTATTATCAGTTACAAACAGGATATTCAGGCATTTAGCCAGTTTATTGTGGGGCAAGGACTCACTAGTCTTAAGCAGGTGGATCGTTACGTGATCCTAAATTATCTGCAAATTGAAGATCAAGCTCATAAAGCGCGTAACACGGTTATTCACAGTGTTTCCAGTCTGCGGAAATACTTTTTGTTTTTGACGCGGGACGGGTACGTTGATGAAAATCCAATGTTGAAAATTGATTCACCAAAACGGGCTCGGCATTTGCCACAGGTTTTGACGGTTGAAGAAGTCGACCGGTTATTAGCTGTTCCGGATGTCAGCAAACCGCTCGGGATTCGTGATCGTACCTTACTCGAAGTCATGTACGCAACTGGCATGCGAGTCAGTGAAGTGGTCAATTTGACTGGGAATAATTTACATTTAGATCTCGGGTTTATTCAAACTGTTGGTAAGGGTGATAAGGAACGTATCATTCCAATCGGTGATCTTGCGACAGAGTGGCTAACATCGTACATGAACACCGTGCGTCCGAAACTAGTTCATGGGCAGCCAACAACGGCGATTTTTGTTAATGCTCATGGCCGCCAACTTACGCGTCAAGGTGTGTGGAAAAATCTAAAAGCGATGGTTAAAAGCGCCGGAATCAAGAAAGATGTGACACCGCATACGTTACGCCATTCGTTTGCCACACACATTTTGGAAAATGGCGCTGATTTAAGGGTGGTTCAGGAACTACTGGGCCATGCGGATATTTCAACGACACAGATTTACACTCATATTTCTAAGCAACGGTTAACAGAGGTTTATAAAAAAGCTCATCCGCGAGCATAACTCAATTGATAGCAGAATAAGAAATGTTGGAAAGGGGACGAAGTCATGCTAGTTAAATACCGTGATGATTATGAAAAAACAACCATGGGATTGCTGTCTTTCTTGCCGGACTTTCACAACATGAAGCATCTAAAAGCAGAAATGGCTTGGTATACTGACGGCAGTGGTCGGCAAATGTATCTATGGCGAAACGACCACAACCAGTTTACTGGCGTCGTGGGGTTTGAATTGGAAGATCAGTTTGTGCTCATTCGATTACTTGTTCTTTCACCCCAAGAACGGAATGATAGTACGAGAAAGGCTATTTTAGATGCCGTTGCAGAATTATTCCCTGGAAAACGGATAATGGGCACCATTGCTACTACGCCAATGATTATGCGGTGGAGGAATATCGATGGGCGCTAATGCGACAGACACTCGTAAATCATGGCCAGGACAACGTGCTCACGATCGGGAGGCACAAGTCAATTTAGCGTTAGCAAACCAGCCAACGATTAAAATTGCTGACTTCGAGGGGCCGTTAGATTTATTATTGCATCTGATTCGCAGTTCAGAAATGGATATTTATGACATTCAAATCTCTGCAATCACATCGCAATATCTAAAATATTTACATCAAATGCAAAACATGAAGTTGGATGTCGCAGGCGAATACTTTGTCATGGCGGCGACGCTCATGACGATTAAAAGTAGAATGTTATTGCCTCGAGCAGCTGACGAGGATGAGGATGCTACTGACAATTCAGATCCGCGTTCGGAATTAGTAACACAATTACTGGAGTATCGTCGTTATCAGCAGGCAGCTGATGAATTGCGCGATAAAGAGCAAGATCGCAAACAGCAATTTACTCGCGCTGCGAGTGGTGTGCCGGCAGATGTCCAATTGGGTTCTTTGGTTCCAGGGATTACGGTGGCGGATTTGCAGGCTGCGTTTAAGCACATGTTGGCCCAGCGACAAATTGCCAAACCTGTTTCTCGAACCGTGTCGGGCGATCAATTTACTATTCGCGAGCAGATGCGAGTTATGTTAAATAAATTAGATCGTAAGCGACCAACGGCTTTTGAGGACTTGTTTTCTGAGCAACCACAAACGGATGAACTCGTGACAACATTTTTGGCCATGTTGGAACTAGCAAAAATGAATGCCGTTCGGTTCGACCAAAGTGTTGTTAACGGTCCAATTCAGGTCTTTGCCGGTGAACGGAGCAAGGATGACCTAGATAAAGAAGTATTAACGCCATTTGAGGATGAAAAAGAGTCATGACAAATATCGAACAAATTGAAGGACTTCTGTTTATTGCAGGTGACGAAGGCATTTCGGTTGCGGAAATGTCCCATGCAACAGGTTTCATGCGCGCGGCAATCAACACGATGTTGGATCAGATTGCCAAACGGCATGAAGAGAGTGTGGATGATCCACTCTGTTTGCTAGACAACGATGGTATCTACCGACTGGCTACAAAAAAAGAATTAGCAGGTGTGATCAAACGTTATTTTGAGGCACCCCTAGCAACTAATTTATCGCAGGCCTCATTGGAAGTTCTTGCCATCACTGCTTATCGTCAGCCAGTAACACGAATCGATATTGATGAGATTCGTGGTGTGTCTAGCACAGCAACACTGCAAAAATTGGTGCTTCGCAATCTTGTGGAAGCCCACGGGCGAAAAGATGAGCCGGGTCGCCCCATTTTATATAGAACAACGAATTATTTTTTAGACTATTTTGGCCTAAATGACATTAGTCAATTGCCGCCGTTACCGCAAGCGGAAACGTTAGATGAAGCTCAAGCAGAAACAGGTGATCTGTTCCTAGCGGCTTTCCAGGATCAATTGGCCGGTACAACAGAAGATAAAGAAAAACACGAGGATTAATAATGGCAGAAAGATTACAAAAAGTTATGGCTCGGGCCGGTGTTGCATCGCGGCGTAAGTCTGAAACATTGATTTCGACAGGACATGTTCAGGTTAATGGAACGGTCATTCGGGAACTAGGCACAAAAGTGACTGCGGATGATGCAATACAAGTAGATGGTGTTGCGATCCAGCAAGAGCAGTTTGTGTACTATTTGTTGTACAAACCGCGCAGTGTTGTGTCCACTGCCCACGATGACAAGGGGCGTCGGACGGTAGTCGATTTATTGGACGATATTGATGAGCGAATTTATCCGGTTGGCCGTTTGGACTACGATACGTCCGGATTGCTGTTAATGACTAATGACGGTGAACTAGCCAATCAGTTAATGCACCCTAAGTTTAAAGTTGATAAAACGTATGTCGCTAAAGTAAAAGGTGTGCCGACGAACGATGCTTTAGAAAAACTGCGTCATGGTCTCGTTGTTGATGGTCATAAGACGTCGCCAGCTAAAAGTAAACTGATCAGTGTTGATCACCGTAAAAACACGGCCATCGTTCAATTAACAATTCACGAAGGACATAATCATCAAGTTAAAAACATGTTGACTGCCGTTGGCTTTCCAGTTGAAAAGTTGCGACGCGACAGTTATGGTCCTTTGACCCTTGATGGTTTGACGTCTGGTGATTACCGTGAATTGAAATCTGTTGAACTCGAAGCATTACGTGAATCGATTTCAAACAAGAAGGGTTTTCGCCGCTAACGCTTAGTCACATAATTACACGTGGTGAGGAAGATTATGTTGACCATTTTTGGTTATGTGTTAGACTTCACTTGTAAGTAATTACAAATATAATACTTGGTTCGTCTTCAGGGCAGGGTGAAATTCCCGACCGGCGGTGATAGCCCGCGACTCTCCATCTGATGGAGATTGATCTTGGTGAAATTCCAAGGCCGACAGTAAAGTCTGGTATAAAGAAGATCGGCAATTGTGAGTCTTATTTTGATGGATTCAACATGTCTGATCGTGTTCCCTTGAAGGAATGTGATGAGGCTTTTTTATTGCCATGCCAAAGAAGATGACCCATCTAAAATGGTGCTCAAGGTGAAAACTGTGATAGTTTCATCGAGGGTACTTAAGGAGGAGTTTCAGATGGGCAGTACAGCATTACGACGGATGATCAGCGTAGCCGTGTTAGGCGCGGTTGCAGCCGTCATCATGTTTTTAGAGTTTCCGATTTTGCCGGGAGCTACATTTATGAAGCTGGATCTCAGCTTATTAATTATTTTGCTGGGAACAGTAATTTATGGGTTGGGCGATGGTGCATTGATTGCGCTAATCGCGGTGGTCTTACATTTATTGCTAAAGGGTATCAATCCTTTTAGCTTAATTGGCGACACGATTGATTTTGTAGCCAATATGGCGTACGTGATTCCGATTTACTGGTTGTTAACGCGATCAAACCGGAAGACCAGTTTTAAATTGTCAGTTGGAATTTCACTGAGTACGGTGTTGCTGACAATTATTATGGCATTGCTCAATGCATTTTTAATGTTTCCGTTATACATGAAAGTCGGTGGCTTACCACAATCAACAAACATTCCAGCGTTGATTTGGACCGTAGTGGTACCATTCAATCTAATTAAAGGTGTTATTATTGGCATCGCTTTTTGGATTGTTTATTGGCGGATGGCACCATGGTTAAGCAGACAACGACGTGCCATTAATAATAAATAATGAAATGAATGAATGTAAAAGCAACCATTTTAGCTTGGTTGCTTTTTTCTGTCGTTAGTAGTGTGCAGTCTTGTGTTAAACTGACATCACAACATTGTAGGAGGGGTTGGCGTGAATCCAGAATTTTTAATCCGTTTATTATCAGCTTCACAACCACGTCGACCCAAAGTTATTTTTAACTGTTTGACTGGCAAGAGAACGGTGTCGGTGCTCTATTGGGCGCTCCGCTATGATTTGTTGTCATGGCTGAGTGTGCTGCCATCGTTACAGTGGGACACGTTTAACGGAGCGGTAAATAAGTTAGTGCGGGAAAAACGAGTGACAGTTCAGTCGGACGGCCAATTATTGAGCAATGAGGCGCTGGAAAATCACGAACTGTCAGAACTCTTTCCCATAAAACAACGTCAAATGTACCGTGTTATGCATGTTAAAATCGTGGCCGAAACTACCTTATTAGGCATTCAGGCTCTTTCACATACCATTTATCACGATATGGGGTATTTTCCTGTTAGTGTTAGTGAACGTGCCAGAGTACAGGTGCGGCGCTGGTTCAGAAGTAGTTCATTTGATGAGAACCATTTACGTGACTTAACGCTGTCCTTGAACTGTTGGTTAACGACAATGCCGTCGCGAAACGCAGACGTCTTTTTGAGTCAAATGGCTGGGGAAAAGCATCCAGGGTACACCGGTCAACAGCTTTCACAAGCTTTGAAACTGCCGGCATGGCAAATTGATTTAATTCAGGCGGCCAACTTGGCGGCATTTGTACAGTTTTGCCAAGCCGACACGCATGGGTGGCGTAACTTATTAAGTCCGTTTATGGATCAGGCATTACCACGACCGGTAAAGCAAACACTTAGTGCCGTTCAGCAAGGGGCGACAAGGACAGAGATTGCACAACAACGGCGACTGAAGCCCAGTACAATTAATGAGCATTTATTAACCGCTGCGATTCTATTACCGTTGGATCAATTTCCGTATGAAGAATGCGTTGACGAAGCTACTCGTGAAAGTATCGAAAAGCGGCAACCAGTCAATATTGATAACTGGCAAGGCCCACTGGGCGTCACGCCGGATCAGTTTTTTCAATATCGAATGACACAAATTTGGGAGACAAAGCAAAAATGAGTCGTGAATCACATAAAATTGACAATGACATCCAATTGCCACGTCATGTTAAGCCAAATGATCCACGTTTAAAATTATCAGAGACTGCCGTTGATTTAGCACGTGATCGGCAAGCGGCATTGCGTACTCATTTTGGTCTTAAGAAGTTTCGACCTGGACAGGCAGAAGCAATTGACAGTTTACAACAAGGACGAAATGTCCTGGCCATTCTACCGACCGGCAGTGGCAAAACATTAATTTATGAACTGACAACTTATTTGGTAAACCGTCCGTGTTTAATTGTGTCGCCGTTGTTATCATTAATGCAAGATCAAGTAGGACGATTGAATCAGCGTGGTGAACGGCGGGCAGTGGCACTGAACTCATTGCTGACTAAGCTGGAAAAAGACAGTATCTTAAGTAGACTACAACAATATCGATTTATTTTTATCTCACCGGAGATGCTTCAAAATGAGGGTGTGATGGCGTCAATTCAGCATTGTAATATTGGGCTGCTTGTTATTGATGAGGCGCACTGTATCTCGACGTGGGGACCAGATTTTCGTCCCGCCTATTTGAGCTTGGGTGACGTTCGAAGTCAATTGGGCAATCCTTTAACCTGTGCGTTGACCGCTACCGCTGATGAACATGTTCAAACGGACATTTTGACACAGCTACGGTTAAGGCCAACAGCTGCAGGAAAATCGTCGATGAATATGGCTACTGATGATCACCAAAATGTTCAAGTCATCAGGCAGTCAGTAAATCGTCCCAATATTTTCCTAGCGATGCGTTCCGTTACTTCGCGAAAGGAGAAGGCTAACGAACTTATGGGCCTGATGGCAAAAATTGTTAAGCCTGGAATTATTTATTTTTCAAGTAAGGCACAAGCCGATGAATGGGCGCAACGGCTAAGCGACGCTGGGTATCCTGCGGCCAGCTACCATGCTGGTTTAGATGCTCAAACGCGATATACGGTCCAACAACAATTTATGGCCGACCAATTGCAAGTTGTTTGTGCAACGAGTGCGTTTGGAATGGGCATTGATAAAGATAACATTCGTTTTGTCATTCACTATCATTTACCAGGCAACTTAAATGATTACGTGCAAGAAATAGGACGGGCAGGCCGTGATGGGCAACAAAGTATTGCCATCTGTCTCATTGCGCCAGGCGACGAACAATTGCCAGCTGATTTGGCGACGCTCCCGCTACCGAATGATCGTCAAGTCAAAACATTTTATGAAACCAAACAACCAGCGTTGCAAACAGATATGGATCAGTTACTTGACTATTACAAAAAGCATCATTTTAGCGAACAACAACTGATAGACCGGTTTGGTGTACTGCGTCAAGAGCGGCAGCTTGCATTACGCAAATTTATTAACTTTACGCGATCAACTGACTGCTTGCGAAAAACGCTACTGAATGGTTTCAATGAAACTTCGGTGCCACATGACCACAGTTGCTGTGCGCCTATCGGAACGGAATTTTCATTGTCAGAATTGGGATTGGTACAGGATCAGCATGAATTGCAAAAGACAATGCAAATTCCAGGCTGGCGTCAGCAGTTTAAGGCACTTTTTAGCGAAAACTTTACTAATTCCAATGTTTGAATATGCTAGTATGTTAGACAGTGATAGGAAACAGGGAGGAAACGTCATGAGTCAAAATAACGACCCTCAAGGGCAAAAGCCTTGGGACAAAAAGTTTTCGGAGGATAATGGTGAAGTATCTCGTACTGCTAACCGCAAGCGTAATAGCCATAATTCATTAATTACAGCATTGCTTGTCCTAGTTATCATCGCGTTAGCCGCAGTACCAACCTGGTATTACCTGGCTCACATGAATACGTTTAATCATCCTCAGAGCGCGGCCGTGTCGGTCTCCTCATCTAAGAAAAAAATGAGTAGTTCGTCTGTAAAAAAAAAGACAGCTTCCAGCAAGTCATCTTCTGTGAGTTCAGTTAGTGACAGTGCAAGTTCGACTGATACAACATCGGTCAGTAGTGTCACAGATGACAGTAGTTCTGTAGCAACGACACAGTCCAGCGACAATACGGTTAGTTCAGATGACACTAGTTCATCTTCAAGCCAAAGCAGTTCTAGCAGCTCCGATAGTGGTAATAAATATGTCACGGTTGAAGCCGGTCAAGGTTTGTACCGTGTTGCTGTTAATAATGGGTTATCCTTACAGCAACTGTTAACACTAAACGGACTCTCAAGTTCATCCCAAGTTGCGCCTGGGCAAAAGCTCCGCGTTAAATAACAATGAAATTAAGCTAAGAAATGTCTCATTTTGGTAATAACCTAAACTGAGACATTTTTTTGTGTTTCAACATTCGGTATAATGATAAGGTTCGAGAATGTGTATAGGAGAGGACAAGCATGAATGATTCTGCTGTAAATGGCATTCAAATTGCCATTGATGGCCCGGCTTCAGCTGGGAAAAGTACGGTTGCTAAACTCGTGGCCGCCAAATATGGATACGTTTACCTAGATACAGGTGCAATGTATCGGGCGATTACATGGGTTGCACTGCAACAGAATGTTCAACTAGACGATGAATCCGCAGTAATGGCTGTCGTCGATAAGACACCGATTCATTTTGCAGCTGGTTCGCCGGATCAACTTGTTTTTGCAGGTGATCAGGATGTTACAAAGGCAATTCGTAGTGAGGACGTTACTAATAACGTTTCAACAGTCGCTGCCTTACCGCAAGTGCGGGCTGCCTTAACTGCGCAAATGCAAAAGATTGCTGCGGCAGGTGGTATTGTGATGGACGGTCGTGATATCGGCACAACGGTCTTGCCACATGCACAGGTAAAGATTTTCTTGGTAGCCAGTGTTAAGGAACGCGCCCAGCGTCGTTATTTGGAAAATCAGAGTAAGGGCATTGAGGTTTCACTTGAGACACTAGAAGATGAAATTCAAGCTCGCGATTACAAAGATTCTCACCGGGAGACGTCACCATTGGTTCAGGCCAAGGATGCCCAGCGTTTAGATACGACTTCATTATCGGTTAAGCAAGTGGTCGAACAAATTTCAAAGACCATCGATCAATATTTAAATCATCAAGGTTAGGCTTATTACTGGTATTTCATCGGTAATTCGATTATTATGTTAAATAGATATTGTCACTAGGAGGATTTTTTGATGAGCGAAAGCGAAGACAACAAAGAATTATTAGATGCGTTAAACAACGCGGGCCAAGTAAACATTGGCGATGTCGTTAAGGGTGAAGTATTGGCCATTGACGAAGACCGACAAGCAATTGTTGGTATCGGCGACACTGGGGTTGAAGGTGTCGTACCAGTAAAGGAATTAACTTCTGATTCAGATTCATTAAAAGTCGGTGACGTCCTGGATTTAGTTGTCATTTCACGAATTGGCAACGATAAAGAAGGCGGCAGTTACCTGTTATCACAACGTCGTTTGGAAGCCCGCAAGGCTTGGGACAACATTGAAAAGGAATACCAAAGCGGCGACAACTTGGATGCTACTGTTACACAAGTTGTTAAAGGTGGCTTAGTGGTTGATGCTGGTGTGCGTGGATTTGTTCCTGCATCAATGGTTTCTGACCACTACGTTGAAGATTTAAACCAATTCAAGGGTCAAAAATTGACGTTTAAGATTGTGGAAATTGAACCAAGCGAAAACCGTTTGATTTTGTCCCACCGTGCCATTGTTGAAGCAGAAAACAAGGCTAAACGTGAAGAGTTGTTTGCAACACTGGTTGCTGGTGATGTTGTCGAAGGTACAGTTGCACGGATGACTGACTTTGGTGCATTCGTTGACCTCGGTGGTGTGGATGGCTTAGTCCATGTTTCCGAAATCTCATACGAGCATGTTAACAAACCAAGTGATGTCTTAAAGGTTGGTCAACAAATCAAGGTTAAGGTATTGAATGTTGACCCAGATCGTCAACGAATTTCATTATCCTTGAAGCAGACACAGCCTGGTCCTTGGGATGACATCGAAGAAAAGGCTCCAGTTGGTGCCGTTCTTGACGGAACTGTTCGTCGTTTGACTGATTTTGGTGCATTTGTTGAAGTGTTCTCAGGTGTTGAAGGTTTAGTTCACATTTCACAAATCTCTCACGAACACATTGCTACACCAAATGATGTTTTGAAAGTTGGACAAGATGTTAAGGTTAAGGTTCTGAATGTTGACCCTGAACAACAACGTCTTGGTTTATCCATCAAGGCACTGGAAGAAAAACCAGCCAGTGAAAATAACCATGAAGAACATGAAGATCGTGGCGCTTCCCGTAATGATGTTCAAAATTATTCAAGCGATGATGATGGTGGTTTCACCATTGGTGATTTGACTGGTAACGATTTAAACAAGTAGGTTGAATTAAGCTACCATGGATTCCTCCGTTTTGGGGGAATCTTTTTTTATGGTAATGCGATGTCTCCCAGCGGGCGGATTGTTGCGAAATACGTGACAATTGCGTACACTAGGACACGATATTGAACAAGAACAGGAGGAAAGCTATGTCTAATCCAACAGTGGCCATTGTTGGCCGACCAAACGTCGGGAAATCCACTATTTTTAACCGTTTAGTTGGTGACCGAATTTCCATTGTGGAAGATACGCCGGGAGTTACCCGTGATCGTATTTATTCATCTGCTGAGTGGCTCGGTCGTCACTTTAATTTGATTGATACTGGCGGGATTGATCTGTCAGATCAACCGTTTAGTGTACAAATCACCGAACAGGCAGAAATTGCGATTGATGAAGCTGACGTAATCGTTTTTTTGGCGAGTGCAGTAGAAGGTGTCACCGACGAGGACGAACAGGTCGCAAAGATTTTATACAGAGCTGATAAGCCGGTCTTATTAGCTGTTAACAAGGCCGATAATCCAGAACAACGTCAACAAATTTATGATTTTTATACACTTGGATTTGGCGATCCATACCCAATTTCTGGTGCTCATGGGACCGGTTTAGGCGATTTATTGGATGCAGTGGTTAAAGAATTTCCAACTGATGCAGCTAACGATGAGGATGACAGTATCCGATTCAGTTTGATTGGTCGGCCTAACGTCGGCAAATCATCCATTGTGAATGCTTTATTGGGTGAAGATCGGGTCATCGTTTCGGATGTTTCCGGTACTACTCGTGATGCCGTTAACACGAAGTTTACAGATCCCGATGGCGATGAGTTCACCATGGTTGATACCGCTGGGCTTCGTAAACGCGGTAAGGTTTATGAAAACACAGAACGTTATTCGGTCATGCGCGCAATGAGTGCCATCGACAAGAGCGACGTTGTGCTGGTCGTTTTGAATGCTGAAGAAGGCATCCGCGAGCAGGATAAACACGTTGCCGGTTACGCACATGAAGCTGGTCGTGCGATTATCATCGTTGTTAACAAGTGGGATACGTTAACCAAAGACGATTACACGATGGCTAACTTTGAAGCAGAGATTCGTGACCAGTTCCAGTATTTGGACTATGCACCGATTGTTTACGTGTCTGCAAAGACACATCAACGTTTGGACAAGTTGCCAGCCTTAATTAAGCAGGTTAACGAGAACCATCGCAAACGGATTAAGTCTTCAACATTAAACGACGTGATTACTGATGCAATTGCAACAACACCGACACCGACACAAAATGGACGTCGGTTACGTGTTTATTACGTCACCCAAGTTGCAATTCAGCCACCGACATTTGTTTTCTTTGTTAATGATCCGGAACTGATGCATTTCTCATATCAGCGTTTTTTGGAGAATCAAATTCGTAAGGCGTTCGACTTTACGGGGACGCCAATTCACCTAATTCCGCGTCAAAGAAAGTAGTTGCATCAGTCAAATTAGAACGATTCAATCACTTTCATTATAAAAATGGCCAGAAACATTGATTTAACAAGGAAGAATGCACTTTTTTGCTTGTTCAAACGATGTCTGTGTGGTAAATTGAATGTTGAAATGATGCGGTTGACCGTTATTGTTTCGCCGTTTCTGGACCACTCAGAGATGGCTACTAGATGTTTACATAATTAAACGTCTAAGCCCAAATCCGGAGGTGAAATCTCACATGGCAAACAAGGCACAATTAGTTAACGATGTTGCAGCAGCAACTGGTTTAACCAAGAAATCAGCAACCGAGGCTGTTGATGCAGTTTTTGACTCAGTTCAAAAGAGCTTAGCTAAGGGCGACAAGGTGCAATTGATCGGCTTTGGTAACTTCGAAGTACGTTCACGCGCTGCTCGTAAGGGCCGTAACCCACAAACTGGGCAAGAAATCGAAATCCCAGCAAGCAAGGTACCTGCATTCAAGCCAGGTAAAGCTTTAAAGGATGCCGTTAAGTAATTTATTACTTGATGGATAAGGACTCGGAGAAATCCGGGTCCTTTTTCTTTGCTCAAACTAATTGTCATAGTTTGTTTGAGATAGTGATTATATTAGCGTTTGCGGTTGTCAAAATCGAATGTTGCCATGAGACCGATCCAAGGGAACGGCGTTTCTGGTTGATGCGCCGATACTCGCACTATTAACGCAACACTATCAGTGCGTTTGCTGGTGTTAAACGTCGGATAAGGGTACAATAATATGTCGATATTAAGAATTATGAGGAGGCCGAAACATGAGTGAGACGGATAGTTATTCGGTTCAAATGCTCGATGCTTTGCAAAGTGGTCAGGTAGATAAATCAAATAAATTATTTGCGTGGGCATTGCGTAAAGATGATGACGACACTTTGTATAATTTGGCTGAACAATTATATGGCCTAGGTTTCAATAAAAAGGCGCAACGGATCTATGAAAAATTATTAAAAGAGTATCCAGACGAGGACGAACTGAGAACGAGTTTGGCCGACATTGCGATTGACGAGGGTGACACGGACGCTGCAACTAATTATTTGGATGCCGTCTCGCCAGATTCTGACGCGTATCTACAAAGCCTGTTAGTGGCGGCTGACCTATATCAATCAGAGGAATTATTTGAAGTTAGCGAACAAAAATTGTTAACGGCAGAAAAAATTGCCCCAGATGAACCGGTGGTGCTGTTTGCACTTGGTGAATTCTATTTCATGATGCGTGAATATCAAAAATCAATTAACTATTATTTGGATTTGATCAAACGTGGTATTCCAAAGATGGAAGACGTAGATTTGGTTTCTCGCATTGGGGTTGCTTATGCTAATTCCGGTAAATTTGAACAAGCGGTTGGTTACCTTGAGCAGATTCATACAGCCGATATGACACCGGACGTCCGTTTTCAACTTGGTTTTGTGTATACGCAACTTAAGGATAATCAAAAGGCGATTCACACATTTGAACAGTTGCATGACGAGGATCCGTCGTATTCGTCACTGTATCCGTATCTCGCCCGTGCACTGTCTGATGATAATCAGGTTGAGGCAGCCTATAAGGTCGCTCAAGAGGGTTTAGGTGTCGATGAGTATAACCAGGACCTCTTTGGGTTAGCGGCGAATTTGGCGCTTAAACTGCAGGAAAATGAAGCTGCTGAGGACTACCTCAAACGTGGGCTAGCACTGGATCCTGATAATCAGACGCTCATGATCCAGTTGAGCAACTTGTATGTTCAGGCTCATCATGATGTAGCAAATGTGGATTTGGCAACTCAGTACGTTCAGCGTGACCAAGTTGATCCACAAGTGTACTGGAATTTGGCGGTTTCTTACGTTCGTTTGGAAAAGAATGAAGAAGCGCAAACTTACTATGATGCAGCACGGCCTTACTTTGAAGACAATCCTGACTTTTTAAAGCCGGCATTCTTCTTCTACCGTGAGCAGGGGCAACCTGAAGTTGCGGTTAATTTGCTGCGGAACTATCTGAAGTTGCAACCGGAGGACGAAGAAATGGTTGCAGCATTAGAAGATTACGAAGACCAAGGTTACTAAAAATAATTTAAAAAGCGATTCATCGAATGATGACACCTCAATAGGTGGTCTCATGTTGATGAATCGCTTTTCTTATGCCTGAATCTGTTGCTGTAGTTCTTGATAATAACGCAAACTTTGTGGCGTCAATCGTAACGCCTGTGAGAGCGTTTGATTGTCGTCATGACGGTGACGTTGTAGATATACAATAATAAAGGCTTGATGCAACGCACGCGGCGAAAGTGAGAATCCCAGGCGCTCTTCATCAGCGTCCAAGTACTTATGCAGCGCGGGTAAAGTCAGCTGGGAGTGTTCTAGGTCGAGGCGTTGCTTTAAAAATAGGTCCTGTGATTGCTGTTTTGTTTGCAATGGCGCAATAAAGTGCTGGTAGGCACGGATAAATTGCCGCTCAAACGGTTTCCATTGTAATGTGGCGAATGTTTTGTAAAAACCTGGTTGTAAAAATTCAGCAGCTGTAAATCCCTGATTAATGAGTAACAAACTGAGTCGTGTGTAAAAGCTCAATTGACCGTCTTCGACGATTTCACCCAGTTCATCTAGCCACTTGACTGTCACCTTTGTAGGCTTTGCCAATGTTTTGCCGTGCATCGTTAAAGTTGGCAATTCTTGCATGAGGTGATGTCCAAAAGCCCATTTAAAGTAATTATTTAGATGAGACAGCAACTTGTTGTAGGTGTTGGGATTAATAGTGTGGTGTGCTAGGCGATAGCTCAAATAATCTTGAACATCGTGCTCGAAGATATTGGTTAATTTCGGTGCTGTCGCAAAGCCAGTATTGTTTTGCATCAAGTAATCAAAAAGTGCTCGTAAATCCCCGTGATACTGATTGATAGTGGTTGTTGCTAAACCACTTTGCTTTAAATGAGCTTCAAATTCTGTTTGGTACGGATACACTTGATTAGTCATAAATGTCCTTTAAATACATGAGAATTAAAATTTAGAAAAGCGAACGGCGTTTGACCACTTTATATGAGAATCCTTCACCGATGTTTTGTTGCACGGGTAAGATCGACATAAAGGCATGATCGTCAATCCGTTCTACAATTCGTCGCATCGTCTGGACCTCTCGCGGACTGATGACACAGTAGAGCATCTTTCGTGGCGTATTCGTAAAGCCACCCTCGGCGTTCAGATAAGTTACCCCACGTTGGAGTTCAGCGATGATGGCTGTTGCAATTTCCTCATTTTTGTCGCTCATAATCATAATGGCGCGAGCTGCATAGGCGCCAGATTGGGTGAAATTAACAATTTGCGTGAATACAAACGAGCACAACAACGTGTACATCATGTGCACAACGTCAATGTAGACCAATGACGCTGATAACACCACGACATCCTGAATCAGGAGGCTACGCCCCATCGGCACGCCACTTTGCTTTTCAAAAATGCGGGCAATGATGTCGGTACCACCCAGTGTGCCACCGGAACGATAAACTAAACCACAGCCGAAACCACCCATAATGCCGGCCAACGCACCCGCAATGAACAAGTCATGGTGAATATTGATGGCAATGGGCACCCGTTGCCACACCCACAGCCATACAGATAGCATGGAAATCCCGAAAACGGTGTATACAAACGAACGTCGACCCAATAAACGCCAGCCAATCAATAACAATGGTACGTTGATGGCAAACGTAGTGTAAGCAGGATTCAAATTAAGTAATGCCCGTAATATTAATGAAATCCCGGCAACGCCACCGTCGGCTAGCCTGTTCACAATGTTAACGTAAACTAACCCAAAAGCGTATAGTGCTGCGCCCAGAGCAATAAATATAAAATCGCGTAACCGCATCGTTTCATCTTGTCTCATTATGGCCCCCAATGATCCGTGAATATTTTACTATCACTAAAGATAGCAGACCAGTTGAAGTTTAGCCATAGTGTATCAATGCCATATTTCTGCTAGAATGGGTGATAAATAGTTAATGAGGGGATGGCATAACATGCGTTTAGCACAATTGCCGCGAGAATTTGTGGGTGCACAACCCATTTTGGCAACGCTCGAAGCCGCTGGTTATGAAGCCTACTTTGTGGGTGGTTCAGTGAGAGACACAATTTTAGGCAAACCAATTCACGATGTGGACATTGCCACTAGTGCGTACCCAGAAGAAGTAAAGGCATTATTCAAACGGACGGTAGATACCGGTATTGAACACGGCACCGTCATGATTTTGGATCACGGAACTGGCTATGAAACAACAACCTTTCGGACAGAATCTGGTTATCAAGATTATCGCCGGCCAGATAAAGTGACATTTGTTCGCCACTTGGAAGATGACCTTAAACGCCGTGATTTCACAATTAATGCGCTGGCTCTGCGCCAAGATGGCGAAGTTATTGATTTGTTCGACGGATTAAGTGACCTGAAGGCTGGCATTATCCGTGCCGTCGGTGATCCGGAAGCACGCTTCGGTGAAGATGCACTACGCATGATGCGCGCCGTTCGTTTTGCTAGTCAATTGAACTTTAAAATTGAAGATAAAACGTTGGCAGCTATTCACACGCACGCGCATTTGTTGAGTCAAATTGCGGTTGAACGGATTCATGATGAGTTTGTGCGGATGATGCTAGGGAAAGCAGCATATCGTGGCCTGTCTATGATGATTCAAACGACATTGGCAGACTATTGTCCTGGTTTGGTGGGGCATACGATCGATTTGTCCACGATTGCGACGGTACCGGCATTAGCACCTAAAGATGAAGTTGAAGTTTGGGCGATGGTGGCATTTCATTTAGGGCTGTCATATCCAGACACGGTGGAGTTCTTGCAAGCATGGAAGACAGCCAATCATATCATCAAGGCGGCCAATCAGGCGCTTCATTTGGCATATGCACAACAGTATCATGGTGTTACCAAACAATTGTTGTTTGCTATGACGCCAGATACAATCGCTGCAGGCACCAATGTTGCCCGCATGAGTGGCTATGGTCCAGATGATCCAAACGAGTGGCTGAGTGTTTATAATGAGCTACCAATCAAGGATTCGCATGACCTTGCGCTGAGCGGCGCTGACTTAATCAAAAAAGCCGGTTTAACGCCTGGTCCTGCAGTTGGTGAAACGCTGCAAAAAATTCAAAATGCCGTTATTGATGGTGAACTTAATAATGAGGCCGCCGAATTGTTGAAATATGTTCAGGATAAGATCCTGGCAAAAAACGACACCTCAACGAAAAAATGAGATTGCTTCTGGCGTAAGTTGCCAGTGACAACTGTTAGAGATAGGACGGACAAAAAATAAATCATGCAGACATTACGAGCAGAGGCATTAACGAGTGTCTACGGTGAAAAAACACTTTTTGATAAGATTTCTTTTTTAATTGGTGAAAATGACCGGATTGGCCTGATTGGCACAAATGGTAGTGGCAAAACATCTCTTTTGAATACGATTGCTGGTGTTGACCCTCAGGACTCCGGCACAATTGAAACACCAAATGATTACCGGATCAGTTATCTCCGGCAGATTCCTGACTTGGATGATTCGTTATCCGTTATGGAAGCGGTGTTCGCCGGTGCGCAGCCAGTATTTGCAACCATTCGTGAATATGAGCAAGCGTTGGCCAAATATAGTTTGCACCCAGAAGATGAAAAGGCGTTAGCTCGTTACACTCGGGCTGAAGCAAAAATGAATCAGGAAGACGCTTGGCTGGCCGAAAGTAACGTCAAAACCATTTTGACGCAATTGCATATTACCGACTTGGATCAACAGGTTAAAACATTGTCTGGTGGTCAGCGTAAACGGGTAGGCTTAGCGCAAGTGTTGATTCAAGCGCCGGATTTGTTGCTGCTAGATGAACCTACGAACCACTTGGATTTTGATTCCATTGACTGGCTGGAAAAGTATTTGGCCAGTTATCGTGGTGCTGTTCTTGTGGTTACGCATGATCGTTACTTTTTAGATGCCGTGGCAACGCGAATCTTTGAACTGTCGTTTGGACAGCTTTACGAATATCAAGGTAATTATCAGGCGTTTGTTGGGCAAAAAGCAGAACGCGTTGAGCACGAAGTGGAAGCCGACCGCAAGCAGTCACAACTCTATAAAAAAGAGCTCGCATGGATGCGCACATCCCCGCAAGCGCGTAGCACAAAACAGCAGGCGCGGGTGAATCATTTCAATGACTTGAAAGACAATCTCAATACCTTACAGGTTGACCAGGATGTTGACATTAACTTGGGTCAGCAACGGTTGGGTAAGAAAGTGATCATTGCCAAACACGTTAATTTGCAACTTGGCGATCATAAACTATTGAATGACTTCAACTTGTTGATTCAGGCAGGTGATCGGATTGGGATTACCGGGGTTAATGGGGCCGGCAAGACTAGTTTGCTAAACGTGTTGGCACAACGTTTGCCAGTTGATAGTGGCACGGTTACAATCGGCGAGACCGTCAAGCTTGCCTACTACACACAGCAAACTGAGCCAATTCCAGGTGATAAACGAGTCATCAGTTACCTGAACGAAGTAGCGGAAACCGTGACCGATAAAGATGGCAACGAGATTAGTACGACCAACCTGTTGGAGCAGTTCCTGTTTCCACGGTTTATGCATGGCACGTTAATCCGCAAATTGTCCGGTGGCGAAAAACGGCGACTGTACCTGTTGAAGTTACTAATGGAACAGCCAAACGTACTCTTTCTAGATGAACCGACCAATGACCTGGATATTGGAACGTTGACTGTCCTTGAAGATTACCTCAGCAAATTTGCTGGCACCGTTATCACGGTCTCACATGATCGTTATTTCTTGGATAAGATTGCTGACCAGTTACTTGTGTTTGATGGGCATGGCCAAATTGATCATTTTATTGGTCAATTTAGCGATTACTTGCAACAGCAGGCACAGTCTGAGACCCGTCAACATGACGAAAAAGTATCAACAAGTGAGTCATCTGCTAAGCAAGATGAAGCTGCCGTGACCGATGAACTGCAAACAAAGACTAAACATAAGTTAACGTATGCAGAACAAAAAGAATGGGATGGCATCGAAGGCAAAATCGATGATCTTGAGCAACAAAAATCCGCAATTAGTACTCAGATGAATGAGAACGGCGCCGACTATGGTAAATTGGCCGATTTGCAAAAACAATTTGAAGAGACTGATTCGGAACTGACCAAAGCCATGGAACGTTGGGATTATTTAAGTCAGTTTGTTTCTGAATAAATGCTTTATTTGAACTATCATGACGTTAACGCTTAGGCATCAGGTGAAAGGAAGCAAAGATATGCTGGAAGACGCGTATTTACAACTGGAACGATATGTTTATGAACACGGCACCGTTAAGTCGGATCGGACTGGCACAGGAACCAAGTCAACGTTCGGTTACCAGATGCGGTTTGATTTAAGCGAGGGCTTTCCGTTATTGACGACCAAAAAAGTGCCGTTTGGACTCATAAAAAGTGAGTTACTCTGGTTCTTGCATGGCGATACTAACATTCGGTTCTTACTCGAACACAAGAATCATATTTGGGACGAATGGGCCTTTCAACGCTATATTGACAGTGCGGATTACAAGGGACCTGACATGACGGATTTTGGTCGCCGCAGCTTAGTCGATCCAGAATTTAATGAACGTTATCAAACAGAAAAAAAGCATTTTGACGATCAGATTTTGCATGATGATACGTTTGCTAAACGATATGGTGAGCTCGGTCTGGTGTACGGTGCGCAGTGGCGCAAATGGAAGACATCCACGGGTGAAACAATTGACCAACTAGGAAATGTCATCAATATGATCAAACAACATCCAGATTCACGGCGGTTGATTGTGTCGGCATGGAATCCGGAGGATGTGCCTACCATGGCTTTGCCACCGTGTCATACACTGTTTCAATTCTATGTTGCAGATGGCAAGTTGTCCTGTCAGCTGTACCAGCGTTCAGGTGATATCTTCTTAGGCGTGCCGTTTAACATTGCCAGTTACGCCTTGTTAACCTCAATGATCGCGAAAGAATGTCACTTACAAGTGGGTGAGTTCGTTCATACGCTTGGGGATGCGCACATTTATCTCAATCATTTGGACCAGGTTAAGGAACAGCTATCCCGGACGCCGCGAAAAGCCCCAACATTATGGCTCAATGATGAAAAAGACAGTATCTTTGATTACGACATGCACGACATTAAGGTAAAGGATTACGATCCATTGCCTGCAATTAAGGCACCCGTTGCCGTTTAGACGCATGACTAACTTTTGACAGGAAGTGACTGTGTTTTGCTTACATTAATTTGGGCCGAAGATCAGCATCATCTAATTGGTCGGAACGGCCAGTTGCCATGGCATTTACCAGCTGATGCCCGTTACTTTCGTCAACAGACGACGGGCAACGCGGTAATTATGGGTAAACGGACGTTTGAGTCCTTAGGCAAGCCGTTACCAAACCGAAAGAACCTTGTGTTGTCGTCAACTTTACCTGAGCAGCCGGGAATTTTGTTATTTCCCATTTTAGCTGAATTAGCTAATTGGATTACGCATCATCCAGATGACCAGTTGTTTGTGATTGGCGGTGTTCGTTTATATAAAGAACTGATGTCAATGGCAGATCGGTTGCTAGTTACAAAAATTGACGCGACGTTTGACGGTGATACGTATATGCCAGCGGTCAACTTAGATGATTGGACACTGCAATCCACTGAGACGCATGAGGCTGACGATAAGAATCGGTGGCCGTACGCGTTTCTAACGTATGTTCGTCGTCCACACGGCGTAAGTAAATAAAAATGCTATGTAAGCGTCACTATCCGATTGATGGTGAATCTTACATAGCATTTTTTGTCGACGCATTTAAGCGTAAAACAAGATCGAGAAATACATGAGGGCTGAACCAAACATAACAAATAGGTGCCAAATGACGTGACCAAACGGGATTTGTTTGAAACTGTAAATAATCGCACCAACTGTGAATGCTACGCCACCACCGACGAGCAACCAAAAACCGGTAAGCCCTAGGCCGTGATATAACTGGGGAAAGGCAAACAGACACATCCAACCCATGACGACGTAAATAACTGTAGAGACAATGTTGAACCGGCCTAACCAAATAGATTTGTAGACAATGCCGGCAATCGCCATGACCCAGATAACACTGAGAATGATCCATCCCCGAACGCCTCGAATAACCAATAGGCTGTACGGCGTATACGTACCTGCAATTAACAAGTAAATGGCACTGTGGTCAAACACCTGAAAGACGTGTTTCGCCTTTGTAAACACGAGGGCGTGAAACAAGGTCGATGATAGGTAGAATAGGATTAAAATACTGCCATAGATCGTAAACGTCACGACTCGCAAAGAAGAGCCAGTGTGGACGGCACGAATAATTAAGATCACTAAGCCGGCAATGGCCAGTCCAAATCCAATTCCGTGAGTGATCGCATTAAAAATTTCGTTGACGATGGTATATGTACGTGAATGCTGTTGTTGCATGTTAAAACTCCTAACAGTTCAGTGGGTTTCCGTAGTTGTTTGCGAAAGTATAAAATCAGCAAAGAAACCCGCTGTTTTATGAAATTAGTGGCAAAGTTTGTTATACTTGTAACACTTATTCATTCATGCTCTACATTGTAGCATGCTCATTCAAAACAGTGCAGAGTAGATTTTAGAAAGCGTGGGATTTCGAGCTATGGCTAATGTAAAAATTGTAACTGACTCATCAGCTGGTTTAACCGAGGATGAAATTAAAGAGCATCACATTAACATCGTCCCACTGTCAGTTATGATTGATGGTACCGTGTACGTGGAACGGGAAACCATCACCAATGAACAATTTATGGAAAAAATGATTGATGCAGATACGTTGCCTAAGACGAGTCAACCGCCTTTGGGAAAATTTGTCGACTTGTTTGACGAACTAGGTAAGGATGGTTCAGAGGTTGTTTGCATTACGATGATGGAATCAATTTCGGGAACTGTTGATGCTGCGCGTCAGGCGGCACAATTAACGTCTACACACGTTAAGGTTGTAGATTCGCAAACGACGGACCGGGGCTTGGCTTTCCAAGTGTTAGCTGCCGCTGAAGCTGCCGAAAACGGAGCTACCCCTGATGTAATTGTGGCTAAAACGATTGAAGTTCGTGATCACTCACGTCTGTTCATGGGTGTGATTAAACTGGATAATCTAGTTGCAGGTGGCCGTATTAGCCGTGCTGCTGGGTTGGTATCTAATTTGTTAAACATCAAAATTGGTTTAGAAGTGATTGACGGCAAGATTGAAGTTACCACAAAAGGTCGCGGCATGAAGGCCATTACGAAGTTTTTGGACATGGCCTATGGAGAGATGCAGAAGGCTGGTCATATTGCTAGTATCGGTGTTTCCCATGCTGGTGCGCCAGAAACAGCCGAAAAAATTGCTAGTCACGTTCATGAGCTGTTTCCTAACGTACCGGTCGTTGTTCGACAAACGGTGCCGATCATTGCAACGCATGCAGGTCAAGGTGCCTTTGCATTAATGTATTACACAGACTAAACAGCATCATCGAAATTATTAGTACTGTTTATTCAGGCCAGTTATTTCTTCTGGTCAACTAATTGTCAGTAAAACGAGTTGGTTGAGCCTGATTCCCGGTGGTTTCGGAAATTAGCCCTCAACTTTTTTATTAGTTTGCAAGCGTCCAAAAAATCAATTGATCATAGGATTAACTGATAGAAAGGAGCGATCAATGAAATTTTTTAAATGGTGGATTAGAGCGTTGCTAGTTGTTGCCATTGTGGTGGCGCTTGGGGCAACCTGGTGGCTTTATCAAAGCAGCCATGAGGCAATGCAACCGCAACATCGCACACAACCAAGTCAGTTAGCACCTAACGTTAACAGAAAAGCGTCTTCAAAAGACAGCTCGAGTAGCAAGAGTTCCGCTAAGTCACATAAACAAACGACTAACAAATCAAAAAGTAAGACTTCTGCCAAACGTAAAAAGGTGACCGTTGTTGCCCTCGGTGATTCTTTGACGCAGGGTGTCGGCGATCAAGCTAAGAATGGCGGCTATGTTGGTCAAATTAAAACGAAATTAACTGATAAAGATCAGTTAAACGTAACGACCCATAACTACGGAAAAGCCGGCGATCGTTCCGATCAAATTTTAAAGCGATTAAATCAGTCGCCAGCAATGCAAAAACAGGTTGCTAATGCAGATGCCATTACGATGACAGTCGGTGGTAATGACCTGATGCAGGGATTACAAACGGCTACTCTGTCTGGCAAATCCACTGTGACCCAGATGGATGCTGTCGTTGCAACAACTCAACAGAAGTATGCCACAAAGCTCCTGAGTCTGCTGACGGCAGTTCGTAACTTAAATACAAATGCGCCAATCTTTTTATTCAGTATTTACAACCCGGTTTACGTTTATTTTGCCAACGTAGATCAACTAAATACTTATATCACTGGCTTTAACCAGGTCACAAAAGCAACGGCTAACAATATCAGTAAATTATATTTCATGAATATTAACGAACGTCTTTCGTACGGTCAATATGATACTGTTGCAAAGCGGTCTGCTTTGGCTGCCAAGGATGCTAAGGCAAATAATAACAATAGCTTTGACGGTCAAAATGTCGAAAAGGCGCTAGTCGGCGGTTCTACTGGTGAATTGAATGATTATTTATCGCCGGCAGATCATTTTCACCCAAACCATTTGGGATATTCAAAAATGACTGCCACGCTGTATAAGACGATGCAGGATCACCAGTCCTGGATGCCCAAATAAATTTTTGACCATTTTCACCGCAACGGAGGTTCAATAAATCAGTATGCAAACAAGGCAGGAAGTTAAACCAAAACACCAACGCAACTGGTGGAAAATCACTGCAATCACGTTAATTAGTCTCATTGTGATTGCCGGGATCTGGGTCGGTGTTGAAGCAACAAAACCGATGCCGGAGCCTGCTGAGGTAACCCGCCCAGTGCAACAATCAAACGCCACATTTCAGGTGCAGCTTAATACTAAACAGGTGAACGCACTTGCAGATTACTACATTAACAATACGAAAGATAACAAGTATCATTATCGTTTTGTGATTAATAAACACGCAATGCTATACGGGACAACCAAATTTCTTGGTGTTAAACTAACGTACGGATTGATTATGGATCCTAGTGTTACCAAATCCGGTAATGTTAAACTCCATGCCTCTAGAATGGCAATTGGACGGCTTCAATTGCCTGTACACTTTGTGATGGGATTTGTCGCTCGTCATTACAAATTTCCAAAGGGTGTCAGTGCCAACGCTAAAACAGACACGGTGCTATTGGATTTGCATAAGATAGGACCACGTCGTTCTTTAGCCATCCGGGCTGAAACATTAGACGTGAACAGCGGCACATACATTTTCAAAGCAGGTATTCCAAAGGCTCAGTTTGATAAAGAAGTTAAATAAGCAGATGAAACTTCCATCAGGTTTCAGCAATTAAACAGTTCAAAGAAAGGAGCACTATCATGCGACGTAGTTTTTACCAGTACCTAATGACGCAACGCAATGCAGAAAGTTATGAACCAGTCGCTCAATTTGCTAATAACGCATTTTTAGACCAAGCTTTTCCCAAACAGTCTCAGAACTTTGACGATGTGTCCCGCTACCTTGAGTTAAATGGTAACTATCTGCAAAGTATGGATGTGTTCGACGAAGCCTGGCATATGTATCAGGAATCGGAATTATAGAGTAGAAACTTCAAAAAGACCGGCATAACGAATTTTTAGAATTCGTTGTGTCGGTCTTTTTGAATTGAATAGAATCGTTCTTCAAGAATGGCTAAGCAGTTTACTTGTCATTGATAATTTCGTTGGAACGTTCAATTAAAGATACGAACTGGAGGACTGTCTGTTGTTGAGCATCAGTTAAACCGCCCATTTTGAACGGGATGTCATCGGAACGACCCAGCAGATAATCTGCTGAGGTGTCCAAAATATCACAAATTTTAACGAGTGTCTCGATTGACGGATAAGACAATCCTTGCTCGTATGTAAAAGGCACCCGTAAAATGTAGGAAAACGGCAGGTTAGAACTGTTGGTTTTCCTACATTTTTTGTATCATGAATCACATCAGAGTGTAGGAGGAATTTGATGTGAGACGTGATTTAAGAGAAGGAGTGACGATTTACGTGACTGAAAATATTAAGCCTAACTTCGCCGAGATTGCCCGGCAATATAATGTTGATTATCGAACCGTTAAGAAAGCCTATGAGGAAGTCAAAGCTGGACTTAAGGGCCGACCAAGTGGTCGACCGAAACGGCCAAGTTTACTGGATCCATTCAAGCAAACCATCGATTCAAAGCTTGAACTAAATTGTTCGGCTGCTTCAATTTTTAAATTTATCCAGAAGAAGGGCTTTACCGGCAGCTATACCCTCGTGAAAGATTATTGTCGCCAAACCCGCCGAGAACGAGTTAAGAAAGCTACCATTCGGATTGAACATTCCCCTGGTCTCTCTGCTCAAGTTGACTGGAAAGAAGAAATGGCCCTAGTGAGCAGCGAGGGTGAGCTGTTTAAATTCAATATTTTCTTGTATGTATTGCCTTATTCAAAACTCAAATATATGACACTAACCTTTGATCGGAGCCAAGATACCCTCTTTTCTTGCTTACACGACGCTTTCCTTCATACCGGAGGTATTCCGACGGAAATCTGGTTTGATAATATGAAAACCGTTGTGGATCATACAAAATCCCAGTTTGGCCACGCTGTCTTTAACGAACGGTTCCACGAATTCTGTAAAGATGCCGGTTTCACACCAATTGCTTGTCGACCATTCAGACCACAAACTAAAGGTGCAGTTGAAGCCCTTGCTCGCACGGTTGAACGTTTACGGCCATACAATACTGAATTTGCTGATGGAACTGAGCTAATCGAACTAGTTCATATGCTCCGAGATGATCTAAATCATGAAACTTCGCAGGCCACGGACGAAGTCCCGTACCTGAAATGGTTAGACGAAGAAAAAGAGTACCTTCATCGCGTTCCAGTTAATCTCCTTGAACCATACTTCGAAGAAAACATTACCCGTGTCGTTTCGAAGGAGGCCATGATCAATTTCCGCAAATGTAAGTACTCAGTAGATCCGCGATACATTGGTTGTACGGTTGCTGTTGAAATCTCCAATGATGAGCAGCGCATTCACATTTATTATAACGGAGAAGAAATTCGTACGCACTCCATAACTACCAATTCGCTGAATTATGACCCCCAAGATCAGTTCAATATCCTCAAATCTGATTTGCTTAAAGGGCGGACAGATGAAGACATTTCAGCTTACATTCGTGAACATATGACTGATTACGACAACTTATAGGAGGCTACCATGACCACTAATAATCAAATTCTTTTAAATAATCTTGAGCGCTTAGGGTTAAACAAAATCCGTGAATACTTGCCGAATTACCTTGATCAAATTCACACTGATAATCTGTCATTAACTGAGGCGCTAATTGATTTAACTAATTCGGAACTCCAGAATCGACACGAAGGTCAGATTGCACGGGCCATTGGCCGTGCTCGGTTCCCCAATACAAAATCCCTAGATACATTTGATTTTAGCTTTCAACCCAGTATGAATCGCCAAGAGGTTCTGGAATTCCAGAATCTGGCTTTTATGGAAAAGTCTGAAAACTTAATCTTTATTGGCAATCCGGGAGTCGGTAAAACCCACTTGGCAATTAGTATTGGGATTGAGGCCTGTAAACAGGGCTGTCGGGTTCTCTTTATTAATTGTCATGAGCTGTTGATTAGATTGAGAGCAGCTTACGAAAAAGGACTGCTTGATCGATCTCTAAGCCGCTATTCGCGCTATGACCTATTAATTATTGATGAAATTGGGTATTTGCCAATTGGTCACCAAGAAGCTAACCTCTTATTTCAGCTAGTCAATGCCCGCTATGAAAAGCATTCAACGATCATTACCAGCAATAGTGATCTATCCGCTTGGGTTGATATTTTCCAGAACCCAACTGTGACAGCAGCCATTCTCGATCGCTTGGTTCATCATGTTCACGTAGTGAAGATCACTGGTAAATCTTACCGATTACGTGGCCTCAAGTAACTGCCGAAAACCTACATTTCTTTCTGCCGAAAACCTACATTTTTAAACTGCCCTTGACACTCGTAAGCAGAAACTGTTCCTTTGCTAACTTCAAGGCGTTCGGCTAAATCTAGTTGGGTTAAACGCTTTGATTTTCGAACGGCCTTTAACTTTGTTCCAAAAAACTCTATTGTCATGAGTTTACACCCTCGTTACAGAGTAGCAAAGTTGCGTATATGAAATAGTCTTATCTAGTACATCTAATATTGATATTTTTGAGAAACTTTGCTAATATTAGCTGTACGTAATGAGGGTATAGACGAGTCTTTGCAACAAGGGGAATCTGTGAAATGAATACATATAAGAAAAAGACAGTTGCTATTGTTATTGGTTTAGTGCTGACTTCTGGTGGTGTACTAGCTGGTTGTCAATCCAAACAGTCTGACACGGCAGAAACTAGTAGTAGGAGAACATCTAGTTTTTCGGCTAGTAAAATTAGCTCTGTTTCTTCATCAAAAAGTGACGCAAATGAGTTTAGCTCAAATTCAGATTCAAGTAGCAACTCAACTAGTGATAGCTCCGATAGTGCAAGCAGTTTAATAAGTTCTTCAACTGAAGCTTCATCAGTAAACAGCTCGGTTAAAAAGAGTAGAAGTGTGGATTCCGAACAAAATTTTTCACCAGAAACAATGAGCTTTAATCAAATTCAAAATGGTGATTTTAGTAGTTTGACCGGTACTTGGGTGGAAACGGCGACAGCCAGTAATCATCATCCAGATGCTCCAGGCGTTCAGTGGACGCAGGATCCTTCTGAATTAACTTCAACCCTGACGGTGGACAATCAAAAAATCAGTGATGGTTTTGTCACTCTTGAAGGAAATAAACTTTTTCAAAAAAATGAAGAGCCACTTCATATGAAGTACTCCTTAAGGGATGGTTTTGTAACTGCAGATTTGTCAGACGATAATGCAATAAATTGGTCGATTGACTTTTATCCCCAGGGTGTAACCGGCCCTACAAACATGAACAACGGTGTGACTGATGACACTTCAAAGAATCGGATTGTCTTTTGGACAAGCAATAACTGTTATACCGAGTATTTTGTGCAGCAATAGCGTCTGAATAATTAGACGTAAATTACGAAAACTATATTTGAAGATTTGTGTGAAAGGCCTGAGACATATAATGTCAACTTATTTAGTAGGGGAACAAAAAACTTCAATTTTTTCATCCAATAAAAATTGGAATTTGGAAGATGCAATTGAGACCGCCGAAAATGGCGACACAATAGAGATTGAAGACGGTTTTAGAGGATATTATGTCAAGGGCAGTTTAAAAATGTAGGTTTTCGGCAGAAAGAAATGTAGGTTTTCGGCAGTTACTTGAGGCCACGTAATCGGTAAGATTTACCAGTGATCTTCACTACGTGAACATGATGAACCAAGCGATCGAGAATGGCTGCTGTCACAGTTGGGTTCTGGAAAATATCAACCCAAGCGGATAGATCACTATTGCTGGTAATGATCGTTGAATGCTTTTCATAGCGGGCATTGACTAGCTGAAATAAGAGGTTAGCTTCTTGGTGACCAATTGGCAAATACCCAATTTCATCAATAATTAATAGGTCATAGCGCGAATAGCGGCTTAGAGATCGATCAAGCAGTCCTTTTTCGTAAGCTGCTCTCAATCTAATCAACAGCTCATGACAATTAATAAAGAGAACCCGACAGCCCTGTTTACAGGCCTCAATCCCAATACTAATTGCCAAGTGGGTTTTACCGACTCCCGGATTGCCAATAAAGATTAAGTTTTCAGACTTTTCCATAAAAGCCAGATTCTGGAATTCCAGAACCTCTTGGCGATTCATACTGGGTTGAAAGCTAAAATCAAATGTATCTAGGGATTTTGTATTGGGGAACCGAGCACGGCCAATGGCCCGTGCAATCTGACCTTCGTGTCGATTCTGGAGTTCCGAATTAGTTAAATCAATTAGCGCCTCAGTTAATGACAGATTATCAGTGTGAATTTGATCAAGGTAATTCGGCAAGTATTCACGGATTTTGTTTAACCCTAAGCGCTCAAGATTATTTAAAAGAATTTGATTATTAGTGGTCATGGTAGCCTCCTATAAGTTGTCGTAATCAGTCATATGTTCACGAATGTAAGCTGAAATGTCTTCATCTGTCCGCCCTTTAAGCAAATCAGATTTGAGGATATTGAACTGATCTTGGGGGTCATAATTCAGCGAATTGGTAGTTATGGAGTGCGTACGAATTTCTTCTCCGTTATAATAAATGTGAATGCGCTGCTCATCATTGGAGATTTCAACAGCAACCGTACAACCAATGTATCGCGGATCTACTGAGTACTTACATTTGCGGAAATTGATCATGGCCTCCTTCGAAACGACACGGGTAATGTTTTCTTCGAAGTATGGTTCAAGGAGATTAACTGGAACGCGATGAAGGTACTCTTTTTCTTCGTCTAACCATTTCAGGTACGGGACTTCGTCCGTGGCCTGCGAAGTTTCATGATTTAGATCATCTCGGAGCATATGAACTAGTTCGATTAGCTCAGTTCCATCAGCAAATTCAGTATTGTATGGCCGTAAACGTTCAACCGTGCGAGCAAGGGCTTCAACTGCACCTTTAGTTTGTGGTCTGAATGGTCGACAAGCAATTGGTGTGAAACCGGCATCTTTACAGAATTCGTGGAACCGTTCGTTAAAGACAGCGTGGCCAAACTGGGATTTTGTATGATCCACAACGGTTTTCATATTATCAAACCAGATTTCCGTCGGAATACCTCCGGTATGAAGGAAAGCGTCGTGTAAGCAAGAAAAGAGGGTATCTTGGCTCCGATCAAAGGTTAGTGTCATATATTTGAGTTTTGAATAAGGCAATACATACAAGAAAATATTGAATTTAAACAGCTCACCCTCGCTGCTCACTAGGGCCATTTCTTCTTTCCAGTCAACTTGAGCAGAGAGACCAGGGGAATGTTCAATCCGAATGGTAGCTTTCTTAACTCGTTCTCGGCGGGTTTGGCGACAATAATCTTTCACGAGGGTATAGCTGCCGGTAAAGCCCTTCTTCTGGATAAATTTAAAAATTGAAGCAGCCGAACAATTTAGTTCAAGCTTTGAATCGATGGTTTGCTTGAATGGATCCAGTAAACTTGGCCGTTTCGGTCGACCACTTGGTCGGCCCTTAAGTCCAGCTTTGACTTCCTCATAGGCTTTCTTAACGGTTCGATAATCAACATTATATTGCCGGGCAATCTCGGCGAAGTTAGGCTTAATATTTTCAGTCACGTAAATCGTCACTCCTTCTCTTAAATCACGTCTCACATCAAATTCCTCCTACACTCTGATGTGATTCATGATACAAAAAATGTAGGAAAACCAACAGTTCTAACCTGCCGTTTTCCTACATTTTACGGGTGCCTTTTACAGATATTACGAAGATGCAATTACAATCAGTAAAAATCTTACTATCATGGGCCATTTTTCCCAAAATCAAGATGGAACAAAAAATTTTTCAACTGTATTAATCGGTCATTTGATTATCAGCGATGAAGCCAATGTTACTTTGCGTGATTTATGGGTTAGTCGGGATTCTGAAAAGGCTAATTGCGTTACAGTTCAGAAATCTGCATCATTGTCATGCAAGAATGTTCAATTTGAAAATACCGCATCGACAGGTAAAAATTATCCTATCATCTATGCTGATAATAAAGCGCATTTATTTCTGGACACCGTAACTGTGCATGAGAGCAAGATTTGTGATGGTGAACATCAAATTTATGTAAATGATTCCAGCGTCGAGATAGTAAATTCATTAATTAATGCTGAAATTTATTTGGATGAAAACGCTCAAATGATTTGTAATCAATCATCTATCAATTATGCCGATTCAAACGGTTTGTATATGAATAAAAGCAAGGCAAACATACGTGATTCAGTATTTAAAGGTGGAAAAGTCAGCGATAAGGTAGATTGCAAATTTAATCCGAATTTTTGGACAAATTGGTCAGCATAACCTGATACGGTGTTTTCCAGTCAAGTATTTTAAGCGGTCTCTGGTTAATTTGGAGTAACGTCGTCGTTAAATCTTGAGCACTAATGTGCTCAAAACGAGTCCCCTTAGGATAAAAATAACGTAAATTCCGATTAAAGCGTTCATTACTACCACGTTCAGCTGGCGTATAAGCATGACAGTAATAGGTCTTAATACCATATTGTGATTCAAATGATACTAGCCCACTAAACTCAGTACCACGGTCCACAGTAAAACTGTGCACCGGTCCATTAAAAGTTGTTAGGAACTTAGTCAGTGCTTCATTAACACTCGCTGTCGTTCGGTCCTTTAACCGATATGCCCAAAGGAACCGTGATTTGCGATCGATTAAAGTTAATAAAACTGCCTTACTATGCCCACGAGGGCCAACGACGGTATCTAGTTCAAAATCACCGATGCGATTACGTTGATTAATCATCATGGGACGCTGTTCAATCGATCGCCCCAAAGATTGATTATATTTGGATCGTTGGTCAACGTTACGCCGTTGGCGTACGCCATGTTCAGGTAGATCATTCAAGGAGAAACCAATTCTCCCCTGATTTAGCCAATTATAAATAGATTTAGTCGCTAGTTTAAATTCGTGAGCAATCATTCCTGGTGACCAGCTTAGATGTAAATGGTTGAGAATTGTTTGCTTTAACTCATCGCTCAGCTTAGTTTTCCGACCACATCGTGATCGCTTGTATTCGGCATCTGTTTGTGCTAATTCAGCCTGATAAGGTTGACATCGAGATAATTCATAAGAAATTGTTGACGGTGATCGGTTCAGCCGAACGCCCATTTGGATATTGGACAGCCCTAGTTCACAAAAGGTTTCGATTTTAATTCGTTCGGAATAGGTTATACTAGACAAAAGATCAGCTCCTAAAAGATGGGTTTGTTGTAAACACCATTTTAAAGGAAGCTGATCTTTTTTGTCCGAACAGCGTTCGGATTAATTTTACAATCTACTATTTAAAAACTTTAAAGAATCATTGACGTGTCAAAGCAATGATTCTTTAAAGTTTTTTATTATCATCTTTACAAGTTCTGCTGTGAAAAAAAGCAATTGATATCTTGTGAAATCTAGGCCCACAATACTGGTTAATGAGAGGCTTTTTTCTGCTCGCTAAATCTGTTGAACAGTAGATTTTAGAAGAACTTTTAAAATAGAACAACAATTAATAGATTATTTTTCTCAATATCTGATGACTTAAAAAAGTAGGTCACCGTAAAAATGGCACCTACTCTTTGATATTTTATCTCATGACTTGCTCTGCAAACTATATGGATTAGCTCCTTAATTTACATGTGTAAAAGTCTTATGATTTTTTTCCAACCAGTGTGACGCGTTGACGAAGGTAACTTTTCTGTTCAATCATATCTAACAGGCCAATGGCGTAGTCGGCATAACTAATATAATGATCATCGTCATTTTGGGCTCGATATTCTTCACCATCAATGTGGTAATTGCCTGTTTTTGCACCATCTGGATCGTAATTAAATGCTGGAGTTACATAGGTCCATTGGATATTCGAATAGGAGCGTAGGCGATTCAGGCTCGCTACCAGAGCGTTTGCTAAAGGCAACCAGTCAGTGGGGTAGTTGTCACGATCCTTGATCATTTTTGTGTGTTCACTGTTTATGAACAAAGTTCCAGCGCCGCCAACTTTTAAATAACGGGTTTTAGTGCCATTTAGTAGGGTAGCAATATGCGAAAGTCCAGTAGTGTGAACTGCGAAGGTCTCGGGGGTCCAAGCACTAACTGCGTCAATAATAGCGTCGGCGCCATCAAAATCCTTGGCAGTTAAATCCATAATATCCTTTATTAAAATTTGAGCTCCATGTAGATCTAAATTTTCATGACGTTTGTGTGCAATGGCCAGTATTTCATGTCCACGGTCTTGAGCTTCTTTGATGACGGCTTGACCAGTTTTACCATAAGCACCAATGACAGCAATTTTCATATTATTATGATCTTCTTTCTAGTTTATTGAGTAGTGAATCTTTAATGCGTGATCGCTAAGACGACGGCTTTTTAATTCCCAAGAACGTCTAATTCAATATTTGATAGCAATTCTCTAATTTGTTTGAGTTCAGATTCGGGCAGCTCAATATCCGCTGCGCCAGCATTTTCTTGAATGCGTTCAGTTTTACTGCTTCCTGGAATTGGCACAATCCAGGGTTTTTGATTTAACAACCAAGCGAGTGAAACTTGGGCTGGACTGGCAGTGTGCTTCGCCGCCAACTGGTTAATCAGTTCTGTCAGTTGCTGGGCTTTTTGAATACCTTCTGGAGAATACTGTGGCATGTGGCTTCTGAAATCACTCTTTTGATCATACTGAGTATTCTGTTTGATATTTCCTGACAGAAATCCATTCGCCATTGGACTGTATGCGACTAGGCCAATGTGCAGACTTTCTAGTAGGGGCAGTAGCTGCTCGGCTTTTCTAGCCATCATGGAATAACGGGTTTGAACAGCTGTAACCTTTGTCACTGCGTTAGCTCGCTTGATGTAATCAGCTGAAGCGTTGGAAATTCCCCAGTGTTGAATCTTACCCTCTTTAATAAACTGTCCCATTAAGTCCGCAACTTCTTCTGGACTAACGTTTGGATCCTCCTGATGCTGATAATATAAATCAATGGAATCAACACCTAATCGTTTTAAACTACCTTCAAGTGAATGACGTAGACTATCTGGTTGAGCGTTTGGAATACTCTTGGTATGATCATTATTCCAATAAAGACCACCCTTGCTGGCGATAACAACCTTGTCACGGATTGGCTTGAGTGCTTGACCAACAAGCTCTTCATTAATCGATGGTGTTCCATCTGCTTGCTGACCAACGTAAAGCTCAGCTGTATCGAACATTGTGTAGCCAGCTTCATATGCTTCTCGAATTCGCTTTTCGGCAGTTACTGGATCAAGGGCGTTGCCATAGGCGTGCGATAATCCCATTGAACCAAATCCAATCGCCGAAACTGTTAAATCGTTTAGTTTTCTTGTCTTCATTTGGCAAATTACAAGTTTAATCCGAACAAGCCCGGAATCTTTCAATGGCAGTCTGTTGATGATGTATTTTTAATGGTCGTTGATTAATTAGTTCAAGTGCTGCTAGGATCTCATCAGTCGTTACTTGGCTAAAATTGGTCTTTTTCGGGAAGAACCAGCGTAACCGTCTATTAAAATATTCATTGGAACCTCGCTCCCATGGTGAATATGGATGGCAAAAATAAACTTTGATCTGATAATCCTGTTCTAAGGCCTGATAATTGGCAAACTCTTTACCATGATCAACAGTAATGGATTTTACTTGGGGACCGAAGGCCCCCATAAACTTGCCAAAGGCGGTGTTTAGAGCCTTAGCCGTTCTATTAGGGGCTTTGATGGCCCATAGAAGTCGGGTCTTACGTTCTACGAATGTAACCAGACATGATCGTGACTCACTTCGACTAGAAAGCACCGTATCTACTTCCCAATGACCAAAAGCTAATCGTTGATTAACAGTTGTTGGCCGTTGTTCGATGGAAGTCCCACTTGTAAATTTCCCACGATTTTCGCTCACTCGGTGCTGGCGGACATTCCGATTGGGTAGATCAGTCAATTTGAAGGGGAGCCAGCCACGATTAAGCCAATTATAAATTGACGCAGTGCTCAAGTTATAAGCGGCCGCAATGGTTTCTGGTGACCAGGTTAATCGTAAGTGATTGGTAATTAAAGTCGCTAATGCTGCCGTCAGCATCGAACGACGACCGCAATTCCGCCTTTTGCGATCTGCATCTTGCTGAGCTAATTCTGGATCATAAGGTTTAACCCGGTCCAACTCATAGCTAATCGTAGCTTTGGCGACGCCTAAGGCGTCAGCCATTACTTGGTAAGATTTATTCCCCTCATTGACCAGTTGTGCTAGTGCGCCACGTTGAAAACGTGATAAAGTAGATGTACCCAAAGTAATCACTCCCTATATTGGTTGGAATTA
The DNA here is from genome assembly GCF_048961765.1 of Furfurilactobacillus cerevisiae. Classification (GTDB taxonomy): domain Bacteria; phylum Bacillota; class Bacilli; order Lactobacillales; family Lactobacillaceae; genus Furfurilactobacillus; species Furfurilactobacillus milii_A. The sequence goes on from NZ_CP185253.1 coordinate 1,567,735, forward strand.
GCTACTACCATTGTAAGTGATTACTTTGGGCTTTTTAATTTCTGTTCGGATTAATTATAGAATTTGCCATTTTAATAAAATTCCTTTCTTATCGGACGTTTGGCAATTCCGAATACAAATTATATTAATTGCAGTTTCAGTAAAAGCGAAGGGACTAAACGGCTAAAAGAGTATTAACTTGAAGTTAATAAGGAATGAAATACTATCAAAAAAACAACAGTGAGTCGCTATTTTCAGCTCACTGTTGTTTTTCACTTTTGATTGGTGTGTACGTTTTGACTAATGATTTTGACGAATTGTTGCACTTTTATTGATGGCTTCTTTGCATAGATCAATCCATAGGGAGATTCATAAGTCCAGTTTACTGGAACGGTCTTCATTAGCGGTTGTAGGTTACTCCAAATATCACGAGTTAACAAAAGATCATCAGAATTTGCGTATTCATTAAATACATCGGTATTAAAAAAACGTGTTGTATTAATGATTTTGATTTGCGGATGATTCTTTTCAATATCATGACAAATTTTATCAATAATGGAAGCTTGATCACGTGGAGGGCAGACAATCGTCTCCCCATTTAAATCGTCAAAATTTAATTTGTCCTTTTCAGCTAGTCGATGAGTACGAGGAACGGCCAATCGAAACTGATCCATTCCTAAAACTAGTACGCTGTAATTTTGTTGCCATTGCAGTGAATCAGTAGGCCCAGATACACAATCTATTTCTGTGCCAATCTTTGCCGACGGAGTTTTTAAAGTGATGTCATCATCGTTAATAGGAACCACCTGGAGTTTGAAATTTTTGAGTGCCTGACTATATTGTCGCCAAATTTCAACCAATGGTGTCCCAGGCCGCATGATCGACGCACCAACATTAATAACCTGCTTGCTTTTTTGACCAGTTTCTCGGGCCTTTTCAATTGCGGTATTTGCAGTGATGTTGATTTTAGTGACGGAATCAAACAGACTTTTACCGGCATCAGTAAGTATGACACCTTGTGTACTCCGTTTAAAAAGTGGGACTTCCAATTGTGCCTCCAAATTATTGATTTGCTTCATGACAGAAACTGGAGAAATGAAGAGACGCTGAGCAGCTTTGGAAAAGCTACCACTTTGTGCCACTTGTAAAAAGGTCATATACATTTGATTAATCATTCACCGACAGCTCCCTAGTATTAACCTAAAGTTAATGCCATTTAAACATTTTGACCACTTCGCTGTCAAACAAATGGCTGATAGTATAGCTTGTGTTGAAACGTTGAAGTTACCTTTTGATCGTAATGATCTGTAATCAAAAGTTTATTCTCTTTAAACGCAACATTTTAACATTTTTTTGATTTTAGGAGGAAGCAACAATGACTGAAGTTCCAATGATTAAATTAAACAATGGTGTCGAAATGCCACAAGAAGGATTAGGCGTTCTAGATGCTGGGAGTTTTGATGAGGTTAAACAAACAGTGTTAGATGCCTTTTCAACTGGTTACCGAATGATTGATACAGCACAAGCTTATGACAATGAAGGCGCAGTGGGCGCTGCAATTTCAGAAAGTGGTCTCAGTCGCGAGGATATCTTTGTTACTACAAAAGTTTGGATCAGTAATTATGGTTATCAAGCCACTAAGGATTCTGTGGAAAGATCTTTGCAGGATTTGCAAACGGATTATATAAATTTAGTTTTGTTGCACCAACCATACGGAGATTATTATGGTGCTTATCAAGCGTTAGAGGAACTTTATAAAGCTGGCAAAATTCGTGCCATTGGGGTTGCTAATTTCATGCCAGATCGATATGTCGATTTAGTGCAATACAGTGATGTCACTCCAGCTGTTAACCAAGTTGAAACACATGTGTTTGATCAGGAATGGGATTTACGAAAGTACATGGATCGTCATAATACTCAGATTGAATCATGGGGACCATTTGCGGAAGGCAGACATGACTTCTTTAAAAACGAAACTTTGAAACGAATTGGTCAAAAATATGGGAAAACTGGACCACAAGTTGCCTTACGTTATTTAACGCAAAACGGGGTTGTTATTATTCCTAAATCTGTTCATAAAGAGCGAATGGCTGAAAATTTGAATATTTGGGATTTCAAACTTAACGAAGAAGATTTAAAAGAAATTCGTGGTTTGGACACTGGTGATACGCTTTTCTTTAGTCCACATTGTAAAAGGCACTCGTAAAATGTAGGAAAACGGCAGGTTAGAACTGTTGGTTTTCCTACATTTTTTGTATCATGAATCACATCAGAGTGTAGGAGGAATTTGATGTGAGACGTGATTTAAGAGAAGGAGTGACGATTTACGTGACTGAAAATATTAAGCCTAACTTCGCCGAGATTGCCCGGCAATATAATGTTGATTATCGAACCGTTAAGAAAGCCTATGAGGAAGTCAAAGCTGGACTTAAGGGCCGACCAAGTGGTCGACCGAAACGGCCAAGTTTACTGGATCCATTCAAGCAAACCATCGATTCAAAGCTTGAACTAAATTGTTCGGCTGCTTCAATTTTTAAATTTATCCAGAAGAAGGGCTTTACCGGCAGCTATACCCTCGTGAAAGATTATTGTCGCCAAACCCGCCGAGAACGAGTTAAGAAAGCTACCATTCGGATTGAACATTCCCCTGGTCTCTCTGCTCAAGTTGACTGGAAAGAAGAAATGGCCCTAGTGAGCAGCGAGGGTGAGCTGTTTAAATTCAATATTTTCTTGTATGTATTGCCTTATTCAAAACTCAAATATATGACACTAACCTTTGATCGGAGCCAAGATACCCTCTTTTCTTGCTTACACGACGCTTTCCTTCATACCGGAGGTATTCCGACGGAAATCTGGTTTGATAATATGAAAACCGTTGTGGATCATACAAAATCCCAGTTTGGCCACGCTGTCTTTAACGAACGGTTCCACGAATTCTGTAAAGATGCCGGTTTCACACCAATTGCTTGTCGACCATTCAGACCACAAACTAAAGGTGCAGTTGAAGCCCTTGCTCGCACGGTTGAACGTTTACGGCCATACAATACTGAATTTGCTGATGGAACTGAGCTAATCGAACTAGTTCATATGCTCCGAGATGATCTAAATCATGAAACTTCGCAGGCCACGGACGAAGTCCCGTACCTGAAATGGTTAGACGAAGAAAAAGAGTACCTTCATCGCGTTCCAGTTAATCTCCTTGAACCATACTTCGAAGAAAACATTACCCGTGTCGTTTCGAAGGAGGCCATGATCAATTTCCGCAAATGTAAGTACTCAGTAGATCCGCGATACATTGGTTGTACGGTTGCTGTTGAAATCTCCAATGATGAGCAGCGCATTCACATTTATTATAACGGAGAAGAAATTCGTACGCACTCCATAACTACCAATTCGCTGAATTATGACCCCCAAGATCAGTTCAATATCCTCAAATCTGATTTGCTTAAAGGGCGGACAGATGAAGACATTTCAGCTTACATTCGTGAACATATGACTGATTACGACAACTTATAGGAGGCTACCATGACCACTAATAATCAAATTCTTTTAAATAATCTTGAGCGCTTAGGGTTAAACAAAATCCGTGAATACTTGCCGAATTACCTTGATCAAATTCACACTGATAATCTGTCATTAACTGAGGCGCTAATTGATTTAACTAATTCGGAACTCCAGAATCGACACGAAGGTCAGATTGCACGGGCCATTGGCCGTGCTCGGTTCCCCAATACAAAATCCCTAGATACATTTGATTTTAGCTTTCAACCCAGTATGAATCGCCAAGAGGTTCTGGAATTCCAGAATCTGGCTTTTATGGAAAAGTCTGAAAACTTAATCTTTATTGGCAATCCGGGAGTCGGTAAAACCCACTTGGCAATTAGTATTGGGATTGAGGCCTGTAAACAGGGCTGTCGGGTTCTCTTTATTAATTGTCATGAGCTGTTGATTAGATTGAGAGCAGCTTACGAAAAAGGACTGCTTGATCGATCTCTAAGCCGCTATTCGCGCTATGACCTATTAATTATTGATGAAATTGGGTATTTGCCAATTGGTCACCAAGAAGCTAACCTCTTATTTCAGCTAGTCAATGCCCGCTATGAAAAGCATTCAACGATCATTACCAGCAATAGTGATCTATCCGCTTGGGTTGATATTTTCCAGAACCCAACTGTGACAGCAGCCATTCTCGATCGCTTGGTTCATCATGTTCACGTAGTGAAGATCACTGGTAAATCTTACCGATTACGTGGCCTCAAGTAACTGCCGAAAACCTACATTTCTTTCTGCCGAAAACCTACATTTTTAAACTGCCCTTGACATCCACATGATCCTGAAACCGTCGAAATGTTTGCTCGTTTTGTTAAAACTGGTCATTTTGAATTTCGTGAGAACGATGCTTAATTTTGACAAAGGTGAATAAAATAACGTTATCGTGATCGCATTTGATACAAAAAGACAATCTAAAAGTTCTTTAGGTTGTTTTTTATTTTATACATTGAATTTTAGATTGTATTCTTTTAGCATTTTGACAGTTTGTGATTTTGCCCGGTGATAGATAAGAGGTGTCAAACGATGATAGGGAATGTTTTATTGCAGACTTGTAAGCAAGGATATGAATTTGAACTAATTGAAAATGATCTGAGCGAAGGCTTTTATCACTTGCTACCTGTAATCATTGATTTATACGTTGGTCAAGATACACATTACTGGGGATATCTTCCAAGAAAATTAAATATTGAAAGTCTTCCTAAAATCGTGATGCCTCCTCGCAGAGGTCTGTACTACGTTCCGAGTTTGCAAACCGTTACCATTTATTATCGTGATGCCATCAGCGAACCAGCAAACGATTTATATTTACTAGGTAGGCCCAAGGAAAATTTAGAAACGCTTGCTCAACAAGCAAGCGATATAGTCATTAGTGCAAAATTTAAATTTTAAGGAGAGGTAAACATGGCAAAAATTTTAGTTACAGGATCAACAGAAGGTTTAGGTTTATTAACTGCTAAAAAATTGATTAGCCAAGGAAATGAAGTTGTTTTACATGCACGAAACGAGCAAAGGGCTGCAGAAGTCAAGCAGGCGTTGCCGCAAGTAAAAAATATTGTAATTGGCGATTTATCTTCGAGAAAAGACATTGATAACCTAGCAAAACAAATTAACAAATTAGGAAGTTTTGACGCAATTATTCATAATGCAGGCGTATACACTGGTAATGCTAAATTGACCTTTCAAGTTAACGTCCTGGCTCCATACTTGTTAACTATGTTAGTCAAGCAACCCAAACGGCTAATTTTTGTCTCTTCGGGAATGCATGTTGGTAGTCATTTGAATTTGGATAATTTGATGGATTTAGATTATTCAGGATCTAAACTACAGATTTTGTTATTAACAAAGGTATTAGCTCGTTTATGGCCAAATGTCACAGCAACTGCGGTTGATCCTGGTTGGGTTCCAACTAGAATGGGTGGCGCTGCTGCTAGTGATGATTTAACGCTCGGGTATACGACGCAAGTTTGGTTAGCTACGTTAAACAATGTTTCTGTCAGTGGAAATTATTATCATCACATGAAGTTAGCCACTTATGATCGTCGAGCCGACGATGAAACGATTCAAGATAGGTTTCTAACAGAAATGCAAAAGATTTCTGGAGTCAATTTTGTTAAGTAAAGAGAATTTGAGTTGATTATAGAAAGACCTCATCAATCGTGGGGTCTTTTGATTTTTGGGTTAGCCTAATTGAATGTCATTTCATCAATTTTGTTTAAGTCAAAAGTCTCTGTTTCAAAAAAATTCAAACTAGCCATTTTTCTTAGGAGGCAGTTCATGCAGTTATTTTTTGCAATTATACTTTTATTATTAGCCGTGGTTCCAGCACAAATATTATTTCAAAAGTTTGATAAAATTCCAGTATTTTTCTTCCAGATTGCGATTGGCTGGTTGCTATCCTACTTTCCACTCTATCAACACTTTACCATTGCGCCTGAAATCTTTTTATTAGTCGTTATCTCAACTCTGATGTTCAGTGATAGTCGCCGGGTTAATCTTGGAAGATTTGCACGTTCATTGCGATCAACGTTATCGTTGGCTATTAATCTAGTGGTAATGTCCATTTTAGTTGTTGGTACCGTTGCTCATTTGATTACACCACAACTGAGTTGGTTTGGCGGCTTTATGCTAGCCGCAATTCTGTCACCGACTGATGCCGTGGCTTATCAATCGATTACTGCAGGAACGCCATTGCCCAAATATTTAGATAATATGTTGCAAAATGAATCGCTATTAAATGACGCCTCTGGGCTTGTGGCATTTAATTTGGCATTGAGTGCTTTAACAACTGGACATTTTTCACTAGTCAGTGGTATTGGTGATTTTATCTATGTATTCATCGGTGGCATAATACTGGGATTAATACTTGGCTGGTTGTTTATGTTTTGTCGGCGTTGGTTGATTATTCATGAAATAAACACCAATATGATTATTGTGCCGTATATTATGGCAACACCATATATCGTTTATTTTATCGCTGAAGAATTAAAGATGTCTGGAATTTTGGCTGTTGTGGCAGCAGGCATATTGCGTACTTGGGAACAAAATAATTGGCAATTGAGCACCGCTCAAACTCAGAATACGGATTTTGCAGTGGAGGGCATGGTCAACTCAATTCTCAATGGCACTGTTTTTGTTATTATGGGGCTTAATCTACCAAGCATCATTAGGTTAGCTAATACGCATAATGTTTCTATCGGCACATCTATTTTAATTGGCATCTTGTTATATTTGGTTTTATTTGGTTTGCGTGTGTTTTGGTTTTCTTCAGGGATTGTCCCTCAAAAAGGTAACCGGCATAATAAAACAGTTATTAATGGTTTATTAGCAGGGATAAATGGTGTTCATGGAACTGTAACTCTGATGATGGCATTGTCGATTCCGTTAACTGTAACTGGATTATCAGCTGATTTGAGAGCTGCCATTATTCTGATAACTTTAACAGTTGTAATACTGAGTATGTTGATGCCAATGTTTGTCACACCATTACTTTTAAAAGCTTATCCTAAAACCCCAATTCATCACAGTGAGAAACAGGTTATTTAGTAGATTGTAAAATTAATCCGAACGCTGTTCGGACAAAAAAGATCAGCTTCCTTTAAAATGGTGTTTACAACAAACCCATCTTTTAGGAGCTGATCTTTTGTCTAGTATAACCTATTCCGAACGAATTAAAATCGAAACCTTTTGTGAACTAGGGCTGTCCAATATCCAAATGGGCGTTCGGCTGAACCGATCACCGTCAACAATTTCTTATGAATTATCTCGATGTCAACCTTATCAGGCTGAATTAGCACAAACAGATGCCGAATACAAGCGATCACGATGTGGTCGGAAAACTAAGCTGAGCGATGAGTTAAAGCAAACAATTCTCAACCATTTACATCTAAGCTGGTCACCAGGAATGATTGCTCACGAATTTAAACTAGCGACTAAATCTATTTATAATTGGCTAAATCAGGGGAGAATTGGTTTCTCCTTGAATGATCTACCTGAACATGGCGTACGCCAACGGCGTAACGTTGACCAACGATCCAAATATAATCAATCTTTGGGGCGATCGATTGAACAGCGTCCCATGATGATTAATCAACGTAATCGCATCGGTGATTTTGAACTAGATACCGTCGTTGGCCCTCGTGGGCATAGTAAGGCAGTTTTATTAACTTTAATCGATCGCAAATCACGGTTCCTTTGGGCATATCGGTTAAAGGACCGAACGACAGCGAGTGTTAATGAAGCACTGACTAAGTTCCTAACAACTTTTAATGGACCGGTGCACAGTTTTACTGTGGACCGTGGTACTGAGTTTAGTGGGCTAGTATCATTTGAATCACAATATGGTATTAAGACCTATTACTGTCATGCTTATACGCCAGCTGAACGTGGTAGTAATGAACGCTTTAATCGGAATTTACGTTATTTTTATCCTAAGGGGACTCGTTTTGAGCACATTAGTGCTCAAGATTTAACGACGACGTTACTCCAAATTAACCAGAGACCGCTTAAAATACTTGACTGGAAAACACCGTATCAGGTTATGCTGACCAATTTGTCCAAAAATTCGGATTAAATTTGCAATCTACCATTTGGCAAGAACTTATTCAAGATAGTTTGCGTCGAATTGAAAGCTTACGGCTTAGTGAGGATGTTCAAAATTATTTGAGAGTTTTAATTGTGACGGCAAATTACAAGTTTAATCCGAACAAGCCCGGAATCTTTCAATGGCAGTCTGTTGATGATGTATTTTTAATGGTCGTTGATTAATTAGTTCAAGTGCTGCTAGGATCTCATCAGTCGTTACTTGGCTAAAATTGGTCTTTTTCGGGAAGAACCAGCGTAACCGTCTATTAAAATATTCATTGGAACCTCGCTCCCATGGTGAATATGGATGGCAAAAATAAACTTTGATCTGATAATCCTGTTCTAAGGCCTGATAATTGGCAAACTCTTTACCATGATCAACAGTAATGGATTTTACTTGGGGACCGAAGGCCCCCATAAACTTGCCAAAGGCGGTGTTTAGAGCCTTAGCCGTTCTATTAGGGGCTTTGATGGCCCATAGAAGTCGGGTCTTACGTTCTACGAATGTAACCAGACATGATCGTGACTCACTTCGACTAGAAAGCACCGTATCTACTTCCCAATGACCAAAAGCTAATCGTTGATTAACAGTTGTTGGCCGTTGTTCGATGGAAGTCCCACTTGTAAATTTCCCACGATTTTCGCTCACTCGGTGCTGGCGGACATTCCGATTGGGTAGATCAGTCAATTTGAAGGGGAGCCAGCCACGATTAAGCCAATTATAAATTGACGCAGTGCTCAAGTTATAAGCGGCCGCAATGGTTTCTGGTGACCAGGTTAATCGTAAGTGATTGGTAATTAAAGTCGCTAATGCTGCCGTCAGCATCGAACGACGACCGCAATTCCGCCTTTTGCGATCTGCATCTTGCTGAGCTAATTCTGGATCATAAGGTTTAACCCGGTCCAACTCATAGCTAATCGTAGCTTTGGCGACGCCTAAGGCGTCAGCCATTACTTGGTAAGATTTATTCCCCTCATTGACCAGTTGTGCTAGTGCGCCACGTTGAAAACGTGATAAAGTAGATGTACCCAAAGTAATCACTCCCTATATTGGTTGGAATTAGCTACTACCATTGTAAGTGATTACTTTGGGCTTTTTAATTTCTGTTCGGATTAATTATAGAATTTGCCTGACACAAAGAAAATTGCCGCATGTTAGCCAAAAAGAATTACTCAATCTATACCGGGTAACGGACAGACTTGAAAATACGGCAACACAAAAGTTATTACAAACGAAAGCCATTACCACAGGTGCTAGTGAGTATCATTCAGACATTATTAAACGTGAAATAATGAATCAACAATTGACTCCTTGGACTGCAATTATCTACTGGTGGAATGTTTTAAACAGCACACACTCCTCAAAACAAATGGGTTCAGTAACGGATTCTGGCAAGACATTATTTCAACAACAAGAACGAATCGAATTAGCAAGTTATCATAAGATAATGCAGTACCTGCTTAAACAGAATTCAGGTTCCCCAGAGGCCAATGTTTTAGCCAGAATCTATGTAACTCGTCACGATGACACCTCAACTGTAGAAAAAGTGAATCAAGAAAGATTTTATATGATTCAACTTTTCTCTAGTGAAATTGAGTATGTAAGGCAACAATATTGGCGGAATCGTTTAACACTCAGTGAAAGCCGTTCGATGATTTACGACATTAGTTTGCAACAAACGATTTTTATTCGCCGACATTTTAAATGATTAAGCGGCAATTAAAATATATTCAGGCTGAGAGCTCTAACTACCCAGGCAAGATCATAACAAAGATGGTAAAATTAATTTTGCTAACTATTCGGTCGTGATATCCTTAGGAAATACGGAACACGTATGTCATTAATATAAAAATTAATAATTCTAAAACTACTTATCATGAAAGGGGTTGAAGCCCATGGCTACTATTCAATGGTATCCCGGTCATATGGCGAAGGCCATTCGCCAATTGCGAGAAAACTTAAAGGTCATCGACATTGTGTTTGAACTAGTCGATGCCCGGATTCCAGAGTCATCACGGAATCCAGAACTACGGGCTACAGTGGCCCAAAAGCCAACCCTCTTGATCCTCGAAAAAAGTGATTTGGCTGATCCCAAAGTCACTGGGGAATGGGTGCGATATTACCGTGAACACAATCAGCCCGTTATTGCGATTGATGTGAATGATCGAAAATTAGTGGGTAACCTTGTTAAAGCTGCTCGCGAAGTTTTGAAAACGCAGCAGGAGCGAGCGGAAGCAAAGGGTATTCAGAAACCCGTTATTCGTGCTGTAATGGCCGGTATCCCCAACGTTGGTAAATCAACGTTGTTGAACCGACTGGTCAATAAAAAAGTTGCCATCACTGGTGATCGGCCTGGTGTAACTAAGAAGCAACAGTGGCTGAAGGCCAATGAAGAACTTCAACTGTTAGATACACCTGGTGTTTTGTGGCCTAAGTTTGAGGATCCATTGGTTGGTCAAAAGCTTGCTTTGACGGGTGCAATCAAGGATTCTCTGTTTGCCAAGGACGATGTCGCACTGTATGCAATTAAGTTTATACGTGAACACAATCAAACTGATCGATTGGCTGAACGGTATCATTTAACTGACGATGAACTGACACTGAGTGACGTGGATCTATTATTGGCTATCACTAAACGACTGGGCTTTAAAGATGATTACGACCGGGCAAGTGAACGTCTGATTTTTGATCTACGCAAGGGTAAGTTGGGTCGGTTTACGTTTGACACTACCGATGAATTATCTGACGAATCTGCCGATAACGTGTCTGAGGCGGATCATGAGTGAAGCTAAGCCGAAAAAACCGTCCATTGCAATGCTACGCGAACAATTGGCTCATGTTCAGCAGGCCAACGATCCGCTGTTAGCAACGTTAGCAGCAGATCCACGGAAAGGGGTTGCCTCACTGTTACTGCAGACGAATCGGCGCTTAACTGCACAGGCCAACGCTGAATTCGCCTTTGAACAACGTTTGCAACTGGAACGAGCTTGCTGGGCAAAGGGACAGTCATTGGTCGCTGGCATTGATGAAGTCGGTCGTGGCCCCTTGGCTGGCCCAGTTGTTACCTGCGCCATTGAGTTACCACACGATTTTCACTTACTGGGTGTCAATGATTCCAAACAGTTAACTGCACATGAGCGGGAATTACTGTATCCACAGATTTTATCTGCGTGTGTGGGCGTCGGTATCGGAATTGCTTCACCAAAGCAAATTGATCACTTGAATATTTACCAAGCAACGCGTGTGGCCATGCGTGATGCTGTGCTAGCGTTGCCACAACAACCGGACGCGTTACTGATTGATGCGATGCAAATTGACGTGCCAATGCCGCAACAGAAACTTATCAAGGGGGATGCACGTTCCGTCAGCATCGGTGCGGCCAGCATTGTCGCTAAAGTGTACCGTGATCATTTGATGTCGATGTACGATCGCGTTTATCCAGGGTATAATTTTGCACAAAATGACGGCTATGGAACCGCTGCTCATTTAGCTGCCCTCGATCAGCTTGGCGTGACACCAATTCACCGCCGTTCGTTTAGTCCGGTCACTAAAAGATTGCAACAAGATTAATTTGCAATCGCTCTTGATATAACAATAATTAATAACCACCGATTTTTTTCAAAAGAACCGTTTTTTTATTTTGCAGCGAACATTGCTGGGTAGAAATTCGTATGTTAAGTCGTCAGGATAAAGTTATTAAGAACTGTTCATGTGCTTGTCTTGATCACAAGATGTTAACGGAGGGCTACACATGGAGAGATTGCTACAAACGATTAATCGGGACGCACTGATTCGACTTCATTTTATGCCTGGCGTGGGCTTAGCTGGGCGACGCAAAGTTTGGCAATTCCTGCAGGCAGAGCCGGATGTACCACTTACCCTGACAAATTTACTGGACTGCCTAGCTTTGCCAGAAATAAAGGCCAAGCAGCTGACCAACTGTTGGCGTGATTCACGGTTGTCGGATACAATTGTGCGCAATCACCAGTTCGGCAAGGTGACGACTATTCTCGATGAAGATTATCCCGCGTATTTAAAAGAAATGTACGCTGCCCCGTTAGTTCTATTTAGCCGTGGCAATTGGCGGTTGACTCAGCAAGCCGGACTGGCCGTTGTGGGCGCGCGTCAAGCAACGGCATATTCGTACACGACGCTTAAACAGTGGTTACCAGCCGTCATCGCGACAAAGATTCCGATTATTTCTGGATTGGCAGCAGGCGTCGATGCGCTTAGTCACCAACTGGCTGTTCAGCATAATGGTCACACTATCGGAGTCATTGGTACTGGGCTAGACATTGCCTATCCAGCAGCCAATCGTTCTTTGCAACAAAACTTGATGCGAACTCAGTTAGTCATTAGCGAATATCCGCTTGGCACCGGGCCAGCACGGCATCGCTTTCCTGAACGCAACCGAATTATCGCTGGCCTGGCACAAAGTGTCTTAGTGACAGAGGCTGCAATTCATTCGGGTAGCTTGATTACTGCTAATATTGGTCTTCAAGAAAACCGAAACGTGATGGCGATTCCCGGTCGGGTGACAGACCCATTGTCCGCTGGTTGCAACGCATTAATTAGTGCTGGCGCAACTCCCGTTTGCAATGTAGAAACTATTTTAAACGAACTGCAATTTCAGAGCTAACTGTTCAAATCATCGACTATTATATAGTAGAAAAATCTCGTTTTAGTTGACAGCTTATGTAACTGTGCAGTATGGTGATTTAGATTTGACTGTGCTTATGTGTACGGTTAGACACTGGTGAACAGGATGTTTCATCAGCTAGTAATCAATAATGTTAACAAAGGAGTTGCTTCATGGCGACCTCAAAAACTAAAACCAAAACAAGGGCTAAGACTAAAAAGAACTTAGTGATTGTTGAATCGCCTTCAAAGGCTAAGACAATTGAAAAGTACTTAGGTCGCAACTATAAAGTTGTTGCCAGCAAAGGCCATATCCGTGATTTACCAAAGTCACAGATGGGTGTTGACGTCGAACACGATTATGAACCGCATTATATTTCAATTCGTGGTAAGGGCGACACCATTAAAGAATTAAAGAAGGATGCTAAAAATGCCAAGCGCGTTTATCTGGCATCTGACCCGGATCGTGAAGGGGAAGCCATCGCATGGCACTTATCCCACTTATTAAATTTAGATCCTGAAGAAAAGAATCGTGTCGTTTTTAACGAAATTACTAAGGACACTGTTAAAAACGCATTCAAACAGCCGCGCGATATTGACATGGACTTAGTCGATGCGCAACAAGCACGGCGGGTTCTGGATCGTTTGGTAGGTTACTCAATTTCACCAATTCTATGGAAAAAGGTGAAAAAAGGTCTGTCTGCAGGTCGTGTTCAGAGTGTCGCACTTGCGCTGATCATCAAGCGTGAGGAAGAAATCAAGGCCTTCCAGCCGGTAGAATATTGGTCCATTGACTCTGAATTCCAAAAGGGTCGGCAGAAGTTTGCTGCCAGCTTTTACGGGATTCACGGAAAAAAGGCCGGCTTGAAAGATAACGATGCCGTTCAAGAGATTCTAAAACAGATTGACCAAAAAGCCAGTTTTAACATCACTGATGTTGTGCGTAAAGAACGTCGGCGCATGCCACAACCGCCATTTACGACATCAACCATGCAACAAGTGGCCAACCGTCAATTGAATTACCGGACTCGGAAAACAATGATGGCGGCCCAACAGCTGTATGAAGGAATTAATATTGGTAAGGGCGGCAGTGTTGGTCTGATTACCTATATGCGGACCGATTCAACACGAATTGCGCACATTGCCAAGCAAGAAGCTTCAAAGTATATTCATGAAGAATATGGCGCGGAATATGCAGCCGTCAAGCCGGTCAAAGGTAAATTGCCAGAAGGGGCACAGGATGCCCATGAAGCTGTTCGGCCAACCAGTGTTTACCGGACACCTGCTGAGATGAAGCAGTATCTGACTAACGATCAATTCCGTTTATATCAATTGATCTGGAATCGTTTTGTTGCTTCACAAATGACAGCTGAAGTCTCCGATACGATGACGGTTACGATTGATCAAAACGATGTTCAGTTCCGTGCCAACGGTTCTAAAACGAAATTTGCTGGTTTCACCAAAGTCTACAAAGGCGCTGCTGAAAAGGATAATGTTTTACCAGACTTAAACGTGGATGATACGGTTAAGATGGTTAAGAATGATCCACAACAGCATTTCACCCAGCCACCGGCACGTTACTCAGAAGCCAATTTAATTCATGCATTGGAAGAAAACGGTGTTGGTCGTCCGTCCACGTATGCGCCAACGCTGGATACGATTCAACGACGTAACTACGTCAAGCTTGAATCCCGCCGGTTTGTGCCTACGGAACTCGGTGAAATCGTCAATGGTGTTATTGTCGATTTCTTCCCCGATATTGAAAACATCGAGTTTACTGCTGGTCTAGAAGAAAAACTCGACGGTATTGAAAAGGGTTCAGAAGAATGGGTAAAAGTGGTCGACGAGTTCTTCAAGCCATTTTCGACTGAAGTTAAAAAAGCCGAAGATAACATGGAGAAAATCAAGATCAAGGATGAAGCAGCCGGCTTTGACTGTGATATCTGTGGTGCCCCAATGGTCATTAAAATGGGTCGTTACGGCAAGTTCTACGCTTGTTCACGTTTCCCAGATTGTCGTAACACTAAGGCTATCGTTAAGGAAATTGGTGTCATTTGTCCTAAGTGTCATAAGGGTCAAATCATCGAACGTAAATCCAAGCGAAACCGAGTTTTCTATGGTTGTTCACGTTTCCCAGACTGCGATTTTGTGTCATGGGATAAGCCAATTGGCCGTGATTGTCCTAAAGATGGTCACTTCTTGGTCGAAAAGAAGGTTAAAGGTGGCAAACAGGTCGTTTGTCCAAATGGCGATTACGAAGAAGACGTTCAAAAATAGCGATTTATCGACTTGATCGTCATTAAGTTATATTTGCGCATTCTTGATCTTGTGGTTTTTGCTATGAGATTAGGGGTGCGTTTTTACTTACAGACGGTGTAGAATACACACATGCGGTTACGCACCGCTTGACAAAAAATTCAATCATTCACTTAACGAATAGAAATGAGGCATCAGCATGGCATCGACACCCACTGTAAACGTAATTGGTGCTGGTCTGGCAGGTAGTGAGGCAGCTTATCACATCGCCAAGGCCGGTGTAAACGTCAAACTTTTCGAAATGCGACCAACAAAGTTAACCCCGGCTCATGAAACCGGTAATTTTGCGGAACTGGTTTGTACAAACTCTCTGCGGGCTAATCAAATTAGCAACGCGGCCGGTCTGCTCAAGGCTGAAATGAGACATTTGGACAGTATCGTTATCCGCTCAGCTGATGCTAATGCAGTGCCTGCCGGCGGCGCACTGGCGGTTGACCGGACTCCGTTTGCTGAACAAATCACCAACGAGCTGAAACAAATGCCTAATGTTGAAGTAGTGAGTGAGGAAGTCACTGCCATTCCTGACGGCATCACCGTTATGGCAACTGGTCCGTTGACCGCCGGCCCTTTGGCTGAGGCCATTAAGTCCTTTACGGCAGAAGACGACCTGCATTTCTTCGATGCAGCTGCGCCAATTCTAAACAAAGATTCACTGGATATGGATAAGGTGTATTTAAAGTCACGTTATGACAAGGGAGAAGCGTCCTATCTCAATGCCCCGATGAACGAGGAAGAGTACAATGCTTTTTACGATGCCTTGATTCACGCTGAGACCGCCGATGTGCATGATTTCGAAGACAGCGATGTGTTTGAAGGTTGTATGCCCGTTGAGGTTATGGCAAAACGTGGTCGGCAAACGTTACTATATGGCCCGTTGAAACCAGTTGGCTTAGATGATCCTAAAACGGGCAAGCGTCCGTTTGCGGTTGTACAGTTGCGCCAGGATAATGCAGCCGGTGACTTGTACAACATTGTCGGCTTCCAAACACATTTGAAGTGGGGCGAACAAAAGCGGGTATTTCGCATGATTCCTGGTCTAGAAAAGGCCACATTCGTGCGTTATGGCGTTATGCACCGTAATTCGTTCCTGAAGTCACCTAAACTATTACAAGCGACATACCAAACCAAGGCTCGGCCAACGCTACTGTTTGCCGGTCAAATGACGGGTGTTGAAGGGTATATTGAAAGTGCGGCATCTGGTATTCTGGCTGGTATTAACGCTGCCAAACTTGCTTTGGGACAAGACACCGTAACCTTTCCGAAAACAACGATGGTCGGGTCAATGGCCAACTACATTACGACTGCGGATGCGGAGCATTTTCAGCCAATGAATGCCAACTTTGGAATTGTGCCAGGATTAGATCATCGCATTCGTGACAAACGTGAACGGAATACTGAGGTGGCTCATCGCGCGTTAACTGATCTTGACGAATTTTTGCCTACGGTTGGCATTGAACCAGTTGTGGTAGCTGCAGAACAACCGACACCTGAAGCCTAGTTGTCAGTAGCAGTCTAAATTGGGTTCTGCTGGTCATATCTGTGGTAAAGACAATCAGAATCATTTCACTGGCAGTTAATAGTGATGAACAGTATTGCTGTAAATGCAACGTTTTGATTTGTAAAAAGTAACTGACAAGTCGATGGTTTTGTTCGTATGTAAACGCTTGTCAAGCCCTCGTTATTTTGCTAATGTTAGCGGTAATGAGGGCTTTTATTTATGGCAGAAAAAGATATCACATCCGACCCAGGTCAGCTAGAGACCGATTGGGTTCAATTATTTTTGACGTATCTGCAGGTTGAGCGGCGTTATTCAACGAATACTGTGACCGCGTACAAGGAAGATTTACAAGAATTCATCCAATTCATGAAGGACAACGGTGGTTTAAAATCATTTTCCACAATTGATCACCTGGATATTCGGGTATATCTCAGTTATTTATATGACGCACATTATTCCAGAACCAGTACGGCCCGAAAAATCTCATCACTACGTTCTTTTTACGGCTTTTTAGTTAAAAATGATTTGGTTAAAGATAATCCGTTTGTATACGTTAATTTAAAAAAACACCCGTCAACGCTGCCGCGATTTTTCTACAATAAGGAGATTAACGAATTGTTGAAGACGGCCAGCGGGGATGGTAGTAAACCGTTGCAGTTTCGTGACCGTGCCCTGATCGAAATGTTGTATGCGACGGGAATGCGGGTTTCTGAATGTGCTGGACTGCGCTATCAGGACCTCGATTTCTCAACTCACATGATCTTAGTTCATGGTAAAGGTGACAAAGAACGTTACGTTCCGTTTGGCCGCTACGCAAGTGATGCACTTGATACGTACGAGCAGCAGTGCCGTACACCATTAATGACTAAATATCATCAACAACATGACTATGTCTTTATTAATCGATACGGTCATCCATTGACCAGCGCAGGTATTGAATACGCATTAAAGCAGGTGATGAAACAAAGTTCACTGACTGGTGATATTCATCCCCATATGTTGCGGCATTCATTTGCGACACAGATGTTAAACGGCGGGGCTGACTTGCGTACTGTGCAAGAATTACTCGGTCACAGTAGCTTGTCCACGACCCAAATTTACACGCATGTAACCAAAGAGAATTTACAGGCCAGCTATCGCAATTATTTTCCACGAGCTGTTGATCATGGCCGTGGCGGTCCAGATGAGCCAGAAAGTTAGCTTGAGTGATACACGTATCAGAGTTGTTTAAATCTGGTTTGAATCTAGGAGGAAAAAATGATTAAGTTGTCGAATGAAGAATTAACGGTTGCTATCAACGAGCATGGCGCGGAGTTAACTAGTGTCAAAGATGTACAAACGCATGTAGAATACATGTGGCAGGCAGATAAAAAGTTTTGGGGACGTCATGCGCCAGTTTTGTTTCCCATTGTTGGTCGGCTGCACGATGATCAGTATCGGTATCAGGACAAAACTTATTCAATGACCCAGCATGGTTTTGCTCGTGATCAGGATTTCTTGGTGACAGCACAAACTGCGACCAGCGTTACGTTTACTTTGAAGGATAACGACGCCAGTCGCATCAAATACCCGTTTGCTTTTCAATTAGACATTATGTTTAGTTTATTAGGTCGCCAGTTAAGCGTGGAATATCGTGTTGCCAATCCGAGCGATGAACCCATTTACTTTTCCATCGGCGGTCATCCTGGCTTCAATGTGCCACTCGGTGACAGTCAAGGAATGTTCAATGACTATACCGTGGCTGCTACTCCGGCTCAAACGTATTCATCACTGAAGCTTGATGGTCCCTTTAGTGATGTTGACCATCCAACAACCTTGAACTTTGAACGACCAATGAAACTCAACCATGATTTATTTGAACACGATGCTAAAATTCTTCAATTGAACCAACAACCAGCAACATTAACACTAACATCAGGGCTAAACGAGCATGGCATTGCCGTCACCCTTCAAAACGCTGATTATGTGGGCGTTTGGTCACCATATCCAGCTAAGGCACCGTTCGTTTGTATCGAACCTTGGTGGGGGATTGCTGACGCAGTTAATGCGGATGGTGACCTGACCAAAAAGTTTGGTATTCATGAGTTGTATCCACAAGCGATGTTTAATGCGGACTATAGTATTGAATACTTCTAGGACGCCTTAATAGATGCGACAATTTTTAAGTGAATTATGGGCGCAATAAAACAGCGTTTACTAACATTTTGATGTGTTAGTAAACGCTGTTGTTTCTAGTCGTTTAACTAGAGCGTGTTAAACGTTATTTTGACTCCGTCGAGGATGTGTTGTTATCCAACTGCGCTTCTTCACTAGTCACTTTGGTTGCGGCTTTTGGCGCTTTAACTGTAGAAGTCTCGTCTTTAACGGTTTCTGGATTCGCGTCAGCGTTGTCGTTTTCAGTAACGCTCGCTTTCGAATCATCGGCGTCCTGCTTAGGTTTGATCGGATGGGATAAACGATAATGATGATACAACCCAAACGGCACCATGTTTTCGGTACCAGCCTTGATGCGATCTAAATTGGCGCGGTGTCGGTAAATGATAAAAAGCGTTAGCACAAATGCGACCGTGGTCAGTACGCCGTCTTGATAGAGCAGGGACAAAAACGTGATGATGGTCAAGGCAGCCATTGAAGCCACTGAAACCATGCTAGTAATGTAAACTAGGCTGCCGAAGATAATGCAGGCCACAATGAAAAATGGAAAATTATAGCCCGCCAGAATTCCGGCACTAGTTGCGACGGCCTTACCACCCTTAAATCCGTCAAAGATAGAAAAGGTGTTACCAAGAATGGCACCCAGTCCAATCAGTAAACCGTTAATAACGACGCCATGAACGATGGGAGCACCAAATACAACTGGTTGTAACGTTGATAAAGCGCCTTTTAAGATATCAATGAGCATGACGACCGTGCCAGCTGTTTTACCAAGGACGCGGTACGTGTTAGTGGTGCCAATGTTGCCAGAACCAGCTTTGCGAATATCTGTATGGAAGAAGATCTTGCCAATCCATACACCGGTGGGAATTGATCCTAATAGATAGGCCACCAAGAGCATAATCAGTAATTTGAGCATGGGTAACTTCCTTTGTTAAAACTGAATGTGTTCTATTTTATCATGAAGACCATTGGCTGCCAATTCAATTCACAAACTGATGCTTGACAGATGTTTAATCTCATGCGAACATACATTCGCATCGAATGGTAACTTCACGAAATTTATGATGTTTTTCATAGTCAGAAATAGCTGATTAAAACTCAGGTGACTCAAAAATGTCATGCCAAACTTGGTCGGAGTGTGTTATTTTAATTTAGACAGTCTATTTACGTTGTGCTTAAAGTACACGTTTTAAAGAGAGGATGTTGGGTACATGGCTTCATCAGCCAAAGATTACAATGCATCAAGTATTCAAATATTGCATGGCCTGGAAGCCGTTCGCAAACGCCCGGGGATGTATATCGGCTCAACGGATGCACGGGGCCTTCATCACTTGGTCTACGAAATCGTAGATAATGCGGTTGATGAAGCGCTGGCCGGTTTCGGTAAAGAAATCAACGTGACGATTCACGCAGACAACTCCATTACGGTTAAGGATCATGGCCGGGGGATGCCAGTGGGAATGCACGAGTCTGGCATCCCAACGCCTGAAGTTATCCTGACCGTGCTACACGCCGGTGGTAAGTTTAACGACAGTAGCTACAAGACTTCTGGTGGACTGCATGGTGTCGGTTCCTCCGTTGTTAATGCTCTATCTGAGTGGTTAACGGTAACCATCGTTAAGGACGGAATGAAGTATCAGGAAGACTTCAAGGACGGCGGTCACCCAGTTGGCACTTTGGTTAAACTGGGCAAAACTAAGGAACACAATGGAACAACTGTTTCATTTAAGCCAGATCCAAGTGTCTTTACAACGGTCGTTTATAACTTCGGTACACTAGAAGAACGCCTGCGTGAGTCTGCGTTCTTACTGACAAACGTAAAAATCACGCTCACCGATGAACGTGCCGGACAAGAACGCACCGAAGAATTTCACTACCCTGATGGAATCAAGGAGTTTGTTGCCTATTTAAACGAAGATAAGGACACGTTGGGCGATGTCATGTATTTTGATGGCAGCAAAGATGGTGTCGAAGTTGAAGTGGCAGCACAGTACAACGATGGTTACTCGGAAACGATGTTGTCATTTGTTAATAATGTGCGAACTCCTGGTGGTGGAACACATGAGGCGGGATTGCGGTCCGCTTGGACGAAAGCGTTCAACGAATATGCACGTAAGGTTGGCTTGCTAAAAGAGAAGGATAAAAACCTCGAAGGTTCTGATGTGCGTGAAGGCTTATCCGTTATTTTGTCACTACGGATTCCAGAAGCTATTTTGGAATTTGAAGGTCAGACGAAAGACAAACTTGGAACCAGCGAAGCCCGCACCATCGTTGACAATGTCGTTAATGAACAACTCGGGTTTTACCTCATGGAAAACGGTGAATTTGCGCAAATGCTGATTCGCAAGTCCCTGCAGGCTCGTCAGGCTCGTGAAGCTGCTCGCAAAGCCCGTGACGAAAGCCGTAACGGTAAGAAAAAAGGCCGTCAGGAACGGTTACTTTCAGGTAAACTGACTCCTGCACAATCCAAAAATGCTAAACGCAATGAACTATTCTTAGTTGAGGGTGATTCTGCCGGTGGGTCTGCTAAGCAAGGCCGGGATCGTAAGTTCCAAGCCATCTTGCCATTACGTGGGAAAGTCCTAAATACAGAAAAGGCTAAACTGCAAGACATCGTTAAAAATGAGGAAATCAACACCATGATTTATACGATTGGTGCTGGTGTTGGTGCTGATTTTGATATTAAAGATGCCAACTATGACAAGATTATTATCATGACAGATGCCGATGATGATGGTGCTCATATTCAGATTTTGCTACTGACCTTCTTCTACAAATACATGCGGCCAATGATCGACGCCGGCCGAGTATACATTGCCTTACCGCCGCTTTATAAGCTTCAAAAAGGTGTTGGCAAGAAAACTCAGATTGAATATGCTTGGACAGACGCAGAATTAAGCGGTAAAGAGCAAAAGATTGGCCGTGGCTATTCTCTCCAGCGTTTCAAAGGTCTCGGTGAAATGAACGCTGATCAGTTGTGGGAAACGACAATGGATCCAGCGAGCCGTACTTTAATTCGTGTTCGAATCGATGACGCAGCCTTAGCCGAACGTCGTGTCACAACGTTGATGGGTGATAAAGTTGAACCACGTCGAAAGTGGATTGAAGACAACGTGGCCTTTAACTTGGAAGAAGACGGTTCAATTCTTGATAATGCAGCCGTTAACTCAGCCCATCATGTTGAAGATGATGATCCAAACAATGAAGACGACGAAGCTGTAGATACTGCAACGACAGTAGCAACAGGCAGTCAAAAAGAACAAAAGACTGATAAGAGTTCAGTCGATGCTCAAGATTCTAAACAACAAGGTCCAACGATTACCGTTTGGGACAATAAATAATTAGTTAATTAATTAAACAAGGTGCTTGTTTTAATGCAGGAAAGGAGCAGAACTTGTGGCAGATGACACACAAAACATTCAGGAACTAACCCTGGAAGATGTCATGGGTGAACGGTTTGGCCGTTACTCAAAATCCATCATTCAGGATCGTGCCTTGCCAGATATTCGTGATGGCTTAAAGCCAGTTCAGCGGCGCATTTTATACGCCATGAACAAGGATGGTAATACTTTTGATAAAGCATTCCGTAAATCTGCTAAATCTGTAGGTAACGTCATGGGTAATTACCATCCACATGGTGATTCATCCATTTACGAAGCCATGGTGCGTATGAGTCAGGACTGGAAGCTACGAGCACCGCTGATTGAAATGCACGGGAACAACGGGTCAATTGATGCTGATCCACCGGCTGCAATGCGATATACGGAAGCTCGTTTAAGTAAAATATCCGGCACGATGCTACAGGATATCGATAAAGAAACTGTTGATTTCGTTCCTAACTTTGATGATACGGAACAGGAGCCAACCGTTTTACCGGCTCGTTTCCCAAATTTACTGGTAAATGGTGCCAGCGGCATTTCTGCCGGTTATGCGACAGAAATTCCACCGCATAATTTAAACGAACTGATTGATGCACTGATTTATTTACTAGCGCATCCCAAGGCATCAACTGATGACTTGATGGAGTTCGTTAAGGGGCCAGACTTTCCGACTGGCGGCATTATTCAAGGCTTAGATGGTATCAAAAAAGCTTACAATACTGGTGCTGGCCGTATCGTGTTGCGTTCTAAAACAGCCTTCAAGCCCCTTAAGGGTGGCAAGCAGGAAATTGAAATCACGGAAATTCCGTATGAAGTTAATAAAGCCTTGCTTGTAAAAAAAATGGACGAAATCCGGATCATGAAAAAGGTCGAGGGCATCGTTGAAGTCCGTGATGAATCTGATCGTCAGGGACTGACCATTGCTGTTGAGTTAAAAGCTGATGCAGATGCACAGGGTATTTTAAATTATTTGTTGAAAAACACTGATTTGCAGATCACGTATAATTTCAACATGGTTGCTATTCATAATATGCGACCAGAACGCGTTGGTTTAAAAACAGCCTTGCAGGCGTACATTGACTTTCAACGTGAGGTGATTACCAAACGGACGCAGTATGACCTGAATAAGGCCAAAAAGCGTCAACACATTGTTGATGGTTTGATTAAAGCTTTATCCATTTTGGATGAAGTGATTCAGACCATTCGTGGAAGTAAAAACCGCAAGGATGCCAAGCAAAACTTGATGGACAAGTATGACTTTACTGATCCTCAGGCGGAAGCAATTGTGACGTTACAGTTATATCGTTTGACTAATACCGATGTAACAGAGTTGCGGCGTGAGCATGCGGAACTGGACGCCCAGATTGAAAAGCTTGAAGACATTTTGGCTAATGATGCCTCCTTGCGCAAAGTGATGCGCACGCAGATGCAGGACGTCAAAAAACAATTTGGTTCACCACGTTTGACCCAAATTGAAGACCAAATTGAAGAACTTAAGGTGGATCGAACTGTCATGGTTGCCGATGAAACCGTTGTTTTAATGGTTTCACATGATGGTTATATCAAACGGAGTTCGCCAAGGTCTTATCAAGCTTCTTCTGAAAACGACAACGGTCTCAAAGAAGAAGACTACCCAATCTTATTGAAGCAAGTTTCCACACTGGATCATTTATTTATGTTTACCAGCAAAGGAAACTTGATTTACCGACCGATTCACGAGGTCACGGATGCCCGATGGAAAGATACCGGAGAACACATTTCCCAATCAATTGGGCTAGCAGATGATGAGGAGCTTATCGCCGCCTTTACATTCAGCAGTTTGGAAGAGCCGGGCAATTTTGTTATTGCGACTGCGCATGGTCTTATCAAACAAACGGCGTTCATGGACTTATTACCGGGACGAACGTATAAGAAACGGGCTAGTGTCTTCGAAAAGTTCAAGCAAAATGATGATCAGGTCGTTGACATTACGTATGTCAATTCAGAAGCGCCATTGACGGTTATGTTAATGTCCCGTAATGGTCTCGGACTGCGCTATGATTTGGCTGAAGTACCAACTAATGGTGCACGAACCAGTGGTGCCAAGTCGATGGATCTGCGTGGCGATGACGTTGTTGTCAACATGCAGCTGGTTAAAGATTCCGATGATGCCATCATCGTTACCCAGCGTGGTGCTTTGAAGAAAATGGCCATCAGTGAAGTGCCAGTGACAAGTCGTGCTCGTAAAGGTGTTCTATGTCTGAGGGAGCTCAAGGCTAACCCACATGAAATCGTTGCCTTTATTGCGGTTGCTCATGACAGCGTATCTCCAGTTGAAGTGGTTACAAGTCGCGGTATTCGTCACGATATTTTGCCCGCTGAACATGAACGTAATGCGCGGTATTCAAACGGCTCGTTTGTAATCGACATTGATACCGAAGGCGTACCGACATCACTGCGTCACAAGGAACAAACACTCATTCTTAATTAGTCTAAAAAGCAATAGGTGGTTTACCAACTAGCTATACCACCGCAAATTAAGCATAATGATTTGTTAACTTAAAAGTTAACGGTCATTATGCTTTTTTCGTTCCATTATTGGATTTATGAGCAAGCATTCCCATTGCATTAGTGAATCGGAGTGCGTATGATTATCACTGTACCAATATGACTGCAAGACAAACACATAAAATCATTTTGCATTATTTAAAAATAAGGTAGATTGCAAATTTAATCCGAATTTTTGGACAAATTGGTCAGCATAACCTGATACGGTGTTTTCCAGTCAAGTATTTTAAGCGGTCTCTGGTTAATTTGGAGTAACGTCGTCGTTAAATCTTGAGCACTAATGTGCTCAAAACGAGTCCCCTTAGGATAAAAATAACGTAAATTCCGATTAAAGCGTTCATTACTACCACGTTCAGCTGGCGTATAAGCATGACAGTAATAGGTCTTAATACCATATTGTGATTCAAATGATACTAGCCCACTAAACTCAGTACCACGGTCCACAGTAAAACTGTGCACCGGTCCATTAAAAGTTGTTAGGAACTTAGTCAGTGCTTCATTAACACTCGCTGTCGTTCGGTCCTTTAACCGATATGCCCAAAGGAACCGTGATTTGCGATCGATTAAAGTTAATAAAACTGCCTTACTATGCCCACGAGGGCCAACGACGGTATCTAGTTCAAAATCACCGATGCGATTACGTTGATTAATCATCATGGGACGCTGTTCAATCGATCGCCCCAAAGATTGATTATATTTGGATCGTTGGTCAACGTTACGCCGTTGGCGTACGCCATGTTCAGGTAGATCATTCAAGGAGAAACCAATTCTCCCCTGATTTAGCCAATTATAAATAGATTTAGTCGCTAGTTTAAATTCGTGAGCAATCATTCCTGGTGACCAGCTTAGATGTAAATGGTTGAGAATTGTTTGCTTTAACTCATCGCTCAGCTTAGTTTTCCGACCACATCGTGATCGCTTGTATTCGGCATCTGTTTGTGCTAATTCAGCCTGATAAGGTTGACATCGAGATAATTCATAAGAAATTGTTGACGGTGATCGGTTCAGCCGAACGCCCATTTGGATATTGGACAGCCCTAGTTCACAAAAGGTTTCGATTTTAATTCGTTCGGAATAGGTTATACTAGACAAAAGATCAGCTCCTAAAAGATGGGTTTGTTGTAAACACCATTTTAAAGGAAGCTGATCTTTTTTGTCCGAACAGCGTTCGGATTAATTTTACAATCTACTATAATGATGAATTCAGTTTTAATGCTTGCGTAAACAGACTTCCATTGCGTATAATTATCGTATCGAAAAGATTTTGTTTATAATAGATGATCAATTTGAAAGGCGCTGGATAATGAAAAGCAAACAGGAGACTATCTTTTCTTCGAAAACATTGACCTACTTTTTACAACTGGCAGAAACAATGAACTATACACAGGCAGCCCAAATCCTTGGGATTACACAGCCTGCATTAACGCAACAAATTAAAAAGCTTGAACGAACAGTGGGTGCACCATTATTTTATTCAGTCGGAAAAAAATTACGTTTGTC
This sequence comes from Furfurilactobacillus cerevisiae, assembly GCF_048961765.1. Classification (GTDB taxonomy): domain Bacteria; phylum Bacillota; class Bacilli; order Lactobacillales; family Lactobacillaceae; genus Furfurilactobacillus; species Furfurilactobacillus milii_A. Next base: position 1,593,884 of record NZ_CP185253.1, read on the forward strand.
AGAAGCTGGTAACACCATGCTTAGTGCAACACACGAAATTTATGAAGTGCTGAATCAAGCGACAGACGAAATTCAGCAATCAACGTCTGCTGAATCTGGCGAAATCAACATCGGACTATTAGCTTCCGTTGAATACTCTGTGTTTGAAGATTTTGCCATTCAGTACTATAAAGAAAACCCTGACGTTACCATCAACTTCCACATGTTGACGCGGAAAGAAATCTGGGATCGTTTGGAGAATAACCGCATTGATCTAGCGATTATGTACTTGCCAGATGACAGCATTAAAAACTGGAAGCCGTACCGTTCAAAGAAGATCATTACAGAAGATTTGCTATTCATTCACAGTGATGAAAAAATGGCCAAACGAAAGAAGATCCGTTTGAAGGATACACTTAACAACGTTTGGGTCACTTACCCTCGTGAGTATTATTTAGATCAAGTTTTGCGTGAAAACTACAAAAACGCCATGGTTGATTTACCTAATGCGGTGGCCCGTTTCACAACGCCGGACCAAATTTATCAATTCAGTGCTGAAACTGGGGCCTACACAGCACTGCCAAATAGTTATAGTATTGCTAAGGGAGCTGACAGCAATTTACACGCTGCTCAGTTTGAACCCGGAATTAAATTTGACTTAGCGTTCGTTTTCCGTAAAGATAAAGATGAGATTCCTCGTGTGGGTCGTTTACTTGATGCATTTGATTCATACTTGGAAGCCGATGATTATATTTCACGGCTGACTCAAATTCATGATCAAAAATATGGTGTTAAACACCACGACGAAGGAGCAAAAGATTAATGAGTAAGGAACTGGTTTTTGGACACCAAAGTCCTGACACTGACGCAATTGTTGCTGCAAAGGCATATTCATACTTACAAAACAAACTTGGGTATGATACTGAAGCGGTTGCTTTAGGCGAACCAAACGAAGAAACACAATTTGTCTTAAACTATTTTGACGAACCAACACCACGGGTTATCACTAAGGCCAGTGACGAAGTTGATTCAGTTATGTTAGTTGACCATAACGAACATCAACAAAGTGTTTCTGACATTGAAGATGTTACGGTTACTCACGTTGTTGACCATCACCGGATTGCCAACTTCTCAACATCATCACCACTGTTCTACCGTGCAGAACCAGTTGGTTGTACCAGCACGATTTTGATGAAGATGTTTGACGAATACAAGATTGAAATTCCAGCACAATTAGCAGGGCTGATGCTGTCTGCGATTATCTCAGACACACTTCTATTGAAGTCACCAACCACAACGGATGACGATAAGGCTGCTGTTATTGCATTGGCTGAAATTGCTGACGTTGATTACAAGACATACGGTTTGGAAGAACTTAAAGCTGGTACTAACCTATCTTCTAAGAGTGAAGCCGAATTGATCGAACAGGATGCAAAGTCATTCGAAATGGGTGGTAAAAACATCCGCATTGACCAAATCAACACAGTTGACTTGGACGAAGTCTTTGCTCGTCAAGACAAACTTGAAGCAGCCATGGCCGCCGACGCCAAAGAAAAAGGTTATGATTTATTCCTTGTCTTGGTTACCAACATCTTGGACAGCGACTCTCGCTTGTTAGTATGGGGTGAACCAACTGATGTTGTTGAAAAAGCGTTTAACACAACGTTAACCAACAACACGGCCAGTTTACCAGGTGTTGTTTCACGTAAGAAACAAGTGGTTCCACCATTGCAAGACCAATTTAAATAAGCTATTTAATAAAGACGTTTACAGTGTATCTGTAGACGTTTTTTTAATTGAACCACTAAGGATATTAAGTATAAATAGTTGCCTCACAACAGCTCACGGCGAATAATAAACGTGTGAGAAACTGAATGGAGGCGTTAAAAATGGCAGAAGAACATGAATTAACGTTTGATGATGAAGTCGTGGCCCAATTAAAACCCTTACTTGTCGACGGAAATCAATTATTATTAAGTTACGATGATGGTGTTGGACCATACTCACATCATGGTCTGGTGGCACTCCAAGTGTCGTTTCAGCTCGTTGTTGTGGGCAAAGATGCAAATGTTGATGACTATCAAGCATTGATTCCCTCTAATTTAGGTCCTGTACGCTATAAAGACTATTCTGGCCGATTCCTTGGTAAACACTTGCATGCGACGTTTAACCGTCTCATGCACGCAATTAAGCTGTCTGACGAGGGTGAACAGATCGACGATAACGTTGAGGTTATTGTTGATGCATCCGCTAGTCAACCGGCGCAATCAAACTAACGCTAGTGACATAATGCGGCTGTGACATAGGTTTATTTGGGGCGAATAATATGCGCAATATCGCGCGCCAAAGTCCTGGAAATTCCGCTTAACTCAAAGCTGACCCATTCCCCAAGTTCGGGAATAGGTCAGTTTTCGTTAATGCTCGTTTTCAACACGTACCTATGTCGTCGCTCCATTCCTATGACAAGCACAAAGTGATGGGGATACTGTTCTTTTCTGGTTGAGCAGAATGCTTGCGTTATTCTCTATTTTGCGGAGAATAAAGGTATCGTTAAGTACACAAGACACAATTTAGTTGTGTACGAGATATATTCTTTTGAGCTACAAGGAGGTTCATTATGAAATTATCCATGTCATCAGATGCTAAGACTAAAATTGCGGCCGCTATGGGACCAAATCAACGTTTATTACTCAGTTTTGACGACGGTGTTGGACCGTTTTCAAACGTTGGTTATTGCTCATTGGATACTTCGTTTGATCTGATTATTGTCGACAAGGATGCAGAAACGCCAGACTATGACGCTATGATTGCTTCAGATCTCGGTCCTGTGGCCGTAAAGGACTACAGTAAAACCTATATGTCTGAACACATGCAATTAACAGAAAACACAACATTTCATACCTTACAGTTAACCGGTGACAGTGAACAGTTGGATCCAAACGTCCAAATCAGGGTGATGTCTGGTTCAACAGCGGAATAAGGATAATCGCATAAACGTCATCAAGACACGGCAACATTGATTCAACAACGAAGAAGGAGATTTGGCAATTGGCAAAAGACAAACAAGCAAACATTGATAAATTGAGCCCAGAAGCGTACGCAGTTACCCAAGAAGCCGCCACCGAACGGCCGTTTTCTGGTAAATATGACGCCTTCTATCAAGATGGCATTTACGTTGATATTGTCAGTGGTGAACCGTTATTTTCCTCAACGGATAAATATGATGCCGGTTGTGGCTGGCCGTCATTCACGCATCCGATAACGAAGGAAACTTTAGCGGAACATCGTGACCAATCATTGGGTATGGAAAGAACGGAGGTCCGCAGTAAGGAAGCGGACTCTCATTTGGGTCACGTCTTCACCGACGGTCCTCAAGCAGAGGGTGGCCTCCGCTACTGCATTAACTCAGCGGCGCTGAAGTTTATTCCAGCAGATGAATTGACACGCAATGGTTACGAAAAATATGCTAAACTGTTCCCAAACGTTAAGCAGGTTTAATAATAGTGATGGAGGCGCATTAAATGGCAGAAGAAACAGCAATTTTTGCAGGTGGTTGTTTTTGGTGTATGGTCAAGCCGTTTGAAACAGTAGATGGCATCAATAAGGTGGTATCAGGTTATACCGGTGGACATGTGCCTAATCCAACGTATGAACAAGTCTGCAGCCATACAACTGGTCATACGGAAGCAGTTAAAATTTGGTTTGACCCAGAAGTAATGTCTTACGACAAACTGGTTCAAATTTATTGGCAACAAACGGACCCCACGGATGCGATGGGACAATTTCAAGATCGTGGAGACAGCTATCGGCCCGTTATTTTTGTCAAAGATGAGACACAACGCCAAATTGCAGAGGCTTCCAAAAAGGCGTTAGCTGAGTCCGGTCGTTTTGATGCCCCAATTGTGACGCAAATTGAGGATGCCAAACCATTTTATCCGGCGGAAGATTACCATCAGGATTTCTATAAAAAGAATCCATTACGTTATGCAATGCAGGAAAGTGGTGGCCGCGAAGCCTTTATCGATAAGAAATGGAAGACAGCCCAACAGACATCGAAAACAACTGACTAATGTTATTAAACGTAATCTGACTTCTAATTAGAATGCCGAGTATGCTAAAATAATGTCATGTAAACTATTCCACTAGGGGTGTTCGGCAACTGCTGAACTGAGACGATAGATATCGGACCCTTCGAACCTGTAAGTTGAGACTTGCGAAGGAAAGTGGCCAGTGTGTGATTGCTTTTAGGCACTGAACCTTTTTCCTATGGGCTCAGTGCCTTTTTTGTCGCCGCTTTATGACGCTGTATATTTATTGAGTTTCTGATTAGCATCATCAATTTTAGTCACTGTTTGACACCGTCACCGAATTGGAGGATCACAATGAACCTGTCTTTATTGGAAGCCATCCGGGAAACTAATCCTGTTGTCTTTACTGTTGCTAACAGTGTCACGATTGCAGAAGTGGCAAACGCCGTTAACGCTATTGGTGCGTCTCCCATCATGTCAAAAGCTAAGGAAGAGGCTGCCAATCTCGTTGGGATTGCTGGCGCAATTGCGTTGAATTTAGGCACTTGGACGCCTGATCAAATTGACCAAATGATGACTGTTGGCAGCTTGGCTAATCAGCATCAACGGCCTGTTGTGATCGATCCAGTAGCGGTTGGCTTACCAAGCCGCCGCCAGCAGTTTGATCGGCTAATAGCCACTACCCAGCCAACAGTCATTCGAGCCAATGCGGGAGAGATGGCGGCTTTGTCAGGCGATCTATCTAACGGTAAGGGCATTGACGCTACCGGTGCTGTGGCTGATCCCAAACGCATTGTTCAGGCTGTGGCGCTGCATTATCATTGTGTTGCTGTGATGACTGGAGCCATTGATTGGATCAGTGACGGCCAACAGACAGTCAGTCTTCATGTCGGAACACCATTGTTTGCAACGCACGTTGGTTCCGGGGATATGCTCAGCAGCATCGTAGCTGCTTACTTAGCGGTGGAGCCCAATGCAATGACAGCCGCAGTGACTGGTACCGCTATCTTTGGCGCGACCGGTCAGTGGGCAGTTAACCAGTCCAAACTAACGCTTAAACAGCCTGGTTCGTTTGGTATCGCCCTGATGGATAGTTTTAGTCAAGTGACAGTGGAAACACTATCATCATATCTTAAAGATAAGGTCGTAGATGAATAATGACAGAACAGATGACATCACAATTCCCACAGGCTCTTTCCATTGCAGGCTCTGATTCTGGCGGTGGGGCAGGCATGCAGGCCGATTTAAAAACAATTCAAGAACGACATGTTTTCGCAACAACAGTGTTAGTGGCTATTACGGCCCAAAATACCTTGGGTGTGCAGGACTTCATGGCTTTGCCAACCAAAATTATTGACGAACAGTTTGCTTCGTTAGAGGCTGATTTGGCCATCAAAGCTTGTAAGACTGGCATGCTCGCAGACTCTATCCGTGTTCATAATGTTGTTGAAAATCTCACCCGTTATGACTTTGGTCCACTCACGGTTGATCCAGTGATGATTGCTAAAGGTGGTGCGCCGTTATTGGCCGAAGACGCTATCGCTACCGTTAAGAAAGAACTAATTCCGTTAGCCACCATCGTGACACCGAACCTTCCTGAGGCCGAGGCACTAACAGGATTAACCATTGAAAATGATGCTGACATGCAGCGCGCCGGACAGCAATTGCAGGCGATGGGGGCTAAAAACGTGATGGTCAAAGGCGGTCACGAGGCGGATCCGACAACGGCCAGTGATTTTGTTTTGCTTGAAAACGGACGGTCTTTTTGGTTGAGAAGTCCGCGCTTTGATACACACAATACGCACGGTACCGGCGACACGCTATCTGCTTGCATCACTGCGGAATTAGCCAAGGGTAGCGACATTGAAACGGCCATTCGGACGGGTAAGGCCTATGTTAGTGCCACGATTGCACAAGGCATCAAAGTGGGCCACGGTCATGGTCCGCTTAATCACTGGGCTGTGGTATCGGAGGAATAAACGAGCGATGAAATTTCAGACAGAACAATTAGCAGCCTATTTTGTTGCGGGCTCTCAGGACATGGTTGATGGTCGCCAACTACCAGAAGTTTTAGAGACGGCCATTGCCGGCGGTATCACGGCTTTTCAATATCGTGAGAAGGGTTCTCACGCACTTTCTGGTGACGCTAAACTAAAATTGGGCAACATATTAAGAGAATTATGCAAACAAGCTAAAATTCCGTTTATTGTTGATGACGATGTTGAACTAGCGAGACGTCTTGAGGCCGATGGTGTCCATGTTGGGCAATCAGATGAAGCAATTGCCCAGGTTTTAGACGAAGTACCAGACATGATTATTGGTTACTCATGTCACACACTTGACCAGATTCGCAAGGCTAATGTGCTCACCGCTGTTGACTACATTGGCAGTGGACCAATTTTTCCAACCATTTCAAAAGCTGACGCGGATCCGGCCGTTGGCACCGACGGGCTGACAAAACTCGTTAGTGCATCGATGAAGCCCATTGTCGCGATTGGGGGCATTAGTCTGAATAACCTTAATGAGATTAAGGCCACCGGTGCGGCAGGCGCTGCGGTAATTAGTTTATTAACGAGAGCCACAAATATAAAAGCCGCCGCAACTGCTATTCGACAAGCCTTTTCAAGCAAATCTTGAGCCTTGTTTATGAACGTGTTTCAACGCTTGCAACACTCTGTGAAAATCGCTACACTAAGTGACGGTTATAAAATCCTTTGGAGGCAGTGAAATGAAAAATAGACCTAAACCAATAAATCCGGCAATGCCGACAAACATTGCGGTGGTAATGCTTACTTTAGGCGTTCTTGTTGGCGGGATTATTGGCTGGCTACTGCCAATACCATTTGACGGTTCATTTATCTTAGGCGTAGTTATCATGTTGATTTTTGACTTTGCTTTTTTGGCTATTTACCGACGTATAACGATCGCTAAACAAAAAGCAGCCAATGCACAATTGGCCGCGACACAGTCAACCGACCAAACTGCTGAAAAAAAGTAGACTGGTAGATTGCGGTGTTATTAAGTTGTGCTATGCTTGATAGTGAAATAACAGCAGAAATGGCTGTTATTTTGGGCCCGTAGCTCAGTTGGGAGAGCGCCTGCTTCGCATGTAGGAGGTCGACAGTTCGAATCTGTTCGGGTCCATAAAAGAAGTCTTATTAAGAATTAACACAAAATGCAAAGGCATCCTGTTCCTAGATTTCTGGGAACAGGATGCCTTTGCATTAAGATGAGTTTTAAAATTTTGGAAATGTAAGGTCATTCACGTCATTGATTCTACATAAGTTAACGCTACACCTAGTTTGAGTGTGCTTACTTAAGTTCAACATTTTGGTAGTTGTAGTTAACCCCGGCGCTACTGTAAACCAAATCGCGAATATTGCTACGTTGAAGCGTACCGCCAACTGATGAGCCCCAGAAAAGCGGCACAATACCAACATCCTTGGTCAGCGTGCGTTGGGCATTTAAGAGGTCTTGATAACGGGCATTACTGTTTAAGGCGTCTTGACCAGCAGCTAAATCCATGTCGTGATCAAACGCTGTACTCGTCCATTTTGCGCTAATTTGTTTATTTTGACTTTGAAAAAGAGATAAGAAAGTTGTTGGGTCATTAAAGTCACCATTCCAAGTTAAAATCGTGGCATCATACTTACCCGAAGTAATGTCACTTAACTGCGCTTTTAACGGAACTGTTTGGACATTAACCGTTACGTGAGGCAGTTTTTGCCATTGAGATTGAAGATATTCTGCCAGCTGTTTGCCGTTGCTTTGATCATTCGCTAATAGCGTGATGTTCAGGTTCTTTTTGCCACTTTCCTTAAGACCAGTTGCCATGAGTTGTTTTGCATGTGCCATATCATACTTAGTCACTGCGGGTACCGCTGCCTCGCTCGCAAAGTCCTTATGAGTTGATGGATTAGTAACCAGTTTTGCTGGTGTAAAACCAGTTGCAGGAGTAGAACCGTCTTGTAACGTATTCCGCGTTAGTTGTTGACGGTTAATCGCATTCGACAAGGCTTGGCGCACAGATTGATTTTGTAGTGGTGACTTTTTTGTTTGATTAAGTCCGACAAAGCCTGAGGCCGCGCCACTGCGATATTTATAATCAGCTTCCTGCTTTTCATTAGCGACTTGTGTGCCAGACAGTCTGACAAGGTCGGCTTTGCCTGTCTTATACAGGTTCAATGCCGTGCTTGGGTCTTTGACAACCGTAAAGTGGATACTGTTTAAATGCACAGTACGTTTAGCCCAGTAAGCACCATTGCGTTTAAGTGTCCACGTATTATTGGTACCATGCCAGCCAGTTACTTTAAAAGCGCCGTTGTAAACTTGATGTTGAGCGGTTAGGCCGTATTGCTTACCATATTTTGTGACAACTCGATGATCTTGAGGGAGAAACTGTGGCATTGTTAATAGTTGCCTGAAATAAGGAATCGGTTTATCAAGAGTAACCAACAAGTGGTAGCGTGATGTCGCGTGAACGCCTAAGCTTTGAACTGGGGCCGAGCCTTTTTGAATCTTATCAGCATTGTGCACGCCAGAAAACAGGTAAGCGTACTGGGAAGCAGTTTTTGGATCATTGGTTCGCTGCCATGCTTGCACGAAATCCCTTGCCGTTACAACATCACCATTTGACCAATGCGTATTGTGCCGGAGTGTAAAGTTCCATTGAAGGCCGTTTTTCGAAACGGTTGTGTGTGTCGCAAGTGCCTGTGTCGGTGTGCTGTTGGTCGTTTTGTAAAGACCAGTCATAGTGTTGGCCAATGCGGTGTGAGAAGTGCTGTCCGTGGCCTTTGATGGATCCAAAGTAATCATTTCAGTGGGTGAAACGACTGTCATGGTTTTCTTACTCGTGGTATTACGATGGCAAGCTGCTAAACTCGTGACCGTTAATAATGAACTAATAATTAATGCAAATTTTGTAAAGCGTTTCATGAATGTCTTCCCCTATGAAAGTTTTAATTGACCAAGTAAAAAAAGACAGCCCACGCGGACTGTCTTTGGTCAAAAAAAACACCAAGTCCGCGGTTTGATACCCATGCAGACTTGATGTCAAAAGTACATCAATGAATAAGCCGGCACAGATACAATTTGAGTATCACACTCAGATTGCATCCGTGTTAACGGCGGTTACGCAACCTGATTACCAGCTTTGCCAAGTATTGAGTTGTTGTGCGCAACGGTTCATGACGAACTTCCTTTCACTTAAACTGTCTTTTTTAACTGCTAACTACGATACAGAATTTAAGATAATCTTGTCAAGTACGTTTGCTAAATGATTTTCTCTAAAAACGATTTAAAATAAGCAGAAAAGCTAATTTGACGGGCACTTTTATGGTAAATTGAAAGGCATAAAATGTTTTTACTAAGGGGATAATCATGTTTACACATCAAATCGATGCTCACTTAGCCTTAAAATTATTAAACACTGAAGATGCCGAAGATTTAATCACCTATATCGCGGAAGACCGCCAGGAACTTAGAAAGTGGATGACGTGGGCAGATAAAATGCAATCCGTTGAGGATGAACAAAACTTTATTCAGTATGCCCGCGGTCGTTTTGCTGACAACCAAATGTTGCCATTGACAATCGTCATGGATGGCAAGCCGATCGGCAGTTTGGATCTACATGAAATCGATAACGTTAACCGGCATGCGTCGATTGGCTACTGGCTAAGTTCTCAGTATCAAGGACAAGGCATTATGACCCGGTCCGTGGAACGTTTACTGACAATTGGGTTTGATGAATTCAACTTACATAAAATCATCTTAACTGCAGATGTGAATAACAAGGCTAGCCAAGCCGTTGCTGAGCGACTAGGCCTTCATCAAGAGGGAACGATGCGCGATCAGGAAATCATCAATGGTCATTTTTGTAGTCTTGTTCAGTACGCAATGTTGGAAGATGAGTGGGCGAATGAAAATTAAAGTTAAGGGTGTTTAGTGGCTTTTTAACTTCTTGAGGTCAGTTTATTCAGTAATCCTTTAGTGAATTTTGTGATAAAGAAACATAAATGCTTTAATAGGGCTGTTCAAGGCGGTTTTTATTGAGTACAATAGTTTTAGAAAATCTTAATGATTCTAGTTTGCGATAAATGTTTAGGAGTGAGCCCCATGATTGAACCACATCGAAAAACAACTGAACAAAAGGATTCACAGGCACAAAATCAGTTACGTGTGATTACCAATCAGGCCACTGTCATTGCACAAGACCAAACGACCTATGTTGGTGGACCTCACTACGGTAAGACAAGTTTTGTTAAGGCTGTATACGACGCTACAGGTCAGGCCGTTGATCCAGCAAAAGTTCAAGTTGACCTCACCAACGTCGACTGGGACCAACCGGCCGATTACCGAATTAATTTGCAGTATACCAATCCTGGAAAAACGGTATCTGCAACTGCACATTTACATATTTTTGCGTTGGATGGCCGCGACGTTACTATTCATGCCGGCGAGCCAATACCTGACAAAACTGCTTTTATAAAACGACTGGTGGATCCAGGTCACATGGCTAAGGCGACCCAGAATGTCAAAATTAAGTTTGACGACGGTGAGCCTAACATTATGGCAGACAACAGTTATGGGTTAATGCTGACATATACCGTTAATGGTGTCACCGCGGGGGCGCATCAAGTACTCCATATTTTAGAAAATATGGTCAACGTTAACACGGCCAACCAAACGACTTATGTGAACGGTCCACGTACTAATCCTGACCGTTTCGTTCAACACCTTTATGATGCGGATGGTAATGCCATTGATATTGAAAAGGCGATTGTGGACATGTCAAAGGTCAACTGGCAGAAAGCTGGCCGGTATCCGGTTACTGTTCGTTACACGGATCATGGTAAAAATGTGTTTGTAACGGCCTACGAAAATGTCTTTTCACTATCTGCTCATAATCAGATTATTGTTGCTGGTGATGGTGACCCAATTCCTGCTCGTTATGTGGCAGATGCGAAGGACCAGTATAACCGTGATCGGTCTCGTTGGACGGCCATGAGTTATGACGATCCAACGGCCAATCATAAATTGCCAGGAACGTATAACGTTACGCTGAGCTTTGAAGTCAATGGTTCCACGGCTACGGTGCACCCAACGTTACAGGTTCTGCCCGAGATTTTGCGACCACAGGGTAGTGCAGATAATTTAACGATTCACATGCAGAGTCAATCAGCTCGTGAAAATACATCTGCTGCCTCACAAGCAGCCGGTATTCGTCACGGATTACGACACATGACGACTGGTTCACGGGTAGCTAATAATGCCGCCAAGGAAGCTGAAAAGAAAACGCGTGGCTTCTGGGCCCGTTTGTTCGGCCGCAAATAAAGTTCGCAGCAAAATGAAACATTTGACCGTTTGTAAACTTTAAATAGCGTTTTTTTAAAATAATGGTTAGCATCGCATCGATTAGTTTAACCAACTGGTGGGGTGCTATTTGTGGTTTCATCAGTTGAGGTGACATTTGTCATATAATGTTGTGACATGTACTTCTATTTTTCGACCCGAGAAGTGACTAAACTAAGCTCATCAAGTAAAAGAGATGGTGAGCAATATGTCGTCAATAATCGAATTAAAGAATGTCTCAAAAAAGTTCAAACAATTATCAGCAATTAGTAACGTTAATTTAAGCGTTGATGAAGGCGAAATCATTGGTTTAGTCGGAGAAAATGGTGCAGGGAAAACGACCTTAATTAACCTAATTTTGGGACTTCAAAAGCCTGATACCGGTCAGATTAAGGTTTTTGGCACGAATCCAGGAACTACCGTTTGCCGTAATCAGATTGGGGCCATGCTCCAGGAAAATGTAAGCATTAAAAATTTACATGTTGATGAAAGTTTTCAGCTTGTTCGAAGCTTTTATACGCATCCGCTATCATTGGAAAAATTGTTAACATTGACCGGGTTACGCGAGTTCAGACGTCATAATATGAGTGCTTTGTCTGGTGGTCAGCGGCGGCAATTAGCATTTGGTATTGCACTGGCCGGGAATCCACGTGTCATCTTCCTCGATGAGCCAACAGTTGGATTGGACAGTATTGCAAGAAAACAATTTTGGCAGAGCATTGAGCAACTCAGACATCAAGGAAAGACACTTTTCGTTACTAGTCATTATTTGGAAGAAATCGAAGCTGTTGCAGAGCGACTACTAATTCTGCAACACGGCAAAATTAAGTTTGACGGTCCATTAGATGCACTGACGTCTTTATATAGTGGGGCAACAGCCACATTTGAATCGGAATTAGCTGTTAATTACTTTAAGACATCTCCGTTGGTTCTTGAGGCTGAAAAACACGGCGATAAAATCACTTTAAAATTGAGTGATGGGGATCTCTGGCTACTTGAAAGCCAACATTTTCTCGATAAAATCCATCGTTTATCGTTAATGCCTAATTCGTTAAACGAAATTTTTACTGATGTAACACAAACTGGAGGACGCAATCATGAATCAGCTATGCACGCAAACTAAGTACGCAATCAAACGAGAACTGCTTCGTAATCCCAGATTTTTTCTTTTTAATCTCGCAATGCCAGCGTTTTTTTATATTTTGTTTACCAAAATTCTTGTTCAGGGAAGTGCGAGTGAAAAACAACAATTTAACTTAAATTATATGGATAGCATGATTTTTTCAGTTTCGGCTTTTTTAGCGGAAGATCGCCAAGAAAACATGCCAACTTTATTGGCCATTACACCAGCAAAACAACTATATTATTATGTAGGACTGATGCTGACGATGACAGTGATGAACATGCTATCGGCATCTGTAATTCTTACTATCGCGACTATTATTAATGGTGTTCATTTGACACTAAGTTCACTACTTTTAATAGTCGGATTATCCGCGCTAGGCGGGTTACCATTAATGCTGATTGGCGTCCTTGTTGCTAAATCAGGAAGACCATCATCGGTCAATAGTTTATGCAACCTGATTGTCTTTCCAATGGCAATTATCAGCGGTCTGTGGTGGCCTATCGGGCTATTGCCACATTGGATGCAACAAATTGGTAAGCTCATGCCCACATATGCAGTTAATTCTTTGTTGAATGTGGTCACTAAGCAAATGCACTTTAATTGGTCCTTTATCGTCAGTTTGGCAGGGTGGACCGGGGCGTTACTGATCATCATATGGCTGTTATCGAGGGCCAAAAACGACAGGAGTATTCAAGCATGACCTTTTTACGGCGTTATATTTTGTTTCCATCTAGATTTGGGTTTTACCCTTATTTTTGGTTGATTTTTCTAAGCTATCCAATTGCAATTGGTTTCGCAGAGACCGGAATTCGGCGGGTACTTACGTTATTTTTTCTAGCAATTTTCTTTTTGTGTTATCGAAACAGCTACGAAATCACCAAATTATTGCCATGGTCAATCGCGGGCCAGTTAATTGTGTGCGTGTATATGATGTTAGTGGAAAACTACATGGCACTATTCATTTTCATTGCGTGGGTAGTTGGTTCCTTACCATTCACGAAACGAGTTCGTTGGCGCTATTTAACGGCTTATTATGGCACTTTCACGGCTTCGGTGATTGCTGCAGTTACGAAACTTGTCGCGGTGACGCCGCATTTTCAACTCACTGATCGGCTTGATTTACTTGTCCTGCTAGCATTTGCCTATGGTTCACCAATTGCAGCAATGTCAGTGATGAGAACTGCTGACAAATCGCGTGCAATCCAGCAAACTAATGAACGCTTGGAAAACGTCATTCGACAGAATGAGCGGAATCGAATTGCTCAAGATTTACATGATACTTTAGGGCAGTCATTTTCAATGATCACCATTAAGACAGAATTGGCAAGAAAATTACTCAAGGTCGCGCCTGAAAAGGTTGATGAGCAGCTTAACGATGTTGAAAATGCCTCACGAGATAACTTGCAACTTGTTCGTTCAATCGTCAACGATTTGCGACAGTTGAACATTGCTGAAGTCATTATTAATCAAAATCGCAATTTGCAAGATGCCAATGTTACACTTTTGACTATTAACGAATCAATTAGTAATACTTGGCCGCGTCAAATACAAATTACTTTAGGTGCTGTTATTCAAGAAGCAATCACAAATATTATTCGTCATGCGCATGCTGATCATTGCTGGCTGACGTTTGGACAGCAGGCAAATTTGTTAACAATTTCAATTCGTGATAACGGAAAAGGCATCCATAAACCGCGTGAAAATAGTTCAGGTATAAGCGGTATGGCCAAACGAATGGAAACTATTAATGGAACCCTGGATGTTGCTTCTTCATCTGAAGGGACAACCTTGACCATTTCCTGTCCCAAACCTAAGACAAATAAGGAAAAGGAGCTTCAATCATGATTCATCTATATCTGGCAGAAGACCAAGGTATGTTGAATACAGCGTTAACCACCATTTTGAATCTTGAACCTGACATAACAGTGGTCGGATCAGCGACGGATGGTCAAACTGCGCTAAATGAAATTCGCCTTAAACATCCTGATATCGCGATTCTTGACATCGAAATGCCTAAACTTAGTGGTTTAGACGTGGCAGATCGGTTAAAGAATGATCAAAGTACAACTAAATCGCTCATTTTAACAACGTTTGCCCAGCCAGCTTATTTTAAACGTGCATTAGCTGCTGATGTAGCCGGTTATTTGCTTAAAGACAGTCCTAGCGATGACTTAGTGGAAAGCATTCACAAAATCATGGCTGGTCAAATCATTTATGCGCCAGAGCTGGTTCACGGAATGTATAATGCTTCGCAGAATCCGCTAACTAAACGAGAATTGGAAGTGCTTAGTGCTGCTCAAGACGGTGCTTCGACGGTTGAAATCGCCAGGATTGTGTCCTTGTCCCCAGGAACTGTTCGTAATTATATGTCCGCCGTTCTAAGCAAAATGGGCGCGCATAATCGATTAGACGCTATTAATATCGCCAAGAAAAACAAGTGGTTGTGAACAATCAAAAATGGGAAGAAAAAGCATCCAGGTAATTTACTTGATCTAAATGATAGTAATCAACTGGATGCTTTTAAATTTGGTTTTATTGATTGAGAATTTATTTTTTCAAAGCCGCATTGCTTTGATCAATGAAGGCCTGAATTGCCTCAACTGGAAAGCCACCGGCAACCAGTGCTCGTAATGGCGTATTAAACATCATCTGCTGGTCGGCAGCGCTGGCTTCATCCTGGTTTGTATATTGGGCCAACTGTTCGCCGAACATCTGCATCAACACAACCTTCGTTTTTTCGTTTGCTAAGAGGACACTGAGGTACGTATCCATATCGACAACGAGTGGTTGACTGGCGAAGTGTTTGATTGTTAGTTGCTTGGTTAGCGGCAAATCGCGCGAAGATGATCCGACCGCAATTTCGTACAGACCATTGTCGGCCTGCCAAGTCATGTTGTCAGCGTCGTACCAACTGAAATCGCGAGTATGCAAGGTGAAGGTAACCGTTTTAGATTCACCAGCAGAAATAGCAACTTTGTCAAATTGACGTAGTTCACGAACTGGTTTTTCAACCGGACTGACGAGGTTACTAATATACAATTGTGGCACTGCAGAACCGTCAACTGATCCAGTATTTTTAACGGTCACGGTAACTTTCAGATTATCTTCCTGCCAGTCACCAATAACTAAATCACTAAATTCAAACGTGGTGTAACTGAGGCCAAAGCCAAATGGAAAGGCAACAGCTTGATGATGCAGATCATAATAGCGATAGCCTACGAAAATGCCTTCGTGGTAACGCTCGTGCTCGTTACTCTGGTCAAATGTGCCATAGCTTGGTGTATCAGCCAGTCTGACTGGAAAGGTTTCTGCTAGTTTGCCACTTGGATTAACGTGACCGGTAAGGATATCAATTGTTGCTTCACCAACGGCTTCACCAGCCAAGTAGGTTTCAACGATCGCATCAACCTGATCTCGCCAAGGCATTTCGACTACTGAGCCATTTGCGAGAACAACACTAATATGAGCAACATGCTGTGCCAACGATTGAATTAAATGTGTTTGATTTTCTGGCAGTGATAGGTTCGTTTTATCGAAACCCTCTGATTCATCATCGTCACGATAGCCTACAAAGACAACAACCTGATCAGCATGTTGTGCCAACTCAATTGCTTGCTTTTCAAGCTCTTCATCAATCGCCGTTTTTGATAACTCGTAGCCAGAGGCAAACTGAACGTCTAGATCTGCTTGGTTCGCTGCCTCTAGAGCTGACACAACATGGTCTGGCGTGACATGTGAGCTACCTGAGCCCTGATACCGCGGTTGATCTGCCATTGCGCCTACAAAGACAACCGATTTGCCTGACTTTAGTGGCAATGCATGATCCTTGTTCTGCAATAACACAATGCCGCTATCAGCAAGCTTTCTAGCAAATTCATGGTGTTCCCCACGATCATACGGAACCTGAGCAGACTTTTTATCTAACAAACTAACGACCATGGTCAACACTCGACCAGCTGAAAGATCTAGTTGTTCATCTGTAATCGTGCCAGCTTTAACAGCGTCGACGATTTCACTAGTTGAGGCATCACCTTTACCAGGCATTTCAAGGTCCAAACCAGCTTGAAGGGAAGCAACGTGATCAGCTACAGCCATCCAGTCTGACATGACGACACCGGTAAATCCCCATTCCTGACGTAAAATATCGGTTAACAACCGCTCGTTTTGGACATTGAGGACGCCATTAATTTTGTTATATGACGCCATTACAGCTTCGGGGTGTGCTTGCTTGATGATGCGTTCAAACGGCGCTAAATAAATTTCTCGAAGTGTGCGCTCATCCATATCAGATGAATTAGTGAAACGGTGATTTTCACGATTATTGGCCGCAAAATGTTTAACGGTAGCCCCAACACCCTTATCATGCAAACCATTGATATAGGCGGTACCAATTTCACCAGCTACGAGTGGGTCCTCTGAATAATACTCAAAATTACGGCCTCCGAGTGGCGAACGCTTGATGTTTACACCTGGTCCCAAAAGTAAACTAATGTTTTCAGCTTGAGCTTCTTCACCTAAATGTTGACCTAAATCGCGTGCCAACGAGCGATCAAAAGTGCTAGCGACGAGTGCTGCCGAAGGATAGGAAATTGCCTTGACGCTCGCGTTAACACTAAGCGTTTCACCTTCCTTAGGTATTTGTTTACGCAAACCAGCTGGGCCATCAGTCATCATGATGGCGCTAATGTCGGCCGCGTTTGCGGCAGCAGTAAACCACATGTTTTTTCCGCTTACCAGCGCGGCCTTTTGTTCAAGTGTGAGTTGATCAAGCACAGCCAAAACCTTTTTATCCATAATTTGACGCCTCCAAAAATATGTTTAATTAGACAAAGTATATTACTGAACGTCCGATTGCGGCTTCTTCGGATGATGAATTAAACGGCCAGCCACGACGATGACACCGATAATGAGAAACGCAATGCCAGAAATAGTGAGGTTAAAGCTGGGTGTTGTGTTATGGAACAGATTGGCAACCAGGCCCCAGAAATAAGGTGCAATGAATGAGGCGATGTTAATGCCGATTAACATCATGGAAGATGCTAGTGTAGCCGAATTAGCCGGTGCAACATCGGCCACCCTGCCAAATAGATAGGGGCCAACAAAAGCAGAAGTAATCCCTAAAAGGGCAGCAATGACAAACGTTAACCACAGCGTTCTGGATAGCGCCAAACCGATAATTAAAATTCCAGTCAGTAATGCGCTTCCGGGCAAGACTGACGTTGCAATTCGTTTGTACACTGATCCATACACCAAACCACCAAGCATCTGGCCACCGCCGACAATAGCTAAAATGAGGCTACCTTGGGCAGCTGTTCCGTATCCGCCAGCAATAATTAAGGTTGATGCTTTAAGTGTAACCAACGTGAACAACATCATGATTAGAAACCATAACAATGAATATCCGATAACCGCTCGGTTAATAGATTGCTTTGGTTGGTCTTCATCGCCTTGCTGATGCCGATTGCTTGGTACTACTAAAGCGAACAGCGCCAAAACCAGGAACGAAATTCCGTAAACGATAAAGGTAGCATGCCAACCCATTGGCGTTAGCTGAGCAACGACTAGGAAAAACAAGATACTGCCAACCGCCGTTACTGCACCTTGAAATCCAAGCAGGGTTGCGCGCTCATCGCCATCATAATAAATGCTAAAAATACTATAGGCAATAGAATTGAACAGTCCTAAACCTGCACCAAATCCTAGTCTGGCCGCTAAAATGACCCAGTAGCTGCTGGTAAACATTGGCACAATTCCGGCGACTCCGGTAATTAGTAGGCCCAAAAGCACAGTATTTTTCATTCCGATATGATCGCTAATTGTCGAGCTAAAAATGACGAATATTAATACGGTAATGCTTGGTGCAGTGATGAGACCCTCAACGGCAGCGTGACTAACGTGCGGCAAACTGGCCTCCATCAATGGAATAACGCCAGCAACTGCATTGGCAGCCACTAACACGAGTGAAATTGACAGGATTGCAACCTTAAACAGCCAGCTTTTTGTTGAACGAACCATGACGACCAACTCCTTTAGTATAATGACAGCAACATCAACCACTTTTGTAAACAGTTACACGAATGGTCTAAAATGATAACGCTTACATTTAAGACCATTTTATCAACTATTGTCGTAAAAGCTGGTAAAATATCCTTGAAAAAAGCACTATTGGGACGGCAAATTACAAGTTTAATCCGAACAAGCCCGGAATCTTTCAATGGCAGTCTGTTGATGATGTATTTTTAATGGTCGTTGATTAATTAGTTCAAGTGCTGCTAGGATCTCATCAGTCGTTACTTGGCTAAAATTGGTCTTTTTCGGGAAGAACCAGCGTAACCGTCTATTAAAATATTCATTGGAACCTCGCTCCCATGGTGAATATGGATGGCAAAAATAAACTTTGATCTGATAATCCTGTTCTAAGGCCTGATAATTGGCAAACTCTTTACCATGATCAACAGTAATGGATTTTACTTGGGGACCGAAGGCCCCCATAAACTTGCCAAAGGCGGTGTTTAGAGCCTTAGCCGTTCTATTAGGGGCTTTGATGGCCCATAGAAGTCGGGTCTTACGTTCTACGAATGTAACCAGACATGATCGTGACTCACTTCGACTAGAAAGCACCGTATCTACTTCCCAATGACCAAAAGCTAACCGTTGATTAACAGTTGTTGGCCGTTGTTCGATGGAAGTCCCACTTGTAAATTTCCCACGATTTTCGCTCACTCGGTGCTGGCGGACATTCCGATTGGGTAGATCAGTCAATTTGAAGGGGAGCCAGCCACGATTAAGCCAATTATAAATTGACGCAGTGCTCAAGTTATAAGCGGCCGCAATGGTTTCTGGTGACCAGGTTAATCGTAAGTGATTGGTAATTAAAGTCGCTAATGCTGCCGTCAGCATCGAACGACGACCGCAATTCCGCCTTTTGCGATCTGCATCTTGCTGAGCTAATTCTGGATCATAAGGTTTAACCCGGTCCAACTCATAGCTAATCGTAGCTTTGGCGACGCCTAAGGCGTCAGCCATTACTTGGTAAGATTTATTCCCCTCATTGACCAGTTGTGCTAGTGCGCCACGTTGAAAACGTGATAAAGTAGATGTACCCAAAGTAATCACTCCCTATATTGGTTGGAATTAGCTACTACCATTGTAAGTGATTACTTTGGGCTTTTTAATTTCTGTTCGGATTAATTATAGAATTTGCCGGACATTATTTTTAGAATTGGTTTAGTTGGTATTTAAGAATAGTAAACGAACAACGTGACTTAGAAGGAAATGCACATGAATCAAAAACAAACAGCGCAAGTGTTAGCCAATTTTTATGTCTTAACGCACCTTGCTGTCAGCCAAATTGCCGGTAAAAACCGCTGGATAAGTGCGGGTAACGGGCGTTGGCACGAACTACGAGAGACTCAATTTGAAACGCTTAATCGCATCATTGATGACCAAACACAACTAATCTATTTTGCTGGCGACCATGGCGAGCAATACCTGTGGTGTCAACGACGCAAGGAGAATGGTCTCCTCATCGGCCCGTTTATCAATTCAACAAACGAAGGGCGTAAATTAAAAAGGGTGACTGGAGAAGAAATGAACCAGGCACCCTCATTGGCCGAACAATTTGATTATTTTTCCCGAACTTATAATGGTCTACTGCCAACGGTTATCAGCCAAGAGCAATTAATTGCTAGCGTGGAATTACTGCTGACTGCGTTGTTTGATCAAAAAACGGTCAACACATTAATTCATCAGCTGACTAGTGGACTTCGTTTGCCACAACCCAAGGTTGACGCCATGGTTAAAGATACATCTTCTTCACAATCGAACCGCGCCCCCTATCAGGCTGAAACTGCCCTTTATAACACCATTAGGGCAGGGCAGGATGATCAGGTCATCGTTGCATTCCAACGATTCTCCAACAGTGGCAAACCCGGCCTGGTCGTTCCAGGCAATCAACTGCGCAATGAAAAAGACTTAGCCATCGCAGCCACCACGTTGGCGACTAGGTCAGCCATTCAGGGTGGCTTATAATGCAGACAGTGCGTATGCCATTAGCGATCAAACGATTCAAATGATTGAGGCTCAGACGAGAACGAACGATGTTGTTGGGGTCTTAATGACCCAAATGACTCGTTTCGCCAAAGAGGTTCGTTTAGCAAATCAACACCATTATTCGAAAGACATCAATGCACTCACGGCTGAAATTTATGCTCACCGGGATACCGGTATTCAGCTGACCACTTTAGCGGCACAACAACACAAATCTGCCAAGTATTTAGCAAGCCGTTTTCGCAGTGAAACAGGTCGAACTTTTATGAATTATCAAAATCAGTTCAGATTAATGTTTGCTCAAGAGCAGCTGACAACCACTTCGGCTAGCATTATTGAAATAGCATCAATGATGAACTTTGAAGATGCCAGTTACTTCACGAAGTGGTTTAAAAGATTGTGTGGTCAAACGCCTAGACAATACCGTCAGCAACATTAAATGGTGAGCTATATTGAATTGAGTAGAGAAGCTTCAACTAGTTGTATTATACAACTGCCTATGCTAAAACGCATTGCAGTAATTCAAGCGTTATTACTGATCCAACTGCTCTGCAATCACAAAAAAATGGCCTTCGGGGTCAGCAAAATTAAATGTCCGCACACCGTTATTCACGATAATGTGGCCAGTATTAGGTAATCTTTTATGAAGCTGTTCAAATTCATCACTGAACAGCATTAATGACGGCGTTGTAAGTGATACTTCAGGTGAATACCGTTTGATGAACGACGTTGTAAATAACGAGATTTCGAGGGCTGAAGTGAATCGTAAGACGATGTTTTGACTGTTGTCGGGCATCTCATTGGTCTCAGCAATTTCAGCGCGAAAATATTTGTGCCAGAAATTAGCACAGACAGCAACGTTAGTCACATAAAGGGTAGATTGCAAATTTAATCCGAATTTTTGGACAAATTGGTCAGCATAACCTGATACGGTGTTTTCCAGTCAAGTATTTTAAGCGGTCTCTGGTTAATTTGGAGTAACGTCGTCGTTAAATCTTGAGCACTAATGTGCTCAAAACGAGTCCCCTTAGGATAAAAATAACGTAAATTCCGATTAAAGCGTTCATTACTACCACGTTCAGCTGGCGTATAAGCATGACAGTAATAGGTCTTAATACCATATTGTGATTCAAATGATACTAGCCCACTAAACTCAGTACCACGGTCCACAGTAAAACTGTGCACCGGTCCATTAAAAGTTGTTAGGAACTTAGTCAGTGCTTCATTAACACTCGCTGTCGTTCGGTCCTTTAACCGATATGCCCAAAGGAACCGTGATTTGCGATCGATTAAAGTTAATAAAACTGCCTTACTATGCCCACGAGGGCCAACGACGGTATCTAGTTCAAAATCACCGATGCGATTACGTTGATTAATCATCATGGGACGCTGTTCAATCGATCGCCCCAAAGATTGATTATATTTGGATCGTTGGTCAACGTTACGCCGTTGGCGTACGCCATGTTCAGGTAGATCATTCAAGGAGAAACCAATTCTCCCCTGATTTAGCCAATTATAAATAGATTTAGTCGCTAGTTTAAATTCGTGAGCAATCATTCCTGGTGACCAGCTTAGATGTAAATGGTTGAGAATTGTTTGCTTTAACTCATCGCTCAGCTTAGTTTTCCGACCACATCGTGATCGCTTGTATTCGGCATCTGTTTGTGCTAATTCAGCCTGATAAGGTTGACATCGAGATAATTCATAAGAAATTGTTGACGGTGATCGGTTCAGCCGAACGCCCATTTGGATATTGGACAGCCCTAGTTCACAAAAGGTTTCGATTTTAATTCGTTCGGAATAGGTTATACTAGACAAAAGATCAGCTCCTAAAAGATGGGTTTGTTGTAAACACCATTTTAAAGGAAGCTGATCTTTTTTGTCCGAACAGCGTTCGGATTAATTTTACAATCTACTAAAGCATGATGCGATTTTTAACTATCATAATTAAACCTCCGGAAAGTTGATGATTGGATGATGGCTGTGTCAATATACGGCAAAGTATTCATGAATCTAAATGAAGTATACGAGACATGAACAGTTGATGTCGAACGATGCGTCTAAAAAACAAGACATTGAGGTTGAAGAGCATTTAAAGAGCTTCTTTCACTACTTTGTATAATATATATTATGTAAACTAGAAAGCAAAAATTAAAGTCAACAGTCTTTTAACCCCTTTTTCTCGAAGTTTACGACAAAGCCTGTCGACTTTTTTACTATTCTTTATCTAACTTAAAATAAACAATTACATATGACCATTCGCTAATTAATAAACCAACCGCGATGATACTTGTTAGTACAGCGGCCATCAGTGTCACAGATAGATGAATTGTTGAACCTGCATTGATAATGCTACCTGACGTTAACGGAACTGCAACCATAACAATCAATGCAAATAAGGTTGTCACACGAGCACTAACATATTGTGCAGTTAACATTAATCGCCATTCGCGCTCATCATTATGAAACATGTCTACTGGTTCACCATTTTCTTTGATATCAAAAATTTTAACACGATGTTTTAATCCCTTTTTCTGGTTGCGTCTGAACATCACTAAGCTAACTAGCAGCACACCCCAGGTTAAGAACATCGTTATCCAAGATATCGCTGTGTCATTATAGGCTCCTTGACTCAATAACGTTAACATAGGGACAAATAAAAATAAGAGAATTGATTCCCAGATTGCTGTAGCAACCATATTTCTTTTAACATTAACCACAAAAATCCCTCTTTTCTTTGTGCATTTTTTGCCAAGACAATTAATATCAAGTCAGTTAATATAATATATTGATAGAAGTTTAAAATTTTCAGTTTCTTTGTTCTAATAAAACGTACATAAACAGATATGTCCATTTCTTAACCAACAAGATCAGAACAATCAAGCAAACAATGATAAAGCTGAGCGCGTCAAGTGAAAATAAATTTGGAATCACACTGTCGGCTGCATCTTGAGCAATCCTTGGAAGCATGAAAGCTGTGACCAATGGAACACTAAGAAGTATAAGCGTCACGTTAGTACTGACATAATCGGCTTTCTGCATTACATGCCATTCACGTTCATCGGCTGGTAGCATATTCAGTGGTTGCCCAGTTTCTTTTAAATCAAGGAATTGCACATGATGATTTGTCGCAAAGTTCGCTTGCGTCATGGATAAAATAGTTAAATTGGTAGATTGCAAATTTAATCCGAATTTTTGGACAAATTTGTCAGCATAACCTGATACGGTGTTTGCCAGTCGAGTATTTTAAGCGGTCGCTGGTTAATTTGGAGTAACGTCGTCGTTAAATCTTGAGCACTAATGTGTTCAAAACGAGTCCCTTTAGGATAAAAATAACGTAAATTCCGATTAAAGCGTTCATTACTACCACGTTCAGCTGGCGTATAAGCATGGCAGTAATAGGTCTTAATACCATATTGTGATTCAAGTGATACTAGCCCACTAAACTCAGTGCCACGGTCCACAGTAAAGCTGTGCACCGGACCATTAAAAGTGGTTAGGAACTTAGTTAGTGCTTCATTAACAGTCACTGTCGTCCGATCTTTTAACCGGTATGCCCAAAGGAACCGTGATTTTCGATCGATTAAAGTTAATAAAACTGCCTTACTATGCCCACGAGGACCAACGACTGTATCTAGTTCAAAATCGCCGATGCGATTACGTTGATTAATCATCATGGGACGCTGTTCAATTGATCGCCCCAAAGATTGATTATATTTGGATCGTTGGTCAACGTTACGCCGTTGGCGTACGCCATGTTCAGGTAGATCATTCAAGGAGAAATCAATTCTCTCCTGATTTAGCCAATTATAAATAGATTTAGTAGCTAGTTTAAATTCGTGAGCAATCATTCCTGGTGACCAGCTTAGACGTAAATGGTTGAGAATTTTTTGCTTTAACTCATCGCTCAGCTTAGTTTTCCGACCACATCGTGATCGCTTGTATTCGGCATCTGTTTGTGCTAATTCAGCCTGATAAGGTTGACATCGAGATAATTCATAAGAAATTGTTGACGGTGATCGGTTCAGCCGAACGCCCATTTGGATATTGGACAGCCCTAGTTCACAAAAGGTTTCGATTTTAATTCGTTCGGAATAGGTTATACTAGACAAAAGATCAGCTCCTAAAAGATGGGTTTGTGGTAAACACCATTTTAAAGGAAGCTGATCTTTTTTGTCCGAACAGCGTTCGGATTAATTTTACAATCTACCAATTAAATAAAAGCCTCGATTTAAAATTGAAGTGCAACACCTGCTCTAATAGACCAGTTCTTTATTCAGACTAGTCAAAAAGGCCATGAAGACCTATTCTTAATTCACCACAAACAAGAAAGAGGTATCTTCATGACCCGAATTAAGAATATCATATCTAATCAGTATCACCAACTCAATTTAGCTGAACGTGGTCGAATTGAATCCCTAAGGGACTTAGATTGGTCTATCCGCCGGATTGCCCAGGCCCTTCATCGTAATCCCAGCACGATTTCACGTGAATTAAAACGTGGGACAACGACACAGATTAACGCTAGTACTCATATCTTTGAACAGTCATATCTGGCAGAAACTGGTGAAGCAATTTATCGTAAGCACCGACTAAATAGCTGTTATCGTGGACTCTTTGATCATTGTCAAACCTTCTGTAATGCTTTGGTGACAGCTTTAAAAGCGCGTCCCAGGATGCATAGTGTGGATACTTTTGTCCACCAATTCAAGACTGATCACCCAAGGCTTGTCTGCCCCTCAACACCGACGGTGTACCGGTATATTGATGACCAGCGTTTAGCTATCCGCAATTCAGACCTACCAGCTAAACTACGTCGCCGGATTAAATGCCCCGGGGCAAAGCATCATCGAATCAATAAGAAAAATCTGGGCCATTCAATCGAAGAGCGTCCCGCCATGGTTCAAGCGCGTCAAGAGCTTGGACACTGGGAAGGTGACTTGGTCAAAGGCAAACGGGTTGAATCTGAGCCAGCATTAATGACTTTGACTGAACGTGTTAGTCGCTTAGAGATCATCGTTAAACTTCCCAATTATCATGCCGACACTTGCTTGAAAGCCCTCCAGAATACCTTATATGACTATGGAACCGAGCACTTTAAAACCATTACTTTTGATAATGGTGCTGAGTTCTCAAGCTTGAGTCAAGTCAAGGGAACTGACATCTACTTTGCCCATCCTTATTCACCATGGGAACGTGGAACCAATGAGAACACTAACGGCCTTTTGCGCGAGTTCTTCCCGAAGGGCAGATCCTTGGCTTCGGCCTCACTCATTGACATTCAGCTGGCTCAAGATACCTTAAACAACCGGCTACGGCGGTCATTGAACTATCGCTGCCCAGCCGATCTAATGCCTGAACTAGCTTAGCAACTAGACCACTTCTAAGAATAGATTCTTAGTGTTGCACTTGATTTGACAATTGAGGAATTAAATAAAAGAAATAACCAACCAATAAAATTAATAGAACTCCTGGTGTATGTCAGCACAAGTAACTCCAGTAAGATAATGGTCCAAACAGAAGTGTTAATGAGCATGTTACGTTTAGTTTTGGACATTGCTGATTGTCTCCTTCTTTTTCGAATCAAATATGTAATGCTTTTATTTATTCTGTGAAAACCAGTTGTATAATGCCAGCAGGATCCATTCCTTAATCAAAAATGCTAATGCAATTAGACAGACCACAATAAATCCAACCGTATCAATGTTTAGTGAGATCAACTGACTGACATTAGAGATATTGGCGTACTCAGGTATCAAAATTGTAGCAATAAAATATCATCTCATCTATAGATATTATTAGCCGCATTATCCACGATTTAACCGAAAATAAGCAATCAAGAACGACCACTCGCCAATCAATGTTGCACTAGTAATGAGAATGCTAACCAACGCCAGAAGATACTGCAGTGAGTAGCGGGTTGGCAAAAAAGCCATTCCACTGTACAAGTCGCTACCGGTCAGCACGTAGCAAACACCTAAAACAACAATCAAAAACACTCCTGTGACGCGACCACTGACGTAATTAGCAGTTAGCATCAGACGCCATTCTCGTTCATCATTATGCAACATATCTAGTGGTTCGCCCTTTTCATTTAAATCAAAAAGGCGTACTCGATGTGTCAATAAATGTGTTTGACGTACTCGACGAAAATGTACTAGAACGACCAAGCTGATTAGAACTACTAATGTTGCCATTCCATGAGTGTTTTCCAAGACAACAGCTAAGCACATTGCTACGAGTAGTAATGTCAACAGACTAGTTGTGACTAATAAATTCTTTTTAACATTAATCATGACGTTCACCCCATAAAAATAGTTGATCTACTCTCAGTCCAAGCACATCGGCTAACTTAAACGCCAAGTCCAAAGATGGATCATACTTATCGTTTTCAATCGCGTTGATGGTTTGCCGAGTTACCCCTGTTTTAGTCGCTAATTCGGCCTGAGAGAGTTTTTGCTGCTTACGTGTTGAATTGATCACGTTCTGCACGACCGTCAGCTCCTTTGTTTATTAATCTAATGTCAAACGTCTTTGACATTTAAAGTAAAACATCTTTTACATTTCGTGTCAAATAGTTTTTACGTTTTATCTCAAAAAAGAATTCACAGCAAGCGGCTAAAGCCGACTAAAAACACTTTTTTTAATTCAGATTAGTGATATCGATGATATTCTTGCGCACGTTTGAGTTGAAACGTAATAATTTCTTCTTCAGTGGAGATTTGATGCTTGTTTTTGTCATTAAGCATGCGAAATGTCGTTAACAATTGATGCGCTTGGTTGATAGCATCTTGTTGATTATCGTTAAAGTAAAGTGCACCAATAACATGGCTCGTTAATCGTTTCAGTCGGCAATTAAAGTCTGATGACAAATCGGATAACGCATCAATTTCCTGCCAAACTTTCTTGGCATCACTGAATTTAGCGTCCTTTACATACGTTGGTCGTGTGAGCAAGTCCTGTAAGTAATTAAGCCACAGTGTCTCTCTTAAATTAGCGGCGTATGAACCATTCATGGCTGCATAAAAATGGTAGCAAGCCTCTCCTCGCTCAACTAATGCCTGTTTGCGTTTTAATGAATTGACAGTCCAAATCGCTGGGCCGGCTAATTGTAGTTCGAATAAATGTAAAAGGCACCCGTAAAATGTAGGAAAACGGCAGGTTAGAACTGTTGGTTTTCCTACATTTTTTGTATCATGAATCACATCAGAGTGTAGGAGGAATTTGATGTGAGACGTGATTTAAGAGAAGGAGTGACGATTTACGTGACTGAAAATATTAAGCCTAACTTCGCCGAGATTGCCCGGCAATATAATGTTGATTATCGAACCGTTAAGAAAGCCTATGAGGAAGTCAAAGCTGGACTTAAGGGCCGACCAAGTGGTCGACCGAAACGGCCAAGTTTACTGGATCCATTCAAGCAAACCATCGATTCAAAGCTTGAACTAAATTGTTCGGCTGCTTCAATTTTTAAATTTATCCAGAAGAAGGGCTTTACCGGCAGCTATACCCTCGTGAAAGATTATTGTCGCCAAACCCGCCGAGAACGAGTTAAGAAAGCTACCATTCGGATTGAACATTCCCCTGGTCTCTCTGCTCAAGTTGACTGGAAAGAAGAAATGGCCCTAGTGAGCAGCGAGGGTGAGCTGTTTAAATTCAATATTTTCTTGTATGTATTGCCTTATTCAAAACTCAAATATATGACACTAACCTTTGATCGGAGCCAAGATACCCTCTTTTCTTGCTTACACGACGCTTTCCTTCATACCGGAGGTATTCCGACGGAAATCTGGTTTGATAATATGAAAACCGTTGTGGATCATACAAAATCCCAGTTTGGCCACGCTGTCTTTAACGAACGGTTCCACGAATTCTGTAAAGATGCCGGTTTCACACCAATTGCTTGTCGACCATTCAGACCACAAACTAAAGGTGCAGTTGAAGCCCTTGCTCGCACGGTTGAACGTTTACGGCCATACAATACTGAATTTGCTGATGGAACTGAGCTAATCGAACTAGTTCATATGCTCCGAGATGATCTAAATCATGAAACTTCGCAGGCCACGGACGAAGTCCCGTACCTGAAATGGTTAGACGAAGAAAAAGAGTACCTTCATCGCGTTCCAGTTAATCTCCTTGAACCATACTTCGAAGAAAACATTACCCGTGTCGTTTCGAAGGAGGCCATGATCAATTTCCGCAAATGTAAGTACTCAGTAGATCCGCGATACATTGGTTGTACGGTTGCTGTTGAAATCTCCAATGATGAGCAGCGCATTCACATTTATTATAACGGAGAAGAAATTCGTACGCACTCCATAACTACCAATTCGCTGAATTATGACCCCCAAGATCAGTTCAATATCCTCAAATCTGATTTGCTTAAAGGGCGGACAGATGAAGACATTTCAGCTTACATTCGTGAACATATGACTGATTACGACAACTTATAGGAGGCTACCATGACCACTAATAATCAAATTCTTTTAAATAATCTTGAGCGCTTAGGGTTAAACAAAATCCGTGAATACTTGCCGAATTACCTTGATCAAATTCACACTGATAATCTGTCATTAACTGAGGCGCTAATTGATTTAACTAATTCGGAACTCCAGAATCGACACGAAGGTCAGATTGCACGGGCCATTGGCCGTGCTCGGTTCCCCAATACAAAATCCCTAGATACATTTGATTTTAGCTTTCAACCCAGTATGAATCGCCAAGAGGTTCTGGAATTCCAGAATCTGGCTTTTATGGAAAAGTCTGAAAACTTAATCTTTATTGGCAATCCGGGAGTCGGTAAAACCCACTTGGCAATTAGTATTGGGATTGAGGCCTGTAAACAGGGCTGTCGGGTTCTCTTTATTAATTGTCATGAGCTGTTGATTAGATTGAGAGCAGCTTACGAAAAAGGACTGCTTGATCGATCTCTAAGCCGCTATTCGCGCTATGACCTATTAATTATTGATGAAATTGGGTATTTGCCAATTGGTCACCAAGAAGCTAACCTCTTATTTCAGCTAGTCAATGCCCGCTATGAAAAGCATTCAACGATCATTACCAGCAATAGTGATCTATCCGCTTGGGTTGATATTTTCCAGAACCCAACTGTGACAGCAGCCATTCTCGATCGCTTGGTTCATCATGTTCACGTAGTGAAGATCACTGGTAAATCTTACCGATTACGT
Organism: Furfurilactobacillus cerevisiae; assembly: GCF_048961765.1. Taxonomy (GTDB): domain Bacteria; phylum Bacillota; class Bacilli; order Lactobacillales; family Lactobacillaceae; genus Furfurilactobacillus; species Furfurilactobacillus milii_A. The sequence continues at coordinate 1,623,604 of NZ_CP185253.1, forward strand.
GGCCTCAAGTAACTGCCGAAAACCTACATTTCTTTCTGCCGAAAACCTACATTTTTAAACTGCCCTTGACATAAAGACCACTGAGACAGATTTTGCAAGTGTTCAACAGCAATTAAACTTGGTTCAACCGCCATCTTGAACATATTTGTTCCATACGCGCGCACTAATGTATAGATTTCACTGGCCAATAATCGATCAGATTCCAACCGTGAACTTTGCCTTGCTATATACAATTGTTTTAGCTCATCAAAACGACGCTGTGCATATAAATCGCTTATTGTATTAAGCAAGCTGACCTCGGTCGTGTTTTGATGATTATGCCTGAGATAATCAAATTCGGCTGCGCCAACGCTATCCATATTGAGAAGTTTGCTATTAAACATACCTGCTTTGACGCTCATTATGATCAGTCACACGGTTCACAATCAGGTTCTACCATTATTTAGTCGTGTCATTGATTTTGCAAAACTAGCTCGAACGCCAGGACACACAGAAAAATTAATATTCAGAGCAAATTAAAACGCTTCGACCAAAACGAAGTAATGGCAGAAGCGTTTTAATCAACATTATTCAGGCGTCATCTTTAACTACAAACACGTTAACAGTCGCATGTCGAACAACATATGCAGTAACTGATCCCATGACCGCCTGACTGATGGCGTTCATCCCCGTAGCCCCAATAATTATTAAATCAATTTTGTGTTCTTCTGGGTAGCTACGAGCAAGCGTAGATTTAATATTGCCTTGCAGTAGCTTTGTTGAAAAGTTTGTAAAACCACTTTCCTTAACTCGCTTGGCAACATCCTCTAAATAATTTTCGGTTGCGAGTCGAACATCCTCGTTGAATACGGTCGCATTAGCGCCACCACCGTAAGCGGCATAGATGTTTGGATCAATGACACGGACGAGGTGTAAACGGGCCTTGTTTTCTTTCGCCAGAGCAATGGCTGTTGTCAAAGCCCGTTCAGCATTTTTGGAACCATCGAGGGGTACCATAATGTCTTTTGGTGGAAATGCCATCTTAATCGCCTCCTTCAAAGGGATTAGGTTTATGAAATCTGACTTATATATATCATAATTTGATTTCATCCTCACATAATCTGCCTTTGAATGTTCAGTGAACATTTATAGTCGCTAAATCAGCGATTTTGTGCAGCATTCCACGTCTATGGTTTGATATATGCGTACCCTGACTCTTGTAATTTAATGAGATCGAGAACACCCACAGGGACCACAATCACGCCCTCTGGCAATTGGTCGGCAGTAACATTATGCGTAGTCATCGAGTTATGACAGGCATGAAATTCAACTTCGGGAAAACGGCGAACGGCATTTTGACCATCCTGATCCAAATATTTGGTGATGGCAGCGCCGTTGACTAACACCACAACTTGCAGCTGCTCCTTAGGTTCAGATTCGACGTATGTGGTTAAGTTAGCGACATTTTGCATCGTGTGAGCCCAGTGGTCAGGCTGATCTACATGAAAGACGACCTTATGGCGCATTTCAACAGCTCCTTTAATTTTTCGTTTTTTTTAAATTTGGCTTGTTAAATCACAGCTAGTGGAACTTTATGTGTTGGCGTCGGGAATGCGGTATTTATCCGCCTCAGTTCTTCATCGCTAAGCACTAGGTCCGCCACAGCAACATTTTCTCTGGCATGATCGATTGTCCCAGACTCTGGAATTGCCAACACATCAGGCAATTGAATGACCCATGCCAACATAATCGCAAACACCGACACATGGTGGGCAGCAGCAATGCTTTTCAGTGTTTCATTGCCTGCCAAGTTGCCTCCCAGTGTATCGCCCTGTGCAATAGGTGAATAAGCAAGTGTTGGAATATGATGTTTCTCTTGCCATGGCAACAAGTCAAACAAGGTGCCGCGATTTTGTAAGTTGATAAGCACCTCATTAACAGCAACCTTGTCACCATCAGGTACGCTTAGCAATTTTTGCATATCATCCACGTCAAAGTTTGATACGCCCCACGCACGAATTTTGCCCGCCTTCTTAGCAGCTTCCATTGCACGAACCGTCTCTGCAAGTGGAATATTGCCCAGCCAATGTAACAGGTATAAATCAAGGTAATCAGTATTCAAGGCTTCCAAAGAACGGTCCAGACTTTGCGGTAACTGTTTTGCACTCGCGTTTTCTGGCAGGACTTTGGACACAAGATAAACATCATCGCGCTGATGTTGGTTTAACACCTCACCAACTAGCCGTTCAGAGCGGCCATTGCCGTACATTTCCGCGGTATCAATCACTTTAGCACCGGCATCAAGTCCAGCAGATAGAGCACCAATTTCGCGCGACCTAGTCGCCTCAGAGTCGCCAATATGCCACGTGCCTAAGCCAATTGCGGGCAATACTTGCTGATTGATTGTGACAGTTTTCATCTGTAACACCCTCCCATTATTTCAACCACTTTTACCATACCTGTTTTAAAACTATCTCACCAGTTAAAACGCTTCTCTTCAATAAACACCATGCTATACTTAAAGAAATCGTGGTAAAGGAGCGGTCTACGTGGCAAAGTGGAAACTTGGTTCGTCAATCAAATTAGTCGTTATTGCCATGCTAACCGTGGGCGTTACAAACGTAGTCAGCGGCACTTTGCCTGCATTAACCATGTCGGTGTCGAAGGCTGATTCACGATACCAAACGACGATGACGACTACCAATCAAGCTGGTCAGCATGATCAACGGCATCTTGTGATGGGCACCCATATTGATCACGTTTCCAATAGTACTGGCTTTGTACAAGTCTTCCCTAATCGTCGTCGCCAAACATTTACTGGCGTTGGTGGCGCCTTAACGGACAGTGCTGCCAGTGTCATTCAAAAGAGCCGTCCGCAAACACGCCGTCAAATTTTAACGGCCTACTTTGGCGCTCAAGGAGCCCGTTACACAAATTTACGTTTGACGATTGGCTCGGCTGATTTTTCGACGTTTGGCTATACGTATGCTAAAGAAGCCACACCAGCGACATTCAGTTTAAAACCTGACGATGTTCACGTCTCACCGGTCTTACAGCAGATTCTCAAGCAGGCTCCCAACATCCAAATTATGGCAGCACCATGGGCGCCACCAAAATGGATGAAAGTTAGTCACCGACGTGATGGTCAAAACTTTCTCGTCAACAACGCATTAAAGCGTTCTGCTATGCCCGCTTATGCCGACTACTTAGTTAAGTACGTTGACGCGCAACACAGCCGCGGTGTTGCGATTAAAACGTTGTCTCTACAAAATGAATTACAGGCTAGCTCGCCATGGGAAGCAATGACATGGACACCGGATGCGGCCGCAACCTTTATTACCCGTTACTTAGGTCCTAAGTTAAAAGCACGGCATCCACAAACAAAAATTATGGTTTGGGACTACGTTAAAAGTGACGCCACTCAGCCAATCATGATGGGCTTTAATCAATGGACCCAGAAGTTTTACGCGCATCGAGATGTGCACCAATACGTCGACAGCGTGGGTGTGCACTGGTACGCCGCCAGTTTAAATGCTCAGATGAGCTTGGGCAATCTTAGTGGTCAACCGGCTTGGGATGATAATTTTAACAACCTGGACCTATTTCATCGTCAGCAGCCTCAACAGCAGATTATTGCCACGGAAGCTGCACAAGAAAAAGGCGTTTGGCTCAATCAGTGGACGCCAGCAGCCCGTTACGGATACGACATCATTAACGATTTTGAACACCATGTTCAAGGGTATCTCGATTGGAACTTGGTCCTCAATGGTCAAGGCGGTCCGACTCACGCAGCTGTTAATCCCTGTGGCGCTGCAATCAATGTTTTACACGCCGGCACCCCGAAAGAGCAATTAGTGATCAATCCTGCCTATTACGTTCTCAAAAGAGTTAGCCGTGATGTCCAACCTGGTACCGTGAGTGTTGCCTCAACGACAAATCGCCAATTGGAGCACACAGCCATTTTGCAACACGATGGCTCAACGCGACTGTTACTTGACAATCGGTCCTCTCAAGTACAAACAGTCCAAGCTGTTATCGGGCATCGTGCTTACAAAGTACGATTAACACCACATTCTTTCAACAGCCTGAAGTTACCTCAGCAAACGGCAAAAAATTTGAAAACGCCACGGATAACACATACGCCAAATTCACTGAAGCGCTTGTCGCGGTTCGATAATCATTGGGTAACGCCAATTTATCGTTTCTTAGGCTTACAGGACTAGCAATTTAAAGATAAAGCACCCCATAATTTCGACTCATAGTCGTCATTATGGGGTGCTATTTGGTATGTTTTAGCTATTATCCCACACCTGATCTTGAATCATGCCACAAGCTTTCATAAACATATAAGTCACGGTTGGACCAACAAACGTAAAGCCGTGTTTCTTCATGTCTTTGGCCACCTTACCAGCAAACGGTGTGCTCGTTTCCACTTCATCGCGTGTTTCGTAACTCTTAGTGTGCGGTACTTCGTCGACAAAATTCCACATGTAATTGGCGAAACTGCCATATTCTTTTTGGACACCGATTATGGCCCGAGCATTTTTAATAACTGCCCGGATTTTTCTGGGATTGCGGATCATATTCGGATCGTTTAAAACGTTGTCAATATTTTCTAAGTCCATGGCAGCAACTTTAGCAATGTCCATTTGATAAAAATTACGCCGATAAGCTGGCAACTTGCTAGCAGCCGCTTGCCAACTTAACCCCACCTGAAAAACACCAACAGTTAATAATTCAAACATCCGTTGATCGTCATGAGTTTCTTTTCCAAAATCGCGATCATATTCGATTACCCCAGCTGATTTAGCCATTCGCAGACTCCTTAATTGCCTGCGTCGTTATTGATCGATGGAGTGACTTAACGCAAGCTGATTTATTTGTGATTCTGATTGTCATAGGTCGTAGAACGCTTTAAGAACGCTTCATCGTTAGGATCTGAGCCCACCCGACCGTTGCGGTCTAACGTCGCAATGGTGCGCATCTCTTCAGGCGTTAACGAAAAATCAAAGATGTCCTCATTTTCCTCGATTCGTTGCTGATGAACGGACTTGGGGATGACCACCTCACCGCGTTGAACGTGCCAGCGGAGAACAATTTGTGCTGCACTCTTATGATGCTTAGCGGCTAAGTCAGCGATCACCGGATCACTGAGTACGTCACTCTTGCCGCCGCCCAATGGACTCCAGGCCTCGTGAACAATATGGTTGATTTCACAGTACTCATGGACTTCATTTTGTTGCAAGTATGGATGTGTTTCAACTTGGTTAATCATCGGTGAAACCGTGGCTGAAGCCATCAAATGTTCAATGTGCCGTGGCTCAAAGTTGGAAACACCGATCGCCCGAATTTTACCGGCATGATAAAGGTCTTCCATTGCCCGCCAATTTTCTTCATAGCCGGCAGCCGGCCAGTGAATCAGATACAAATCCAAATAGTCAAAGCCTAATAGGCTTAGTGACCGGTTAAATTGATCAATTGTTTCCTGATAGCCGCGGATATTATTCCAAACTTTGGATGTGACAAATAAGTCTTGTCGTGGCACACCGCTTTGACGAACACCATCGCCGACAGCAGCCTCGTTTCCGTAAAAACTAGCCGTATCAATATGACGGTATCCCGCTTTCACTGCGTCAACAACACTGTCAACGACGACTTGCGGATCATTGACACGAAAGACACCTAATCCAATTTGAGGGATTTCGACGCCATTACTCAAGGTGATGTTAGGAATGTTTGAACTCATGTTTGTCATCCTTTCTCAAATAAACTTACTCGTCCATTATCTCGTGAATGCCGCCATGTTTCAAATCCATTCATCATTCGTTTAAGAAAAAGAATGCGCAGTTACAGTCGTACCAGCACGCAGTAAATAATTGTCGTAAAATTAAAGATAGTATGTAAATCTGATGAAATGCAATCAACTATGAAAGTTGGTGATTATTATGCAAAGCGCTACGGTAATTAGCGATCACACATTTGTCATGAAAGTCAGAACGGCGATTCTGCTTGCCTTTATTGGTGGGATGGTCGATGCCGATTCTTTTTGGTTTCACGGCGGTGTTTTTGCAAGTCTGCAGTCTGGTAACCTGGTTCTTCTTGGGATTAACATTGCTCGCGGACACTGGACTGCTGTTTGGCAACGGTTGGTTCCATTGATGATTTTCTTTTTGGCTGTTGGTGTTACCCGGATCGTTCAGCAAACTATTTCTGTTCGGTCACTTCGCCAATGGATACGGATAACTATTGCTGTCGAATCGCTGTTAATTATCCTATCGGCTACGCTTAACTTCCTACCTAATATCGTCATTACGTCGGGACTCTCGGCCTTATCTGGGATTCAACTACAATCCTTTCGCAATATTGACGGTGTGACATTTAATTCGACGATGATGACGGGTAATATTCGCGCTTGTGCGGCCTTTTTGTTTGGTGGCCTGTGGCAACATGATTGGGTAATGGTTAATCAAGGGCTAAAATTGCTCGGCATTTTCTCCGGCTTTTGTATTGGCGCTGTGACCCTTGTTTTTCTAAGTGACCAATTCGGGCAGTTTTCATTGTTGCTAGCGGTAATCATTCTGATCATTATTTTAGTGGACCTATTGTCCACACATCTCACTGATTAAACTGCAAAATAAAAAGCCATTTTCATGTTTGCACTGTCATCAGACAGTACCGTTGTGAAAATGGCTTTTTAAATTAACAATCAAAATTTTAGTTAATCTTTATAAGCGCGTTTGTAATCAATGACCCAAGCTAGGGCAAGCGCTTTTTCACCTAAATGAGCACCGATAACTGGCCCAAAATAACTTAGCTCAAACGGCATTTCAGGAAATTGCTTGGCTAGTTTGTCCCGCCATGTTTGTGCGGCAACTGGATCATTGCCATGGATGACGATGCCTCGTAGCGGATAGTCAACCTTTGCCTGTGCTTCAGTAAACAATGTTTCCACTCTCGCCAGCGCCTTTTTAGTGGAACGCACTTTTTCGAAAGCGACAATTTCATGTGTGTCGTCATCAAATGTCAGTAGTGGTTTGATTTTTAACACAGACCCAATGAAAGCTGAGGCGTTGGACAACCTGCCGCCACGTACCAAGTTCTGTAAATCGTCAACGACAAAGTATTCGCCCATCGTGGCGCGCATTTCTTCCAGCCGAGCAATAATTTCATCAGCATCAGCACCATTCTTAACCATGTGCGCAGCTTCTAAAACTAAATAGCCCATCAGTCTAACGGTGATTTGTGAGTCAAACGGAATTACTTTGATTCGATCACTAACTTCGGCAGCCACACCTTGCAATGAATTGACAAAGCCAGAGATGGTAGATGCTAAGTGAATGCTAATGACGGTATCATAACCCTCATCAGCCAAATGGTTATATAATTCAATCATCTCACCTAATGGTGGTTGCGACGTACTGGGAAACGATTTTGATTCACGCAGTAACTGGTAGAATCCTTCCGTACTAATGTCGACACCCTCGTCAAAGGTCTTGCCGTCCACAACAAACGGAATCGGAACTACGTGGATATCATTTTCATCAACTTCAGTTTGCGACAGGTAACAGGTACTGTCTGTAACCACGGCAATCTTCATAAGCTCTCGTTAGCCTTCTTTTTTCCAAAATGTATTTTTCAATTCTAACACACATCAAAAAAAGCGACTACCACTCATCGACAAAATGACGGTATCGCTTCTATATAAACATAAATAATAGTGCCGCAATAATAAAGGTCTCTTTTTAAACAGTAACTAAACGTTAGTTAACGCCGTTTTTATTTGTTCGGGATAAGCTCGTTTCTAACCGATTTAACAAAATCTGTAGCAAGTTCTTTTCTTCATCTGTCCACTTGTCAAATACCGTAGCTGTGAGTTGTTCGTACCCTTGGTTGATATCAGTCAATGCCTGTTGGCCCTGTTCCGTGACGTGATAAATAAGTTGCCGGTGGTCACGGCCAGTTGCTTCTTTGTCGATCATGGCCTTAGTACCGAGACTCTTGAGCTGACGACTCAATGTAGATGTGTCAAGCGTAGTGGCAGCTGACAACTGCTCTTGCGTTGTGTGACCGTCTGCCAAATTCATCAACAATTGCCATTCTGCGATGGTTAACTGATATTGTTTAGTTAATGCTAATAATTGTGCTCGATGAATTTTTTCACTATCTCGTAAGGCTTCTAAACTCTGTTTCATATGTATGTACCTGCATTCGTTAATATTTTCTTAACCTGTATTGTATTGTACAATATTAAACTTGCGCTTTACAAGTACCATTATTCAATTCTTTATTTTGCCTTGTAAATTAGAGACGTCTATAATGATAAAGACTGTTCTGTAGTTTGCTTGATCAAAAGCAGACTAACATTAATCATACAATCAATCTTATTAAGGAGGTGCTTTGAAATGTCCTTTGATGGCGCTTTTACGCATGCAATGGTTACCGAGTTGCAACAGACCTTAACTGGTGGTCGAGTTGCTAAAATATCGCAACCCTATCCTAACGAAGTTGTTTTGACCATTCGCAACAATAGTCAAAACTATCCTTTGCTACTGTCAGCTCATCCAACCTATGCTCGTTTGCAAATCACCCGCATTCCGTACGCCAACCCTGCAACGCCAAGTAACTTCACCATGATGTTACGGAAATACTTGGATGGCTCAATTCTCAATAGTTTGGAACAAGTTGAAAATGACCGAATCGTCCGTTTGGCATTTAACACCCGCAACGAATTAGGTGACCAGGAGACAATTGCCCTCACCATTGAAATGATGGGCCGGCACAGTAACGTTTTTCTAATTGAACAAAGTGATAACCGCATTCTTGATCTTATTAAGCACGTTAATCCTGACCAAAACCGGGTTCGCTCATTGCTACCTGGCGCTACCTACATTGCGCCGCCAAAACAAGACGACGTCAATCCGTTTACGACTAGCGCCAACGTTAACGATCTAGTTCGTGATTATCCTAATGAAGACGTTTTGGCTAAGCAGCTGCAGCAAACTTTTCAAGGATTGGCCCGCGATACAGCATTAGGGTTAGCAGGTGCATTACATGCCACTAACGGTAGTGTAGAAGAACGTTTCGCCCATTTCTTTGCGCAGTTCAATCAACCGGTCCCGACATTAAATCGGCTAAAAAATGGTAAAACAAGTTTTAGTGCGTTTGCGATGCCAACACCCAACCTTGACGATACACAAACATTTGCGACCCTCAGCGAGCTGTTAGACTTTTTCTATCAGGATCGGGCCGAACGTGAACGTGTTAATGAGCAGGCTGGTAACCTGATTCACATTGTTCGTAACGAACTTAAGAAAAACCGTAGCAAGTTGAAAAAATTGCAGCAAACCATGGCTGAAACAAATCAGGCCGATAGTTTTCGAATCAAGGGTGAATTGCTGACGACTTACCTCAATCAGGTTAAACGTGGGATGACTGAAATCACCTTACCTAATTTTTACGATGATGAAAAACTATTAAAGATTAGTCTGTCAAATCAGATTGGACCATCTCAAAACGCACAAAAATATTTCAATCGTTACCAAAAGTTGAAAAACGCGGTTGCTTATGTAACGGAACAAATTCGCCTCACCCAAACCGAAATTGACTACTTGAGTAACATCCAGGCTCAAATTGAGCTTGCCAGTCCGAAAGATATCAATGAAATTCGTTTGGAATTACAGCAACAAGGTTATATTCGAGTTCATCGGAAACGTGGTAGCAAGAAACCACGTTTACAGATTAGCCAGCCAGAAAAGTTCCATGCTAGTGATGGGACGCTGATTTCTGTTGGCAAAAATAATCTTCAAAATGATAAACTTACCCTTCACACGGCTAAAAAGACGGACATTTGGTTACATGTGAAAAACATGCCCGGCTCGCACGTTATTATCCACAATGCTGATCCGTCGGACGAGACGATCGATGAAGCAGCCAATTTAGCTGCTTACTTCTCTAAAGCCCGTGATTCTGCCAGTGTGCCGGTTGACTATGTTCAAGTCAAGCGCGTCCACAAGCCCAATGGTGCTAAACCTGGTTTCGTCATTTATGAAGGTCAACAAACGGCCTATGCTACACCAGATGCTGAGTTAGTTAAAAAACTACGTAGCTGAGCTAACAACGCTACACGTATGGCAAGATAAAAGAGGATTCGCACAATTCTGCGCGAATCCTCTTTTATTGTCCTATCATGCATCAATTAGCGACCGTTAATTAATGATTCTAAACTCGTACGGAAACTTCACATTAATCTTGGCACCTAATTTGAACTGGGCGCCGGCCAACGGTAAATTGGCACGCCAACGCGTATCAAGATTAACAGGAATATCGACCATTTCGACATCCCCACGCGTGGCAGTGATAAACGGTCCCTGGCTGAAATCACGCCGATCAGCGGCTGTTGTTTTGTCCAACAAGGCGCGCACCTGCATGCGAATCCAGTTAATCCCCGTGCCCTTGTTCAGCAAGCCAAACTCTGAGAATGGTAAGGCAGTGGTGACCATTCTTGAATGACCACTGAACGCAGAGAACAAGGTATTATAAAAACCGCTTTGTCGCATGGAACCAGGTTCCGCATCAATCCCTGGCACACCTTGATTGTCAACAACCAGTCGATGCGTTGGTGCGTGATAAGCCGTTTGGGCAATTTCAACTGGGTCAGCGACGCCAATTTTATTAGTATGGTAAACAACTCTGGTTAAGAATTGGTCGCCATCTTGAGCTGCCTTGCTGGCCTTGTCTTTGTTAATAACAATGACGTTAATGTGACGCAATCGCAATGCACCAATTAGCTTCAGTCGATTGCCAGGCACAAACACCCAGCGTGGATGTTCCAAGTCAATAATGCCTAAAATATCCGAAATTTCCTGAGGTTCCAAGTACTGTTTATCGGTCAACTGTGGAATTAAGCTGATTGCGTTGGGATTATTATTGACGACTACCGTTTTGATGCCTTGTTGATGCAACTCACTAATCACGGTACTCATCACGTATTCTCCAGCAGCCCCGTCACCGAGCCGAAAGGCACCAGTTGTGACCACCAGCGCCGTATTATCAGCCAATGGACGACTTTCATTTTCCAGTTCGTAGGTTGAATAAAAGGTTGGCACAACCTCTGAAAACTCACCGGCAGTCGGTTCAACGGTTTTATAAGTTGGGATGATACCAGCAGTGTGTGCCTGATTCATAACGGCATCGGCATTTGTCTGCCATAGCTGAGCAATCAGCCCATCGCTAAAGCCATAATACTTTGCCCGTTGCAACCATTCTTCAGAGCCTGAATGAGCCGCAATATCAACTTCTAGATTGTAAATATTACGTAATTTGTGAAAATAGAATTCATCAATCTGCGTCAGTTCGGCTAATTCATCAGATTGATAGCCGCGGCGAATTGCCTCTAGCAATAGCATCACGCGGTTATCATGAGGGTGAATTAATTGCTGAATCAGATCGTTGTCTGATAATTTTGATAATGCATCAAAAGCGAAATCCCGATTGTGATAGTGAGCCGCCCGCATCGCCTTTAACATGGCTTCTTCCAGTGAACGGCCAATGCCAAGCGTGGCACCCACCGATTTCTGAACAGTTGTGAGCTGACGATCCACCTTCACTCCACGTCGTTCTGCCTCATCAAAAGCAAAGATTGGAAAACGGACAACAACGTGGTCTAATACGGGTTCAATTAACGCCGTCCGTTTCGCAAAACGACTCGACAACCGAACCTCAGGCAAAGAGATGCCCGTCATGACATTAGCTGCTACCAGTGCAATCGGATAGCCACTAGCACGCGACAGCATGGCTGAAACGCGATCATAATAAGGATTTACTTTCATAATAAAGTAATTGTCCAGCACCGGATCTAACGCAAACTGAACGTGCATTACACCGACGATATGCAGTCGCCGAGCTACGTGGAACGCTGCCTGACGCAGCTTTTGATACTCACGATCCGTTAAAGTTTGAATTGGGGTCACTTCAATGGAATCGGCCGCATGAATACCGACCGGATCCATATCTTCCATTGCACCCAGTAAAAGCTCAGTTCCGCGTGCATCACGAAGGACCTCAAAGGACACTTCTTTCAGACCGACGATACTCTGATCCACAATCACTTGACGTGTGCGTGAACGCTCAAAAGCAGCTGATAGTGCAACATCCAATTGGTCCGCATTTTCGGCCAGTACCCGATCACCTTCACCACGCGGCGCCACCGACTTAACAATCACCGGAAACCCAACCTGACGAGCAATATCAAACGCATCGGATGTTGTGCTAGCCACCTGCGACGTAATCACGGGTTCACCTAAATCACGAAGCGTTTGATTCATTAACGCAGGATTATTGATTAACCGAACTGTCGTTAATGGCATCCCCAAAACATTAATGTGCTTATCATCCAAATAATCGTGAGCAATCAGTTCCTCAACAGTTCTCATGGCAGTAAGTCCGCCAACTGTTGGCACAATGCTGGTAATATGTTCACTTTCAATTACTTGGCGCACCGTGGCAACATCAGATGGATCTCCCATAATCACTGTCGCCCCGCATGCATTTTCCATTGAAAACGAAAACGGATTGTTGTTTAAATAAACCGTATCGTAGTTATGTTTATGAAGTACACTCAACGTTTGATACGTCGCAGCATCTAACTCCGTTTCGTGACCAAAATCGTTCGGACCGTCACCAATCACTAACAGGCGCTGGTGAACAGATGCCGTTTTTTCTGCTGAGTGCTCAGCTTGATTAAATGCCGCAAGCTGTGCAGTCGTTTGTGCACCCTGACTTGTTTCTTCTGCCATTAATGCTGTTCACCTCTAATTCCTGTGAGCTCAATGAAGTCGTCAAATACTTGGGTTGCTTCCCACGGACCCGGCGCAGCATCCGGAAAGAATTGAACCGAAAATGCTGGATAATCACGGTGGCGTAATCCTTGGATTGAACCATCGATCAAGTCAATATGCGTAATCAAAAGCTGATCACGGTTGATACTGTCACGGTCAACACCGTATTCTTCGGCCTGTGCCGCATACATAATCTGATTCGTAATGATTTCACGGATGGGATGATTCATTCCCTGATGAGCAACTGGCAGGCGTTGAATCGTTGCACCATTAGCTAGCGCAAATAGTTCGTGACCTAACCCGATTCCTAATAAAGGTACACGCGTTTCCAGCGTTTTAATGGTCGTTAAGATGTCCTTACCTAGATCACGCGGATCCCCAGGTCCACTCGACAGGATAATGCCATCTGGATCGAGGTTAAGAATATCATCAGCGGTCGTCGTATATGGCACCACAGTCACATTTGCATCGCGAACCGCTAGTTCCCGTAAAATGCCGCTTTTTAGACCAAAATCCATGACCACAATGTTATGACCCATGCCGGGGTTGGCATATGGACGTGGTGTGGCCACCTGTGAAACTTGCTGATTTGTCAGCACAATGGCATTAAGTTGGTCAAACGCGTGCTCATCGGCAACATCCACAATGCTGGCGTTAAGACCATTATGGGTTCTCAGCTTACGGACTAATTGCCGTGTGTCAATGCCTGAAATACCCGGAATGTTGTGGACACGTAGAAATTGATCCAAACTTAAAGATCGTTGGCGATTGGTGGACACTTCTGCCACTTCGCGCACCACGACCCCTTTAGCAGTTGGCAGAATTGATTCATAACTTTCATGATTAACGCCCACAGCGCCAATGGTTGGTGTGGTAAAGACAATTATTTGATTGTGGTAAATCGGATCAGTAATGATCTCTTGATACCCGGTGACACTCGTATTAAAAACGATGGTGCCGCTTGTAGTTGCCGGCGATCCAAACGCTTGACCTTTATAGGCCGTGCCATCTGAAAGAATTAAATAGCGTTCTGTCATCTGCACGTTCCTTTCTATCTGGTACCTTGTCTGTTAATCTTTGCCGGTGATGATTTCAACGCTGTCCTTACCATCAACTTCGTTCACTGAGACTTGGATTCGTTCATTTTGAGCCGTTGGAATATTCTTACCAACAAAGTCAGCCCGAATTGGCAATTCGCGATGACCACGATCAACCAACACCGCTAAGTTAATACTGTTGGGCCGGCCTAAATCCATAATGGCATCCATGGCGGCACGAATGGTCCGACCAGTAAACAAAACATCATCGACCAAGACCACTTTTTTATCCGTTACAGACGTATTGAGATTACTGATAGCAGCCTTAGTTGTTGGTTCTGAATTCGCAATATCGTCACGATACCCGCTAACATCCAGTTGGCCAACAGGAACAACAGTATCTTCCAGCTGATGTAAACGTGATGCGATTCTATCAGCTAAATAGACCCCGCGTGTTTTAACACCGATCAAAACTAAATTTCCAATCCCACGATTACGTTCAATAATTTCGTAGGTGATTCGAGTTAACGCCCGTTGCATCGCCATTGCATCGACAACTTCTTTTGCCATTTTGAGTTACCCCTTTTATTTATTTTCTTGTTCGTCCAGCTGTTTCAACATCGTGTTAAACCATGCTGGTAACGGAATTTCAAACCGCATTGTTTTACCAGTACGGGGATGAACGAACCCCAAAGTTTGTGCTGTTAAGTACTGGCCATTACCTGGCAGTGTCTTTTTAGGTCCGTATAACGGATCACCAGCCAGTGGATGCCCAATATAGGCCATGTGGACACGAATCTGATGCGTCCGGCCGGTTTCTAATCGGCAACTAATCAGCGTGTACTGTTGATATCGTTTGATTACATGAAAATGTGTCACGGCATGACGGCCATCTTTAACGATCGCCATTTTTTTGCGGTCCTTCGGAGAACGGCCAATCGGTGCGTCAACGGTACCATCATCTTCGCTAATGACGCCATGGACGAGTGCAATGTACTGGCGCTCGTTTGTTTTAGCCTTGAGTTGTGCAGACAGGCTCTGATGAGCCAAATCATTCTTGGCAACCATTAATAAGCCAGACGTATCCTTGTCAATTCGGTGGACAATTCCTGGGCGCAAACTGCCATTGATCGTTGACAACGGACTATGCGCTAATAACGCATTGACCAATGTATGATCCGGGTGCCCGGGTGCAGGATGAACCACCATTCCTTGCGGTTTATTAACGACAATAACATCGTCATCTTCGTACACAATATCTAATGGAATATCTTCAGGGACCAAGGCAATGGGCGTCGGCGTTTTGGGTACAAACGTTACTTTGTCACCAGCGGCCAGTTCATCACGTTTTTTAACGTCTTGACCATTAACGGTTACCCGGTGATCAACGATGGCACTTTGCGCCTGGGATCGTGTGATGCCAGCTAACTGACTTAAAACCTTGTCCAAACGACCGATTTGTGTCGTGATGATAAAGGTTTGCGCGGATGGTGTGGTAGCTTGAGCTGTCATGCTGTCATATTCTTGGCGATGTGTTTTCTCATCAGGTTGCACATCAGTTGCTGATGTACTGGTTGTTTCGTTTCTATTCATAGTTGTGTCAATTAATCCTTAATTATTTTGCTGCGTGTCGGGGACCACTGTGTTTAATTGGTCGATTATCTTTTTTAGGGGTCTTAGCCTTCTGTTTGGAACTTGCTTGACTGTGTCCTGTTGTATTGTCATCACGGTCAAAAATCACCGCAACAATCAACAAAATCACGCCAGCCGTGAGACACCAGTCTGCAAAATTACTGATTGGAAAACTCTTCATGAAGTCCAGTTGAAACATGTCAACGACATAGCCCAAACGAATACGATCAATAAAGTTTCCCAGCGTTCCAGCCATCATAAAACTGATGCCCCACATGTATAATCGCTGGGCGCGTAACCGCCACATCGCATAAGCCAAGACGATAACCGCCACAATTGTAATCACAATAAAAATGTCAATGCGACCCGTCAAAATCGACCATGCGGCGCCATCATTTCTTAGGCTCGTTAATGATAACAGTCCGGGGATAAACGTATGCGTACTGCCTAACGCTAGATTATTCGCAATATAGTACTTGATACCTTGGTCAGCACCCACCAGCACAGCAATAAAAATCCAGTAATATATCATTGGCGTAACGTGGCTCGTGGCCACAACTCCTTTTCATCAAGCTAATTATTAGAAAATTCCTGAAATCTTGCCATCATCTGTAATTGCCATGTCTAAAGCGGCAGGATGTTTCGGCAGACCAGGCATCGTTAAAATGGAACCAGTTAAGGCCACCATGAACCCGGCACCTAAACGAGGTTCAAATGCCCGAATGTGAATGTCAAAGTCCTTCGGGGCACCAAGCTGTTTTGGCCGATCTGTTAGTGAATACTGCGTTTTTGCCATGCAAACAGGTAGCTTATCCCAGCCACGTTTTGCATACCGGCGTAATTGTGCCTTGGCATGCGGTTCCAAGACAACGCCACGGCCGCCATAAATGGTTGTCACAATTTCAGTTGCTTTAGTCACAATATCATCGTCAGCATCGTATAATGGCTTGAAGTCAGTCGGTTGTTGAGCGGCACGAACAACGGCGTGAGCTAACTCAGTTGTTCCATCACCGCCATGTGCCCATTCATCAGCTTCCACAGCTTCTACATTGAACTGTTGACAGTAATCCTGGATCAACTTAATTTCTTCTGAGGTGTCTGATGTAAATGCATTAATAGCAACGACAACTGGAATTTGATAACGTTGCATACTTTCAATGTGTTTACCAAGATTGGCAAGCCCTTTTTGTAATGCATCAAGGTTTGGTGTTGTTAAATCAGCAAGTGCTTGACCGCCATGCAACTTGAGTGCACGAACAGTGGCAACCAAAACAACTGCATCCGGTGTTTTGCCTAGGACTGGTACTTTGATATCAAGAAACTTTTCGGCACCCAAATCAGCTCCAAAACCAGCCTCTGTAACGGCATATTCACCTAATTGTAGGGCTGTTCGCGTTGCCAACACACTGTTACAACCATGAGCAATATTTGCAAATGGGCCGCCGTGGATGATGGCTGGTGTGCCTTCCAAAGTTTGAACAAGATTTGGTTTGATTGCTTCCTTGAGGAGCAAGGCAATGGCACCGCCGACCTGTAGATCAGCGACGGTAACTGGTTGCCGATCGTAATTTTCAGCGACAACGATGCGGTTGATCCGTGCTTTTAAGTCGTGCAGATCAGTTGCCAAACATAAAATGGCCATTAACTCGCTGGCAACAGTAATATCAAAATGATCTTCCCGAGGCATACCAGAGGTTGGACCGCCCATGCCGATAACCGTATTTCTAAGCGCACGATCGTTAATGTCCAAGACACGGTGAAAACTGATCCGCCGAGGGTCAATATGCAGCTCGTTGCCTTGTTGAATGTGATTGTCAATTAACGCTGCCAATGTGTTATTGGCAGTGGTTAAGGCATGAAAATCACCATTAAAATGCAAATTAATGTCTTCCATTGGTGCAACTTGTGCATAACCACCACCAGTGGCACCGCCTTTCATTCCCATCACGGGACCTAAGGAAGGTTCACGTAGAGCCAAAACGGCCCGTTTACCAATCTTGCGTAAACCATCGCCAAGGCCAATCGTAACTGTCGTTTTACCCTCACCAGCCGGGGTTGGATTAATTGATGTAACCAACACCAATTTGCCAGATTGACGCTTGCCAGTTAATGGCAAATCAATTTTGCCTTTGTAACGGCCATATGGTTCAATTTCATCCTCTGTTAAACCTGCCGTCTCGGCAATTTCACTAATTTTACGTAATTTAGTTTGTTGTGCAATCTCAATATCTTTTGGTTGTGTCATGAACAACTTCCTCTCCTCAGACCGTTTAGGGTGTCTGTTATAATAAATCTTATTAGGGTTGGTCTAGTCAGCACTAACAATGGTTTTAATCTTCGCCAATGCGTGTTTGGTTACGCGGAATCGATAATGTTTGCCACCCAGAGAAAAACTCATGGTGCGCCCACTAAGTGACAATTGTTCCAATTGATGAACATTGACAGTTAGTGCTCTGGGCGCCAGCATCCGGCGAACAATTAGGTTTTGACCGGTAAAGACCAGTTGACGCCCTAAAAGTTCCCAAGCCAGCAATAAAACAAATAAACAAGCGATGATAATCGCCGGCCAGTTAAACCGCGCCATTTCATACTGAAAAATTACGCCACCGCAAAAGAATATGGCAACCCATGACCAAATAATAACCGCAGTTAAACCGCTTGGCCGATAAAAAAAACGTTGTGTGTGCATCGACGTACGAAACCCCTTTCTTTCAAACACTTCTATTTTACCAAATTTAAGGACTAAGATGATGATCAAACTTTATACAGATGCGGCGAGCGTCGCAACTCATCCAAAAACAGCTCAAATTCCCAGCGGTGCGGGCATTCTTCTCGTTCAGAATGGTCACCAGTATCCCTTCAAACAAACAATCAGTGCTCTTGATAATCATGCCGCTGAATTTCAGGCTGCTATCATTGGCTTCAAGAAGGCTCAAAAATTGAGTGAGCCGGAAGAAACGGTGATGTTTTTTACGGATAGTCGTCTGGTAGCAGATGCTGTCGGTAAAGGCGTTATGAAACATTACCCAGACCTTACGCAAAAGTTACTGGCCCTCCAAGATTCGTTTTCATTAGTCATCACACAGTGGATTCCCGATCGTCAGAACATGGGTGCTCACAGGCTTGCATTACAAGCACTACACCAAACGCGTTAAGCGTAGCATATCGACAGATTACCAGGGCCATTTGAGGACAATATTTAACGGATTTCAATATTTCGTCCAGTTTCTGTTATTCGTTTAATAACAAACGGACGCACGCAATACAGTTCTCACCTTCTGACTGGCATTGGTTAACGCTTAACCCTGTTTGCGCGTGTTAATTACGATTGTTTGAAATTATAAGCTTTCGAGTATACATTAATAACAATCACATGAATGACTTGTTGCTCGTAGACATTCAATTGCGATACCTTGGCCAACTTTTTGTACAACATTCGTTTGCCACTCAGCTAATTAAGCTTTTTTTGGGGGTGTTGCTATGTTAAACGCAACGAAGTTTGAAGCAACTAAGTACTATCCGTCTAATCCACTGAAAAGACTCAGTTTCATCGCCAAATCAGTGTTGCTTGTAACCTCAATTTTTGTTTATAACGAAACTGGATTAGGACTGCTGGCCATTGCTAGAATGGTATTTTTAAACGCTCATTTCATGACATTTGAGGACACTGCCGACAGAAACCCGCTGAATCTTGTCGATTTAGTTGTATCGGTTTTGCTTATTATTCTCACAACCATTTTAATGATTATTCGATCTTGATTATGCTAGGGTTTGACTAGTTGAACTCAACGCAAAATATGCGAAAAAACCGACTGGAATTATTTTCCAATCGGTTTTTTCATGTTCAGGTTCCATGTCTATTCATATGGACTTCTACTTATTATCATGATGCCAAACTGGTTTGCCCCAGTATTGGTACAAATCTGTCCGTAAAGCCCCATTATAAAGTTTACGTTTCTTAGTCACTCGTTGACCGTACGCGGCCTCGAAGTCTAAATCACTGGTCAAAATGTATTTACTCCACGTTGTCAGGGGTTTAAATGCCTTGCCCATGCCCTTGTACAAGGCACGAACGGCCGTTTGATCGCTCAAACGTTCCCCATACGGCGGGTTGGCAACAATAACGCCGTTAATTTTGTCGGTTGTCAATGCCGTTACATCTGCCACACTAAAATGGACATCTTGGCTCAAACCAGCTGCCTGAGCATTCTTTTTGGCAATGGTAACCATTTCAGGATCATTATCACTACCAGCAATGTCAAATTCGCTATCATAATCGGCTGCGGCATCTGCTTCGTCCCGCACTGTGTCTGCCACTTCAGAAGAAACCCATGGCCAGCTTTCACAAAT
This sequence comes from Furfurilactobacillus cerevisiae, assembly GCF_048961765.1. GTDB lineage: Bacteria > Bacillota > Bacilli > Lactobacillales > Lactobacillaceae > Furfurilactobacillus > Furfurilactobacillus milii_A. The sequence goes on from NZ_CP185253.1 coordinate 1,643,438, forward strand.
AAAGTGGCGGTTGTATCCAGGGGCAATGTTACGTGCAATAAGTGCTGCTTCAATTGGTAATGTTCCTGACCCACAAACAGGATCAAGAAATGGCATGTCAGCGGGGGTCCAATGCGTTAATAAAATTAATGCGGCTGCCATATTTTCTTTCAGTGGCGCGTCCCCTTTAGCTACCCGGTAACCACGTTTGAACAATGAATCTCCGGTTGTATCCAACGTCAACATGACTTGATCTTTATTGATGGCCACTTCCAGTGGGAATTTAGCGCCCGTTTCTGGTAGTTGAGTTCGCCGGTGGTAAATGTCACTTAACTGAGTAACGATGGCTTTTTTTACAATTGCCTGAGCATCGGGAACACTATGCAGTTGTGAATTATGTGAACGCCCTTCCACTGGGAAATTAGCGTCCATTGGCAAAAGTTCATCCCAGGCCACAGCCTCAGTCTGGTCGAACAGTTCGGTAAATGTTAGCGCAGGAAATTCCTTAAGGTAGATTGCAAATTTAATCCGAATTTTTGGACAAATTTGTCAGCATAACCTGATACGGTGTTTGCCAGTCGAGTATTTTAAGCGGTCGCTGGTTAATTTGGAGTAACGTCGTCGTTAAATCTTGAGCACTAATGTGTTCAAAACGAGTCCCTTTAGGATAAAAATAACGTAAATTCCGATTAAAGCGTTCATTACTACCACGTTCAGCTGGCGTATAAGCATGGCAGTAATAGGTCTTAATACCATATTGTGATTCAAGTGATACTAGCCCACTAAACTCAGTGCCACGGTCCACAGTAAAGCTGTGCACCGGACCATTAAAAGTGGTTAGGAACTTAGTTAGTGCTTCATTAACAGTCACTGTCGTCCGATCTTTTAACCGGTATGCCCAAAGGAACCGTGATTTTCGATCGATTAAAGTTAATAAAACTGCCTTACTATGCCCACGAGGACCAACGACTGTATCTAGTTCAAAATCGCCGATGCGATTACGTTGATTAATCATCATGGGACGCTGTTCAATTGATCGCCCCAAAGATTGATTATATTTGGATCGTTGGTCAACGTTACGCCGTTGGCGTACGCCATGTTCAGGTAGATCATTCAAGGAGAAATCAATTCTCTCCTGATTTAGCCAATTATAAATAGATTTAGTAGCTAGTTTAAATTCGTGAGCAATCATTCCTGGTGACCAGCTTAGACGTAAATGGTTGAGAATTTTTTGCTTTAACTCATCGCTCAGCTTAGTTTTCCGACCACATCGTGATCGCTTGTATTCGGCATCTGTTTGTGCTAATTCAGCCTGATAAGGTTGACATCGAGATAATTCATAAGAAATTGTTGACGGTGATCGGTTCAGCCGAACGCCCATTTGGATATTGGACAGCCCTAGTTCACAAAAGGTTTCGATTTTAATTCGTTCGGAATAGGTTATACTAGACAAAAGATCAGCTCCTAAAAGATGGGTTTGTGGTAAACACCATTTTAAAGGAAGCTGATCTTTTTTGTCCGAACAGCGTTCGGATTAATTTTACAATCTACCTTAACTACAATTTTGATACGATCAGCTGTCCGTAACCATAAGTTGGTCCGTAATATATCTTTAACAGTGCCGTTAAAGCGGACACGGCCATTTTCAACCTGGGTTTCATACCCTAAATCTCTCAGTTCGCGACCAACCAAGGCCTCAATACCTGCGGCACAAGTCGCAATTAATTGAAATGTTTGCATCTTTACTCCTTACTATGTTGTGAGTGACTGTAATTGAGTCAGTTGCTACTTTGCAATTACTTATGCCCACCAATTCGATAACCATCTTACCATTTGCATTAGCAAGGTGCTACCTAATTAGGTAATCAGTACACGGTCGTTGATTTTCTAATGCAAAGTACAAAAAAGTCCTTCTCACACGTGAGAAGGACTGCCTGTTGCAAATTTCTGTAAGCCATGTTTTGTACTTCGTAGACCTCAGGCGCAATCTACTCCGTGGTAATCATCTATCTCAAGGTCAAAGACCTTCCCCCACAATCAGTTCAGTTACCTATGTGAAGCTCCCCTACCGTAGTTTGGGTTTCCCGCTCGAGGGGTTTACCGCGTTCCACCCAGCATGTTTCCATACTGGTTTCGTCACTGTGGCACTTTTCAGGGATACTAGCGCATAGCCGAAGCCTTAGCAACGTTTTCCCGCCGTTACCTTCAAAAGAGAAGGCACCCCAGCTTATTTTTTCACTGAGCACGAACACTACAGGCATCACAGCCTGTGCGAGCATGGACTTTCCTGACACAACATAAGTTATGCCCAATTACCCGAAATTTGCAATATTTGGTTAACAAATAAAATTAGTCGTTCCAACCAGACTGGGAACCAGCACTAAAAGTGTCTTGGCCCTTCTGGTTGTTGGCACCATTATCCAGCTGAGAACCAAATACATGGCGTTCCAAGTTGCTAAGCCGCTTCAAAATATCCATGTTAGTTACGCTATTATTAGCCTGACTAGTGGACGTTTCAACGTTGCTTTGAACAGATTGACGAGCGTTAACTTGACGAGTTAAATCATCAACCTTCCCGGACAACTGTTCGTTTTCGGCGCGAAGTTGAGAAATTTCACGATTGAACATTTCGTAATCTTTGATTACAAGGTCCAAGAAACTGTCAACGTCCGTTGGATCGTAGGCGGTTCCCATTCGTTTTTCCTTAAATTCCTTTTGCAGAATATCCTGCGTCGTAAAGTTGATCTCTTGCATGAACATTACACCTCATCATCTATCTGTCGAAACACGACTTTAAGTATTGTATCGCATGTTGACGAAAATTAAAATGACTGTCGATGATTTTCTTGATATTCATCGGCACTCTCTTGCAACCAGTCGAAATCTATGAGGGTCATTTCATAAGGATGCTGGTCGTTAAAAGCCTTGATGGCTAAGTAATCGTACGTTGGTTTGCCCTCGTGTTCTATATCATATACTAAAAGTGCCGCATCTGTATGCGAAAGCATAAAGGCTTGATAATTTTTTAATTGTTGCGGCGATTGATAAGATTGCTTTGACACTGAATCTGAAAAATCAACCCGTTCCCGCAGTGTTGCAAGCTGGGCCTGATTGTTCTCATTCCAATTCTCCCCGAATTCAGCAAATGGTAGCATCATGGCCACCTTTAGTTGCGGGTAATCAGCCTTGAGGTCGTTGGCAACCTCAATCGTCCATTGTTCAACACCCAGCTGACCCCCCGTAATGATCCAGTCAACGCCATTTTCAATTTGGTTAGTCAACGTTTGCCGGAGCGCGTACTTTATTACTGTGAGTTTAGGATCTTTACTGCCAAATACGCCGAGTTCATAACTACGATAACCAGTAACCCATAACCGACTCATACTAGTGAATATCCTTCCCGATTAGTTAAAATCAATAAATAAAACTCACATTAGTTAGCCTTAATTTTAAATATCATTTTGCCATAAACAAAGTCAGTGACGCAAATTCCTGTCTAAATCAGCCCAGCTTTGTCAAAAATTGCACTTTTTCATCACAAACATATTAAACATAAGTTACGGGTTTGTTAACATCATTACAGTCTCGGAGACTATTCGGCAAATCTGATATAATGGGAGCAATGTAAGAAAGTGTGGCGAAAATGCCTGCAAGTCTGGTAGCGTTAGGAAATTTCAGATATTTAAAAACTAAAATTCAATCACTACCTGTGCTTTTGCGGGCTGTCGCACACAACTAAGGAGTGTGGTCTGTTGTGAACATCCGTTACCCAAACGGAGCAGCTTATCATGGACCAGCAAAACAGTCTGCCCCTTTGCATACCGGCACCAGAACGAATTACGGTGACCGTGGAATGTCTTTGGAGGCGGAACTAAACGAAAGTAATCAATACTACCTGACAAATGGCATTGCGGTGATTCATAAAAAACCGACACCAGTTCAGATTGTGAAAGTTGATTACCCCAGACGGTCCGCTGCAACGATTAAAGAAGCCTACTTTAGGCACCCATCAACAACCGATTATAATGGTGTGTACCAAGGCCACTACATCGATTTTGATGCGAAAGAAACGAAAAATAAAGTTTCTTTCCCGCTAAAAAATTTCCACGAGCATCAGGTGGAACACCTACGTGCCTGTGTTCAGGCCGGTGGGATCGGCTTTGCAATCATTCGATTCACCAATGAAGGGGATACGTTCTTGTTACCAGCCTCTGTCTTGTTCAAATTTTGGGACAATCAGGCAAACGGTGGTCGAAAATCAATTCCCCGTGCGGACATTGAAGCAAGTGGATATTCAATTCCCTTTCAGCTTAATCCGCTAGTTCCATACCTAAGTGCAGTCGATTCATTGATTGCAAAAAAGAAGTAACTGTTTAAGGAGAGCAACATGTCTGACAATAATGATCAATCTCAGTCACGCATCGCCCGGTATCATGGCGACGATGGCAGTCTACAAACATCCGGTCCCAAACGAAGACGACCACTTTGGCGAACCATTTTATACTGGTTACTTGGTATTATCTTGCTGGGTTTCTTGGCAGGTGGCGGTTTGTTTGCTTACTACGCTTCCAGCGCACCCAAAATCACGACTGCACAATTAACCAGCCAAAACTCCACCGAAATTTTAGATGACAGCGGCAATGTGATTTCAAACTTAGGCGCACAAAACCGGACGTACGTGCATTCGCAGGATATCCCCAAGACATTGAAGCAATCCGTTGTTTCAATTGAAGACCGTCGCTTCTATAAACACCACTTCGGAATTGATCCAATGCGAATCATTAGTGCAACATTGGCCAATATCCACGGAAGCTCTTTGGGACTACAAGGTGGATCAACGTTGACGCAACAACTGGTTAAACTGTCCGTCTTTTCAACCGCAGCTTCTGACCGTACGTTAAAACGCAAATCACAAGAAGCAGCGCTCGCTTATTACGTAGAAAAACATTATTCCAAAGACCAAATCTTAGAGTACTACATTAACAAGGTTTACATGGGTAATGGTGTTTATGGCATGGCCACTGCCGCCAAATATTATTACAACCAGCCATTAAAGAAGCTTAATTATACTGAATTAGCAGTTCTTGCAGGAATGCCACAGTCACCAACCTACTATGACCCAGTGGCCCATCCTAGTTACGCTAAGCAACGACGTGATACCGTGCTGCGGGCAATGTATGAAAACAAAGTTATCACTAAGCAACAACTAACCGATGGCCTGAGCACCCCGATTTCTTCGGGATTGTCCGTTAACCATACTGTTAATGGCACAGATTCAAATGATAAAATTTTCGATGCTTATCTTCAACAAGTTATCAAAGAAGTTGAAAAGAAGGGTTACAACCCTTATAAGGAAGGTATTAAGGTTTACACCAACCTTAATATGAACGCTCAGAAACGGTTATACGACATCGTTAACACTGATAAATACGTTGATTTTCCTAGTGACCTGCTTCAAGTTGGTGTCACGATGACAGATCCTCAAACCGGAGCTGTCACAGCCATGATTGGTAGCCGAAAACAAAACGTTGCCTTTGGATTAAACCGAGCCACACAAACGGATCGGTCCTCCGGTTCAACCATCAAACCATTTATGGATTATGGCCCGGCCATCGAGTACAAACAATGGCCAACGTTTAAAACTGTTCAGGACACTAAGTACAATTATCCGGGCACTAACATTCAACTGAACGACTGGGATCAAAAATATCAAGGCTCCTTAACAATGCGTAAAGCCTTAGTTGAATCACGTAACATTCCCGCTATTCGAACATTGGAAGCAGTCGGCTTGAACCGGGCAACTGAATTTATGGCGCAAAACGGCATGAAGTTTAAGTCAGCCTTACAATATTCAAATGGGATTGGCGCCTATGTTTCCAGTGAACAAGAATCAGCAGCCTTTGGTGCCATTGCCAACGGCGGAACGTACCGGGCCCCTCATTTAGTCAATAAAGTCATTACTGCTGACGGTGTTACCCACAAGTTCGACGTAGCCTCACACCGATCGATGACTTCAGCAACAGCTTACATGTTGACGGATATGCTTAAGGGCGTGCCAACAGCGACGTGGGCACCAGGTGCACAAATTCCTGGTTTATATCAGGCCGGTAAAACTGGTCAGTCAGGCTATCCAAGCAGTGTTTCAGGTATTCCGGACGGCGCTGTTATGGATGCTTGGTATTCTGGTTATACGCAGCACAGCTCCATTTCCGTTTGGACCGGTTATGATCAGCCAAATGAACCAAATCATTACATGACAACAGCACAGTTATCAATCGCAGAGGCCATTTACAAGAACCTCCAAATGTACATGGCACAAACACAATCCAATGATAATTGGGTTCGTCCAAGCAGTGTTCAAGTTGTTCGGCATAACGGCGTTGATGAACTTGCCGTAGTCGGATCAGACTGGAAACAATATCTGAACGAAAAGGATCAAAGTAGCTCCACTGGATCTTCATCCTCTATGGTTTCCTTCTCTTCTTTCTCACGAGAAAGCAATTCGAGTTCAAGCATGTCCGATAACGCCGCTTCCAGCCGCGAGTCTGAAAGCAACGCTACTCAAGGCGGCAATAATGACAATAGTTCTTCGAATGACGCTAGCTCAAGTTCGTCGAGTAGCAGTTCCGAGAGCAATAGTTCATCAAACAGTGAAAGCAACAATAGCCAAAGTAGTAGTCACTAACCTGCACCACTACATTTGAACCAATTTTAAAAGGGCACCCCTCTTAGTCAAAAACTAATAGGGGTGCCCTTTTCATTTGCTATGATTGTGCCGGTGGCTCAGAAACCTTAAATAAAGGAATGCTTGGCCCCTTTGGTGTCGACTGTGTCGGCGGCGTGGCCTGTCTTGTGCGCCTTTGTGACAATTCTTTTTCCACCTGTCCCGCAGAAGTTAGATTTTTCTGACGCCAACTGAGGAGAATTCGATCAATATAACGCAAGCTATAAGCTTGGTTTAGCACTGCTTCACGTAAGGCAATTAGAATTAATTCGGGTTTGAAATGATCCTCGTCAAACCAACGTGCGATTGTTTGAAGCTCTGTTGGGCTGAGTGGCCGACCAAACTCAACCTCAATTTTGTTAAACACATCTTCCCTTGCCGACTTTGAATCAGGCGCAGATACAGCAGCAGTGGTTGTATGCACACCGCTGAGTGTATCTGGTAAAGCAGCCAGCTTTTGGTATAGCGGTGTAAAGTCATACCGATCACGTAGCTTGCCGGTCTCATTCGCCTTAGACTCAATCAACAACAAATCTTTCTTGAGCAAATTATCCAGCTGCGTATAAACGTCAGCCGTAGTGGTACCCATTACGTTTGCAACGGCCTCTGCATCAGGAAAATCAATACCACGATCCAAAGAACGTTTATATTGTAAAAACACAATCAGCTCTTCGTTATTCATATTTAATTCGCGATAATGAGTCAGGATTAAATTATTGATTGTCGTTTCACCTGCCTGCAATAAAGCTGACGCAAAATTTTCCAATTCGTGCACCTTCTTTTCTTCCTGTACTATACCAGTAATCACACCTGAACACTATCCGGATTGTTACTGATTAATCAGCCTGTATTTTAAAAACAATTGACATCGCTCGCCCCACGTAAAAGTGGTTTTCATGAGATTGTCTCACAAAAACCACTTTAGCAAATGCATTTAAAATTACGGGTAAATCCGGTTGATCATCCGTGGGAATGGAATCGTCTCACGCAAGTGATCTTGAAGTGTAATCCATGTTAAGAACCGTTCGAGACCCAAACCGAAACCGGAGTGCGGAACACTACCGTATTTGCGTAAATCAAGGTACCAATCGTAGTCTTTAGGATCTTGACCAGATTCCACGATTCGGTCACGCAAGTAATCAAAGTCAGTATCACGTTCAGAACCACCGATAATCTCGCCGTAGCCTTCTGGTGCGAGCAAGTCGGCACAGATAACCACGTCATCACGTGTTGGGTGTCGCTTCATGTAAAACGCTTTGATTGCCTTTGGATAGTTCAGGACAAACACGGGTTGATCAAAGTGATTAGCGAGGAACGTTTCTTCAGGTGATCCAAAGTCAACGCCCCAGTCAACATCAAAGTCGTTTTCTTGAAGCAGCTTAATTGCATCGTCATAGGAAATCCGTGGATATGGTAGCCGCGTGTACTTCTTCAACGTTTCCACGTCACGCCCAATAACGGCTAATTCGCTTTGGCAGTTATCAATGACTGACTGAACTAAAAAGGCAATGTATTGTTCTTGAATGGCCAAGCTGTCTTCTTGGTGCATCCACGCCATTTCTGGTTCAATCATCCAAAATTCTGTCAAATGCCGACGGGTCTTTGATTTTTCTGCCCGAAAACTAGGTCCAAATGAGAATACCCGGCCAAACGCCATCGCAGCAGCTTCTTCATACAGTTGACCAGTTTGTGACAGAAAGGCATCCTGACCAAAATAGTCTGTTTTAAATAATTCAGTCGTGCCTTCTGGTGCGGAACCAGTCAACAGTGGTGCATCGATTTTGATAAAGTCACGTTCATTAAAGAATTCAAACGTTGCACGAATGACTTCATTACGGATTTTAAGTAAGGCGTGTGGCTTGGAAGAGCGCAACCACAAGTGACGATGATCCAACAGAAAATCGATGCCGTGCTCTTTTGGTGTAATCGGATAGTCTTCGCTTTCGCCAACGACTTCGAAATCTTCAATTTCCATTTCGTAGCCAAACTTAGAACGACTGTCCTCATGAATCGTCCCAGTTACATATAAACTCGTTTCTTGGCGTAGTTCTTTAGCTTCGTCAAATTTTTCTTCACTAACATCGTTTTTTCGTAAGACACCTTGAAAAAATGCTGTTCCGTCACGAAGCTGTAAGAATGCAATCTTCCCGCTAGAGCGTTTATTGCTAAGCCATACACCAATACGAACTTTTTCGTCGACGTGTTCCGGTGCGTGAATGATGCTGATTGTTTCCACTGAAATTTCCCCTTTTGTGTAAAATTATAAATTCTGAATGGATTGAACCGTGGTGCCATTCTTAAAACGAATTAAGTCGTAGCAAAGATTGCCCTTCTGGTTTAAGTAAGTAACCTCCCAAACAGGTTCTGACTTGCGAATACCTAAACCAATATTCAGCACCTTTTTAGGATTGTTCTTCTGCCAAACTTGACGGAGAATTGCTGTTTTTGAAGTACCATCGGACTGCTTCAAAATCTTCGTTTGTCCGTTTTGTTTAGCCACCACAACGTAAACCGCTTGATTCTTCGCATTACGACCACTAACCGAATAATAGGTGTGTTGGCGATTGTAAGTCAAAAAATCCCCAGTATCACTGATACCCTTTTGACGTGCAATACTAACAGTCTGTCCCGCAGCAGTTTTAGCTGGTCTCAAAGCCTCATGAAAAATGATGCCAACGCTACCAGCAATAAAGGCCACGATTAGCACGGTCCATAGAATGATTTGTGACCACTGTCGCTGCTGATGCTGTTTTCGCTGCATGCTAACCTCCATTCGTTCTGTTAACACGAAAATGTCAATAACCTGATTAATTATAGCAAACATCGCCAATCAAACAACGGTCTACTATTCATTTAAAGAAATTTTGTGTTTGTTTGATGATTTCTGCCGTTCCTTGGGGGATCACTGGCAGTGCATCTGGTAACGCCTTTTGCATCGTGCCACCGTAACGCTTCGTTATCAATCGTGGATCTAGCACGACAATAACACCGCGGTCATTGTCTGTACGAATCAGCCGGCCAATACCTTGACGTAAACGTAGGGTCGCTTTGGGCAGGGCCGAGGAATAAAACGGATTGTGCCCCTTGGCTTCCAACTGAGCATTGGTCGCGGCAACCAGTAAATCCGTCGGTGCGTCAAACGGTAACCGTGTAATGACAACTAATTCCAACGCATCTTTAGGTAAGTCAATGCCTTCCCAATAACTGGCAGCTCCCAACAAAACGGCACTATTTTCAGTCGTAAATCGTTTCAAATTTTTCTCACGGCTACCGGTAACGCCTTGTGCATATACAGTATGGTTTTCCGGTAGCAAACCATGCGTCAGAGCCTCATAAACAGCGCTAACCGCTGCTAATGAATTAAACAGGACTAATGTTTGACGGCTGGTCGTTTGGACAAGCTTAGCGATCGTTGAAGCCCAATAATGAATTTGTTCATCCGGATGGTTAAGATTAATCGCCGGTGCATCTGTCGCAACAAACAGCCGCGCTTGTGATGCATAGTCGAAACGTTCAGCAAGGCGTTTGGTAGCCGTTTCTTGCCGATCTAAATCTAGCTGATCAATTAGGTAATTAGCTCGGGAGGATGTGAATAACGTGGCCCCCGTGAATGTTGGCTGTTTGAAATGTGCATAAACGTTTTGACGGAGCCAACCAGTTGCAAGTAACAAGCCACCACTGAGTTCCAAGCTTGACGAATCCCCATATTGATTTTGACGTAACCAGTAAACATTAGCGGTTTCTTGATCATTTAACTGAGCCTTGAACGCATCAAGTTGTGATAACAAGTCCGTAATCCGCCCCACGGTGCTGGCAAATTCGTGCATCAGCGCTGCATCTGAATTCAGCCACTTCTTTGATTGAACCGTAAACCGTTTTTGCAACTTGGTCAGCGCCGTCGTCAAGGCTATTTGGCCGTTCATCAGTGTCGTAAAAGCACCTTTATCATCGTTCATTAGTTGCTTGAGTTGACGATTATCAATCAGCTGTTCGACGATGCGTTGACCCCGAGCGCTAACTTGAGCACTTAGCAAAAATTGTCGATACATTGAGTGACCAAATTGATCTAGATCGGCATCCAATTTAATCAACGTGTTAGACAGGGACCGCAATTGTGTTGCGGCAACAGCATCCTCACTAAACATCTCGGTCAGATGATGGTCGTGTTGATTAAAAATGTTTGCCTGCGCGTGGTGTAACAGTAACACCAAATCGTGAAAGCGAACTGTATTACGGTGTTGATTGACAGCGACATCCGGCAAATGCTGGGCCTCATCAACTAACAAATATGGCTTATTAAGCAGCGTATCCAGTTGATCGGCATGCTGCGTTAAATATGCGTGATTGACAATAACCAAGTTTGCCTGACGAATACGATGGTCTAACCGTCGTAAATAATCGTCCTCATAAAAAGGATCGCTTGGCTTAATGGTTTTTAAACCGCGGTGACAAACTTCTTCAAACAGTTGTGCTCGATATGACGTTAAATGCAACTCATCTAAGTCGCCAGTTTCAGTTTGTAACAACCACACTAAAATACGTGCTTTAAGAAATTGACTCTGTTGAGAATGTTCCGGTACGGTCAATGTGTCTGCAAACCGATTCAAATCAAGATAGTGCTGATTGCCTTTAACAGTCACCACATTGAGGTCAAACGGTAACATCTCTTGTAACTGTGGCAGTGTCTCTTGCATAAACTGGCCTTGCAATAGCGTGGTTTGGGTTGAAATGACCGTCGATTGACCCGTTTGCGATAGGTAAGCAAATGGCACCGCATACCCCAACGTTTTACCAATGCCTGTCGGCGCCTCAATAATCAAATTTTTAGTGTTTTCATGACTGTAGTTACTGAAAATTTGATTCATCATTTTGGCTTGCGGATCTCGCCAACTAATTTTGGAACCCCATAATTTCTGCTTGGCCGCTTTTGACTTTGGGTAAGCTTGTGGCTGACCCAAATCAACAGACTTGATTGGCGTGGCTTCATGAAGCACCAACCGATCACGGACATATTCACCAGCCGGCAATTTGCTGGGATGATGACGTGCCTCTTCTAACGCAACGTTGAAGACTGCTGTCGTGTCCTGTGGTAATGACAGGTTTAAGTTAGTCAATTGCCGCAGTGTATTAATCGGTAGCTGATGGAGTTTATCCAATAATTTAATTAACAAAACAGCCGTTGCATCTGCATCTGAGTCGGCGGTGTGTGGCTGATCATGCTCAATGTGAAAATGAGCGCTCAAATCCCGCAAACGGAAACTGGGCAGCGTCGGAAATAAAATCTGGGTCAGCGTCACCGTATCAATTGCCTCGATTTGAAGTGCCGGATACCCCACCCTAGCAAATTCGGCATTTAAAAAAGGAAAATCAAAGTTCACGTTGTGCGCAACAAAGACTGTGCCTTGGAGCATGGCATAAAAGGATGCTGCAATATCATCAAAAAAGGGAGCGTTCGCAACATCGCGATTCGTAATGCTGGTTAAATGTGTAATGGCGTTTGGAATTGATTTTCCAGGATTTATTTTCGTACTATATTGATTGACGACCTTACCATGTTTAACAAACGCGCAGCCAATCTGGATGACGCGATCGCCATCTTTTACGCTGGTGCCAGTCGTTTCAATATCAACGACGGCATAAGTTGTGTCTTTATCCATTAAGTCTGAATACCTTTCTACTAAATAATGACAACACCGGTTTGACATCATATGCTTAGCGTTTCCAATGTTGAAATTATGATCCTTGTTTCATTCTACTCTGTTTGTTGCAGTAGGCAAAGACCCGCTAAGCATGATAAAGCATTTGTGTCTGTGGTATGATGATGGTCGTAAAATATGCCGAAGGAGTGACGTCATCATGCGTGTTGCAACAGGTAGCGCTCATGCAAAGATTATTTTAATTGGTGAACACAGTGTTGTTCATCACCAACCAGCGATAGCTGTTCCCTTACTCAACGTTGCCGTAACCGCTACATTAAGTGAGACAACGCGCGGTCAACGTTTAATAAGTAGCTACTTTACGGGGGCACTGGTTGACTTACCGGGTGAATTTGAGGGATTACGCGTCTTGCTGCAACGCTTGTTGCGTCGGTTTAACGCTTTGTCTTTAAACTTTGATTTAAAAATTGATAGTGCCATTCCGGAAGAACGTGGTATGGGCTCTTCAGCAGCGGTTGCGACCGCCGTTACGCGCGCTGTGTATGCTTTTTTTGAAACCGCGCTGGATCCGCAACTATTATTAGACACGGTTAACATTGAGGAAGTGATTACGCACGGCTCACCATCTGGCATCGATGCAGCAACGGTTAGTTCTACACAACCAGTGTGGTTAGTCAAAGGTAATCCGCTCAAACATTTTCCGATTCACATGAACGCATTTTTAGTTGTTGGCGACACAGGTGTAACAGGTCAAACCAGCATGGCGGTTAATTCAGTCAGCGAACTGCTGAAAGATGATGAACAGCCTGGTGTCGTCCAACATTTGATCAATCATCTTGGCACCTTGACCGCTGCGGCTGCTAAGTATCTCCAACACGATCAAGTTCATCTGTTGGGACAAACATTGACAGCTGCTCAGCAGGACTTAACCGATCTTGGCGTTAATCACCCTGTTCTACAGCGTCTAATTAATGCCGCAAATGATGCAGGCGCATTGGGTGCCAAACTAACGGGTGGTGGCCTAGGGGGATGCATGTTTGCACTGACTCAAACCGCCGAGCAAGCCGCTAAAGTGGCCAATGCCTTGAAACAGCATGGGGCTGTGGCAACTTGGATCGAACCATTGACACAACGATAGCCTGACCACGAAGATCAGAATAAAGCACGAAAGATAGGACATTAGCAATATGACAATTTCGCAGACGCCAGTAATCGCAAAGGCGCATACAAACATTGCGTTAGTTAAATACTGGGGCAAAGCAGATGAACACCTTATTTTACCCACCAATGATTCAATTTCCATGACAATAGACCATTTTTACACGACAACTAGCGTTCAGTTTGACGCACAATTAGCGGCTGATGATATTATTTTAGACGGAATCAAGTTGCCGACGGATGGTCAACAACGAATTCGTCAATTCATGGATCTGGTGCGTCAACGTGCTAACACCAGCCTCTTTGCTCATATTGAAACGAGTAACCACGTGCCAACCACAGCTGGTCTAGCTTCATCTGCATCCGGTTTTGCAGCATTGGCTGGGGCCGCTGCTAAAGCTGCCGGTCTCAATTTATCCCGACGTGAACTGTCTCAGCTCGCAAGACGAGGCTCCGGCTCCGCCACCCGTTCGATCTTTGGTGGTTTCGTTCAATGGCACGCTGGTCATGACGATGAAAGCTCGTTTGCTGAGCCGTTGGATGAAAAAGTTGACTGGCCAATTCGAATGATTGCCATTGTTGTCTCACAAGATGAGAAAAAGATTGGCAGCCGTCACGGCATGAAACAGTCACAAACATCACCGTTCTTTAATGACTGGGTTCAGCAAGCAAATGCGGACATCGAGCCAATGAAGACCGCATTACTTAAAAAAGATATAAACCGTGTTGGTTCAATCGCGGAACACAATGCAATGTGCATGCACGCAACGACTCTTAGTGCCACACCGCCTTTCACATACTTTAATGGCGATACCATTAAGGCAATGCAATTAATTAACGACTTGCGCTCAATAGGTCTGAACTGCTATTATACGATGGACGCAGGTCCGAACGTAAAAGTTATCTGCCTAGCAGATGAAGTTGACGTCATTTTGGACCATCTACGGCCAGCATTTGGTAACGACCAATTGGTTGTTGCAAAGCCAGGCCCAGGCTTGACCTATTTATAAAATTTTGAAATGAGCAATGTTTGCGCTATTCAACATGAATAACGCACACATTTTTTGTCTTGAAAGGACATGATTAATTGATTAGCGTGAAAGCGCCCGGCAAATTATATATTGCCGGCGAATATGCGGTTGTTGAAGCGGGGTTCCCTGCCATTATTGTGGCACTAAACCAGTTTGTAACTGTCACAATTGAGGAAAGTAAAAACTTCGGCACAATCGAGTCTGAACAATACAAAGAAACTTCAGTGAACTGGCGGCGGGCTGGCGATGAACTTGTGTTTGACAATCGGGATAATCCCTTTCATTACTTGCTCTCCGCTATTCGTCTGACTGAAAGTTACGCACGCGCATGCGGACGTGAATTGAAATTCTATCACCTGTCAGTAAATTCACAGTTGGACAGCAAGGATGGCAAAAAGTTTGGTTTGGGCTCTTCTGCGGCTGTTACGGTAGGCACGGTCAAAGCCCTCTGCAAGTTTTATCAACTGCCGATCACTAAGGACACGCTATTTAAATTAGCAGCTATTGCTCATTTGGATGTTCAAGGTAACGGGTCTCTTGGTGATATCGCAGCATCTGTTTACGGTGGCTGGATTGCTTACCATTCATTCGACCATCAGTGGCTAACGGCCAAACGTGATGATTTACCGCTAATTGATTTGTTAGCCCTTGACTGGCCTGGACTGTCTGTTGAACTTCTGACGCCGCCAGCAGACTTAAGGTTGCTAATCGGCTGGACAGGTTCTCCTGCGTCAACATCTCACTTAGTTGACAAGGTCACCTGGGCTAAAAGTATGGATCAACTCGAATACAGAACATTCTTGCAATCAAGCCGTGATTGTTTAAACCGGATGATTCAAGGATTTCGAGATGGTGCGATCGATATCATCCAACGTGAACTTCGCTTAAATTGCAAACTGTTGCAACATTTAAGTGCATTCAGTCATGTTCCGATCGAAACAGTCGCTTTAAATAGCCTATGTGCGATTGCTGAAGATCACGGTGGCGCAGCTAAGACCTCTGGTGCTGGTGGTGGTGATTGCGGTATCGTTTTGATTGATCGGCACGAGGCCGTTGATACACTGTTGCAGGATTGGGAAACTCAAGGTATCACTACCCTGCCATTGAGTGTTCACAATGTCATGGATTTAGTTTAACCACTCTAAAATAAAAGTGAGCACCATATTCAAACTAAGAACCGTAGAACCCGATTATCGGTTCTACGGTTTTATTTCTCAAATCTTTGTAACTGATTAAAATAACAGAATTTGCTGAAAATAAAATTTAGGAGGCCAGCCATGAGCAAGTTAACTGAATCCGCCCACGCACATCGTAAGGATGAACATCTCGCTATTGCTTTAAAACAATACCAAGAAAAAAGCGACGCCGGTTTTGACGATATTCAAATCATTCATCAAAGCTTGCCAGAAATTGAAGTTGATAACGTTGATCTGTCAACTCGCTTTGCTGGATTGGCCTTGTCGACACCATTTTACATCGAGGCAATGACTGGCGGCTCTGAGAGAACCGGTCACATCAATGCCCAACTCGCTGAAATTGCGGCAGCAACCGGCGTGGCAATGGCAGTTGGCTCGCAAAGCATTGCTTTAAAGGAACCTGCAGCTGTGTCAACCTTCACCATTGTTCGAAAGATAAATCCGCACGGCCAAATTTTCGCAAATATTGGTGCTGGTCACTCACTTGACGATGCACAGCGATTAGTCGACATGGTTGCTGCCGATGCATTGGAATTACACATCAACAGTGCGCAAGAACTAATTATGCCTGAAGGTGATCGGGATTTGCGCTGGCGCGACCACATTACCGAAATTATTAACGGCTTGTCCGTCCCTGTTATTGTTAAAGAAGTTGGTTTCGGCATGAGCCAGGAAACCATTAACACTTTAAAGCAGATGGGTGTTCAATACATTAATGTCAGTGGCCGTGGCGGTACTAACTTTGCTCGGATTGAAAATGAGCGCCGCCATCATCAAGAACTGGGCTATTTATCTAACTGGGGACAAACGACCGTTCAATCTCTTCTGGAAGCAAAAGCAGTATCCGATATGCAAATTGCTGCCTCAGGCGGCGTGAGAACCCCATTGGATGTCTTAAAAGCGTTAATCTTAGGGGCAAACGCAGTTGGTGTAGCTGGCCACTTTTTGCGTATTCTCATGACCCATGATGAAGAGACCCTGCATACGTACATTAAAAATTGGCAAAGTGATTTACGCTCACTGTACGCGTTAACGGGATCACGCACAACGGCCGATTTACGAACTGTAAAAACAGTTCTATCCCCCGCCCTAATGAATTATTGTCAGCAGCGAAACTTAAAACAACAATAGCAAAGATGAGTCGTATAAAAAATGTTCAGTCCGTTTGAGACTGAACATTTTTTATTAGCTGTTGAATTGATTTAACACTAAACCTGTTAATTAATCAGTTTTCACTAGAAAACGTAATCCTTTAGGGTAACCGTTCTTAAGTGTCTGACCGACCACCTTGCCGAAACCAATACCGTTGCCGTTGATGGTCGCTAGTGTCCATCCATTTTCAGTTGGGTCTTCTAATGTCACGGTGTCACCGTGAACAAACTGTGCCCATTGAGCTTGGGTCAATGCCACTGTTGGCCGATACTGATCCGGATGCGTGGCAAGTGCTAACGCAAACGCTGGCTCAAACCGGTTTTTCTTTAACGTGCCCAGATGAAGGCCAGGCCGCAATACCTTCAGTTTACCGAGATCTGGCGTTAACGCAGGAACAGCATACAATTGAGCACCAAATACAGT
This sequence comes from Furfurilactobacillus cerevisiae, assembly GCF_048961765.1. Taxonomy (GTDB): domain Bacteria; phylum Bacillota; class Bacilli; order Lactobacillales; family Lactobacillaceae; genus Furfurilactobacillus; species Furfurilactobacillus milii_A. Next base: position 1,660,758 of record NZ_CP185253.1, read on the forward strand.
CAATGATTGCCCAGCCGTAATTGGCTGAGTAAAGTGTTGTTGCTCAAATGCCTGCCATAGCTTAACCTCGTTTGCGTCAGGTTTTGGCAATCTCGCTGGTTTATGGGTGATGTTTGTCTTACTCGAACGACGCATCAATTTAGCAATAAAGTGACCTTCGCCATCCATGTGGTGTGGAAACAGCCGACCTGCCTTACTAAGTTCAGGATCATTATTGGCCCATTGTGGCCGAGCCGCTTCCAAACCAGGCAGTTTCGGCAATGAAACCAGTTCAAAATCCGGGAATGACGTCAATACCCACGCCATCATTTGCTCATCTTCCTCTGGTGCGAACGTGCACGTCGAATAGATGAGTTGGCCTCCTGGTCGTACCATCTTGACAGCTTCAGTCAAAATTTCTCGCTGACGCGTGGCACACTCAAACGGATAGTCAGGCGTCCAGTACTGAACTGCGTCTGGATCTTTACGAAACATGCCTTCTCCAGAACACGGTGCATCCACCACGACCTTATCAAAAAAGTTGGCTAACTGTTTTGAAAGATGAGCAGGTGTTTCGTTCATAACAACTGCATTGGCAACACCAAAGCGCTCCATGTTTTCCGCTAACACGGCTGCACGTTTAGCAAAAATTTCATTTGTAATTAATAACCCTTGCTGTTGTAATCCGGCAGCAATTTGAGTTGATTTGCCACCTGGTGCTGCACACAGGTCAAGAATCCGTTCTCCCGGTTGGGCATCCACCACTGCCCCAACATAAGTGGCAGAAGGTTCTTGGTTATACACCACTCCCGTCGTATGTGCAGGCGTATGACCACTAACATGCCCGTAATAGCCTGTAGGAATCCCTGTAGGATGGTTTAGTGAAACGTTTTCTGGAACCGCGCTAGCCTTTAGCGGATTAACACGAAACCCTTGGTGGATCGGCTGATCGAAGCTGGCTAAAAAGTCCTTTGCCTCGCTTTCATCCATTAATGTTGAATATTTCTCGGCAAAACCCGCCGGTAACTCCATTTTGTTCCCTCCATAACCGTTTTAAAACACTCGCATCAGTTTACACCGAAATCTTTAGTACGTCACGTTATCGCCATGAATCACAGGGTTACAGATGAGTTTCTTAGCAAACTTGCAGAACCCAAATGAATAAGGTAAATTAGAACGAAGATATTTTTGGACGAAAAAATCGTCTAAGGGAGATGATTTCGTGAATCGCAAGCTTATTGCCATCGATCTGGATGGTACAACCTTAAATAACCAATCTGCTATTTCACCGTTTACAAAGCAGGTTTTACAAACAGCTGTTGCTAGTGGCCACATCGTTAGTATCGTCACTGGCCGGCCTTATCGTATCTCACGTCAATACTACGATGAACTCGGCTTGCATAGTGCAATGATCAACTTTAATGGCTCACTTGGCCATTTACCGCACCATCAATGGCAACATGAGTACCAATACACCATTGATCGGGACATTGCATTAGATCTTCTAGCACATCAATCATCGCTTGGAATTGAGACGATTGCTGCAGAAAACAAAACAAATGTATGGGCCAATCATGCGAGTGATGGCACAATTGACTTTTTCCCAACCATTCTGCAACCACAACAAATTCTCAACGCGCGAAACTTAACGACTGATCCAACTGCGCTCACTCTTTACTTCAGTGAACAACACCGTGACCAACTGATTCACAATATTACTGCCAGGTATGGCGATCACATTGATATGAATGTTTGGGGTGGTCGTTGGCCCGTATTAGAAGTCGCCCACAAAGGGGTTGAGAAAGCCACAGGTCTTGAGTTTTTAGCTCAAACCTATCATATTGACCGAAATGACATTATTGCATTTGGCGATGAAGGCAATGATCACGCCATGATTAATTATGCCGGTTGGGGTGTTGCTATGGCTAACGGCATCGACGATCTTAAAGCTATCGCTCAGGATGTGACACCGTTAGACAACGATCATGACGGTTTGGCTCACTACCTACTCGATTATCTCAATCTACCAGTCGCCCTCGCGAAAGCTGAATAATTGCTTTTTGCGGCGCCTGCGAGCATGATGATGGTAATCATTTTTTACCTCAAAGGAGGTCTTGCTGATGACTGAAGAACATGTTCTTTTCAATCCTGGTGATGCGATTGCCAATGCTCATGATTATAACGCGGTATATCAGAGCGCTCAGATTTACAAACATAAACACCCGCACGCCCTGTTTATTGTCTCAGAGACGGATGGTAAACCATACGTCCTGTTTGATAAAGTTGATCAAACAGATGATCCTAAGGATGGCAAACGTTACCGCGTTATTAAAAAAATGTAAATTCCATTCAATACTAGCAATTAAATCACAATATAAAAAAGATGTTTCCACAAAAGGAAGCATCTTTTTTGATTTTTTAAATAAGAAAGTCAGTAGTTGCATTATACATTTAAAACGAATGTATAATGCACTATCCTGTCAGAATAAGACATGCAGTAGCAATCACGTTGCACTGCTACCCATTCTTTGTAACAGGTATACGGCTACGACCACCAGGATGGAACCAATCACTTCCATCACACTGATCTGCAGATGAAAGAAAATGATGCTCAGGATAAAAGTAACAACTGGCTGCAGCGCATCAACAATGCTAATTACTGCTGAGGGCGCAAAGTTTAAACTGTACAGCAATGATGAGAATGCGAAGATGGTGCCAACGAGAATAACAGCACTAATAGATAATACCAGCTTACCAGTAATGACCGGCGTGTGACTCCAAAATGGATGCCATAAATTAAATAGCACACCGCTGATAAACATCCCCCAGCCAAGGACTACAAATGGTGAATGTTTGGCAACGATTTCCCTTGGTAACACCACATAGCATGCCGCCGTGACGCCCGCTAATACACCCCAAATAATTGAGTTCATCGGTACCGCCAGAGAATGGATATTGCCCTTTGTGATTGCTAAGAAAACACCTACCAATGCAATCCCAAACGCAATTAAGTCAGTTCTTAACGGCCGTTCATGTTTGAAGACTAAGGCCCCTAGCACAATAAACAGAGGACTTAAGTACTGTAAGATAGTGGCCGAAGCTGCATTACCAGTTTTAATACTCATGTAAAAGGTGAATAAGTTTGCCATTAGTCCAATCAGTGCATAAGCGAACAGCCAGCCTATCAGGCGCCACGATTTAAAGAGGTCAAAAATGTGACGACCTTCGCGAAACCAACTAATTAATAGCAAAATAACGCCGGCCCCAAGCGTCCGCACCGATAAAAACCAGGTTGCTGGGATATTCTGCGTTTGAGAAATAAACTGTAAGATCGTGCCTGAAATCCCCCACATTGTGGAAGCAAAGGCTGCCCACAGAATACCCTTTGTGTAATTTTGAGTTTTCATGAATCAATCCTCTAACCTAATGTATATTTTTAACCGCCATCATTAACTTGATTGAACTAAATAAAATCCGTATTCCATTGTGCCCGTTTTTGGTAGTGTCAATCAAGCATGGACGCTTCACACGGTAAAGTTTTTCACGTCATTCCTGGCGTGTTTTAATACGTTTTAATAATTTACTGTTGTTAGCTTTCTTTTTCATGCGAAAGCGATTATTGTTCAAACGCTTGGGCGGCTTTAATGGCGACCTGCCAGCCATGATAAAGTTGGTTACGTTTATCTTCCGGCATTTGTGGTTCAAACTGGTCGCCGGTCATATACAAACGACGCAACTCATCCTGATCTTCCCAAAAGCCAATCGCTAGCCCAGCTAGGAAAGCTGCTCCGAGCGCTGTCGTTTCATTAATCTTGGCACGTTTGATGGTTGTATTTAGAATGTCAGCTTGAAATTGCATCAAATAGTCATTCTTGGATGCACCACCATCAACATGCAATGTGTCAATTTTCAAACCGGTGTCACCAGCCATTGTATCGACCACGTCGCGAGTTTGGTACGCAATTGCCTGCAATGTTGCTCGCACAAACTGTTCACGGGTTGTACCACGTGTGAGTCCAAACACGGCGCCACGCAGTTCTTGATCCCAATATGGCGCACCTAATCCTGTAAACGCCGGTACCACGTAAATATGATCATCTGGATCCGCCGCCATGGCCATTGCTTCAGAATCCCCAGCGTCTTGAACCAGCTTCATTCCGTCTCGCAACCACTGAACCGCTGAACCAGCAACAAATATTGACCCCTCAAGGGCATAAGTTACTTCACCATTTAAACCATAGGCAATTGTCGTCAGTAACCCCTTAGTCGATAGCGTAGGTTGTTGACCAATGTTCATAACAATAAAAGCGCCAGTGCCATAAGTATTTTTGACGTTGCCCTTGTCAAAAGCCGTTTGACCAAAGAGTGCCGCCTGCTGATCGCCTGCAATACCACAAATTGGCACCGACACACCTGACATGGTGTAATTTGCCGTATAGCCGTATATTTCCGACGAGCTTCGCACTTCAGGCAATAACTCAGCTGGAATATCAAAAGCCTTTAACAAATCGACATCCCACTTCAAATCATGAATGTTGAACAGCATTGTTCGACTGGCGTTTGTATAGTCTGTCGCATGAACCTTACCACCAGTCAGCTTCCACAACAGCCATGTATCAATGGTGCCAAACAGTAGGTCACCAGCTTCTGCGCGTTCACGACAACCTGGCACATTATCCAGTAACCACTTGATTTTAGAAGCAGAAAAATAAGCATCTACCACAAGCCCGGTCCTTTGACGAATTGTCTCAGTCAACCCGGCTTTTTGCCATTGTTCTGTAATGCTGGTCGTCTGTTTCGACTGCCAAACGATGGCGTGATAAACGGGCTTCCCCGTTTTGCGATCCCAAATAATGGTTGTTTCACGCTGATTGGTAATCCCAATTCCCCGGATTTTGTATGGGGCAAGGTGTGCCTGAATCAAGGCATCTGCCATCACTGATTGAACACTACTCCAGATTTCCTCGGGATCGTGTTCCACCCATCCCGGTTGCGGAAAGTATTGTGGAAACTCTTTCTGAGCTTTTCCTACAATCTGTCCTTGATGATTGAAAATCATGGCCCGACTACTAGTCGTTCCCTGGTCAATCGCCATCATGTACTGCTCGTCGTTCATGTCGCAACTCCATTCATTGACAAGATTCGAATTTTTGAACACGTTCCACCAAACAAAGATAAGTTTAGCAAACTTTTAGGCATCTGTTACCCCTGTTTTGACGATTGCCTTAATTCTGCCTGCTTATCTTCATCAAAAAAGTTACCTGCAATATCAACCGTTGCAACCAGGTTCATAAAACTGTCTGGATCTGTTTCCTTAACGGTCGTTTGCAAATCGTACAATTCATAACGTGAAATGACGATCATTAATGTCGAATTGTCACGATTCGAAAAGGCGCCACGCGAGGGTAAAACTGTGACACCGCGGAAAAGATGTTCTCGCAACGCTGCGATTAATTCATCCGGCCGGTTCGTCACAATAAGAGCAGTCATCTTCTGATGACGTGTATGAATTGTATCGACCATTCGTGAGGTTGCGTAGATAGTAATAATCGTAAATGGCGCATTTTCCCAACCGATGAAGAAACCGGCAACAGCAATGATCCCCGAATTGAGCATCATCGTCAGGGTCCCTATTGATCGGCCAGTCGTTTTTTGCAAAACCATGGCAATGATATCCATGCCGCCGGTTGAAAATCCAAACCGAAATGGGAAACCAATGCCAATACCAGTCAAAATGCCACCAAACAATGCATTTAGCAATGCATTATGAGAGACGCTCACCTCAGGGATTACAATTGCCAGCACAGATGTCACAATGGCATTAGCAAAGCTCCAAGCCGTAAAACGCGGCCCAATTTTGCGCCATCCCATGATGCCGATTGGGAGGTTAAAAGCTAGGATAAACCAACCAGTTGAAATATCTGCACCAGTAAATTTAAGTCCCCAGTGCAATAACTGTGCAATCCCATTGAGTCCGCCAGCAAAAATATTACTAGGAATCAAAAAAACATTCAGCGCAACGGCACAGCATACGGCCGAAAATAATAAAATTACAATCTTGATAAACGGGTTTTCATCATTCCATCGTGTCATTTTGGGGAATCCTTTCTTTTTGCTCTCAATGACCATAATTAAACCACAATCGTGACGTTTATGACCACAAGTTGAAGCTAATTTGGCAGCTATCTTCACAAAAATGTCATTCTTACAAACGTTTGATGAGAAAATGCGATGAAACCGCTTAAAATCGGTCACCTTTTCGCACCTGTTTTCTCTTTTCTGCTACAATTTATTCATTGTGTTTTTGTAATTTTATTCATAATGTTTCAGATTGATTGAAAGAGAGGCATCCTTGATGCAAATAGATGACACCAGAAGACCATCGGCATGTACAAGTATTTTAATTGGTCGTTCCGCTTCAACGGACGGTTCCGTGATGATCGGCCGTAATGAGGACAGCAAAGCTTCCTGGCCAAAGCACTTTGTCGTTCACCCCGCTCAAACATTTAGTGAGACGCAACAGTTTAAGTCAAAGGATAATGGCTTTACGATGCCACTGCCGAAGACGGCAATGCGTTATACCGCGACTCCTGAATGGACGACAAAGTATGGTCTTTTTGAGGAAGATGGTATTAATGAGGCAAATGTGGCCATGTCTGCGACGGAAAGTGCTTATTCTAACGCTCTCGTTCTGGCAGCTGACCCCTTAGTTGCTGACGGCATTCAGGAAGAGGCAATGGTTACTGTGGTGCTTCCTTACGTTACCTCGGCTAGAGAAGGCGTTCAACGACTGGGCAAGTTAGTCGAAACTTATGGCACGGCAGAGACAAACGGTATTCTGTTTGCAGATTTACATGAAGCCTGGTATTTAGAAACCGGTGCCGGCCATCAGTGGGTGGCTCAACGAATTCCGGATGATGGCTATGCAGTCGTTGCCAATCAGTTGGCCATTCAACAAATCGATTTTACCGATCATGATAACTTTATGTTTGCTGATGGGATTGAAGACTTTGTCCAGCAACATCATCTCAATCCTGATGCTAACGGCTTTAACTTCCGCCATATTTTTGGCACAACAGGTGTGAGTGACGAAATGTACAACACCCCCCGCGTTTGGATCGGTCAAAAAATGTTTAATCCAGAAATTGATCAGTCACCAACCGATGAAGAATTGCCTTTTATTCGTTACGCTAGCAAACGTCTTTCGGTTAATGACGCAGAAGCTTTTCTCAGTAATCATTACGAAGGCACCGAATATGATCCAGTTGGCCGCGAAGCAACGCACAAACACGCCTTTCGTCCAATTAGCTTAGCCAAAACACAAGAATCCCATGTCCTCCAGCTTCGGCCGAGTGTTCCTTCAGCCATGGCCGGTGTTCAGTGGTTGGCAATGGGCGTTGCGGCTCAAAGTAATTATGTTCCTTTTTACACAGCCATTAACAGCACGCCATTAGCGTACCAACGTGGACAGGGCAAGTACGCCGCCAACAGTGCTTACTGGACGTTTAAGCTGGCTAGCGTGCTGCTTGACGCTCATTACCGTCACTTTGAAACGCCTTATCGTCAAGCTCAGCTTAAACTACAAGCAGATCTCGGGGTGCACCTCCGCGAAAGCGATGCTAAGGCCCTCAAATTAAGCAGTGACGCATTGATTCAATATCTGACTGATAGCAACGCCGAATGTGCCAAACAAGCTTTAGACACGTATACAAGCCTAATCAGCGACCTTATCACCAACAGCACTGATTTTTCGCCTCTAAACTTTAACACAGACGAAAATCTATAAAATATTACATTCACACCAGTACGGGCGGTTTTTCACTGGCAATGATATTGAGGAAGTAAATACAAATGGAAAAGAAAAAGACCCTGTCACTTGGGGCATTAGTCTTAATGATTTTCACCACTATTTTTGGTTTTGGGAACACTCCGGCAGCCTTTGAACAAATGGGCTACGGCGCAATCTTCTGGTATTTACTGGGCGCGCTGTTATTCTTTCTGCCCAGTGGTTTAATGTTTGCCGAATACGGTTCCTCGTTGAAGGAATCAAAGGGTGGCATTTATTCATGGCTGGACGCGTCAATTAGTGAAAAATGGTCCTTCATTGCAACCTTCATCTGGCTATCTGCATGGATCATCTGGCAAGTCATGATTTCACAAAAAGTTTGGATCACTCTTTCAACCATCATTAGCGGTCACGACACCACGAATAATTGGCATTTTCTAGGCTTGAACTCAACGTTAACAGTTGGCCTACTTGCCTGTCTGTGGATCATTGCCATTACCTGGGCAGCTTCACGTGGAATGTCCTTCATCGCTAAGGTTTCATCGGTTGGTGGCATTGCCATTATGGCGCTTAACGTGATTTTAGTACTTGCTAGCCTCATCATTTTAATCGCTAATCATTTTGCACTAGCCCAACCAGTTAACCATTTATCCGACTTTGCCACTTCACCAAATCCACAATTCCAATCGCCCATTGCGATGATTAGCTTTGTCATTTATGCCATCTTTGCTTACGGTGGTTTGGAATCCATTGGTGGGGTTACTGACTCACTGGACAAACCTGAAAAAACATTTCCTCGGGGCATCTTGATTGGCACCATTGTCATTGGGATTAGCTACTCGCTTACCATCTTTTTATGGGGAATTTCAACCAACTGGAGTATGGTGATTGCCCACGGGAACGTTAATTTGGGTAACATTACTTATGTCTTAATGGAGAACCTAGGGGATATTCTTGGCCTCTCAATCGGTCTATCAGCTTCTAGTGCTCATATTTTGGGCGAGGTATTTTCACGTTTTGCCGGAATTAGTATGTTCTTAGCTTATTTAGGCTCTTTCTTCGTCCTCATATACTCACCTCTAAAATCCTTTATTTTAGGTTCACCCAAAGAACTTTGGCCTAAGAAAATGACCCGTTTGAACAAGCATGATATGCCAGAATTCGCGATGTGGATGCAAGCTACCGCAGTTGTCATTTTTATCGCAGGAATTTCATTAGTGTCTGTGCTCACCCACAAAGATGCTAAATTCTTCTATAATGTGCTGACGTCAATGAGTAATGTGTCAACAACCTTGCCTTACCTCTTCTTGGTAGGTGCCTTTCCCTATTTCAAGAGAGAAGACCGTCCACGACCGTTTGTCGCTTACCATTCACATCGCTGGATGATATTCGTTGTTACTGTTGTGATGGTAACGTTAAGCATCGGAATTGGTTTCTCCATTCTGCAACCATTTTTGGAAAAGGACTGGGTAACTGCCATTGCGACTGTTGCCGGTCCACTGATTTTTGGCTGTATTGCCTGGGCTTTTTATGCAAACCGGGAACATCACACCACCGACTAAACAATTTTAGTCAATAAATAAAAACCACCATCATTGCCATTGGTATTGTCCTTTTCGACGCGCTAACGGTAATGCTGGTGGTTTTTTAGTATTTTTGAAAATCAATAATTAAGCCAGCAAAAAACGCCACCTGTCCGAAGACAAATGACGTTTGGCTCAAATCGCAAATCTTAACGACGTGCTTCCTTGATCCGGGCTGCCTTACCATGCAATGCACGTAAGTAGTAAAGCTTACTACGACGAACACGGCCATGGCGAGTTACTTCAACGTGGTCAACTCGTGGTGAGTTAACTGGGAATGTCCGTTCCACACCAATCCCGTTACTGATCTTACGAACAGTGTACGTTGCGGAAATACCAGCACCGCGGCGCTTAACAACAACACCTTCGAATAACTGGATACGTTCGCGAGTACCTTCAACAATTCGTGCGAATACACGAACAGTATCGCCGGCACGGAAATCTGGCATGTCATCGCGAAGTTGCCCTGCGGTGATCTTTTCAATTAATTGGTTCTGTCTCATAATGTGAGAACTTCCTTTCACTCAAAATTCATAAACGGGCATCCCGCCAGCGGAATATTGGTAGTATTGGGCTCAAAGCCACAAATTAGATTACCATAGAACAAGCGCATTTGTAAAGGCATTTTCCTTTACAGAATTAATGAATTCTGCGGACCAGGTAATGCCGCAAACTTATCAAACGCACTTAGCCCCGCGTTTCTTCGTCAATGACATCGGCTAATAAACGACGTTGCGCAACCGTCAATTCGGCATTATCAAGCAGGTCTGGTCGCCGTTGATAGGTCCTTCGCAAGGACTCTGCTTCACGCCACTGATCAATCAGTTGATGATTACCGTTTGTCAGCACCTCAGGCACCTTCATGCCTCTAAAATCTGCGGGACGTGTGTACTGCGGATACTCCAACAAACCGTTACTAAACGAATCTCCGGGCGCTGAATCCGTATTTCCCAACACGTCAGGAATCAACCGAACTGTTGCATCAATCATAACCATAGCGCCAAGCTCCCCACCGGTTAGTACGTAATCACCTAGGGACACTTCATCGGTGACTAAATGACGAATTCGTTCGTCATAGCCTTCATAATGACCACAAATAAATGTTAAATGTGACTCCTTAGAAAAGTCTTCCGCAACGTGCTCGGTAAAAGGAACGCCAGCCGGGTCGAGTAAAATCACGCGCCCTCGATCACCCGCTTCTTGTTCAACATGATCCATGGCATCAAAAATCGGCTGCGGCATTAATAACATACCAGCGCCACCACCATAAGGCGTATCATCAACATGATGATGTTTATCCGTCGTAAACTGACGAAAATCAGTCACGTTGATATCTAGAATTCCTTTATCAACAGCCTTACCAACGATGGACTCAGTTAATGGCCCACTAAACATGTCTGGAAAGAGACTTAAAATATCAATTCTCATCGCTGTCCAACCCCGCCATCATTTCGATATGAACGACACCATTAGCGATGTCGACATCTTTAACAACTTGATCAATCACGGGTAATAACAAGTCAGACTTACCTTGTCGCTTAACCACCCAGACATCATTTGCACCAGGCGCCATAATTTCAGAAATCGTGCCAAGATCTTGTTGATGTTCGTCAATAACATGAAGCCCAATAATTTCGCGGTAATAATATTGACCTTCAGGCAATTTTTGCTGCTGATCTTCCGTAACATACAGATCAGCGCCCTTATATTTTTCAACCAAATTAATATCGTTCATTCCTGTAAAAGTAATGAGGATAAAACTTTTGTGGGGTCTTGAGGAGGCGATGGTTAATTTTTCTTGATGCGCACCCGGCGTTTGTGCCGTGACGTAAACCTGACTGCCAACCTTAAAACGTGACTTTGGAAAATCAGTACTGGAGATAACCCGAAGTTCTCCCTTCAGACCTTGTGTATTTACAATTTTACCAATGGTGTAAAATGCCATTCCAATCTCCTTAACATTTAACGTGCGACAGCAAACACTCTATAGCTAAATATAAGTGATGTTCTCACAGCTAACTAATAAATATTATAAAAAAAGGACCGAGAAATAATCATTCTCAGGTCCCTTATTTATTCTCGTCAACAATAATCAAACGAACCTTTTGTTGGTCAACCGTCCGAATGCTGTACACCAATGTGCGAATTGCTTGCGCAACCTGACCATGACGGCCAATAACTTCACCAATATCATCGGGCGCAACCGTTAATGAATAATTCATAAAACGGTCCCCTTGTTCCGCCTGTACAGAAACTGCATCAGGATGTGAAACAAGTGGTTGAACCAGCGTTTGGATTAGTGAAGCAACTGCATCGACTGATAAACGATTATTTTGATTCGTACTCATGAATTGTCGCCTCGAATTTACTTCTTAGTGAACTTAGCTTCGTGGTACTGCTTCATGATACCTTCACGTGAGAAGATGTTTTTAACAGTGTCAGAAGGTTGCGCACCATTGTTTAACCACTTCATTGCTAATTCAGCATCTAATTTAACTTCTGCTGGGTTAACCAAAGTGTTGAAAGTACCAATTTGTTCGATGAAACGGCCGTCACGTGGTGAACGTGAGTCAGCAACAACGATACGGTAGAATGGGCGCTTCTTAGAACCCATACGTTTTAAACGAATTTTTACAGACATGAGATTTCCTCCCTCAATTTCTTAACGTGTACTAGTTTATCTAAACTCACCTAGGGTGTCAAGAGGTTTTTCTTTACAGTTGAAATTATCCAACTCTGACGCAGATTTTCAACCCTCAACAATTCTGTAAAAAAAGTTAAGATGCTTAAAGTCTGGTCAAGATTGGCTAAACTTAAACCTCATAATAAAAACGCTATGATACATTAACAGTACATTTAATTCGATAAAAACGATCCATTTAAAAAGGAGTTTCATATGCAAAATAATTCGGATCCGCGCATTAGCTTTCTTCATCCACAATTGCGGATTGTTAAAACGGACGCGATTAATCGGCCCACGAATGCACGGTTATTGCAAGCTGTGGGCGCAACAGCAATGGACAGTCGAGGCACAGACCTAACCGCCCATTTAAACGCCAATCTTGAAAATATTGATTTTTCAGTCGCAGGTCAGCATCAGGTACCCGTTGCTGTGATGGACGACCGGGGAAATGTCGGCCGTGCTGCCTTCACTTTGACCATTGTCAATACGGAGGCCGATCTTGACGGCCATTCCCCAATTGTTGTTGAATCCGCACCAGAGTCTGCTGCCGCGAGTCAAGTTGCTTCAGGTGCTACCCAGCCCAAAAGTAAACGTCGTCGTCCAAAACGGTTGATCATTGGAGGCGTCGCTGCACTTTTAGTACTGGTGCTCATCATTTGGGGTGTTTCCGCTCACCAAAATGCCGCAAATCAGGCAGCAGAGGCTTCTTCTTCCAGTCTGGCTGCCAGTTCCTCTGCAGCGGCAGCTAGCAGCGCCGAGGCATCTTCTAAGGCTGCTGAATCATCTGCCGCTGCCTCATCGCAACAAGCATCCTTAACCTCTCAAAACAGCAGCTTATCTAACAAGGTTGGTAGTTTAAAATCGCAAGTCAAAGAAATGACTACCGTCGTTAAAAATACTCAACAAGCGGTTAATGACTACAAAGATAGTAACGATCGAGCACAATATGAGTCCACGATTTCCTCTCTTCAGCAACAAGTTTCAGATCTCCAGCAACAAGTGCAACAAGGAAATTCGAACTCTGTCGTTCGTGGTGCCATGTCCTCTCAACTAAATAAGCTGTCGACCACAGTCGGTGATCTAGAAAATAGTTCCAGCCCTTCTGATGCTAGCAGTACACTAAAAGATAGTGGCGTTAACGGAATTGTTAATAAAATGCAGGACTTGCTCAGTAGTTTTTAATAGCTTACTGAACGCATTATCAAAAAAGGTACCAGCCTCCGTCATCCCATTTAATTGGAAGTCAGAGGTTGATACCTTTTTTTACGTTTAATGTGAAGCACCATGGGCAAGTGAAAATGGCTTAAATTGATACTGATAACCCTTAGGATACTGAGTTAGCCCCGTCAAACGAACACGATACTTGTGACCATTTACAATCTTTAAAGATGGCCGGTAAGTAATGATTGATGCAAACTGGCCAAAATGATTCGTACGATCAAGATTGACGTGAGATGCGTTAACCGTCCGTTTGGCAGTTAAGTCAGTGACCCGTACTTGAACCCTGCCTGTTGTCCCTTGTTCCATGGTGAAAGCACTTGACCAATAAACGGGACGATTTTTAACGTCACTTGTTAAAAGCTCTCTCGGAAAAACACCAGCGGTCGGATAGTTGATTACGACAGCGCGATTAGGCGTGACGGCTCGTTGTGCCTGATCCGTAAAATAAATATCACTGTAGGCAAACGTCGCGTTAGGACGATGCGCGACGCCTATGCCAACGCTATGGATAATCGGAGACAACAGCCACGCACGATGACCAGTGTTGTTGCCCTCCACATTGAAATTGTCACGTATGTAATTGCCCATAGTTGCATCAAGACGCTCCGGCACGTTCATTTCACCAATATTGCTATTAAGGGTGATTTGCTGACCTTCGTGCCACTGTTGCTGACTAACTGTAAAAGGCACCCGTAAAATGTAGGAAAACGGCAGGTTAGAACTGTTGGTTTTCCTACATTTTTTGTATCATGAATCACATCAGAGTGTAGGAGGAATTTGATGTGAGACGTGATTTAAGAGAAGGAGTGACGATTTACGTGACTGAAAATATTAAGCCTAACTTCGCCGAGATTGCCCGGCAATATAATGTTGATTATCGAACCGTTAAGAAAGCCTATGAGGAAGTCAAAGCTGGACTTAAGGGCCGACCAAGTGGTCGACCGAAACGGCCAAGTTTACTGGATCCATTCAAGCAAACCATCGATTCAAAGCTTGAACTAAATTGTTCGGCTGCTTCAATTTTTAAATTTATCCAGAAGAAGGGCTTTACCGGCAGCTATACCCTCGTGAAAGATTATTGTCGCCAAACCCGCCGAGAACGAGTTAAGAAAGCTACCATTCGGATTGAACATTCCCCTGGTCTCTCTGCTCAAGTTGACTGGAAAGAAGAAATGGCCCTAGTGAGCAGCGAGGGTGAGCTGTTTAAATTCAATATTTTCTTGTATGTATTGCCTTATTCAAAACTCAAATATATGACACTAACCTTTGATCGGAGCCAAGATACCCTCTTTTCTTGCTTACACGACGCTTTCCTTCATACCGGAGGTATTCCGACGGAAATCTGGTTTGATAATATGAAAACCGTTGTGGATCATACAAAATCCCAGTTTGGCCACGCTGTCTTTAACGAACGGTTCCACGAATTCTGTAAAGATGCCGGTTTCACACCAATTGCTTGTCGACCATTCAGACCACAAACTAAAGGTGCAGTTGAAGCCCTTGCTCGCACGGTTGAACGTTTACGGCCATACAATACTGAATTTGCTGATGGAACTGAGCTAATCGAACTAGTTCATATGCTCCGAGATGATCTAAATCATGAAACTTCGCAGGCCACGGACGAAGTCCCGTACCTGAAATGGTTAGACGAAGAAAAAGAGTACCTTCATCGCGTTCCAGTTAATCTCCTTGAACCATACTTCGAAGAAAACATTACCCGTGTCGTTTCGAAGGAGGCCATGATCAATTTCCGCAAATGTAAGTACTCAGTAGATCCGCGATACATTGGTTGTACGGTTGCTGTTGAAATCTCCAATGATGAGCAGCGCATTCACATTTATTATAACGGAGAAGAAATTCGTACGCACTCCATAACTACCAATTCGCTGAATTATGACCCCCAAGATCAGTTCAATATCCTCAAATCTGATTTGCTTAAAGGGCGGACAGATGAAGACATTTCAGCTTACATTCGTGAACATATGACTGATTACGACAACTTATAGGAGGCTACCATGACCACTAATAATCAAATTCTTTTAAATAATCTTGAGCGCTTAGGGTTAAACAAAATCCGTGAATACTTGCCGAATTACCTTGATCAAATTCACACTGATAATCTGTCATTAACTGAGGCGCTAATTGATTTAACTAATTCGGAACTCCAGAATCGACACGAAGGTCAGATTGCACGGGCCATTGGCCGTGCTCGGTTCCCCAATACAAAATCCCTAGATACATTTGATTTTAGCTTTCAACCCAGTATGAATCGCCAAGAGGTTCTGGAATTCCAGAATCTGGCTTTTATGGAAAAGTCTGAAAACTTAATCTTTATTGGCAATCCGGGAGTCGGTAAAACCCACTTGGCAATTAGTATTGGGATTGAGGCCTGTAAACAGGGCTGTCGGGTTCTCTTTATTAATTGTCATGAGCTGTTGATTAGATTGAGAGCAGCTTACGAAAAAGGACTGCTTGATCGATCTCTAAGCCGCTATTCGCGCTATGACCTATTAATTATTGATGAAATTGGGTATTTGCCAATTGGTCACCAAGAAGCTAACCTCTTATTTCAGCTAGTCAATGCCCGCTATGAAAAGCATTCAACGATCATTACCAGCAATAGTGATCTATCCGCTTGGGTTGATATTTTCCAGAACCCAACTGTGACAGCAGCCATTCTCGATCGCTTGGTTCATCATGTTCACGTAGTGAAGATCACTGGTAAATCTTACCGATTACGTGGCCTCAAGTAACTGCCGAAAACCTACATTTCTTTCTGCCGAAAACCTACATTTTTAAACTGCCCTTGACAACTAACAACTCCCGGTCGTTCAATTCCCTTTAAACCATGTTGAAAGTTATTAGCGGCAGCCATGTCAGCTGCTGCAGTTTGGGCTTGTTGATTAGTATTAAATTCGTAGTGAACAGTTGGCAATCCCTCAATTTGACGATAAAAATTCAGTGATGCCAATAATTGCGTCTGATACTGATTGGAAAGTTTGCCAACCACCAAATGTTTTTGGTAGATTGCAAATTTAATCCGAATTTTTGGACAAATTGGTCAGCATAACCTGATACGGTGTTTTCCAGTCAAGTATTTTAAGCGGTCTCTGGTTAATTTGGAGTAACGTCGTCGTTAAATCTTGAGCACTAATGTGCTCAAAACGAGTCCCCTTAGGATAAAAATAACGTAAATTCCGATTAAAGCGTTCATTACTACCACGTTCAGCTGGCGTATAAGCATGACAGTAATAGGTCTTAATACCATATTGTGATTCAAATGATACTAGCCCACTAAACTCAGTACCACGGTCCACAGTAAAACTGTGCACCGGTCCATTAAAAGTTGTTAGGAACTTAGTCAGTGCTTCATTAACACTCGCTGTCGTTCGGTCCTTTAACCGATATGCCCAAAGGAACCGTGATTTGCGATCGATTAAAGTTAATAAAACTGCCTTACTATGCCCACGAGGGCCAACGACGGTATCTAGTTCAAAATCACCGATGCGATTACGTTGATTAATCATCATGGGACGCTGTTCAATCGATCGCCCCAAAGATTGATTATATTTGGATCGTTGGTCAACGTTACGCCGTTGGCGTACGCCATGTTCAGGTAGATCATTCAAGGAGAAACCAATTCTCCCCTGATTTAGCCAATTATAAATAGATTTAGTCGCTAGTTTAAATTCGTGAGCAATCATTCCTGGTGACCAGCTTAGATGTAAATGGTTGAGAATTGTTTGCTTTAACTCATCGCTCAGCTTAGTTTTCCGACCACATCGTGATCGCTTGTATTCGGCATCTGTTTGTGCTAATTCAGCCTGATAAGGTTGACATCGAGATAATTCATAAGAAATTGTTGACGGTGATCGGTTCAGCCGAACGCCCATTTGGATATTGGACAGCCCTAGTTCACAAAAGGTTTCGATTTTAATTCGTTCGGAATAGGTTATACTAGACAAAAGATCAGCTCCTAAAAGATGGGTTTGTTGTAAACACCATTTTAAAGGAAGCTGATCTTTTTTGTCCGAACAGCGTTCGGATTAATTTTACAATCTACTAATTGGCAAAATGTTCTCAGTCTTTTTGAACGCAATTATGGTCTTGCATGGTTTTATGTTGGCGTTGCTTTCTTACCCCTGCCCTGCTACTGGCTATTTGCCATCATTAATGCGTTAACTGTTGGTATAGTTCTAATTGGTTCCAACCCAATTGCGACTTTATTTTTGGGTATTCTGCCTCATGGGATATTTGAAATCACCGCGCAAATATTAACATTTTGTATTGCGTCTCAGATTACTAAATACATTCAGCAGTCAATCCGCCAACTCTATCATCCGACTGAATGGCCACCAGCGATTCAGTGGTCGACATTATTAATTGATATGTGCAGTATTATTCCTTTGTTGTATGTTGTCTCAGCTATCATCGAAACATTCGTTACACCTGTATTACTGCAGAATTATTTTTAAAATGAGCTATTCGATCTCAAGCAAGAGGAGCAAATGGAATCGTAGTTTCTAAACTCGGTCACAAAAAAAAGCATTCACAAATGTGAATGCTCTTTAAAATCTAATTATTAAAATTAGTCTTTGTTAACGTTTGTAGCTTGTGGGCCACGGTCGCTGTCTTCAACATCGAAGGAAACGTGTTGACCTTCGTCCAAAGTCTTGAAGCCGTCGCCTTGGATAGCTGAGAAGTGAACGAATACATCGTCACCGTTTTCGCGAGTAATAAAGCCGTAACCCTTGTCAGCGTTAAACCATTTAACAGTACCTTGTTCCATATGAATGAAACCTCCATGCGCATTGCGCAAATTAATTTTTGCATCTAAAGCCGGGCGAGAAAGGTTGTCATTCAAAAGAACTAGTACACTTACTACCGAACTATCAATACAATGACTATACTTTAACCCTAATTAGACCATAGAGCAAGCATAAACATCTTTTATCACCAAAAACTTATACAACTGGTGTTGGTACGACTAATTTTTTCGCAATGACAACCTTGTCGTTAAGGTCATCTAATGTGGATTGGTAACGGGCTGTGAAGTCCTTTACGTTTAGTTTCAACAGCACCGCATGATCGTAAACTTTCACAATTGTGCCTTTAAAATTTCTTGGCAAACCTGTGAATCGTTTGCATACCACGTGCTCGTTGACCTTAAACTGTTCAGTCGTTGAGTCCTCTGTTTCACTCATGTAAACGCCTTCCTTCGCCACCAACATAACACTCTTAAGTTATTTTGGTAACTGAAAGAACTTTTAATGAATTCAACCACAAGTGTTAACCCGTTATATTGAACTACGCCAAATTCTATCGAAGGCAATAAAAAGGACCATCTCATGGAAGTTTATCCATCGAAATGGTCTTTCTATTCATCACGAACAATTACTCATCTTACTGATTAATGTACTCTTTAGTCGATGCAATGATGTCAGCAAGCCCCTTCTTTGCGTCGGAGAAGAACATCTGCGTGTTATCCATCGAGAACAGTGGGTTTTGAACACCAGCATACCCTGTGCTCATTGACCGTTTGATAACAACCACGGACTTCGACTTATCAACATCCAGAATCGGCATCCCAGAAATGGCGTTACCACTTTCGCGAGCCAATGGGTTGGTAACATCGTTCGCCCCAATAACAAGTGAAACATCAGTGTTTTCAAACATGGAATTTGCTTCTTCCATCTGTTTCATCTGGTCATAAGGCACGTTAACATCCGCTAACAGCACATTCATATGTCCTGGCATCCGCCCAGCAACTGGGTGAATGGCGTAATTAACATTGATGCCATTGTCCATCAGCAGTTTGGCCAACTCAGCGACTTCATGTTGCGCTTGAGCAGCAGCCAATCCGTAACCAGGAACAATCATAACATTGTTAGCATAAGCGAGTTGCAAGCCAATATCGTCAGCTGACGTTTCTTTAACATTAACGGGTGTTTCATCGGCAGCAGAACTGCTGTTGCTATCACCCGTACCGAAGCCACCGGCAAGAATGTTGGCAACTGAACGATTCATCGCATCAGCCATCTGTAAGGTCAAGATCGTCCCTGCAGCACCAACCAATGCCCCAGCAATGATCAATACTTGGTTATCGATAACAAACCCAGCGAACGCAACTGCCAACCCAGTAAAAGCATTTAACAGTGACACAACAACCGGCATATCAGCCCCACCAATTGGCAAGGTCATTAACAGACCAAAGACTAAACTGGCAATTAAACCGAGCACCATGAACCAAACGTTTGTTGGCAAACCAATCATTAACCAGGCAGCCACTAAAATAGCAATAACAACTAACACGTTAACCAGACGAGCGCCCGGGAACGTAATTGGCTTACCTGGTACATGACCAGATAATTTCCCGGTCGCAATCAGCGAACCAGAGAATGTAATTCCACCAATAATAACATCTAGTAAAACTGGTAATGAAAAGGCAACGCTCAAGTGTGTGCCACCCGCTTTGACCGCGTAGTCGAAGATCCCAATTACAGCGGCAGCACCACCACCAACGGCGTTGAACAAACTAACCAATTGAGGCACATCCGTCATTGGTACCTTGCGTGCACGGGCAACCCCGTACCAAACACCAAGTGCTAGACCAAGAATCAGTACAACCCAACCGGTACCAGTAATCTTGCCTTCAGCAATGATAGTAATCACAATCATAATCACGGCTAAGAACATCCCAACTGCAGATAAGCCATTACCACGGCGAGCAGTTTTCGGTGACCGCATTAAATGCACACCAATCACATAACAAACGGCGGAAATCAAATAAACTAAAGAAGCAACAGTCGTTAACGCACTCATTTATTCTCATCCTCCTTTGAAGCAGATTTCTTAGGACGATTAAACATGCCCAGCATCCGATCTGTAACGGTATAACCACCAGCCACGTTAACCGCGGCGAAGAAAGCACCTAGAAAGGCTAAAATATAAAAGATCCAACTGTTTGCTTCCGCAGCGATCACAAATGCACCGACGACAACAACCCCGTGAATGGCGTTTGCCCCAGACATCATGGGCGTTTGTAACGTTGACGGAATCTTACTCATAACTTCAAATCCAACTAACAGACTCATCACAAAGATGGCCAAGTTGGTATATAATTCCTGACTCATGACGGCTAAGCTCCTTTCGAATCATTTTTAGACGTAGATTGACCATCTGTGGCAGCCTCGCTTGAAGTGCTGACAGTTTCCTCTACAGCTTTCCGTTCTGGCAACTTCATTGCCCCACGCAGACGGTTACTGATAATTTCGCCATCCTTGGTAGCCAATAATTCACCAATAACGTCATCATCTACATCAAGTGTCAACTGGTCATCTTTGGTAATGTACGTAATGACCGCTTGAACGTTCTTAGCAAACATATCGGAAGCAGCGGATGGCAACTGACTTGCCATGTCACCAGCCCCAATAATTTGCGCCCCGGCGTCGGTTGTTACCGTCGTCGCCGGTTTTGAACCAGCAACGTTACCACCAAGTTCACTAGCGGCTAAATCAACAAAGATCGTCCCATGTTTAGCTTCATCAACGGATTTTTGAGTTACCAACAATGGTGGCTTACGACCAGGCACTTGCGCCGTGGTAATGATGACATTGTTCTCGGCAATGAAACCAGCCAATTCATCCTGTTGCTGTTGCGTTTCTTCAGGTGTTAATTGACGAGCATAACCGCCTTCACCAGCACCCGAAACAGATGTCGTCAAGAACGTGGCCCCCAGTGATTCAACTTCGCCGCGTGAGGCTGGACGGACATCATAGCCTGATACAACTGCACCCAAACGTTTGGCTGTCCCAATGGCCTGCAATCCAGCAACACCAGTCCCCAAAACCAGTACTTTAGCTGGTTTAGCGGTACCGGCAGCAGTAATCATCATTGGGAAGTAACGTGAGAAGCGATCTGCCGCCAATAAGGCTGCTTTGTAACCTGCAACACTGGATTGTGAACTGAGCACATCCATTGTTTGCGCACGTGAAACGGTCCGTGGCAGTAGCTCAAAAGCTAATGCACTAACCTTTTTTCAGCGAGTGCCTTCACCGTGTCCTGATCAGTCAAAGGTGCCAGCAAGCCAATAATTGCCTGACCTGCCTTTAACTGCTGAATTGTTGCGGCGCTTGGCTTGTCAATCATGGCAATGATACTAGCCTGACTGATGGCCTCATCCCGACTAACAACCTTTGCACCAGCTTTGGTGTAGGCGTCATCTGGGTAGAACGCGTTTACCCCGGCGCCCTGTTCAATTAAAACTTCATAGTTGCTCTTAACTAATCGACTAACGATGTCAGGTGTCATTGCGACACGATTCTCGCCATCGGCCTCTTTAAGCGCAGAAACTACGATTGCCATTCAACATCCCTCCAATTTTGAAAGTGTTTTCACGTATTTAGCATAGCGCTTACACAGATCGGAAACAATGTCCTATATCAAACAATACTGAAAAACATGAAAAAAGTTTTAGCACCTGTGAATTTTTTAAGCTAGACGTGTCAGGCCTTCACTAAATAAATGCTTGAAATAGTAAATATTTATTCAATACAGGCGATAAACATGTACCCATATTTGGTTCATTAAAATCACTACCCTCTGTCTAGTCGAAAAAAATTTTCATCACCGGTGTTTGACTTTTTGAATTAAATTTCTGATGTTTTTAAACCACCCTGAAATGAATTTTTACACGATTTTTGGACAAATAAAAAATGCCTCGATTTAAAATTGAAGTGCAACACCTGCTCTAATAGACCAGTTCTTTATTCAGACTAGTCAAAAAGGCCATGAAGACCTATTCTTAATTCACCACAAACAAGAAAGAGGTATCTTCATGACCCGAATTAAGAATATCATATCTAATCAGTATCACCAACTCAATTTAGCTGAACGTGGTCGAATTGAATCCCTAAGGGACTTAGATTGGTCTATCCGCCGGATTGCCCAGGCCCTTCATCGTAATCCCAGCACGATTTCACGTGAATTAAAACGTGGGACAACGACACAGATTAACGCTAGTACTCATATCTTTGAACAGTCATATCTGGCAGAAACTGGTGAAGCAATTTATCGTAAGCACCGACTAAATAGCTGTTATCGTGGACTCTTTGATCATTGTCAAACCTTCTGTAATGCTTTGGTGACAGCTTTAAAAGCGCGTCCCAGGATGCATAGTGTGGATACTTTTGTCCACCAATTCAAGACTGATCACCCAAGGCTTGTCTGCCCCTCAACACCGACGGTGTACCGGTATATTGATGACCAGCGTTTAGCTATCCGCAATTCAGACCTACCAGCTAAACTACGTCGCCGGATTAAATGCCCCGGGGCAAAGCATCATCGAATCAATAAGAAAAATCTGGGCCATTCAATCGAAGAGCGTCCCGCCATGGTTCAAGCGCGTCAAGAGCTTGGACACTGGGAAGGTGACTTGGTCAAAGGCAAACGGGTTGAATCTGAGCCAGCATTAATGACTTTGACTGAACGTGTTAGTCGCTTAGAGATCATCGTTAAACTTCCCAATTATCATGCCGACACTTGCTTGAAAGCCCTCCAGAATACCTTATATGACTATGGAACCGAGCACTTTAAAACCATTACTTTTGATAATGGTGCTGAGTTCTCAAGCTTGAGTCAAGTCAAGGGAACTGACATCTACTTTGCCCATCCTTATTCACCATGGGAACGTGGAACCAATGAGAACACTAACGGCCTTTTGCGCGAGTTCTTCCCGAAGGGCAGATCCTTGGCTTCGGCCTCACTCATTGACATTCAGCTGGCTCAAGATACCTTAAACAACCGGCTACGGCGGTCATTGAACTATCGCTGCCCAGCCGATCTAATGCCTGAACTAGCTTAGCAACTAGACCACTTCTAAGAATAGATTCTTAGTGTTGCACTTGATTTGACAATTGAGGCAAATAAAAAATGACTTGCGGCCTTCAAAAAATGGGCATTTACAAGTCATTTTTCTATTAACGACGGCGTTTGTTCTTCTTAAGCCGCTTCTTTTTATTCTTCTTTGTTTGACGGACCATTCGGTTAACCGCCATTTTGCCTAAACGACCGGACATTCCAGAGCCGCTGCCCATCATGCCACCTAAACCACCCGGTACCATTTGGTCCAACGCACCCATATTACCGTTAGACATCTGTTTCATCATCTTTTTCATTTGATCAAACTGCTTAATCATCCGGTTGACTTCTTGAACAGGTCGACCAGCCCCAGCAGCAATTCGGCGTCGACGACTTGGGTTTAACACCTCGGGATGTTCACGCTCTTGTGGCGTCATCGAATACACTGTCGCACGCATGTGGGCCAGATCTTTAGGGTCAATTTGGGCATTGGCAAGTGCAGGGTTGTTAGCCAATCCTGGAATCATTTTCATGATGCTTTCCATGCCACCCATTTTGTTCATCTGGTCCATTTGATCGAGAAAATCGTTAAAATCAAACGAATTTTCCCGCATCTTTTGTTCCAAATCAGCAGCTTGCTTCTCATCAGAAACTTGTTGAGCCTTTTCAATCAGGGTAAGCATATCCCCCATACCCAAGATTCGTGAGGCCATTCGGTCTGGATGGAAAGTATCCAGATCGGACATCTTTTCGCCTTCACCAACGAATTTAATTGGCTTGCCAGTCACGGCCCGAATTGACAGTGCAGCACCACCACGCGTGTCACCATCCAGTTTGGTGAGGACGACACCGGTAATATCAAGTTTGTCATTAAATCCGGTCGCCGTATTGACCGCATTTTGACCGGTCATCGCGTCGACAACCAGCAAAATTTCAGTCGGATTAGCTAACTTTTTAATGTTAGCCAGTTCATCCATCAGCTGTTCATCAATTTGCAAACGACCAGCCGTATCGATAATCACGTAATCGTTTTTATCGGCTTCGGCCTTCGCCAACCCTTGGCGAACAATTTCCACGGGATCAACATCAGTCCCTAATTGGAAGACTGGGACATCAATTTGTTTAGCAACTTGTTCCAACTGATCAATCGCGGCAGGACGGTAAACATCGGCTGCAATGAATAATGGCCGAGCGTGTTGTTCAGTCTTCAACTTATTGGCTAACTTACCAGCAGTCGTAGTCTTCCCGGCCCCTTGAAGACCAACCATCATAATAATTGTTGGAATTTTTGGTGACTTATTTAATTCTGAAGCATCAGAACCCATCGTTTTTGTGAGTTCTTCGTTCACAATTTTGACAATTTGTTGAGCTGGATTCAAACCATCCAGCACTTTACTACCCATGGCACGATCACGTACCGTTTTAACAAATGTTTTAACAACATCAAAATTAACATCAGCTTCCAACAAGGCAAGCCGAATTTCCCGCATAGTTTCACGAAGGTCACTTTCAGAGACCTTGCCCTTACCACGCAGTGTTTTCATTGCATTTTGTAATCGTTCAGTAAGCCCTTCAAAGGCCATGTGTCATTCCTCCATCGTCAGCGACTCTAAATAATTGCTTATTCAGAATCGCTTTCTGTTGTTTCAAGTCGGTCAGCTAACTGAATTAGCTGTTTGTCGCTAGGATATGCGCGTCGTACATAAACGGAAATTTCATCAGCCACCTGATTACGTTTGCGAAAATCACTAAATAGATGCAATTTTTGCTCGTAACCTTCCAGAATTTTTTCTGTTCGTTTGATATTGTCATAAACGGCCTGACGACTTACATCAAAGTTTTCTGCAATTTCGCCAAGGGAATAATCATCGCCGTAATATTGTTCAATATAAGCCTTTTGTTTTTCCGTCAGTAACGGTTCATAAAACTCAAATAATGAATTTATGCGATCATTTTTTTCAATTTCCATCTTTCCACGCACCCTTCATTATTCCCGATACCGTAATAGTTTAACATTTTGACTCACTAAAGAACACTGCGCAGCCACGTCAATCAAAAGAATTAGTTCTTTTTGGGCGATTTGTTCGGCATCAACCGTTTATGCCCTTGCTCATCATAAACACGGTGCTGATCAATTTTTAGTTTGGCTGTTATGGCCTCACCCAAATCGACGTGTTCCATTTCAGCAATGCCCAGTAGAAAAATTGCAACATCAGCCAATTCTTCAGTAATGTTATCCTGATCTTTTTTCAAAGTAGCCTCGAATAGTTCGCTCGTCTCACTGTACAATTGTAAAAGCTCAAACCGCACGTCAGTCGTGTTCCAGTTATGGGCTACCTTATTAGCCATAATTGCCTGTTGTAGCATTGTCATATCAATTTCCATATTATTGTCCCCGCGTAAACCATCGCTTGAAATCAAAAAACATTTTTCAATAAGTAGTTTACCCTTTGCACTGATAACATTGCAATTGACGAAGACAATTGAAACCACTAGTATTAGTAGTGGAATCAAGTTATGCACGAGTGGCGCAACTGGATAGCGTATTGGTCCTCGAAACCAAGGGTTGTGGGTTCGAACCCCACCTCGTGCATCGAGATAAGAAAAGAAGGATTGTCGACATTGCCGGCAGTCCTTCTTTTTATTAGTTTTAAAATTGACGCTGCTTAATGTAAAAACCTAGCTATTCTTTAATCAACCCTTTAAACAGTCCGTAAACGAATTCGTTTGCATCGAATGGTCGTAAATCGTTGACTTGTTCGCCCAGACCAACAAATTTAACGGGCAAATGCATTTCATTTCTGATTGCCAATACGATACCACCTTTAGCAGTACCGTCAAGCTTAGTCAATACGATACCAGTAACGGCTGTAATCTCGCCAAATGTCTTGGCTTGGTTCAACGCATTTTGACCTGTTGTGGCATCTAGCACAAGTAAGACCTCATGCGGTGCTTCAGGAATTTCACGCGTTAACACACGCTTCATTTTTGACAGCTCGTTCATCAAATTAACTTTGTTTTGCAAACGACCGGCCGTATCGACCATCAGAATGTCAAAGTGTTCATCTTTTGCACGTTGTACTGCGTCAAAGACAACTGCGGCGGGGTCACTGCGCTCAGGCAATGCCACTACGGGCACACCATCGCGTTGTCCCCATACCTGTAACTGTTCAATGGCACCAGCACGAAAAGTATCGGCCGCAGCCAGTAAAACTTTTTTACCTTGTTGCTTGTACATGTTAGCCATTTTCCCGACCGTTGTGGTTTTCCCAACCCCGTTGACACCAACGAAGAAGATGACGGTAGGTCCACTTTTAGCCATGTTGACGGCAATGTTTTCGTCAGCACCATCCTGATCGTATAAGTTGACCAACTTTTCTACGATCACGTTTTCAACATCCTGTTGCTTTTTCGCATTTTTCAATTTAACTTCGTCGCGAAGCTCATCGGTTATCTGAACTGCAGTATTGAAACCAACATCCGCTCCGATCAGCGTTTCTTCAAGATCATCAAAGAAATCCTCATCAACAGAACGGAAATTAGCTAAGAACGCATTCAAACGATCACCAAGTGTCTTACGCGACTTGGCCAATCCCTGATCATAAAGTTCAGCATCCGTTCGCGTATCTGTCGCTGACTCGGATGTTTGAGTGGACTCAGACTCAGATACGTTATTTTCGGAGGCACTGACAGATGTACTGACAGCAGACTCACTCGCAACTGACTGACTACCCTGTTCACTTTGAGACGCTAATTCAGACGCTTGTTGTTCTGCTGCGCTTTTTTCAGCAGCATCAGCGCTCAGTGAAGCGGTACGATGTGCCAATTGACGAGCCGCTGCTATCGAATTAGCGACAGATTGCCGCGCCGTCAAGCCACTCGTAACGTTGCTACTAGCAACGGACGACTTTGCCTCAGACGTTTGGCTGTCCGTTAACGAGACGACACTTGCAGTTGACTGTTGGTGGTCTTCGTTTCTGTCTGAGTCGGCATTTAAGCCAGATTTTTGTGCAGACGCATCGTTGCCCTCGTCAATTACTATTGAGGCTTCACTAGATGCCGCCGTGCTTCCTGTTGCCGATCCCATCGCCTCATCCGACTCACCCTGTTGGCTGTTAGCCGATGAAGGCGTCTGCGAATCATGGTCAGACTGGCTATCATGATCCTGACTGGGCTCAATAGAAGTTGCTGTTTCAACTCGTTTAGAGTCAGAATTGGCCGATTGAGCAGATTCTGAACCGACCGCCGATTGCGAGGCCGTTTCAGAATTTTCTTTGGCCTGATCTGAGTCTTTTTTATTTTCTTCAGCGTTTCGACGACGAAAAATATCAAATAGTCCCATTTCTTCACCTTCTCAAATCTAAATTTATTATGACACAGCTTCAACATCATCGAGAGAAACCGAAACCATTTTTGAAACACCTGATTCCTGCATAGTGACCCCGTACAGCACGTTGGCGTTCACCATTGTGCCTTTACGATGTGTAATGACAATGAATTGTGTATCACCCGCAAAATCACGCAGATAGCGGGCAAAACGCGTAACATTGGCCTCATCTAAGGCCGCCTCTGTTTCATCGAGGATTGCAAACGGAACGGGCCGCACGTCAAGAATCGCAAACAAGAGTGTAATCGCAGTCAAGGCTCGCTCACCGCCTGAAAGCAAGCTCATTCGCTGAAACTTCTTGCCAGGTGGCTGCGCCATGATGTCGATTCCGGTCGTCAATAAGTGTTCCGGATCAGTCAGAACTAGTTGCGCCTTACCACCACCAAACATCTGAACGAAAATCTTGCTGAAAGCCTTGCCCACGTCATCAAACGCTTGTTTGAAGCGAGTCTGAACTTCTCCGTCCATTTCCGTCATGGTTTCCTGTAACTGCTGTTGGCTGGTCAATAAATCTGACTGTTGGCGTGCCAAGAAATCATAGCGTTCTGAAACACGCTGGTATTCGTCAATCGCGCCAATATTCACATCACCAATTTCATCCAAGCCACGCTTGAGTAGCTTCAACTGCTTTCTAATCTCATTCGGATCGAGGTCGTTCAAACCAGCTTGAGCATCTTCAAAACTCAATTGATAGGTTTCACTCAACGTATTTAAATCATTATCTAGTAATGTTGCCAGTCGGGATTGACGGGCACTCAAATCATTCATCTCACTCAGAGATGCGCGTTGAAGCCCCTGAATCCTCGTTAACTCGGCATCGCCAGTCGTTAATTGATCACTCAAGTTCGTCAAGTCAGCACTTGTTTGTTCTAACTGCTTCACAACTTGCTTAACTTCAGTCTGCGATTTGGTCAATTGAGCCGCAACTTCACTCATTGACATCCCCGAAACCGATTGGCTCGTTTGCAACGATTTCAAACGATCAGATAATGATTGTTGACGGTCAGTAAGATCCTTTAAGGATTGTACGCCCCGCCGGTAATCAGCTTTTTTAGCAGCTAATTGGGCTTTAGCAGTCGCCAACCAAGTCATCTTTTCTTGTAACTGAGTCGCTTTCGTTTCATCGTCTGCCGTTAAACTCGTCAAGTCCCGTTGTGCTTGTTCACGTTGAGCTTTGATTGCCGCCAGCTGTTGCTCAGTTGCAGCTGTGTTGGACTTGTTCTTTGCCAACTGCGATTCATAATCGGCTGCATCCTGAACCTGTTGGTCACGTTCAAACTGGCTAGCAGAAAGCTTTCGCTTGGCTTCCTTAATTTTATCACCAAGCAACTCTAATTGACCTGATTGCTGCTGAACCTGAGTATCAGCATCGTTCATTTGGTTTCGTAGTTTTGTCCCCGTGCTAGCCATGGCGTCAACTTGTGATTGCAAATCAGCAACATGTTGTTCTTGTTGATCCAACTTGGCCTGCATTTCTGCAATAGCCGCTGTCAGTTCATCGCGTTCAGCGCGTTGGCTTAATAAACCAGCCTGAGCATTTCGATTGGCCCCACCAGTAATCGAACCACTGGCGTTCATGACTTGACCATCTTGTGTCACGATTCTAAAGCGATGACCAGCGATGTTTGCAATCGCAATTGCAGCATCTAAATCAGTTGCAACAACAGTGGTTCCCAACAAATGATCGATGACTGGCTCCAATGACTGATCAAACGTCACTAATTCCGCTGCCAGGCCGACATACCCGTTGGTGGATGAAACTGCTGACAGCTGTGCTGATGACAGTCGACGGCCATGAATGGTCGTTAATGGCAGAAAGGTTGCCCGCCCGGCTCTTTGCTGGGTCAAATAATGCACTGCGTCACGGGCTGTCTGCTCATCACGAACAACTAATTGCTGTAATTGAGCTCCTAAGGCCGTTTCAATGGCCTTGGCCAAATCCTTGGGTACACTGATAAGATCCGCCACTGAACCGACTAAACCACTAAACTTGTTTCGTTGCTTCAAAATCGCCTTAACACCTTGATAAAAACCAGCGTGCTCCTCATTCAAAGCTGCCAGACTATCCGCACGGGCCTTGGCCCGTTGTTGTACACCTAACGCGTTGTACCAATTTTTTTGTGCCTTTTCAAAGGCTTCTGTAAGCTCATGGTACTTATCACCAGCATCCTTAAAGTTAGCACGTACTTTGTCTTGGTTGGATTTACTAATGCTCAGTTGAGCAGCTAACTGATCACGCTGGGTCGTTAATTGATCCAATTCTGCACGGGCTTTGCCAGCTTCATCCGAAAGGTGGGCACGAGCCTGACCGCCTTGCACATGTTCCCGTTCCAAATAGTGCAACTCATTGTGCAAGGTTGTCAGTGACTGCATTTGCTCAATGTATGCGTCTTGTAACTGACTAATTTTGCTTTCTAACGTTGCTTGTTGCCGTTTGTTTTGACCATCTTTAAGGCCTGCAACGACACTACTGGCTTCGTCAATGGCCTGTTGTTGAGCAGCAATAGCCGCCTTTAAAGTATCGTTATCAGCAATCACTTTTTGTGCATTTGCCTTTGCTTCGCTTAATGCATGGTTTACTTCTTCCAATTGTTGCTGTTGAAAGGCTGTTTTGGTGCTGGCATTAGTCCGTTGACCCGTTAACCGCTCAACTTGTTGCGTAAGTGTTAACTGTTTATTCTGCAAAGCATCTTTTTTGCTCAGCAATTCTGTTTGATGCTGTTTCATCTTTGCGACAGCTTGCGTTTGGTCTTTTACTTGTTGCTCATAGCCACTCACAAGCATCTTGGCCTGGGTCATTTTCTGATCGACTTCGTGCTTAGCGCGTCGATTATCCTGAATTTCAATAACCAGTCTAGATTTATCCAAATCGTCAAACCGGTGCTTTTGATCAAGATAGTCCTTAGCCATGGCACTTTGCTCGGCCAACGGTTCCATCTGACTTTCCAGTTCCGCAATAATATCATTGACCCGATTCAAATACTCGCGAGTCGTGTCTAATTCTTTTTCAGCCTTGTCCTTATTTTGCTTGTACTTATAGACACCGGCTACTTCTTCAATAATTGTGCGGCGGTCTTCCGGTTTACTATTAAAAACGGCTTCGACACGCCCCTGACTGATAATCGAAAATGATTCTCGACCTAAGCCAGTATCCATGAATAAACTAACAACGTCACGGAGCCGACACTGATTACCATTGATCCGATACTCAGATTCCCCGTTACGAAAAAGACGCCGTGTAACGCGAACTTCAGCATAATCACTCTTTAGATAATGATCACTATTATCAAACGTAATCGAGACTTCCGCCCGGTTAAGTGGCTTTCGATTCGCTGCGCCGGCAAAAATCACGTCAGTCATTTTGGTTCCACGAAGATCACGCGCAGACTGCTCGCCTAAAACCCAACGGATGGCTTCGATAATATTACTTTTACCGCTTCCGTTTGGACCGACGATACCAGTCATGCCCGGCATAAATTCAATTTTTGTCTTATCAGCAAACGATTTAAAGCCGCTGATCTCTAAGGCCTTTAATTTCATGCAACATCCATCCGTTAATTAATCGAGTTCGTCCTTACCATGCGTCACTAAGGTTTCTTGTTGACCACGAAGGCTTTGAAGCGCTTGTAGTGCAGCGGCTTGTTCTGCATTTTTCTTTGATTTACCGGTGCCTTCACCAATAATCTTTTGATCTGCAGCAACGGTCATCGTAAAGTTACGGTCGTTTTCGGGCCCGTCTTCACGTTTAAGCTCGTAATCAATAATGACATCGCCATCGCGTTGTAACCATTCCTGCAATGCCGTTTTATAGTCAATCGCATGATCGAACCAGCCTGCGTCAAGTTTGGGAAAAATAACCTTGGTGATAAATGCAACAACGGCATCTTTGCCTTGGTCCAAATACAATGCGCCAATAAAGGATTCAAAAATATCACAAAGTAATGATGAGCGGTGACGTGCACCCTCTTTTTCTTCTCCGCGACCCAAACGGATGTATTGATCAAAATGGCACTCTAGTGCAAACTTGGCAAAACTGGCCTCTTGAACCATTGCCGCACGTAGCCGTGTCAACTTACCTTGTGGCATTTCTGGATACCGCTCATAAATGTACTCTGATACGGTCAATTGAAGCACCGCATCACCTAAAAATTCAATTCGCTCATAAAACTTCAAGTTTTGATGTGGATGTTCATTTACGTAGCTGGCTTGTGTAAACGCCTCGTCCAGCAGTTCCGGATGCTGAAAATGAATATCAAATCGTTTTGCTAACTCGTCTTCTAGTCCTGCAATCAATGTGAACGCTCCTTAAGTCCTATTGTGACAATGCATTTTTACATAAACTGACTGTTTAAAAAAACCGCCTGTGAGGCGGCTTTACCAAACTTAGTCAGTTTTTTCCTGATGATCATAAATGTAATCGACCACTTGACCAATGGTCGTCAATTTTTCGGCATCATCATCCGAAATTTCGGCGCCAAAAGTATCTTCTAATTCCATGATAAATTCAACGAAATCAATGGAATCAGCATCTAAATCAGTTCGAAAGTTAAGGTCATTAGTAATCTTGTCCTTGCTAACTTCAAACCGGTCTTCAATAATTTTAGAGATTTTATCAAAAATTTCCTGTTTAGTCATGTTTAACCTAGTTTCTCATAAGTGTTTTACAGTCATTTAGTCTATCGTTTTAGGGGCGAAATGTCTACCTCTCGAAGCTACTTTTCAGTGTTATCCGCGTTCGTTTGGTCCGCCGAAGTATCAAAATAGTCAATTGTTTGTTGAATTAATCCGCTAGCAATAATCTGATGAATCTGACCCATTGTATTGCGAACGGTTTCTGCTTTCGAAGAACCATGAGTTTTGATTACTGCACCTTTCAAACCGAGCAACACTGCCCCACCATGTTTGGAATAATCCATGACCTGACCAACTTGGTGAAATGCATTGCGACTCAGTACATAACCCATCTTAGCCTTGGTAGAAGCCATGATTTTTGAGCGAATCAACGTCATCATGGACAGTGCAGTTCCCTCAATGGCCTTTAACGTAGCATTTCCAGTAAAACCATCTGTCACAACAACGTCAGCCGCGCCATTTAATAATTCGCGAGATTCCACATTACCAATAAAATTAATGTTTGTCATTTCTGACAATCGTTGGTATGCCTCACGATGCGCCTTGTCACCCTTATCAGATTCGGTACCGTTGTTCAGTAACCCAACGCGGGGTGTTTTAATGCCCATCACGGTTTGACCGTAAAAATTGCCTAACACAGCAAATTGTTCAATGTTGGTAACCTTATAATCAGCGTTAGCACCAACGTCTAACATGGTGAAACTACCAGTAGCGTCACCAGTGACAACTGGCAACGTGGTCGTTAAGCCTGGTCGATCGATTCCTTTGACACGACCAATAATAAACAATCCCGCGGCAAGGACAGCACCCGTATTGCCAGCAGAGAAAAATGCATCTGCCGTATGTTCCTTAACGGCAGTTGCGGCTAACACGATGGATGAATCCTTTTTCGTCCGCACCGCGCGCACCGGCTCATCTTCCATCGCAATGACGGAATTCGCAGGCACAACGGTAATGCGATCATCGTTTTGAACCAACGCTTTAATTCGCTCTTCCGGTCCAAAGAGTTGAAAGGACATGTCAGGATATTTGTCCCGAGCCAACTCAACACCTTTGACAATTTCCTCTGGGGCGTTATCGCCGCCCATTGCATCTACAGCAACTTTCACAGTTCTACCTTCGCTTTCTAAACCCGTTTTTATAAAAAGAAACTACTCATATCATTCAAGTCGTGCGATTAAGCACTCAACCGCAACTTTTTAAGCATAACGCTAATCAAGCGTTGAATGTCGTTTTAATTCGCTTTGTTCGTAACCGGCCAATTCACGATTATCTGGTTGAGTCTGCCAATTAGGCTGATCCACCAAAGCAATCGCTTCCTGTTGAGCAATCTGCAAAATTTTAATCTGCGCAACGGGATCGCCGACTCGGAAGTCTGGCACCCCAGACTGTTTTGTACCCAACAAATCTCCAGAACCACGTAATTCTAAATCTTTTTGAGCCAAAAGAAAACCGTCGTTTGTATCCGTCATGACTTGCATTCGAGCAATGCCGTCCTGGGTCTTGGGGTCTGCAACAAGAATACACGTTGACGCAACTGACCCCCGACCAACTCGACCACGTAATTGATGTAGTTGCGCCAGGCCGAAGCGATCCGCATCAAAAATGAGCATTACCGTAGCATTCGGCACATCCACACCGACTTCAATGACAGTTGTCGATACCAGCACGTCGTAATCATCGGCCTTAAAGGCATTCATGACAGCTTCTTTGTCCTCGTTTTTCAACCGGCCATGTAACAAACCAACTCGATAATCCGGCGCAAAGTTTTCATTTAAATGGTCATAAATCGCCTCAGCATTCTTGACGTCTAGTGCTTCCGACTCTTCAATTAGCGGTGTGACGACGTACGCCTGTTGACCAGCGGCTAACTGGGTGCGGATAAAGTCCATCGCAGCTTCAACCTGATTGCTGTGAATCCAACGGGTAGTAATCGGCTTTCTGCCTGCTGGTAGTTCGTCAATAATGGAAACATCCATTTCGCCATAAGCGGTAATTTGCAAGGTCCGGGGGATCGGTGTCGCCGTCATCGCCAATATATCTGGATGCTGCCCTTTTTGACGCAGGGCCTGCCGTTGGTTAACACCAAACCGGTGTTGTTCATCGATGATTGCTAAACCAAGTTGGTGATAAACCACATCGTCTGAAATTAAAGCGTGCGTGCCAATAATTAAGTTTACTTCACCACTAGCAATATGTTTCAATGCTTCGCGACGAGCCTTGGCTTTTGTTGATCCCGTCAGCAAAACGATATTGATCGGCAAATCCTTAAAAATATTGGCCAAATTACGTGCATGTTGCTCAGCCAATATTTCAGTTGGCGCCATGAGCGCGGTCTGATATCCCGCAGTAATGGCGGCGTACATAACAATGGCCGCCACAATTGTTTTACCGGAACCAACATCCCCCTGCAGTAATCGGTTCATGTGAAGTGGTCGTTTTAGATCTGCACAGATTTCGTTAACCACTTTCTTTTGCGCATTGGTGAGTTCAAACGGCAACGTCTTGATAAAGTCTTTTAACGCGCCATTATCATATTCAATACTGATACCAGCTGCCTGATGATCTTTTGCTCGCATCATTTGCAAACGTAATTCAAACAAGAAAAACTCTTCAAACACGGCCGTTCGCCGTGCCGCTTTGGCCGCCTCTGGATCCTTCGGAAAATGAAGATCATGAATCATTGTTCGACGATCTAAGAGGCGATATTTTTCAATCAATTTCGCGGGCAAAACCGTATAGATTACGTCCTGATATGCCTCATACGCCTGTTTCACCAGTTGAGCAATCGTACTCTGACGAATGTGTTTGTTCGTCGAATAAATGGCGCCAAACGCTGCCTTATCGCTACTGGTGATTAATTTCATCCCGGACAGACTCTTTCGAGTTGCATCCCACTTGCCATAAACAGCCGTTTCTTGACCAATTGCTAATTGCTTGTCCAACCACGGTTGGTTGAAAAATGTAACACCGACGACGTCATGACCGATAAGTAAGCGAAAGTTTAAGCGACTCTTTTTTCTGCCAAATCTGACGACGGTCGGTTCGTTTGCTACAGTGCCTTTCAGGGTGATCTTTTCACCCTCAGTCACTTTAGACAAATCCTTAGCGGCCATATCATCATAACGAAACGGGAAGTATTCTAATAAGTCAGCAATCGTTTGAATACCTAACGTTTTTAGCGCAGCGGCACGTTGTTCACCGACGCCACTTAATTGTGTCACTGGATCTTCGATTGACTTTAACGGTGCGGACATTTTGAAACCTCCTTTCCGAGCACACGCTAGTTATTTAATCTGAAGTAAATGCATTACTCTTATCGTATCAAAGACGAGCAAAAAACGACAGATAAGCAATAGAAAAAGAACAGTTCACGACCTAACACGAGTAAAAACGTCATCCAAAATAATAGGCAAGACTAAATTAAACAGCTCTTACTAAATCAAAAAATTCCTAAACCTAGAGTACAGGAATAGGAATTTTACAATTGTTTTTAATTATTCAACGGAAACCAAGAACGGATAAACCGGTTGGTCACCTTCGTGGATTTCGACTTCAAGCTCATCGTCCAACGCCATAATCGCGTCTTCTAGCGATGAAGCATCAGCTTCCGTTGCATCGGCACCGTAAATCACCGTGACAATTTCACTGTCGTCATCAATCATAGCTTGCACCATCTTTGTGGCAGCACCGAGCAATGATGCATCTGTCACTTTGATAGAACCATCAATGATGCCCATAAACTCACCATTCTTGATTTCAATCCCATCAAGAGTTGTATCACGAATGGCATGAGTCACTTGACCGCTCTTCACAGTATCCAAGTTATCTTCCATTGCCTGCTTGTTAGCATCCAATTCTGAATCAGGATTATAGGCTAGCAGAGCTGTCATCCCTTGCGAAATGGATTTACTGTGAACAATCACAGTTGGCACATCGGCAACTTTAGCAGCCTGGTCAGCGGCCATAAAGATGTTGCCATTGTTTGGTAACACAATCGCTTTTTTGGCACCACTGGCATTAATCGCCTTGACGATGTCTTCAGTGCTTGGATTCATGGTCTGACCACCGTTGATCACGTGCGTGACGCCTAGACTCTTAAATAACTCGGCAACACCATCACCTGCAGAAATGGAAATCACCGCAGTGTCTGGTGCGGCGACCGGTTGGGCAACGCCGGTCGCCGTCTTCGTGGTTACCTCGTCCTGATCCTTTTCCATGATTTCTTCTTGTTGATGGCGCATATTGTCAACTTTAACTTTGATTAAATCACCAAAGTGTTGACCCCATGTCATGACATCTCCAGGGTGCTCGGTGTGCACATGCACTTTAACGATTTCGTCATCATTAATCACTAATAGTGAATCGCCTAAACCAGCTAAATATTGATAGAATTCATCATAATCAAACTTGCGGTCAACTTGCTGTCCACCACCAATACGCACCATGATTTCAGTACAGTAACCGTACTTAATGTCATTAGGATCTAATTCACCCTGCACACTGCGATGATGAGTCGCGTTAATCATTTCGTCCATTTGAGCATCGTCTGGTGTATCAATATCAGAGTCAGTAGACTTTCCGTTCAAGACTTCATCAAAAGATTGGAAAATGAATACCAACCCTTGACCGCCAGAGTCCACCACGCCAACTTGCTTTAAGACGGGTAGTAAATCTGGTGTTGAAGCTAAGGCCTTCTGAGACGCTGCGTATACGGCATCCATCACAACGGCAATATCATCAGTTTCGTTTGCCTTATCGCGACCAGCCTTGGCAGCTTCGCGGATAACCGTTAAGATAGTGCCTTCCGTCGGCTTCATAACCGCTTTATAAGCTGTTTGAGCACTGGCTGCTAAAGCCTCAGCAAAGTCTTTAGCGCTAAGTGTTTGCTTACCGTCAACACTCTTTGAAAAACCGCGAAAAATCTGTGATGTGATAACACCGGAGTTACCACGTGCACCCATCAACAATCCCTTGGCTAAAGCAGCCGCCTGATCACTGACAGAAGTTGACGTAACTTCGCGTTCATATTTTGCACCGCTGGCAAACGCCAGTGAAATATTGGTACCTGTGTCACCATCGGGCACCGGAAAAACGTTGAGCGAATTAATAAATTCTGCCTGACTCGTCAAACGTTTCGAGGCAGCCTGGACCATCTTTCCGAATTCAAGGTTGGTCATGGTAGTTAATGTTGCTTCCAATTCAGTTTCCCCCACTTCGTTACAAAAAATCGTCTAGTCTGCAAGTACTCGAACACCTTGAACCGTGACATTCACGGAGTTAGCTGCAATGCCAAGCATACTATCCAAGTTGTAACGAATCTTTTGTTGTACGTTTTTAGATACTTCAGAAATCTTGGTGCCATAGCCAACCACGATGTACACATCGATGGCCACACCATTATCTTCTTGGCGAACAACGACGCCACGTGCATAATTATCACGTCGTAAAATTTCGTTTACGTTATCACGCAGTTGGTTTTTAGATGCCATTCCGACAACACCATAGTTGTCGGTTGCGGCGCCGCCAACGACCGTGGCAATCACATCGTTATTAATATCGATGGTGCCAAATTGCGTTTTGATCTTAACAGCCATGAATAGGCCTCCTCAACTATTTAACTCACTCTTAGATAAAGAGTTCATCATGCAATCTTCAATCATGCTATCATAAAACGGTCCTTGAAAAAAGTCTAGAGTGTTGTTTAAGCGTCTGGACGGCAATTTAAGGTGTCAAGTATTTTTCCTTGGCATTTTATATTGCATTCGCTATCAGCATATGGTAAATTATTTAGGTGAGAAAAAAGAGGTTCCCTTTGGAAATCCGATAAGGAGGGATGAACAATGGCTAAAGATTTTATTACTGGCAAACGGACACATTTTGGTAACAACCGTTCCCACGCCTTAAACAGCAGCCGTCGTAGCTGGAAGGCTAACCTGCAAAAGGTTCGCATCTTAGTTGATGGCAAGCCGAAGCGTGTTTGGGTTTCTGCCCGGACATTAAAATCAGGAAAAGTGACTCGTGTTTAATTAAACACGATAGCGTCAGTCAATTGACTGGCGTTTTTTCTTTGGCTTCAATAAGATGCCCTTCTCATCTTTGAAAATGCACCTACCTTATACAGGCCAAGTCAGAACAAAGCGTCTCATAATCGCTTTTATCAATGTTCAAAAAAATTCACATTACTAAAAAAGTTGATTACCAAATCTGGCAATCAACTTTTTTTATGCATATAAATGACAACTAAGCAACGTCATCTGGAGTTTAGGCATTTAAATCATATCGTTCAGCACGATTATCTTTTAAATCGCGACTTTGAATAACGCCAACGATACCGCTGGTAAATGAAAATGACGCTGTGTCGCCCACAAATTCATTGCTGGCAAATGAAACCGGTCGCGTGATATCAGCATGATCCAGATGATAACGTTCATCTGGAAGAGTTAACTGGCGAACAGGGCCAAACGTAACAAACGCCAAATAGCGCTTATCTAATTCCCGTTGCAATTGATAAGTTCCTGGTACATAAAAGCGCATTGTATTCTGGCGGTCAACGTACGTGAGCCGATTGACGACGGCTCGGTACCGAGGTTCTAATGGCAAAAATACATTAGCTAACAAGTGATCAAGGCGGCCACCGGTAGCACCGTACACAACAATTTCATGAGCATCAAACTCGGTCATAGCTACTGACACACCCATTTGCGTATCTGTTTCATCTTTTGCAGAACCGACTTGACGAAGATCACTAACTGCCTTGCGTACACGCCCAAACTCCTCATCAGTTGAGGAATCAAAATCGCCAAGCGCAATTAACGGTGTTATCCCAAGTTGTAATAGCCTAATTGCACCACGGTCAACACCAATCCATGGACCACTAACCGCCCCTCTGACCAAGTCATCTGGCCATTCAGATTGGGGACCGCCCACTAAAATATTGAGTCGTTCAAGGCTTTGAGGTGTCCCACTTGTCTTTACCATGTTTGAATTGCCCTCATCAATTAGCGCGTTGCATTATGAATAGATGCAATTGCAGCTGCAGGATCATCAGCACCGTATACAAACGAACCAGCAACAGCAACCGTAGCACCTGCCTTGTAGCAGTCAACAACAGTCTTGTCGTTAACACCACCATCGATTTCGATGTCAAAGTCGTAACCCTTGTCCTTCTTCAAATCATCCAAAAGTTGGATCTTTTCGATCATTTGTGGCAAGAACTTTTGACCACCAAACCCAGGATTAACCGTCATGACCAATACCTGATCGACAAATGGCAGTAATGGTTCAATTTGGCTAACGGGCGTGCCTGGGTTGATCACAACTTCAGCCTTAACGCCATCGTTATGGATCATTTGAAGTGCACGGTGAATATGAGAAGTTGCTTCAACGTGAACACCAATTAAATCAGCACCTGCTTTAGCAAACTGGTCAACGTACCGTTCAGGATTTTGAACCATCATGTGAACATCCAAGAACAAGTTAGTAATTGGACGAATGGCTGCAACCGTAGTCCAACCAAACGACATGTTAGGTACGAACATGCCATCCATAATATCGACGTGTAACAAGTCGGCACCGTTTTTTTCAACCATCTTAATGTCACGTTCAAAATTAACAAAATCTGCACTTAAAATCGATGGGGCTACCTTAATCATAAAATCTTCCTCCAAATTTTTATTTCCGACTCTTATCATACCGTGGTTTCTGGTCGGCAATCAACTGGTGAAACTGTAAATAATTCTCATATCTGCTTTTCATGACCTCGCCTGCGTCCACGGCAGCCTTAACTGCACAACCTGGTTCATTAATGTGCTGGCAGCCGCGAAAACGACAGGATGGTGAGAGTGCCTGCAGCTCAGGAAAGTACTGGCCCAATTCACGAGCATCCATATTGAAGTCTTCATACGATGAAAAACCAGGCGTATCCGCGACCAACCCATCACCAACACTTAGCAAGCCAACTTTGCGAGTCGTGTGTTTACCACGATTCAGAACCTGTGAAATTTCACCGGTTGCCAAGTCTAACTCTGGTGACAAATGGTTAAGTAAAGTCGATTTCCCTGCACCTGTTTGGCCCATAAAAACAGTTAACTTGTCCTGAAAACAATCGCGTAACCCATTTAAATCGGTATCTGAAAACGCCTGCTGGCTAAAGAAAACATC
Organism: Furfurilactobacillus cerevisiae; assembly: GCF_048961765.1. Classification (GTDB taxonomy): domain Bacteria; phylum Bacillota; class Bacilli; order Lactobacillales; family Lactobacillaceae; genus Furfurilactobacillus; species Furfurilactobacillus milii_A. The sequence continues at coordinate 1,701,050 of NZ_CP185253.1, forward strand.
GTAACCAATCGCTTTATAACCAGTAATGAGTGGTGCAAAGTGCTCCCGCTGATCAGCAGTTAATAAATCTGTTTTTGTGAAATAAATAATGGAATGAATATGCTGACTTTCAAGTGCGACCAGCTGACGATCCAGTAAGTTACTCGAAAAGGTTGGCTCCGTGGCCGCAGTCACGACGACAGCCTGATCAATGTTGCTAACTGGGGGCCGCACTAAAGCATTTCGTCGATCATCAATACTTAAAATGTAACCGTCTGAACCGGCCTCTGCACTAAATTCAACAAAATCGCCAACCATGGGACTCACTTTCCGTTTGCGGAAATTACCACGAGCTCGCGTTCTGTATAACTGGCCATCAGGGGTCTGAACGTCATAAAAGCCGGCCAACAACTGATGAATTTGTCCCTTCATAGACTTCTCCTAATTTCCTGAGGTTACGCTATGATCCGCCATAATTGTATGACCATCACGCTTAATGACGTATTCGCCTTCACCATTGGTCGTTGTTGTAAATGGCAGCGAAACATCTGTATCTGATGAAATTTGTAACTGCTGATACACATCCGTTAATTTCTTGTCGTGATCCTTGATATAAATTTTAATATCATTCGTCCCGGTTGGATCATTACTGGGTGCTTTGTACGGAATTGTGAGATTGACATGGAAATTATGCAACGCTGGTCCAGATGACACTACGGCTGCGAACGTTTGACCGGCTGAAATCATGCTGCCAGACGTCGGTGCCTGACGAATAATTTTGCCCTGAGCGACCGTTGTCGATGTTTCATCACTAAACGTGACAGTCACACTGTGGTCTTCTGCCCACTGCTGCACTGCCGTCTGCTTATCACCGGCAAAGTTCGGCATTTTATAGCGTTTAACCGTTGAGCCATGAGAAGACCCACTGCTAACAGTAAATGTTATGGTGCTGTGACGATAAACCGTATCGCCTGGCACGACATCTTGATCAACAATGACCCCGTTAGCCGCGTCAGCCGTATATTCATCAACACGTGTTGCTGTTAAGCCCAACTTCTTTAATTGGCGCACAGCCGTCGTATACCGTTCACCGGTATAATCGTCGACGCTAATCTTTGGCCGTCCTGAACTGACGATCACGTTGACCTTTGCCTGCTGCTTTGTCTGTGAACCAATTGCCGGCGTAGCCTTGATAATTTCACCCTTGGCACGCCGTTCACTGGTTACCTTAGTTTGCTTGCCCAAACGCAACTGGTTGTGTTTCAACACCTTGGCTGCTTTAACTGGCGTCATCCCTGCGACGTTGGGCACCGTTACCTGACCAGGGATCAACCAGATCCACGCTAAAACACCCAATATTAAGACGACGGCAACACCAAACAGCCATCCGAATAGTTTACGGGCTCGCGCAGGCGATTTTCGACTTGGTGTATCTGCCACTTCAGCAGCTGCGGAAGACGGTGCCTGACGCGAAATTTGACTATCAGCACGTTGTTGATTGCTCGCTGCCAATATTTGATCAACTGGAATCACCTTAGTGGCACCGTCGTCGACAATTCGCGGTTCAAATCGTTTTTCGTCACGCCGTTCCGGTGACAACGCCGTTGCTAAATCGTTGGCCATTGCCTGAACAGATACGTAACGATCTGAAGGATTTTTTGCCGTGGCGTGAAGAATAACATTTTCTAACGGTTGCGGAATTCTGGAGTCATAGTCGCGAACCGATGGCATGTTGCTCTGCGAGTGCTTCAACGCAATTGACACAGCTGTTTCGCCTTCAAATGGTACGCTGCCGGTCAACATCTCATAGAGAATAATCCCCAATGAGTAAATGTCACTCTTTTTGCTAGCCATACCACCACGCGCCTGCTCAGGGGATAAATAATGAACCGATCCTAACACGGTATTAGTCTGTGTCATCGAAGACTCACTGCTAATTACCGCAATCCCGAAATCCGAGATTTTTAACTGGCCAGACTGATCCACCAACACGTTTTGCGGTTTTAAATCACGGTGAATAATACCATGCTCATGAGCAATGCGAACCCCATCCAAAATTTGTTGCATGAGATTAACAACGGTCGGATAAGGAATCGGAAAATGATTGCGAATATACATTTTCAAATCGGTTCCGGAAACATATTCCATGACCAAATACTGCATTCCGTTATCTTCGCCAACGTCATACACGCTCACAATATGTGGTGACACGAGTTCACTTGCGGCCATTGCTTCGCGTTGAAAGCGCCGTTCCGTGGAAGGATCGTCGCGTAAGTCCAAACGTAATAACTTAACGGATACATCCCGATCCAAAATCAGGTCATGTGCCAGATAAACATCGGCCATCCCGCCTTCACCTAGCGGACGAATGATTCGGTAACGACCCGCTAATGTGTAGTTCGGCCTCATGAGGCAGTCACCTCACCCTCGGCTGAAATCAGTAATACCGTGATGTTGTCTTTGCCGCCAGCCTCGTTTGCTAAATCAATCAACTGTTGACACTTCTCCTGCAACGTCAGATTTCTCTGCAAGACCGCCTGTATTTGAGCATCTGTTACCATATTGGTCAGCCCGTCAGAACAGAGCATAACAACATCGTGCGGTTGAGCGTGATACAAATTAATATCAATATCCGCTTCATCATTGATGCCTAGTGTCCGCGTAATAATGTTTTTCTCGGGATGAGTACGCGCATCCTCTTCACTGATTTGTCCCAACTTGACCAGCTCATTAACTAATGAATGGTCTTCAGTTAATTGAGCAAGCTGTGCATTACGCAGTAAATAACCACGTGAATCCCCAATGTTGGCTAACAAAAACTGTCGTTGAAAAATGATTGCAACAACGATGGTGGTTCCCATGCCGTTTAAATCTTGATATTGATGTGCTTTTTCAATAATGGTGTCATTTTCTTGTTGAGCCTCGCTAGACAGCCACTTGGCCGCAGTTCCTGGATCAGTGAAAGAGGTGTCCTCAAACCGACTCCCCATGTGTGAAACGGCCATTGTTGAGGCCACATCACCACCCTGATGACCACCAATGCCGTCCGCCACAATGGCAAATTCAAGTCCCGACTGGTTCCGAAACATGCCGACATAGTCTTGGTTGCTTTCTCGTTGCCGCCCAATATCTGACAGATATGCTACTTCCATAAGCCAATCACCTAATCGTTGTCATGACGTTTTCTAAATGCACAAACAAAGAACCCATCGGAGTCAAAATCATCGGGATAAATGGTCAACCAAGGTGTTGACCGATTTTCTTTCAGATGATGAACTGTCTCCACTGATACAAGTTCAAAGTCTTGATGTGCTTTGACAAACGCAGTTGCCACGTCATCGTTTTCTTGTTTCAAAATGGTACAAGTACTGTAAACTAGTATACCGTTTTTCTTCAGCGTCGGTGCTACTGCATCAAGAATTGCTAACTGAATCTGCTGAAGTTGTTTGCTATCCGCAAGTGTCTTAGCATAACGAATTTCTGGTTTTCGACGCAACAGTCCCAATCCCGAACATGGTGCATCGACCAAGATTCGGTCAAATGCTTCATCGCCAAACTGTTGAGCCGACTTTCTAGCGTCCAATTGTTCCGCTGTTACTCTGTCTGCAACCTGCATCCGACGCGCATTTGCTTCAATCAGTGCCACTTTATGTGCATGTAAATCCAGTGCCGTGACATGCCCACCCTGCGATGGGTTCAGGTGAGCGGCAATTTGCGCTGTCTTTCCGCCTGGGGCAGCGCATGCATCCAACACAGCATCGCCAGGTTTCGGAGCCAAAGCTTCAACAGGCAGCATCGCGCTTTCGTCTTGAATCGTAATAAGCCCCTCATTAAAAGGTGGTGTACCTGCGGGATGACCAGCGTTGATTCTTAACCCTTCTCCGCTGACTTCACTGTCCGTCCATTTCAAACCCGCCGCAGCAAGCTGTGGCAAAAGTGCCTGTCTCTCTCCAAGCGCTGGATTTAATCTAACGGACTGAAACGCTGGCTGATTAATACTGGCTAAAATCTGCTTTGTCTTATCATCACCAACCGTTTTGCGCATCTGCTGGACCCATGGCATGGGCACGCTATAAGTCGTACTCAAGCGCGTCAACGGGTCTTTAATTGTTGCTAAATCAGCAAAGCCATGTCGCTCAACCGCGTGCAAAACACCCGTCACAAACCGACGAATACCTTCATGCCCACGTTGTTTGGCAATCTGAATGGTTTCATCAAAAACAGCACGGGTTGGCACCTTGTCCAAATACTGCATTTGAAACAGGGCTGTTCTAAGTAAGATAAGAACCCACGGTTTAACCTTGGCTGGTTGTTTAATAAACGGCTTTAGCCAAAAATCCAGTGTCATTTGGTGCTGTAAAACGCCATAGACGATTTCTGTACATAAACCTGCGTCCACTGCCGATAACTGAGCATCATCCAATGACGCATTTAAACTTAGATTTGAGTAACCGCCCTTAGCTACGTTTTCGAGCACTGAGACGGCGACAAAACGTGGATTTGTTTCGGCATTCACCTGTTTGCTAACGTGATCAGACTGACTTTTAAGCTTTGTTGCCATTAATTTGTCGCTCCAAACTTCATTTTCATGATTTGTTTACCAACCTCAAACTGCGTGTCCGCACCGTTCAGAAAATCAGTAATCGCCATTTGCGGATGGCCTGCTGGTTGCAAGCGATTGATTCTTAGAACCGTCCCCAGACCAGCAGCAACGTCTAATTCGTGCTTAGTTCGGTTAACAACCGTTCCTGGCGCCTGAGTCGTCTGCTGATCAGCCACTACTGTAACATCCAAGATCTTTGTTCGAACATTATCCATGACTACATAGGCAGTCGGAAACGGCCGCAAGCCACGAACTTGCCAATCAATTTCACTGGCCGTATGCGTCCAGTCAATTTCTTCTTGAGCACGTGAAATGTTGGGTGAGAATGTGACCGCTCGTTCGTCTTGTTTAATTCCCTCAACTGGACCATCGATTAACGTCGGCAACGTTTTTAATAACAAATCCCGGCCCGCCAGACTCAATTTGTCAAACATCGACCCTGTATCATCTGCTTGAGTAATTGGACACTTAACTTGTGAAATGACGTTACCAGCATCCATCCGACGAATCATGTACATAATGGACACACCTGTTTCTTCATCACCGTTCATGATGGCATAGTGGACTGGGGCGCCGCCACGATAAAGCGGCAGCAACGAAGCATGGACGTTGACAGCCGCTATCTTAGCCGCCTTCAATAGTTTTGTCGGCAGGAACTGACCGAATGCAGCCGTGACGATAAAATCAGGCGCAATGTCAATCACCCGTTGCATTTCCGGTGACTTACTGACTTTCTCCGGCTGAAGAACTTCAATATTGTGGGCCAAGGCCACTTTTTTAACCGGTGATGGCGTTAAAACATGTTTCCGGCCAACTGGTCGATCTGGCTGTGTCATCACCGCAGCAACATCATATTTTTCAATCAATGATTCCAAAATTGGTGTAGAAAACGCCGGTGTTCCCATAAATACAATTTTTGTCATGAATTTGCTCCTTATACCTCATCTTTATTATTCGAAATTACCCAATCCTGGGCACGCCCTCTTTAAATAAAGCTCTGCGGTTCCATATCGATAGCAACTTGCAGACCATTACGTTGCTCACGCTGCGCATCGTCCAAAATGCCATTCAAAACTGACTGCAGTTTAGGCTCTCGCTTATATTTTAAAACAATTTGATAGTAATAACGATTTTTGATGCGGGCAATTGGTCGTGGGGTCGGTCCTAAGATAATTGTATCCGGTGACAAGGTCTGTTTAAGCTGATCGCTCAATTCAAACATTTTCTTAGCAGCAACACCCTCGTCTTTGTCACTGGCGGTTATCAAGGCCGTGAAAAAGTATGGCGGATAATTACCCATGTGGCGAATCCCCATTTCCACCCGAAAGAATCGTTCGTAATCTTGTGTTTTAGCCAGTTGAATGGCGTAATGATCCGGATTAAACGTTTGAATCAAGACTTCACCCGGCTTGTCAGCCCGGCCGGCACGACCACTGACCTGTGTTAACAATTGAAAAGTCCGTTCGCTTGAACGGAAATCTGGCAGTCCCAACGCAGTATCCGCATTGAGTACGCCCACCAGTGTCACATCCGGGTAGTCTAGTCCCTTGGCAATCATTTGCGTACCCAGCAAGATATCTGCTTTGTGTTGCCCAAATGAATTGAGAAGCTTTTCATGCATCCCCTTGCGGCGCGTCGTATCAACGTCCATCCGAATAATCCGTGCATCTGGCAGCAAACTATTTAACTCCACAGCAACTTTTTCGGTACCAGAGCCATAATAGCTGATGCGTTTGCTGTGACAATTTGGACAAATTCGTGGGATTGGTTCCTCGTGACCACAGTAATGACATTTCATTGTGTGACTATCCATGTGCAATACTAGCGAGATATCACAGTTTGGACATTTTAAAACGAAGCCACAATCGCGACACATCACAAAGGAAGAAAAGCCGCGTCGATTTAGCATTAACACACTTTGTTCATGTCGTTCCAGCCGAACTTTTAACGCTTCTAGCAAAGGCGTAGAAAAGTTACTTTCCGTATGTGCTTTAAGTTGCTCGCACATATCAATGATTTTTACTGGTGGCAATGGCTGTTGGTTGATCCGGTGTGGCAATGCCAATCGGGTGTATACGTGACGTTCAGCGCGTGCGCGACTTTCTAGAGATGGCGTCGCTGATCCCAAAACCACCGGGGCATGATGGCGTTTAGCACGCCACAACAACACGTCGCGGGCGTGATAGCGGGGATTATCTTCTTGTTTATAACTTGTTTCATGTTCTTCATCCATCACAATCAAACCAATATTTGTTAATGGTGCAAACGCCGCCGAACGGGCGCCAACCACGACGGCCGCTTCATGTCTTTCAATACGGCGCCATTCATCATACTTTTCGCCAGCGCTTAAACCACTATGAAGCACTGCTACTTGATGACCAAAACGACCTTTCACCCGGTTTACCATTTGTGGCGTTAGCGCAATTTCTGGAACTAACATCAAGGCCGTCTTGTGTTGCGCCAATGCGGCCGCGATGCTTTGCAGATAAACTTCGGTTTTCCCAGAACCCGTGACACCTTGTAACAAGAACGTTTTAGGATCATGGGCATCAATTGCGTCAGTTATGGCATTAACGGCACTCTGTTGGTCAGGTTGCAAGGCTAGTGGCGCCGTCTTAGCAATTTGATGATCGGCGTATGGATCGCGATAAACCTCGCGTTCACTTAATTCAGCCCACCCTTTCTTTGCGGCGGCCGTAAAATCAGCGCGCGTTAATCGTTCATCTGCGAGTACATCCTGTAAAGGACGTGCTTCTTGCAAGTCCATTAACCTAGTCAACACCCGCAATTGCTTAATTGCATTCGGACGGACATCCTTTCGCGCGGTTTCAATCTCAGTTGTTGATAATACTGATTTTACCCATGTGGCTGTTTTAACACGAGCGCGGTCAGCAACCTGATACTCAGCATGAATAATCTGCCGCTGTTGTAACTTTGCCAATGCGTCTGTTTGCTCATCAGTTAACGAAACAGCCGTAAAATCCAAACGCCGTTGATCATCAAATAATGAGGCTAACTGAGGATCATCAATTGATGCATCTGCAACGAGAAACTTATGACTCTTAGTCTTTAAGGCTGCTGGGAGCATCGTTTGAATGGTTGAAATACGAAATGCAAACGTATGTTGAGCCATCCAGTCACTTAACGATAGTAATTCTTCATTTAAGACGGGTGCTAAATCTAATAAGGCGCCCAGTGGTTTAAGTTCGCCACTGAAAGTATCATCTAAAGTGTCTGCGTCACTGACGGCGACAACCATGCCACCGACTTCGCGGTGACCTTGTCCAAACGGAACGGCAACGCGCATTCCGGGCTGAACCGCATCCGTCAGCGAATCTGGAATTAAATAAGAATAAGGTCGGTTCGTTTGCATTGTTGGCACATCCACAATTACCTGTGCAATTTTTGCCATCACGCGTTCCTTTCTGATCATTGCTAGTAATTGCTAGTCTTAATCTCAATTTTTGAGTTTCAATGTGTTTTTGTCTTTTCCAATTGTACCAGACATGACAAGTACTATGCCGTTTCAAGTCGCCAATTTAATCCATCATAATATGAGGTGCGGTCATGGATGATCATTTCACTAACAAAAAGCCGTACGGCCAATGATTTTACGGTCAAATGCCGCGTAAATAGTTTGTGTTGCAAATTTAACCCAGGCAACTTTGATCAACGTTTCACCCGTCAAACAAACTTGATCATAATAGACGCACTTTTTTCAATGAAATAAGACATTAAGGTTGAGAAGTCACAAAATTAAATTTACGATAATAGTAGATGCATTTACATCACATACTTTTTAGGGGGTAAGGCAATATGCGTACGTTTTCAGTCCGCGTCCTCGATGACGCCTTTGAGCTCTCCTACGTACCAAACGGAAAAACAAACGCGACAAAAACAATTACCATTGTGTGCGATCCTGATGTGCCCATTGGTGAAAATCTTGAGAAGATTCGTGAAAAACTGGCCGGCATCGATTTCGATGCCGCACTGATTGAAAACCCATTGGAATATGATTTTTCAGATACCATTATTGGGGTCAATCACCAGCGAATCGACATGGGTCTAGCATTGTCCAACATGCTGAACATCCCCGTTGTCAGTCAAGAAACGGCTAATCGTAATGGCTTAGCCGAAGCCATTGAAAACAAGCGTCAATACAATCAGTGGCACCTTGATTACTACGGCGAATATGCAGCAAAACGTAATTACGGCCAAGAAGCAATGCTCACCATTGGTAATGGCTATTATGGTTTACGGGGTGCATACTTGGCAGCTAATGCAGATGTTGACAATTACCCTGGCATGTATGTTGCAGGTTTATACAATCAGCTAACCACCAAAATCAATGGTCGTGACGTGGTGAACGAAGATTTAGTTAACTTGCCAAACGCCCAGTACCTGTCCTTTAGCATCGATCATCAAGAACCGTTTTCCGTCAAAAAAGAAAACATTTCTGACATTTACCGTTCATTAGATTTACATACAGGTGTGCTCACTACAACAATGTTGGTATCCTTACCAACTGGCCACTTGCTCAAAATCTGTGCACAACGGGTCGCCGATATGAATCAGTGGCACCGTTTTGCCATCCGTTATGAAATCACACCCATGAACTTTGAAGGTACTGTCACCGTTTTCTCAAGAATCGATGGTAGCGTTACTAACGCCAATGTAGATCGTTACAAATCGTTCGATGGTCGTCATTTCGACGTCACCGAAACCACCATTAATGTCTCGGATGCCATGCTCAGCGGTCAAACCAAAACTTCCAAGATCGCTTTTTCAATTGGCAGTCGCCTTTCAAGTCAAGAAATAACGCCATCAACAAAGATAAATGAAAGCGTTACCGATGACGTCCTCGAACAAAACTTCTCGTTCCAAGCACAAACTGGCACGACTTATGTTATTGAAAAAGCGGTTGCTATCAACACATCCTTGGAAACCAAGGATGATTTAAATAACGCCGTTACATCAGAATTAGACGGTGTCACCTTTAGCGGTATCGTGCAACAAAACGCCAACTTCTGGAATGAAGTTTGGCAAGACAGTGATATTCAGATTGACGGGGATTTGACTGCCCAAAAGTTAACACGAGTTAACATTTATCACCTATTCGTATCTGCTTCCCCAATCAGTAATCCGCATTTAGACGCCTCTGTCGGGGCTCGTGGGCTCCATGGGGAAGCTTACCGGGGTCACGTATTCTGGGACGAATTATTCATCCTGCCTTACTACACCTTGCATACGCCATCCCTCACCCGCCAATTGCTCATGTACCGCTACAAACGTTTGGACGCTGCTAAACAAAATGCGGCTGCTGAACATTATGACGGTGCTATGTATCCTTGGCAGTCGGCGCAATTCGGGGATGAACAGTCGCAACTGCTTCACTTTAATCCCGACAGTGGCAAATTTGATCCCGATAACAGTCGTTTGCAACGCCATGTTTCATTAGCTATTGCTTACAACGTTTGGCTTTATTACCACTCAACTAATGACACCGAGTTCATGACCAAATATGGTCTGGAAATGTTGCTTGAAATTGCCCACTTCTGGTCCAGTAAGGCCGTTAAAAATGACAACGGTCGTTATGATATTAAAAATGTCATGGGCCCAGATGAGTTTCACGAAAACTATCCTAATGCCGATGAACCTGGCCTAACAGACAATGCCTACACCAATATCATGGTAAGTTGGCTGTTTACAACTTTAGTCAACATTCATAAGGCAATGCCAGCCAAGGACTGGTCAACGGTCACAACCAAAGTCGGACTTAACGATGATGATTTCAATCTTTTTGATGACATCGCTCATCATCTAGCATTGGACATCAATAAAGATGGGATTATCGGTCAGTTTGCTGGCTACTTTAAATTGCCAACGCTCGATTTTGAAAAATACCGTAAAAAGTACGGTAACATTTCGCGGGTTGACCGGTTGTTAAAAGCTGAAGGCAAATCACCGGATTCTTATCAGGTTGCCAAACAAGCGGATGCCTTAATGGCTTACTACAACCTAAGCTTTAACACGATTGATAATGTTCTGAAAACCTTGGGCTATAAAATGCCAGGTGAATATCTCACTAAGAACATCGAATACTACTTGGCACGAACCACTCACGGATCAACCTTATCAAGGATCGTCTATTCAGAATTAAGTCTGATCGACGGCAACATGGATCAGTCATTCGCTTTCTTCAACACCGCTTTACGTTCTGACTACTATGACATTCAGGGTGGCACAACTGCTGAAGGCATTCACCTTGGTGTTATGGGTGCCGTCTTAATGCTAGAATTGCGTAACTATGGTGGTGTCAATGAATTCGAATCTGAATTGTCTGTTGATCCACACTTACCAGAAGATTGGCACCGTCTCGCGTTTAGCGAACGCTTTAAGGGTGTACTATATAAGTTTGATCTCACCCACACTAGCATTCATGTGACTGTAGATAAGCCAGCTAAACTCACGGTTCGCGGGCAAGGGTTCTCAGTTTCACCGGACAAACCCTTACAATTAAAAAATTAATTGCAGGTGTTCAAACGAATCATCAAATTAAAAATTATTTGCGGAGGTTTTATTAATGACAAAGTTTGCGGATTTAAAGGGATTTATTTTTGATTTGGATGGCGTAATTACTGGTACGGCAAAGTACCACGGACAAGCCTGGCACCAACTAGCTGACGAACTTGGTGTGACCTGGACCGAAGAACTAGCTAATGGCTTAAAAGGCGTTTCCCGAATGGATTCCTTGGAAATGATTTTAAAGGCCGGCGATAAAGAAAATGACTATACCCCGGAAGAAAAAGTTGCCTATGCAACAAAGAAAAACGACAATTATCTGTCACTCATCAAAAACATGACACCTAATGACGTCTTCCCTGGTATTAAGGAGTTTTTAGATGATTTGATTGCCAACGGTTACCAGATTTCCTTGGCTTCTGCTTCAAAAAATGCACCAACTATTTTAGGTCATATTGGTTTGTCCGACTACTTTACCAAAATTGTTGACCCTGCTACCTTAAGTAAGGGTAAGCCTGATCCAGAAATCTACACCCGGGGCGCAGAAATTCTTGGCTTAGATCCATCTGTTTGTGCTGGTGTGGAAGACGCTGCGGCCGGAGTAGCTAGCATCAACGCCGCTAATGAAACCTCTATTGGAATTGGCGATAAGCAAGAACTAAGCGCTGCTAATGTTATTTTTGCTGACACTAGTGCATTAACCCTTGATAATATCAAAGCACAAATGGACAATTAATCGACTCAAATTAATACGGGATAATAAGTTTCAAAAACGACTTACCGATTTCATAATCGATAAGTCGTTTTTTTGATTATCTTAGAACATAAAACAAAAGCTGCACCTATTAAGAACGCCCAAGAAATGTTGTCTTGGTAGTTTCTAAAACATGCCCCTTAATTGCCCGATAAAACTCATTTAACCAATAACCGTTTTGCAGTGGCAATGTGGTATCTAAAGCGTACCCCGTGACCGTATAGACATGATCACCGTTTGGCGGCGTTGGACCAACGTAATGCCGTGTAATTGCCGGATCCGTTTGGTGAATCAGACCACCCGCCGTACTATTATTGCCTTGAACAAAGGCTTCACCTTCACGGCGGCTGGCATCCTCTTTAAGTTCAGCGTGCTCAGCAGACAGATTAGCCCCAATCCAATGAATGTACGTAAAACCTGAAACAGGAATCGCGTCATCATCTAACAGTTTCCATGCAACGGTTTTTGTACCTGCTGGTAAATCAGTGAACGTCATCGGAAATGAAATCACCGGTTGGCCTGCGTACATTTCATCCGGTTGAGCATGACGACTATAACGGTCACCAATGTACCCATTTTCAGTTGGAATTTTAATCTTCATGAATCTGCTGCTCCCTTTCTGAATGTTTTTTATCGGCATCATTTACTCGCGATGAGTTGATAGTGCCTTAAGCCGTTGACAATTCCATCCGTTGTGTTCGTCGTAGTAATGTAATCGGCGACCTTTTTATCACGGGGATTACCGTTTCCCATAACAATGGCTGTATCAACGCTAGCAAACATCTCAAGATCGTTTAATTCATCCCCAAATGCATAAGTATGAATACCTTCCAAATGAGCCTGTTGAAGCAATTTTTCTAACCCACTTCGTTTGGTAACGCCGCTCTTCATGGTATCCAAACAGACCGGATTATTTCGCACCAAAGTTAATTGACCAGCAAAATGCTCGTTATAGAGATCTTCCTTGTCACGGTTAAAAACATTTAAAAAGTTAATGGGATGCTTAAGGTAATATTCTGGATCCACCGTAATCGATAAGCGCAGCGCCTTGTAGTTGTTAACGATATCATCCGTTGTCTTGGTCAATGCAAAACCTTCATTGTTGTAATAAGCAACGGCGTCACCCTGTTCATTTGCAAACGCTGTGAATGATTCGATAAGCGATTGATCAATTGCTTCGCGGAATAACTCTTTACCACGATACTGAACGTACGACCCATTGGCGCTAACCACCGTGTCAATGCCCGTTTCATCCAATACGTCCTGAATCTCAAAGATGTTACGGCCTGTTGCAATCACTGGCAAAATATCGTGTTGTTGCATTTCCTTTATCGCAGCAATACTTTCAGGCAGAACATTTTTTTGATCATCAAACAGTGTTCCATCTAAATCAAAAAAAACAACTGCTTTAATTTCCGTGTTCATGAGAACAACCCCCTCGTTTTCACTACCCTTTAAGCATAGCGCATTCTGGAAAAAATGGCATTGTTTGACTCCCTCCAGTCAAGATTTTTTGAAGTCTCTTATTTGTGAATTGTCAATGAGTGAAAGCCGAAGTCTTACCATGGGTTATATTTATCAGGTTTCAAACGGCAGCAACGCCAATTCGAAAGGACCAGGCAGCGCTAATGATTATTTAAAAGAAGGCGAAACTAAAATGACCCTATTCCTACAATTTAGGAATAGAATCATCGTGTGATAAAAATTAATTTTTAAACTGAATTTGTTGCCTAACTCTTTTTTAAAGAACGCTATTATTGAACAGTTGGTTTAGGTGTTGAAGTACCTAAGTCTTCTTCGTGGTCAGGATCAATTGTGACTTCACCAGCCTCAACCTCTTCAAGCGCCTTGCCGACGGACTTAACTGATTGATAATGTGGCAATAATTCCTGTGCGCCAGCGTCTAACTCATGTGCCCGTTTGGAAGCTAACATAATCAGTGAGTAACGTGAGTCAACTTTCTTTAAAAGCTTATCTACTGATGGATATAAAATCATAATTTAAGCGTCCTTCCCATTTTCCGTCTCGGTAACCTGCTTTGATTCTAACATTTGTGCATAGTCTGCGTAAACCCTAGGCACCCGCAAACGCTCCGCTCTAATAATTTCGCGGATTCGATCAACAGCAAGATCCACTTTATCATTAACGACTGCGTAATCATAGTTCCGCATCATTTTAATTTCTGTAACAGCCTGGTGAATACGTTCGTTAATAACTGTCATGGTTTCTGTACCACGGCCGACCAGCCGTTGTTTCAATGCCATTAAATCAGGCGGGGTTAAGAATATAAAAACACCGTCAGGCATCTTCTCACGAACTTGCATGGCACCGTTGACCTCGATTTCAAGAAAAACATCTTTTCCAGAAGCTAAGGTATCCTTAACATATTGCATTGGTGTTCCGTAATAGTTATCGACATACTGAGCATATTCAAGCATTTCACCGGTTTCAATGTTGTGCTCAAACGTCTCTTTGCTCACAAAAAAGTAGTCTTTCCCGTTTACCTCACCTTCCCGTGGCTGACGGGTAGTCATTGAAATGGAGTACTGAAAATCAGTTCCTCCCTGGTCAAACATTGCTTTCCGAACTGTTCCTTTACCAACCCCTGATGGACCAGAAAGAACAATTAACATTCCACGTTTCGGCATCGACTGCTTCGTTCCTTTCATCTATAACCTAAAAAAGAATTTAACAATTATTTTGCACTTTTTTTGCGTCAATTTCAAGCGTTCAACTACGACATTTGCCGCTAAATATGCCGTTTTAGAAACTTTTGCATGAAAAGTGTCCCTTTAAAAAAGCTTGTTAACAGAATTGAAATTTATGTTTGCATTTTTTGAACGCGTGTTCGTATAATATAAATAGTCAAACAGACGTTCGCTATCACGAACGGATTGTCGAACGTTAGAAAAATAATTCAACTGTTTTCGTCATTTTCTTAATGACGAGCGATACGAAATTTCGGAGGCCACGACTATGGAACAATTAATGCCAAATACTTATATTAACCCTGTGATGACAAAATCAACACTTCATCATAGTATTCGCCATTCATCGGTTCTTTCACACCATAGTCGTCTTTCTTTTGGTCAGCATATTAGAAGCTTCTTCACAGCAGAACGTGGCGATACACTACGTCATCCACAGTTTTCGTCTGACGTGATTATTGCCCATCTTGATCGTGCGCTTAAACAGCATGCAGTTGTCTCAATCATGTTAAACCAACCATCAAACCCGTTTGCCAAGAAACTCACGACAGTTACTGGTACTCTTAGGCAGGACCAAGACATTCTGACGATTACCAATCATGCAACTGGCAAAACTTATTTAGTTTTACCAGAACAAATTCGTCAAATCTGTTTCGGCTTGATGGTTGCTTAAGCCTTAGCGACTATTGATTGCGGATTTGAAGGAATGACGTTTCACCAGTTGTATAAAATAAAGCACTTGCGTTAATAGTTCCTGAGTATCTGATCAGGAACTATTAACGCAAGTGCTTTTTATTTTCGTTTAATTTTTAAATATCGTCAAACCAACTACTCTACCTCATGATTCAGCTAACTGCTTTTTTTCTGCATCTGCCATTTTCAACAACTCTGAGGCGTGTTCGGTTGTCAATTTTGTCACAGTCGTACCGGCCAGCATCCGTGCTAGTTCAGTTACCCGTTTAGCAGTTGTCAACTTATCAACACTGGTCTTAGTGCGTCCCTTGTTGATCTGCTTCTGAATATAAAATTGATGATCCGCAATCGCGGCAACTTGTGGTAAGTGAGTGATGCACAAGACTTGAGAGTGGCGACCAATTACCATAATTTTCTCAGCAATGGCCTGAGCAACCCGCCCTGAAACACCAGTATCCACTTCATCAAAAATAATACTTGTTACACCTTGGTTTTCAGAAAAAATCGTCTTCAATGCCAGCATCATCCGCGAAAGTTCTCCGCCAGAGGCCGTTTTGGCCAATGGTTTGGGATCTTCACCAGGGTTTGTTTGAATATAGAATTCAACGTTATCAATCCCAGTCGTAAAGAATGGCGTTTCTTCATGTTTCAAAAATCGAACACTAAAAACGGCCTTCTCCATATAGAGAGCTTTCAATTGTTCGTGAACATCTTCCTCTAATTGCTTAGCTAATTTTTGTCGCATTTCACTAAGCTCATTACCTGCTTTTTGCACCGCAGTCTTGGCCTTATTCAACTGGGTCATCAACGTCTGATCATCGTCCTGATCACCCTGCATACGATCCAATTCAACTTTGATTTTATCAAAATAGGCCAACACCTTGGGTACAGAATCGCCGTACTTACGCTTTAATTGGTGAATAACCTCCAGACGTGCTTCGATTTCGTCTAAACGTCCTTCATCAAACTCCTGATTATCAAGTTGTGAAGAAAGACCATTAGTTGCATCCTGAAGCCCATAGTAGGCACTCGCAATTGTGTCAGACAATGCCTGATATTCAGGATCTAATGTGGCGATTTCTTGCATAGCTGCCATTGCGACACCAATACGATCCAAGGCTGAACCATCTTCACCACCATCAATGGCTTCATGACTGCTTTCTAAGGCCGTCACAATTTTTTGATAATTGGCCAAACGGTCTCTTTCTGTAATCAACGTGTCCTCTTCATCGGGCGACAGATTGGCATCTTCAATTTCTTGCACTTGAAATGTCAACATATCGACTCGCTGTGCCCATTCTTGAGCGTGGTCACGTTTGTCAATTGCCAGCTTACGTAATCGCCGGTATTCATCATATTTATCTGTATACGTTTGCTTCAACTTAGCTAAAGCGTTAGGTCTGTACTCATCTAACAACTGTAAGTGCTTTTCTGGCTGCATCAATTCTTGATGTTCGTTTTGACCATGAATATCGACCATTGTCTCCCCAATGCGTTTGAGGGTGGTGGTATTAACTAATGTGCCATTAACACGACTAGTATTATGCCCGTTTTTATTCAGTTCTCGATCGATAACCACTTGTTGATCAGCATGATCAATACCAAGGTCTGACAACACTTCAAAAGTGACAGAAGACTTTGGTAGCACGAACAATCCCTGTATCGACGCTTTGGTTGCCCCTTTACGAATAAAGTCAACGGAAGCGCGACCACCGGCCAGTAAACCAACAGCGTCAATAATGATGGATTTACCTGCACCTGTTTCACCAGTCAGAACACTCATTCCATCATCAAAGGCAATATTCAATTTTTCAATAATTGCAAAGTTCTTAATGGATAATTCCTGTAGCATTCCTTGCTCCTTAAGTCCTCGTTTAGGGACCCTATCGTGGTATGTCTAAAACTTAACTTATTCCGCACCCAACTCGGCCAGTCTTGAACGAACTTGCACAGCATGATCAATCGTTGAGGCAATAATCAAAACGGTACTGTCATCGCTTAACACACCAAAAACCTCATCATAATTCATCTGTTTGATTAAACTTGCAATAACCGGGCCGTTTCCTGGCAGCACATTAAGCAAACAAAATTGATTATTAATGGTCATATCAATAACATTGCCATTTAAGTTTCGTCGCAACTTACTCTCACCATCGATTGGTCGGTCAGTAAAAAACGTGTAATACGTGCGCCCATTTTCGTCAGGCACTTTAATCAATTGCATCTCAGTGATATCTCGAGAGATTGTCGCTTGTGTAACATCAAGTCCCTCTCGGTCTAACAAAAGCACCAATTCCGTCTGTGTATGAACAGCATTATTAACGATAACGCGCCGAATGATTGCCTGCCGTTCCCGTTTTTTCATGAACGATCCACCCTCTACTTTTGATTCAGTTGGGCATAAGCTGACGCCAACGTTTCCTTCACGGACACATTTGGCGACAGTTGTCCCTCTCCGTCTGTGTTCACAAGATGGATTAAGAACTCGATGTTTCCTTCGCCACCCTTAATTGGTGAAAAATCCAGTCCTGTAACAGAATAACCTGTTGCCAATGAAAAGGAGACAATATCATTCAGAACTGATTCATGCACATTTGGGTCTTTAACAATGCCGTGCTTACCAACATTATTTTTACCTGCCTCGAATTGTGGTTTAATCAACGCAACCACTTCGCCTTGAGGCTGCAAAATTGTTTTCAAGTTAGGCAAGATGAGATGTAGTGAAATAAAGGATACGTCAATACTAGCAAATGTTGGCCGACCAAAGGTAAAGTCCGCAGGTTTCGAATAACGGAAATTCGTGTGTTCCATAACAACGACACGCGGATCTTCGCGTAACTTCCACACCAGCTGATTGCTGCCAACGTCTAGCGCATATGAGCGGACAGCACCATTTTGCAACATAACATCGGTGAAACCACCCGTGGAAGAACCGATGTCTAGCACTGTTTGGCCAGTTACATCAATGTTAAACACTTTAAGTGCCTTGGCTAGTTTAAAACCGCCTCGGCTCACGTAAGGCATCGGATCGCCTTTAATATGCAATTCCGTATCTGTTGGAATTCGCTCACCCGGTTTATCTAATCGTTCTTCATTTTTCCCTAGCACCTCACCGGCCATTACTGCCCGTTTGGCCTGCTCACGAGACGTGAATACTCCCTGCTCAACAAGCAGGATGTCGACACGTTGTTTTTCCATGTGTTTTTCCCTTTCTAACCCTCAAAATAGCTCAAGAATGCGCTCAGGATGTTTCCATCAGCACCACTGTCTGACAGCGCATCACAAGCTTGCCGAGCATCCTCAATACTGGCGTTTAACGCTTGCCGTGCAGCAGGTAACCCAATCAACCGTGGATAGGTGTTTTTACCCTCAACCTCATCCTTATTGGGCGTCTTGCCTAGCTGCTCAGCCGTTGCAGTTTCATCTAAAATATCATCATAAATTTGAAATGCCAAACCAAATGCTGCGCCGAAGCGAGCAAAATGATGACATTGTTCCGCCGTTGCGTGACCCATGATGGCCCCCGCCATAACTGCGTACTCCAAGAGCGCACCCGTTTTACGTTTGTGCAACGCTTGTAACTGAGCCAGTGGAATCCGCTTGCCAGTAGTCGAAACATCTTCTACTTGGCCTGCAACCATTCCTTTAGGCCCGGCTGCGACAGCTAATTTTTGCACCAAACGAATTGTGATTGAAGCATCTAAGGGTGCTGTCGCTAGCCAGTCAAAGGCCAACGCTTGAAGTCCGTCACCGGCCAAGATAGCAATGTCCTCACCAAACACTTTATGATTTGTTGCTTGACCTCGACGTAAATCATCATTATCCATCGCGGGTAAATCGTCGTGAATTAACGAATACGTGTGTAACAATTCGACAGCCACAGCTGCTTGCATTTCAGCTGCCGTAATTTCTTTATTCAAACTCACTATTGTTGCCAATGTCAGTAAAGGCCGTAACCGTTTGCCACCGGCCTTAACGGAATAAGCCATTGATTGGCCTAGCAACGACTGATTAGCACTGGTTGCTAATTTTTCATCCAACAACCGATTGATTTTTGGCACATATTCTTGTTCGAAAATACGTAATTGTTTATTCATGATTTGTTGCCGAATCGGGAGCAGCCTCAAAATCAACTTCTTGACCATTATCATTCATCATCTTGGTCAACGTTTTTTCTGCATTGTCCAAAGTATCTTGTAACTGCTTACTCAACGTAACCCCTTGTTGAAATTGAGTTAGCGCTGTTTCTAGCGGTACGTCACCTTGCTCCAATTTTGTTACGATTGCTTGAAGCGCTGTAAGGTTTTCTTCAAACGTTGGTTGTGCCTTTTTTTCCTCTGCCATGTTAGTCTTTCTCCTTATCCACGCTATTTATTGTGGCCGCCGCTTGACCGTCTGCTAAGTGCAACATAACGGCCTGCTTTTCAGACAGCTGATCAACTGTTTTAACAACTTGACCTTCAACCGTCACATAACTATACCCGCGCGTCATAATTTTTAGTGGACTCAATAAATCCAGTTGATTAATCAGAGCATGTAACTGCGTTTTTTTCGTTTTGATCATATTAACACTCACACTAAGAAGCTCATGACTTAATGCATCGGTCTGTTGACGACCATTTTTCACACGAGCCGTTAACAAATGCGCACTCAAGCGAGCCCGAACGGTTGCCACCTGCTGTTGCTTGCCATTCAACAGCTGACGTTGATCATTAACCAACTGATCGGTAAGCTGTGCAACACGCTGCGTATAACCTTCGTACAAACGCTGTGGCTGCGTGAATACGTAAGATTGGCGAACTTGTTTTAACCGCTGACGATCTAACTGAATTTGGCTAGTCATCGCTTGAAATAACCGACCCTGTAATTGCGAAATGGCCAACAATGTTTCTGACAACACAGGTGTAGCTAACTCGGCAGCCGCAGTAGGCGTAGCTGCTCGCACATCCGCTACTAAATCGGCAATTGTCGTATCCGTTTCATGGCCCACTGACGAGATGACAGGGATTTCGCTAGCTGCAATTGCACGCGCTACGCGTTCCTCGTTGAATGGCCACAAATCTTCTATAGAACCACCACCACGACCAATAATCAGAGTGTCAAATGTGCCAAGTTCATTCACCTGTTGAATGCGTCGGACAATATCATCTGCCGCTGCATCACCCTGAACTAGCGCTGGAAACAACACAAGCTGGGCAATGGAATAACGTCTGCGAGTAGTTGTAATGATATCACGAATGACAGCCCCAGATGGACTAGTAATAACCGCAATACGCTTTGGGTACTTAACCAACGGCCGTTGACGACGCTCGAACAAGCCTTCACTGGCTAGCTTACGCTTTAATTGCTCATAAGCTTGGTACAAGGCACCGACACCATCTGGTTCCATCCGCTCTACATAAATTTGATAACTACCGGATGGCTCGTACAGCGAAATCCGCCCGGTCACAAGAACTTTCATGCCTTCTTCAGGTTGAAACTTCACTTTTGCAAAAGCGGATTTAAACATAATTGCATTAATTTTGGCATGGTCATCTTTCAAACTGAAATATTGATGGGCATTCGGTCGCGGTCGAAAATTGGAAATTTCTCCTGTTAGATACACACGACCAAGGTACGGATCAGCATCAAATTTTCGTTTAAGGTAACGTGTCAACGTTGTAACTGATAGATAATCTTCACGGTCTGCCATTTAATCCACCACTTGTCCAGTTTGCCATGCCGCTAACCGAATCGTTTGTTGCATTAACGTCGCAATCGTCATCGGACCAACGCCACCAGGCACAGGTGTCAAATAACCAGCAACATCCGCAACATCCTTTGCAACATCACCTGTGAGTTGACCACTTTCGTCACGATTCATGCCCACATCAATGACGACTGCGCCCGGCTTAATCATTTCACGAGTAATTAAATCAGCCTGTCCAACCGCCACAATGACAATATCTGCAGAACGGGTTAGCTCCGCTAAATCTGTCGTATGCCGATGAGCCAATGTTACCGTCGCATTAGCGTTATTAAGCAACGCTAATAATGGTTTGCCAACTAATCGGCTACGCCCGACCATCACGACGCGTTTACCTGGTAGTGAAATCTGATATTGAGAAAGTAGCGTCATGATGCCCTTCGGCGTGCACGCAACAGGAAAGTTCTCACCAACTTGAGCAAACAATTGACCCAAGTTTTCGGGGTGCAGACCGTCAACATCTTTGCGTGGATCAATCGCCATCACCACCGCCTCCTCATCAAGATGGCTAGGCAATGGTGATTGTACCAAGATCGCATGAATTTGCGGATCCTCATTGTAGCGCTGGACTAGGGCAATGACCTCGGCTTGTGAAGCGTCGGCCGGCAAATGCTTCACAACAGAATTAAACTGCAACTTGGCAGCTTTACGTTCCTTATTTCGAACGTAAATGGCACTGGCAGGATCATCCCCCACCATAATGACAGCTAATCCCGGAATGACACCTTTTTGCGTCAACTTCCGTGTTTGCTCAGCAGACTGCGCATTTATTTTTTTAGCGGTCGCACGACCATCAACTTTTATTGCTGTCATAAAACTGCCCCTAACTTTTTAAATTCACACTTTTATTCGTTCATACTGAATAATTTTAACACATTCACTGTGTGTTTTAGATACTCATTACATACGCATTTTCATTGAGAAATTAACGAAGAAGCACAAAAAAGATGCCATTAATTCAGACCTCATGGTCCCAATTAATGACATCGTTATTCAACTTTATTCCGCAGAAGAAGTATCTGCTTTATCAAAAAGCTTTGATAAAACCCCGTTAATGAATCGTCGTGAATTGTCATCAGAAAATTCTTTTGCCAACTCCAAGGCTTCATTAAGCGCGACACGTGTGGGAACTTCAGCAGAGTACTCCATCTCATACAGACCCAATCTTAAAATAATTAAATCAGGATTGGCCAATCGAGAAATGGACCACTTGTTTGCTAACAACGGACTAATCTGTTCGTCAAGTTCAGCTTCCTTTTCAGTCACACCATTTACCAATGTGACTAAATACTCAGGCACCACAGTGGGTTGATCTGATTGGCTAGGAATTAATTGACGATACAGATCTTCCACATTCGCATCTGCATTCATATGTTTTGCAAACAACACTTGAAATGCAATTTTTCTAATCTGATGTCTATTTAAGCTCACTACAAGTCACCATCTTTGCTGGTCGTTTGTTCGTCGTCGCCAGCGGCAGCGGCGCGGTCACCAAAAATGTCATCTGGATCAATATCAGAATCATTTTTTTCTGGAACGATACCAACAATGTGAACATTAACCTCACCCATTGGCAGTTCCGTCATCAAAGTAACTTGTTGTTTGACCTTATCCTGCATTTCCAAGGCTACCTTAGGCACATTAACACCATAGTCCAGGTAGACAAAGACGTCAGCAGAAATCTCGCCATCGTTAACGCTCAGCTTGACACCCTTGCTGTGTTCAGTACGGCCAAACAACTCCGAAACATTATTCGCAATCGTACCACGCATCCGGTTAACACCGTCTACTTGGCTAGCCGCAACACCAACGATAATCTCCAGAACATCCGATGCAATTTCAATGCTACCTAGTGCATCAGCTGGTTGATTTAAGGTAATGTTATTGACTTCAGGCATAATGGCCTCCAATCCAAACTAAGCTCTTGAAACGTAAGAACCGTCTTGTGTGTTGATGATCAATTTATCATCTGCATTCACGAAGAATGGCACTTGAACAACTAAACCAGTTTCCATTGTTGCTGGCTTTGAGCCACCAGTAGCAGTATCGCCACGAATGCCGGGTTCAGTTTCCTTAACCGTTAAAGTAACCGTGTTTGGTACTTCAACACCCAAGATTTCGTTACCAAATGAGGTTACGCTAACTTCCATGTTTTCCAACAGGTACTTAGCAGCATTTTTCATCTGTTCGTTTGGAATTGAAACTTGGTCATAAGTTTCAGTGTTCATGAAGACGTAGTTCGAACCATCGTTGTACAAATATTGCATGGTAGCTTGGCTGATTTCAGCCAATTCCATTTTTGCACCGGCACGGAAAGTCTTTTCTTGAACGGCACCTGTCCGTAAGTTCTTTAACTTTGAACGCACAAAGGCGCCACCCTTACCGGGCTTAACATGCTGAAATTCAACGATCCGCCAAATAGCGTGATCAACTTCAATCGTCAGACCATTTTTAAAGTCTGCAGTAGAGATTGACATAATTGTTCCTCCTAAAGGCATATTGGGCACACAAAACGCCCAAATATGACACTTGTTAAAATTCATTCTTGTTCAGTATACAGTAACGCATCCCGTCGTTGCAATAGTTGGCAATTTTAAACGACTACAAAATCTTTAAGTCCTTAGAAGAGGTTGTTAACACCTCAGCACCGTTTTCCGTCACCAGAACATCATCTTCCAACCTAACGCCACCAAGGTTTGGCAGATAAATCCCTGGTTCAACAGTGATTATCTGGTTAGCTTGAATGGCATAAGGAATTCTTGGTCCATAAACTTGAGGTTCTTCATGAATATTCAAACCAATGCCATGTCCCATGCCGTGATTAAACTCGGCACCATATCCGGCCGCCTTAATCAAATCACGACCTGCAGCATCCAGTTGAGCGCCGGTTACGCCAGGCTTGATTGCATCAATAACTGCCTGGTTAGCCGTCTTAGTTAGATTATAAATATCCACTAACTCAGGATCTGGTTGTCCTAACGCAAATGTGCGAGTGATGTCAGACGTATAGTCGTCGAAGTAGAAGCCAAAATCAACAGTGACCAATTCGCCCTTAGCGAGCTTCTTTGTTGTGGCTGACCCATGCGGTTCTGCAGAACGATAGCCACTGGCAACAATTGTATCAAATGAAGGCCCGGTCGAACCATGTGCGCGCATCCAAGCATCCAACTTATTGGCAACTTCAATTTCCGTCATGCCAACGTGAACGTTCGGCAGCAGAGCATCATAACCTTCACATGACAAACGAATCGCACGACGTAACTTAGCAATTTCGTCGGCATCTTTAATTTCTCGCAAATGATCAACCACTGCATGTAGTCCAACAAAATCAGCGGCAAGTTGTTCATCTAACATAGACCAAATAACATATGGTAATGTGTCTTCAAAACCAATCACACTAAGATTTTGGTCTGCAGCTAGCTTAACAACTGTTCCATAATAGTCACGCGTAATCATTAATGTGATTTGTGGATCTAATTCAGCCTTCATTTCGGTTTCATACCGAGCATCGGTAATCATAAAAGACTGATCGCCAGTAATTAATAAACATCCGTCACCACCAACATTAGCAAAGCCTGTTAAATAGTGTAGATTAAACTCATCCGTCACCAAAAAAGCATCTAAATGTAATTGATCCAAAACGCCTTGAACCTTAGCAATCCGTTTTTGTCCCATGCTATCGCTCCTCATCACTAATTAAATCAAACAAAAAACGGCCACAATGCCTTAACATTATGCCCGTTTATTGATCGATTGTTATTCTGCTGCTTCAGCGGCAGGGTAAACGGACACCTGACGGCGATCCTTACCTTTACGTTCAAACTTAACAACACCGTCTGTCAAAGCAAACAATGTGTCATCACCACCACGACCAACATTCATACCTGGCAGAATGTGAGTTCCGCGTTGACGGTAGATGATGGAACCAGCGTTGATCTTTTGACCGTCGGCACGTTTAGTACCTAAACGACGACCAGCAGAGTCACGACCGTTGGCAGTAGATCCGCCCCCTTTATGGTGAGCGAAAAATTGTAAGTTCATATCCAATAACATGTGGTTACACCTCCATTAGTTAATGTGACCATCACTAATCGTAACGAATTGAGTGTATTTCTGTGCAACTTGCGTCATGCCTAAAATAAATGTGGCTAAAATTGTTTCAACTGCTTGATTGCGATCATTGATAATCACCTCCAAGAAGCCACCATTGTCATCATCTGATGAAACTGTCGGGTGAACCCCAGCAATTTCATCCAATGCGTTGACAGTGGTAATCGCCAGCACGGATGCTGCCGCACAAACAATATCTTCACCATAATCACCAGCACCTGCATGGCCAGTCATAACAAACCGAACCGGTTGGCGCTTAGCATTTCTCGAAATATCGACTTTAATCATAATAGCTTAGCGTGGTTTCGTAGTTGTTTACTTGTCTGCGTCAGCGCTCTTTGATGAAGTTGCGCCAGCAATTTCATCAATCATGACACGCGTATAAGGTTGACGGTGACCTGTCTTAGTGTGTTGGTTCTTCTTAGGCTTGTACTTGAAAGTAACAACTTTCTTTTCCTTACCTTGCTTTTCAACAGTTCCAGTAACTGAAGCACCATCAACATATGGTGTTCCGATCTTAATGGAACGGCTAGCAACTAACACAACCTCGTCAAAGGTAACTTTGTCGCCTTCCTTTGCATCAAGCTTTTCAACAAAGACAGGTGAACCCTTTTCAACCTTGTATTGCTTACCACCAGTTTTAATAATTGCGTACACGTTGTGCACCTCCTTAAAAGTTTCTTAGACTCGCCAAAGATAAGCGTTTCACTGCCTAAACAGAGAAAACTTAAAACTTATTTTGCGCGGTTGCAGTGTGGGAAGTCCACAAATACAACAGTAAGAGTTTACCAGAGAAGACCCGGTGCGTCAAATGCTTCAAGACCTTTTTCTGGCAAAACATCTCAGCCGGCTTCAATTGTAACAAAAAACGCAGTGGAAACACACTGGTTTCACACTACGTTAAAGAGCTAATAGTCGATTTTTCAAACAAACTAATGCTGACGATGATCTGGTTGAGCGGTTGTACGGTTAGTTGACAGATGCGATGCTGACGAACGACCCATCAATTCCCACACGCCACTTCCGATCAAAACAATGGATAAAATCAATACGGCAACCATCTAAAAACCTCCCTTAACTTGATTAAGTAACTGTTTCCAGTTTATCAATCACAGATGCTCATATTCAATTTAAAGTAGATTGTAAAATTAATCCGAACGCTGTTCGGACAAAAAAGATCAGCTTCCTTTAAAATGGTGTTTACAACAAACCCATCTTTTAGGAGCTGATCTTTTGTCTAGTATAACCTATTCCGAACGAATTAAAATCGAAACCTTTTGTGAACTAGGGCTGTCCAATATCCAAATGGGCGTTCGGCTGAACCGATCACCGTCAACAATTTCTTATGAATTATCTCGATGTCAACCTTATCAGGCTGAATTAGCACAAACAGATGCCGAATACAAGCGATCACGATGTGGTCGGAAAACTAAGCTGAGCGATGAGTTAAAGCAAACAATTCTCAACCATTTACATCTAAGCTGGTCACCA
Source organism: Furfurilactobacillus cerevisiae (assembly GCF_048961765.1). Lineage (GTDB taxonomy): Bacteria > Bacillota > Bacilli > Lactobacillales > Lactobacillaceae > Furfurilactobacillus > Furfurilactobacillus milii_A. The sequence continues at coordinate 1,727,656 of NZ_CP185253.1, forward strand.
GGAATGATTGCTCACGAATTTAAACTAGCGACTAAATCTATTTATAATTGGCTAAATCAGGGGAGAATTGGTTTCTCCTTGAATGATCTACCTGAACATGGCGTACGCCAACGGCGTAACGTTGACCAACGATCCAAATATAATCAATCTTTGGGGCGATCGATTGAACAGCGTCCCATGATGATTAATCAACGTAATCGCATCGGTGATTTTGAACTAGATACCGTCGTTGGCCCTCGTGGGCATAGTAAGGCAGTTTTATTAACTTTAATCGATCGCAAATCACGGTTCCTTTGGGCATATCGGTTAAAGGACCGAACGACAGCGAGTGTTAATGAAGCACTGACTAAGTTCCTAACAACTTTTAATGGACCGGTGCACAGTTTTACTGTGGACCGTGGTACTGAGTTTAGTGGGCTAGTATCATTTGAATCACAATATGGTATTAAGACCTATTACTGTCATGCTTATACGCCAGCTGAACGTGGTAGTAATGAACGCTTTAATCGGAATTTACGTTATTTTTATCCTAAGGGGACTCGTTTTGAGCACATTAGTGCTCAAGATTTAACGACGACGTTACTCCAAATTAACCAGAGACCGCTTAAAATACTTGACTGGAAAACACCGTATCAGGTTATGCTGACCAATTTGTCCAAAAATTCGGATTAAATTTGCAATCTACCTTAAGCCTTCTTAAGAGATTTATGTCATCTTTTACCAAATCGTTAATAAACGGCTATTCCTGCGTACCGATTTTATAGAGTTCTGTGTCCGCATTGGTGTCTTTTCGCATCTGTGTTTCAATCTTGCTACGTTGTTGAACTGAGTTACCGATTGAAAATGAGGCTAAGTCGAACACAATACGGAAATTAGCATGAAATTGAGATGCAACCTCATCGTCAAAATTGTATTGCTTGCTAACCGCTGCTTTGACAATGCCCTTCACACCTGTTGCACCATCCCCTAGGGCAACCCCTAATTGTTTTTTCTGTGTTTCACTAAGTCCAGGGCGCAACTCCTGATTCAGCTTGTCAGCAGCCTTATACACAGTATCGGCGCTTTTGTCATCATCATACCGAAATTTTTGTAGCGCTGTTACCAATGTTTTGATATCGTCATTTTCCGATTGAACCCGTTCGTACTTTTTCTCCGAAACCTGAACGCCTGCATAACTTTTCTGGCCACAAGCCGTTAGTGTAATCAATAACCCCAAAACGGCAAATGTTGCCACAATCTTCTTCCACATGTGAACACTCCTCAATAAGCGAACTTCAAACTAGACTCATTGTACCAAAAAAGACGCCTTGACCGGAACTCAGCGACTTATTTTTAAAGTTCCTTTAGGGCTCAAAATAGAAATTAAGAAAAGTACTGACCTATGTCCCCGAAATTAGGAAACAGTTGTTTTCCTGGGCACGAGGCCAAAATAAAAAAGAATTGCTGTTGAGAGCAATCCCTGTTTGTACTTTAGCCAAATTTAGTAGCTTATTTTAAAACGAAAAAACATACTTATACCATTCGCCGCTTATCAGTTGGTAATAAAACCGAAGATGCAAAAATGCAACAGGTGGGGTTCGAACCCACGACCCTCGGTTTAGAAGACCGATGCTCTATCCAACTGAGCTACTGTTGCGAAACTTAACCTTAATTAGTATAAAAAACGGAATCGACAGTGTCAATTTAAGTTTAGAAGATTATTCAATATAATTGCCAAGCAACAAGTTGGGATTGAACAAATTGTCTAAGTAATTAAAACCAAATTTAGTCATCTATAGTGCTGATATAAAAATAAAGACGATCACCGAAGTGACCGCCTGGAATGATCCCAAACGGATAAGTTTGGGACTAGAACAGTGTATCACAGTTAAAACCGCAAAGAAAAGGACAAAATTCTTTTTTATATCTGGCGAATTGTCAAACTAAGTGCAACGGTTTGTCAAAAAATACTTCATATGGGGTTTCATAGTTTAACACTTTGCGAGGACGTTGATTTAACTGCTTTTGGCAGTGTTCAACGTCCTGTTCTGTATAATTATCAATATCTGTTCGCTTGGGAAAATATTCCCGGATTAATCCATTTGTATTCTCATTTGTTCCACGCTGTTCAGGCGAATATGGATCGGGCCAATAGACAGTAACACCTAACCTTTCGCTGATTTCATCAAGATGAAGAAATTCGGTCCCATGATCTGGTGTAATAGAATGAACAAATTCTTTAGGAATGGCCCCTAACAGTTCAACTAAGCCTTTATTTATCTCCTGCGAGTCCTTTTGCACAACCTTTTTGATAAGCGTAAGCCGACTAAGCCGATCGACAATCGTTAAAAGGATGGAGTGACCCGTTCGACCAATCACAGTATCAATTTCCCAGTCACCTATACGTTGACGCTGGTTGATAAAACCAGGGCGCTCATGGATCGAGATATAGTCGGTCTGTACTTCTCGATGTCGTCTAGTATTCTTTGAATGCCGAGTCCGATGTTTATGTCTGAGATGGCGCTGAATACCGGTATCACCACGTGAGGAGTACTTCTCACCTAAATTGTGTTGATAGATATGACGGTAAATTGTGTTGTAGCTAACACACCATTGATGTTCCTTATTAAAGCGAGCGGTAATCTGCTCTGGTGACCAGTGCAGATCTAAGATGTAATGAACAATTTGACGGCGTAATTGTGGATGGCTGTCTAATAGCCGCTTCTTGTGACAATTCTGCCGCTTTTGATGATAGTCATTATCTGCTTTGCTTGGGGAATAATTACCTGCACAACGTTTTAACTCCCGTGAAATAGTGCTTGGATTTCGCCCCAGCCGTAACGCAACAGCCCGGATAGATAACCCCTTAGCTCGTAAAAACATAAGTATTTCACGTTCTTTTATAGTAAGATGTTTATAGCTCATACCGGATACCTCGAATTGTTTGATTTGGTCGTTAAACATATTCTACCCGGTATGGGTTTATTTTTTTACTTTGTGTTGCATTTCAATTGTAAATTCGCCCTAGATTTCTTGAACTATACGCGGCGGCCACGAAACATAAGTTAAAAGATTACTATACTGCACAAATGTATTCGCTTGCAAGAATGTGTAATATAGTCCCTTTATCTGTTGACGAAGCGCTTTCATTTCTTATATAATAGGCTTTGTAAACATTTATCAGAGTGCTGTCTAATAAATTGAGCAACTTGGGGGTGCATCATGGTTAAACATTTGGACCCTCGGGTGATTAAAACGCGGTCAAGTTTAAAAACTGCCCTAATCAGTCTGATGCAACAATACAAAATTGAAAATATCAGTGTTCAAAAGATCACTGAAACTGCGCACATTACTCGAGGAACATTTTATTTACATTATAAAGACAAGCGAGATTTCATTTCACGTGCCATGACTGAAATTTTGGATGACTTTTTCGATGCCGTCATTGACGACGGCACTGACAGTTTACCAGAGCATTATGCCTTTCTGAACGGTCATGCCGTCAATGTCTTTTACTTAAACAACGCCTTTAATTACATTGAAAAAGACGCTCAGATGTTCAACGTTTTGTTGAATACACAGGAAAATGGGTTATTTGAACATGAATTATATGCCCGAATGACTGGCTATCTAAATCGTTTCTACGATCAGATGAAACCGGCGTTTGCTGACATCGGCGTACCAATTAATATTCAAATTGCCTTTACGGTTTCTGCTTATGTTGGTTTAATCAAAAATTGGCTCATTGAAGGCATGATTTATACACCACATTATATGACAGGATCAGTTCATAAAATGATTTCGCTCGTAAGCGCCGGTTCTCCAAAAACAGTTACGTTTACCAACTTTTTCTATTCAGATCCGCAGTTATTAGCTCGTCAAACTAATAACTGGTAGGAATAAGCGTGCTAACGAACACAAAATAAGGCCTAACGTTGGGTTTATAGCCCAAACGTTAAGCCTTATTTTGATTGCTACATTATCACGAGAAGACTAATAGTCATTAGCCTGACGTTTTAAATTTTTCTCGCGTTTTGCTTGATAAGCTTCCTGAATTTCATCTTGCGTGAAACCAAAACCACGCAAACCCATTGTTAAGAATAAGTGCCATGCATGGCCAAAATCGCCCTGACGATGTTCTTTTAGACTGGATAAAATCATACTGTTAATGGCCAAATAGGTCTTGGTTAGATTAAGATCTGGTCCCTTTGTCAGCTTAGTCAATTCGTCAGGCGTTAAGACTGTTAAATGCGTCCATTGCTGTTTATGGAAAATCAACAAAAAGAAATCCAATGCATCGACATATTCTTCTAACAGCGTCTGATGGGATGTTTGACCAGGATTACTTTTGCCGCGGTGCGTTTTCCACACTTTAAACCATTCACTCGTATTCGCAATCTCGGCCAGCTCGACGTCTAAGGCTAAATATGCGTTCTGTAGACTATCCTCACGCGACCAATGTAATTGCTTTGCATCATGTATTTGTTGATCAAACTCAATGCATTCGCGCAAGAGCATCGCTAAATCTAACATTGTAATTCCCCTAACCTGTCTATTAAGCAAAAATTAACGGATCGGACTGAATCTCTAAATCATCGCGGTTAGCTAAGTACCATTGACGAATGAAATCATAGTTCAACAACACTGCCATCAAAGAAATTTGGTTCTTAGGATCCGTCGTGGTGATGACCCACTTAGGTGCTGTCTGCGTGCCAGCATCTGCAATACCAAAGACAAGATCATCTTCTAAGTCAATGATAGCGCCATTGCCTGCGGGGGCATTTTGCAACATATAATGACTGTCAGCCGAGGCCACGAAGAGCTTGTCCACTGTACCTGCTGGCAATGCCGGATGTTTCGTTTGATACTCCGCGTTATTGTCAGTTTCTAACAAGTTATAGTCAGCCGTAAAGTGATAATCACGCTGTAAATCCTTGGCAAACGTAATGAGCGTGTCAATAGCAGCCATCTTCTTATCTGCTGGTTGATCAGCTAACGCCACCGCAAATAGGTCAGTAAACGCTTTGCTGTTGAACCGGATTTGCTGACGTTCCAGGTTCATATAGAACAAGTGGAGACCGGAAGCCTTATCTGTGAAGAAGGCCCCCCCATTGCGCCCACCAACCAATACAAACTTGAAGTCAGGCTGTGCGCCTAACGCGTCAAACGTAACGCTTAATTCTTCATGATCAGCTGCACTTGTGAGAATTAATCCTTTTTCTTCGTGAATCTCCAGTAAGCGACTCATAAAGAGCAAATAATAGTCAGAAGCCGTGTATTGATGTGGAAAAGTTACAAACGCGGTATCCATTTTAAAATCAAATAAATGCGTAGCCGAATCTAACAATTCATCAGTGTCTTGCGTCTCAGTCAGTTGATCCAAGTACTTAGTGAACTGAATGCCGTTTTGCAAACCATCTTTTATGTTGTTGTTGTAGATTCTAAAACGTTGACTTGGCGTTAACGTATCTAACTTTTTCTCTTTACTGGTGCCAGACTCAGCTTCGTTTTTTGCCGCACTGGCAGCTTCGGAATCTGTAGCTACTGCCGAATCAGTCTCGGAAGATCGTTGCTGCTTAGTTGCCGTTGATGCAGTCTGATCAGAATGGACATCTTTGACCGTGCTTGCTTCAGTAGATTCAGCACTAGCTGACGTCAAATCTCTTTTATCATCACTTGTCATCTGAAGTCACCTCACTAGTTGCTGAATTGCTTGCGCTCTCTGCGTTGGCAGCAAGTGCACTATCCTGAGAACGAATTTCACTGGATGGCATTTTTTCATCCGGATCCGCTTGCCCTGCTTCAATTGCCCGCCCAATTAGATGACTGATATAGTCAACATATAAACTAGCATTACGATCTTTAAACGTTGCAAAGTCACCAAACACTTTGCGAATCGCTTGCTTTTCGTAGCTTAGAATCGTGTCTTCCTTGGACAAAACTAACGACTCATCTTCATTGGCTTTCATGCCTTTATAAGCGTTATTTGCCTGATCATCCTCGTCAGCAAGTTTGGTCAACTGATCCAAAATGTCTTGACGTTCAGCCTTCGAATGGCCGCCGTTAAACAACGTGCGCGATTCCCCAACTTCTTTAAGTTGTGACCGTAATTTTTCTTTTTGCAAATCGCGTTGTTCTTGGTTCTTGACCAATTCCTGCAATTCTTGGCTTTGCCGAGCAATATCTTTGATGCGATCCGAATTGTAGTTTTTGCCTTCTGATTCAAGTGCAAACGACTGTGTCAGTTTTTCATACTCTTCGCTGTCAAAAATGAATTGTGCGTTTAAAACGTCTAATTCACCAAACTGGCGACGATCCCACCAGTTCCCAAAGAATACATTGAATTTGCCGTTTTCCGGTTCTTCAAAATAAAAGAATGGGTATGTGTGTGGTAGATTGCAAATTTAATCCGAATTTTTGGACAAATTGGTCAGCATAACCTGATACGGTGTTTTCCAGTCAAGTATTTTAAGCGGTCTCTGGTTAATTTGGAGTAACGTCGTCGTTAAATCTTGAGCACTAATGTGCTCAAAACGAGTCCCCTTAGGATAAAAATAACGTAAATTCCGATTAAAGCGTTCATTACTACCACGTTCAGCTGGCGTATAAGCATGACAGTAATAGGTCTTAATACCATATTGTGATTCAAATGATACTAGCCCACTAAACTCAGTACCACGGTCCACAGTAAAACTGTGCACCGGTCCATTAAAAGTTGTTAGGAACTTAGTCAGTGCTTCATTAACACTCGCTGTCGTTCGGTCCTTTAACCGATATGCCCAAAGGAACCGTGATTTGCGATCGATTAAAGTTAATAAAACTGCCTTACTATGCCCACGAGGGCCAACGACGGTATCTAGTTCAAAATCACCGATGCGATTACGTTGATTAATCATCATGGGACGCTGTTCAATCGATCGCCCCAAAGATTGATTATATTTGGATCGTTGGTCAACGTTACGCCGTTGGCGTACGCCATGTTCAGGTAGATCATTCAAGGAGAAACCAATTCTCCCCTGATTTAGCCAATTATAAATAGATTTAGTCGCTAGTTGTAAAAGGCACCCGTAAAATGTAGGAAAACGGCAGGTTAGAACTGTTGGTTTTCCTACATTTTTTGTATCATGAATCACATCAGAGTGTAGGAGGAATTTGATGTGAGACGTGATTTAAGAGAAGGAGTGACGATTTACGTGACTGAAAATATTAAGCCTAACTTCGCCGAGATTGCCCGGCAATATAATGTTGATTATCGAACCGTTAAGAAAGCCTATGAGGAAGTCAAAGCTGGACTTAAGGGCCGACCAAGTGGTCGACCGAAACGGCCAAGTTTACTGGATCCATTCAAGCAAACCATCGATTCAAAGCTTGAACTAAATTGTTCGGCTGCTTCAATTTTTAAATTTATCCAGAAGAAGGGCTTTACCGGCAGCTATACCCTCGTGAAAGATTATTGTCGCCAAACCCGCCGAGAACGAGTTAAGAAAGCTACCATTCGGATTGAACATTCCCCTGGTCTCTCTGCTCAAGTTGACTGGAAAGAAGAAATGGCCCTAGTGAGCAGCGAGGGTGAGCTGTTTAAATTCAATATTTTCTTGTATGTATTGCCTTATTCAAAACTCAAATATATGACACTAACCTTTGATCGGAGCCAAGATACCCTCTTTTCTTGCTTACACGACGCTTTCCTTCATACCGGAGGTATTCCGACGGAAATCTGGTTTGATAATATGAAAACCGTTGTGGATCATACAAAATCCCAGTTTGGCCACGCTGTCTTTAACGAACGGTTCCACGAATTCTGTAAAGATGCCGGTTTCACACCAATTGCTTGTCGACCATTCAGACCACAAACTAAAGGTGCAGTTGAAGCCCTTGCTCGCACGGTTGAACGTTTACGGCCATACAATACTGAATTTGCTGATGGAACTGAGCTAATCGAACTAGTTCATATGCTCCGAGATGATCTAAATCATGAAACTTCGCAGGCCACGGACGAAGTCCCGTACCTGAAATGGTTAGACGAAGAAAAAGAGTACCTTCATCGCGTTCCAGTTAATCTCCTTGAACCATACTTCGAAGAAAACATTACCCGTGTCGTTTCGAAGGAGGCCATGATCAATTTCCGCAAATGTAAGTACTCAGTAGATCCGCGATACATTGGTTGTACGGTTGCTGTTGAAATCTCCAATGATGAGCAGCGCATTCACATTTATTATAACGGAGAAGAAATTCGTACGCACTCCATAACTACCAATTCGCTGAATTATGACCCCCAAGATCAGTTCAATATCCTCAAATCTGATTTGCTTAAAGGGCGGACAGATGAAGACATTTCAGCTTACATTCGTGAACATATGACTGATTACGACAACTTATAGGAGGCTACCATGACCACTAATAATCAAATTCTTTTAAATAATCTTGAGCGCTTAGGGTTAAACAAAATCCGTGAATACTTGCCGAATTACCTTGATCAAATTCACACTGATAATCTGTCATTAACTGAGGCGCTAATTGATTTAACTAATTCGGAACTCCAGAATCGACACGAAGGTCAGATTGCACGGGCCATTGGCCGTGCTCGGTTCCCCAATACAAAATCCCTAGATACATTTGATTTTAGCTTTCAACCCAGTATGAATCGCCAAGAGGTTCTGGAATTCCAGAATCTGGCTTTTATGGAAAAGTCTGAAAACTTAATCTTTATTGGCAATCCGGGAGTCGGTAAAACCCACTTGGCAATTAGTATTGGGATTGAGGCCTGTAAACAGGGCTGTCGGGTTCTCTTTATTAATTGTCATGAGCTGTTGATTAGATTGAGAGCAGCTTACGAAAAAGGACTGCTTGATCGATCTCTAAGCCGCTATTCGCGCTATGACCTATTAATTATTGATGAAATTGGGTATTTGCCAATTGGTCACCAAGAAGCTAACCTCTTATTTCAGCTAGTCAATGCCCGCTATGAAAAGCATTCAACGATCATTACCAGCAATAGTGATCTATCCGCTTGGGTTGATATTTTCCAGAACCCAACTGTGACAGCAGCCATTCTCGATCGCTTGGTTCATCATGTTCACGTAGTGAAGATCACTGGTAAATCTTACCGATTACGTGGCCTCAAGTAACTGCCGAAAACCTACATTTCTTTCTGCCGAAAACCTACATTTTTAAACTGCCCTTGACAGCTAGTTTAAATTCGTGAGCAATCATTCCTGGTGACCAGCTTAGATGTAAATGGTTGAGAATTGTTTGCTTTAACTCATCGCTCAGCTTAGTTTTCCGACCACATCGTGATCGCTTGTATTCGGCATCTGTTTGTGCTAATTCAGCCTGATAAGGTTGACATCGAGATAATTCATAAGAAATTGTTGACGGTGATCGGTTCAGCCGAACGCCCATTTGGATATTGGACAGCCCTAGTTCACAAAAGGTTTCGATTTTAATTCGTTCGGAATAGGTTATACTAGACAAAAGATCAGCTCCTAAAAGATGGGTTTGTTGTAAACACCATTTTAAAGGAAGCTGATCTTTTTTGTCCGAACAGCGTTCGGATTAATTTTACAATCTACTGTGTTTTAAATAAGCAATAAGCTCCGCACTCAAATAATGGCTGAGTTCAGGGTGTATATCATCGACCAAACGTGCTAATTGGTTGCCTTCCGTTTGTTTATTGCCCCTAATCAACGTGTTGTAACGTTGTGGGTCAACTAATTCGTAGACCCGACGATCATTAAAATCATTAATGGCGCCGGTTAATTCATCCAAATAACGTGACTTTTGTCCGAGTTTACCAGACAACTCAGGACGTACATTACGTGATCCGACTTTTTTCGTTTGTGGATTATCCATGCCGTCTTACCCCTTGTTCACTAAATTCATACACTTATATCGTACACTACTGCCATCATGTCGACAATCGCCCCGGCAGTGTTGCAAACGTTTTCTTAACATTTAAATTTAGAATTTTTTAGACAAAAAGCCGTGATGAATATCCGCAGTCGCATTTCAGCTAAAAAACGACGCTATTCATCACGGTTACATGTTTATTTATTTTACTATAACTTGATGACTGACCAGCCTAAACTGAAGAGTACATTGTCGCACCAAGAAACGGCTCTCAAATATTAATATTGTTCCAGATACTGATCACGTTCCCACTTAGTGACAGACTGACGATACGATGCCCATTCCAGCTTTTTGGCTTCAATAAAGCTTTGGAATAAATGATCGCCTAAAGCTGCCTTCATAACGGGATCACTTTGCAAGGCTTTCGTGGCATTGTGTAAATTGTCTGGCAAATTGCTAATGTGGTTAGTTTCACGCTCTTTTTCGTCCATTGAATAGATGTTGCGATCCACAGAATCGTTCGGTGTCATCCCATTACGAATACCATCCAAACCGGCTTCCAACATCGCAGCTATGGCAAGATATGGATTGGCAGCAGGATCAACTGAACGCAACTCTAAGCGTGTCGAATTGCCACGTGCACTAGGGACACGAACCAGTGGTGAACGGTTGGAACCTGACCAGGCTACGTAAACTGGGGCTTCGAAACCTGGTACCAGACGTTTATAAGAGTTCACGATTGGATTTACAACAGCAGTTAAATTACGGGCATGAGCCAACAGACCACCAAGAAAATGATAAGCGGTTTCGCTGAGTTCCAGTTCCCCATCAGCATCGTAAAACGCATTGCCCTTAGCGGTTGATAATGACATATTCATGTGCATGCCTGACCCATTGATACCTTCAAGTGGCTTGGGCATAAAGGTGGCAAATAGTCCGTACTTTCTCGCAATTGTTTTAACTACTAGTTTAAAGGTTTGAATATTGTCGGCCGCCTCCAGTGCATCAGCATACTTAAAGTCGATTTCATGCTGGCCAGGCGCAACTTCATGATGGGCAGCTTCGACTTCAAAGCCCATTTTTTCGAGTTCGAGGACAATGTCGCGACGGCAATTCTCACCAAGGTCCATTGGTGCCAAATCAAAATAGCTTCCCTTGTCATTCAGCTTCAATGTTGGTTCGCCATTTTCATCCATTTTAAACAGGAAGAATTCTGGTTCCGGACCAATGTTGAAAGAGGTAAAACCGGCAGCCTTCATCTCATCAACGACACGAATCAGGTTGTTACGAGGATCACCTTCGAATGGTTTTCCATCCGTTGTATAAACTTCACAAATCACTCGGGCTACCCGACCATGTTCACTGCCCCACGGAAAAATCATCCACGTCGACAGGTCTGGGTGAAGGTACATATCACTTTCTTCGATTCTAACAAAGCCATCGATGGATGAGCCATCAAACATTAACTTGTTATCCAATAACTTGCCCAATTGACTCGTCGGCACTTCAACGTTCTTAATTGAACCCATCAGATCAGTAAACATTAATCGTAAAAATTCCACGTGTTCCGTTTTGACCAATTCGCGAATTTCATCCTTCGTGTATGTCTTCTTTGCCATGTTCCTGCCTATCCTTTCGACTAACCTCAATTGCCAACTGTTGTTTCTAAAGAAAAGCGCTTATAAGTGTTGCTGAAGACCAGACTGTGGTGGCCGCATCCCTGCTAACTGTTGCATTTCAGCCTCAAGTAAATGACGTGCACGTTCGTCTGACAACCGTTTCGATTCCAATTGTGCAGACGCAACCTGATGTGTCTTTGCATACAAACGGCGCATTGTTGCAAAGTCCATCCCGCTTGCCAGACCATCCTTCACTTCCAGCAAACGGTCCACATCATTCAATGAATAACGCCGACGATTGCCCTCATTCCGTGCTGGATGGACTAACGCCTGTGTTTCATAATACCGGATCTGTCGTGCTGAAAGGTCAGTCAGCGCCATTACCGTACTCATCGGTAAAATTGCCAATGACCGACGCAACTGTTTTTCCGCCATCAGTCAGCCTCCCAAAAACTCACAAACATTTGAACAACTGCATCATCCCACCGCAAAGTATTAAAGTCAATCTTTCATGTCATAAGTTCTAACATGAAAGATTGACTTTAATTTAAAAATAACAAAATTGAGGCATATCAGTCCTATGCAATCAATTATTTTTGTTTGCTAGCCACACTTGTGCCTGTCTTTCTATAGCCTCAAGTTCCTCAGGATGTTGTATCAAATCATACCAGTTAACTGGTAATTGATGACGGAACCACGTTAATTGCCGTTTGGCATAATGACGAGAGTTCTGTTTCAATAAGCCCACCGCCTGATCTAACGATTCTGTTTTGCGAAAATAAGGAAACAGTTCTTTATAACCGATACCGCGGCCAGCCTGCAGGTTTTCACCGCCCTGTTCAAAAAGCCAGTGCGCCTCATCCAACAAGCCAGCTTGCAGCATCAAATCAACCCGTTTATTAATCCGCTCGTACAATACCGCTCGATCCGTATTTAAACCAACGATGAACGCGTCATACCGATTCGGATGGTCTGTTTGAATCTCAATGGATTTGCCGGTTGTCTCAAAGACTTCTAGTGCCCGGATAACGCGGCGAACATTGCCAGCAGGGATCTTGCTAGCAGCAATTTCATCCCGCTGTTTGAGCTGATTCCAGACCCACTGATTGCCATGTTCAACAGCCAGTGTCTGCCAGTGATCGCGAAATTGCTGATTTGCCGGTGTTCCCAGTTGTAGCCCCGTTAGTAATGCTTGTAAATAAAAACCGGTCCCGCCAACAATCATTGGCAGATGACCGCGCGCAGTGATTTCTGAGATAAGTGTGGCGGCACGTTCAACAAACATTGCTACCGTGAAAGAATCCTGAACGTCACATTCATTAATCAAAAAGTGTGGTACCCCTTGGCGTTCTTCAGCAGTCACCTTAGCCGTGCCAATGTTGAGATGACGGTATACCTGCATTGAATCACCGGAAATAATTTCCCCGTTAATTTTTTTCGCTAGCGTGATGGATAAATCTGTTTTACCCACGGCCGTTGGACCAACAATCATTAATACCTTTGGTTTCATTTTCTATTTTCCTTTGATTCACTTTTTGGGAATTCCTTTGTTGAATAAACTGATCGTAACATTTGGGCAAGCTCAAGTTCATCGGTAATAACGGCGGCCGCACCTAGCCGGAAACATTTTTTGAGCAATGATGATCGATTAACCGTCCATACTCTAACGATGGCCCGATTATTGAAAATCCATCTCCTATCCATAAACAGCCACCACCACTTAAAGTGCACGCTGGTTGCTGACTCGCCACAGTGAGCAAGTCGTACAACTGACGTCGGCCAACGCGTGAGTAGCGCCGTTTCAACGACGGGCAAGGCGTGATGGAAAACTGCTAGTAACTGGTGGCTAAAACTAGACACCACTATGGCCGGCAGTAACGTCGGAAAACTGGCTAACACGTCGGCTAAATGTTGTGCCACCAATACACTGCCATTGTTTGAAGCCTTAATTTCTAAATTGAGAACGCCCTGAAAAGCTTGTTCTGCTAAATAATTCAAGAGTTCGACCAGTGTCGGTATTCTGATGTCAGATTTATGGCCATAAAACCTCCAGCCTGCGTCTAACTGTTGAATTGTCGTCAACCGTAGCCGACTAATTTCACCAGTGCCATTTGTTGTCCGATCAACACGGCTGTCATGACACAAAACCAGCTCGTGATCTGCCGTTTCCTGAACATCAGTTTCGAGGCCATCAGCACCACAGCTCAAGGCTGCTTTAAACGCAGCCATTGTATTTTCAGGACGTTGACGGGCAAGACCGCGATGAGCGATAATCAGTGTCACCGAAATGTACCCCCTTTCACTGGACGTTACGGTTAAAAAAAGACATAATAAACGTGTAGTTTAAATCGCATCTTGATTATTATAAAAAATTGAGGAGGTCAAACCATGAAGAAATTTACACAAGGATTTTTATTAGGCACATTAGCAACTATTGGTGCTGTAGCCGCTGGTGTATTTTCATTCCACAAAACCGTTGTTTCACCCATTGAGGACGAAGAACAACGCGTGGATGACAATCGTCGACGGGCTGTCCGTAAATCCCGTTCATCTCACCTCAACTAGTAGTTTCGCATATTCCAATTTATTTTGGTAGATTGCAAATTTAATCCGAATTTTTGGACAAATTGGTCAGCATAACCTGATACGGTGTTTTCCAGTCAAGTATTTTAAGCGGTCTCTGGTTAATTTGGAGTAACGTCGTCGTTAAATCTTGAGCACTAATGTGCTCAAAACGAGTCCCCTTAGGATAAAAATAACGTAAATTCCGATTAAAGCGTTCATTACTACCACGTTCAGCTGGCGTATAAGCATGACAGTAATAGGTCTTAATACCATATTGTGATTCAAATGATACTAGCCCACTAAACTCAGTACCACGGTCCACAGTAAAACTGTGCACCGGTCCATTAAAAGTTGTTAGGAACTTAGTCAGTGCTTCATTAACACTCGCTGTCGTTCGGTCCTTTAACCGATATGCCCAAAGGAACCGTGATTTGCGATCGATTAAAGTTAATAAAACTGCCTTACTATGCCCACGAGGGCCAACGACGGTATCTAGTTCAAAATCACCGATGCGATTACGTTGATTAATCATCATGGGACGCTGTTCAATCGATCGCCCCAAAGATTGATTATATTTGGATCGTTGGTCAACGTTACGCCGTTGGCGTACGCCATGTTCAGGTAGATCATTCAAGGAGAAACCAATTCTCCCCTGATTTAGCCAATTATAAATAGATTTAGTCGCTAGTTTAAATTCGTGAGCAATCATTCCTGGTGACCAGCTTAGATGTAAATGGTTGAGAATTGTTTGCTTTAACTCATCGCTCAGCTTAGTTTTCCGACCACATCGTGATCGCTTGTATTCGGCATCTGTTTGTGCTAATTCAGCCTGATAAGGTTGACATCGAGATAATTCATAAGAAATTGTTGACGGTGATCGGTTCAGCCGAACGCCCATTTGGATATTGGACAGCCCTAGTTCACAAAAGGTTTCGATTTTAATTCGTTCGGAATAGGTTATACTAGACAAAAGATCAGCTCCTAAAAGATGGGTTTGTTGTAAACACCATTTTAAAGGAAGCTGATCTTTTTTGTCCGAACAGCGTTCGGATTAATTTTACAATCTACTTTTTACACAAAAAATCGGTATCTATCATGCATTCGTTTGAATTCATGATAGATACCGATTTTTTAATAACTTCAAAACACCAAATCTAATACTTACTAGCTTTCGTTTTACCTTCCCAGTGGCCATAGCCATCCGTCAAGATAAAAATCTGTTTGTAACCATTACGAGCTAAACGAAGGGCTGCCCGTGTGCTCAATGCCTTACCTTCATCGTAAAGATAAACTGGTAAGTCATCACGAATTTCTTTATAACGTTGACTAAAGGTTGAATAGGGCACGCTGCGAGCGCCAAGAATGTGGCCAGAATCAAAGTCCTTTTTTTCACGAACATCGATAATTTGTGCCTTACGCATTCCTGCCTGAAATTCTTCCTGTGTTAACAACGTTGAAACTTGCCGACGTTTTATAACTAGATAAACACGCCATCCAATCCAACCGAACACAATTAACAGGCCAACAACGTCAAAAATTATTTCTCCTACAGAAGCAGCAACTAACACGAACAATCCCTCCATCTTCTAAACTCAATACTCACATTGTACACATTTGTTCAAACAGTGCCTAGTGCTCATTAGTCTTTTTTGATTTTTGCTCTTCAATCCGGTGTTCATGTGTCAACACCACTTTCGCTTGTAGCCACGTTGGTTTGTCAATGGCGTTCATTCGGTACAAATTATCCAACTCCAGTGCCATGACCTCAATATCCCACATCCGTTTGCCCACATAGACATAAATACCGAATGCTTTTAGCACCTGCTGAACATCGTACAACGTGCGTAATGATTTCGGATTGTCCCGATACATAATTTTTGCCTCACTTTTGACAATTTCAACTCATCCAGATTAAAACAAACGAATGAGTCCAAAGTTTGCAACAACTACCCCAACTAGGCCGACCACACGTAGCCAGCGTGAAACAGCTGGATTGTTATAACGCTTTGGGACACTCAGCAAGAAGGCCACGGCAATTCCGCCAATCAACCCACCAATGTGCCCCCAGATATCAATACCAACGGCAAAGATATCAAACACCAAGTTAACGACCACTAAGATTGAAAATTGCCGAGCAATTACATGAATCGCGGGATTGTTTCGTTCAATGACGTCTAATGCGATAAATGCCCCGAACAGACCAAAAATGGCTGTGCTAGCACCTGCAGACAATCCTTCCGGATGAAAGAACATGCTCCAAACATTACCGGTAAAACCACTGACCAAGTAAATGACCAACGTCCGCCAATGGCCAAACGTCATCTCCACATAACGACCCAAAAAATAAAGCGTAATCATGTTCAGTGCAATATGCTCAAACGTGACGTGAATAAACATTGGTGTAATTAACCGCCACCATTCACCAGCTTGAACAGCGGTTCCAGACAATGCGCCTGATTGATCCAACGATTGGACAGAAAATGGACTTGCTAATGAAATGCCCTGAATGCCAAATTCAAACAGCATCCACAAAAAAACGAGCACATTGATGATAATTAGTCCGACCGTTACTGGTGACCCTCGTCGTATGCGTTGCCAAACGTTCATTAATCTGCCTCCTTGAGCGAAATAATTTGTTTTATCTTTATATCAAAAGAATCGGCTGTCCATTTCCGTTTACGAAAACGTTGTGGTGACAGCGCTAAACTGACTGTTTCACCCTTAAACGCAGCTAAATAACGATCATAATAACCAGCCCCAAAGCCAATACGACTTCCATCATCAGCAAAGGCAACGCCGGGCACAACGATTAAATCCATCTGATTAGGGTCAATGCTCTGCCCCCCAACAGGCTCCTGAATGCCAAATGCAGACGCCTCAAAAGAAACACCTGCCCCTAACGTAATGAACGTCATCTGACGATGTGGAAGTGTTTTGGGCACACTAACCTGTTTGCCCGCTGCCAACGCCTGAGCAATTAACGGACGCGTATCTAACTCAACTGCTGCACTCATGGTTAAGCCGATCGATTTAGCATCTTGCCAAATTGAACTCCCAACCAACCCATCAATGAGTTGTTGGCTTTCAGTCGCCTTACCCGCCGGCGCCATTCTGTCCAATGCATTAATTACGTTTTTTCTGATTACATCTTTTGTTTGCATCATGCACCTCCATCAGCGGATAATGATTGCGATTATTTTCTATTGAAAACAAAAAAGCGCCCGAGGAATTCCCAGGCGCTAATTAGTCATTACTTAGTTTCACGGTGCAAAGTGACTTTGCGATCGTGAGGGCAGTACTTGTTTAATTCGATCCGGTCTGGATTGTTGCGCCGATTCTTTGATGACAAGTATGTTTGCCGACCACATTCGGTGCATTCTAAGGTAATGTGTACGCGCATCTTTAACCCTCCACTCTGCTTGAAATTGGCGAAGACGCCTCAACTCGAACAATTCTATCATTTTTATTCATTGTTGACCAGTATTTTCTGACAATTGACTATTTAAATCCGTCAGAACTTTGAATATCTTTCCAGTACAAATTATAAATGTCAGCTGCAATATCCTGGTTAACAAGATATGAAGCAGTTTCTTCCGGCAAGCCAGGAACCGCTACAGCGACTGCAACTTGTGGATTATCCGTTGGTGCATAACTAATGATACTGGAAGTAACAGTCTGCTTACCGTTAACAAATGTTTCGGCAGTCCCCGTTTTAGCAACAATCCCAGGCTTCAATTTAGTTAGCACTTCAGCACCAGTTTTATGCGCAGAGGAACCGTTGACCACTTGCCACATCCCCTGTTTAATAATCTTCTTGGCATCAGCACTTGCTGAAACGTAGTTCAATGCTTTTGGATGGGCCTGATATTCAACATTTCCTAATCCACCATTTTTGTCAGTTCCACGAATTTGTGAAACTAAGTAAGGCTGCATCCGGTAACCACCATTAGCCAGCGTTGACACATACTGAGCTAATTGTAACGTTGTGTACGCATCATAGTTACCAAACGCCTCAACTAAGGCTGACCCAATGTTAGCACGGCCAGAAAGCCCCTTTAATCCTGCCGACTCACCAGGTAAGTCAATCCCCGTCTTAACACCTAGTCCATACTGACTGAAATTATTTCTAAGTGTCTGGAACATTGTGCTTGGTAATCCGTTGATAGATTCACCTTGCGAGTATTTGAAACCAACCATCTTCATCGCAACCTGAACGGCATATGAGTTAGAAGATTCTTCTAGCGCCAGTGCGGCATCCATCGGGAAAGCCCCATTTTGGTTCCAGTCAGTCGTAATTTTCGACGTCCCAGTCAGAATGATCGGTTGATCAACCAGTGTATTGTTCGAAGGTGTAATGGCGCCACTTTCGAAACCACCGGTCAACATAGCGGGCTTAACAACAGACCCCATAACGATTGGTTGGTTAATTGCACCTAACGCGTCGGTTGTTACTTTGCCAGTGTTTGGATCACGGGAATCACCGCCCATTGCTAGCACAGCCCCCGTTTGGGGATTCATGACCACTGCGTAAGCACCCTGACATGTGCCGCTTGGCAAACGTTTATCAATGACTTTTTGGACATCATCCTGAAATTTAGAATTAATCGTCAAGACCAAATTAGAACCCTTGGCACCAGCGTATTCTTTGGTTTCCTTGGTGATTTTGCTATTATTGCTAACTTCCACAGACGTTCTGGACTTAGTTCCGCGAAGAATTGGCTCGTAAGCTTTCTCTAAGTA
This sequence comes from Furfurilactobacillus cerevisiae, assembly GCF_048961765.1. Taxonomy (GTDB): domain Bacteria; phylum Bacillota; class Bacilli; order Lactobacillales; family Lactobacillaceae; genus Furfurilactobacillus; species Furfurilactobacillus milii_A. The sequence continues at coordinate 1,746,408 of NZ_CP185253.1, forward strand.
ACTCGAACCAACGGAATCGTTTCGTGAGTACCCTTGTGAGAGCAACTCATTAACCTCGTCGGCAGGCAATCCTTGCTTTTCCGTCGTGACAGTCCCTACGAAACTTTTAACGGAATTTCCTGCAGGGTACGACCGCGACCAACTGGTTGCCGTTTTCACACCAGGCATATTAGACATGTGTTCACCGATTTGTGATACTTCCGTAGGCGTTACGTCCGTCTCTTTAATGTAAGTCGTGGACAAGGCATAGGCACCATTCATCTTCGTGAAAATCGTGGCAGCGTTTTTCTGACTGTCAGATAGTTCAGGCTTGTGTTTGGCCACGTAATCTTGTTGAGCTGCCTGCAGAGCAGTTGTGCTCATGGAACTAGCCTTAGGAATTTTAGCAGTGACTGCTGCACTGTGTTTGCTATCCGCCAAATAATAAATCGCTGCCTGACGATCTGTTAATGTATTCGTCGGCACCGTCAGATAATCACCAAGCTTGTTGGCCACTTTGTACATATCTTCAGCGGTAACATTGATTCCTTTGGTATAACTAATGGCTTGATGGGCTTCATTGCCAACTAACACTTTACCCGTTGAATCGTAGATCATCCCACGTTGCACATTGTTGGTTTCAATCGTATTATCCGTACGGTTAATTTCTGCCTTAAACATTGAACCTTTTTTCAACTGTAAATAAGCCATTTGAAAGGCCAAGGCTGCTAACAAAAGAAACACAATGACCAGCAGTAAATTTAACCGAAACGGAATCCGCGTCGTTTGATCATCGTGATTGGTTTGCGTTTTTCTGCGCTGAATAAACTTATTAAACACTGAATCCTCAACCATCCTTATCTAATTCATAATTGCACATCTTTTAACACGATATACGTAAAATTTCGGCAAAGCGCTTTGCCAGTCGAAAAGTATCGTCTATCATTGTATAGGAAGTTATCAAAAAGCTAAAGTGGCCAAGCCAAACTTTACTTTTTTTTGAGAGAAAGGAATCCGCTAAAACAATGATCAAACACGTCATCAACAAAACATGGCCATTATTACTGAGCTTTCTTGTGCCCAGTCTTTTCATGTTAATTTATTTTGCCAGCCGCGGCATGGCACCGTTTGGCCGTAGTTCTTTATTAACTGTTGACATGGGGCAACAATACATCGATTTTTTTGCGTTCTTTAGAAATACGTTGCTACATCACCCTGGTAGTTTCTTTTATAGTTTTAGCAAAGCCCTTGGCGGAGAAACAACCAGCTTATGGGCCTACTATTTAATGAGTCCGTTTAACTTATTGCTACTCCCCTTTAGCAAAGGTGCCCTTTCAACCGGCGTGCTCACAATGACCGTTGCCAAATACGGTTGTGCGGGTCTCAGCCTGGGCTGGGTATTAAACCGCTTACAGATTCAATTTGGTTGGCGGTTACCCATGTTTGGTACCATCTATGCTTTGTCCGGTTGGACCATTGCCAATCAGCTTAACCTTATGTGGTTAGACGCACTGATTGTTTTGCCATTAGTTGTTTATGGTCTTGAGTGTCTCATTAAGCAACAGCGTTGGTTGCCATACGTAAGTTGGCTAGCAGTTGCCTTCATCGTGAACTATTACATGGCTTACATGATTAGTTTGTTCACCATTTTGTACTTCATCTTTAGTGTTGTTTGGCATTGGCAATCATGGCATCGCCTGCTCATTAATGGCCTACAGTACGTTGGCGCCTCCGTATTAGCCAGTGGCGTCGCAGCATTTATCCTACTTCCCACATATTTCGCGTTACAGCTAAGCAAGGCAAGTTACACCCTCACTAAATTTAAATGGACGTGGGATTATGCGCCATTAAAAATGTTGGGCAAACTTTATCCAGGCGGTTTTAATTTCGCTCAAATGCCTAAGGGACAACCTAATTTATTTGTCGGCGCTGCCGTCCTTATCCTAGTCGTTGCCTTTTTCATAGAAGGCAAATTTCACTGGTCGGTTAAGCTGGCAGCCAGTCTCATCACCATTTTCTTTGTCCTCTCTGTTTCATTTACACCATTAAATTTATTATGGCATGCGGGTCAGTTCCCAATTTGGTACCCTTATCGTTTTTCATTTATCGTTAGTTTCTGGTTTATTTGGCTAGCAGCCATAACGTGGCGTCCGGAAAAGCACCTCAATTGGTGGTCAGTTGGCGTTACAACTTTGCTTTTAGTCGTCAGCGATATCTACGTCTTCACAAACAGTCATCACTTAAACTTCATCACTACAGGACAAATCATCACCGGCACTGTCATAATGTTGATTGCACTCATTTGCCTGTCTCCATTGGCACACCAGTTCCGCTGGCTACTTTACCTAGTACCCATGTTAACGTTCGTTGACATGGGTACCAATGCGGTTCTATCACTCAATAAAATTAGCTATGTACCGCAAAACCAGTTTGCAATCTATACCAACATTCTCGATCAGACCAGCCAAGCGACAAAGAAATTGAATTCTGGTTTGTACCGTGTTGGTACCACCTTTCAACGGACGAAAGATGATCCCATGCAAGGCGATTACTTCAGCGGCTCACATTTTGGATCAACGCTAGAGCGTAAAACAACTGGATTCTACGACCTGACAGGTAATCCTGATGGCGATGGTTTCGTCACATACGCTAACGGAACCGAATTTATGGACGCATTACTGAATATGAAATATTTCTGGAGCGTCAATGACATTCCTCTTGTTGGTCATCATTCGGAATACAAATACTTACCAACATTAACTCGCAAGCCAGATCTTCATGACTACTCAGCTGCCAAGCAATTGCCACTGACAACCATTTATCAAAATCCTAATAGCTTAGGAATGGGCTTCATGGCGGCCAAACAAACGCTTGACGTCAAACAAATTATTCATGATCCTATGACTAATCAAAATCAATTATGGAACGCTTTATTAGGCCAATCCTCGCAAACTAAGTTATTCACCGCTGCCAATTTCAACGGTGTAACGTTTACCAACACAAATCGTCTGACCAATATCACCGGGTCTACCTTGACCAAAATCAAACCGCGGAAACCTGCGCAAATGACATTAACCTTCACGCCACAAACTGACGACGCTTACTATTTATCGCTTGGCGCTAATTTGCAAAAGGACAACGTTAAAATATTGTTGAATGGTCAACCGCTGGCACAGTATCAAACATTCCGAAATACAGTTTTAGTCAATATCGCAAATCAACAAAAAGATGAACCACAAAAAATCACTTTTGTTCTCAAAAAAAATGCCCTATGGCTTCAAAATGTCACTTTGTATCAATTACCGCAGCAAGCATTTCAAACGGGCATTAAGCAATTGCAACAACACCCCCTGAAAGTTACGGATTGGGGACAAACGCACATTAGCGGGCATGTCATCGCGACTCATAAACAACCGGTTCTAATGACAAGCATTCCTGCTCAAGACGGCTGGCAAGCATTCGTTGACGGTCACCGTGTCAGCACCCATACAATCGCCGATGAGTTTATTGCATTGCGACTCGCACCTGGTCCTCATCACATTACCCTTCGCTACCGAACACCTTACCTCGGTGCCGGCATTTTCATCTCGTTAGTTAGTCTCACTGTCTTAGGTGCTAGCGAATGGCTGAAGCGTCGCCGCAATAACGATGAGTTCGTCAAATGAGTATCCCAAGTCAGCCATCTAACTGTTTCGTTATTTTAGCCATCAATACTAAAAGCGTTCTGCTTTTTTCCGTTTGGAAAAGGCAGAACGCTTTTTAATCCCATCATTTTAAGCTAAGCAAGAGCATCATTACTCTTAATCTCAAGTAACCTACTGTAACCGTGAATCATGTTCTTGCGCAACATATTCATATTTAGGCTCATCATTTTTCTTGTCAAAATCAATGACAAAATCGTAACCAGCGAAAAGCCACGCATCTCCATAATTCACAAAATACTTAATCCCATCTTTTTCAGTCTCGCCAACTGGCCGATCAGGATCTTTATCCGGCACCATTGCCATTGAAAAACCATCATGAATCGGTGTTTTTCCATAAACCTTACCGTAAAACTTCATCCCATCACCCGGTTTTAGACCAACTTCATCTTGAAACCATTTGCTGGCAGCGTCTGTAACTGTAATTTGCATACGTGGGCCTCCACTCTAATGAATTCGCTTTCATGCGTATACTTTAGCACAAATGAAGTGGAAAACCAATGAATACATTCCTGTGAAACGTTGATGTGACAGCTTTCACAAGCACTAACGGTTAACAAACTTTTGGTAGGCCTGTTCGTCATAAACTTTGTCAATTTCGCCAATATATTCAGTGGCTTCACGCACATAACCGTGCTTAAACAGCCACAAACCATCACTCTTATCTAGTGCAAAGACGCCACCTAGATCATAACGGTCTTTATGTGCATCAACGGCTTCGTTGATCATCGCCCACTGAATTCGGTACGGCGCGAGTAGCTTCGGCTCTTCATTAATACTGCCACCGTACATATACCAGAGCTTATCACCGTACTTGAACGCTAATGAGCCGGCCAAATCTTGCGTTTCAGAATGGGCAACGAAGATGCGTAAAATATCCGTGCCTTCGAAGGCCGTTACCATTCGGTCAAAGTAATCTCGCGGACGGTAGGTGATCCCTTGTCGGTGACTCATTGCCTCATAAAGTGCGTAGAGCCGGTCCATTTCTGCCATGCTGCTACCAGAATCTACCGTTAATTCAGGCTTAATTGAGTGCCGCACATCGTGACGCGTATTCGGCCGAAATGTCATTAACACATCATCAATACTTTTATCTTTTAAATCCATCACCATGTTAAACCGCGGCTGAATTGTATCATGCATGCCGACATTACGATTTCTTACTTGGTAACCGTGTTGTTTAAATGTATCGTTTAGTGCATCGTCGTAAACAACCTCAGGGTCCATCCGCAAGACATACACATTGTTTTCTCGTAAGGCAGGCTCTGCTTCTGCTACCAATGCATCGATAGTCGCAACATCCGTTGGATCACAAACCGGTCCTTTTGAACAATAGGCGAGCTTTTCACCGTCTTCATTTGCAATCATTAAGATGGACATCGCCGCTGTAATCTTGCCATCCTTCTCAAGGGTGACATGTAACGGTTCCCAGTTGTTCTTAATTTCTCCCCAACCTGGATCCTGTGTAATTGAAGTAAAGGGTGCGCGTCGCACAAATTCTGTGTAGCGCGTCATTGCATCATGATCTTGTTCATTGATAATCGGCATGTTGTCGTTCCTTTCAAAATTAACTAATTGGTGTAAACCTGTTCATTATTTTACCGTACTTAAGGTATGACGACAAACAGCGGACGCTACCTTAAGGTAATCAAAAGAAGCTGTGAAATCACCAAGCAATATCACCAATAAAGACTAAACGGTGATACAATCTGATTTTTCACAGCCTCTGATATAGGCCTTATTCACTATTAATGACGCTAAGTACTACTAAAAGCTTATTCAGCGTTCTTAACGGATAAAATTGAAACCTTCATTGACCCAGCAGGAATTTTAATTTCTACTTCATCCCCAACTTTGTGACCAATCAAACTGCGAGCGATTGGCGAATCGTTTGAAATCTTGCCACTCATTGGGTCAGCTTCGGCAGCGCCGACAATGGTGTAACTTTCAGGTTCTTCATCAGGCAGTTCCTTAAAGCTAACCAATTTACCAATTGAAACTTCATCAGCAGCCACTGCATTACTGTCAATAATTTCAGCATTGTGTAACATTGTTTCGACCAATGAAATTCGGCTTTCAATGTTAGATTGTTCATCCTTGGCAGATTCATATTCAGAGTTTTCTGACAAATCACCGAAACCACGCGCAATCTTGATGCGTTCAATAATCTGCGGACGGGTCACTGTTTTTAAATTTTCTAATTCTTTTTCTAGTTTAGCTTTACCCTCTTCAGTCATTGGGTATGTTTTTTCTTCAGCCATAGTTAGAGGCTCCTTTGTAACTAATTTCGACAGTCACAAGGTTACCATGTGATCTACACCTTGTAAACGGCTTCCTGTAAAAAAAACACACATTCTCGGGTTGAATTACGTAAATCACAACCTCAAGAGACCAAAAACGACAAATCCAGATTAAGTTTCTGTCTTTGCCGTTTAAGGTGAACTATTTATACTCCTTTATGATTGGCCTGCTTAAACAGGTTATCCTTACCGTCACGCGCCAAAATGTCACGAATCTTCGTTGACAGAAGATCAATGGCGACTGTATTTTCGCCACCTTCAGGAACGATGATATCAGCATAACGCTTAGTTGGTTCCACGAATTCGTGATACATCGGTTTAACCGTTGCTAGATACTGTTTAATAACAGTATCCAATGTTCGCCCTCGCTCATTTATATCACGTTGAATCCGGCGAATAATCCGGATGTCATCATCCGTATCCACGTACACCTTAATATCCATTAAGTCACGCAGACGAGGATCGTCAAGAATCAAAATACCTTCTAAAATAATTACATCGCGTGGTTCCTGCCGAATCGTTTCGGCACTGCGCGTTGATTCTTTATAATCATAAACTGGCTTATCAATGGCTTGATAGTGAATCAACTGATCAAGCTGTTCAATTAAAAGATCATTGTCATACGCTAACGGGTGATCATAATTAACCGCGTTTCTTTCAGCCATCGTCATTTCAGCTTGATCATTGTAGTAAGAATCTTGTTGCATAATCAGAATTGAATGGCCGGCAAGCTGGTTATAGATTGCCCGGCTAACTGTTGTTTTACCACTACCAGACCCGCCGGTAACGCCAATTACAATTGGCCGTTTTGTCTGCTCTGTCATCACTGATGCCCTCTTACTCGTTATTTTTGTTTATTATTGTCGTTTTGATACTTTTGCGTGTATGCATTTTGTTCGTCCAATGTCTTGGAGAAATGAATCTTACCTGTCTTCATATTAGCTACAAAGTACAAGTAATCTTGATCTTCATCAGTTGGCTGAGCAATAGCTTTAATAGCATATATCCCAGGGTTATTAAATGGTCCTGGTCCGTAACCGGTATTGGCATACAAATTATAAGGTGAATCAACCTTTAAATCTGCCAGTGACAAGTTAGGTTTATGCGTCTGCAAAGCGTATTGAACGGATACATCTGATTGTAACGGCATCTTAGCCTTAATCCGGTTGAAGAATACACCAGCTACTTTCTGCATATCACTTGGCGTATTAGCTTCCTTCTGTGCCAATGAAGCGAGTGTCATGGCCTGTTGTACGGTCAAGTTTTCCTGCTGAAATTCAGACAAGTAGGGTTGAATACGTTGATTAGTAGCGGCAACCATTTGTTCAACTAATCCCTTTAAATTCTTCGGTTTCTTAGTATCGTACACGGCTGGGAACAAATAGCCTTCCAAATGGTAACGAACATCTGAGGCCGACATCGTCGACGACAACAGATCTGGATAAAGCTTTTGAAGACCATTCAAGAAATCTTGGTCCTTCATCAAGTTTAGAAAATCCTGTTTTGTATATTTGGAATGCTTTGGCAAAGATGCTGCAATCTGGTCAACAGATTCGCCTTCAGTAATAAGAAGTGAATTTTTCGACGTTGTAATAAGCGGCGTGTCTGAACCGACGCCGTTCAATTGCTTAGCCACTTGTTTGACATCCATGTTCTTTGTCACAACGAAATATCCAGCTTTAAAGTCTGCCAGATTATGGTCAGCAATATACTTGTTAAAAGTTGACGCACTCTTGATGGCACCAGCTTTTTGCAATTCAGAAGCAACTTGATCTGAAGTCGCTCCTTGCTGAACTTCGATTTGAACTTTCTTGTGACTCTTCGGATCAACGGCCTTCAAGTTATTGGTGTAAGTCATATTGCGGCCAACGACCACGCCAACAATAATGAGCACAATCGCAATGAAGATACCAATTAACCAGTAACGGCCAGCATGTGACCGGCGACGCCTGCGACGTTGCATAATATTAAGTTCCCCCTCTTAAAAAATCATCTTTTATATTGTAGCGAAAAACAGACTGCAACACCACATTTCACATAGCAATGACATCTTTTTGACACATTTGCTAATCACAAATTGCTTTTTTGCGGTCATGCCTCCCTTAAGACGACAAAAAGTGCCATGGTGATTTCTCAAATTGAGAGTACCATGGCACTTAATTTATGGAACAAATAACTAATCCATTCGAAATCAATCTGAATTCGTATTAACGAATTTCAGCATCAAATTCCTTTTCTAATGCAGCGGTTACTTTGTCAAACGCCTTAGTCACATCGGCCTCAACTAATGTTGCCTGACGGTCACGGTAGGTCAACGTATATGCCAGTGACTTCTTGCCCGCTGGTAAATGGACGCCTTCGTAGACGTCAAATAGCTGAACATCTGCCAAATGTGCACCACCACGCTTGTTAATTAAAGCAACAACATCCGCGTTAGTCACGGACTGATCCACAAGAATGGCGATATCACGTGTAACATCCGGAAACTTCGAAATCGGTTCATACTGCTGTTGATCATGTGGTGCGTCAATAAGCGCCTGCAGATTCAACTCGAATACGTAAGTGTCAGGAATCTTATAATCGCTGGCTACCTCAGGGTGAACTTGACCGACAAAACCAACAACCTGGTCACCAACATAAATGTCAGCTGTCCGACCCGGATGCATTTGAGCATGAGCCTGAGTCGCTTCATAGTGAACTGGTTCTGACAGACCCATGTCGTGCAAGAATAAGTCAACAATTCCTTTGATACCGTAAAAATCAATCGTATCGGCTTCTGCATGCCATGTTTTGGTTGTCAGTGTACCAGTGACTGCCCCAGCAATGTGTTCAACTTCCAATGGTCGAATTGCATCACCTTCGCGATAGAATACGCGACCTTGTTCATAAAGGGCGACATTCTTCTGTTTACGGGCAACATTATAGGCAATATCATCCAGCAACCCACTGATTAAATTCATCCGGGCGGTTGTATGGTCCGTACTCATTGGGAAAGCCAACTCAGTAGGTTCACTATCACGCATCATGAACTGCTCAGCCTTAGCGGTCGTTGTCAAAGCATAACTAATCGCCTGATTTAACCCAGCACCCTCTAATAGTCGTCGTGAGTCACGAATAACTCGTTGTTTGAACGTTAATGCACCAGGTGTCATCGTGCCATATGGCAACGTAGACGGAATATTATCATAACCATATAAACGAGCGACTTCTTCAAATAGATCGGCCTCAATATGAATATCCCAGCGACGAGCTGGCACTGTGACATTGAATGTCTCACCGTCGTTGTCAGTCGGAAAGTTAAGATGATCAAAAATGGTCTGAACCTGGTCAGCTGTCAATTGAGTGCCCAACACATGATTAATCCGCGTTAACGTGACGCTAACTTTGGCAGGCTCAACAGGCGTGTCGCTGCCAACACCAGTCCCTTGTTCTGTCTGTCCCTGTCCAAGTTCAGCCATGAGGGCTGCAGCGTGGTCTAAGGCATTTTGATTATCGTCCTTATTAACACCACGTTCGAAGCGCATTGAGGCTTCTGAATGGAGATTAAAGAAGCGCGCGGTTTTACGAATCTTAATTGGGTCAAAAATGGCGCTTTCGATTGCAATCGTCGTCGTATTATCGTCAATCTCCGTGTCCAAACCACCCATCGTGCCGGCAAGGGCAATTGCATGTTTGTCATCAGCAATAACCATATCACTATCACGCAATTTGCGATCTTCACCATCGAGAGTCGTTAAGTGTTCGCCTTCATCTGCCAAACGAACGTGAATATGATGACTAGAAAGTTTGTCATAGTCAAACGCGTGCAATGGTTGCCCATATGTCAACATGATGTAGTTGGTCACATCAACGATGTTATTGATTGGCCGCATGCCGGCTTCCCACAACCGTTTTTGTAGCCACAGCGGACTATCCTGAATAGTGACGCCACTAACAACACGCATTTTATATGTTGGTGCCAATGTCTCATCTACTGAGAATTGTAATAGGTCACTGACTTTGCGTGAGCCATCTTCATTTAATGAGAACGTTGGCATTTTAGGTGTCTTGCCATAAATGGCGCCAACTTCCCAAGCAGTTCCGTTCATTGAGTTCATATCACCACGATTAGGCGTTAGGTCAGTCTCAACAATGTCGTCATCCATCCCCAAAATTGGGAAGACAGATGAACCATTCTCACTGTCTGCTGGCAAAATATAAATACCCTCATCATAAGCCTTAGGTGCAATCTTCTCGTCGAACCCAATTTCTTGAAGCGCACACAGCATGCCGTTTGAAGCAACGCCTCGCATCTTGCTCTTTTTAATTTTGTGATGACCAGCAATCCAGGCGCCTGGCAAAGCAACGATTACTTTTTGTCCCTTGGCGACATTTGGTGCACCACAAACAATTTGTAATGGTTCATCTTCACCAACGTCAACTTGGCAGATATGCAAATGATCTGAGTCTGGATGCGGCTCAACACTAAGCGTTTCACCCACCACCAGCTTGCTCATACCATCACTCATTTTATAAACTTGGTCGACTTCGACCGCTGTTCGTTCAATCTTCTCACCCAACGTCTGTGGGTCCACGTCCAGGGTGAGGTATTCATTTAACCAATCCATTGAAACTTTCATCGCTGTAGTTTACCCCCGTTTGTAAAATTGTGTTAAGAAGCGTGTGTCGTTTAAATAGAAATTACGAATGTCATCGACACCGTATTTCAACATAGCAAACCGATCAGGCCCTAGACCGAAAGCAAATCCACCATAAACAGATGAATCAACACCGGCCATCTTCAGCACATTAGGGTGCACCATACCGGCTCCTAACACTTCGATCCAACCGGTGTTCTTGCAGACGGCACAGCCTTTACCCATACAGTTGAAACACGTAATGTCTGCCTCAACAGAAGGTTCCGTGAACGGGAAGTAGCTTGGCCGCAAACGAACATCAAATTCGTCACCAAATAGATTAGCAGCAACCATTTCCAGCGTTCCCTTCAAATCGGCCATGGTTACATGTTTGTCAATTACTAGTCCTTCCACTTGATGGAATTGATGGCTGTGGGTAGCATCGTCAGTATCGCGACGATAAACCCGGCCGGGACTAATCATCTTCAGCGGTCCCTTACTAAAGTCATGAGCTTCCATTGCACGTGCCTGATTAGGGCTGGTATGCGTTCTCATGAGAATTTCCGGTGTAATGTAAAAAGTGTCCTGCATGTCACGGGCCGGATGATCTTTTGGCAAGTTCATCATTTCAAAGTTGTGGTGATCATCTTCAACTTCTGGTCCATCGACAACTTGGTAGCCCATTCCTAGGAACATGTCTTCCAGTTGATCAATAATTCGCTGAATCACATGCGGTTGGCCCTGTGCAACCGGCGTGCCAGGCAATGTAACATCCAGCGTTTCGGATGCCAGCTTAGCATTAATCGCTGCCTTTTTAAGTTCTTGATTCCGCTCTTCAATAGCCGCCGTCAACTCATCACGAATTTGATTGGCGAAGCTACCAATCTTGGGACGTTCTTCTGCTGAAACATCACGCAAACCACGTAAAGCTTGTGTAATTGGACCTTTCTTACCTAGTAATTGAACGCGAATTTCATTAATACGGTCTAAGCTGTCACCTTTTTTTATGTCAGCCAATCCCCGATCATGCAATTCTTGCAGTCGTTCTCTTAATGCCATGTGCTGCCTCCTAAAAGTTAGTCTATCTACCCAAATGTGTGCTTAATCTTTGTTAAACAAAAAAATCCCTTTCCTGATAAAAAATCAGGAAAGGGACGACGAATCGCGGTACCACCCTCGTTGCACATCATTTACAAACACAAATAATGCACCACTTAAAACCGTTAACGGAGGTCCCGGAGAATTTTTTGCTTACATTATCAGATATAAGCGCCCAACTTCTGCTCAAAAAGTGAATTCGCTGTGCCTCTCATGAACGACTTTCAATCAATGGTCGTTCTTCCTGGCTAACTCAACACAGTTACTCTTTTTTATCGTCGCATTTAATTATGAGTAAGTTTACAAAAATTAATTTTATGCTAATGGTGCCACGTAGTCAATGGGAGACTAACAACCTTCACCATTCCATTTGTCTGACCACGCGTGAATCGTGTCCATCATGTCTTGCATATCGCGACCCTTGTCGGTCAGTCGATATTCGATCAACGCAGAATCATCGTGCGTTGTACGAGATACAATACCTGCCTCTTCCAGCTCTTTTAACCGTTCGACCAACATCCGATCAGAACACTTGTCAATTGAACTGGCAATGTCCTTAAAACGCAAAGCGCCCTGAGCCAACAGTGATTCAATAATCAACCCATTCCACTTTTTACCCAAGATTGAAAAGGTGCGTTCAAACTTTGGACAGAGTTTGAAATCTGTCATTGCTATCATTGTCTCTGACATCATGTACGCCCCCTTCCTCTTTAAAATATGCTAACTGTTTTTTTCCATTAAAAAGACGCCGCCGTTTTCACACGAGCAACAAGACCTGCGACTTTTGAACGTAAGGGCCCAAAATATTCGTGAGAGGCTTCATAGTCGTCAACTAACGAGACCAACAAGCTTTCCTTATATTTTGGCATCGCCATGGTTAGACCAAACATATGCTTCAAAATGATGTCTTTTTCCATGTCCGACAATTCCGTTATCTTTTCGGCATTTCGTAATGACACCCGTGGATGAATAAAGGCATGCGTGCCTAAATCAAACTTGGTTGTCCGCCAATCGTAATAAAACAGGTCGTGAAGTAATCCAGCACGTGCAACGGCCTGGTAATTCCAGCCCCGCCGTTTAGCAATCTTATAACTGTCAAACGAAACACCTAAGCTGTGTTCCAATCGGTTGCTGTGATGATGTTGGGTGAAGTTCGCTAAACGTTGCACTTCTGGACGAGCCAATAAATCACTCACTAATGCAACATACTCAGAATCCTGTTTCCACTCATTTGGTTTCATTCAATGCTTCCTTTTTAAGTTGTATGAAGTGCCCATTTGAATCTGAAAGGTATTGTAGCAGGTTTGCTTACTTTTGCATAGTCTTATGCACTAATATTTTTCACTTTCGGAAAAGTCGCTGTCTTGTCTGAAACTATTGTTCTTTCAGCCGAAACATGAGCACACCGGCAGCGATAGCAACATTTAATGACTCTGCCTGGCCAAGAATTGGAATGTACAAATTAGCCGTCGTAACATCCCCTAATGCTGGTGTCATGCCATTACCCTCGTTGCCCATAATGAGTCCAAACGCACCTTCTGGCTTTACTTCGCGATAATTTTTTGCCTCTGGATTGAGCTGAGTACCATAGACCTCTATACCAGACCGTTTAAAATAGCGGGTTGCAGCAAATAAATCTTCGGATACCAGTTTGACATGAAATTGGCTACCCTGCATTGCCCGAACGACTTTAGGAGAAAATTGATCTGCCGTGCCACGGCCAAAGACAACACCCTCGAACCCCGCTGCATCGGCTGTCCGCACAATGGTTCCAATATTGCCTGGGTCTTGGACAGCATCCAAAAATACCCATGGTTGGTGAACAACCTCTGGCAACGTCGTGCTTGTCGCCGGCATTTTGACCTCGGCAAAAATACCTTGCGGCGTAACCGTGTCACCGATGGCCTTAGCGACCTCGTCACTAATTTCAAACGCGTTTAAATTTGCTGGCAGTTCATCACGATATTCACGCCATGCCTCATGCGTGCCCATTACTGAAACCAATGTCGTGCCGGCACCGATTGCTTCTTTAACCAGATGCCAACCATCCAGCAAATACGTTTGCTGTTGTTCGCGGCCCTTTTTAGTTGCCAATTTCTTCCAGGTCTTAACCCGACCATTTTGAAGTGATACAATTTTTTCCATAATTTTTACCTCACTGGTCAAAATTATAGCATAGTCGGTAGCCATTCATGCTAGCATGGACGTTAAAGCGCGATTAAACTTTAAGGAGGCGTCGAACAATGGCTCAAACAGCTGTCCTACTTACCGCACATGGTCGTGTTCAGGGAGTTGGTTTCCGTTACTCAACTTACCAATTGGCGGTGCGTCACCACATCTATGGTTTTGCCCGCAACAATGCAGATGGCACCGTTACCATCCTCGCACAGGGTTCGACTGGCATGGTGAACGCTTTTATTGAAGCAATCAAAAAATCACCTAATAGTTGGGCTCACGTGACTCAACTTGAACAAACAAAACAAGCAATTCAGCCGTTGAAAAAGTTTGACATTTACTGACTAAGCATTGAAATCACGGTGATTATCTAGTATTCTTAGCAAGTTAATGAAGTTTAACTTGAAAGGATTCACAGATAATAATGAAAAAAAGAAACCGCCTAGCGGTCATCACGGCCCTCGGCACCCTCACCCTACTTTTAAGTGGCTGTGTGCGTACTAGTCACGGAAAACCCGTTGGTTACATCTGGAACTACCTTGGTGAGCCGATGGTTCACTTTATGGAATGGGCTGCTAAACTACTTGGTGGCAGTTATGGTTGGGCCGTCATTCTTCTGACCGTCATTGTCCGACTCATCTTGCTCCCGTTAATGGTTCGTCAATCCAGACAGGCAACGGTTCAACAAGAAAAGATGTCAATGGTGCGGCCTCAAATGAATGACATTCAAGCCCGTCAGAAAGCTGCTAAAACACCTGAAGAACGTAATGCAATCAGTCAAGAAATGATGCAACTATACCGTGATAACGGTATTTCAATGACTGGCGGCATCGGGTGTTTGCCACTGATTATTCAGCTACCTATTTTCGCAGCCCTGTATGCGGCAATCCGATATGCCCCTGAATTAGTAAATGCTACATTCTATGGTATTCATTTGGGGAAGCCAAACATTATCTTGGCGATCCTGTCATTCCTAGCTTATCTGCTACAAGGCTACCTATCACTACTTGGTTTACCGGAAGATCAAAAGAAACAAATGCGTTCCATGATGATCATGAGTCCCATTATGATTCTGTTTGTTACTTTCTCCACTCCAGCAGCCTTAGGTCTGTACTTCTTCGTCGGTGGTCTGTTCGCTTGCTTGCAAACACTCATCATCGCTTGGTACCGACCACGGATACGGAAACAAGTGGCTAAAGAGCTCGAAAAGAAACAAGCTGAAAATGCAACTCATGTGCAACCTAAGCCTGTTCAGGCAACGGAAACACCAGTCAGTGCAGCGCCAATAACATCACGTCAACCACAAGAAAAGTCAACTAATGACAACATGGATCGTAACAATCGCAAACGTAATGCTGGAAAACAACAGCATCATAATGACTAACCGTCTGTTGCAATGATTGTGATGGTTCACTAATAGCACAAAATAAGAGGCCGTTCTTCAATTTGAAGGACGACCTCTTATTTTTGTGCTATTTAACTGAATGTTGAAAATACTGATTAGTTAGTAAAACTTATGGCAAAAAACGGAAAATACTATTTCCTCGATTTAAAATTGAAGTGCAACACCTGCTCTAATAGACCAGTTCTTTATTCAGACTAGTCAAAAAGGCCATGAAGACCTATTCTTAATTCACCACAAACAAGAAAGAGGTATCTTCATGACCCGAATTAAGAATATCATATCTAATCAGTATCACCAACTCAATTTAGCTGAACGTGGTCGAATTGAATCCCTAAGGGACTTAGATTGGTCTATCCGCCGGATTGCCCAGGCCCTTCATCGTAATCCCAGCACGATTTCACGTGAATTAAAACGTGGGACAACGACACAGATTAACGCTAGTACTCATATCTTTGAACAGTCATATCTGGCAGAAACTGGTGAAGCAATTTATCGTAAGCACCGACTAAATAGCTGTTATCGTGGACTCTTTGATCATTGTCAAACCTTCTGTAATGCTTTGGTGACAGCTTTAAAAGCGCGTCCCAGGATGCATAGTGTGGATACTTTTGTCCACCAATTCAAGACTGATCACCCAAGGCTTGTCTGCCCCTCAACACCGACGGTGTACCGGTATATTGATGACCAGCGTTTAGCTATCCGCAATTCAGACCTACCAGCTAAACTACGTCGCCGGATTAAATGCCCCGGGGCAAAGCATCATCGAATCAATAAGAAAAATCTGGGCCATTCAATCGAAGAGCGTCCCGCCATGGTTCAAGCGCGTCAAGAGCTTGGACACTGGGAAGGTGACTTGGTCAAAGGCAAACGGGTTGAATCTGAGCCAGCATTAATGACTTTGACTGAACGTGTTAGTCGCTTAGAGATCATCGTTAAACTTCCCAATTATCATGCCGACACTTGCTTGAAAGCCCTCCAGAATACCTTATATGACTATGGAACCGAGCACTTTAAAACCATTACTTTTGATAATGGTGCTGAGTTCTCAAGCTTGAGTCAAGTCAAGGGAACTGACATCTACTTTGCCCATCCTTATTCACCATGGGAACGTGGAACCAATGAGAACACTAACGGCCTTTTGCGCGAGTTCTTCCCGAAGGGCAGATCCTTGGCTTCGGCCTCACTCATTGACATTCAGCTGGCTCAAGATACCTTAAACAACCGGCTACGGCGGTCATTGAACTATCGCTGCCCAGCCGATCTAATGCCTGAACTAGCTTAGCAACTAGACCACTTCTAAGAATAGATTCTTAGTGTTGCACTTGATTTGACAATTGAGGGAAAATACTATTTTTAACTCAATTCAAAATTTTCATTGTAAAAGAATGAATTATTCAAGTAAATTGCTATCTTTAAGCGTTTCATCAAGCGGCTTACTTGGTTCTTGTGTGGCTTGTAATTCCTCCAAATGATGCCGTTCTTGGTCATTCAAGATATGCAAAGAAATTTGGAAGATCGAGCCATGACCAAGTGAGGACTCAACAGAAACGTGACCGTTATACCCTTCGACCAATCGTTTAGCAATGGATAATCCGAGTCCATTGCCGCCTTTTTCCCGTGAACGCGCCTTGTCGACACGATAGAAACGATTAAAGACCCGATCCATGTTCTCAGGTGCAATCCCTTCTCCAAAGTCCTGCACGGACACCTGAGCGTTTCGCCCATCTTCTGACAAAGATACGTGAACCTCTTTGCGAGTTTGCGAATACTTAACTGCGTTGTCCATCAAAATAATGAGCACCTGCTCCAAATGATCACGAAACATCGAAACGTAAGTTGGCTTACGTAAATCATCATCCAAAGAAAACGTGAAGTCCGGATGAATCATCTTGAAATTGTTAAAGACCTGGTTAACCACCATTTTGATATCCGTAACCTGATTACGAAAATCAATTTCAACTTGTTCAGCCCGGGACAGATCCAACATTTCTTGTACGAGACTCTTCATCCGTTTGGTCTCAGCTAAAGAAGCCTGGATGGATTCGTTTAACACTTCGGGATCATCCTTACCCCAGCGATTTAGCAGCTCCATATGGCCCTGAATGATGGCTACCGGCGTCCGCAATTCGTGAGACACATCGCCCACAAACTGTTGCTGCTGATCAATATACCGTTGCATTTGATCCAGCATCCGATTCAATAATTCCGACAAATCAGACAACTCGTCATTGCGGCGAGACTCCGGCACCCGCGTACTAGACTGGGGGTCTTCACTTGCCTTAGTGATTGTCGCACTAATGTCAGAAATTGGCCGCAAGAAATAACTAGCTAAAATGTAACCAAATACCGATATTGCCAGTAACCCAATCAGTAACAACACAATCAAGATAGACCCAGTTCGTTGATACGTTCGCCAATAACCATTGAGCTGATTAGTAACTTGAACATAACCAACAACTCGCTTGGTGCCGTGCTGATAAATCGGCGCGCGGCCAACATACACAACGTGACCGTTCAAATGACTTAACTTCAATTGGCGTTTGCCAACGGACTCAAACGGCTGTGGATCAACTCGTGATGCGAAAATTTCAGAGCCACTACGGTCATAAACGCTAACGGCTAAATTATCATTGGCCAACGTTCGAATGATCGCATCGTTATATAAATTATGCTGTTGATCCGGTTTACTTGGATTATGCGGTAAATAAGGGTTTTCACGGGGACGAAGAACCGGTTCAACATCATCACTCGTTAGATCTTTAACATTGTCATTTAACCGTTGGGTCACGACATTAATCGCATCTGTCGTCCGTCGGCGTTCTTGACGCAAAAGGACTGAGGTAAAGCTAGAAAATAATAATCCTAATACAATCGTAAAAATGACAAAGACACCCGTACCGGTACCGAGTGCCCACTTCCATTTTAACGACATGCGTCGTCTTTTTTTGGTCGTTTGTTTATCAGTCATCATGAACGAATTACGTATCCCGTTCCGCGAACTGTCTGAATGTAACTTTCCTCACCTGGGCGATCGATTTTATTACGCAGATAACGAATGTAAACATCCACGACATTAGTTTCAACCTCTGATTCGTAACCCCATACCTTTTGTAACAGTACATCACGCGCTAACACAACATTGACGTTTTCCATCAGTGTCAGTAACAGCTCGTATTCACGCTTGGTCAAATTAATGATTTCATCACCGCGACGAACGATCCGGTTTTCCTTTTCGATTCGCAGATCTTTATATTCAACAACCGTTTGTTTGAAGTTTTTCTGTTCGCCTTCAATATCGATCCGCCGTAGCAGTGCCCGTACACGAGCCAATAGTTCTTCAATAGCAAATGGCTTAACGATGTAGTCGTCAGCTCCGTGATCAAGACCAGAAACTCGATCAATCACTGAATCACGTGCTGTCATCATCACAATTGGTGTGCTCTTTACTTCCCGAACTCGTCGGCAAACCTCTAAACCATTTAATTCCGGTAGCATCAAGTCAAGTAAAATAACATCAAAGTCGGTTTCAAGTGCAGCTTCCAGACCTGTCCGACCGTTGTATTCCACTTGGGTTGTGTACCCTTCATGTTTCAATTCAAGGTCAACAAAGCGAGCTAGGTTCTTCTCATCTTCAATAATGAGAATGCTATACTTCTTCGCATTTGTTTGTTCCGTGTTTTCCATTTAATTAACACTCCGCATTTTATTATCGTTCTCTAAGTCTGAACGGTTCAATTTTTAACAACGCTCTCATTTTATCATTTAACCGCCATTTCTGCTAGCATCACCGGCTGTCCGTTTGAAGCCTCAGTGTCTTGTCCGAGACAGCGAATAAAATAGGTTAAATGACGTGTAAAAAAGCACGCCAATTACAAGCCAAGAAACAATCGCCACATTGAAGTGTGAAAATACCATCAACCCGACGAGGACGCCAACAATACCAGACAATGATGCAATACTGGCTACCTTGCGATCATAGTCCCCATAGTACACAAACAGACTACTGCCAGCTGCAACTGATAGTGCTGATCCACTCATCATAATTGGAAAAGCGACCAAGGGGTTCAATCCTAACGCGTAAATAGTAGCTGTCGTTAACGCATAAGATCCGATACCAATATTATTCAGTGCCCCATAGAGTATCTGCAACCCACAACCGACAATCAGTGACAGTCCGCTGAGTCGCAAGGCTGTCCCATTGCCAGCAATTAAATGTAACCGGCCAGCTAAAATGAATAGCCCTGCAATAATTAAACCACATGCAATCCATCGTTTGATCGTCCTTTCAGGCAATTTCACAACAAAGCGAGGACTCAACACCGCCCCCACTACTTGCGCAACTACTAATGCCAATAAGGTCACAGGGTCCACTTTAACGACACCAATGAACCCGACAGCCATCAGAACAAATGGTACGACGCCTTGAACATTAAGTGTTCCTGGCAGTCGTTTCACGGACACCCATTTAGTTGGCGTATAAATGGCTGTGCTGACCGCAAAGTCGGACACCCCTAACGTGGATAAAAAGAAAATCAGCATTCCACTCAACGCTACCCCAATTGTCGGTGCGGGCGAGCGACGCACCGCATCCCAGTGACGGTAGAGGTCGACACCAACATATACCGCAAAACACACGCCCACGATGATTAATACTGCTAATAGTCCCGTTCGCATGGATCACACTCCGTTCATAAAGATTACAAGCAATGATTATACCGTAATTCTCACAGTATTTTCGCCCCAAAGGTAAGAATCAAATCCACATCACCACTAATATTTGAGACCAGTAAAACGGCAAACTAGCCGGTGGTGTATTGTCAGCCTTTCCCAGTAGCTTCAATATAAAGTGAGTCTCTTAAACTAACTGGCAAAAAAGCGAGAAAAAAACACCTGAGAGCCTAGGCCTCTCAGATGTTTTCAATAATGAATTAAGCGTTGTTAGCAGTCTTAACGACTTGCTTGCCATCGTAGTATCCGCAACTAGGGCAGACACGATGTGACATCCGTAATTCACCACAGTTTGGGCATGGAGCCAAATTAGGCGTTGCTAATTTGATGTGACCCCGACGCTTCAACTTCTTTTCTTTAGATGTTTTCCGTGCTGGTACAGCCATGTGAACGAGCACCTCCTTGAATGATTTTATCCACACATGTGTTTTTAAAATCTGCTAAGCCATCCTACCGGTCTTGGTCCTGATCAGGGAACAATCCCTTTAACTTAGCGAGACGTGGATCAATGGGTTGATTTTCTTCCTGTTCAGCTGTGTAATCGTCCTCAGAAATAACTTCCCAACCATTTCCAGTTGGCATGTCCTGACCATTACGTTCTGACTCAGTTAGAATTTGCATAGGAATTTGGGCAATGATATTGTCAATCACACCCTCATCTAAGTCAACAGTTTGAGTCTCCAAGAGTAAAACCGTTTCGTTTTCCTCATAGCGATCAAAGTGACTCTCTTCCGTGATGTAAATCTCGTTCATGTCAAAGTCAAACGGAAAATCCACCGGTGCCAACGAACGACTCGAAGGCACTATAGCTTTACCGCTAACCTTAACATCTAGTAGCACATCGTCACGATCAACCATAACGGTTCCAACCACTTTAACGGGATCGATGTCGATAACCCGATCGGCAAACCGATCAAGCATCTTCACTTTCACATCTAAAGTTTCGTCGATCCGCAGTGGCTCATTACGATACTTTTCAAGCTCTTTGAGCGACCATTTCATCGATAAACCTCCTAATGCAACGAATTTCATTATACCGGCGCATTAATACAATGTCAACGTAAAATCCTTGACAGCCAAATGATTCTATTTGGTACCTATTCGGATCGGGTCATGACGAAAGTCCTGCGACTGCCCCGTTAACATTTCGTATAGCATACCGGCACGATAGTCTAAATTTAGCGTCGTTTTTTTTAAGTTCTGGTCAAACCTAGTTACGACGGGTAGTCCAAACGTTTTTTTATGTGCGTTTAAATAATGTTGACCAGCTGATGTAAAGCCAAGTAACCGCAAGTAGTCTGTTTGACCAGGTGTCATTTCGTTATCAAGCGCGTGAACTAAAGCATACAAACAGACACGTTGTAATCGTGAGTACGTATATCGTTTTGTCTTAATAGCGGTTAAGAAATCATCCCAGTGCGACTGCGTTTCTGCAGCTTCCTTCAAACGATAATCTAATCCTTCAGACATCTGATAAATTTGGTGCAAAGACGTCGTTGGCATCATCAATAAAGTATGCCGTAACAACGCCCACATCTTGGGTGACCACCCCTTCAATGGCGTCAAATGGCGAATATCAGCAAACGTCTCAGCTGGCACATTCGCTGCCACATTAACACCACGCTGATGACCGAGAACGGTCTGTCTGATGGCAGTTGCACTCGAATAGCCCCGTGGATTCATTTGGTCATCATGGTACTCACTGCCAACCCTTGCCACCGGCATCAACTTCAACGGTGACGACAACTTTGCGTTCGCAACTGCGTAACCATAGCCAAGAATATCGTTGGGTTGGTCCAAACGAAATCCGGTTTGTGACTCTAATTGCGCGTTAAATAACGTGGCATAGGTTTCATTAAATGTCTTAAACGCCTGCGAATCATTGACTGTCGCATGAGCCAACGCTGCAAAGTCCGTTTGGTAATGTTCGGCGCCAAAAACCAGCGTTGGTACTTGCATAGCAGATAGCAATGACAAGGCCCCTTGTGCGAACAAGTGGGCCGGCTGAACAGCCCAGTGAAATGGCAACTCTACTACGAGATCAGCCCCATTATGAAGTGCCTCTGACGCTCGCTGCCACTTATTGAATATGGCTGCTTCACCACGCTGAACAAAATTGCCGCTCATGACAGCGATAACGACGTCAGCACCTGTAACCGCTCGTGCTTGCTGCAAATGATATCGATGACCATTATGAAATGGATTATACTCCGCCACAACACCTACTGCCTGCATAATGTCATCCTTCCCGTCGACAGTCAAAGAACCAACGTGTTGTATCTGCCTCTGGCTCTGCTTTCCCAAAGTCGGCAAACACCTGAACCTGATTAAAGCCTGCCTGTGTCAATAATCGTTGATATGTTGCCAATGGATACGTTCTTTCCACATGCAGTTCAGCGTGGTGGTCATAACCCTTAATTGAGTCATTCCAAATGAAAAAATTCAAATCGTGCTCAACCTGGTGTTCAGCATCGCCTTCATAACTGGTCCACATGAACGCACGATGATCATCGTGAAAATTGTACATATATCCAGGATAGACGTCATCTGTTTGATGCGGTGTAATGACGTCAAAAAGATAATGACCATTGGCAGTCAAATGTGCAGCGGCCTCGCGAAACGCCTCCGCCATCTCCTCTTCATTGGGCAAATAGCAAAGAGAATCGTCAAAACAAGTAATTGTATTATACATTTTAAGATCGCCTAATGCAGTCATATCCCCCTGAATCAACGGCAACTCAACACCGACTGTCTGCGCCTTGCTTGCAGCAATGCTCAACATCTCTGGCGCTAGATCCAGACCGGTCACTTGGTATCCAGACTGAATCATCTTAATCGCTAACCGACCAGTACCGCACGCTAAGTCCAGCACGCTGTCAGTCTTCGCGACTCCTCGAGAGCGCACAAAACCCAGCCATGAGTCATACATAGCTGGGTCAAACAGTTCATCATAAAAATCGGCAAACTGTCCGTAAATCATGCTGTTTCGCCCAACCAATCTGTTAGGTTAACCATCGGCGCATCTGACCATAATTTTTCTAAATCATAGTAATGACGCTGTTCTTCTTGGAAAATGTGAACAACAATGTCACCAAAATCTAGCAGAACCCAAGTGCCTTCTGCTTTACCTTCAACCCGGCGAACCGTCACACCGGCCTCACCTTCAGCATCCAAAATAGCCTGAGTAATCGCCTGAACTTGACGCTTAGAACCACCATTCATAATGGCAAAATAATCGGCCACTAAGCTAACCTGCTCAACATCTAACGCCACAATATCCTCAGCACGTTTAGCATCTCCGGCCTTAACAGCCACTTCCAACATTTGTTTACTATCCAAAATAGTTCCTCATTTCACTTAATTGATTAATAGTTATATTTCATTTGCTTCTGAGCGACCCAACGATTAAACGTTAATAAGGTTGCCGGATAAATCGGCGCATTCTTTTCAGCTAAATACAGCATTGTGTGCTTCGTCTGAAAAGCAACCCCAGCACGCAGATCTTTGTGGGTTATCTGTCTAGCCTCATCGACACCATCAAAATTACGCTCGGGTTCAATGTAATCCGCCATATAAACAACTTGAGCCAACGGTGACATTTCCACAGCGCCCGTGGTGTGATAACGGACAGCGTTTAAAATGTCTTCATCATCAATGCCGAGCTCATCACGAATAAATTCTGCGCCCACAATACCATGCCAAATGGCATTGCCCCAATTCAGCAGATCCGGATCCATTTGATGTTTTTTAATCATGCCGATGAACGCTTCATCGCTACGCTCTTTAGCATAATCATGGATCAAACCAGCAATACTAGCCTTTTCCAAATCAACACCATTTTCTTCAGCTAACTGAATCGCAGTCTGTTCTACGCGCAAACAATGATTGAACCGTTTGTCACGCAACTGTTGATGAACGGCTTCAACCAATTCATCACGTGTGCCGTTATAAAGATGCTGCTGATAACGCATTGTCTTACTCATGATACAACTGATGCTCCTTAATGTATGCTTCAACTGCCTCTGGAACTAAGTAGTGAATCGATTGCCCGCGTTTGACACGATCACGAATCATTGAACTACTGATGTCAATTGTCGGCACATCGACCCAAATAACTGGATATGGCGTTTGTTTCTTATAGCCAGCTCGACCAACACCAACAAACGTTACTATTTTTGCCAACTCGTCGATACGATGCCATTTCGGCAGATAAGCCACTTCATCCCCACCAATAATAAAGTAATACTCAGTTTTAGGATGACGCGTCTTCAAATCCACCATCGTGTCATACGTGTAGCTTTTGCCGCCACGTTGAATTTCACTCATCTCTAAGTCAAACAACGGGTTTCCGAAAATAGCACGGCGAACCATTCTTGCACGTAGCAAAGGATCAATTGCAAGTTTAGGATCAATATGCGGAGGCTGAGCGTTGGGCATAAAAAGAACCTTATTTAATCCCAATTGCTTACCCACTTGATCCGCAATAATAAGATGACCCAAGTGTGGCGGATTAAAAGTTCCACCCAAAATGCCTACCCGTTGTTTAGGCATTTCTGTGACCATTTCTGTCATCACTTGAGTGCCCGTTTGTTTAGTCGTTAACGTCGATGTAATCATTGTCTATCCCTACTTATTTCACGTGTTTACCCTAACACTAAACCAATGTTGCAACCTTTTTCGATAGCCGTTGATTATCTGGATCCGTTGCGGGCATAAACAACACCAGCGTATGACCGATTGTTTGGACCACAGTAATCCGCGGATTTTTTTCAATAAAGGTCTTTGCCTCTGCGACGGTTGCATCTGCACTTTGTAATAAGTTCACCTTAATAAGTTCACGTTTCTCCAAGGCACCGGTTAATTGGTCTAACCACGTTGCTGTCAAACCGTTCTTTCCCACTGAAAACAGTGGACGTAGTGAATGTGCTTCAGAACGTAAAAAATGTTTTTGTTTACCCTTTAAATCCATATAATGTCTCTCCCGTTTTAAATCATTGCGCGTCTTAGCAAGACGTTGACGCCCTTTGGCGCCCAACCAGCGATCGTTACGTTGGCAGGAACTGTTACCCAGCCCAAGCCCTCAATAACGAGATCACTTTTTTCCGTTGTACGAAATTCGTGTCTCGCCAATTCAGGTAGATCTGCCAACTCTTCCTGGGAAGGTGGTGTGAGTATCTCACCAGCGTGATCACGATAAAAATCATCCGCGTGTGCCAATTTCGTTCGATGAATCATCAGATTATTCTCAAAATAGGCACTAACACCAGTTGTTCGACTGTCTGTTGTTGCAGACAATAAATCAAACCTTGCCACTGCACCCATGAACAACGTTTGTTCACCTTGTAGCTGATAAACACGTGGCTTAATTTCCTTTTGCGGGGCGACATACTTTAAAGCCCCTGCACTCAGAAAATGCGCCATCTGTTCAGGATGAATAATTCCTGGTGTGTCAACTAAAACATGATCTTCCCCAAGTGGAATTTCAATCTTGTCTAACGTCGTCCCAGGAAAGCGTGAAGTTGTGATCAGATCAGCGACACCAGAGTTTTGTTTTAAAATCTGATTAATCAACGTGGACTTACCAACGTTGGTAACACCCACAACATAAACGTCACGATCACCGCGATATTTATCAATCAATGTCAACAGATCATCTACATCGCGGCCATTCTTTGCGCTCAACAGTGTGGTCGCCAGTGGTCGCAATCCATTGGCATTAGCTTGTTGACGTACCCAATCAGTCAGTTTACTTCGTTTGAGTGAACGCGGCAAAACATCTTCTTTATTACCAACTAGTAGAATTGGATTATCACCAACAAAACGATGTAATCCAGGAATCATACTGCCATTAAAGTCAAAAATATCAACGACATAGACGATTAGAGCGTTGGCATCTCGAATCTGAGCCAGTAACCGTCGAAAATCGTCATCTGTTAATGACACTGGCACGATTTCGTTATAATGACGCAAACGAAAACAACGCTGGCAATACAATTCACCGTTTTCAAGACCTTTTTTTAAGGCCGATTGAGGTGTATAGCCAACGGCAGTGGAATCTGTTGTTTGAATCTTGGCTCCACAGCCAATGCAGTACAGTGGCTCTGACGTTTCATTCGTTACTGCTTCACTCATCGTAAATCCTCCTGCCATGTCATCGTCGGATAAACACGGCATAACCGTTGCATCACAAATCGCTCAAAGAAGCGGTTAATTCGTGTATCCCACTTGTCCGTTTCAATCAACGGCTTCACTAAAATACTCCGTACATGCGCGTTATTTGCCGCCCACATGTCTGTCATCAGCTGATCACCAACCATCACAACTTCACTATTACTCAATGAGAGACGCCGTTGCGCCTGACGAATACCGCGCGTTAATGGTTTTAGTGAACGTGAAACGAATTCAAGTCCTAAGGGCGTGACTGCTCGTGAGATGCGAGCAGCACTGTTATTTGAAACGACTACAATGCGAATATTATTTGCGTGCATCGTTTGGATCCACCGTCGTAACTGCGGCGTTCCATCCGGATTATTCCAAGCAATCAACGTATTATCTAAATCTGTCAAAATAACACGAATGCCCGCTGACTTTAATTGTTCAGGCGAAACATTATATATTGCTGAAATCATCCAAGTTGGTTTGAAGTTGGCGATCATTTAAAGCTCCTTGCTGCTGACTATTTTTTAGCACAAAATTATCTAAATCATTATACCAGAAAGCACTTAAAAATGCTTATTCCACCGGTTTCGAATCACGTAAACGATTTACCACCGCCTGCATATCCTCAGGTAATGGCGCAGTGTAGGTCTGTCGCTGTTGCGTAACAGGATCTGTAAATGATAATTGCCATGCATGCAATGCCTGTCGTTGCATTAACCTAAGCGATCCACCATATAAACGATCACCGAGTAGCGGATGACCGATACTCTGCATGTGCACTCTAATCTGGTGAGTCCGTCCTGTTTTTAAATTTAATTCAACTAATGCGATATTTTCAAACTGTTCTAGCACTTTATATTCAGTAATTGCAGATTGTCCGTTTGAAGTTATTGCCCTAGCAACCTGTCCATCCACTCGTCCAAGTGGACTGTCAATAACACCGTGGTCATTCTCAAATCTACCTTCCACCAATGCGAGGTACGTTTTTCGCATTGTGTGCTGATCTACTTGAGGGGCAATCATTCCCTGAACAATACCATTACGTGCCACCAACATGATGCCGCTAGTATCACGATCTAGACGAGTGATTAAATGTGGCACTAAATTATCAGCATTATTGGCCACGAGCCACCCTTTAATGCGATTGACCATCGTTGTTTGCTGATCGCTCGGTCCAGGAACAGCGTTAACACCTGCATTTTTATTAACTACCAGCCAATTTTCATCGGCCATCAAAACATCGATTGGTTCCTCATCGACAGCAACGTTCCCATCACTAGGCTCGTTGGGCAACGACAACGTGACAACATCACCAATTGCAACTGCATGATCCGGCTGAGTGATTTGTTGATTCAACGCTACCTTGCCTCCAAGATGCCGCTGACGAGTCCATAAATTATGGCTGATTCCTTGTGCAAACAAAAATTGTTTGACGCTGACATAAGTTGCGGTTGAACGCCAACTAAATTTCAATGTTTTGCTAACCCGCTTTCTGGTGTATTTCTACTATTATAAAACACAAGATTAATAATAATATTTGATCAAAAAGTAGATTGTAAAATTAATCCGAACGCTGTTCGGACAAAAAAGATCAGCTTCCTTTAAAATGGTGTTTACAACAAACCCATCTTTTAGGAGCTGATCTTTTGTCTAGTATAACCTATTCCGAACGAATTAAAATCGAAACCTTTTGTGAACTAGGGCTGTCCAATATCCAAATGGGCGTTCGGCTGAACCGATCACCGTCAACAATTTCTTATGAATTATCTCGATGTCAACCTTATCAGGCTGAATTAGCACAAACAGATGCCGAATACAAGCGATCACGATGTGGTCGGAAAACTAAGCTGAGCGATGAGTTAAAGCAAACAATTCTCAACCATTTACATCTAAGCTGGTCACCAGGAATGATTGCTCACGAATTTAAACTAGCGACTAAATCTATTTATAATTGGCTAAATCAGGGGAGAATTGGTTTCTCCTTGAATGATCTACCTGAACATGGCGTACGCCAACGGCGTAACGTTGACCAACGATCCAAATATAATCAATCTTTGGGGCGATCGATTGAACAGCGTCCCATGATGATTAATCAACGTAATCGCATCGGTGATTTTGAACTAGATACCGTCGTTGGCCCTCGTGGGCATAGTAAGGCAGTTTTATTAACTTTAATCGATCGCAAATCACGGTTCCTTTGGGCATATCGGTTAAAGGACCGAACGACAGCGAGTGTTAATGAAGCACTGACTAAGTTCCTAACAACTTTTAATGGACCGGTGCACGGTTTTACTGTGGACCGTGGTACTGAGTTTAGTGGGCTAGTATCATTTGAATCACAATATGGTATTAAGACCTATTACTGTCATGCTTATACGCCAGCTGAACGTGGTAGTAATGAACGCTTTAATCGGAATTTACGTTATTTTTATCCTAAGGGGACTCGTTTTGAGCACATTAGTGCTCAAGATTTAACGACGACGTTACTCCAAATTAACCAGAGACCGCTTAAAATACTTGACTGGAAAACACCGTATCAGGTTATGCTGACCAATTTGTCCAAAAATTCGGATTAAATTTGCAATCTACCGATTGCCCATTGAATATAGCCCGTTTACAGTTAAAGCCAACGGTATGCTTTCATCCATTTACTCACCCTCATTCAGCCTCAACTTAGTTTTTTGCCGAAGAACCAAAGCGCGAATTGCTTTTTTCGCATTACTTTATTCAATCGAGGATGCGTCATTAATTCGTAGTCTTGGACAAATCAAATTTATGTGACACAAATCCGTACAAGGTCCAACCTGCAAATGTCACAAGTGCACCATACGCAAGTTCTTCAAAGCCGACTGCGTACAATGCATAGAGACTGTAGAGCGATGCAATCGTAGCAATGATATTTGTCGTGCGTCGTGCAGATGCCGATACCTTGGCATCGAGTTGCATTGTTTTAAGCGCACCCATTGATAGCAAGTATGGAATAACATTTGTCACCACCGCCAAATTTACTAGAATTGTGAACTGCTTTGACAGGGACGGGCTGATCGTCATAAGTGCCAACAAAGACTGCAAAACAGTAATAATAATCATACCAATAATAGGTGTACCATTGGCAATTGTTTTCCCAAATATTTTCGGGAAATATCCTTCATGTGCGGAACTACGGAAGACTTCGGCGATAGTAAATTGCCAACCCAGCAATGACCCGAAACACGAAATAATCATCAGTCCCATAACAATGTTCCCAACCATCGGTGTAAACATCTGACTGAAAGCTACCCCAAACGGTGCGTTTGATGCGGCTAACTTAGCGTTAGGAACAATCCCCTGCATAACGTTTGTCGAAACGATATACATTACGGCCGCCCCAATAGTTCCGCCTAAAACAGCAATGGGAACATTTTTCTTAGGATTTTCAACAGAATCCATATTTGCGGAAGCTGATTCTAGGCCTAAAAACGCCCATAGTGTAATCGAAATCGAATTGCTAATCCCCTTGAAAAAGCCCATATTGTGCGGATTCCAAGATGCTGCATACAAGTGACCACTAAAGAAGAACCAGCCGGCTAGTGAAATAACGACAACCGGAATGATAACGCCCCAAACAGTGAAGGTGCTGATTTGTCCGGTAATTCTTGCGCCACCAAAGTTCATGACTGTAGCCAACCAAAGTGTAAAAATTGTGGCCAAGGCAACGCCAACTGGTGACATGTGCAAATGGAATAAAACATCAAAGTAACCAACGGCAGAAATTGCAATCGCCGCATTGGCAATCACAAGTGAAACACCGTACGTATAGTTGGCCATGAACGAGCCTGCCTTGCCGTAGGAATACTGAGCATAACCACCCATACCACCTGAATTTCTGGTATACATCCCTGCTCTTGAGAATGCATAGGCCAAACACATTGCACCACCAGCAGTAACGATCCAAGACAATATCGACATCGTACCAACCTGTGCTAAATTGGTTGGCAGCATGATAATTCCTGAACCCATCATGTTAATGGCCGTAATAATTGTGAGCTGAACCACACTCATCTTTTTCTTTTCCTGGGCCATGATTTTACCTCTATCCGTTTTTCTGAAATTTATAAAAAAGCGCGGTAGACATGACGTCCACCACGTTGAATGGAACTACTCACCCTTGTTTTCTGACTTAGGATCGTAGACATACCCGTATGCGGTAGTCTGTCCATTTTCATTCTCGAAATAGACACCTTGAATTTCAGGCGCAAACCCTGGGAAACGGTTAATCCCTTCCTCCAAGATTAAGAAGTAGGTCTGGGCAACCTTGCTCCATTTTTCACCTGGAACAACACAGAAAATACCAGGTGGGTATGGAAGTGCACCTTCTAAGGCGACTTCTCCTTCAATATCTTTCAGTGGTACAAGCTTGGCGTTGTTATGCAATAACTCAACGTTAGCTTCGTATGGCGTCATTGCTTGTTCAGGGAAGTAATCGGCCAAGAACATCTCTTTTTGATATTCCTTAGCATTGTTTCCCTTATAGAAGTCATGTAACTCTTGGCAGAGTTGAAGAATCGTGTAACCCGCGTAACGATCTTTGTGTTGTGCATACAGGTTTGGAAGCACATCTTCCAGTGGCGCATCAGCTTTAACAAGTGATTCAAACTTAACGATTTGTGATACTAAATTATTCATCTTGGCTGGTGTCTCTGCTGGCGTCATCAAGAACAAAATAGAATTCAAATCGTTCTTTTCAGGAATAATCCCGTGTTCACGCAAGTAGTTAGCTAAGATTGTTGCCGGAATACCAAAGTCTTCATATTCACCCGTCTGAACATTAATACCAGGCGTTGTTAACATAAATTTGTTTGGATCAACAAAGTATTGATCATCCTCGTAGCCATCAAAAGCGTGCCATTTTGCACCCTTTTCAAAACGCCAGTAATCAATGTTGCTGACAATTTCCTCAGTGTCGGCATCTTCCCAGTTTTTTCCATTTACGACTGGTGGCACAAACGGACGAATCATTGTGGCATTCTTCATCAAATTTTTACGTGCATTTACTGATGTTACTAAAGCATCGTGCCACAGTTTTTTACCGGCTTCGCCTTCTTGCATCTTGGCGTTGACATCCAAGGTTGCAAACAATGGGTAGAATGGGGATGTTGAAGCATATTGCATATAAGCGTTGTTGAATCGTTTATGATCGATGTACCGTTTTTGCCCCTTAATGTGAGCGTCTTTTTTATGAATTTGTGATGCTTGTGAAAAACCAGCCTGTTGTTTGTGTGTTGATTGGGTAACCAAGATACCAGGATCATCAGGTCCCAGATCAAGTAACAATGGTGAAGAATCACGCATCATTGGAATAAATTGCTCGTAACCGACCCATGCAGAGTCAAAAAGAATGTAGTCACATAAGTGGCCAATGCGTTCGACAACTTGTTTGGCATTATAAATAGTGCCGTCATAAGTACCTAACTGAATAACAGCTAAACGGAATGGCCGTTTTTGCTTAGCCTTTTCTGGATCCACTTTTGCAGCCTGTTTACGGATATAATCCTCGTCAAAATCGCGGGAATAAATACCACCGATAAAACCGTATGGGTCTCGTGAGGTTTCTAAGTAAACCGGACGGCCACCGTCTTTAACCAATGCTGCATTGTAGACAGATTTATGGTTATTACGATCAAATAAGACTAAATCATCCGGCGCAACGGCGGCGGTAATGGCAATATTATTTGATGTCGTCGTCCCGTTCATAACGAAATACGTCTTGTCAGCATTGAATACTTGTGCCGCATGTTTTTCGGCGTCCATCGCTGGGCCTTCATGAATTAACAAGTCACCTAGGTCAACATCGGCGTTACAGATATCTGAACGAAAGACATTTTCGCCAAAGAAATCATAGAACTGACGACCTGCTGGATGCTTACGGAAATATTGCCCCCCTTGATGTCCAGGACAATCAAATTGGATGTTTCCGCGTTCAACGTAAGCCTTTAATTCCTTGAAGAATGGTGGCAAAACGCCGTCTTCATATTTTGAGGCCGCTGCCTCAATTTCACGGTTATACAACTGATGGTCATATTGATTCTTGAGATCTAAGATGTGATAAATCTTTTCCATCGTGGAACCGTCAATCTTGGAACTATCGTCAGAAATAACAAAAACGGGAATCCCAAATTTTGTTGCATTGGTAGATTGCAAATTTAATCCGAATTTTTGGACAAATTGGTCAGCATAACCTGATACGGTGTTTTCCAGTCAAGTATTTTAAGCGGTCTCTGGTTAATTTGGAGTAACGTCGTCGTTAAATCTTGAGCACTAATGTGCTCAAAACGAGTCCCCTTAGGATAAAAATAACGTAAATTCCGATTAAAGCGTTCATTACTACCACGTTCAGCTGGCGTATAAGCATGACAGTAATAGGTCTTAATACCATATTGTGATTCAAATGATACTAGCCCACTAAACTCAGTACCACGGTCCACAGTAAAACTGTGCACCGGTCCATTAAAAGTTGTTAGGAACTTAGTCAGTGCTTCATTAACACTCGCTGTCGTTCGGTCCTTTAACCGATATGCCCAAAGGAACCGTGATTTGCGATCGATTAAAGTTAATAAAACTGCCTTACTATGCCCACGAGGGCCAACGACGGTATCTAGTTCAAAATCACCGATGCGATTACGTTGATTAATCATCATGGGACGCTGTTCAATCGATCGCCCCAAAGATTGATTATATTTGGATCGTTGGTCAACGTTACGCCGTTGGCGTACGCCATGTTCAGGTAGATCATTCAAGGAGAAACCAATTCTCCCCTGATTTAGCCAATTATAAATAGATTTAGTCGCTAGTTTAAATTCGTGAGCAATCATTCCTGGTGACCAGCTTAGATGTAAATGGTTGAGAATTGTTTGCTTTAACTCATCGCTCAGCTTAGTTTTCCGACCACATCGTGATCGCTTGTATTCGGCATCTGTTTGTGCTAATTCAGCCTGATAAGGTTGACATCGAGATAATTCATAAGAAATTGTTGACGGTGATCGGTTCAGCCGAACGCCCATTTGGATATTGGACAGCCCTAGTTCACAAAAGGTTTCGATTTTAATTCGTTCGGAATAGGTTATACTAGACAAAAGATCAGCTCCTAAAAGATGGGTTTGTTGTAAACACCATTTTAAAGGAAGCTGATCTTTTTTGTCCGAACAGCGTTCGGATTAATTTTACAATCTACTCATTTGCCGCTTCAACAACAGATGTGTCTTCATCCATGACCACTACAGCCGCGACGTCAACAAAGTCAGTTTCTGTTGCAGACACAATTTCACGGTCTGTTTCAAAAAAGTTCATGGCCTTTTCCGTTGACGCAATTTTGAGCTTATCCATGTCGTACCTCCTAAAAATATTGTTGGTAAAGAACAAGTAAAACTTGCCACGGCTATATTTTTACTACCCGTTTTTTGCATTTACAATGCGAATTTGTAAACGTTTTCTTTTACGTTTTTTTTACATTGCTCATTTTTTGCCTAGTTTAGCACCCCTATTACGCCTACTAATTCGCATCTTTTTTGCGATTTTCTTAGCATTTTATAATTTTACGTTTTTTTTACCTAGACAAATGGACACAAAAAAAGACAATCAATTATCACAATTGATTGTCTTACTTTATCTTTTTTTATGGATTCAATTAGATATGTTTAATGCTTCCACGTTTTTTCAGAACAACTGAAAAGAGTCGTTCATCTGAATTCAGTGTAAATTCATCGTCACTTTTTTTGGCGAATAATATTTCCACGAGTTTTTCGCCCATTTCTTGAATTGGTTGATGAACCGTCGATAATTCTGGTTGGACATAGCGCGTAATTTCAATATCATCAAAGCCAAGGATAGAGATATCTTCTGGCACACGTTTGCCATGAGCAAGGAGACCACGATTCAATCCAACAGCGAGCTCATCAGAGAAAGCAAAAACTGCGGTTGCACCGCTATCAATAACCTGTTTGGCTGAATTAAAACCACTTACTTTAGAATCATCAGGCTGCTCCAAAAATAATGTTGGGTCTAAATCCAAATGATATTCTTTCAAACCATTTGAAAAGCCTGTGATCCGATGCAGTTTACTTTCACTATTTCCTGCCTTCATTAGCAAGGCAATTTTTCTGTGTCCATTATCAAGTAAATATTCGGCCGATTTACTGCCGGCTTCAAGTTCATTAATGGCCACAGAAGACTCGTTGTCCTGTTGCGGATCCATGATGATGCTAAGCAGACCAGTATTGGCCAGTAGCGTTTGCACAAAAGCAAGATCCATATTATCTCCTGCAACGATAATTGCATCTACTGGTCGTTCGCTTAATTCATGAATATGATATCCGATGCCCTCAGAATTTTCTGAAAATTCCACTGACAATTCTGCAAACTGTGACACCAAGCCATCCTGAACACCATGGATCAATTCACGGTAATACGGATTATCCAGGCTTGGCACGATCATTCCAACCGTCACTTTTGATTCAAATGGCTTATCATTCCCCGTATTGTGATAGCCCATCTTTTTTTGGAGACCGAGCACTTTTTGCCGTGTCGTGGCACTAAAGCGCTCACCCTTACCATTAAGAATCTGCGAAACAGTTGTTGGCGAAATGCCTGCCTCATTTGCAATATCAGTTATCGTCGTTTTCTTAGACATAATTTACCCTACTCTTCATAAATAACTCTTTTATTCGTCACTTTACATAGCATAAGCCAAGTGGCAATAAAAGCATAGTGAAATGTAAGCCCTTTAATAGAACCTGCTCAGCTTTTGTACTCGGCATCATTCTTTTTACTAATAGATTTTACTCAAAACTCATCAATAGTGAAATTGCCTCTTTAAGCTGAAGACCTAACCTCCACTGGGTGGTCGGAAGGGCTGATGTTTCTTGGATTGCTGTGTAAACAACCGCCATCGCTTCTGAAACTAGCTGTTCCGTATCAAGCTTGGGCGACCTAAGTTTCAGTACATTAAAGGTTGCACTAAACAAATCACCGGTACCGAAAAAGTGACCTTTGATCATGTTTTTACCGACCCACTCGATTTCATTGCCACTAACCCAAGCACAACCAATCGCGCTGCCTTTTTTGACTCCTGTTACAATAACCTGACAGTTAGGAGCAAAACTTTGGCAACGTTTCAACGCCTGTCGTAATTTGTCATCCGATCGGTTCATTTCTACATCGCTTTCTGACAACAGACCCAGTTCGGTGATGTTAGGCAAAGCAATTTGCGCACCACTCATTAACTGTCTCATCTCGTCAACGTAACTTTTCGTCAGAGATGGATAGAGTTTGCCCTGATTCGCCATCGCTGGATCGACAATGATGTTTTGGTTGTGATGTTGCTTAATTTCCCTATTCACTAGTTGGGTCAGCTCATTTGTTCCTAAATACCCAATAAGCGTCGAGGTAAATGAATTGATGTCATTGATATCCCAATGATGCCAAACTTGTTCCAGCCAACCAGCCATTATTTCTCTGTGAGGTTGACCAAATCCTTCTGTTTGTGTTGACAACATTTGAACAGGCAAAGACGCCGTCAAAATATTCATCGATTGGCTTACCGTCAAGGCGGACGTCATGGACATCTGCCCAAGAGCGGTAAAATCTTGAATAATGAGTGTACTTAAAACATTGCTCGCTTGCTTTTCCATTGAATAATAAATGACCCTTTCCCTTGAAGAAAAATCGAATTCGGCTATTTAAGAACTTTCTTTCAATTTACCACTGTTCGTGTAGATCAGCGTTCGCAAATCCCATTTAAACTAATCAAATGGATAATTTTCATTCAAATATTCCTTTTTACCCGTCGCAATGTGTTACCCTTACGCTAAGAAGAACGAGGAGGCGCATTATGGCGCAACATCAAAGACTTATTTCGCTAATTGAGCCACCTGTCAGTTTGTCCGACAGTAACATGTCAGCCTATGTCGAAGGAACCTACGATTTGCTGGTCCGTTTGGCAGATCACCAGCAATGGGATGAAGCAGCTTTAACAGCTTTAACTAAAAAAATCGCGTCAACAGTTAATGACACAAATTTAAAGACCCAGTTTAGTAACTGGCAAGCATCCAGTGCCACCGTAGGCAGCTCAGCATTTACCACTTTATTTGCCGCCAGTTCGATGGCACCGCTGGACAAAATGCGACAATTGCTTTCAATCCTTGGTGCTCATCTCAACAGCAACACCGGCGATTTAGTGGCGGATCATGAATTCGCCCGTGAAGCCGGTCCCAGCGACCCCTTCTGGCGCGAACTTGCTCGTACTGTTCAGGCAGCTTTTCCAAACGGACTGGCTCAAGATGACGCAACGGTGCGCATGGTTCATCAGTTACGGTACCTAATCGATGCACATAATGTCGCATTTGTGCGGCGTTCATTTGAACTCAACGGAGAAAATGATCTCGAAGCGCTCATTGCGTTTGACAAAGACGCCATCGCTCACGGCAATATTGCCAGTAAAGCGGACTCTTCCCGGATGCACAACAAGCAACCAGAGGCTTTAGCACGCGGCGTGTTGCCGGCACTCCCAACCGCTAATTTCAAACGGCTAGTCGATTTTCATAGTGAATTTGTGATTGCACCCGTTCCCGAACCGACATTCATCATTGTGCCACTGGGACAAATTGCTAATGTAAATGATGTGCCAGCATACGTCCGCGGTCTAACCTTAGAAGAACGCAACGCACTAGTTAACGGTGCATCTTTCAATTATGCTGACTCAAACGATTATGGTCAACCTGAAAGTCGGCACGCTTTGTTTGACGTAAACTATGGCGAAAATGACCCGATGGTTCGTCGACTAGCAATGAAACCATACACCAGTCCACGGGCAGAGCCACGCGCCATTTCCCTGCTTCAGCAACAATACGATGCAGCCGTTCAACAGCGTTAATTAAATATGGAACACCTTAAACTTTGTCGCCTTGGTACTTTTTTACCTAGGATTGACAAAGTTTTTTTACGCCGAAATACACTTGCGCGAGGCTTTTGTAAACTTCCTGTACCATAAAAATTACCTTCCCCTTTACAAAGTGCGCTCGTCATTTCGTTACTAATGATGTAGTCGTGGCCACGATATACAAATACCTCAACATTTAAGGAGCGAAACACATGTCACAAAAATGGCTTAAAACGAGCGTTCAATATCTTATTTCAGGTGAAGGTCACAGTACGCCGATCAAACGGAATTATAATACCGTTGCTCAAAACGTCACTGACGATCAACTGAACAAGTTTGGCGCAGCAATTGCAAGTCTGTCCAACGACAGTGTTAACGACATCTTTGTTACCACAAAGCAAGAAGCGAACGCCTAACTCACACTCAAAGGAGACTTAGTCTATGAAAGAGCTTAGTTTAAAATTCAAAAACGGTGACGGCAAAGCCAGCCACCTAAAATTACGATACGTTAGTGAAGACTTAACTGAATCCGCAGTCCGTGCCGCAATGAAGACCATCGCAGAATCAAACGTGGTGGTTGATAAAGACAACCATCTGACTTATGTAACCCCTGTTTCAGCTCAGTATATCGATACTGTGAATACGGTGATTTTTGATGATGAGCCAGTCAAGAAGCCTCATGCTTCAACGCCGCCTGTATCCTCTGCTCCGGAAACTGCAGTGGACGCCGCACAACCACAAGTTTAACCCTCAAGTTTTAGCAAAAATGGCACGCCCTTCCATTGCTGGAGGCGTGCCTCTTTCTATGTATGCGTAACGTTAAACTCTAAAACTGTTTCTGGAGGAGATTGCATGAAACGTTTAACTACTTTAGCCGTTGGTCTTCTATGCTGGTGGATTGCTGCGGCCATCTTCAACATACCACTGTCGCCATCTAAAATTTGTCATTATCTTATCGAATCGATCTTCATGATGAACTTTTAATGTTGCGTATTTTTTCACCCCAAGCATGTAGAAAAAAGATCAATTCAGTAACCAATGATGGCGTTTTCATACACTTTTATAAAAAGTTTGACCTTTTCTGACTTTTATCGAGCATTTCTATTGACCCATCTTGAAAAAGATGGTATTTATAAGTAGTCAATTTTTTTAGATTTCTCGCATGGAGGGACAGCAGATGGAAACTGAAGCACATCGCAACATCATTACATCAAAACTACGTCGCTTATTTAAAACAAAGGCACAGACAAAAGAAGATCGAACTGTTATCGTACCAAGCAGCGTTCGGTCAGAAAACCATCGTTTTGATCAGTCACTATTCAACAGTCTGTTGAGCCTGCAATTTGCACGAATTGACGACTAGTTCAGTAATTTAAAATTTAATCGGTCCACAAAAGACGATCACTGAAATTCATTCAGTGATCGTCTTTCTTCATTTCAAATATAAAATCGCTTAATTTGCGATACCAACCCATGGTTTGGCAACATTCGCTGACAACAGTGTAATCAGCCATTGATTCCACTGCTGCAACTCGATAACCTGCCGCAACACTTGACTACGGGCATCAACTGTCTCAATTAAGACACGATCAGCAACTTTGGCAGCAACCTGTTGGACAAGGACAAACGCCACATGTGTTGCACCTAATGCTGTCAGTACCGCCAATCGATCCGAACAAAACGGTGTCACGGTCTTCACTTCACTATCGGACGCAGCACTGTTCGTTAAAATGAGCCGTTTTACCGGCCGTTTGAAATTAGTCAGTGCCCAACTCAAGGTGTGCAAGTATTTAACTGTCGCCATCCCTGAAGTTAGGTACACAGCGTCGATACCGGCAGTTGCCTCAGCCATGAATAGACCATCATCGGCCGCGCCAACCAAAATTTCAAAACGTTCACGTACCTGCTTTGATAAGTTGTGAGGATGCATCGTGGTCAAGCGCAAGCGATCCGCAGGTTGAGATGCGGCCATTGCCGAAATCAACGTTTGCGTACTCTGCTGATCCGCATTGATAAATAGAATGTTTGCCATGGTACACCCTCCTTTGAAACAGTTAATGCCCATTGATAATTGCTATATGGATATTATAACCGTTTTTTCATAAAAAGGATATACCAAATATTAAAAATATACTATTTAAGTTGCGTACGCTTTATTTATCATCACTTATAAACGGTCTTATACAGGCATTTATTTAAGCGAGTAAAACAATTTACCAGTTATCAATGTAATGTATACCAATATTGTGAAGAGTTACTTTACAAATTGATGAATCCCCTATACAAATAGGCTTTTCGCATCATTTGGAATGTCGCTTTGTTGAAACCATTTCTACTAATCGATTGTCTTAAAGCGATCTTCATCATCCATATAATCTTTATCGTCGGCCGTACTTTCGATTGACCCAAATGGCATTTCACTACGTAAGCGCCAGTTGCTTGGTAAGTCAAATGCCTTAGCAATACTGTCGTCAATAAGCGGGTTGTAATGTTGAACAGATGCACCCAGATTGTTCTCAGCTAAAGCAGTCCACGCTGCAAACTGACTGTTACCAATATGCTGTTCCGACCAATCATAGAAATTGTCAGCATACAGTGGGAAGCCATCTTCCAATTCCTTAACTTTATCCATATCAGTAAACCAAAGAATCGTCCCAAATCCAGCCTTAAATTGCTGTTCGACCTTTTGTTTGCTGCCTTCAAAGGCCTCCGCAGGCGCAACCTTCTTCAACTCGTCCAACACGATGTCCCAAACTTTTTCGTGAGCGTCACCAAAAGCAAAAACGACACGCGTTGTTTGACTATTAAAGGCGGACGGTGACTCTTTGATTACGTCCTTGAGTAACGTGGTAATGTCGTCTTGAGACTGGCTCACCCGTTTGCCCAAGTTGTAAATTGATCGACGTTGCTTCATTAAGCCTAAAAGTTCTGTTTCCATGTCATCGTCCTCCAAAGTTTTATCATTGTTTTCTATAACGGGGTTTACTATATCGCACTTACGAAAAGTAAGCAACAACATTTTCAATTATTTTCATCTTGTATATTGCTTCACATTGTTTACCAAACATGCGAAAATAACGGTGTAGTAGCAACCTAAACCAATGGAGGTTATGAAAATGGCAAATCGTTTAACGGATAAAGTTGCAATTATCACAGGTGGAACCAAGGGTATCGGGCTGGCAACCGCCGCCGCTTTTTTACGAGAAGGTGCTAAAGTTGTTATCACCTCACGCAACAAGGATGACGGTCAAACAGCACTCGATGGTCTGAACGGCGGTGACAACGCCCTTTATATGCAACAAGATGCCTCTGATGAAGCTCGCTTTAAAGAAGTTATTGATGAGACTGTTGCTAAGTTTGGTAAGCTTGATGTCATTGTCAACAACGCTGGTATCGCCATTGCGAAAGATGTTGAGCACACCACCGCTGATGAATGGCATCAATTGCTGGGAATTAACTTGGATGGTGTTTTCTACGGTACAAAGTACGGCATGATTGCAATGAAGAACCACGGTGGCTCCATTATCAACATGTCCTCCATTGAAGGATTCATCGGTGACCCACTATTGGCAGCTTATAATGCATCTAAAGGTGGCGTTCGCTTATTCAGCAAGTCTGCAGCGTTGTATGCCGCAAAACAAGGTTACGGCGTGCGCGTCAACACTGTGCACCCTGGGTACATCAAAACACCACTAGTGGAAGCCCAACCAGGAATGGAAGAAGCTCAAACAAAATTAACACCAGTTGGTCACATCGGTGAACCTGATGATATTGCAAACATCTGTGTTTACCTCGCCTCCGACGAATCCAAGTTCGCTACCGGATCAGAATTCGTTGTCGACGGTGGCTACACCGCTCAATAAAATAGAATTTACGTTCACTCTTACGCGTATTATAAAAAGCCCAATTCCGACGAATTGGGCTTTTAGCATTTCATTGATTAAATTAATCTAAAACTGGTTCGTTTGCGATTTCTGTACCAGCGTCAGGACCTGCATTAAGACTCACAATTCGGTCAACGGAAATGACAACAGCTGCAATTAAATCAGGCAATTGATTATCCACAGCATACTGGTGAGCAGCGTCAAATACGGGGCCATCTTTATAGATTGTTGCGTACCCTTCAACTCGCAATCCAATCTTACCTGGATAAGGGTGAACGGCAACGGCTATCTTATGGTTTGCCTGCAAATTGTGCCAAGCTTGGCGCCCAGTTTCCTCATTATAGATTAAATGTTCATCGTCCATGACTCTCAGCGTGCCCTTTGGACCAATTTGTGGATTTCCATCCTCATCAACGGTCGCAATAAACGGAAACGCTTGTGAAATCAAATCTTTCATTTCGGATGTCAACTTTGCCATACTGAAACCTCCTCAAACTTAATTGAGTCCAGTATATAGGACACCTCATTGTCACGCTATTTTTCTGTTCCCAGTAACGATTCTTTGTTACTTTCCCTGTTCGCGCATGATGATCATTGCCAGTCCAATACCAGTTAATAGACCAAAGGATTCATTTACCGTGACCGAAAACGCATCTGGATTATCAATTTGCTGCCGCATGCTAACTACTAATGCTTGATCGCCTGAACGAAATATTTGAAAACTAGCGTTGCCAAGCCCTGCCTTCAACTGGTAGCGTTCATTCTTCACGTTAATGAGATAACCGTTTTGAAAATTATGAGTTAACACTAATGCCACCGGCTGATGGTTGATCTCCAAACGGTATTTACTACTCAATAAATGTGTCTTCGACTCGACCGTTAACGTCATTCCTTCCACGGTGAGTTCGTCATGAATTGGCATTGCCACAGCCCAGCCCAAGAATTGGTTCCACAAATTCGTCCAACCGTGATTTTTAACACGGCCCAATTCGTGACCATCTTCATTGGTAAGTAAAAAACGTTTACCACGACCTGCATTAGCAATCAGGTGTGTGGTTAATCCACTTGTCATTTGGTAGATTGCAAATTTAATCCGAATTTTTGGACAAATTGGTCAGCATAACCTGATACGGTGTTTTCCAGTCAAGTATTTTAAGCGGTCTCTGGTTAATTTGGAGTAACGTCGTCGTTAAATCTTGAGCACTAATGTGCTCAAAACGAGTCCCCTTAGGATAAAAATAACGTAAATTCCGATTAAAGCGTTCATTACTACCACGTTCAGCTGGCGTATAAGCATGACAGTAATAGGTCTTAATACCATATTGTGATTCAAATGATACTAGCCCACTAAACTCAGTACCACGGTCCACAGTAAAACTGTGCACCGGTCCATTAAAAGTTGTTAGGAACTTAGTCAGTGCTTCATTAACACTCGCTGTCGTTCGGTCCTTTAACCGATATGCCCAAAGGAACCGTGATTTGCGATCGATTAAAGTTAATAAAACTGCCTTACTATGCCCACGAGGGCCAACGACGGTATCTAGTTCAAAATCACCGATGCGATTACGTTGATTAATCATCATGGGACGCTGTTCAATCGATCGCCCCAAAGATTGATTATATTTGGATCGTTGGTCAACGTTACGCCGTTGGCGTACGCCATGTTCAGGTAGATCATTCAAGGAGAAACCAATTCTCCCCTGATTTAGCCAATTATAAATAGATTTAGTCGCTAGTTTAAATTCGTGAGCAATCATTCCTGGTGACCAGCTTAGATGTAAATGGTTGAGAATTGTTTGCTTTAACTCATCGCTCAGCTTAGTTTTCCGACCACATCGTGATCGCTTGTATTCGGCATCTGTTTGTGCTAATTCAGCCTGATAAGGTTGACATCGAGATAATTCATAAGAAATTGTTGACGGTGATCGGTTCAGCCGAACGCCCATTTGGATATTGGACAGCCCTAGTTCACAAAAGGTTTCGATTTTAATTCGTTCGGAATAGGTTATACTAGACAAAAGATCAGCTCCTAAAAGATGGGTTTGTTGTAAATGTAAAAGGCACCCGTAAAATGTAGGAAAACGGCAGGTTAGAACTGTTGGTTTTCCTACATTTTTTGTATCATGAATCACATCAGAGTGTAGGAGGAATTTGATGTGAGACGTGATTTAAGAGAAGGAGTGACGATTTACGTGACTGAAAATATTAAGCCTAACTTCGCCGAGATTGCCCGGCAATATAATGTTGATTATCGAACCGTTAAGAAAGCCTATGAGGAAGTCAAAGCTGGACTTAAGGGCCGACCAAGTGGTCGACCGAAACGGCCAAGTTTACTGGATCCATTCAAGCAAACCATCGATTCAAAGCTTGAACTAAATTGTTCGGCTGCTTCAATTTTTAAATTTATCCAGAAGAAGGGCTTTACCGGCAGCTATACCCTCGTGAAAGATTATTGTCGCCAAACCCGCCGAGAACGAGTTAAGAAAGCTACCATTCGGATTGAACATTCCCCTGGTCTCTCTGCTCAAGTTGACTGGAAAGAAGAAATGGCCCTAGTGAGCAGCGAGGGTGAGCTGTTTAAATTCAATATTTTCTTGTATGTATTGCCTTATTCAAAACTCAAATATATGACACTAACCTTTGATCGGAGCCAAGATACCCTCTTTTCTTGCTTACACGACGCTTTCCTTCATACCGGAGGTATTCCGACGGAAATCTGGTTTGATAATATGAAAACCGTTGTGGATCATACAAAATCCCAGTTTGGCCACGCTGTCTTTAACGAACGGTTCCACGAATTCTGTAAAGATGCCGGTTTCACACCAATTGCTTGTCGACCATTCAGACCACAAACTAAAGGTGCAGTTGAAGCCCTTGCTCGCACGGTTGAACGTTTACGGCCATACAATACTGAATTTGCTGATGGAACTGAGCTAATCGAACTAGTTCATATGCTCCGAGATGATCTAAATCATGAAACTTCGCAGGCCACGGACGAAGTCCCGTACCTGAAATGGTTAGACGAAGAAAAAGAGTACCTTCATCGCGTTCCAGTTAATCTCCTTGAACCATACTTCGAAGAAAACATTACCCGTGTCGTTTCGAAGGAGGCCATGATCAATTTCCGCAAATGTAAGTACTCAGTAGATCCGCGATACATTGGTTGTACGGTTGCTGTTGAAATCTCCAATGATGAGCAGCGCATTCACATTTATTATAACGGAGAAGAAATTCGTACGCACTCCATAACTACCAATTCGCTGAATTATGACCCCCAAGATCAGTTCAATATCCTCAAATCTGATTTGCTTAAAGGGCGGACAGATGAAGACATTTCAGCTTACATTCGTGAACATATGACTGATTACGACAACTTATAGGAGGCTACCATGACCACTAATAATCAAATTCTTTTAAATAATCTTGAGCGCTTAGGGTTAAACAAAATCCGTGAATACTTGCCGAATTACCTTGATCAAATTCACACTGATAATCTGTCATTAACTGAGGCGCTAATTGATTTAACTAATTCGGAACTCCAGAATCGACACGAAGGTCAGATTGCACGGGCCATTGGCCGTGCTCGGTTCCCCAATACAAAATCCCTAGATACATTTGATTTTAGCTTTCAACCCAGTATGAATCGCCAAGAGGTTCTGGAATTCCA
This sequence comes from Furfurilactobacillus cerevisiae, assembly GCF_048961765.1. GTDB lineage: Bacteria > Bacillota > Bacilli > Lactobacillales > Lactobacillaceae > Furfurilactobacillus > Furfurilactobacillus milii_A. The sequence continues at coordinate 1,791,032 of NZ_CP185253.1, forward strand.
GAATCTGGCTTTTATGGAAAAGTCTGAAAACTTAATCTTTATTGGCAATCCGGGAGTCGGTAAAACCCACTTGGCAATTAGTATTGGGATTGAGGCCTGTAAACAGGGCTGTCGGGTTCTCTTTATTAATTGTCATGAGCTGTTGATTAGATTGAGAGCAGCTTACGAAAAAGGACTGCTTGATCGATCTCTAAGCCGCTATTCGCGCTATGACCTATTAATTATTGATGAAATTGGGTATTTAGTAGATTGTAAAATTAATCCGAACGCTGTTCGGACAAAAAAGATCAGCTTCCTTTAAAATGGTGTTTACAACAAACCCATCTTTTAGGAGCTGATCTTTTGTCTAGTATAACCTATTCCGAACGAATTAAAATCGAAACCTTTTGTGAACTAGGGCTGTCCAATATCCAAATGGGCGTTCGGCTGAACCGATCACCGTCAACAATTTCTTATGAATTATCTCGATGTCAACCTTATCAGGCTGAATTAGCACAAACAGATGCCGAATACAAGCGATCACGATGTGGTCGGAAAACTAAGCTGAGCGATGAGTTAAAGCAAACAATTCTCAACCATTTACATCTAAGCTGGTCACCAGGAATGATTGCTCACGAATTTAAACTAGCGACTAAATCTATTTATAATTGGCTAAATCAGGGGAGAATTGGTTTCTCCTTGAATGATCTACCTGAACATGGCGTACGCCAACGGCGTAACGTTGACCAACGATCCAAATATAATCAATCTTTGGGGCGATCGATTGAACAGCGTCCCATGATGATTAATCAACGTAATCGCATCGGTGATTTTGAACTAGATACCGTCGTTGGCCCTCGTGGGCATAGTAAGGCAGTTTTATTAACTTTAATCGATCGCAAATCACGGTTCCTTTGGGCATATCGGTTAAAGGACCGAACGACAGCGAGTGTTAATGAAGCACTGACTAAGTTCCTAACAACTTTTAATGGACCGGTGCACAGTTTTACTGTGGACCGTGGTACTGAGTTTAGTGGGCTAGTATCATTTGAATCACAATATGGTATTAAGACCTATTACTGTCATGCTTATACGCCAGCTGAACGTGGTAGTAATGAACGCTTTAATCGGAATTTACGTTATTTTTATCCTAAGGGGACTCGTTTTGAGCACATTAGTGCTCAAGATTTAACGACGACGTTACTCCAAATTAACCAGAGACCGCTTAAAATACTTGACTGGAAAACACCGTATCAGGTTATGCTGACCAATTTGTCCAAAAATTCGGATTAAATTTGCAATCTACCTATTTTTATCCTAAGGGGACTCGTTTTGAGCACATTAGTGCTCAAGATTTAACGACGACGTTACTCCAAATTAACCAGAGACCGCTTAAAATACTTGACTGGAAAACACCGTATCAGGTTATGCTGACCAATTTGTCCAAAAATTCGGATTAAATTTGCAATCTACCTCATGTTTATCTTTACACCTAAACTAAAATGGACAGGATAAATCTTGCGTTCACATTTTGTAGTGAATGCGTAACTAACAGCATATTAAGCAGACGTCAGTCACCACAAGTGATTTTCCAATCAGTTTTTTTCGTAATTACTTATTGTTATGATACCCTTTATTTAAAGAAAACATTTGGAGGATAGACATGCTAAAAACCATTAAAGTCGCAGAAAAGATGCTTGAATCGGCCACGGTATTTCAAGTTTCCACAATAGACTCACTCGGTTTTCCAAATATTACAGCCCTTACTCCCTTAAAAATGGACAGATCATTAGACACAATCTTTTTCTATACAAAGCACAATTCTGCCACAGTTAAAAATTTGAGCAACACAACCAATGCAGCTATTTATTGTTTTAACGAGGATGCTCATACATCCCTAATGCTAAAAGGGCGTTTTCTTATCGTTAACCCACAGGAGTTAGACTCCTCCTGGACGGATTATCTTAACGGATTTCAAAAATCATTAAACTACATCGATCCCGCAATATTACGTTTCACATCACTTGCGGTAAAGGTCCGTGAATCCGGCAAAGTCTCATATTCCGACCTGCAAGACTAGTTTCGGAAAGGTTCGCGACATAGCTAATCATTGACCGACAACTATTATTAAACTCTTTTCCAGCAATTTTCTACTCATCCAGCCATTGATAGAGTATCAATTCCATAATCACAATTGCGGTCACACGGGAACTGATTTCGACACCCTCTTTGGATCTGATTTGGTCAAAAAAAGTATACAAATTAATATCGCTCAGGTTTTGAATGGTGTTGTTGTCAGCGCCTGTAATCGACAGCACCATTGGCCGATTTAGGGGCTCTTTAAAAACTTGTTGAATAAGATTAACGAACTCAACCTCCTCACCCGTATAGTCGATAATAAGGATTAGGTCTTCCGCGGTAATGTGGTCCATTGCTGCGCGTCTATATAATTGATCTTCAGGAAAGCTAACGTTGAATCCAGCTAATTGGTAAAGATTTGTAATGTACCTTGCCGCACTCTTACTTAGACCACGCGCAAAAATAAAAATCGTTCTCGTGTGTGATAACTTTGCCGTGATTTGATGGAGCACTTCAGGTCGAAGAACATGAACCGTTTCTTCAATATTTTTAAGAAAATCTTCTCGATAGCTAGACTGATTAACAACAAATTGATTATTGGCCTGATCTCGCGCCTCACTGGCATTGTCACGTGTCGTGAACTTTAAAACCGTGATGAATTCGCTGTATCCAGAAAAACCAATTTTTCTAACAAATCTTAAAAATGTCGCCGTTGATACAAAGCAAGTCGCTGAAACCTCGCGGATTGACATTTCTTGAACGTCACCCATGTTTTTAACAATGTAATCAAACAGCTTTCGTTCATTATCCGTTAAACTTTGCAAGTGAGTGCTGACAATCTCAAAAAAGTTCATGTTACTCACCCCCAAGACAGGAGACATCAGGACGCGTATGAACAACGGTGTGTAGACCGCCACCACCTAAGATCATTTCGTGGGCATTAAACGGTAAAACGCGTCGCTTAGGAAACAACTCCTGTAGTTTCTCTACCGCTTTGTCGTCATTGCTGTCTCCAAACTGTGGGACTATCACAGCATCATTAATCAATACATAATTAACATAACTAGTCGTTAACCGTTGCCCTGGAGTCCGCGGCAACAAACCATTTATTGGATCAATTGACTCGCTTTCTACTTTTCCGACAGTTTGCACTTTTGGCATATTTAAATGGTGAATTTTTAAGGAACGATTATACGCATCTTTCGCCTTTAACAAAGCTCTTTCAATTTGCCGAACGGTTTGGAACATTGGATCTTTTTTATCTTCAGTCCAAGTAATCACCACTTCGCCTGGCGCAATGAAATTGACGATATTATCGACGGCCCCATTTGTTTCATCTAAAAAGAAACCATGCTTTAACCAGATGATTTTCTTTATGCCAAGATATCTTTTTAACATCATTTCCACTTCTGATTTTGACTGACCTGGGTTACGACCTTCAGACAGTAAAACATCCTCAGTAGTAATCAAAGTGCCTTGCCCATCGGTGATAATAGAACACCCCTCGACGATTAAATTATGTTCTACATAATATGGAATGCTGTTCAGCTCGGCTAACTTCCCACTAATAAGCTGATCTTGATCCCACGGAAAATACAAACCATCCAATAATCCACCCCACGCATTGAAGCCAAAATCAATTGCTTGAAGTTTTCCCTCTGCTTCGACATAAATTGGGCCTGTATCTTTAATAAACGCGTCATTACTGCTCATCTCTAAAACGCGTATATGATTGTCTAATAGATGCCTAGCATTTAAATATTGTTTGCTGGACACCAACATTGTTGTTGGCTCATATTTACCGATCAGGTTGGCTAGCTTTGTAAACGCCCGTTGGGCCGGTTTGGCACCATCTCGCCAATTGTCCGGTCTTTCAGGCCAAATCAAATAAGCATCTTTTTGTCTTTCAAATTCAGCAACAAACCTGACACCACTAGTTGGTGGCAAAGTAGTTAATTTCATGAATTTCCTCCTGAATATATTTGTAACGGCACTTTACAAATATACAGTAATTACGTTATCAATATGACGCCACGACGGTATTAGTTTACTAGTGGACTAATAGCGTTGGGTCTCCATACGTTTAATTTAAAATCAAAATGCACCGATTTCCTATTCCTTAGAAAATCAGTGCATTTTTGAAACAAAACCTAAATAAGTTCATACAAAAATCAAATCACTTGTTCAGAACTGTATCGCGAGCCTTCATAACCGTTGTACCTGCGCCAGAGGTAAGAAACTCGCCGACATTGTCAAGCGACGTGATTACTGTTTTACCGTGGTCACTATGATTGACGAAATCCATTGCGGCTTGAATTTTAGGCAACATCGAACCAGGAGCAAATTGCTTTTCTTCGATATAATCGTTCAATTCCTCGACCGTTACATCAGTTAACTTTTGTTGATTTGCCTGATTGAAGTTCACATAGACGTTATCAACTGCTGTCAGAATAATCAGTAAATCTGCATGAATGAGTTCGGCTAATTTTTCTGAAGCGAAGTCCTTATCAATGACGGCCTCACGACCAATATATCGTGAACCGTCTTTAACAACCGGAACACCGCCGCCACCAACAGAAATCGGAATAATGTTAGCGTCGACCATCTGATTAATAACATCAGCTTCAACCACGCCGATTGGCTTCGGTGATGGCACTACTCGGCGATAACCACGTCCAGCATCTTCAACAAACGTAAACTCAGGATGATCCAGTCGTTGCTGGGCGACTTCATCGGCCTTATAAAATGGCCCGATTGGCTTTGTAGGGTTAGCAAAGGCCTGATCATCTGCATCAACCTCAACTTGTGTCACAACCGTGGCTACAGACTTATCTGAACCCTTTTCCGCCAGCGCCTCATCCATCGCATTTTGAAGCCAATACCCGATACTCCCTTGCGTCATTGAAACCGCGGAATCGATTGGCATTGCTGGATTCTTTTCTGTTGCCCCAGCGGCTTGCTGAAGTAACAAGTTGCCAACTTGAGGACCATTACCGTGAGAAATCACCAACTGATCACCTTGTTCAACGAACTGAACTAATGAAGCAGCAGTTTTGCGCAATGCGTTTTGCTGAGCCTTAGCACTGGCATCGTTGGTCAAAATTGCGTTACCACCAAGAGCAACAACTATTTTTCTACCTGCCATATTCTTCACCTACGCTTTCGGTACCTGTTGGGTAATGCAGTGAATATTGCCACCACCCAATAAAATTTCTCGAGCCGGTACCCCGACTACTTTGCGATCTGGATACAATTGTTCTAATACTTCTTGCGCATTATCATCCGCCGGGTCTCCAAACGTTGGATAGACAATACCGCCGTTTGCCGTGTAGTAGTTAACGTAACTTGCAGCTAAACGATCTCCGGCCTGACGAGGCAAGGTTCCATCAACTGCATCGACACCCTCACTTTCTTCTTTGGTAATCAAAACTGGCTTTGGCACAGTTAACTTAACCACTTTAATCTGGCGACCTTTAGCATCGGTAGCATGTTCCAAAATATCTAGATTTTCTTTCGAAATTTGATATTGCGGGTCGTTTTTATCGTCTGTCCAGGCCAGGGCGACAACCCCTGGCTTTACAAAGTTGGCAATGTTGTCCACGTGCCCATTAGTCTCATCATTATAAATCCCGTTTTTGAGCCAAATAATCTTTTTGAGATTCAGGTGTGTTTTTAGAACTTCCTCGATTTGTTCTCTTGAAAGTTGCGCGTTGCGACCCTTCGACAGAAGACATTCTTCTGTTGTAATTAAAGTGCCTTCCCCATCCACATGAATAGAACCACCTTCGAGAATGAAATCGTCTAATCGGTAGCGATCCACGTGTTCCATCTCAGACATTTTTTGAGCCACACGGTCATCCTTATCCCATGGGAAATATAAACCATCAACTAAACCACCCCATGAATTGAATGTCCAATCCACAGCCCGTAGACCACCCTTATCGTTTTTTACAAACGTTGCACCACAGTCCCGTACCCAAGAGTCATCATTTGAAATTTCGACGACTTCAACATTGTCGGGTAACATTGTTCGCGCATTCTCATACTGGTCATCATTGACACCAACTGTGACATGTTCGAATTGGAAAATGGCCTCTGCTACTTTAACAAAAGTATGCTGTGCTGGTTTACCACCGTTACGCCAGTTATCAGGTCTTTGTGGCCATAGGATGTAAACACCTTGATGTTCTTCAAATTCTCCGGGCATTCTGTACCCATCTTGCTGAGGTGTGCTTGTTAAAGTTTTCATTATTTAGTTAGTCCTTTCCGCTGACATTCGCCGAATGAGTTGAATTTTGAGAAACCTTTTCATCTTTCATGCTTGAATCGTCTTTTCGTTCCGCAACTCGAACAACGATTTCGCCGACAATAACTGCCAAAATGGTACCAATTAGAATCGGAACTTTGTTGGCCAACTCTGATGCTGAACCATTTAACGGTAAAATTGATAACAAAATTGTCGCAACAAGTAATACTTCAGGAACCCATGTCATAAGGTTGATCACGAATTTCCCACCGGGTACTTTAAATGGTCGTTCGCGTTGCGCATCGTCACGTCGTAACTTCCAAAATGCTGGAAACATCATCGTGTACGACAACAGCAGTGCCACTACATTTAATGCAAAGAATGCCCAGAAGATATTTTGATTTGGAATAAATGGCGACGCCACTACCAAAACTGAAGCAATAATCCCATTTAAATACCCAGTACCCACAGGCATTCCTTTAGCATCTTCTTTACCAAAGATAGCCGGCAATGCATGATCCTTAGCCGCATAGTTAGCAACGTAATTAACACCTAGCGCCCAGGAAACCATTTCTGATGCGAGAATGTAGAGAAACATAATGCCAATGATAACGACAAACCAGTTCATATGGCCAATCATCAGCACGAAACTATCAATCAAACCAGAAGAAGCTGACAACTTATCAGTAGGAATAGCAGCGCCCATACCGAACGCAGCCAATAAATAGAAGAAAGCAATTAATATACCACCATAAATAATGGCCTGTGGAATTTGTTTCTTAGGATTATCCATATCGTCAGCCATAGTTGCGACCACTTCAAAGCCCAAAAAATTGAAGATAATTACCGAAAGGTTACTTAAACTTGAAAGGTTTAGTTTCGGTAGCAAATTGGTTCCACTAAAGTTATTTGCTAAACCTTTAGTTGCTGCGAAGTAAATCCCCATAATTCCCAGCGACAATATCGTAAATATTTTAGCGAACGCCGCTAAATTCATAATCCATTTACTTTCACTGATTGGTTTATTGCCTAATGTAACAACCGTCCAGACGAAGGCGAGTTCGATGATACTAGTCCAGAACGTATTGAAATGAACTCCGAATATTTGTCCAGCAACTTCCGCAAATAGCACGCCAAGGCTGGCCATCCATAATGGATAATTTAACCAATAGAGCCATGCTAAACGACCACCCCAGCGACGCCCAAAGGCTTGTTTAACCCAATCGTATAAGCCACCATCGCCAACGTACGTCGTCCCTAATTCCGATGAGATGAGTCCGTACGGAATGAAGAAGAGAATTAGTAGAAAAATCCACCAAAAGAACTGTGATGGTCCAATGGCTGCAGCCGGCGCTGCTGATTCAACAACTAGTACCACAACGACTGCCATTAGCACCGCATCAAATAACCGAAACTTTTTCTTTTGCTTGTTCATCGTAATTTCCTTTCACGACACTACCAAAAGTGTTTGGAAATAGATTTAGTCACTGACAAGGTTGGTGTCCACTTGGTGGGCCAATAAATCGTCAATTTCGCTTTGATACTTTTTAGCTTCAGCATCTGAAGGATGTTTGATGCGTGGATTTAATAAGTAAGTAAAGATTGCACGCATGGCTGTCTTTCGATTACCAGCCTCTTCCCATGCTAATGAATAGTCAGAATCAATAACTTCATCTGTGACTTCCTCACCACGTGATGCAGGCAGACAGTGTAAGAATTTAACATGATCTGAAGCCTTAGCAACAAGATCGGCGTTTACTTGGTACTTTGGATAGAAGATCTTCATCCGTTCGTCCTTTGGCAACTCTGACTCATACAAGCCGTACCAAACATCTGTATAGATAAAGTCGGCATCCTTCAACGCTTCATCAGCATCTTCAGTAACAAGAACTGAACCACCAGATACTTCAGCGTTCTTTTTACCAATCGCTAACGTTTCAGGCTTAATCTGGAATCCTTTTGGTCCAAATTGAACAAAGTCCATGCCCATCTTGGTTGCCATAAACATCGTTGAAACACAAACCTGTGTTGCATCCCCGACAAAGACAATCTTGCAGTCACTTAATTTCTTGCCTTCTGGCAGATGCTCACTCATTGTGATGATGTCACCAAGTTCTTGCGTTGGATGGTTATAGTCACTCATAAAGTTAACAACTGGTACTTGAGCAAACTTACCAACTTCGGCAACCGCCTTGTGACGTTCAACCCGTGCACCAATGATATCTACAATGTTCCCTAGAACATGCGAAGTATCTTCAATAGTCTCATGACCACCCAGTTGAATTTGACCAGGAGCTAAGTATTGGGCGTGCCCACCCAATTCTGTCATTGCGGCTTCAGCAGAGGTCCGTGTACGAGTTGATGATTGTTCAAAGATCATACCTAATGTTTTATTTTTTAATACTTGCGGATAATAGCCTGCATTGATTGACTGCTTTAATTTAATACCCAAATCAATCATGTATTGAATTTCTTCTTTGGTATAAGTATTGGTGTCGATAAAATCACGTTTTTGCATAATGTTGTGCTCCCTTTTGATATTTATTTTTCTTGCTTACGAGGACAGCATAACGGGCAGCACGGTTAAATTGAAGCGCTTTCATAATATTCAAAACGCATCAGAAAAAGGGTGTAACGTGTTTCATTTGACGAAACATGTTACACCCTTTTTTATTCGTGTTAGTCTGCACCTTGAGCCTACTTTTACTTGGACGTGATTGATAATTTTCTGATATTGGACAAGTCCTTGTTACATTAACTTAAGTGGAATAAACCTTTATTGCATCAGGAACTCCTCAGCTTATTAATTAGACCAGCGTATTAATAAATAGCATGGCAGCATCAATACATCGCGCAGTGAATCAACAAGTTTTTGTGCCCCTTCTTTTGACAAGAGTGATTTCTAACTCATAAAATCAGTCATACCATTAAAGAACTAAAGAAATCCTGATTAGCTTCTTCCTTAAATATTATATTCTTTATTGACTTCCGTCCTTTAACGGTCCCCAAAAACAGTGCTTTAAGTCGGTCCAAAGTACTGAACTAAGATAAATGTCAGTCGATCATATGGCTGTTCAAATTTTAAATAGAAATTTGGTCGATAAACGCATAAAGAGCTAAAGGGATCCAAAACTTCCACTAAAATTAAAAAACTCCATCAGTATGGAGTTTTCATTTCAAATTCTATTCAAATATTCAATAACCTATTTGCTCCCCTTGAAAATCGGTATCTTTGTTTCGACAACTTTTGAAACATCCATCGGTTCAATACCATTCCGTAAAATGGTGTGCCACTGATCCCCAGGCGTACGCACTACATCATCCAAATAAAGTTCCATGTGCCAGCTTTCCGAGGCAACTGAACGATAACCGGCGTCTTGAATGAATTTTTGCAATTTGATGTTTGCTGGCCCAATACGGGTCAGTACCCCATTATTGCCAATCTGGGCTTCAAGTCCTTCAGAGAAATGAAGCATTCGGATATCCCATAAATATTGTTGATCAACGTTAGTGATGTCAAATTCAGCCGTTTGTAAAATTTCCTTGGTGATAAAGACTGGTTGACGAATCATGAGTTGATAACGCCACTCTGCATCACGACCAGGTGTGACTCGTTCCCACATGCCTGTAATGGATATCGTTTAAATGGTGTATACCCTTCTATCTCCAAGTTATTATCAGGTGCGTTTGCCAAATAATCAGCTACTTTATACAGAGCGTCTGCCTTCGCTGTGAAATCACGGTTATTCGGATCAGCTTTACCAACACCTGATAAAACAATATATGAACGGGTCGGTAAATCAATAATTGAACCTTTGTCGATATCATGGGTATATTCTTCCGGATCATCTGCTTGCCAATTAATTTCTTTATTTATCATTATTATCACTCCCAACAACAGCGTAGCATATTAGTGATAGCAATGAAAACGCTTTCTTAAATTCTGTTTATTTTTAAGTGTTCAGCTTAAAAAGTCTGTGGCTTCAAGGACCCTAACACATGCATCGTGTTTAATGTCACGCTGTACAATGTTGAGATAACCCTCTTTGGAATCACGCTTAAATAAAATTAATTCATTTGACATCTGATTAGCGCACAACAAGAAATCTCCATTTTTACTAAGATCAAAATCACGTGGAGAAACACCATCCGTTTTAATTGTCTGAATCTTTTCCAAATGTCCACCGCCATTTAAAACTTTATAAACAGCTAACGAATCATGTCCTCGGTTTGACGCATAAACAAATTTGCCATCAGCGGATACCCGAATCCCAGCAGATTGATTATGTCCGGCGTACCCTTCAGGAATATTTGAGTAATCATCAATTTGACTCAGCAAACCCGTTTCTGGATCATATTTCACGACTCCAGTACGACTGCCCACTTCATTCAAAACGTAGATGTAATTATTGGTGTTTTCATTAAAAGCTAGTTGACGGGGTCCGAAGCCCGCTTTCGTGTGAAATTCTGATACCGGACTTAAACTCGCATCATCATTTACATCAAAAATCATAATTTTGTCGGCACCTAATGAACAAACTATCAGGCGTCCATCTGGTAATAATCGTGTGTAATGAATATGTGCCGCATCTTGAACCGCTTTAGGCCCTCGTCCTTCAATTGGGTAACGATGCTCCGTAATAAACTGATAATTATCATCCAATTTCCAAGTATAAATGGCATTAGTATTATAGTTAGCGGCAAACACCATTTTTCGGTTCTCATCTAGATACACATATGATGGGACTGTGTAACGCAATTCATTCCAGTAATACAATTTTTTGAAGTAGTTATATGCTTCATAGCTGCCTTTGACTGATTGATCAAGCATCTTTTCGGCTATTAGTCGGCCCATGCCCGTTTTTGCATTAACATCAATGATACCAACGCCACCAGTGCTGTCATCCTTTGTCATTACCACCGCAATTTTATGATTTTTCAATCCGTAGTTAAAAAATGCTGGGTCATCTAGAGTAACCATTAATTTAATATCGGTCAATTGTTCCTTTTCAGTATCCAAACTCGCAACATAAATTCCTTCGGAATGATTATTTGGTGTGTAATTATCTGACGTATAGCCACCAAGTAAAAACTTATCAATCATAATAATTTCCCTCCATTATTCTGAAATTTTAATATTACTGAATAGTCACACGCTGGGATTTATCGATCGTTTCTGGCGTCAACTCTTGGCCAATACCAGGACGATCAGGAATATCAATGTGCCCATTTACAGGTTGAAAATCATCAAATTTACAAGTTGCACGATCCTTGGCATTGCGTGCCCGTTGATAAACTTCGTGAATCAAGAAGTTAGGAATCACCGCCTCAACTTGCAAAGCGGCAGCAACCGCAATCGGTCCACCGCACACATGAACTTGTGCATTAATGTCATACGTATAGGCCATATCACAAATCTTTTTTGCTTCTGTAATACCGCCAGCAAGACAGAGATCCGGTTGTGCTACCTTAATGGACCGATCTTCGAAGAATTTTCTAAAACCAAATCGAGTGAAGACACGTTCGCCAGCCGCAATTGGAATATTTACCTTGTTTGCAACCTCTAACGTGTTGTCTGGATTGAGCGTGCTAACTGGTTCCTCGTAATACATAATATCTAGGTCTTCCAATGCTTGACCAATCTTAATAGCCGATGTTGTATCAGAGTTAGCATGCATATCAATGATGAGACCAAGATTATCTCCACCCGCTTCTCGCATTGCTTTAACCCGATTATATGCAACGTCAACGATGTGTTTTGTGACCACCCCTTTGGTTTGCCAAACACCACCACCATCTGGCTGATCACTTAACATAATTGGATCGAATTTTAGTGCATCATATCCTTCCGCCATGATTTTTCGAGTAACCTCGGCGTATTCTTCTGGGGTTATCAACTTCAACTTATCAATGTGTTCACCCCAGTTATATTGGAGCTGGCTTGCATAAGCTCGCAGATGATCATTAGTTTTTCCACCGAGTAGTTCATAAACCGGCGTATTGTAATACTTACCCTTGATATCCCAGAGGGCGATATCAATTGCACTAATGGCCGCATTTACAACCACGCCACCAGCAATTCCCCAATAAGTAGCTGTAAGCAATTTATTCCAAATTTTTTCATTATTAAGTGGATCTTCCCCAATAATGACTTCACTGAAATCCTGTAACATCCCAAATCCACCTCGCCAGCCTTTTCCATAAGCTAAGCCTGCTTCGCCAAATCCAGAAATTTTTTCATCCGTGTTAATTCTGATAACTAAAGGGCACCAATCTTCTTTAGACCCTTGCCCGTTACCACTAAAACTAGGATCTTCACTAGGTATCTTCATAACGTCAATACTTGTAATCCTCATTAAAGTAGATTGTAAAATTAATCCGAACGCTGTTCGGACAAAAAAGATCAGCTTCCTTTAAAATGGTGTTTACAACAAACCCATCTTTTAGGAGCTGATCTTTTGTCTAGTATAACCTATTCCGAACGAATTAAAATCGAAACCTTTTGTGAACTAGGGCTGTCCAATATCCAAATGGGCGTTCGGCTGAACCGATCACCGTCAACAATTTCTTATGAATTATCTCGATGTCAACCTTATCAGGCTGAATTAGCACAAACAGATGCCGAATACAAGCGATCACGATGTGGTCGGAAAACTAAGCTGAGCGATGAGTTAAAGCAAACAATTCTCAACCATTTACATCTAAGCTGGTCACCAGGAATGATTGCTCACGAATTTAAACTAGCGACTAAATCTATTTATAATTGGCTAAATCAGGGGAGAATTGGTTTCTCCTTGAATGATCTACCTGAACATGGCGTACGCCAACGGCGTAACGTTGACCAACGATCCAAATATAATCAATCTTTGGGGCGATCGATTGAACAGCGTCCCATGATGATTAATCAACGTAATCGCATCGGTGATTTTGAACTAGATACCGTCGTTGGCCCTCGTGGGCATAGTAAGGCAGTTTTATTAACTTTAATCGATCGCAAATCACGGTTCCTTTGGGCATATCGGTTAAAGGACCGAACGACAGCGAGTGTTAATGAAGCACTGACTAAGTTCCTAACAACTTTTAATGGACCGGTGCACAGTTTTACTGTGGACCGTGGTACTGAGTTTAGTGGGCTAGTATCATTTGAATCACAATATGGTATTAAGACCTATTACTGTCATGCTTATACGCCAGCTGAACGTGGTAGTAATGAACGCTTTAATCGGAATTTACGTTATTTTTATCCTAAGGGGACTCGTTTTGAGCACATTAGTGCTCAAGATTTAACGACGACGTTACTCCAAATTAACCAGAGACCGCTTAAAATACTTGACTGGAAAACACCGTATCAGGTTATGCTGACCAATTTGTCCAAAAATTCGGATTAAATTTGCAATCTACCTTAAGTTCACCCTCCACTTTATTATCAGCAATGATAGTAACCGCTTTCATTTGCTAGTATGAGTTCACTAAATCACAATTCATAGAAGCGTTCTGTTCCCATGCTGAACTTAAAGTTCACGCTAACCCCAACAGAGTACCTTTTACTAACATAAAAGCCACTCTATCGTGATTCCATCAACAAAAATCATAACAAAGTGGCTAGTAGGTTTAATTATCAAAGAAAATTATTCTAGCGAACCATAGCAGGACGCTTAGGGTCAAACTTCCAGCCTGGAATTAAATATTGCATTGTGACTGCATCATCGCGAGCACCTAGATTATTGTCAACGTACAACTGATGAGCTTTCTTGATTGCTTCCATGTCAATTTCAACACCTAATCCTTCGTTGTCACGTGGAACAGTTAACTGACCATTTTTAATTTGATACGGGTTTTTGGTCAAATACTGCCCATCCTGCCAAATCCAGTGTGTATCGACATCATACACATTTCCAGGAGCAGCAGCAGCCGTATTTGCAATCATGGCTAAGGAAATATCAAAATGATTGTTTGAATGAATACCCCAGTTAAGATTGAACTCATCACAAAGTTGCGCAACACGCACCGCACCTTCCATCGTCCAAAAGTGTGGATCAGCCAACGGAATGGAAATCGAGTTTAATGCCAATGCATGTGACATTTGCCGCCAATCAGTGTCCACCATATTAGTCGCAACTGGCATGTGCGTTAATTGCTGAAACTCTGCCAAAATTTCACGACCTGAAAATCCATCCTCTGCACCACAAGGATCTTCGATATAGTGCAAATCTTTTTTCAATTCGTCTGCATAATGCAGGGCGTCCTTTAAATACCAGCCTCCATTTGGATCCAAATCAAGTTTGGCATCTGGAAAAGCCTCATGAAGGCCTTTGATAGCAGCGACTTCTTTTTCGCCATCAAACACACCCCCCTTTAATTTAAAGGTTTTAAATCCATATTTATCGTAGGATGCTCTTGCTAATCTGACTAGTGACTCAACATCGGTTACAGGTTTACGTCGGAGACGTCCCCATTCACTGGTATCGTCGTCATTCTGCAAATATGGCAGATCCGTTTTACTAGTATCACCAACCCAAAACAAATATCCTAAAACGCCAACATGCTCGCGTTGTTGACCATCACCCAGAAGCGCGGCCACTGGTACGTGCAAATATTTGCCGAGTAAATCTAATAAAGCTGTCTCAACGCCAGTTAATGCATGTACCATAATCCGCAGATCAAATGTTTGATTACCACGTCCGCCCTTGTCCAAGTATGAGAATTTATTCCTAATCTTTTGCAAAGTCGCTTTATACTCACCAATAGATGAGCCTTCAACCAACATCTTAGAATGTTCTAACGTATCAGTAATTTTTTGCCCACCTGGGACTTCACCAACACCTACAGCCCCGTTGTCAGCTGTCAACACAACAATGTTTCTTGTAAAGAATGGACCATGTGCACCACTTAAATTCAATAACATACTGTCATAACCAGCAACAGGAAAAACTTCCATTTTCTTAATTTTCGGAACGCTCATCATAAGTCCTTCTTTCTTTGTGATCAATTTGACTTTCAGTTACATTGTAAAATTTATGAAAGTGCTATCATAGTGCATGATAAGTCACTAGGTGAACAAAATGTTCACTTAAAATAATTCGAGGGAGTATTGCAAATGGAAGTCAATAATCTCAAAACCTTTCTAGCAGTAGCCAAGTACGGCAGTTTCAAGGCAGGATCCGGTGAATTTTTCCTATCTCCACGTGCTGTTTCAAAGCAAATGGATCAATTGGAAAATGAACTTGGCGTTCAACTATTCTTGCGAAACAAAAATAGTTCTGAATTAACTACAGAAGGCAAAAAGTTTATCGTCGCAGCTCAAGATATTGTTAATACGTACAATAACGAGCTTAACCGCATTCAGAGTGAGCAACTTGAATCTAACCATCGCATTCGAATTGGCTTTGCATCTGCTAACCAAGAAATTGAATTACAGCGCCTTTTACTCCCTGTACTCAAAGAAAACAAGAAAGTTAATATAGACTTTGTTCAGGAAAGCGGTCGGCGATTGGTTAAACTTGTTGCAGCCGGTAGCTTAGACATTGCTATTTCCCCTTTTTACGATTTAACTGACCCATTAGTCACGAAACTTGGACGTGTCAGTTTAAAGCGTGGCGAATTAGTAGTCGGCGTCAGTAAGCTGAGCCGCCTAGCTAATAAAGAAAGCATCAGCAACAATGATTTAACAGATCAAAACGTTTTCTACTATTCACCATCAGACTCTGACTTTATGCAGGATGTCTTTCTCAATAAATTTCCAGACTTATTTTCCAAAAATCAAATCAAGCGATGCTCATCACTTGAACTGCGAGATGCTTATGTTGCTGCCAATAAAGGAATCGGCTTTTACCCAAGCCCGTTTATAGATATTGAAACAGTACGCAATCCGTTGCTCAATTTCATTCCATTACAGGAAACTGATAATAACCACTACTCTTCGAATTTGTTCTATGACAAAAACACAAAAAACAAGTTTCTCTTACGCTTAGTAAAACAAGTCCGTCAAAATTATTCATAATGTTAAGTATTAACTTAATAACCCTCAACACTGCAGATTACGAGGAAACGGTGTTAAGGGTTATTTATTTTTGGGGAATAAAAAAATAAGAATCAAATTCACAAGTGCCCATTTGTAAATTGAAATCAAAAAAATAAGCTCATTTACTCGCATCACTTCGGAAACGCTTTCCTTACCGATATTGTAAGCTCTCATCCATGTGTCTTTTTGGTTCATCTCATGTACTAATGAGCACTGTGCTTTAGTGAATTTCCTCACTAGAATGAAAGTTATAACGAAATTCATTTTAGGAGGAGTCGTAATGAAAAAGGTACTTTTAAGCGAAAAGATTGATGATGTCGGAATCAAATTACTTCAAGACAACGGATTTACAGTAACAGTATCACCAAGTACTGATGCTGAGACCATGAAAAAGGAAATCAGTGATGCCTATGCAGTAATAATGCGATCATCTGCACTAACCAAAGATATTATTGACGCAGGCAAGGAACTCAAAATAATCTCACGCAATGGGACAGGTATCAATAATGTTGACGTTAATGCCGCCACCGCTAATCACGTTTTAGTGGCCAAAGTAAATGGTGCTAATGCATATGCCGTAGCAGAATACGTTATCAGTACCATGCTTTTGCTTAGTCGACGTCTACTAACATCTGACCATTTGTTACATGAAAAGAAAAATGAATTAAAAGGTCTTTCTTTACCAGGCTTTTCAACAGAATATGGTTTAAACGGTCATGAGATTAAAGGAAAAACTCTAGCAATTCTTGGATTAGGACACATTGGTCAAGTACTTGCAAAACTTGCACAAGCCTTTGGAATGAATGTCATTGGCTATGATCCTTATTTGAAAACTGCACCGGTTCCCCTGCTTGGCAGTTTAACTGAGATTTACAAACAGGCTGACTTTATTTCCGTTAATATGCCACTTACGGTAGATTGCAAATTTAATCCGAATTTTTGGACAAATTGGTCAGCATAACCTGATACGGTGTTTTCCAGTCAAGTATTTTAAGCGGTCTCTGGTTAATTTGGAGTAACGTCGTCGTTAAATCTTGAGCACTAATGTGCTCAAAACGAGTCCCCTTAGGATAAAAATAACGTAAATTCCGATTAAAGCGTTCATTACTACCACGTTCAGCTGGCGTATAAGCATGACAGTAATAGGTCTTAATACCATATTGTGATTCAAATGATACTAGCCCACTAAACTCAGTACCACGGTCCACAGTAAAACTGTGCACCGGTCCATTAAAAGTTGTTAGGAACTTAGTCAGTGCTTCATTAACACTCGCTGTCGTTCGGTCCTTTAACCGATATGCCCAAAGGAACCGTGATTTGCGATCGATTAAAGTTAATAAAACTGCCTTACTATGCCCACGAGGGCCAACGACGGTATCTAGTTCAAAATCACCGATGCAATTACGTTGATTAATCATCATGGGACGCTGTTCAATCGATCGCCCCAAAGATTGATTATATTTGGATCGTTGGTCAACGTTACGCCGTTGGCGTACGCCATGTTCAGGTAGATCATTCAAGGAGAAACCAATTCTCCCCTGATTTAGCCAATTATAAATAGATTTAGTCGCTAGTTTAAATTCGTGAGCAATCATTCCTGGTGACCAGCTTAGATGTAAATGGTTGAGAATTGTTTGCTTTAACTCATCGCTCAGCTTAGTTTTCCGACCACATCGTGATCGCTTGTATTCGGCATCTGTTTGTGCTAATTCAGCCTGATAAGGTTGACATCGAGATAATTCATAAGAAATTGTTGACGGTGATCGGTTCAGCCGAACGCCCATTTGGATATTGGACAGCCCTAGTTCACAAAAGGTTTCGATTTTAATTCGTTCGGAATAGGTTATACTAGACAAAAGATCAGCTCCTAAAAGATGGGTTTGTTGTAAACACCATTTTAAAGGAAGCTGATCTTTTTTGTCCGAACAGCGTTCGGATTAATTTTACAATCTACTATATGCTCATCACCTGATGGGTTTTCAATTCAAATTCCCAATCAAAACCAGACTCAAATCCGATCCTACTCAGGTTCCTCAATCTTTTACCATCACGTATGAGTTTATATTCTTTCATTGACTATTATACCATATATTCTATTTTAGAATATTCTTTCGGATTGATTTCTGTTTATTTTCAGTGTTACCCATTACATACGCAAAAGAATTCCCTTTTAATCGTCCACATAAGGCACTTGACCATCCGAAATACTAAAAAAGACATCACTCACAAAAGCAACGCTTTCATGAATGATGTCTTTTACCGAACTCAAAATCGATAACTTACTTATTTATATTCTGCCTTAATCTCATCCAGTGTTGGAATTGAAGGCTGTGCACCAAGACGTTGAACAGTAATTGATGAAGCATGGTTAGCAAACGTAATGGCTTCACGCATGTTACTGAAGTCTGGCTTCAATTGTGAACTTAAAGCGCCAAGGAATGTGTCCCCGGCAGCTGTTGTGTCAACGGCCTTCACTTTGAATGCATCAACGAAACCACTACCGTTCTGGTTCGCATAAAAGGCGCCACGAGCACCAACGGTAATGATCAGTTCCTTACAACCCATTTGGGCGAACTTAGCGGCGTTCAACAACATTGAAGCGGCATCAGTCACTTCGATACCGGTGATGGTTGCGGATTCTGTTTCGTTTGGTGCAATCAAATCAGTGACCTTTAATAGATCAGCTGGGATCGTTGGGATCGCTGGTGCTGGATTTAAGATTGTCGTGACGCCAACGGATTGTGCGCACTCGAATGCATACGTCGTTGTTTCAATTGGTGTCTCAAATTGAGAAATTAAGAAATCGGCATCTTTAATCACATCTTTGGCAGCATCAACATCGGCCTTGCTTAATGACTGGTTAGAACCAGCGTAAACAAGAATCGAGTTTTGACCACTTTCTTGCAATAAAATGAAGGCTTGACCAGAACCGCGTTGTTCATCCGTCGTGACATGTTCAACACTAATGTTGTCTGACTTCAAAGCATCGCGCAATACCTCTGCTGCATCGTCAGCACCAACTTTACCAATGAATGACGTTTGTGCGCCAGCACGAGCAGCAGCAACAGCCTGGTTAGCCCCTTTACCACCAGGAGCTGAGCTTTTATCCGTCATTTCCATAGTTTCGCCGCCAAGTGGCAGACGTGGAATCCGTAAGATGGAATCCATGTTTAGACTTCCTAATACAACGACTTTGTTCGCCATAATTGTCCCCTTTAATATTCAATAATAAACCGTATAAATTGTTCCATGACTAATTTACCATAAAACACCTAAACAAGAGTAGTGCCTACGATGCTTTTAGTGTTCCGCAATAGTTTCTGGATGTGCAACTTCGTAACGATGTTCAAAGAAGAAGTATGTCGTTACGATAACGAAACAGATAAGTGGCACGATGAATGAAAATTGCATTGTCGTCAGATCAGAAACGGCACCCTGCAACAATGGCATCACTGCACCACCGATGATGGCCATAACCAGAATGGCACCAGATGTTTCGGTGTACTTCTTTTCGGTAACTGTGTCCAGTGTGTGTGCATAAATTGTTGGCCATTCAGGACCGAAGAAGAAACTGGCTAAGATGGCAGTGTAAACGGCAGTCATGTTTGGAATCAAGAAGGTTGCCAACAATGACAATGTTCCTAGGAATGAATAAACGGTCAAAACTTTCGTAATTGAGAAACGGTTCATCAACCAGTTGGCCACCACTTTACCAAAGAACCACATTGCGTAACTGAAAATCATAAACGTTGAGGCAGCAGAATCACTAATTGAATGGTTTAGGTTTAAGGCCAAACGAATGGTGAATGACCAAACGGTTGTCTGCATACCAACGTAGAAAAATTGTGCCATAACACCACGTTGATAACGTTTGTTATGAGAAAGATACTTCAGTGTTTCACGTAATGTTACCTTTTCAGCCTTTGTATCAGCAGTTGTTGCCTCTTCAGCGCCTTCTGCAGTGGCCTTAGCGGCTGGCATTTTTGTAAAGGCAATAATCACAAAGATAATCAGCAGCACGCCAAGAATGTACTTGTAAGGTTGCAATGTGAGCTGCAACATTTTTTCGCCATAAGCCTGACGAGCGGCTGGCGCCATATGAGACATCTTTTCAGATAAGTTCCCACCGTTACCAAAGATCAGGTATTTTCCTAGCACGATACCCAACATATCACCAAGCGGCACTAAAGTTTGTGAAAAGTTTAACCGCGCGTTGGCCGTCTTTTTCGGTCCCAGCATGGACGAGTATGTGTCACACGCTGTTTCCAGAAAACTCAACCCAATGGCAATCGCAAAAATAGCAACTAGGAACATGCTGTAGGTTGCCATCCGTGATGCCGGGAAGAATAAGCTACATCCGACAATGTAAGCAAACAACCCAATCATAATGGCAAACTTGTATGAACTTTTTTTAATAACAAGCGATGCCGGAATGGCAATTAAGAAATAGCCACCGTAAAACGCACTTTGAACAAAGGCTGTTGCCAAGTCGTTCAGTTGGAAAACTGTTTTAAACTGAGTAATTAAAATATCGTTCAAACTGGCAGCCGCACCCCAAAGTGGGAAAATCATTGATACCAGTAAGAAAGTAAACATTGGTGTACGGGATAAGTACCCGTCTGATAATTGCTTAACCGAAGTTTGTTGCATGTTCGTCTCTTCCATTTCTATGCTCCTATAAAGTGATGGCTGACAGTTAGAATGTCACGCCACTCTCCAAAATGATGTTTGAGTACGCCGTCATTTCGCCAGTGCGAACAAAGGCGTGTGTCTTACTGAGGTCTTTTTTCAATTCGCTGTGCGGTACAAACGTAATTGGTGTGTCAGGCAACAATTGCTTAATAGCTGTCAATTGTTCTGGATTAACCGTTTTGATTTCTTCGGCCAAATAAATGTGTTGTACTTCTAATTCGGCCAAAACATTCTTTAGAACGTCGATAAAACTTGGCAATTGTTTGGTAACTGCTAGATCAATTTTCTCTGTTCCTGCGGGTACCGGCATGCCTGCATCCCCAATTGATAACCAATCCATGTGACCCATATTTGAAATCACACGCGATAGGTCTGAGTTAATTACTGTTGTCTTCTTCATTGTGTTTCTCCCTTCGGTTTGGATAACTTTTACATTGGTAAAACGTTTTACTTAAATAATTTTAAGTGAGCTATGACAGCTCACTGTTTTTGGTAAAACGTTTTATTGAAAATCAATGTGAAAAATATATCATAGTTTGGAAAGGCTTTCAAGTGTTTTCTTGAATTAATTTTACTAGTCTGTGTTCACTTCCTGCGTCACAATTGTTACCGCTCAAACGTTAACTTGATTGTGTAGCCCGTTGCGTCGACTCCACTCTTCTACAAACCAACGCAAATATTATTATTTGGAACTAGATTATGCTAAATTTATGGTGGTAATGGTTGATACCTCAAGCATACACGAGAAAGGTCAAATTAATGAGAACAGTTAAGATTCAAACCATCGACTCACACAACTTTTTGCCCTTGCCATTCGATATTCATCCGAAAAATGATACCTTTGACGTTCTACAAGGACGTGACGGTGCCGTTATTTACTTACCGAGAGGACACAATCCCTTCACAGATAAAGAATACGTTGCCGCACATAGCGGCAGTGAACTTGATGAAGGATTCAATATCAGTCCAGACGAATTTGTCTGATTTTTCATTCCACTACTTCGTTTTCAACTGAGTACTAGTAACTTTGGTTTAGGTCAAAAAAGGACACTAAGTTCAGTTTTAAAATGAACATTTGGTAGATTGCAAATTTAATCCGAATTTTTGGACAAATTTGTCAGCATAACCTGATACGGTGTTTGCCAGTCGAGTATTTTAAGCGGTCGCTGGTTAATTTGGAGTAACGTCGTCGTTAAATCTTGAGCACTAATGTGTTCAAAACGAGTCCCTTTAGGATAAAAATAACGTAAATTCCGATTAAAGCGTTCATTACTACCACGTTCAGCTGGCGTATAAGCATGGCAGTAATAGGTCTTAATACCATATTGTGATTCAAGTGATACTAGCCCACTAAACTCAGTGCCACGGTCCACAGTAAAGCTGTGCACCGGACCATTAAAAGTGGTTAGGAACTTAGTTAGTGCTTCATTAACAGTCACTGTCGTCCGATCTTTTAACCGGTATGCCCAAAGGAACCGTGATTTTCGATCGATTAAAGTTAATAAAACTGCCTTACTATGCCCACGAGGACCAACGACTGTATCTAGTTCAAAATCGCCGATGCGATTACGTTGATTAATCATCATGGGACGCTGTTCAATTGATCGCCCCAAAGATTGATTATATTTGGATCGTTGGTCAACGTTACGCCGTTGGCGTACGCCATGTTCAGGTAGATCATTCAAGGAGAAATCAATTCTCTCCTGATTTAGCCAATTATAAATAGATTTAGTAGCTAGTTTAAATTCGTGAGCAATCATTCCTGGTGACCAGCTTAGACGTAAATGGTTGAGAATTTTTTGCTTTAACTCATCGCTCAGCTTAGTTTTCCGACCACATCGTGATCGCTTGTATTCGGCATCTGTTTGTGCTAATTCAGCCTGATAAGGTTGACATCGAGATAATTCATAAGAAATTGTTGACGGTGATCGGTTCAGCCGAACGCCCATTTGGATATTGGACAGCCCTAGTTCACAAAAGGTTTCGATTTTAATTCGTTCGGAATAGGTTATACTAGACAAAAGATCAGCTCCTAAAAGATGGGTTTGTGGTAAATGTAAAAGGCACCCGTAAAATGTAGGAAAACGGCAGGTTAGAACTGTTGGTTTTCCTACATTTTTTGTATCATGAATCACATCAGAGTGTAGGAGGAATTTGATGTGAGACGTGATTTAAGAGAAGGAGTGACGATTTACGTGACTGAAAATATTAAGCCTAACTTCGCCGAGATTGCCCGGCAATATAATGTTGATTATCGAACCGTTAAGAAAGCCTATGAGGAAGTCAAAGCTGGACTTAAGGGCCGACCAAGTGGTCGACCGAAACGGCCAAGTTTACTGGATCCATTCAAGCAAACCATCGATTCAAAGCTTGAACTAAATTGTTCGGCTGCTTCAATTTTTAAATTTATCCAGAAGAAGGGCTTTACCGGCAGCTATACCCTCGTGAAAGATTATTGTCGCCAAACCCGCCGAGAACGAGTTAAGAAAGCTACCATTCGGATTGAACATTCCCCTGGTCTCTCTGCTCAAGTTGACTGGAAAGAAGAAATGGCCCTAGTGAGCAGCGAGGGTGAGCTGTTTAAATTCAATATTTTCTTGTATGTATTGCCTTATTCAAAACTCAAATATATGACACTAACCTTTGATCGGAGCCAAGATACCCTCTTTTCTTGCTTACACGACGCTTTCCTTCATACCGGAGGTATTCCGACGGAAATCTGGTTTGATAATATGAAAACCGTTGTGGATCATACAAAATCCCAGTTTGGCCACGCTGTCTTTAACGAACGGTTCCACGAATTCTGTAAAGATGCCGGTTTCACACCAATTGCTTGTCGACCATTCAGACCACAAACTAAAGGTGCAGTTGAAGCCCTTGCTCGCACGGTTGAACGTTTACGGCCATACAATACTGAATTTGCTGATGGAACTGAGCTAATCGAACTAGTTCATATGCTCCGAGATGATCTAAATCATGAAACTTCGCAGGCCACGGACGAAGTCCCGTACCTGAAATGGTTAGACGAAGAAAAAGAGTACCTTCATCGCGTTCCAGTTAATCTCCTTGAACCATACTTCGAAGAAAACATTACCCGTGTCGTTTCGAAGGAGGCCATGATCAATTTCCGCAAATGTAAGTACTCAGTAGATCCGCGATACATTGGTTGTACGGTTGCTGTTGAAATCTCCAATGATGAGCAGCGCATTCACATTTATTATAACGGAGAAGAAATTCGTACGCACTCCATAACTACCAATTCGCTGAATTATGACCCCCAAGATCAGTTCAATATCCTCAAATCTGATTTGCTTAAAGGGCGGACAGATGAAGACATTTCAGCTTACATTCGTGAACATATGACTGATTACGACAACTTATAGGAGGCTACCATGACCACTAATAATCAAATTCTTTTAAATAATCTTGAGCGCTTAGGGTTAAACAAAATCCGTGAATACTTGCCGAATTACCTTGATCAAATTCACACTGATAATCTGTCATTAACTGAGGCGCTAATTGATTTAACTAATTCGGAACTCCAGAATCGACACGAAGGTCAGATTGCACGGGCCATTGGCCGTGCTCGGTTCCCCAATACAAAATCCCTAGATACATTTGATTTTAGCTTTCAACCCAGTATGAATCGCCAAGAGGTTCTGGAATTCCAGAATCTGGCTTTTATGGAAAAGTCTGAAAACTTAATCTTTATTGGCAATCCGGGAGTCGGTAAAACCCACTTGGCAATTAGTATTGGGATTGAGGCCTGTAAACAGGGCTGTCGGGTTCTCTTTATTAATTGTCATGAGCTGTTGATTAGATTGAGAGCAGCTTACGAAAAAGGACTGCTTGATCGATCTCTAAGCCGCTATTCGCGCTATGACCTATTAATTATTGATGAAATTGGGTATTTGCCAATTGGTCACCAAGAAGCTAACCTCTTATTTCAGCTAGTCAATGCCCGCTATGAAAAGCATTCAACGATCATTACCAGCAATAGTGATCTATCCGCTTGGGTTGATATTTTCCAGAACCCAACTGTGACAGCAGCCATTCTCGATCGCTTGGTTCATCATGTTCACGTAGTGAAGATCACTGGTAAATCTTACCGATTACGTGGCCTCAAGTAACTGCCGAAAACCTACATTTCTTTCTGCCGAAAACCTACATTTTTAAACTGCCCTTGACAGTAAACACCATTTTAAAGGAAGCTGATCTTTTTTGTCCGAACAGCGTTCGGATTAATTTTACAATCTACCATTTAAGTACAAAAATTGACCCACTAGGAATCGATCATATTTCTAGTGAGTCAATTTTAATATACGTTTTAATTTGTTCTACCAAAAACCAATTACTTTAGTCCAAAGTAAACCACCGGCAAGCCAAATGACGTTGAACATAACCCCAAAAATGGCACTCAGTTTCCACCAATCTTTAGACGTTACATAGCCAGTGGTTGAAAGCATTGCCGCTGGACCAGCGAAAGGGAATAGACATTTTGCAATAATTTAGGAATTGATCCAAAAAAAATTTTGACACATACGTCATCGTAATACTGCGGTCAAAGCAAAAACTCCCTTACACTGGTCTGTCTAAAAAGCTCATGGCATGATTTCACGCCATGAGCTTTTTGCATTAGTAAAGATTAAAAGCAAAATGGTTAATTAGAACCCTATTCCAAAAATTAGACAGTAATGCTTGTTTTATTTAAACCTAATTATTAGGCTGCATCACTCCATATCGGTCATACTTATTCGTTTAAAATGAGTTTAGATCACGTTTACTGCGGAAAAAAATTACTTAACCTTACTCAACGCATCCTTAACCGCCGTCTTAACAGCCCGGCTGGATGACGAAGCACCGGAAACGGCATCAACGTCAGCCGTGTTTTGCGCGACGATTTCGCGGGGAATCTCCTCCACGGCCTTACGACCAACGTCTTCGCTTTCACTTTCCTGCAACACTTCGACATTTTTAATGTGTTGATCTGCATATGTTACCCGAACCACGATTTGACCACCAATACCGTTGTTAGCACTACCTAGATATTGGTTATCGCCAACCGTGTAGTTGGTAGAATTATCCACCAAATCGTTGCCACCAAGGTCAGTCTCAGAATCTTCATGAATCGAAGCAGACGTATCCGCATCTGTAGCTGTTTGGTCAGAATCACTAACCGTATCCTGCTTTGGTGCAGCGGCGTTTTCACCGGCGATCTTGCCGAAAATTAAACATTCGGCAAGATTACCACCACCATTATACTGATTGGCATTGATGCCACCAAACTCACCGGCAGAATATAGATGGGGAATTGGTTCACCGTCAGCATTTAGCACTTCAGCCTTCGCATTTCGTTTGGCACCACCCTGGGTATTAAGCATTGCAGTGGCCAGTTCAACAGCATAATATGGTCCGTCATCTAATGCACGCATGCTATCGCCGTCACGACCCAATTGATCATCGCGACCTGCATCGGCAAAGCGATTAAAGGAAACCACCGTTTGTGACAACACTTTAGGATCAGCCTGAATCTTCTCCGCAAGCTCTTCAATTGAGTTTGCTTTAACGACCAACTTACAGAAGTCAGGATATGGCAACTTACCCTGTCCTTTGATCGTGTCGTACTGGGCTTGGTCAAAAATTAGATGAGGATGCGCGTAAACCGTTGGGTTATGCCATTGACCATGTTCGTAAGCATGACCATGACGGCCATTTTCATCCTCACGTACATAACGACTACCATCATCCGCAGCAATAAAAATACTGCCATGCGATAGTTCGGGCCAGGCGCCAAGAATAAATTTGCCCCGTTCTTCAGTCGGATTTTCAAACGTAAAGCCAGTGTCAAAACCGTATCCTTCATAACTGTGCATATGCCAGAAACTAGCGCCAACTTCTTGTGCCATCCGAATTCCATCACCCTTGTTGTACAAGGTCCCAATCACCTTCAACTTAGGTACGCCAATGAAGTTTTGAATATCGTCATTATTATTTTCAAATCCACCCATCGTCATGACCACACCATTACGGGCCGCAATGTTAACCTCATGACCATTGCGCTTAACTGTAACACCCGTAATCATCTTTGATTTGGGATCTTGAATCAAACGCATTGCCGGGCTCTCCAACCAAACGTCAATCTGGTCAGTCCGATCCGTCACGTGCTGACGCAAGTTCTTCCATAATGTGGCGTCAAAGAAACCATCATGTACGGTTGTCAAATCGATCGCGTCGGCTCCATCGAATTCTGGATATTCTGGCGAAAGGCCATGTGCAAAGTCCTGCCAACCTGGATCACGATGCGTTTTGTTGTAACTAACCGGTTCATCGACATCGAGATAATCATGCATATACGCTGGAATTTGATTAATTCCGTCGACATACGTATCCAACATTTCATCTTCTATTTTAATACCGTTAAACATCTGCTTGAAATAACGCTTGGTCTTAGCACGATCATGCCCAGTTAGAACGACCTGACCAGCGTAACGTGTATTACCACCTTCGTGCCCTAATGGCGCTGCATCTACTAATAAGACCTTTGCCCCATTATCGGCAGCGAACCGACTGGCAGTTGCGCCAGCTGCGCCAAAGCCAATGACAACGACATCATATGTTCGTGCCCAATTTATTTTTGCCATCATATTTCCTCCATATTTGATAACGTACTCGAATCAGTTAATTCGCTTGCTTGTTGAATAATGAGCAATCCATTCTAAATGCATTCAACTGACTGCTTTATATCGCACACCATCATTGTTACTGGTTTTGCCCCAATTGTGAAATATCTTTTTAAGTGAGATGATATGCCTAAAATGGCATAAAGATTAGAGGCTCTTTTAATGACGACAATGAATCAAAATCAACAATTACTGTGCATTCTCAGTTCGCTACAAACGACTGGTAGCATTTCTGATACCGCAAACGAAATGTATCTGACGCAACCAAACGTTAGCAAACAACTCAAACGGTTCGAAACTGAGCTTGGTGTCCGTTTGGTCGATCGAAGTACCCATCCCCTGTCATTAACAGCTGCTGGCAATTACTATCTCAATCAAATGAGTGTGTTAATGAGCCAGGTTGATCGTGTCGTTACCACTACACAGGCGTTTAAAACGGCGAAACATGCAACGCTTCGCTTAGGAGTTACCCAGTCACTTGGCTCAATATTGTTGCCAAACTTATTGCCAGCATTTCACCGTCGCCATCCTGAAGTCACTCTTGAATTGCATGAATTGGCCCCAGCACAAGGTGAACAGGCATTGACCAGTAATCAACTTGATATTTACTTTGGTGTTGCACCAACGCCACAACCCGAAATCACACACATTCCACTATATTCGGAGGGCTGCACACTGATAATGCCTAAAAATGCGTTGGCAAACGTTAATAGTCAAGATGTGACCACCAATTTAGAGGCAATCCTATTCAATTTTGCGCGCCAAGAAATGATTGTCGAACGCGGTGATTCTGGTTTCCAACGAATTGTTTCAGGCTATCTGGCTGCTCATAACATTCATCCATGGCGTACGTTTGTCACGGCAAACTTGATTACCGCAGAACGCTTGGCTGCCAAAGGCATGGGGGCTGCCATTGTACCAAACTCACTTGTTGAAACTGCTAAACTAACAGCCGATGTAACAGCCATTCATTTGCCCAGCGATGAATTGAGTCTAAGCGTCGTCGCACAAATTAATAAGCAGGCGGCCGCAAATGCTGTGACTACTGACTTTCTGCAAATGGATTTCAACCTATGAGCACAATACTATGCCGGGCCACGTCCACCATTAAAACTGAATGAAAATTGGTTTCAAGAAAAACAAACACTTTCTCCTTTACGTATGTTTAAGTAATGCCGGATCAACGATTAATTATCGCTGTCCCAAACTTAATTCGTAGTATAAAGGAGTTGAAAAAAAGTGGCGTTAATGCTACTTTTTAAATGAATACAAAGCCAAAATTCATTCCCAGTGACCGATTTCTAAAGTTTTTGCGCAATCTTTCAGATAAAGACCGTGCAAAACTAGTCGGAACGATTTCCTTAATAGAGTCCCATGAATTGTATGTCGCTATACGACAACTGTGGGTTAAAAAAATTGAGGACAATTTGTTCGAGATTAGATCAATTCAATCCAATAACATACGACGCGCCATTTATTTTCACATCGAAGAAAATAACTATTTTATTACCCTTGGATTTACGAAGAAAAGCAATAAAACACCACAAAGACAAATTGATAGTGCCAAACGCATACGTGCAAAGTATCTAAGGAGAAACGATAATGATAAAAAATAATCCCCAAACCATGGACACCCTCATTCAACAAGAACTTAAAAATCCAAAGTTTCAAAAAGCCTACGATCAGACCGTCAGCACAGGCAACGCCGCCGTTGCTTTATATGAGTTTCGCCATGAACTTGGTTACACACAAGCTGTGCTGGCAAAAAAGGCCGGTCTGGCGAAATCGACGATTGTTCGCATTGAGACCGGCATTATGAATCCACGACTGGAAACCTTGCAACAAATCGCTGACAGTGTTGGCGCGCATGTTGAATTAAGATTTGTACGGTAAACAAAATAAACATGAATTCAAAAAGGATTGAAATGGTTGCACACTGTTGTCGACCATTTCAATCCCTTTTATTATCTCGTTTATATTTTACGCACAGAATCACGTTTGATTAACGAAACGTCAACCACCTTCAACTGTGGCGCATGTTCTGGTTCTCGCAAACGGTTCATAATCATCTGACTAGCCCATGTCCCCATATCATAAACGGGCTGGTGAATCGTTGTTAAGCGCGGCACCATATAGTCATCCAGATCGATGTCATCGTAGCCCACAACTGATAAGTCCGCTGGCACGTGCTTTCCCAACGCATTAATGCCTCTCAACAGTCCCAATGCCATTTCATCGTTAACGCAGAACACTGCTGTTGCACCAGAATCAATCA
Organism: Furfurilactobacillus cerevisiae; assembly: GCF_048961765.1. Taxonomy (GTDB): domain Bacteria; phylum Bacillota; class Bacilli; order Lactobacillales; family Lactobacillaceae; genus Furfurilactobacillus; species Furfurilactobacillus milii_A. Next base: position 1,821,004 of record NZ_CP185253.1, read on the forward strand.
CTTTTTGGGCAATGGCCCAACCACCGGCCTTTGACAATTCCGTTGAGAAGACAAGCTCGTCATCAAAGACAATGCCGTGACGAACTAACGCACTGCGGTAACCAGCTAGTCGCAAACGCACATTTTGTGACGGTCGGTCTGGTAAAACCACAGCGATTTTTTGATGACCTGCCTCGATAAGATGGGAAGTGGCCAACTCACCGCCACGTTCATCATCGACAATGATCCGGTCCCCTTCGTTAATGGGATCGTTTTGGTCAAACAATAAGTACGGCACGTTATTGCGTTTGAGTAAACCATTGATTTCATCATTACCGACAGCTGAACTAGCGATGATCATCGCGTCCACACCACGTTCAACCAGCGTGCGCAAATAATAATGCTCCAACGCCTCGTCGCGGTCTGCACTTAAAATCATTGGCACACATTCATGTTCGTACATCGCATCCTGAATGCCACGCAAGAACATGGCAAAGAATGGATTTACTAAGTTGGGCACGATAATTCCAACAGTCTTCATTGAATGGCTGATTAGATTACGGGCATTAAAGTTAGGAACGTATCCTAACTGATCCCTAATTTTCATCACTTTTTCTTGTGTTGCGGCAGGAAATCTTTCGCCCTTCCCGTTGAGAATTTGGGAAACCGTCGTAATCGACAGTCCAGCAGTCTTTGCGACGTCTTTAATCGTTACCCGCTTTGCCATTTTTACTTTTCAACCCCCATAAGTTCGGTTAAATCATAATTTTTTATGTTACGAATATCATAGCATATTCACTCTCCATAAAGTGCGCTGATCCCCGTGAGACTGCATTTTGTTCGCCATTACATTGACAATGAATCGACTCGTTTTCGCGTTTGTTCGGCGAATTTACAACTTAACATAAATATTGTTATTCAAAAAAATAACTATTTATACTCATCATAGAAACATTAATTGCACTATAAATGGAGATGAATAACATGATTAAAATTTATACGATTCCGTCAAACTTACCCTCTCGTCAGGCAGTCCGTTGGTTAACCCAACATGATGTTGCTTTCACTGAGCAACGTGTCCATGTAGATCAACCAGAATTGACGATTGACGAATTGAAACAATTTTTAATGGCCTCCGAAAATGGCGTTGATGATTTGCTTTCCTTCCAGTCACTCGCTTATGCTGCGTTTATCAAAAATCATGATCCTGAAGCAATGTCCTTACAAGCATTGTTAACAGCCATGATTGCGAATATCCGTCTTTTACATTTTCCAATTATTTATGACGACCACCTTCACATCTTGCAAACGGGGTTTTCACAAGATGACATCAGAGTGTTTTTGCCTAGAAGTGTCCGGGTTCAAGAGCTAACTACTATGCTCCTCCGCGAATCCAAAAGCGATGATCTTTCTGATATTGAGTAAAGACTAAAAACACCTTCTGACAATCGTGCGGGGCCAACCAATGGCTGGACATACACAATTGTCAGGAGGTGTTTTGATGTCATTTCAAATGAACACATTTTTTCACATTAGCGCGTTTACGCTAGGTTAAAAAATATCTTTCACTACGCTACATCGTCACTTTGTTCTACAAGCATCATGATACTGGCACTGATTTGTTGAATCATTGCGGTTGTTAACGCTGGATTGAGCAACCGTAAAGTTTGCATCCCCACTTCCATTAACCACTGTGTATCAGCGCTCATTCCGAGCAGGGCGTGAAAGGCTAGTTCTAAGTTAGTCGCCGTTCCCTCCAATTGTTTGCTGGCCAAATCGTCTGGTTCAGCTGCATAGTAATTGGCACGGACCTGTTCGTGAAGCAACTCATAGTCCTTGAGCAGTGAAGATTCCTTGTCCATTAAAGCTGCTAAACGCTGATGTAATGCCTGGCTGTTCTCGGAAAATTGCTTTAGATTATTTTCATTTTCGTGTTGTTCTAACAGATTATAATTTTCCGTAAGGGCAAACGTTTGTAGCTGACAAGCGAACACGTTATTGAGAAACGCTAATAGGTCAAATTGACGACCACTAACCAGCCCTGTCAAATGCTGATCCATTAAGTCCTTTACGTTTGCAAGCGGAGCGTCCACAGTCACCTTGCGTTGGTGAAACCGTTTCTTATCCGCCTGACTTAACGGCGTCACATATTGCATTGTTTCTACCCCTTCCGTGAGGATCCATTGGCGTTACTAGCATCATTATTATCCGGTCCATCCGGTTGTGGTTGGTTCATGTCAACTTTGCGTTCTTTTGGACCATGCTTTGGTGCTAACTTAGCCTGAATTTCAGTTGCGACCGTTTCGACATTTACATCTGGATTAATATTTGCCAGGATTTCCATGATGTTAAAGAATTCCCACTTTAAATCAACCTGGAACATAATGTAATCATAGCCAAACAGATCCTGAGACCGCCATTCACTACGTGGCTTTTTAAGTAGTTCTTGAGGAAACCCTTGCTCCGCCTGTTTGGCTAACTGAACCCGTTCTTGTTCAAACGGACCGAACTGATCAGCATGTGCTTTCGTGTTAGCTGATAAACGATCCCCAGTTAACTTATGCCATGTTTGTAACTGCGACCACCACTCCTGGTTAATGGTATCCACTAAGCGGTTAAAATCTAACTGAACGGCAACATAATCTGACAGTAAATCGTTCAAGTCGACGTCACTGCCCTCAAAATTGCCTGTCATATTAGGAACCTGCTTTAAACTGTCGAATACACTCAGTGGATCATGTACAGGAATCTGGTAGTCATGAAAAACCTGTTGTTCTTGCTTCGTGATCGGTGTCGTAAAACTCATTGCGAAAGCCTCTCTTTGTGTTGTTTTGTTGTCTTTATCATAACGCTATAGAATCCGCTTTCATAGAAAAACTAATTTGTCTCGTCGTCCCTATCTGACACAAAGTGACGTGTTTTCGGCACAATTAAATGCCCATGTCCTCTTAAAAACTGACGGGCTTCCTTTGCAATCGTTTCCCGGTCTAAATTGAGCACGGCATCGTAACCGTCCACTAGGAAATCTTCTAACCCTGCCACCATTAAAACTTCGACCGTGTGTGCATAAAACTCCGTTTCGTCATGTAAAACTTGTTCGGGTCGCATTCCTAATACTTGAGCCAACTTATTCGTAAAATTCGGCCGACACCGATCAAAACCACTATTTTCAACCATCAATTCTAACTGTTCCTTTTGTAACTGAATAATCGCCGCCGCATCTCTTAATCGTTGCAGCATAAAATAATGTGACAACGGTAAGATGAGCTTCATGTTATTTTTAAAAATCAGCAAGGCTTCATGAGTCAAGCGACGAATCTGAACTAATTTGTAAAATCCTAACCAGCCAGTGTCCTGCATCGTTGATCCCGCGGTTGGTACAAAACCATATTTACCGTTTACATAAGGTGTGTAATGTTTCTGTCCCAAAAAATGATGGGCGATCGCCATTTGTTGGCGAGTTCGACTGTTCTTAGCCATCAATTCTCGCATCAATGTACCACATGGTCGGCGCACCAATAATGGTCCCAGCCGATAATCCAGAATCAACGTCAGTCGTTTTTGCTTCACGGTCACCGGCAGAACCAGCAAGGTCGTTGTTAAACTGATTTCGAAGTCAGCAATAGTTTCTTGTGTGGTCCATAAATGATTAATAAATGTTGATACTCGTAAATCGATTGTTTGATCGCGTAAACTGGCGGTTGAAAATTGTTGCTGACTCATTTTTGATCCCCTTAAAAATAATGTATCGGTAGAATAACGATTAATTTTCATTAATGCAATTCATTAGACGGCAATAAACTCACAAAAGTACCGGTCCAGCAAAAAATTAAACGCAACATATTAATGACGTTATCATCATTAATATGTTGCGTTTAACGTTTGCAAACGGATTACGTATTATCAACGGCCATTGAAAAGCGAACTCGCCGCACTTGCAATATTTATTTAATTATTTTCAGGCACCGTATTCCTTAATTTTACCGTTAACCGGCCCAGTACCAAATGTAGACTAGCTGTAATGAGCATTGCAAATACCGTGGCACCAATTGTATTTGTTACCCAACCGACTTGGCGTAACAAGAAATAACTCAAAATTCCGAATCCACAGTTGACATAGGCCAACCAGTTCACCCTTGGTGAGTTAGCAAACATATTATCAGTATAGCGTGCGCCATGGATAAGATAATAATCGACTAAAATAATGGCAATCTCTGGTCCCAAGATCATACCCACGTAATCTAAGAACATCGTGAACACGCCCAAAAAGCTGTTAGACCACAAAGGAATCAATGTCATCAGCGTCGCCAACACTGTTACTAGCCATAGAGCTGGCGTAAGTCGAAGTCGTTTAAAAATGTTGGTTAATGCCGTGCCGGCAGCCATTAGATTAACTGCATTTGCGGTGGTACTCGTCAATACAATCACAATCATTGCCAAAATACCTAGGCCAAGCCGTGAAGCCACTGTACTTGGGTCAGATGCATTCGGATCAAAGCTGTGCAGCGTCACCGCCGCACCAATGGTAGCGATGATACCAACGAGCGCAAACCAGAACAATCCAACTGTGCCGCCAACAAACGGCGCTACGGTAGCAGCCGTCTTATTCTTTGCAAACTTGGTGAAATCCGCACCAGCAGTCACCCAAGCAAGGTTAAACGCCGCTAACGTATCGATCGCATTACCAGTCGGCAGATGAAACTTAATTGGCACTTGCCACTGAGTCAACTGCTTCAACGATACGGTTTGAAAAACCGCCCATGTTTCCCACAATACCAGTAAAATTACCAACACAATTCCAACACGCTCAATAATCCGTACAGACCGTTGACCGAGCGAAATACTAATCAGATGCAAGATTGACATCATCAAAATACCAAAGATAATGCCCTTCAATCCGCCGCGTTGACCAAAAACTGGCCAGCCCAGTAGATCATGAAGCAAATAACTAATAGAACCGGCTGCAATAAACGTGTTTACCGCAGCCCAGCCCATGAACTGAACCACGTTGACTAATGACGGCCCGACGCTACCCCAACGGCCGAACGAAACATTCGTCAAAGCCATTGTAGAGCGTCGCGTTTGAAACCCTATATACCCGACGAGAGCCAGTAGCAGGTAAGCGATTGGACCGGTGATCATTAATACTTTCATCGCCCCACCCAGTCCTAGTGCAGCCAATACGCCACCAACATACCAAGTGCCGTTGTTGGCATTGGCTCCAATCCATGTCGCCGTCTGATCCCAAAAACTCATACTGTGTGACGCTTCTGATGCTGTTTGTTTCATGTCTCTTCCTCCGTTTGCTGCTAAGAAAAAGCGCTACCAACACAGTAATGTCAGTAACGCTTGTAATTAGCAATATTTGCGGAAAATGACTGAGAGGCCACGATGCCCGTAACTTGTTGTTTGAAAAAACGCCTCATCAAAAACATCATGGTCTTGCCTCCAAAAAAGGTCCGCTCACTGTCGGACAGTTATTTTCTAGAGTAGTTTAGCAATAATCACACGCAGATTCAAGCGTGAGACCCAATATTCGACATGCCTTTTTAATACAATGATGACAACGGCCTACTTCACTGACCGGCCCAAAACGCTCGCCACTATCAAGGTTAAGTGCAAATGTTACTTGAGCAAACGACACTTGTTCTAAAACCAGTCTTTAATCGATAACCTCATGGATGAGTGTCAACGGCTGCGCCTCATCACCAATTGCAATATTTGCTTCAATCAATTGCTGGACGTCGCTAACATCCTCTCGGTTACTGTGAATTGTCAAAATCGTGTCACCTTGATGAACTTCGTCACCAACCTTTTTGGACAACGTCAAACCGACAGCATAATCCAATTGATCATCCTTCTTCTGCCGGCCACCACCGAGCATCATCGCAGCAATGCCCATTTCATCTGCCTTCATTTTGGTGATGACGCCATCACGAGCTGCCAATATCGGCATCTGATATGTTGCCTGAGGCATCATTGCTGGGTTTTCAATCACGCGACCGTCACCACCCTGAGCAATGATCATTTCTTTGAACTTGGTCAAAGCGGAGCCATCATCAATATGCTGCTGTAGCATTTTTCTGGCGGCATCTAGATCGGTTGCCTTATTTGCCATGACAACCATTTGACTGCCAATTGTTAATACCAAATCAAGCAAATCAGCTGGGCCATTGCCCTTTAATAATGCAATCGACTCTTCAATTTCCAAGGCGTTACCAATGGCGTTCCCTAGTGGCTGATTCATGTCGGAAATAACCGCCATTGCATTCATACCAACACTTTTACCAATGCCGACTAGTTCCTTGGCCAATGCAACTGAGTCCGCCTCTGTTTTCATAAAGGCGCCACTCCCCGTTTTAACATCCAAAACTAAGGCATCTGTTCCACTGGCAATTTTTTTACTCATGATTGAGCCAGCAATCAATGGAATGGAATCAACCGTATCAGTTACATCACGTAATGCATAAATCTTTTTGTCTGCTGGAGCGATGTTTCCAGTTGCGCCGACGATGGCGCAACCAACATCGCGCAACTGCTGTTTAAATGATGCTTCGCTAATTTCAACCTTTAAACCAGGAATGGCCTCCAACTTATCCAACGTGCCACCCGTGTGACCAAGGCCGCGCCCAGAAATCATTGGCACTGGAATACCAACCGAGGCTACCAAAGGCGCTAATGGAATGCTGGTCTTATCGCCAACACCACCAGTCGAATGTTTGTCCACCTTGACGCCAGGAATATCACTCAAATCCAACTGATCTCCCGAATGCAACATGGTCATTGTCATGGTGGCCGTTTCTTGCTTTGTCATTCCTTTTAGATAAATCGCCATTAATAGTGCACTAACCTGATAGTCCGGAATGTCACCTTTTGTATATCCATTAATAAAAAATTCAATTTGCTCGGTGGTTAGTTCTCCACCATTACGTTTCGTATCAATTACATCGACCATTCTCATGGTTACTGACCTCCATCACTTAGTGAACTGGGTCATAATTTAATAGCTGAGTTGCACTTCCTTGATCAATAATCAACGTGTTCGCATAACCGGCTGTAACAGCACCGTGTACAGCCGGTACCTTGGCAGGATTAGCCGCCACTAACACGCTGTGTGGAATATTGGCGAGTGCGTCAAGTGGAATACCGATCGTTCGCTGATCAATATTTGTATCAACCAACTGACCATGAGCATTAATAAAGCGAGAAAATACATCGCCAACCGCATGGTCTTGTAAATAAGCCTGTTCAGCTTGAGTGAAGTATCCCAACTTAAACAGCAATGCTGAGTCGCGAACTGTACCAACAGTAAAAACTGCAATGTCAGCCTTTTTGCCCAGTTCAATAATATGTTTAATGTGTGTATCCTGTTCAACCAATTCTTTTGTTTGTTGGTGATCGAAAATAACTGGGAGCGGCAGGTACTGCGGTAGCGTATGAAATGCGTTAGCAAATGTATTAACACTTTCAAACGCAAAGTTATTACTCTGTGTGTTTGCCACGCTACCCTTCATCTGAACAACGGTTATGCCGCTAACATCCTTAGGATCCAAATGATTTGCAACTTGGTGAATGGTTTTTCCCCACCCAAGTCCGATAATGTCATCTGTCGTTACAATTGATTCAATATATTCTGCGGCCACTTTTCCAACACGTGACAATAAATCGGGAGTACCCGTCCCTTGTGTTGGCACAACTAGCAAATGCGCTAGCTGATACTTTTCTTGAAGCTGCGCTGTTAAAGTAGCTACTGGTGTCATCGGCGCAGCAATCTCAATTTTAACCAGGCCAGTTTTTCTTGCGTACTGCAATAAGCGTGAAACCGTTGCACGTGAAATGTTCATTTCGGTTGCAATTTCGCCTTGTCCCCAATTGTTTTGGTAGTACAAGGTCGCTGCCTTAAGACTATCTGCCGTTTTTTGATCATCTGTTTCCACGAACATTTCCTCTTTTCGTCCCACGGTTTCGGAATCCCTGTCACGATTGCAGTTAACATCACGTTATGGCCGGAAACAATTTCAGTACAGACAATCAACAAAGAGCGAATGATTTGGCAAATCGCCGAACCATTCGCCCTTTATTGATTAACCAATGTCTTCCTAAACATTTCAAACTCAATGTTGCGTTACTTACCAGCAATCGCTGTCGCTAACGAAATGTTAATCATGTCGTTGAACGTTTTTTCGCGTTCCTCCGCCGTGGTTTTTTCTTCGCCAAAAATTAAGTCACTGACCGTCAACACAGACAGTGCACGGAAGTGAAGTTTGGCACCCAACAAGTATAACCCTGCTGATTCCATTTCGGTGCCAATAACGCCATAATCAGCCAACTTCTTCATGTCTAGTTCATCATTATAGAAACGGTCTGCAGCAAAAATGTCGCCTACTTTGGGCGTAATACCCATCTTCTGAGCTTCATGAAAAGCTGTATCCAGCAGTTCAAAGTTAGCTAGCGGTGCATAATGGATGCTTGGTCCAAATGTATTCGCAGTTACAGCAGAGTCAGTTGTTGAGCCTGATGCCAACAGCACATCCCGTAAATGGACATCCGGCGCCATGCCGCCACATGAACCGACCCGAATGATTGTTTTCACACCGAAGAATTTAACTAATTCATTAATGTAAATGGACATGGATGGAATTCCCATCCCTGACCCTTGAACGGAAACACGGTGGCCTTTATATTCACCCGTGTAGCCAAAAGCATTTCGAACCGAATTCACCTGTTTAACGTTGGTCAAAAAATTTTCAGCGATATACTTTGCCCGCAGTGGATCTCCAGGCAGCAAAACTGTATCAGCGTAATCACCCATGTTGGCACCGATATGTGTACTCATTGTGCATCCTCCTCATTCGAAAGGTTTATTTTACCGTTTCGCCATTGCTGACTTCACTCAAGAAACTGGTGCCTTCACTATTCCCTTGCACACCAAAGTTTTCCAATACTGTCGCGCCCATATCAGCAAACGTTGGACGAATGCCCAATGACTGATTAGCGTGCTTCATAGATGGAGAGTATGCCAACAACGGGACGAATTCACGTGTATGATCTGTACCACGGTAGCCAGGATCGTTACCGTGATCAGCTGTGATCATGAGCAAATCATCATCCTTTAAGTTTGCCAATACCTTGGTCAACCGTTGGTCAAAATCCATTAAGGCCTGACCAAATCCCTTTGGATTACGGCGGTGACCATACATTGCGTCAAAATCGACCAAGTTCGTAAAGCAGAAACCATGGAAGTCACTAGCCATAACTTCATCCACATGATCCATTCCGTCCATGTTGCTTTCATTGTGGTAGCCCTTGGTAATGCCATGGCCAGAGAAAATGTCATTAATTTTCCCAACACCAATCACATCAAGTCCATCCGCCTTTAAGCGGTCCATGTCCGTTTCACCAATTGGTTCTAGACTGAAGTCGTGACGGTTAGCCGTCCGAGTAAAGTGATCCTTGTCCGGGCCAACGTAAGGACGCGCAATAATCCGGCCAATTGTCCATTCTGGTCCATTAACTAGTGAACGCGCATATTCACAAATTTTGTACAGTTCTTTAACAGAAATAACATCTTCATGGGCGGCAATTTGAAGCACCGAATCTCCAGATGTGTAAACGATCAATTCGCCGGTCTTCATCTGTTGTTCACCGTAATCGTGAATAACGTCAGTTCCCGAATAAGGCTTGTTGACAATTACATGGCGGCCAGAGAAATCTTCCAGCTTTTTAATGATTTCTTCTGGGAATCCGTTTGGAAAAGTCGACAAAGGCTTTCTAACAGGCAGCCCCATCATTTCCCAATGACCGTCCATACTATCTTTACCAGCAGAAACTTCACGCATTTTGCCAAACGCACCAATGGCTTGATCAGCGACTGGTACACCCTGAATCGGCTTATCGGGACGAATGTTGCTAAGTCCCAACTTACCTAAATTTGGCAGTGCCAAGTCTCCCGCATAAAACGCGCCAACATGTCCAAGTGTATCAGCGCCCACATCATCGAAGTCCGCTGCGTCTGGTGCCTCCCCAATACCGACTGAATCCATTACAATTGCAAAAATTCGTTTGTATGCCATGATTTTTGAAAGTCCTTTCCTGTCTCGCTTACGCTCATATTAATGAGCAGTTATCTAAAATCACTTAACCTTTTTCGTTTAGCAAGCGCTTACATTTTTGTTGAAAATGCATCTTGTTAAACTGTTGCCGTTTGTGCCTTTGCTTCTTCAAGAATTGCAACTGATGCAGAGACACCTAAACGATTGGCACCTGCGTCGATCATTGCTAACGCATCCTTCAAGCTGTGCATGCCACCGGCTGCCTTAATCTTAAAGTCAGGACCAACTGCCTCACGCATTAAACGAACATCTTCGGCCTTAGCGCCAGAAGTGGAAAATCCAGTCGAGGTTTTAACAAAATCAGCGCCACCCTTAACGGTCAGCTCGGAAGCCCGCCGTTTTTCTTCATCCGTTAATAATGCATTTTCAATAATCACCTTAAGCAATTTACCCTTGGCATGAGTAGCCTCCGCTACAGCTTTAATGTCTGCCAACACAGCTTCATCATGATTAGATTTTAATTCGCCAATATTGATAACCATGTCAATTTCGTCGGCACCGTTATCAATGGCACCGTTGGTTTCAAAAACTTTTGTTGCGGTCGTTGAAGCTCCCAGTGGGAACCCAATTACAGTACAAGTAGCAATGTCTGTTCCCTCAAGTCCTTTGTGAACACGAGCAACCCAGTACGGATTGATACATACGGAAGCAGTGTTGTATTCGCGAGCCTCCGCAACAGTTTTATCAATCATTGCAGAAGTTGCTTCTGGTTTAAGCATTGTGTGATCCATGTATTTTGCGAGTTGTGCAACAGTTAATGTCATTTTATGAAATCCCTTTCATTTGTCTGACATCAGTATATCAAGAGCCGTGAACATTTGTCCACAATATTTTAGAAAATATTTTCACAACGACGATTAAGCGCTTTATATCCGTTTAGTAAATTTACAATCTTTCATACCGTTAATTCCTATCAGACTAGCAATCGTAGATTAATTAAACGGATTTAGATACCAATCTCGAATATATTGGTCTAGCCCAAATTTTAAAGCGATTTCACATGTTTTGTTTGCCATCCCTCAGTTCGAATTTACAGCATGGTGTATTGTTCACCAGCACGTTATTCTCCTTTACGTCAACGGCCTTCGACAAAAAAAATAATCGTTTTGACTATGCCTGTGTACAAGGCAACGATCAAAATTAAATGAGGAAAATATATGCCCATTCATAATGAAGATGAACAATTAACACAACAAGCCTTCGCCTTTATCACACACGAAAGTAACAGCCGGGTTCTGTATGGCGTTCTAAAACGTCTCAACGTACGCCCTGGGGATCCAAATTTTGACGATGCTGTTTCTGAGGGTCGCCTCATCTACGTGGCGGTATTTAAAGACTATGTGAATGCCTTCGGAGAACAGGATGCCGACGCCTTACGTCGCTATGCTTACCAACGGCTCTACTGGCGGCTTTTAGACTGGTTGCGCGCTAGTACACGTCGATTAAGCCATCAAAGTGAACTCAGTGATACTGTAGTCAACCAACTCCAAAACACGGAGGCAACAGCGATTGACATGGAAACCCATGATTTTATAAACCGATTAATCGCGACTTGCACACCGACAGAAAAAAAGTTGCTAAGCCTTTTGCTTGATGAAGAAATGACCATTAGTCGGGCCGCTAAGTCACTTCATGTTTCCAGGCCGACTCTTTACAAACACCGTGAACGTTTGGCAGCCAAGCTTCAGACTCATTTTCCTGAATTCTTTTAAAGCTGCAACTTAATGGACACAAAACGGTCATCACTATCTTTCCCAGAGATAGTGATGACCGTTTTGTCGTGTTATTTTCTCAAAAATCGTGTGTTGCAATAAAAATTAATGACAGTCATAAGTCGGTGGCTACTTAGTCAAGATCTTAAAGCCCAGTGCCTGGCTGTCGGCTTTGAAGCGTTTGACTGTGTCTAATGAATACTCAGCCAATGGCTTGCCCAATAACGTCAACTTCTTCAATGAATCTGGCGTGCAAGTAATAATGTCTGTGTGCGTTTGTGCCGCCTGTATAATGTTGTAAACTTCCCGCTGACTTGCCCACAACAGTTTCAAGTTAGGCTTAAAGTGAACAATATCAGCATATTTCGACATTAATGGTCGCGGATCCACACCAGTATCAGCAATCCGGCCCGCAAAGACTGAAATAATCCCACCTGTTGTTTCATCAAGAGCATCGCGTACATGACGAACTTGCTCTTCCGTAAAAATAGCAGTTGCGTTAACCTTAATGCCATCATGAGACAATTTGTGAATCAACGGAATGCTTGATTCACCTAAAGAATTCATGACCGGAATTTTCACATACACGTGTGTTCCAAAATGACTGATAATATGTGCTTCTTCTTCCATATCGCCAAAATCATCACTGAATACTTCAAATGAAATTGGTAAATCAGGAATACTAGCAACAGCTTGATGTGCAAACTCAATGTAGTCCGTAACTCCGGCAGCCTTCATTAAAGAAGGATTGGTTGTAAAACCAGTCACTAAACCTGATTTGTAGGCATCGACCATTTGGTCAATATCTGCACCGTCAGCATAAAGTTCTACACCTAATTGATTAATTCTTGTTTCGTCCATTGGTATCACCTTTTCAATCTAAGTATATAGGCCTTTAGTACATGTTTATGTCGATTGGTCTATGCTTCACACCATACCTGTTCACAATTAGCTCGACAACCAATATATTATGAGAAAATAATTAAAACCCGTTTTTTCTCTCATCAATTATCAAAATTGGTTCTTGATTAATCGCTTATATATCAAGGAATGTGTAAAATTGGTCTATGACGGCACAGACGTTTGCACAATTCTCATGAAAAAAGCCACAATGATTTTCAGTCATTTTCGTTTTCCGCATCAAGTTGCAATTTCAAGATCGTCAAACAGGGCGAATAAGCGTAAATTAGCTTTTTTACACAAACCGCCACTTTTAGTCGAAATAAGTGCTATAAAGGATGTAATCGGTTTAGAAAAGGTGGTTTGAGAATCTATGGAAGAAAAACAAGTATTAACGTTATTGACAGATTTCATCAAAATTGATTCACGCAATGGTCATGAAGAAGCCATGTCAGACAGGATCATCACTGAACTCGGTCAGCACGGCATTACAGCGAAAAAAATCCCTTATCAGGATGGCAGAACAAATCTTTTTGCTGAACTAGACTCGGGTAAACCCGGCAAAACGTTAATGTTGACGGGTCATCAGGATACTGTAGCAGCTGACGAACATGACGATTGGCGTTTCCCGCCGTTGGCAGCCCACGTTGAGAATGGTCAACTTTTTGGTCGCGGTGCGGCAGATATGAAGAGCGGTCTCGCTGCTATGGTAACCACTCTGATCGACCTGCATGATGCTGGATTACCCAAAACTGGTAAACTACAATTTCTAGCTACTGTTGGCGAAGAGTATGGTGCCCCTGGTTCACGAATGTTAACGCAGGCAGGCTATGTCGATCACGTAGACGCCATGATTGTTGGCGAACCAACCAGTGATCAAATTATTTTTGCTCATAACGGTTCCATTGATTATTCTGTCGATTCAATTGGCAAATCCGTTCATTCTTCCATGCCCGAAAAAGGCATCAATGCCATTACCAATCTAGTCAAGTTTATTAATGAAGAAAACCATGCATTTGACGATGCACCAACCAGTGACGTTCTGGGCCCAGTTGTCCATTCTGTCACTGTCATCAACGGCGGTGATCAGGTCAATTCAATTCCTGGTCAAGCACACTTAGAGGGTAACATTCGGCCTATTCCAGAATTTGACAACACCAAAATAATTGACCGACTGCAACAAATTATCGACAAACTCAATCAGGAACCCGGCGTTCAGTTAAAACTGACTGTCGATTTCAGTTTCTTCCCTGTTATCTCAGATCGTGAATCTTCACTGGTTAAGATTGCCAGTGATGCCTTAGCGAAAGCGACAAAACGGCCAGCAGAATTATCCGTGATTCACGGTGCTACGGATGCTTCTGAATATACTAAAGCGGATAACAAATTCCCCATTATTGTCCTCGGACCCGGTCGATGGGACATTGCTCACCGGGTTAATGAATATGTCGATTTAAGCGATTATTTGCACTTGATTGATGTATACAAGCAAATTGCCACTGAATATCTAAGTTAGCTTTGTATCTTACAATATCTTATTGAATAGGAGTTTTCCAATATGACCATCAAGCTCATTGCCGTTGACATGGACGGCACCTTTCTAAATGACGAAAATGACTACAATCGTGCTCGATTTGCACAACAATTCCGCCAGTTAAGTGCAAAGGGCATTCATTTTGCCGCGGCCAGCGGTTCACAATTTCAACGACTTGTTGATCAGTTTCTACCTTTCAAAGATCAAATGGATTTCATCTCAGATAATGGCGCAATTGTACATGCTCGCGATGCATTATTATTTGCCAGTGAAATCCCTCATCAGTTAGTCAATCAAACCTTGGCGGTACTGAAACAGCATTACCCACAGCCGACGGCACTTACGACATTATCTGGCGTTAACCGCGCGTACGTGGATAGCGAAACGCCAGAACCAATTTTCCAATTGATCAAACGATACTATAATTCACTGGTTCGTTTGGACCACCTTTTTGATGTCGATCCTGCGACTCTGGATGATCAACTAGTTAAAATCGCTGTTAGTTTCGATCAAACGGTTAACACCGAGGCAGTGATTCCAGAAATGATCAATCAACTTCAACCTGGTTTATCTGCCATGAATTCTGGCTTTAACACTGAAGATATTGGTGTTTCCGGAGTATCAAAAGAAACTGGTTTACAGCATTTACAAGAACGTTACAGTATTCAAAATGATGAGATCATGACGTTTGGTGATAATGAGAATGATCTCGATATGTTAACGATGACACCGCACGGGTATGCCATGGCCAATGCTCATGCTGATGTGCTGGCAAACGCACCACATCGGACAGACTCTAACAATGATGAAGGGGTTCTTAATGTCATCGATCAATTACTCTCCGGCTCACTGGACGTTTAGCTTCATTTCATTAAGGAACTTGATAATGCCATAATGCCGTTAAATGCCGGTACGTTGTTGCGAAACGCCGTTCCCTGAGGACCGGTCTCAACCCGCTTAAAACGCGGTTTTCAACCTTGATTATGAGCCGAAAACCACGTCTCATAAGTCATCCCGCAACACTAAATGGGTAAAACCGCCCCATTAAGTGTTGCCGACACGGAACTCTGTTTCGCCACAACTTCACTCCATCGACCTTTTAGCTTCAAGATTTTAAAAGCTATTCTAGAGCAAACAAAGCGACGTTGAATTACCCATGAAAGTGGGAATTCAGCGTCGCTTTTCTTCAACAAATTCTAAAAGCACTATTTTTCTGCTTCATTGATAGCATCATTTAAACCGGATAATTCGATGTCAGCTTTCATAAAGTCAGCATTATCTGTCGGCAAATGTAACATCAAGTTTGGTAATACTTGCGCAGTCACCTCGCCTGTCATGACGGTGAAATCAAGCAGGTGACCGGCAAATTGATGGTCGTCACTGATGAAATGCAAGTGAAATCCGCCGACAGTCGCACCCGCATACAATGCTGGGGCAAAATAACCGACAACAGTTCCCTGAACATCTTCTCGCGTAAATTCCGGCTGAGCGGCAGTCGCCGTCGTCAGTGGTGGATACGGTTTGGTTTGCTTAGGTGCCACCCGTACGTGTACTCGGTTAAAGATACCAGTCATCACAATGCCCGCAAAGGCATTTTTCAAACCAGCTGTCGTTTGTAACCAGCTCGTAAATGCTGACATCGTCATGGCCGCCAATGGCGTCTTAGGCAATTGATTATCAAACGTATGGACTGAAGCGAATGGCATCGTCGCATCACCATTGACCGTGTTGACTGAACCATCAGCTGCAGCTTGAAAGGCCTGTCCGTCAACAATGACTACTTCACCATCCAGACCGGCTAGTGTGCCAATGCCTGTATCACCATGGTTTAGCAGCTCTTTCGTTGTGATTGTGCCTTCGAACAGCCCCGGAACTAACAGTGCCAAGGTTCCGTGCTGATATAACGTTTCCGTATCTGTCATTAACCTAAACTCCCTTTGTGCTATCGATATTTTCTAAAATTGATCTGGCAACAGTGTTTTGCCAAGCTCTTGATTATGTGAGTAATCAACGGGCACATCAACAATTACCGGTCCCTTTGTCGCAAAGGCTTGGTCCAACACTTTGTTCAGATCAGTTGGATTGTTAACCCGTAATCCCGTTGCACCAAAGGCCTCAGCGTACTTAACATAGTCAACGTGACCAAAATCAACCGCCGCATCTACACCATATTTCATTTCTTCCTGGAACTTCACCATATCATAGTGACCGTCATTCCAGATAATGTGCACAATGTTAAGTCCTAAGCGAACTGCAGTTTCTAACTCCTGACCGGAGAATAAGAAACCGGCGTCACCTGAAACAGAAACGGCTTGATGATTTGGCCGTACCAGTGCCGCAGCGATTGCCCATGGTAAGGCAACACCTAATGTTTGCATCCCATTGCTGAACAAAAGATGACGCGGTTCATAACTGCGGAAATGACGTGCCATCCAAATATAATGGCTCCCCACATCAACACTCACCGTCATATCATCGGTAACGTGATCCTGCAGAGCTGCCACGAGCGCTAATGGCTGCACAGTGGCATCTTCATCACTTGCTTCAAAGTTTTGATCCCGCGTCGTTAATTCTTCATGAAATTCAGCTAACGTCTGTTTGGCAGCAGCGCTGGGCTGATACCCTTTGATTGCTGGTTGTAAGATGGCCAATGTCTGGGCAATATCGCCCACTAACTGTGTCTCTGGTTGGAAGTGTTGATCCAACTGAACTGCTGTCGCATCGATCGTTACGATGCGGGCCTGCTTCTCAGCATTCCAATTACGCGGTTCGTATTCAACCGCATTATAACCAATGGCAATCACTAAATCAGCCTGTTTTAGCAAACGATCACCTGGCTGATTCCGGAATAACCCAACACGACCAAAGTAGTGGTCAGCTTCCAAATCGCGAGAAATAATTCCAGCGCCCTGGAACGTTTCAACCACAGGAATGTTGGCAACTGTCACGAGATGGCGAATCGCATTGGTAACTTCTGGTGAAGAAGCCCGCATGCCAGCCAGAATAACGGGCAATTTTGCACTACGAATTTCCTGAGCTAGTAAACTAATATCGGCAGGGCTTGCCGGTCCCAAAACGGGCGCCTGCAATGGTTCTAACGCTGGGCTGGTAACTTCAGCATCATCCACATCCTGTGGCAAAGAAACAAAGCTCGCCCCTTGTTTGCCGGCAGTCGCAGATTCAAACGCATTAGCCAACACTTCTGAAATATTTTCTGGATCTTGAATTTCCGCAGAAAATTTCGTAATTGGCTTAAACAAGGCCGCATTAGCCATACTTTGGTGAGTCAACCGTAGTAAGTCCTTACGTGGAACCTGTCCACCAATGGCAACTACGGGATCGCCTTCAGCTGTTGCAGTGACTAAACCAGTTGCTAAATTGCTAGCACCTGGTCCTGAAGTAACTGCAACTACCCCTGGTTCGCCTGTAAGTCGGCCAATCCCCGCCGCAATAAAGGCCGCGTTTTGTTCATGTCGTGCGACGACCAGCTTGGGTGATTGCGGATCAGTTGGATGAGCCAAACGCTCAAATAAACGGTCAATCTTAGCACCGGGAATACCAAAAACATACTTCACATTATGGTTAATCAAACTTTCAACAACGGCATCAGCGCCGTAACGAGTTTCTTCAGTCATGAATAATCTCCTTAATTAATCCGTGACGTAGCGACCATCTTCCGGTCAGCAAATACGCTCACTTGTGAAAAAATCATAATCCAAGCGTACCACACTTTTCACAAATGATTAAACATTTTGTGATAAAAAGGCAGTCTCTTTATTGAGGCTGCCTTTGTTTGACACTATCGTATTTACATGACGTTTCCAAATGATAAACGCCAGTCTATTTCACAAGTGGAAATTCCGTTTGTGAATTTAATAGCTGTATTCATCACTTTCAAAATTCACAAACTTAAAAATTCAGTTTAGTAACTTTAGGCGTTGTCTGTGCAATGACACGACCGCCACGGATTGAATACAACACTTCTGAATGTTCATTAAGTACGTTGTAGAAATCACTGTAGTAGATTGTAAAATTAATCCGAACGCTGTTCGGACAAAAAAGATCAGCTTCCTTTAAAATGGTGTTTACAACAAACCCATCTTTTAGGAGCTGATCTTTTGTCTAGTATAACCTATTCCGAACGAATTAAAATCGAAACCTTTTGTGAACTAGGGCTGTCCAATATCCAAATGGGCGTTCGGCTGAACCGATCACCGTCAATAATTTCTTATGAATTATCTCGATGTCAACCTTATCAGGCTGAATTAGCACAAACAGATGCCGAATACAAGCGATCACGATGTGGTCGGAAAACTAAGCTGAGCGATGAGTTAAAGCAAAAAATTCTCAACCATTTACGTCTAAGCTGGTCACCAGGAATGATTGCTCACGAATTTAAACTAGCTACTAAATCTATTTATAATTGGCTAAATCAGGAGAGAATTGATTTCTCCTTGAATGATCTACCTGAACATGGCGTACGCCAACGGCGTAACGTTGACCAACGATCCAAATATAATCAATCTTTGGGGCGATCAATTGAACAGCGTCCCATGATGATTAATCAACGTAATCGCATCGGCGATTTTGAACTAGATACAGTCGTTGGTCCTCGTGGGCATAGTAAGGCAGTTTTATTAACTTTAATCGATCGAAAATCACGGTTCCTTTGGGCATACCGGTTAAAAGATCGGACGACAGTGACTGTTAATGAAGCACTAACTAAGTTCCTAACCACTTTTAATGGTCCGGTGCACAGCTTTACTGTGGACCGTGGCACTGAGTTTAGTGGGCTAGTATCACTTGAATCACAATATGGTATTAAGACCTATTACTGCCATGCTTATACGCCAGCTGAACGTGGTAGTAATGAACGCTTTAATCGGAATTTACGTTATTTTTATCCTAAAGGGACTCGTTTTGAACACATTAGTGCTCAAGATTTAACGACGACGTTACTCCAAATTAACCAGCGACCGCTTAAAATACTTGACTGGAAAACACCGTATCAGGTTATGCTGACCAATTTGTCCAAAAATTCGGATTAAATTTGCAATCTACCCTGTTGTTATAAACAATGCAGTTACCAGGCTTGCCGACCTCAATGCCGTAATGGTCCGTAATGTGTAGCGCCTTAGCAGCATGGCTGGTCACAAATTGATATGACCCATTAATCTCGTCATAGCCCATTAAATGACCAACATGAAGGCCCATCGAAACAGGATCGAGCATATTGCCATTCCCCATTGGATACCATGGATCACGAACATCGT
Organism: Furfurilactobacillus cerevisiae; assembly: GCF_048961765.1. GTDB lineage: Bacteria > Bacillota > Bacilli > Lactobacillales > Lactobacillaceae > Furfurilactobacillus > Furfurilactobacillus milii_A. Next base: position 1,840,514 of record NZ_CP185253.1, read on the forward strand.
CTTCACCGAAAGCAACATTAATACCATCTTCGTTAAGTTCTTTGACCCGCGTCATCCCACGACGTTTAGGATAAGTATCAAAACGCCCACCTAGATTGGTGTTTACAAGCGGGTTTGCAATCATATTGATGTCTGCCATTCGTAGCAAACGGAATAATTTATAGGCATACGCATTATTGTAAGAGCCTAGTGCAGTTGTGTGGCTAGCAGTAACCCGGTCAGACAGGCCTGTTTCATATGCAATCGTCGCCAAAGTCTCCAAATGACGAGATGCAGGATCGTCGATTTCATCGCAGTGAACGTCAATCAGGCGATCATACTTTTGAGCTAAGTCACCAATAAAATGTAACGATTCGATCCCATATTCACGAGTGAACTCGAAGTGAGGAATGCCGCCAATGACGTCTGCCCCCAGCTTAACGGCCCCTTCCATTAACTGCCTACCATGAGGAAACGACAAAATGCCTTCTTGTGGAAAGGCAACCAATTGCAGTTCTACCTCATCAGCCATCTCTTTTTTAACTTCCAAGAGTGCTTTTAAAGCAGTGAAGGAAGGATCAGTTACATCGACGTGTGAACGCACAACCTGAATCCCGTTGGCAATCTGTTTGCGCAAGGTTTCCTTTGCCCGTTTCTTAACATCTTCAATCGTTAACGTTTTCTTTCGCTCCGACCAAATGCGAATACCATCAAATAATGTACCAGATTGATTCCATTCAGGATCTCCAGCCGTTTGGGTAGCGTCCAAATGAACATGTGGGTCAATCAATGGTGGCAATAATAATTTGCCGGTTGCGTCAATCACCTGCTCGTTATCTTTAGGCGTTAGATGCTGATCAATTGCTTTAAAAACACCGTCTTCAATTCGAACATCTTGTAAATCGCTCTGATTGTTGATGTGAACCTGCTGAATAAGCATTAGTTGTAACCTCCATGTGTCAGTGATATGTAAACGTCTTCAATCTCGGTTTAGCGTAATGCTAATAAGTTTTGAATGCAAGCAAAACTATGATACAAACGGATTTGAAGCACTTTTCGAAAACGGTTTGAAACCTTTTTTCAAAAATTTATCTTGATATTTGTAAATGATTTTCATATAATCAACATGTGCAACAGACAATTTATTTTAAAAGAGGAGCTTTCTAATGAAATTAGGGTTAATCGGTTTAGGCAAAATGGGTCTGAACTTAGCAGAAAACATGATGGATCATGAAAACGAAGTTGTTGGTTTTGACTTAAACAAGGACTTTGTTAACCAAGCAGTAACCGCTGGTGCTGAAGGTGCCGACTCACTTGCTGACATGGTTGCTAAATTACCATCACCAAAAGTCGTATGGGTTATGGTTCCAGCCGGCAAGCCAACTGAATCAACGATTGACCAACTGTTAGACCTACTTGACGAAGGTGACTTCATCATCGACGGTGGTAACTCCTTCTGGAAGGACTCTGTTGCAGATGCTCAAAAGGCTGAAGAAAAAGGAATCAAGTTCTTCGACTGTGGTACTTCTGGTGGCCAATCTGGTGCCCGTCACGATGGTAACTTCATGATTGGTGGAAACGATGCCGCTGCCTTTAAGACACTCGAACCTTTGTATGAAGGTATCGCCCAAAAAGATGGTTACCTTTACACTGGTAAAGCTGGTTCAGGCCACTACCTCAAGATGGTTCATAACGGGATTGAATACGGTATGATGGAAGCTATCGGTGAAGGTTTCGATGTGCTTGAACACAGTGCGTTTGACTACGATAACGAATCCGTTGCCCGTCTTTGGAACAGCGGTTCAGTTGTTCGTTCATGGCTGATGGAATTGGCTCAAGACGCTTTTGCTAACGATGCCAAGTTAGACAACATCAAGGGTACTATGCACTCATCTGGTGAGGGTAAATGGACTCTTGAAGAAGCTATGAACCAACAAGTAGCAACCCCTGTTATCGCTATGTCTCTGTTGATGCGTTACCGTTCAATGGAAAACGATACCTTTACTGGTAAAGTTGTTTCTTCATTGCGTAACGGTTTCGGTGGTCACGCGGTTGATAAAGCTTAATTTAATAAATTTTTTCTATCGGATGATGCCCTCTTGGGTGTCATCCTTTTTCTTTACTTATATCAAACTGATTTAACTTCCTCGAGTATGTCAAATCAGCATACAGCATACTGCCGTTGCGCTGACCAGAAATGCCGTTCCATGAGGACCGGTCTCAGCCTCCCAAAACCTGGAGTCTTCTACCTTGATTATGAGCCGAAAAGCTCATCGTCTCATAAGTCATCCCGCAACACTAAGGGGCCAAGTTCTCGCCGCCAAGTGTTGCCGACACGGAACTCTATTTCTAGTCAGCTCCACTCTTATGACAAACTGATGGCAAACAGTTTGTACATCAACATTTTTCAGTTATTATAAGCGCAATGATAATCACCATATGAGCTGAAGGGCGTCAATAGTGATACCGAGTCGTGAAAGTGGTGTTAATGAGGTGGTTTTCCGAATTTACACCACGGACGGTCACACAGACGCGGCTTTTCCGAGGCTGTGTGGCGAGATGAAAGACGCCGGTTTTTAGGTGGCTCGAACCGGTCCCACGACGAGCGTGTCACTATTGACAACCGTAAGCGCAATTCACGGCTTTACATTAACGCCACCAATTAATAGAACTAAAAAAGCTGTACCTCATTGTGGGATACAGCAAAACAAAATTGAGTTTAATTAGCGAACCACTAACACAGACACAGGTGAATATTTGGCAACATAAGCCGCCTGGCTACCAAAGTACTTGGCAACCCCTTGCCGAGACAACGAGCCGACAATTACAAGATCTGGATCAACTTGTGGAATTACCTGCTTGACGATTGTTTCACCAGGATCACCTTCAGCGATCAATGTTTTAACAGACTTAACCCCTGAATTTTCGGCGACCCGACGATATTTATCTAATCGTTCTTGAATCGTCTTTCGTTGTTGATCCAACATTTCCTTGCTTAACGCGGTAAAAACATTAACATCCTGTTCTTCAAGGATACTAACAATCACCAGCTCGGATTTATCTTCCTTCGCCTGTTTGACCGCGTACTGGTAAGCTAGTTGTGCATCCGGAGAATCATCAACACCAACAAGCACACGCTTGTAGTCGTAGACCTTCCCCTTTATGATGTCATCCTCACTTTGTACTTTCTTGTGTTCACTTTTTGCCATGTTAAACAACTCCTTCACAGATAATTGTAACCGCTAACACTGCAATAAAGCTAGTCTAAACGACTAATGATTTTCAATCGGCTTAATATAATCTTGAGCTGTTGCTAAGGTATTCGCCGACGACTGTTTCATTGAAACGGTCGCTTTATTCTTCAATCCAGTCAACCGCTTGTGTTTTACATCAACTCGGTATTGCAAAGGCTGCCCATCTTTCGCAAAGATCAGTTGGCTCTTAAAGGCCTCACCGCTGCGGTGATAGTTGGATGCTGCATGTTTCTTGTAGTCCGCTTCAGTCTTATAAACAGCAGTTGCCGTCGACTTCGGTACCAAGGTTAACACATTGCCCTTTTGTGTTATTTGCCCATCTGTCACTTGTTCTTGAATACCGTTCATACTTAACGAAGTGGTCACACGCTGCCTAAATTGATGGTCTTTCGTAAAGACAACTAACAGCGTATTATTCAGCATCTGCTTTTTGCCTAGTGTACTCTGCCGTTTGTAAGAGCCTTGATAACCAAGATCTTGCCAAAATGTAGCCTGTGTTTTGCTACTCTGTTTTTTGGTGGCCACCTTTGCGACTGAATGATGATGTGCTTCCGCCTTCGCAGGTTGGCTCACAACGCTGATGGTCATTAAACTGACCATCACCGCTAATGCAGCGATTTTAATTTTACTGATGTAACGTTTTCCCCCACTTGGTGCAGATTGATGCTGTGTACTCATACGTTATTCGTCCCTCATTTCAAAGTTTCGATGACAATCTGGCATAATGCGCATATCAATTGCCATCCCCTTAACTGATTATCGAGTACTATTATCGCAAACATTTGTGCAAATTTCAGAAAAATTTAAGTAATCTAATGCCTATACGGCCCTTACGATGTTCCTGACAATATAGAGAATCCGATGTAATCAAGGTGTCTACCGTTTTCGAAACAAGAAATTACAAAATCATAACAATTTGTTCCTAGCTGCGCAAAAAACTGCTCAATTTAATTATTGGGCAGTTTTTTCTTGCATATATTTAACGGCATCAGCCAGTTTTGTAAATTGTTTAGTTTGGCCAGCATTCAATTTATGGGCTCGCTGGTACACCCGTTTAGTTGGCGTAAAGTGTGTGTGTGTTTTTACTTTACGACTCGCACTCGCATACGCATCTTCCAATTTTTGATACGTCGCTTGGCTACTCGTTGCATCGATATTAAGTCGCTTTTGATCACTAGCCTGCAAATGATCGATGTAAACGCCGGCCTGCGGTTTGACAACTTTCATCGTCTGATTAATCGCAGTCACATTGTCCTGCTTGTTGGTCGCCAATTGCTTAGCATATGTGCGTTCAAAATCAGCAAGTGGTAGCTGATAGATAGCTAATGCAATATTGTTAGGCTTAGCCTTTTTCTTATTGCTACTATCAAACTGATAATGAGCCACCGTTACCACCACTGCAGAACGGCCAAAACTCATTGAAGTAATAGTCGCCTGCTTGTGTGAGAACGAAGCTACCCCGTGTGCCGTGACCGTTTTGCCCTTATACGTCAACGGTTGGGCGGCATCAACCAATTCATAATTCGTTGTTGTCATATTTTTATACAACACAGTACCACCAACCGCCGCAACTGCAATCACAACAGCAGCGACAATGGCGCTAATCAACCATACGAGGCCCCGATTATGAACCGGAGCGTTTGTCTCTGTTTGCTTCATTACCCAAGGTCCCCTTTATTGCGCTAATTTATTCTAGAAAGCCCGCATAATGTGAAGAACTCCCTCAATGAAGAAGTAGATGCCAATTAGTGTAGCTAGGGTTAGTGCAGCTACAACTGGCTTTAGTAACAATAAAATGCCAACGATAAGACCGAGTACATCTAATCCGATGCTGATCCAGAAATACCGTTTGTCAAACGAACGCATTAACCCTGACGTAATCAAACCGGTCAATGAATCAACAATGAACCATATTGCAAAGAAAATTGGTAACAAACGCATTCCAATACCAAGATGAAAGATTAAAAATGCACCAATTACAATGTCTAAAATCCCCATAAGCAACAACCACACAGGAGAACGCCCCAGAAGCCGTCGAACGTCATCATGGAACCATACCTCATAAATACCTCTGAGTAATGCAACGGCCCCAAAAATGGCTACCAATGCCATTAAACTCGATGCCGGATCCACAAAAGCAATCCCTGCTGCAATGATAAATAACACGCCAAGAATGAAACTATACCAGTCAAAGGACCGACGGGTGGAATTCCAATTCATGTCATCATCCCTATCTTTACAAAATTTTGATTCACGTTCATTACACTATCTGTGTTCAGTCTAACACTCGCATCATGACTGACCAACAGTTGCGCCCCATTCATCAACAAAAATTAGTTAATGTCATATCCGCATCATTTTGCGAAGAAGGCTAAACAAAAAAACATCCTATCCCCCGAACTGGGAAATAGAATGCTTTCAAAAACGAGGATTGCGCCCAAGACTTTGAATGACGAGGCCATTTCGCATTGTGCACCCAAAGTCGTAACGAAATCACTGCCATTTGTTCGTAAAATTCAAATTAACGGTGGTCAGTTTTACGGGCCCACAAATCACCCAATATTTGGATAATAAAGACGATGGCTAAAATGATAATCATCGCCATGATGGTGATGTCATTTTCAAAACGGTCATACCCGATGCTAATCGCAGTATTCCCAAGGCCACCACCACCAATGGCACCAGCCATTGCAGTAAGTCCGATCAAACTAATAACGGTAACAACCGATGTCCGAATTAAATCAGGCAGCGCTTCACGTAAATAAACACGGAAAATAATTTGCATTGGTGAAGCACCGACTGCTTCCGCAGCTTCAATAATGCCACGGTCAACATCGACTAAGGCATTTTGAACCTGACGTGCATAAAATGGTGCGGTACCGATTGTCAAAGGCACCAAGGCTGCGGTAGTACCAATTGAGGTCCCCACGAGCAACCGCGTGAATGGCGCGATAACGGCTAATAAGATGATAAAGGGAATGGACCGGAAGATATTTACCAGTTTATCCAAAATCCAGTATGTCGTCCGGTTTGCCAGAATGCCACCTGGTGCTGTAACTACTAACGCAATACCGATAATAATTCCAAGAATGCCGGCAATTATTCCGGAGACCAGCGTCATGTATATTGTTTCCCACGTTGATTGGATGAAGACATCCTTGTTAGCCACAACGTTTGGCATAATGGAGGTCCAAAAATCCGTTGCTAAAATAGTTGTCATGCTTATGCCTCCCCTTCGGCGTTGGTGTCTGCTTCAGCAGCCTTGCGTGCGAGTTCTGCCTGATATTCCGCGACATTGATTTGCCGAACAGTCACGCCCTGCTCCTTTACGTAAGCCAATGCCTTATCTACAGCATCGCCTTCTCCACTTAACACCAAGCCCAAATTACCAACTGGCGTATTTTGTAGAATCTCGACGTTTCCAAACAAAATATTTGGTGTAACTTTAAATTGCTCATACAGTTGCGCTATCAAGGGATCATCAGTCGATGCACCCGCATAGGACAGTACGACCAACCTCTCGTTTGCTTGTAAGTGCTGGATACTTGGCTGGGCAACAACGTTCGCCAAGGCAGCATCAATCTGAGAAGACGTTTCGATAAATTCTTTTGTCAATTGCTGAGTTGGTTTGGAGAATATCGTCAGCAAGTCGCCTCGTTCAACGATTTCTCCGCTCTGCATAACGGCCACCTTGTTACAGATGGATTTAACTGCCTGCATTTCGTGGGTAATCAACACAACCGTCAATCCTAACTTTTCATTCAAGTTTTTCAACAAATCAAGAATTGATGATGTCGTTTTAGGGTCTAGCGCTGACGTCGCTTCGTCAGAGATCAAAATTTCCGGATCATTTGCCAATGCCCGGGCGATTGCCACCCGCTGTTTTTGACCACCAGATAACTGGGCTGGATAATCATTTTTCTTTTCGGATAGGCCAACTAAGTCCAAGAGTTCATCTACCTTAGCCTGCTTGTCATGCCGACTCAATTTAGAACCCAACAATAGTGGAAACATGACGTTGTCACCGATGGTCCGCTCATTCATCAGGTTGAAGTGCTGGAAGATCATGCCAATCTTTGTTCGTGCTTGGCGCAGCGCCTTTCCCTTTAAGGCACCCATATTCTGACCGCTAACGGTCACCTTGCCAGATGTTTGCCGTTGTAATTGGTTAATTACCCGCACGAGTGTACTTTTACCCGCGCCAGAATAGCCAACGATCCCGTAAATGTCACCCTTGGCGACTTCCAGATCAACATTTTTAACGGCCCGCACAGTGCGGTCAGCCTCTTTAAACGTTACATCAATGCCCTTTAAATCAATAATCGGTGCGTTTGCTGCCATAATGGTTGTTCCTTTCCTAATTCGAATTCAATACGGTTAACTAAAAATGTTCTATGTATGCAAACGTGAACTGAGAAACCAGTTCATGTTTGTCTAAATAATACAAAGGAAATTATTTAATGTCCAAATTCCATGCTGGCTTTTCAGTACCTTTAAAGTCCTTGTTGATGATATCAGCAATCTTCTTGGTTTGATAAGCCTTAACAATTTCTTTGACAGCTTTCTTGTTCTTGTCAGCCTTACGGGACACGATAATGTTGATGTAAGGTTTAACATTCTTGTCGATTTTTTCTGCATAAACGGCGTGTTTGATGTTCAACTTAGCGTCAACAGCGTAAGTATTGTTAACAACTGCAGCCGTGGCGGAATCGAGCGAACGTGGTGTTTGGTCAGCAGCCACCGCCGTAATCTTCAAATGCTTTGGATTTGAGGTAACATCCTTAGGCGTTGGTAACTTAGCATTGTCTAGTTTAATCAAACCGGCGTTCTTTAATAAGTTTAAGGCACGGCCTTCATTAGTTGCATCGTTAGGGATCACAATCTGATCACCCTTCTTAAACTCAGAAACCTTCTTAAGCTTTTTTGAGAATAATCCAAGTGGTGCAACGGCTGTTTTACCAACCGGTGTCAAATCTGCTTTGTGCGCCTTGTTCCACTGGTCAAGGAAGTAATAATGCTGAAAGGCGTTAAGGTCAATCTGCTTATCATTCAACGCTTGGTTGGGCTGGGTGTAATCAGTGAAGGTCACAATTTTTAAGTTAATGCCCTTCTTCTTAACATCCTGAGCAATTGGCTTCCAGATCTTTTCATCGTCGGTGCCGACAATACCAACTTTAACTGTTGTCGTCTTAGCCGAACTAGACTTGCCACAACCTGCTAATACCAAACCTAATGCAAGTACAGATGCAGTCCCTAACAAAATACGACGAATTCTTTTATTCATGTTAATTTACCCCTTTTTTCATCCATTTACATGGTCATTAATGTCGACTCATTTTTAATTTGCCGACTTCACACAACCGCTCACTGACAAAGCTGAACTCTGGCAACGAAAAAAGCCCGCCTCTAATAAAAATTAGAAGCGAGCTTATCGCGTTACCATTCTAGTTCGAACTGAATTTACATTCAGTTCCTCATCAACCGACACCTAGAAAGGGTCTAGAATTCCTAAGTAGCGGTGTGCGCGGTAATGGGCGCCAAGTCATTATCACCTTACCGACAGCAGTTGCCGGTTCGACGATACCAATCGCAGGCCATTTTCATCCTAACTTGACTCACCCGCTCTCAGCATACGCAGGCTTTCTGTACAGTTTTGTTAAAACTACTTTCCTGTTCAAATTGTTTTTCGGTCATGTGAAATTGTTATTAGATTACCGCACAAAAAATCGCTTGTCAACGATTATTGTAAGAAAATAATGAGATTCGCCACGCCGTTCTCATAATTATTTTTATATTCACGAATGAAAGCGTGTGGAATCCCTTTAACGATTTAAGATACTTTCAATTCGTTCAAGCTCATCTGTCGTGAAGGTCAGATTGTTAACTGCCTTGATGTTGCCCAACAAGTGGTCAACATGTGAGGCACCAATGACCACACTTGTGACCACATCATCATGTAATAACCAGGCCAAAGCCATCTGTGCCAAAGTTTGTCCACGGTCGGACGCCAAGCTGTTCAGATCATTTAACTTGCTAACCACTTTGTCGGTACCTTGTTTCAAAGACAGCTTATTGCTCCAGTGAATTGGCATATCTTCGGGGATCCCCTGTAGATAACGATCAGTTAGCAGACCTTCTGCTAGTGGTCCGTATGCCACCAATCCTAGTTTGTTTTCCTTCAGTACGTTTAGCAAACCGTCGTCCTCAACAGCACGATTAATCATGTTGTAACTGCTTTGGTTAACAACAAATGGCGTGTGGTGTTCCTTGAACAACTTAGTGATTGCTGCCGTTTGATCTGCAGTGAAGTTTGACACACCAACGTATAAAGCCTTACCCTGCTTAACCATCAGGTCCAACGTCTCAACTTGTTCTTCCAGTGAGGTGTGTGGGTCGAAGCGGTGCATATAAAAGACATCGACATAATCCAAGTGCATTCGGGTTAATGACAACTCCAATGCATTCATCAATGTCTTACGAGATGAAAATTCGCCGTATGGTCCAGGCCACATATGAAAGCCTGCCTTGGTCGTTATGACCAATTCATTACGGTATGGCTTCAGATCCTGTTCGTAAACTTTACCGAACGTCTCTTCGGCACTCCCGTTGCTAGGACCATAATTTGACGCGTTATCGAAACTGAAAATGCCGTTGTCAAACGCCTTCAACATTACCTCACGACTATTTGCGTAAGGTTGTTCGTCTCCTAGATTCCGCCATAGTCCAAAACTGACCGCTGGCAACATAAAGCCAGTGTCAGCAACCCGGCGAACGGGCATGTTGGCATACCGTTCTTCGTTTGCTTGATACATATCAATTAGCTCCTCTCAATCTATGCTTACAGGCCTTATTTTAACGTAAAATGCAGGCAAAAACGAACTTGTCTTGCTTGCGGCGCGGGGTTGGCGCCGCTTTTTGTTAATGGTATATAAGTTAAAGTAAGAATTTGTTTGTTAAATTAATGCATAATCTATCTTTAGAATGAGTGTCATTGCCCCTCTTTTGTAGATACAAAAAAATCGTGAATTCTGTTCGAATATCACGATTTTTTGATTTATTTTAAAAAGATATCAATTGGTCTATCTTAATTTAACATCCGGATTTTGCTTGCTAATAAACAATTCATCGACCGGCTGATTGTTGTGAATCCGTAAAATAGCTTCACCAATTAAATCAGCTACCGAAATGACGGCCAACTTATCAAACTGCTTTTCAGCGGGGACTGCAATCGAATCCGTAACAATCACCTTAGTTAACTTTGATTGTTCCAATGATTCAGCTGCACGACCAGAAAAGACAGCATGAGTCGCTACCGCATACACATCCTTGGCCCCACTGGATTTAAGAATATCTGCCGAGACTGTCATGCGATCCGCTGTATCAATCATGTCATCAATAATAACGGCTGTTTTGCCCTTTACGTCACCGATCACTGAATCTGGCTCCGGATCAAATTCATCCTCTGACCGATTATCAATGATTGCAATCGGTGCCTTTAATAACTCAGCAAAGTTACGGGCCCGTGAAACACCAGCGTGATCAGGGGCAACCACAACAATATTATCCAGTAAGTCGTTGGTGTAAAAGTACTTAGCCAACAACGGTGCACCCAACAGATGATCAACGGGAATGTTGAAGAACCCCTGAACTTGATCAGCGTGCAAATCTAACGTCAACACACGGTCGACACCGTCAATTTGAAGAAAGTTGGCCACTAACTTGGCTGTAATTGGTTCGCGGGGACGCGCTTTGCGATCTGCCCGTGCATACCCATAGTAAGGCAGCACCACATTGATTTCACCGGCACTAGCACGCCGCAACGCATCAACCATAATCATCACTTGCATGAACGAACTGTTCACGGGATCACTAACGGATTGGATGACATAAACTTCATCCCCACGAACGCTTTCATCAATGGTAATCGCAATTTCACCATCAGCAAACGTACTGATGGTAGTTGGACTCAGCGGAATATTAATAGACGCTGCGATTTTTTCTGCCAACGGCCGATTGGTGTTCAGTGAAAACAACTTAATGTTGCCGTTAGACTTTTCTTCACTCATGACTGCCTCCACAAATTCATTTCAATAGTCCTATTATCGCAAGTAAGCCCGTGAATGACAAGGAAAACCCAATTAAAACCGGTTAACTTGCGCACATTTGTCACTCACCAGCACTGCCGCAATCTTTTACTTGATTGGCGTTTGCTCACGACTAGCTAAAGTGTGGTTAAACCACCAAGCAATCCCAACCAGCAAGATGCCCGTAATCATAAATAACCACTTGATTGCCACCACATCCGCTAATGGACCAAAGAACAACATTGCAATCGGATAAATCCCAGTCGAAACAATCTGAAAGATGGAAAAGACGCGGCCCATCATGTTTGACGGCACGGTTTCTTGAATCAATATATTGCTCGTCGCCTGAATAATTGGCATCGCAATGCCACTGATGAACATAAAGAACAAATAGACCGCAAACGGTTCTGGAATGCCCATCGCAAAGAACGCTACTCCACTAACGGCCAGTGCCACTGCAATAACAGGTACTTTATGATTAATCTGTTGATGGCTACTGATCCAAATGCCGCCAATGGTGGCGCCTGCCGTCCACAGCAACTCGTTAAGCGTCAATAACATCACTCGGCTACCAAATGTTTGTTTAACAAATAATGTTGATAACTGCGAACTGGGCGCCACCATGATAAACGCTAACGCAATGAGGATCATAAACCAGCGCATAAAACTGTGATTGAAGGTGAATTTCAGCCCACCGCCAATTTGGCTCAACGTCGACGTAACCGCACCAGCCGTTGCCTTTTGCTGATCAAGTACAACTGGATCAACCTTGATTAGTGCCAGTAATAACAGCCCAACTCCGGCCGTCACCACATCCACGATAAAAATAAAGATAATCCCGAGTTTTCCTAAAATCAAACCAGAAACAATCGGTGTGATAAGCAATAATACGGCATTGATCAGCTGGTTCAGTCCATTCATACGCGTTAACTGTTTACGCGGCGTCAATTGCGGTAACAACGCATTGCCGACAGGCATCTCCACCCCCGTTCCCATCGAACGAACAGCGGCGATTAGTAGCAAGAGCCATAAATCACGCCAGCCAAAATAAAACATCAGAGCAATGCCCAACGTCACAACGGTAACCATCCCCGTTGCCCACATAAGCAGGTTCCGGCGGTTAGACCGGTCAGCCCACACACCAGCCCATAGTGACACTAAAATTTGTGGCAAACTTTGCGCGAGCGTGGCCAACATCATCCATGTTCCAGATGACGTTTTGAGTGCAATGTACCATAAAATCGCAAAAAAGACCGATGAAGAACCGAATAAGAAAAAATTCTGAGCGGCTAAAAACAGCCCTGTATTCCGCTGCCAATGTTTCTCAATCGCAGCATTTACAAGACTCGTCGACACATTTGAAGCACTGTTTGATGAAGTCATCATTCTCCCCCGCTTACCCTAACTTTAGGTTAACCTTCTTCCGGCGCAAAATCCTGAGGCGTCAACTTGCCCATTCCAATCAATGGATCGATATTGCCGCTTAGAATTAAGGCCGTTGTCAGCCTTGGCTCACCTAGTGTACCGCTTTCTTCGTCAAGCGTGGTTGCAGACGACTTTTCCACATTAGTGGACCCTTCTTTTGCCTTCGTTGAGAGCTGAGCCGATTCAGATGTCGTTGCATAATTCGAACCAGTGGCTTGAGTGATTGGTGCCTCTGCGTCGACCATTGTTGCACTAGCACTAGCATCAGCAACGCTGCCATCACTAGTTGAACTTGGTGCCGTCTGATCCACCACCTCAGCAGTGTCGTCGCCCTCATGTTTGAATACCTGTCGCAACCGGGCTTGCAGTGTCGTTTGCCGGTTGGCAGATTTATTCGCAGCGGCTTCTGCAAAGGATTGTTCATCACCAACCAGAATCAACCACTGTTGTGCTCGCGTTACCGCTGTATAAAGCAGATTACGCTGTAGCATCCGGCGAAACTGGGGTACCAAGGGCAAAATCACCAGTTTGAACTGTGACCCCTGCGCCTTATGAATGGAGACACAATAGGCCAGCGTTACCCGGTCAAACTGAGCGCGTCCGTACGTGACCTCTGTTTGATCAAAGGCAATGGTTAATTTGTCGACCTTGTCCTCGTTGGTCTTATCGGTGGCTAAATCAATCCCGACGATTTCACCCATGTCGCCATTAAAAACATTATTTTCCGGACTGTTAACCAGGTGCAACACCTTGTCACCAATCCGAAAATGCTCGTTGTGAGCCTCAACTTCTTTCGTCCGCGCACTCGTTTTAGGATTCAAAGTGTCCTGAAGGGCCGTGTTTAACGCATTGATGCCGGCAGCCCCCCGGTACATGGGTGCCAGAACCTGAATATCCGTTTTGGCAAAGCCACGCGACTTCGCACGGGCGACGACCTGGTTGACTAGCGGCACAACTTGATAGGGTCGCGCTGCGAAAAAGCTACGATCCGTTTGATTAACCGTAAAATCGGCTGGCAATTCGCCATGTTTGATAGCATGTGCCAAAGGAATAATCGAAGAACTGTCATCTTGACGATAGATTGTTGTCAACTCAGTGGATGGCAGACAGTCTGACTTCAACAGGTCAGCAAACACCTGTCCTGGACCGACTGAAGGCAATTGATCCTGGTCCCCAACCAAAATCACCTGCATGTGGTTAGGCACAGCCTGAATCAATGTTCTAAAGAGAAACGCGTCCACCATCGACATTTCGTCCACGATGAGCAGTCCGCCCTCAAGATCTTTGTCTGAAGATTGTGTGGCCTCATCTTCACGCCCGGTCAAGCCAAGCAAACGATGAATCGTGCTAGCAGGTAAATCTGTCACTTCACTCATCCGCTTAGCCGCCCGGCCAGTTGGCGCCGCTAATAAAATCGGAAAGGTGCCATCCTCATACTCATTGATATCCAGTGACAATTCATGGATTCGTGCAAACAAGGCGACAATCCCGTTAATAATCGTCGTCTTACCCGTTCCGGGACCACCTGTGAGTAAATAGACCGGCGAGGAAATTGCGGCCACTAACGCGTCTTTTTGAGCATCGTCGTATGTGATCCCCAATTGCTTTTCGACGAGTCGCACCTCGTGATCCAAATCAACGTCTTTAGGCAACAATCGCTCCTGCTGTTGTTGCAAACGCATCAGGTGTTCAGCACTATCCCACTCAGTATCATACAGTGACTTCAGGTAGACCTGTTGTCCATTGCCGACGATGAGCTGATCTTTCGCCATGGCAATTAATTGATTGGCCAGCATATCTGGTGAAATTTGCACGTTTCGCGCAGATTCTAGCAATGCCGTGGCATCGTGAATCAATGGCTTTAGCTCGGCAAACGTATTTCCGGAAGCAAAACAAATATCACTGATTGTTTCCAACAATGCTGCCCGTAACCGGCCTGGCGCATCCGCATCAAAACCTAATTGTTCAGCAATTTGATCCGCCCGTTTGAAACTCACCCCGTTGATATCTTCTACCAACTGATAGGGATTTTCTTGAATAACATGAAGCGTGTCCTGCTTGTATTTTTCATAAATCGTGCTGGCCAACTGGCTGCCAAAACCGAAACCATTGAGGCCGATGATAATCTGTTCCGTACCGTGATTTTCGGTCAGAACTTCAATCAGGTGATCAGCGACAGACTTTTTTAACCCGATGGGCTTTAAGACATCGGGATTTTTGACGACCTTGTCGATTACGCCGGTGCCAAGGGTTTCAACGATTCGCTCCGCTGTTTTTTTCCCCAGACCGGGAAACTGATCGCTAGATAAATATTTGACCAAGCCCGTTTTAGAAGTCGGCGTCTCATTTTCATAATTACTGGCATTAAACTGTTTGCCATATTTGGGATGGTCCACAACCTTGCCGATGAAACGGTAGGTGCCTTCTTCCGCCACGTCACCAAATGAACCGGTGACAACAATTTCGTCCTCAATCCAGTCCAAGTCCGTTTGATCCACGTGAACCAGCAGAACCTTATAAAAAGAATCAGAACTACTAAAAAAAATGGCGGCGACCTTACCCACGACATAATTGGGTTTAAAACTGGTGTTGTCGTCAAATAGCGACATTGACTCGGCCATGTTGGTTACCTCCATTCGTTAATTTCAATTATTTTGCTTGTTGATCGCCATCTTGATGACGTTTGTTGACTACCGTTGCAATATCGTTAACACGTTGTTGACTCCGTTTGACAAAATCAGGGTCCAAACGTTTAGCAGCATTCATAAATGGCGTAGCATCTTGTTCCAATACCATGGCCGTCAAGCCGCGGCTAAAATAAACATGCCCATTTTGATTATCTGCCGCTAACGACTGATCATAGAAATCTGCCGCCTGGTTAAAGTTACCCATGGCCATCAAAATATCGCCCAATAAAGCATTAACACTCGCATCTTTTGGCTTTGCATCGTGAACCGTTAATGCAAATGCAAATGCTTTTTGATACTGGTTTTGTTGCATCGCTGTTTGGGCCATCATTTGATAAGCTTCCAAGCGCAGCTTCTCGTCTTTTACCTTGCTAAATGCAGACACGGCTTTATCGTAGGAAGCCGCCTGATAGTACACGTTACCTAAACCATAGTTCAGTAATGATTGTGCGCCTTCATCTTTGACAAACAAGCCCTGTGCCTTCATCAACAACTCCTCGGCCTGTTCATAATCCTGCATTTCGGTCAGCACCGTGGCCAATTGGTAGTACAAATGAAAATCGTTGGGGTTTGCATCAATTTGTTTCACCAAACGTGAAACCGCCTGCTTGGCCTCCGCCTGAGCAGCGTTGGCTGTCTGATCATCATGTTTTTCACTCATGTTGTTGTGTGCCCGCCTCCTCGTTAAATCGTGTTGGTGGCATCTGGCGATTCCTCTAAGTACGCCGTCAAATTGCGGACTAGCAACTTAAAGTGTTGACCACCATCCACCGTTTCAAGAATTGTGGTACTGGTATTCGATAAACCGCCCTTAGCACGCATTTGCGCCAACGGAATGTGCAGCAGCCCGTTAATGCCGGCATTCAAGGCCGCCCCGTGTGAGACAAACAACAGGTTGTCATTGTCGTCGGGATGACAAGCAGCCGCCCGCCGAATGACTGGATCCATCCGGGCAATGACATCTTCAAATGTTTCGCCGCCAATAGCAGTCGGGTCGTAGTTTTCCGCATGAAAACGAAAACCATCGTACTCCTCGGGAAATTGCCGTTTGACATCATCAAAATACATGCCTTCCATTTTACCCAGTTCAAACTCTCGTAAACCGGAATCCAGCGTCAGCGGCACACCCTGATGAAGACCTGCCATTAAGTGGATGGCGGTCATGCGCGCACGTTTGATTGGACTCGCATACACGTGTTTAAACGGTACGTCATGCAAATAATCAGCCAACTGATCGATTTCGTCATAACTGCTCCGCAGCAACGGTGAATCACCATTGGCGCCTTGATAACGCCCCTCTAAATTCCATTGTGTTTTGCCATGTCGAATAAAGTACAGTTTAGTCACAGTAACCCCGCCCTAAAGTAAATAATGTGCCTATATTATGTCACAAAAAAGGCCGTCAAACCAACTCAACTGGTTTGACGACTCCTTTACGTTTGCAAAACCAACCTACGGCTAGAACACCTTGGCTGCAGTTTACAAACAAGCTTTAAATGTATTGTAATTCACGTGCTTCGTTGTAGGCTGCATCGATGATACCACTACCTAAACATTCGTCCCCATCATAGAAAACAACTGCCTGGCCGGGCGTAATCGCACGAACAGGTTGATCAAACGTCACGGTGGCAACCGTTCTCTCATCATTCAAGTGAACGGTCACACCAGTGTCCTTTTGACGGTAACGGAACTTGGCGGTTACGTGGAAATCATTGTCATCACTTGGGTTAACCCAGTTCAGATCTGATGCGGATAACTTGGTTGCTAACAAGTGCGGATTATTGAATCCTTGGCCCACATACAAAATGTTCTTTGAGAGATCCTTGCCGATCACAAACCAAGGCTCATCACCTTGCTTTTGACCACCAATACCGAGCCCTTTACGCTGACCAATCGTGTAATTCATCAAGCCATAATGAGTCCCCATCTGCTTACCATCAAGGGTCATCATCTTCCCCTCTTGGGCAGGCAAATACTGGTTCAAGAAACCCTTCCAGTTCTTCTCACCAATGAAGCAAATACCAACAGAGTCCTTCTTCTCGGCAGTTGCCAAACCGGCCTCTTCCGCAATTTCACGAACCTGTGGCTTCTCCATTTCACCCAGTGGGAATAACACACGATCCAACTGATCAGAAGAAAGCTGACTTAAGAAGTACGTTTGATCCTTGTTGCCATCTAGGCCACGCAATAAATGACTGTGACCATCCTCGTCATGAGTCACACGAGCATAGTGACCCGTTGCAATGTAGTCCGCACCCAACTCTAATGCGTAATCTAAGAAGGCCTTGAACTTGATCTCCTTGTTACAAACAACATCTGGGTTAGGAGTACGGCCCTTTTTGTACTCATCCAAGAAGTACGTGAACACACGATCCCAATATTCCTTTTCAAAGTTAACAGAGTAGTAAGGAATGCCAATCTTGCTGGCCACCTTAGCCACGTCCTTGTAATCTTCCGTCGCCGTACATACGCCATTGTCATCGGTGTCGTCCCAATTTTTCATGAACACACCAACCACGTCGTAGCCCTGTCGCTTTAGCAACAACGCTGTCACTGACGAATCTACCCCACCACTCATGCCGACGACAACACGGGTATGTGAATGATCAACTGCTTGATCAGTCATGGTATCACCATCATTTCAATTAGATTCTGAGAATCAACGATTTGAAGGTCGTTATTATCAGTGCTTAACAGTATAACAGGACGCACTTACAAAATTCAAGTGACACCTGTTGGTAGTAGACGGTGTCACATTTGTGTTTTGTAAAACGTGGCAAAAACAGTAAAAATGACCGCTTGCGGTTGTCAATTTTGAAACGACGCTGTGTGGACCGGTATCAGCCCGCTTTGCGGTCTTTGACCTCGACTTGAAACCTCAAAACCCACGAGTTTTCAAGCTCGTCCGTAACCTAAATTCGGATAGCCCACCGAATTAACGTTACTTTCACAGCTCTGTTTCAAAATTGACGCCCTTTCGCTACTTTTAGTTGCGATTTGGCATATTTTCATCAGATGTATCCGTCTAACTTGGCCTCGCTCATTTTGCATAACATGTCTAAACTTCAATATCTAAAAAAGAAGCTAAGACATCATGCCTCAACTCAATTTCTAATAAATTGCCGCAAACGCGGGACATTACACTGACTTTTGCTCATCTAACGCGAATAAGGCATTCATGGTCAAACACCCCATAAACGCCTTATTCGCGTTACCTGAGAAGGCCAAAACGTGTTATGTTATGTCCCACTCTCGTTTATTTTGTTTGAACTGCAATCACATGGCGCTCGATCAAGTTATCAATTTGATAACCATACTGTTCGACCAATTCATCATGATTAGCGTTGGTAAAGATGTTCACGTTACCTGTACCACTGGGATTGACGGTGCCCATTTTAAAACCGTTCAATTGTTTGTTGATCAACACGCGCAGTTTGATTGATTTAGCTAACCCAGCAGCCGGATCCAGTGGTCGTTCCAAACTGAAGCCACCAGCATTAGTTTCCATAAAACCAAGATCGCGCAACGTGTACTTCTTCAATTGATCACTGAGAGTAAAAATGCGGTCATCCCCAGGAACCTGAACTGTTTGTTCAAATGCCATTAGAGCCCCTTCCTTCCTGCCATTTGTGGTTGTAACCGAGCCGTCATTGCTGCCATCGCCTCAATAAAGGCATCCAGATCTGCCGTTGTCGTGTAACGGCCAAAGCTTAACCGAATCGACTGCATGACACGCGGGTTATCCTTGCCAAACATTGCGACTAGAACATGACTAGGATCTAAAGAGCCTGCCGTACATGCTGAACCAGCAGAGACCGCCACGCCAGCCAAATCAAGATTGGTGAGCGTAACATCGTTGGGAATTCCCTTAATCCACAGATTAATCACATGCTGCAGATTGTCCGACTTCAAACTGCCGTTCAGTTCGAAATCAACCTGAGCCTTTGTTAAGCCATCAATAACATACTGTTTAAATCCAGCATATTTTTCTTGACGATGTGCTTTTTCCGCAGGTGTCAAAGCTTTCACAGCCGTCGCAAAACCTGCGATGGCCGGAATATTCTCTGTGCCGGCACGTCGTTTGTCTTCTTGGTCGCCACCCTTTATGAAACTTGGGAATGATATCCCATCGCGACGATATAGAAAACCCATCTGTTTGGGTCCGTTGATTTTATGCGCTGAGGTCGACAACATATCGATATGATCACGTTTGACGTCGATGTCTAACAATCCAAAGGCCTGAACCGCATCCGTATGGAACCACGCCTGATGATCCTTCAACAACTCGCCAATTTCATGAATCGGCATCGTCGAACCAACTTCATTATTTCCTGTCATAATGGAAACTAAAATCGTATCGTCTGTTAACGCGGCCTTTAAGTCGGCCATGTTAATCTCACCTTGTTCGTTGACTGGCAGATAGACAATGTCATAACCGTTATCGCCAAGCCACGCCGCCGTTTTCATAATGGATTCGTGCTCAATCGCAGTCGTAATAATTCGCCGGCCAAGATTCTTGCGGGCAATAGCCGTTTGCATCCATGCCGTATTATTACTTTCCGTGCCACCAGCAGTAAACACAATCTCATCGTCATTCGCATTGATACTTTGTGCAATCACATGGCGCGCATCATCCAGCACCGACCGGGCCTTCCGACCAAACGCATGGACAGAACTGGCATTACCAAAGTCGTTTTTCATCTGGTCCATCATGGTTGCGACCACCTCGTCACTCATTGGCGTGGTGGCAGCGTTGTCTAAATAAATATGCTTCACAATCCTGCCTCCTGTTTTATTGCTTGAGTGATGCCGTGCTTCGGCATCACTCTTTTAAACGTGCACCTGACTTCTGAATCCTGTGCATAAGCCACAAGTCAAAGCATTCGGCAAACCACCGAATCATTCGCCTTGTTTCTTATTGCTCGGATTCACCCGAAGTAAGGCATCACTCTTCTTAAACGTGCACCTGTTGCTCAAGGCCCTGTGCACAACCCAAAGCTGTCACCCCACAAGCAAAGTGCGCTTGCACGCTGCCACCTTTACGTTGTTGCTCGGACCTTCCCGAGCTGCGGCATCACTCTTCCTAAACGTGCACCTGTCGCCCAGAAGCCTGCGCATAACCTGAAAGCCGCCTCATTCGGAAACTCACCGAATGCTTCGTCTTCCACGTTATTGCTCAGCTTCTCCCAGGGCTTCGGCATCACTCTTTATTTTGCTTCCCGCTCAAAAAAGTTTAGTAACATGTTGGCGGAACGTTTGCCGGCCTCGATGATAAATTCATCGAAAGAAACACCTGCATCACCGTTACCCGTGTCACTCATGGCACGGATGACCAAGTATGGCACATCGAATTGATGCGCCACTTGTCCCACAGCAGCACCTTCCATTTCACAACTTACCGCTTCAGGAAAATGTGTTTTGATGTCTTTAATGGTTTCATCACTCGCAACAAACGAATCACCTGTGACGATTAAACCACGTTTAACAGCTAAACCGGTAGCATCAGCTGCCTTAATGATTTCATCGGCCCATTTATCCGAGGCTTTAAATCGAGCTGGTTGTTGTGGCAGCTGACCATATACATAATCAAACGCCGTTGCATCAACGTCCCAGTACGCTGTTTCATCAGCGATAACAACGTCACCCACCGTCAATCCAGTACCGATACCACCAGCAGAACCACTATTAATGACAACGTCTACGTCAAAGTTCGTGATGAGCAATGCCGTTGTTAGACCGGCTTCAACCTTACCAATGCCTGAACGAACCAACACGACCTCACTACCGTTAATTTGACCGCTGAAAAAATCCACCTTGCCAACCGTGGTCGTTGTTTCACTGCTCAATTGTGCCTTTAATTCCTTGATTTCTTCATCCATGGCACACAAAATTCCAAATTTCATTCATTTTCTCCCTGTCGTTGATGTTTGGGCAACATGCCCATTACCTTCGCATTGCCGCCCAGCTTCTGAATCCGCGGTTGGGCATCAATCCGTCTTTAACCCACAAACCGCAAAATGAGATAGACAAGCACGATTAATATAACCAAAACAATGATGGCAATATTCAAACGATGCGCCAACCGTTTTTGTTTTTGCTCAGGAGTTAATGGCCCCGTTGCTTGCATTCGACTCGTTAGTTCATCACTAGGCTGGTTAGGTTCACCATCAAATGATGCGTTAGCCTCTGGTTCCGACGTAGATGATCGTCGTTGACGATGCAAACGACTCCGAGTTGGTTCATCTTCGCCTTCACTGTCTGGCTGACTCTCATAATCAGTCTGCTGAGCACTTTGTTGACGGTACTGCTCGCGCGTCAAATGATCCTTATTCTGATCGTCGTTCATATCTTCATCCCTCGCAAAAATATCTGCTACTTGTCTTTTGGGTACGCTAATCTTTTGGTTTAACTAGCCCAGCCTCTAACAATTGCCAGTAGTACACAGCGGTAATCGTCTTCTGATCTTTTAATTTGCCATCGTCCAACAATTGCTTGGTCTCTGCCAATGTGTATTCATGTAACACAATATTTTCATCAGCGTCCTGCGGCAATTCTGTTGTGACAGGTTTTAAACCGGTCACTAAATACAGCGTCATGTACTCATCCGTAAAACCAGCCGAAGTATAAAAACCGCAAACTTCATGAATTTCGCTTGCAGCGTAACGGGTTTCCTCGTTTAGTTCTCTGATTGCGGCAGCCTTCGCGTTGTCACGATCACGGTCGTCCAACTTACCGGCCGGAATTTCCAATGTCGTTTCAGCAACCGGTGCCCGCCATTGTTCTTCAAAAATGGCCTTACCATCCTCGGTAATGGCCAACATGGCGACCGCATCAGCATGGTGAACAACGTCGCGATGAGCCGTCTGTCCGTTTGGCAACATCACCGTTTGATTTTCAACATCGATAATTGCACCGTGGTATTTAGGTGCTACTGCTGTGACTTTCTCTTCGAAATTCATCCTTGGTCTGCCTCCGTCTCTGTCACACGTTTAACTTTCGCTGCCTGAGGTCCGCGAATACCCTCGACAACCACAAATTCGACATGGTCGCCAGGTGTCAATGTTTTATAACCTGACTCTTCAATTGCAGAAAAATGCACGAACACATCAGGATTGCCCTTCACAGCGATAAAACCAAACCCTTTTTCCTGGTCAAACGTCTTCACAACGCCATGTTCACGACCATCAGTAAATTTTGCCATTATGTTCTTCTTTCCAGTTAGACTTGATAATAAGTATATGAAAAATTCAGCATTTTTTCCACCTTCAGCGATATCAGATCACAAACTTAACGTTCAAACGAAAAACTTTGCAATTTTTTAATACATTTTCTTTAAAAGTGACTTAGAACCCTTCAAAACCCTACTAAAACAACATTATTAGTTAATTAATATTTGTGAAAAGGTTTTACTTATGTTATACACTGCCCTGTATAAAAGCCGACTTAGACCCTTTTTCATTGCAAGTACTTGCTTTGTTAAATCATTTATTTGGAAAACCAAGTGACAAAACAAGTTGCGTTTTTATCACACACTTGTATAATTTTCTTGTTTCTATAGATTCACAAGCACATCAACCACAATTATAGGAGGTGGCTAACTTGTTGGGAGTTTTATTAAAAGAACAGCGGCTTGGCAAGCACATGACGTTAAGGCAGTTGGCTGCAACGTTAAACGAACGCTATGGACTTAATTTATCAGCAGGCATGCTGTCTCGTTACGAGAACGGCACCAATGTTTCGACTGGTAACTTATTTTTCATTGCGGACTTTTTTGAAATTGACCTCACCGCATTCGCGAAGTCATTCGTTAAAAACCGCCGCGCTGAAATAGCTGATTAAGTGTTCTTTATAAAAAAATCGATTTCCTTGGAGATGATAACACCTTCAGGGAAATCGATTTTTTTGTTAACCAGACTACCGTTGTGTAGCCAGCAATACGTCAAAGCCACGTAACTGCCGAATCAATTCAACATTTAACCGTTGAACGCTACTTGGTACGTCAAATGCGTGGGTCAACGCATAACGACTTAACAAGCCTTGCAAATGCCGTAATCCGGTGCCATAATCGCCAGAATTTAAGCGCCCTCGCTGCTGTTGCAATAAGTGCGTCAATTCAGGACGATCTGCCACAGCCGGATCATCAAGCGCTGCTTGCATCTTGGCCAAAATAACCTGAATGGACTGAATACTTGTCGTCATGGTTTAAACCCCCTTCGTCACCGTGCTATCGAGCTCTTACCTCAATAACAACCTCAATCACTCTTTTACCGAAGCTATTGTAACACCTTAACTGTATTTTGCATGGTCAAACGACTTACACAATGTAAGTTATTAATTGGCAGGGCCGTTTGAATCCGAATCAAAAAATTCGTCCCTAAAAAGGATCACTTCAGTCTTTAAACTAAAAAGATTTCATTCCCAACCAAAACGGGAATGAAATCTTTTTTTATTAGGAATCATTTTCAGAAATAGCTTATCTGATTACCCAATCCTAACCATGCGAAGATCATTTACAAAAAGCCTACTTCTCTAATCCTTCAGTAACTGATTCAGGATATTCAGCACGAACAATCTTTGCACAACGGTCACATAAAGCCGGATAAGCATCGTCAGAACCAACGTCCTGCTTGATCATCCGGCATCGTTGACAAACATCACCGGTGGCATGGCTGACCACAACCGCAACATCTTCGTACTTGTCAGCCGTTTCTGGTGCCTCTGACAACGGGTGAACCTGAAGTTGAGACACAATGAGCAGCTGGGCCACGTTACTGTGTAAGTGTTCGAGCATCTCAGCATTATGATCACTCACATACAGATCCAGCGCAGCTTCCATTGGACGGCCAATCAGCTTAGCATCACGCGCCTCTTCAAGTGACTTCAGGACGTCGGAACGTAACGTCATAAAGTCCGCCCAGCGACCGATCAGAGCCTCATTTTGCCATTCAGGTTCTACGTTTGGCATTTCTGCTAATTGCGCAAATTCTGGTTTTTCATGCAAAAATGGCCAGATTTCTTCAGCCGTATGTGGCAATAGTGGCGTCATCAAGGTCGTCATCCGAACCAACACTTGATAAAGCACTGTTTGCATGCTCCGCCGCGTCTTTGAATCTGCTGCATCGATATACAAAATATCCTTGGCAAAATCAAGGTAGAAAGCCGACAAATCATTGGTTACAAATGATAAGAGCAGTTTGTATAAATCAATGAAGTCATACTTCTCATAATCTGCGCGCACCTGTTCTACCAAGTCGTTCAACCGACTGAGCAGGTAACGATCCGCACCAGCCAAATCAGCGTAAGGTACCGTGTTCTTGGCAGGATCGAAGTCAGTTACGTTCGACAACATAAACCGCATTGTATTCCGTAACTTCCGGTAACTTTCGGAAATTTGCGTGAAGCTTTCCATTGATACCCGCACGTCAGCAGATGAGTCAACAGATGCGACCCACAAACGGAGAATTTCAGCACCCATCTTTTTAATGATTTCGTCAGGTGCAATCGTATTTCCGATCGACTTGCTCATCTTCTTGCCGTTCTTGTCCAATGTAAACCCTTGGCTCATAACAGCTTTATACGGCGCCTTACCAGAAACCGCGACAGACGTAATTAAACTGGAGTTGAACCAGCCACGATACTGGTCTGATCCCTCAAGGTAGAGGTCAGCAGGATACGTCAATTCAGGACGTGCTGCCAACACAGCTTGGTGACTGGAACCAGAATCAAACCAAACATCCATAATGTCAGTTTCCTTCGTAAACTGGCCATTTGGCGAATGTTCAGAGGTAAAGTCATCAGGCAATAATTCTTTGGCATCATGTTCGAACCAGTAGTTGGAACCATGTTTGGCAAAAAGATCAGCAACATGATCAATTGTTTCTGGTGTCATGATTGGCGTGCCGTCTTCCGCGTAGAAAATCGGCAGTGGAACACCCCAGGCCCGCTGACGTGAGATAACCCAGTCGCCACGATCCTTGATCATGTTATACAGACGACGTTTGCCCCAATCTGGGTAGAATTTCACATCATCTAAAGCATCCAAAATGTCTTGTCTGAAGGCAGAAACACTGGCAAACCATTGTGGTGTTGCCCGGAAAATGATTGGCTTCTTCGTCCGCCAGTCGAATGGGTAACTATGCGTATATGGCATGTACTTAAGTAACAGGTTCTTTTCCTTCAGTTTGTCCAAACTGATTTTGTTAGCATCTTCGTAGAAGACACCCTCAAAGCCAGGTGCATCGGCAGTCATCTTCCCTTGACCATCAACTGGTGAAAAGACAGGCAGGCCGTACTTAGTTCCGACATTGAAGTCATCTTCCCCAAAACCAGGTGCTGTGTGGACCAATCCAGTCCCAGCGTCCAGTGTTACAAAGTTACCGTTCATGACCAGTAAATCACGATCATAATATGGGTGATGAGCAGTCATCTTCTCAAGTTGGGCACCCTTCAAGGTTTGCAACGTCTTAACGTCTTCCCAACCAAGTGTCTCAGAAACCGAACTGAGTAATTGTTCAGCAACGACAAACTTACGTGTTTCACCCTTTGGCTGTACAACGGCGTAATCAAATCCAGCATCAACCGTAATCCCCTCTGAAGCTGGAATTGTCCATGGCGTGGTTGTCCATACAACGAAGTAAGTGTTGTCATCTAATAAACCGTGCCCATCCTTCACTTGTTCAGCAAAGAATGCCGATGGCGATTCAACGTCCTTATAATCAACTTCGGCCTCAGCTAAAGCAGATTCTGAGGACCATGACCAGTAAACTGGTTTCTGTCCACGGAAAATGTAGCCCTTCTTCACGAACTCAGCGAAGACACGGACTTGGGCGGCTTCATATTCAGGCTGTAAGGTAATGTATGGGTGATCCCAATCACCAGCTACACCTAAACGTTTGAAACCATTCCGTTGCTTGTCAATTTCTTTAAGCACAAATTTACGACAAAGCTCACGAAATTCGGCGGTCGACATTGACTTACGATCAACACCTTGGTTCGTCAGTGCCTGTTCGGTTGGCAAGCCATGCGTATCCCAACCAGGAACGTACGGTGCGCGATAACCACTCATCGACTTGTAGCGAACAATAAAGTCTTTGCTGATTTTATTCATCGCATGGCCGATATGAATGTCACCATTAGCATATGGCGGGCCATCATGGAGTACAAACGTTGGTTTCCCTTCATTTAATTTTTGACGCTGTTCATACACTTTATTTTCAGCCCAAACGGCTTGACGTTGAGCTTCCGTAACGGGTAAATTGCCCCGCATCGGAAAACCTGTTTTATTCAGGTTCAAGGTCTCTTTAATGCGCATTTAATCGTCCTCCTTAGTTAATTTAAAATCATGGTTAACAGCTGGCACCACCAGAAAGACATCAAATAAAAAAACTCGTCCTGTATCTAATCAGGACGAGTTTATCGTGGTACCACCTAAGTTTGAGTTCAGCTGTAGCCATTGAAAAGTCAATCATCAACACAATGCGACGATGGCTTTAACAATTAGCCAAACTCCTTATTTCCGGATAGCGGACGGCGCCGGTTGCTCTTACTACCAGTGACGGCGTTCAGAACAGCATTACCTAAAATGATAACTTAAACGACGGTGCCGGCTAAACTCTCACCATAATGTCAGCTCGCTGTTCGGACGCCGATTAAGCATTGTTTTTAGTGTTCAAATGAATAATTATTTAGTTGGGTCGTCTGATGCTGACGTAGATTCAGCGTCACGCGTTACTGATTGCGCCTCACTTGCGTTACTGCCAGTACCACTATTTTCAGGGAAGATCACAACCGTTTGTGGTTGATCAGCAGTTACTGGTGAATTATCGCTGGTTGGTGCTGGTGATGTTTGACCAACGGTTGCTGGTGACGATGCCAAATGTGATGGCCGCGTCTTCGAAATAGCATCCTGCAATTCAGGATAACTTTCTAATCCAGTTGGCTGCAATAACTCATTCCAATTGTCCGAATGAACAAGATCCAATTGTGATTGCAACATAGCGGCCAAACGTGATTGGAACGTCTTCGTTTCTTCACGTAAAGCGTTACTTTCGTTGTTCAAACGAGCAGCGTTATTAGCTGCATCAGAAGTAATCTGACCAGCCTTAGCCTGAGCTTCAGCCACAACGGCCTGAGCCTGTTGTTGAGCCTCACGAGAAACACTGTTAGCTTGAGTATTAGCTTCCTGCTTAACTTTGTCAGCAGCCTCTTGTGCAACCAAAATCGATTGATTCAATGAGTTCTTCATTTCATCGTATTGACTCAAGTTATGGTTGGCTTTATCAAGTTGATCCTGCAAGTCTTTATTTTGGTTCAAAACTTGTTGATAACTGGCGATAACTTCATCTAAGAAATCATCGACTTCCTGAGCGGCGTAACCATTACGCCCCTTGCGTGTAAACTCTTTATTGTGAATATCCATTGGACTTAATGCCATAGTGACTTCCTCCATCCGAAACGAAATCCGTAATTAACTTACGTTTTCATACACTCCTAAGCATAAATTAACTACGCACGACTGACAAGTCGATTTTTATTTTATCTTTACGAGTTTTACCATTTACGGCATCTAACCGTACCCGACCAAAGTGACGCACTGAAATCATGTCGCCAGCACCAAGCGCTGCATCGGGATGTTGATTTGTCATCCAATTTAGCCGCACATCACCATTTTCGATAATGCTTTTAACACGGTTGCGGGACAAATTGAAGCCCTCAGCGACGACTGCATCGAGTCGCAGCGAAGCAACCAGACCAGACGCCTGCTCCCAATCAATCTTGGGTAAAACCACATCGGTCAATGCCCGCTCGCTGAGGTGAACCTTGATCTTACCGATGTGGTCAACTTGAAGCTTAAAAAACGAAGCCATATTTTCAGCAACAAACACCTGCCAGATACCATTATCCGAAACAATATCGCCGAAAATCGTTGAATCAATACCCAAATTGGCAAGTGTGCCTAAAATTTGTGAATGATGCAACTCCGCGAACTTGGTTGGATAAACGATTTCAAATAATTGTAACTCAAAATCGGTCGTCTGTGGCACATAATAATCAGGATAAACGAGCGCCCGCTGTTGCTCTGCCGATGAGTACCCACCATTAAAGTGAACCCGAACGCCATCCTGACCATTAACCAACGTCTGCAAAATATACATTTGGCGTGGATTGAGAAAACCGGTTAAATACGGTCGATACTGACTAACTGCAGTCGCAATCCATGTTTCTGCCTCTGTAATGAACGGGGCTTCTTCAGGTCGGAAATGTTGATTAATATTCTCCTGAACATCCATAGTTTACTCCTAAAAACTCGTAACCGTCGACAATACGCCAAACAATCCGTATTGTACTAAACCCAGCACGATAATTGCGACGACCGGTGCAAAACTTAAACCAAAGATTGGGGGAATGAAATCAAAAAGTCGTAGATAAGGTTCACAGATTCTTGCTAAAAACTGCCCAAATGATGTCGCATAGGCACCGGGAAACCACGATAACAACACGTAAACAATGATTGCAAACGTGTATAACTCAAAACCCCAGTTAAGGATGGTAAATAAAAAACTAATCACTTACGTTTCTCCATTCGCGACGGTTCCATTGTAGCTTACTTAAAAGCCGAAGAATCCTGATCAAATCGAGAACTCAGATCACCAGAAACTTCGAAATTATTGGGCGTGCACAGAAAAATCGTATCGCCGACCCGCTTTATTTCTCCACTAATGGCAAACACTGTTCCTGTCAAAAAATCAACGATCCGTTTGCTGGACTGATCATCTAACTTATCAAAGTTAATGATTACCGCCTGATTTTCTAATAATTGTTGCGCAATTCCCTTCACGTCAGAATAAATCCGGGGTTCAAACAACGCAATATGATTGGTTGACGCACTTCGGCCACTCATGTCCACAACCTTAGCTGGACGACGACCATTGACAGAAGACGGCGAACTCACCGTCTTATCGGCCGTTTGCTGTTGCGTCGGTTGATTATCAAGTTCATCAGTACCAAAGAAATTACTAAAGCTAAATGCCATGTTCATCCCCTCTAACAATAAAGTCACTCAATGCATGAGTGACCTGAAGTTACCACTAAATTAACGATTTTTACAGCAGACCGCAAGTGTTTTGACTTGAACTTTACCTAAATAGCAAGGTTTAGTCTTTATTACGATTCCGACGACGGCGTAAGAATGGTGGTAAGTCTAACCCATCATCTTCGCTTTGATCATCGCTACTACTGCTTTCTGAGCTTGCAGCAGAAGCATTGAAGACGTCAAAATCTGGTTTTTCAACACCGGCAAACTCACTGCTGTCAGCCTGTTGACTAACTGGACGGTTGTTTGTCGTTGGTTGCTGACGGATGTCCCAGTTACCAAACGGATCGTTGTTAACGGGTGCCGCTTCGCTCGGCGCTGCTGAACCAGCAGAACCAGCTGGCGTACTGTCAAATGGCGTACGACCAGTCTTATTTTCCTGGCGTGTACCGGCCTTTTTATGATCAATACCAGTGGCGATAACAGTGACCCGCACTTCATCGCCCAAGTTTTCATCAATTGACGTCCCAAAAATAATGTTAACGTCGGTGGTTGCGGCCTGTGCCACGATGTCTGAAGCTGTTTGCGCTTCAAACAAGGATAAGTCTGGGCCACCGGTGATGTTAAGCAAGACTTGTTGAGCACCATCAATAGCAACTTCCAGAAGTGGCGATGAAATGGCCGCTTTAGTAGCATCAGCAGTCCGGTTTTCACCAGAAGCTGAGCCAATGCCCATCAGTGCTGTCCCTTGATCCTGCATCACTGTCTTAACATCGGCAAAGTCCAAGTTAACGTAACCAGGTGAAGTGATCAGGTCTGAAATACCCTGAACACCTTGACGAAGCACGTTATCAGCTTCTTTAAAGGCATCCATCATTGGTGTCTTCTTATCAACCATTTCCAACAATCTGTTGTTGGCGATGATGATCAGTGTATCAACGTTTTCCTTTAAATTGGCAATCCCTTCAGCAGCAAAACGGCCACGACGAGGTCCTTCAAAGGTAAATGGCCGAGTTACAACACCAACCGTTAAAGCACCCTGTTCCTTAGCAATCCGAGCAACGACAGGTGCGGCACCATTCCCAGTACCACCACCCATACCAGCGGTGACAAAAATCATGTCAGCGCCAGCGAGGGCTTCTGCTAAGGCATCTTCACTTTCTTCGGCAGCCTTTTGACCAACCTCTGGATTAGAACCGGCACCCAACCCACGAGTGAGTTTTGGTCCTAATTGAATCTTCGTTGCGGCATTACTTGCGTTCAATGCCTGTAGGTCAGTGTTAGCCACGATAAAGTCAACACCGGCCACTTCTTCATCGATCATTCGATTGACAGCGTTACTACCCCCGCCACCAACACCGATGACCTTAATTTTTGCGCCAATTGGTTGGCTCTGGTCCACTGCGTTTTCCATTTATGGTTCCTCCAAATACTTAATCAAAGAAGTTGCGGATAAAATCACCAACACGGTTCGTGCGGGATTTCTTTTCCTTTGGCGCCTTAGGTTTTGCTGACGGTTGTTGACTCGCTTCATTAGCAACCTGCTGACGTTGTGTGCGTCCATCGGATACCGGTGCCTGACTTGTCTGGGCCACAAATTCGCCCATCAATGCATCCTTCACTAAGCGGCGAGTTTCTGACTGACGACCACTATACGTAATCAAGGATAAAGCAGTCGCATTTTGCGGATGCCGTAACCCCATTTGTTCAGGAACGTAAATCCGCACGTTAACACCCAAAATGTCCTCAGCCAGTTCAACGATTCCAGGCAAGGCAGCAACGCCACCCGTCAAGACCACACCACCTGGTAATTCTAACGCGGAAACCTCATCTAATGAAGCCCGAATCGTTTCAAATATTTGTTGTAATCGAGCCTCAATAATTTCTGCCAAATACTCTTCGCTAACTTGAACAGGTTTATTTTGACCAACGACAGTCACTGGAAATTGATTTTTATCACTAGCATCCTCGGTGTTGGCAAAACCATAATCCCGCTTAATCTTTTCAGCATCTGCCAGTGAAGTGTTTAACACGACTGAAATATCTTTGGTGATGTAGTTACCACCTTCTTGATCAACGGTCGTGTATTTTAACTTGTGATCATGAATAACCGCAGCAGTGGTCTGTCCACCACCAAGATCAATGATCACTGTACCAAAATCTTGTTCACCGTCGTTCAACACGGTTTGGCCCAAAGCAACGGGTGTAACCGTGACATCTGCAACATGCAAGCCGGCTTGTTCAACAGCCTTTTTGGCATTGTGCACAATGGTCTTAGGACCTGTATACATGGTGCCATGCATTTCCAGACGAACACCCATCATGCCACGGGGATCCTGAATGTCGTCGAATCCATCAACCACAAACTCGTCTGCTGTAATTGAAATTATCTCACGTTCAGGTGGTAAGCTTTGCAAAAGCGCCGCATTCGTCACGTTCTGAACATCGCGATCTGTAATTTCACGGGTCTGGTTGCCTTCTGAAACGGCTACCATGCCACTTGCCGGTTCGATTTTGAGTTGATTAGCCGGAATGCCTAAAATCACAGGGTCAATGTGAACGTTAGCCTTTTGCTCAGCTTGTTCAATCGCTGCGTGAATCGCACCTGCAGCCTGGTCAATATCAACAATCACGCCACGGCTAAGACCGCGTGACGGTTGCGTGCCAGCGCCAATTACATTCATTTCACCATTATTGCTTTCTGCAACAATGACCTTAATCGCGGTGGTTCCAATGTCTAGCCCAACGAAAATTTCCGCATTATCCATCCTACCGGAACCTCCCATTTACTTTTTTTGTTTCATGAAGTTTAGTCCATTTTAAGTTTCGTATTTTTGCAGTTACATGGCGAATCACAGCGTTTTCGCTCCGACACCAATTAATTAAAAGTTTACCATACTTAGACGCTCTTTCGCACCCGGATTTAAAAAACGCCGCATAAGAACGGCGTTTTAAACAATTTTTTCTATTCTGGCAAAATCATGACTAAATTGTCGTCAATTTAGTGCGAACTTTGTTGATTGACGGCACTGCTAGCCGCATTTCCGGTCGTTGTGGTCACACCGCCAGTCGTGGTGCTTTGCGAGCTCGAGTTGCCGCTGTCACTACTTGAAATGGCACTGTCATCGAATCCAAATGGATAAGAATAGGCGCCAACCTCGAGATTAATGATTCCCTTACCGTCCATCTGGGCAACAATCTCCGGATAATATTTCATTTTTGAGCCAAATGTGGCGGCTGTCGCATAAACCTCATTGCCATCGTTCATGAACATATGAAGGCGTTCGGGATTACTCTTCGTCGGTGACAAATCAATCTGTGAAATACCTCGTTTGATATCACTACTTAATCCAGCATACTGTTTGATCACGGTTGCAAACGTATCATCGTGACTAAAACCACTGTACACAGGGTAGCCAGCTACCGGCCGAGATAAGGCAGTTGATAAGATCCGTCCATTTTTAATGACAACGTAATACTTCCCCTTACGCAACAAATAGCCTGCTTGGCGATACTCTTCTGCATTCAGCTTAACACCGCGGAACCCATCACGTGAGATTGTCAAATGATGAATCATATCGTTGTTCGCCTTAGCAGTGTTAAAAATTTTCTGTTGATGCCCCCAAACAGTCCACAACGGCTGGCCGACCTGCAGTCCGCTTGCACGAACAATTTGTGTGCCAGTCAAATTACGGGTTGCAGGCGCATTAATCTTACTAAGTGAAAACAATGGCGACCCAATAATTGCAAGCATCACAATCACGGTCATAAACCCGCCGGTCATCACATTGCGTCGGTGACGATTCTGCGCATCGGGACGTGGTGGCTTAGGCAACGATTTTTTAATCGGTTTGGGTACTTTTTTGGAACCTTTATCGCTCTTTTGTGATTCACCCTTCACGACACTGATTGTTCGTTTTTTCTTGCGCCAGGGAAACCACCGATGGCGGGGCGGTCGTTTGTTCAATTCAACACGGTTAGCGATGGCCGCCACCTCCTCTTTTGTTCAATCTGTAAACGTTAAAAGCACCTACTTAAACGACTTACTTTTGGCGTGTCAGCTTAATGACCGCCGCCAATAATTGATCAGCCGCATCAGGCACACCCATCTTTTTAGCGGCAACCGCCATCTGCTGACGCTTGTCATCATCCTTCATCAACTGATCCACGACACTCATTAAATGATCGACCGTCAAACTATCCTCGGTAATCATTTCCGCAGCACCGACATTGACCAAGCTATGGGCGTTCTTGGTTTGATGATCATTAGTAACGTAAGGACTCGGAATTAAAATTGAGGGAATCCCTAACGCCGTGATTTCAGCCAGACTGGTGGCTCCGGCCCGGCCAACGATGGCGGCGACGCGTGGCAACACCTCTGGCATGTTGCTGATGTAAGGCTTCACAACAACATTGGCTGCTGGTGTGATGTCATCTTTCTTCATTTGCGCCATAACGTCGTCATAACGCTTTTGACCCGTTACGAACACAACCTGATAGTGCCGATCATTAAATTTAGGAATTGCTTGTTCACTCACTGCATTGATCTTTAATGCACCCTGACTGCCCCCGAAAATAAGCAAAGTTGGCACATCGTTCTGTAAGCCATAACTATCCCACTGAAAGTCACTATGCATTTGAGCTACTTGCTGTGCTCGCGGATTACCTGTAAAAATCACCTTTTTGCCAGGAAATTGACTTCGAGCATCTTCAAACGCAATGGCAATTTGATCAACGAAATGTGACAAGAACTTGTTTGTCACACCGACCACTGAATTTTGCTCATGAATTAACGTTGGAATATGCATACGACTTGCCGCATATAAAACTGCAGAACTCACGTAACCACCAGTGCCAACCACAACATCCGGCTGAAAATCCTTGATGATTTTGCGTGCATCACGAACACCGCGCAAAAACAAATTTACCGTTTTAATGTTAGTCGTCAGTCCGTGCCAATTCAGTTTGCGAGAAAAACCTTGTAGTTTAATCGTTTCAAACGGAATCCCGCGGGCAGGCACAATTTTACTTTCCAAGCCACGGTGCGTGCCGACGTAACAAACCTTCGCCGTTGGATCCTTGGCGACCAAGTCATCAATAAGCGCTAATGCCGGATAAATATGACCACCGGTACCACCGCCAGATACCATTAACCTCATGCCTGTTGCTCCTTTTCTCCACTAAGTTGTTCAACTGCTTTAATGAATTTATCGCCCCGTACTTCAAAACTAGGGAATTGATCCCAAGAAGCATTGGCTGGCGACAGTAACACAACATCCCCTGGTTGACTCAACTTGTAAGCTTCGGGAACCGCTGCAACCGCATCATCGGCAAAGTGAATTTCGGTAATACCAGCCTTTTTAGCTGCATCAGCTAGCAGGTCCTTTGTTTGACCAAACAACACAACAGCTTTAACGTGCGCTTTCAAATCGTCAACCAACCGATCAAATGTAAAGCCACGGTCCAAACCACCAGCCATCAACACAACGGGCTGTTTAAAACCACGTAAGGCCATTTGCGTAGCTTCAATGTCAGTTGCTTTTGAATCGTTGTAGAATTTGCGATCCTTGTACGTTAATACATATTGCAAACGGTGCCGCACGCCATTGAAATGACTTAGGGTGGTGGCAATCGCTGCGTTACTTTGACCAGCCACTTTAGCGGCTGCTAAGGCAGCTAAAGCATTTTCAACATTTTGAATTCCGGGTACGTTAATTTGGTCAACCGGTAAGATAGCTTCACCCCGCCACATTAATTGACCATCTGCAACATAAGCGTCTGCATCAGCTGCGCCCTTTCGGGAAACCTTAATGATCTGTGCCTTGGATTGCTTTGCCAGTTCATGTTGTTCAGGCAGATCCCAATTCATCACCAAAAAGTCATCGGCCGTTTGGTTCATCGTGATCCGCATTTTTGCAGCTACATAGGCTTCACGGCTGCCATGCCAGTCAATATGAGCCGTGTACATGTTTGTGATCACAGCAATGTGTGGGTGCAACGTTTTAATACCCGTTAACATGAAGCTGGACAGTTCAGTCACCATCACATCATCCTTAGTCAGGGTTTGGACAACTTGGCTAGCTGGCACACCAATGTTACCGGCAAATTTAGCCTTTCCCACTGGACGATCTTGATTCAACATTTCGGTAATCATTGTGGTAACGGTCGTTTTGCCGTTAGTCCCGGTCACGCCAATAAGCTCTGCGTCGTTAACTTGGGCAGCTAACTCTACCTCTGTGATAATTGGAATATTGCGCGATTGAGCAGCTTGAATCAGTGGATTTGAATAAGGAATTCCTGGATTTTTAACAATCAGACTAAAGTCTTCGTCCAGCAACGAAACCGGATTACTCCCCGTGACTACTTTGATGCCATCATTAACCAGTTCCTTAGCATCTGGGTTTTCATCAAACGGTTTAGCATCATTAGCTGTGACAAACGCACCTAGTTTTTTGAGCAACCGGGCCGCATTCACCCCACTCTTAGCTAATCCTAAAACCAATACCTTCTGATTCTTATATGTTGTTACCTGCTTCACACTAATCGCCCTTTTCTCTTCTATATTAGTTTAACCATACCACGATGCCGATCACGACGGGATACCCCTTAACATGATCGGCACAAAAACTTATATGTACTGCGGAGGTTTCCGCATTTAAATAACAAAACGATGTTTACCACATTGCCCATACACCAGTTGCGGCAAACACGGCACCGATTGCCCAAAAAGTAAGATCGATCCGCCACTCACCCCATCCGTCTAATTCAAACTGGTGATGAATCGGCGTCATCTTAAATAACCGTTTGCCATGAGTAATGTGGAAATAGCTCACTTGAATCATGACTGTTGCTGTCTCAATGACAAACACGCCGCCGACCCATAACAAGGATAATTCGTGGTGAAGCAGCAATGACACAGCTGCCAATGCGCCACCAAGTGCCAACGACCCCATGTCACCCATGAAAATCTTGGCAGGCTTATGATTCCAAATCAAGAAGGCAGCCAACGCACCAACCACCGTCAAACAGAAAACCATTACGCCATATTGACGCTGATGTTGCGCGATAATGCCATAGGCCAGAAA
This sequence comes from Furfurilactobacillus cerevisiae, assembly GCF_048961765.1. Classification (GTDB taxonomy): domain Bacteria; phylum Bacillota; class Bacilli; order Lactobacillales; family Lactobacillaceae; genus Furfurilactobacillus; species Furfurilactobacillus milii_A. The sequence continues at coordinate 1,877,060 of NZ_CP185253.1, forward strand.
AGCAATGATTGACAGCCCTGTTGCCAAACCGTCCAAACCGTCCGTTAAGTTAACGGCGTTTGAAAAGCCAATCAACCAAATAATGGCAAACAAGACATAGCCGACGCCTAAAGGAACGTCACCAATGAATGGGACGCGAAGACTCATTGAAAAGCCTTCATAAGAGAACACAATGATGAAAACAATGGCCCCAACAATCTGACCAAGCATTTTTTGCCAGGCCTTTAACCCGTCGTTTTGACGGTTAAACACCTTAATAGAATCATCCCACATCCCTAGTAATCCGTAGAATACTAACGTAAATAGAAGAATTCCAGCACTACCATTCAACACGTGTTGCCAAATGCCAACAATTAATGTTGCCACAACACTGGCAGTAATGAACATCAGGCCACCCATTGTCGGCGTGCCATTTTTCTTTTCATGCCAACTCAAGCCTTTTTCCCAAATCGTTTGGCCCTCGCCGTGTGCTCTGAAATAACGAATCAAAAATGGTAGAAAAATTGCGGTCACTGCAAACGCAATGATTAACGACCAAAGCCAAATACGAACTTGCATAACTCTACTTACCCCTTTAATTGTGCGGTTGTTAGAACAATCCGCTTTTAAATACACTGCTGAAGTTAAGGTCTTTACGTTGTTGCTCGGACCTTCCCGAGCTTCGGCATCACTCTTCTTAAACGTGCACCTGTCGCTCAAGGCCCTGTGCACAACCCAAAGCCGTCACCCCACAAGCAAAGTGCGCTTGCACGCTGCCACCTTTACGTTGTTGCTCGGACCTTCCCGAGCTTCGGCATCACTCTTTCATTTTACACGAAAACAATTGCGGTGTTACTTAAATTTCACAGTCACACCGGTTCCTTCCTGGATGGTGCGGCCAGCCGGCAAACTTTGACTTGTCACATACCCACTACCAGAAGTTTGCACAGACAATCCCGTTAGCTTGGCAAACTCAAGGACATCGCCCATTGACCAGCCCTTCATATCCGCCATCGTCAAATTGTCACCAGCGCGGAGGAAAATCCGCTGATTGGTCAGCGTCTTTTTACCCTCAGAAGGTGACTGCGCTGTGACTTTGCTACCATCACCAATCACTACCGGTGTCAGTGAAAGATCACTAACTTGCTGCTTAGCGTCATCAACGCTTGTGCCCACTAGCTTTGGCACCTTTGTGCTAGTTGCTTTTCCTGGTAATGCCGTATCCTTGTCCATCGCTAACGCTTCTGTCATGACGGGACTAAAGACATCGTTTTCCCACTGTGTAATCAGCTTGTCTGGCACCTTCTTAGGCTGATTAACGGTCACGTACATCAAGTAACGTGGATTCTTCGCAGGAACCATCCCCATCACAGAGTTCAAAGTTGAATCCATTCCATCCATGTATTGACCATTGTCACCAACCACTTGGGCCGTCCCAGTCTTGGCTGCCACTTTGTAGCCAGCAATCTTGAAGTCTTTCCCCATCCCATAGGATTTGTAAACATAGTCTGTCATGTGTTGACGCACCTTTTTGGCCGTTTCAGCACTAATTGGGTTGCCAACAACCTGCCGTTTACCGCGATAAACAACCTTGCCCGTATTGGGATCAACAATCTTGTTGATATAGTACGGCTTCAACATCTTCCCATTATTGGCAACAGCCGTGTACGCCTGCATAAGCTGCATTGGTGTCACGGTAATCCCTTGACCAAAAGCTGTGTTAGCCTGTTCGATTGGTTGCGTGAATTGCATGGCACCATGTGCTTCGTTTGGCAAACCACTGTTCGTTGATTTTAAGAAACCAAAATTCTGAATGTACTTTTTCCAAGTGCTGGCCCCCATTTGTTGTTCCAAATGAGCCATCGCCACGTTACTAGAAAGATCGAATCCCTTGGAATAAGTAATTGTGCCCCAACCGGCTGGGTTCCAGTCTGGGACCACCGCGTTACCGATCTTGTAACGACCAGATTGATAAGTGTCACTGCCTTTAAAGTTGCCAGAGTCAATTGACGCCGCTAAGGACATGCTCTTCATGGTCGAGCCGGGTTCATAAGGATCCGAAACCAGTAAGTCATTCCACTGGTCGCCCAGGCCCTGCATCGTTGACGCATTAAACGTCGGCCGTTGGGTAGCCGCCAAAATTTTTCCAGTCTTGGTATCAACCATCATGGCAACCATGTTTTTAGGCTGCAACTTGCTGTACAAAATCTGCATTTGATTTTCTAACAGGTTCTGCAAATCAGGATTCAGTGTCGTATACACATTGTCACCGTTCTTCACACTGCGTTTATTCCGCTGTGAATTGGGCAATGTGTAGCCTAATGAATCGTGCTTAATCTGCTTAACACCATTTTCACCAGATAACTGCCGGTTCAACTGCTGTTCAATCCCCATTTTGCCAATCAGTGAGCTAGCCCCGTTGGCCAAGGTGGTCGGCTGTGCGTAACCAATCATATGACTAGCAAAAATCCCGTTAGGATACAACCGTGCGCTTTGTGTCGTGAAGGCAATCCCATTTAGATTAGCTTTCTGAATCGCCTGTTTAGTTGCCACAGACAAGTTCTTACCAGCCGATCCAAACTCTACCTGGAAGGTGTTTTTATTACTAGGGTTTAGGATCTTTAAAATCTCACTGGAGCTCATGTTGAGCGTTTTGCTAAGTACCTTAGCCACTTTATCCTTGTCTGTTACATAAAGCGGTTTTCCCGTAGTTGAGACCTGATGTTTATTTAACACGGCATACACCGTGTACGTATTGGTGTCCATTGCAATTGGATTGCCGTCAGCGTCATAAATGGTCCCCCGCTTAGCGTGAATCGTTTGCTGTTCGGTGTACAGCGCCTGTGCTTGTTTGGACAAACTCACATGCTGTACATGTTTGCCAACTGCAATATAAACAAAACGAACGCCCAGCAGGATAAACACCGCAAGAATTGCAACAAGCAATACGTTACCGAAGTGACGTCTGTTTGAACGGGTGTTATCTGGACTGGACATTCGTTTGGAATCTTTATTCATTATTTACTGACATTCCTTATGTTTTGGCTGGTTAAGGTCAACCCATTTTTCTGTGCCACTGCGTCCAATCGAGAACGGCTGGACAACTCACTAATTTCCTGAGTCGCGGAAGCATTGGCATTATTGACCTTTGTCAACTGTGTTTGTGTCGTTTGTAAATTACGCTGTGCATTCGTAATCTCGATTTGAGAATGAATGATGTTCACGGCGAAACATACAACAACAATACCACAAATTATGCTCAATAGAATCTCGAATCCTGAAATTGGGAGCCGTTTCTGATGAATGGCTGGCTGTTCAACCGATTGGGGCTGACGGAGCGGTTTGGCAACACTAGGCTGCTCATATGGTTGTGACTGTGCTAAATTCTGTGCCATGTTAATCAACCTCCTTAACTATGTAAGTCTGGACGACAGACGATTTTTTAATGTAATAACAAACGACTAATTGACCTACCGACTACCTCAACAGTGACTGTTTTGAATCGGTATTTGTCTCATTACGCTCAATCACACGCAGCTTAGCGCTGTGCGCTCGACGGTTAACGGCTAACTCAGCCTCGCTGGCCTCAATCGGTTTACGCGTAATCAGGTGATAATCCGGTTGCATGTCTGCTGGAATCACTGGCAATCCTGCTGGTAATTCTGGCACCGTTGTTTGCTCCTTAAACATCGTTTTAACTAACCGATCTTCTAAGGACTGAAACGTAATGCAACTAATGCGGCCACCGGGATTCAAGAGTGCTAAGGCTTGCTCTAACGATGTTTCCAACGCACCCAATTCATCATTAACCGCAATCCGAATGGCCTGAAATGTCTTCTTTGCTGGATGACCGCCATGGCGGCGAGCCGCGGCTGGAATAGCGGATTTAACCAGGTCAGCTAGCTGAAGGGTTGTTTCAATCGGCGCTACCGCACGTTGTTGCTCAATTTTTCGGGCAATTTGTTTGGCAAACTTCTCTTCGCCATAGCGATATAGAATACGAACCAACTGTGCGTAATCCCATTCGTTAACGACTTGCATGGCGGACAAGTCCTGTTCCTGATTCATCCGCATATCTAGCGGTGCGTCCAACCTGTAACTAAAGCCACGCTGCGCGTCATCAAACTGTGGCGAACTCACGCCGAGATCGTATAACACGCCATCCACATGTTGAACGCCTCGTTCAGCAAGTTCCTGAGTAATATTTCGAAAATTAGCTTGAATCAAGGTTACCTGGTTGTTAGCAATTGCAGTTGCCAAATGTTGGCGATTGTATGCTAAGGCCGTTTCATCTTGATCAAAAGCATATAAATGACCGGTCGTTAATTCTGAAAGAATCTTTGCAGAATGACCACCGCCACCCAATGTGCAATCCACATAAATACCGTCGGGTTTCACGGCCAAACCTGCAACTGCTTCATTCAACAAAACAGTTACGTGATTAAATTCTGCCATGTCACCCCTCCTTTGCGTATCCTGTGTTAAAGCCATCGTGTTAAGTGCTCAATTATTTAAAAACTAAAAGTCAAAGTCGCCCATTGATTCCGAAATATCGTCGATGTTAGCTTCGGTTGACTCATTGTACTGTTGCCATGTGTCAGCGTCCCAAATTTCAAACCGGTCAGAAACCCCAACGATGACACAGGCTTTAGTCAGTTTTGCATGATTCCGTAACGGGGTCGGAATATTGATGCGGCCCTGTTTATCGAATTCACACTCTGTCGCGCCGGAAAACAAGAAACGAGAGAACGCACGTGCGTCACGTTTAGTTAACGATAATGTCTGGGTCTTTTCGACCAATGCAGACCATTCTGCTTCTGGATAGCCGAACAAACAGCCATCCATCCCACGAGTGACCATAAATTTTTCGCCCAGTTGATTACGAAACTTAGCCGGGATGATGAGACGACCTTTATCGTCAACATTGTGTTGAAATTCTCCGATAAACACGCTCGATCACCATCCCTTCCATTTTTTAAGTCAACTGACGCTGTGAAAATCAAATGAAAACGGTTTAACAACAGTTAAATCAATCATCCTTTTCGCTATAAAAAAGTCTACCACAATCCCCCACTATTCACCACGTACTTAGAAAAAATGTAGTAATTTTGTCACAGAACGTGGCTGCAAAAAAAACGAGCCGTGAAAGAATGCTATTTCAGCAGTCTTTCACGACTCTTTTTGATCACCTTTCCTAAAGTGGGGATTGGTGGTGGAAATATTCAAATACACGTCCTTTAGTGGTGAATAATGGCACCAATAATCGCTAAAATATAAATCACCAGCCATACTAAGTCACTCACACGCCAATAAATCAATAAAAATGTACGGTAGCGAACGAGTTGACGGCCACGAAAAGTTCGCCACACCACACCCACACCAATAATCAGCCACAGTGTCACGGCCCAAAGAAATAACGGCCGCACACTCACTGCAGATAACACGATGGCGCTCATTACAATTAACACTGGCAACAACACATCGAGTGGATGAATCCATGTCGGCCAATTATTTTTAGAAATCATTCGTAACACCGACAGAATGATGTACAGTAATATCAATGTTAGAATTTGAATTAATAGTTGATTTGTCCACCCCACTGCGGTCACCTCATTTCTTTTCAACAGTGTTAGTATACTGGTTTGAAATTTGACACGCAATTCGTGGATTCAGCGTGCTTTGCTTAATTACCAGTAACACGCTAACTTACCCCCGGAGGCTCCTATGATTGAATACTATGCAAATGATAAAAACGGTAATTTAATTCCGGTCAACGCGCCTCAACAAGACTGCTGGATCAACGTTGAACGCCCGACTCATGACGAAATCAGTCAACTGGCGCACCGCTATAATTTTCCAGAGACCTATATTAGCGCTATTTTAGATGATCGGGAAAATTCTCGAGTCGACGGCATTGATCCGCAACGCCCCGAACGACCGCTACATCTGTTACTTCAATTTCCGAAATATGAAGTGAGCCCGCTAGGCTACCTCAGTTTTACAACCTTTCCGTTTTCATTTATCCTCACAGATTCTGCCGTTATCACAGTATCTAAACAGCCAGCAACCTTCATTAACGATTTCATCATGAATCCTGATAACGCAACGATTCGGATCGCCGATCGACAAGATTTTATCCTCCGTTTCGGCTGGTACATCGCCCATTCGTTTGTTCACGCCCTGTCGCTCAGTGAACGGGAAACGACTAGTCTTGAACGTGAGCTGACCACGGCCACTCGTAATGAACAAATTTATAAAATTATGGGATTGCAAAAATCGCTCGTTTTATTCGATAGTGCGTTAAAAGACAATCGACCAATTTTAGATCAGATCTCGTCTGCACAAGATTATTTTAATGGCCCTCATTTTCACGAATTGCTGGCGCAAATTATGATTGAAACTGATCAGGCTCAGTCGATGACCATTATCCAAAATAATATTCTGGAACAGTACAGCAACATGGTTTCCTCCGTTGTTTCAAATAACTTAAACGAAGTCATGAAACTATTGACCTCTGTTACGCTGATCATGACCATTCCAACCATTGTCGGTGGCATTTACGGTATGAATGTCGACCTGCCATTTGCCCACCTTGCACATGCATTCTCACTAGTAATGGGCTTTACGATCATTGTCTGTGCGATTACTGCTTGGATTCTCAAACGTCACGACTGGTTTTAGCTTTTCACATCAACATTTTTGTTGCCCCCTTGTGCTTTTGTACGGAACACGGTAACATTAAGGATAAATTTTTAAGACAGTACAAACAATTAAGGAGACAGGTAAAGTTATGCAAGGTAAAAAGAAACGCAGTGGCTTCGAAAAACTCACAATGGTCGTCGTTTGGGTCATGATCATCCTTACGCTTGGTGGGGTTGTATTGGCAGCCTTGCAGCCACTTAACTTGTTCTAAATAGGTTAACAATTTAAAACAGTCCGTTTGAAATGTACAATGTGCATTTCAAACGGACTGTTTTGTTTTACCACTAAATCAATTAGTAATGATGTCGTTTTTGATTATCAATTGTGAGAACTCAAAAGTCGGTCCTTAACCAGATTTAAATCCTAACAAACACTACTACTCTTAATCATCATTTTTCGAGAAAACTTGACGTGGTCGTGAACCATCGGCTGGACCGACAATGCCGCGAGCCTCCATGTCATCAATCATTCGAGCAGCCCGGTTATAGCCAATTCGGAAGCGACGTTGTAACAGCGAGGTGGATGCCTTTTGTTGATCTTGAACAAAAGCCACGGCATCGTTATAAAGTTCATCAACTTCGTCCGCCCGGTCCTCATCGCTGTCTTCCTTCAGTTCCTCGTCGCTAACTTCCATGCTACCGTCGTACTCAGCCGTCTGTTGTTGTTTGATAAAATCAACAACTGCCGCGACATCTTTGTCAGAGATAAATTCACCCTGTACACGCGTTGGTTTGTTTTGATCAATCGGTTCAAACAACATATCCCCACGGCCAAGCAACTTTTCAGCACCGTTGGCGTCTAGAATCGTGCGCGAATCAATACCACTAGAAACCGCAAACGCAATTCGTGATGGCACATTTGCTTTAATCAATCCGGTAATGACGTCAACAGATGGCCGCTGCGTTGCCAGAATCATGTGAATGCCGGCTGCCCGGCCCATCTGGGCAATCCGAATAATGGCATCTTCAACCTCGGACGAAACGGTCATCATTAAATCAGCCAGTTCATCAACAATGGCGACCACATACGGCAAACGTGTCTGTGCCACATTATCCTCAGGGTTGGCATTGTTTTGATCAACCAATTTGTTATAGCCATCAATATTACGAACACCAAAGTTCGCAAACAGCTCATAACGACGCGTCATTTCATCAACCACTTTATGCAGTGCCTTGGCCGCCCGTTTGGGTTCGGAAACAACCGGTGTCAGTAAGTGAGGAATATCATTGTAAACAGACAACTCCACCCGCTTTGGATCAATCAGCATAAACTTCACTTCATTTGGCTTCGCCTGCATGAGCAAACTGGTAATGATCCCGTTGATTGCTACTGACTTCCCTGAACCAGTGGATCCAGCAATCAACAAATGCGGCATTTTCGTCAAATCACACATCACGATATTACCCGTCACATCACGACCCAACGGCACGCTCAGCACTTTACCAGGATGCGCCGGCTCATGCTCAGCAACATCACGAAATGAAACAGTTGAAATCTGTTTATTAGGAACCTCGATCCCAATCAACGATTTACCGGGAATGGGTGCTTCGATTCGGATATCCTTAGCCGCCAACGCTAACGCTAGATCATCGGCCAAGTTAACGATTTTCGAAACCTTGACCCCAATAGCCGGGTGCAATTCATACTTCGTTACTGACGGTCCTAAGCTGACATTCTTAACTTCTGCATCAACGCCAAAACTGGCCAGTGTTTTTTGCAATGTTTGCGAATTTTTCTCAATCGCGTTGAGCTCATCCGTTTGATCAGTTTGCGGAATCTTGGTGAGCAGATCTGGTGTTGGTAATTTATAATCACTCAAATCCTCACTCTGGTCGCCAAGATCCAGTTCCTCCTGTTTTGGAGCTGGCGTACTCTCTTCATTTTGATCAGCCGCAACGGTAATCACCGGCGCAACAGGCGTTTTTGGTGCCGAACTAGCAGCTGCGGATGCCGGCGCTTCTGCTGACTGCTGGGCAGCGTGGCGGGTTCGTTTAGGCGCCAACGAAGTAGCCTGGCTCTCTGACTGCGATTGTTCCGGCTCTGTCGACTGCGCGTCAATCGGTTGATCCGGTGTCGCGTTTTTCTCAAACGCCGCATAAATAAAGTCGTGCAATCGTGAGCTTCCTTGTTTTGTCCACAGCACGAGGTGTTGACAAGTGACCACGATACCATGACCAATCACGGCAAAGGGAATATTCAGTAGAAACATTGCGCCGACAAATAACAAAATCGTCGAAAAAATTGCCGTCCCCAGGTTAGCAACTAAATGTTCACTCGCAGCATAAACGTAAGCACCAATCATGCCACCGCCGACTTTGCCATTTAATGTACCGCCCGCCAAATTATCGCCGAGCATTCCCCACGTCAATGAAACAAAATGAGCATGGTAATTCAGGCTAGCGAATAATCGCAAGTGGTCATAAACAAGGACACCTAGATAAACAAGTGACCCACCAATGACCCGTTTGACCGGCAACTTAGGCCATTTACCAGTAATGCCGACGACCAATCCAATTGCAATAAGGATAATTGCAAGTACCTGATTTGTGTTGCCGACAAAAATCGACAGAATGTTGGCTAGAAACACCCCCGCAACGCCTAACCTTAACAAGGCAAACAGCGCAAGCAACGCTACGGCAAAGCCAATAATATTCTTTGTATATTTAAAATCCTGTTTTTTCTTAGTTGTTCGCGGCCGTTTGGTCGTTTTTCTGCGCGTCGTTTTTTTTGCTGGCACGCTGTCAGACTCCTTTCAACACGGTAACTGTGAGGGCTACTTGAGTTTATCGTTTTTGTACCAGTGTGTTTGTTCCAAATGGTTGAAGCCCTGCTGACGAACGACTTCATAGATGACAATCGCAGCTGAATTAGATAAGTTCAACGCACGGATATGTGAGTCATCTTGAGGAATTCGAATCGCCTCATCAGGGTGTTGCCGCATGAAGGGCTCTGGCAATCCTGTCGTTTCCTTGCCAAACAGGAACCAATAATCATGGTCTGGCTTCGTATAGTCGGGATCAACATACGTTTGTTTGGCAAACTTCGAGACTAGAAACAGTTCGTCACCCTCTGGGATGGCAGCCATGAAAGCCTGCAAATTTTCATGATACGTAATGTCGACCTTATCCCAATAATCCAATCCTGCCCGCTTTAAATGCGCATCATCGGTGGAAAAGCCCAATGGTTCAATTAAATGCAAAGCAGTATCTGTCCCAGCACAAGTGCGGGCAATATTACCTGTATTAGCAGGCATCAATGGCTCAAATAAAGCAATGTGATTCGTCATTATCTTTCTCCTTGTTAACCTTTATGACCTTCTTTGGCACATCCATATCCATCATTGTAACTTACTTCTGTTGCTCAACTTCGATAATTACAGCACTCTTAAAAAGTCTTCAGTTGCTTGACGGGCGCTCTTCTCACATGACTACCATTACGATGAGATGCGCGACTGTAGTTTCCAAGAAACTAAAATTGGCCGCACAACCAGTGTTAACCATCATATCAGTAATCCGCACTGGCACTAAAAGTGATGTTTTTTAGAATCAGAGACTAAAAAAACGTAGTCATCTCGGTAATGGCATACGGCGAGACGCTACGTTAATGAAGTCCGAATCTGAAAGCCACTAACGAATCTGTTCGATATTGACCTCCAAATGATTCCATAAGCATATTAGCACTAGTTTGTTAACTTCGCAAGTGGTCTGGACCTGCAGTCAACGCCTATCTGACAGTCCTCAACCGCCCTTAGCCAAATAGCTACGGTGTTTGGACAGTCAACACACTAACGTCAACGGTCACGGTGTCCACTGGATTGGCCAATAATGCCGCACGATGAGCATCATCACTCCCCCAACTTAACGGCGTCATTGCCATCATATCAGCAATGCGGTTCTTGCCGATGGGAAAGTCATAGCGCACCGTCGTTTGTTGCATAGCCGGATAGTGATCGGCAAACAACTCCACTACCCGATCATTCGTGTACAGATACTGCGGAGCCGATTCGTCATATAAAGCATGCCGCAACTCTACCAGGTAGTTCGCATTGGGCACCACTTTGATCAGGCTGCCACCCGGTCGACAAACACGTTCAAATTCCCGATAGGCCGATGGTGAAAAGAATTCCATCACCGTATCAAACGCATTATCTGTAAATGGCAGTTGTGCCAAGTCAGCAACACAAAAGAAGGCTTTAGAATCCAACTGTGTTGCGAGGTTTATTCCTGCCTTTGACAGGTCAAACCCAATGAGAACATCATCAGAATTGTTGCGCTCCTGATCCAACTGTACCAGCGGCGTCCCTTCTCCGGTGCCAACATCAAGAATCCGTTGACCCTGTGATGGCAATTGTTGGTTGACAGCTTTTACAATCGGCGCAAACAGCCCAGCTGTCAGCATCCGCCGTCGGGCGGCCAACATCGGTTCATCGTATTCAGTCACCACATTATGTTTGAGAAATGTGGCACTGCCCTTTTTATTTAAATCTAATGTATGGCCATTCGGACAACTAAGTGTGTGACCACTGATTTTTTCATAAGGCGTCTCACAAACCGGACAACGAAACATTGCTAAATGTTCTTGCAGATAAGCGGCGCCACGATCAATTTTTTTCATGATGCCCATTATACCATGACGCCGCCTAGCTCACTAGTTGCAATGAGGTGCACCATCAGCTACAAACTTCCCCGATTCACGACAGCGACCTAGACTGTTTATTTATCGACATCCTGTTTGCGGTTTACATTGTCGGAATTTTCATCAGCTAAAACATTGTGATGACGGTCTGCCTTATCAAACCACTGCGCATTTTCCCGCCAATACTGGTATAAGTGGCTCACAATTACTTTTAATACGGCGTATCCGGGAACCCCAAAGATAACACCCATAACCCCGAAAATTTTTCCTGCTGCCAGCAATACGATAATGATCGTCACTGGATGAATTTTAAGTGATGAGCCCAACACCAACGGTGAAATCAGTCGCCCTTCAATTGTTTGTTCAACTGCAAACACAATAAGCACCTGAATTAGCATCCACGGTGACACAAACGCCCCTACGACCACCGCGGGAACCATCGCTAAAAATGAGCCCAGATAAGGAATCAGGTTTAAAATTCCGGCAACAATTCCTAATGTTAATGCAAATTTCAAGCCAATGAGTAAGTAACCGAGATAGAACATTAAGGCCACAAAGAAGGCAACGGTAAGCTGGCCACGAATGTAATTTGACACTTGATCATTAATTTCTTTTAGGACGGTCAAAAACGATTTCTGTAGCCGTTGCGGTAGTAAACGAGACACATATTCCGGAAATTGGTGGCCATCGCGCAACATGTACCATAATAAGAATGGAAATGTTACTAGGGCAACAATAACCGTCGTCACACTGCCAACAATACTGCCCAAGCCGCCAACAGTATTACTAGCGGTATTCTTCAAGAGCCCACTCAGTCCTTTTTGTAACTGGGTGTCATACTGATTTAAAATATCGCGCAACCACTTCATATCTGAGTCCTGCCAAAACGCCGTTGTCGAATTAATGAGGCTATCCCAATAATGCGGCCAATCTTTGATTAACCCAGTAAGTTGATCCTGGATGAGTGGCACAACTAAGACAACGCCCAGGACGACCAACGCCAGAATCACGGCAAATAGGCCAATAATTGTCCAAGTTCGGTGAACATGAAACTTGCTTTTTTCCAAACGGTCCACTAGCGGATTCATCAGGTAGTAAAAGACCCCTGCCAGAACCACTGGACCCCCAATAATACTGAAAAATTGTTGCAGCGGTGAAAAGACCCAGTTTACCTTATTCAATAACCACAAAATCAACAATACCAGCACCACAATCACTAAACGCAATGCTAGTTGACGTAAGCGACTAACAGGTCGTTGTCGCCGAGTAATGGTTTGTTTTTGCATAGCGGCCTCCTTACGTTTTCGCCCAGTCGTTTATTTCGGACGATGCTTCACTTTGCGTTAGTATAGCATAGTCGCCGAGCATTCTTCGCCCTTGGCGCCTGTCAAACAGCAGACTGATGCAACCGTTTGCAAGGTACTGTTAAGGAATCGTTTTCATTATGATATACTCAAGTGGTGAAACGCAGAACTCTGTGGCAATGCATACATTGAGGAGGAAGCACGCATGTTAGAAAAATTCTTAGTAGGAACTTATACCAAAAAGACCAGTCAAGGTGTTTATGAAATGGCGCTCGACACCACGTCTAATGAGCTAACGGCACCAACACTGGTTGCCAAGGCAAGTAGCCCAACTTATCTAGCTCTTTCCAAAGCAAACAAACTTTACACTGTTGACGGTGACAAAGCCGCTGGAATGGGAGGAACCTCAGCCTTTGACCGCTCCACTACCCCAGCAACTTTGCTAAACCACGCCTTTTCAAAGGGTACTAGCTCAGCCTACGTGGCAGTTGATGAAGCACGGCAACTCGTCTATGAGGGTAACTATCACATGGGGACGCTGAAAAGTTTCGCCATTCAGTCTGATGGTTCATTGAAATTAGCTGATGTTGTGACTCATCAGGGTGAGGTTGGTCCACTACCTGAACAGGCCGATGGTCCCCATGTTCATTACACGAATTTAACGCCAGACAACCGGTTAATTGTTTGTGACCTCGGCATGGATCAAGTAACTGTCTATGATGTCGCTGACGACGGTAAATTTAGCCTCGTTTCAACATACCAAGCAGAGCCAGGATTTGGCCCTCGTCATGTGGTCTTTAACCCACAAAAATCCATTTGCTACCTTGCCGGTGAGTTGAGCAGCAACATCTCCGTACTGAAGTACGACGAAGCTACGGGGACGCTTACACATGTTCAAACGTTAAAGACCATTCCGGCAGATTGGACTGCTCATAATGGTGCTGCTGCAATTCGCATTTCAAACGATGGTCAGTTTGTTTACGTCAGTAACCGTGGTTTCAATAGCTTAGCCGTGTTTGCTGTGGGCGAAGATGGTACACTGTCATTACGTCAGCAAATCAGTACAGAAGGCGACTTTCCACGGGACTTTGACCTAGACCCTTCTCAACAGTTTGTTGTCGCTGTTAATCAAAATACAGACAACGCAACCTTGTACAGCCGCAACGCCACAACTGGTCAATTAAAATTGATTCAAAAGGATGTTGCCGTTCCTGAACCGGTTTGCGTTCTGTTTGAAAACTAGCTAGTTGTTTTAGTTAGCCACAAACATCAAAGGAGCCAATTGTGAATACACCATTATTTAAAGAAGTTGCTATCGAAAATTATACTGACCTTCCCGCTGCCATAGCAGCTGGGGCCAACCGCATCGAGCTAAATGACAATTTGGCCGTCGGTGGCACAACGGTGGGTCGTGGTGTTATGAGTGAAAGTAGTCGTTACGCTGCTGAACACCACATCCCCCTCACCGTCATGATTCGACCACGCGGTGGCAATTTTGTCTATAACGATACCGAAATTAAAATCATGGAAGCTGACCTATTTTCTGCCCAAGAACTTGGTGTGGACGGCGTTGCTTTTGGTGCTCTAACCCCAGACAACAAGTTAGACACCGATGCACTAGAGCAGCTCATGGCAGCGGCTGGTGGTATGAGTGTTACTTTCCACATGGCCTTTGATGCAATTTCGCCTGATGATCAACCGGCCGCTATCGACTGGCTAGCGGATCATGATGTTGATCGAATTCTCACGCATGGTGGGCCCTTAACGACGCCAATCGACCAAACGTTGCCACAATTGAAAAAATTGGTTGAAACAGCATCTGGTCGGCTGATTATCATGCCGGGTGGCGGAATCACGGTAGACAATGTGGATCATATTGCGGAAGTGCTCAGTGTTAAGGAAGTTCATGGTACGCATTTACTGAAATATTGATATTTTCACGGTTTTAAAAAAAGCGCTTGGCAAAATTGCCGAGCGTTTTTATTATGCCTATTTTGAAAATAAACTGCTTTTTTTGAATCAAAAATGCACGTTAATTAACATCAAGATCCGCGTTAAGCTGCTGCATCACAGTATCAACATTAATTTCATAACGTGTGAGCAATTGCTGTATATCTTCTGCCAATGGCGCAGTTAATTGCCGTTGAACATCTGCAAATGGATCATAGAAGTCCAATCGTTCACAGGCCAGCGCTTGACGGTTCAATCCTTGATGTAAATCTCCCTCATACAGCTGATCACCGACTAACGGATGTCCTGCACCGGCAAAGTGAACCCGAATTTGATGCGTCCGACCAGTGTGGAGTTTAACCTTCACTACTGAAAAATCGCCAGCTGTTGCCAGCACCCAAAATTCGGTCCGAGCAGCTTGTCCAGTCTCCCCCGTTTGCCGTTTGATAAACGATGTCGGGTCGCGCTGAATTGGCTGATCAAAGTTACCATGCTCTGGTAGACCCGTGCCACTGGCAACGGCCAAGTACGTCTTTTGTAGCGAGTGTGCCTTCAATTGTTGATCTAAAACGGAATGTGCCATGTGATGTTTACCAAACAGCACCAACCCACTCGTATCTTTATCTAACCGAGTAACAATATGAGGCACCTGTAACGGAATACCATGAGTAATGAAATAGCCCTTCGCCCGGTTAACCAATGTATTATTAGCATAGTGATGGGCCGGCACAGATGCCACTCCAGCAGGTTTATTAACAACCAAAAAATTATCGTCCTCATAGACAATTGACAACGGTAAATCTGAAATGGTTACCGCCGCATTCGCTGGTTCCGGTGGCAAGATGATCGTAACAACATCGTTAGGACGGACATTATCAACGCTCCATGCTGGTCGGTGATTGATTGACATCGAACCACCATGAAACTTGATCTGGATTAAAACGGCATGAGAAACGCCATGTGCGCTCAAAAATGTTCGTAGCTTTACCGTTTCGTGCGTTTGATTACGCCACTCAAAGCGTAACGGATAGGCCATTACAAGACATCCCCGATAAAGGACTCACGAACACGTTGCCAGAATGCAGTATGCCGATACTCAGCGAAGTAAATCCGTTGCTGTGATACTTTAAACGTAATTTCCTTGACCAACCGTTCTGGCGTTAAAAATTGATCACAACTGATGGCAAAATTATCAGCATCCTCTGACCGTAACGTCACCCATTCATCCTTACCGATGATAAACGAGGCACCTAACGTCCGGAACACCCGGTTGTTGATGGAGGCAATTTCTGCCATTTGAATGGCCTCGATGCCAGGATGAATAACCGCACCACCCAATGATTTATTGTATCCCGTTGAACCAGTTGGTGTTGAAAAACACAAGCCATCCCCACGAAAACGTTCTAATAATTGATCTTTAATATACACGTCACAAACTAAGGTCTTAGCAGCCTTTTTGACAGTCGCTTCATTGAGCGCCAAAAACTGATGCGGTGCTGTTTCACCTTTGTAAGTGATATTGATATCTAAAAGCGGATAGCTGACACTTTCACCATTATCATGCGCCAGACTGTTCACGAGCTGGTCCGTTTCATAATCACGCCAGTCCGTATAAAAGCCAAGGTGTCCCGTATGCAAGCCGACAAAACGAATCTTTGCCAGCTCTGCCCGATAGTGATGAAAGGCTGATAACAAAGTGCCATCCCCACCAACTGAGACCACCACGTCCGGGTGTTGGTCATCAATCGGTAAGTGTGCCTTGTTCAAAGCTGTCGTCAACCGTTCAATGACAGCCCGCGTTTCATCGTTTGGATAATAACTATAAATCGCAACTTTCATACTTTGTTCTCTACTCTCTCAATTACATATGACCGTCTCGCCGTACGCAGTAAACATCGATCACACAATTATTTGGTTTCATTCGTCGGCGTCGAAGAAACGTCGTCATTACTTCGCTGACCCACATCATCAGAAGAATTGTTTGGATTCTCGTGTGGTTGTGCTTCAGAAATATCTTCTCGAATTGCCGACATTTCTTGATCCAACCTGAATGCCGCCTCACCAGCTCGTTCCAAACGACCTTGCAACTCCTGAGGAAATTCACCCTGATATTTGTAATTTAGGGAATGCTCAATTGTTGCCCAGAAATTCATGGCTAATGTTCGCACCTGAATTTCCGCAAGGATGCGTTTTTCACCCGTCAGCATCTGAACCGGGTAAGACACCACGATATGATACGAACGATAGCCACTGGGTTTAACGTTTGAGATGTAATCACGCTCTTCCAAAATGGTCAAATCCGTTCGTTTACGCAATAAATCGACGACCTGATAAATGTCGCCAACAAACTGACACATAATCCGTAGCCCTGCGATATCCTGCATGTCTTCTTCCAAACGATCTTCGGCGACATGACGACGAACCATTTTTTCCTTAATACTATCAACAGGTTTCACCCGTCCGGTAACAAACTCGACGGGTGACTGTAAACCGGCATCCTTATATTGTTTACGGATACCTCTTAATTTTATTTTTAATTCCTCGACCGCTTGCTCATAAGGAAGCAAAAAGTGGGACCAATCCTCAATCATCGAATGACCTCCTTGATGATTCATCGTTTGTTGAACAACCTCACGGCGGCCAACTAACTGCCAACAGTTTACCATACTTTGGGACACTAGCGATGAACCGCCAGCGAAGCTTAGTAACACACCATTCGAAACGTTTAACTTTACATTTCCGGTAAAATCGGGCATGATAGTCCCAGTTAAGAAACGCACAGTGGCGCAGTTGTGCTAATGCGCAACCGATTGCCTTATTAAGTAAAACGTTTCATTATTATTGTATTTATATTCTATGACTTTTTATTTAATTTTTTAAGATTGTTGATATGGAGGATATCCCGTGTTAGAAATTTATCTGTTTGTAAATCCACTCGGAACAAATTGTTATGACTGTGAGAAGCAGATTAACCAGATCTCTGCCCAGACTAAGCGCAAACTTCAAATTCAGTTTGTCCCAATGCTTAATTTGCAGACGATAAGCGATACATTTCACCGAATGGCGGCGGATCACCCAGAGTTGGACCGCAACACCCTAGCAGAACAAATGTATCAAATTATCTTAGATTACAAAGCCGCTTCTTTTCAGGGAAAACGGCTTGGTCGTCAATACTTTCTGCGTTTGCAGGAGCACATTCTGGTCAACCACGAAGCTTACACAGAAGAGCTTGGTATCACGGTTGCCCATGAATTAGCATTAGACACAGCGATGTTTATTGACGATCGTCGAAGCAAACTCGCTGAAGATGCGTTTGGCGCTGACCAACGTCTGGTCTCCGAAATGGGTATTGAACACCCAAGTCAAACGGTCATCTTCGACGTTGAAGATTTTGATTGCGGCTTGCTGATGGAACATTTCGATTACGACACGCTGTTAGAAATCAGTGAACATACAATAAACAATAAGCTAACAACGTTGCCACAAGCCATTAAACAAAATCACGACAAAGTCAATTTACGCATCCTTTAACCTGAACGGAACATTAAATGAAGAGCCTTCAATCAGTACGCTACCGATTGAAGGCTCTTTTTTATCAATTCAAACTTGAACGAAACATGTTATTTTTGCGAATTGTCAATTAACGTTTCAAATTCATTCAAGCGTTGTTCAAAGACATCAAATGCCCGACGCAAGTAATCCGGTTTCGTCATATCAACCCCGGCCATCTTCATTACATCCAATGGATATTGTGAACTACCAGCCTTTAAGAAGTCCAAATAATGATCCAAGGCTCCTGGTTGATGGCTGGTAATACCATGCGACAACGTCGAGGCAGCGGCGAACCCAGTTGCATACTGGAAGACATAGTAATTGTAATAGAAATGTGGAATGCGTGACCACTCCAAAGCAATTTCCGGATCTGGGGTTAAATCTTTCCCATAATAAGTTTGATTCAGCTTGCCATAAAAGTCTGACATCCGACTAGCAGTCAACGGATGACCCGCAGCATCTTCTTGGTGGATCCAGTGTTCGAATTCTGCGAATTGTGTTTGCCGATAAACAGTTCCCTTAAAACCATCCAGGTAGTGATTCAAGACGTAGGCCCGTACTTTAGGGTCGTCATTATTATCAAGCAAATATTGAGTCAACGTATTTTCATTAGTTGTCGATGCAATTTCCGCTACGAAAATAGAATAGTCGCCATACTGGTATGGTTGGTTATGACGCGTGTAATAACTGTGAATACTGTGGCCCATTTCGTGAACTAAGGTAAATAATTCCTCTAAATTATCCTGCCAGTTCAACAAAATATATGGATTGGTATCGTAAACACCAGATGAAAACGCCCCGCTCCGTTTGCCTTTCGTTTCGACCACATCGACCCACCGATTATCAAAAGCCTCTTGAACGTGGCTAACGTAATCCGGGCCCATCACAGACAAAGCGCGTAAAGCCTCCTGCTGAGCTTCTGGATAGGTGTAACTCAGCGGTGAATCCCCAGTAATTGGGGTATACAGGTCATAAGAATGCAAATGATCAACACCTAAAATACGTTTGCGCAAACTAACATAGCGGTGCAATAGGTCAAGATGGTTATTAACCTCTTCAACAAGCGTGTCGTAAACACTTTCAGGAATATTATTTTCTGCTAATGCCGCAGCACGAGCGGTTGGATAATGATGCACGCGCGCTGTATAATTATGCGCCTTAACGTTGCTAGACAGCGTCGAAGCAAACGTATTCTGGAATTGTTTATACACCTTGTATAGTTGTTTAAAGGCCGCACCACGGACAGAACGATCTGTTGATTGCAACAGGACGCCATATACCCCCTGAGTCAAACGAACATCGTTACCTGCCTCATCTTTCACGATTGGGAACTCCAAATCCGCGTTATCTAAAACACCGAACGTTTTTGCCGAAGCTTGGAAAATATCCCCGGCTCCCGCCAATAATGCTTCTTGATCTGCTGGTAATGTATGATCACGTGCTCGATCTAAGTCCTCAAAGAAATGTTTGAACGGCTTTAACTCATTAGCATTCAACCATTCACTGAGTGTCTTCTCGGGAATGGCCAAGACTTCTGGTTGGAACCAGGCCAATGCGCTGGCAACCTTAGCCACCAAGTCATTAGCCTGAGCGGCCAAGCCTTGCGCTGCTTGGTCACTAGTATCTTGTTCTTGCTTCAATGACGCATACACATCGACATTTTCCAATTCGTGGTAAACGTCAAGTAGGTAAGCCACGCCAGCCGCAAGTTGCTCTGGTGATTCTGCTAAATGCCCTTGATGGGAGGTAACTTGCTGCAGCTTCGACTCAATTTGGTGATAAGCGTCTGTCCACGCTGCATCAGTTGCGAAAATTTGAGTTAAGTCCCACTTTAGCGTCTCTGGAACTTCATCTCTAGTAGGTAATTGTTTTACGTCTGCCATAACGACCTCCAACATTTAAAATAAGAAAGCTAATTATATTTTAATCACTTTTTAACTTTACCATACTTTTCTATTAGTTGGATAGTCGGACAACTGTTTTACATGCTCGCTACTAAAAAATGCTTTACATAGCTGAATACTCACCCGCTGTCGCATCCGTTCATCAGCCAGCTGTAAGTTTGGCAACCACTGGATTCTGGGCAAACTAATCCTCGTCCAAGCAAACTGACATTGACGTGATGATACATTTGGATGACGCCACCACCATAAGTAAAGCGGAATCCGCCAGTCTAAGGGTGAATTTATTGAAATCGGCATTTCATAAACATCCCCCAGCACCCATTGCGGCAATGTTGTTAGGCTAGTCCCTGCCTGATAACACAATGCTTGCCATCGCATAAAATTAGGCTGTCGGTGATGTAACCCAAACGCAATGGCTCGTTGTCGATGACTCAAATTTGCTCTGCTAACTGAGTGCATCTGAAATTGCGTTTGCTGTTGTGACCAATCCATCCAAGATGTCCAAGTATCAAATGACTGTTGAGAATAGGTGATCGGCAATAATGCCACTTCGCCTAAATGATGCAAAACAATCAGTTGCCGACGTTGTGTATGCCAGAACAATAAATATGCGCCAGTTTTTCCTCCCCAGCGAATAAACTTGGCAACTTTGCTTAGCGACAACCGTGGTTTAGGCCAATATGGTTGACCAAGCAGCCATATTTGATGAAAGTCGTGTTCGCGATATCCTGCCACTCGCTCAGAAAAGCGTTGTAAATCAATTGGACTGCATTGAAATTCAACAGCCGTTTGATTGTTGACAAGCAGATCTGGCCGTTGGTGAATCACCTTCAATGACTGTTCCAGCATAACTTCATTATCTTGCTTTTGTAGCCACTCGGATAACTGTCGTTTGCCCAACAAATGTTCAGAAGTCTCACCCTCTGAAAAAGTCTGGCAATCTGCTAACCGTTCATGTGCAAAATAGGGTTGTCGCACTCGCCCACGTCGCAAATGAACGGCTCCATGACAAGCAGGACACTGATATTGGTTTTTCTCAGCAGCACTAGCCGCCACAAGTTCACCACCCTCACCACTCAAAGCCATCAACATTGTTCTCACCTCCACCTATTACATACGCAAAGACGATGTGATTTGTTCGTAAAAAATCAGATTGAGGATTCATTTTCTCCGGATACTCACGAGGCGCTACTAAAATTTAGTGTTTTCAACGTTTCTTCTTGCTCACTCCATAGATTAAATTTTAACTATCCCGATACCTTCAGTCATTTTTTGATAGATAAGCACATTAATTGTTTACTAACGCTTTATTTGAAATAATGTGTGTATCGGTAAATGTCACTAATGCAATAGGAGGTCTCGATATGAGTACAGAAGATAAGATCGACAGTACGAAACACAAGGTCGCTGGTAAAGCTAAAGAACTTGAAGGAAAGGCAACCAACGATAAGGGCCGTGAAGCAGAAGGCAAAGTGGAAGGCTTGATGGGTAAGGCCAAAGAAAAACTAACCGACGCCGTAGATAACGTTAAAGACAAGATGGATAAGAAATAATCTTTAGAAGAAGGCTTTTGGGCCTTCTTTTTTTGTGCTTGTACATCCCTTTAAAACCCTTGATCACTCTGAAAACCGTTTATGTAATGAAATAAACGGTACTGATATTTCAACTTGATTCTGCAACAGGTACTCATTTTGAAAAGTTCGAAGTTTTTTTGATATCTTCCATTCAAATTAATCGTCTTATCATTTAAAAGTTATTAGCTTCCCTTATACTAGGATTACGGCGTTGAAATCTTAGGCGTCCCCTGTCCATTTACGAACAATTTAAACGAATTTATTTAACCCAGCGATTATTTTTTAGTACATACGAACTTATAACACTGAAAGCCACGCATTGATTGATAACAAATAAATTTTTGTCCAACGCTGATGACATTAAAAGCTGACATCATTCAAAGGAGACTTTTACATGAAAAAGTCAAACATTGCTGCTACAGTCGCAATTTCAGGCATGCTTGCTGGAGCAATATTTATTACAACAAGTATCTCCTCCCCTCAAATCGTTGCTCAGGCAAAGGCCGTACAAAAACAGCTTATTCCCGGAACGTACACGGTTGGAAAGGACCTCAATGCTGGCCGTTACACAGTGACAGCAACAGGTGGTTCAGGAAACTTTAGTACTGAACCCAAGCACTCTCTCACTGGTGAATCTGTGAACGAAATTTTGCAACAGGACGACCCTGACATGGGAGTTTCACAAGTAACTGCAGACTTTGCTAAGGGTGATAAAGTAGAAATTTCCGGAATGGCAGGTGCCAACTTTGCTCCCGTAACTAATCGTAACAAGTCAAACGCTTCGTCTCTCAGCACTGGTTATTGGGTTGTGGGCAAAGATATTAAGGCTGGTAACTACACCGTAACCCCTGCTGATGGTCAATCCGGTAACTTTATGGTAGATCCCAAAAGTTTAACTGGCAGTGATGTCAACGAAGTCTTAGGTGGGGATACCGATATGCATCAAGTTCCAAAAGTTAATGTGTCACTTCATAAGGGTGATAAAATAACTATTTCCGGAATGAACTCTGTAAACTTTGTTAATAGATAAATTTAAGGAGCGTTAAATATGCAGAAGTTAAAAATTAATATGTGGGCCGGCATTTTGGATATTATTAATTGTGTCTTATTTGCGATGTCATGGTTTGTTATTTTCGGTGCAGCATTTTCTGACGCAGCTACAGGTACGCACGCCACAAGTGGTGCGGGCACATTATTTTATATATTAGCTTGGGCTGGTGTTGTTTTAAATATTGTCAGTAGATTGTAAAATTAATCCGAACGCTGTTCGGACAAAAAAGATCAGCTTCCTTTAAAATGGTGTTTACAACAAACCCATCTTTTAGGAGCTGATCTTTTGTCTAGTATAACCTATTCCGAACGAATTAAAATCGAAACCTTTTGTGAACTAGGGCTGTCCAATATCCAAATGGGCGTTCGGCTGAACCGATCACCGTCAACAATTTCTTATGAATTATCTCGATGTCAACCTTATCAGGCTGAATTAGCACAAACAGATGCCGAATACAAGCGATCACGATGTGGTCGGAAAACTAAGCTGAGCGATGAGTTAAAGCAAACAATTCTCAACCATTTACATCTAAGCTGGTCACCAGGAATGATTGCTCACGAATTTAAACTAGCGACTAAATCTATTTATAATTGGCTAAATCAGGGGAGAATTGGTTTCTCCTTGAATGATCTACCTGAACATGGCGTACGCCAACGGCGTAACGTTGACCAACGATCCAAATATAATCAATCTTTGGGGCGATCGATTGAACAGCGTCCCATGATGATTAATCAACGTAATCGCATCGGTGATTTTGAACTAGATACCGTCGTTGGCCCTCGTGGGCATAGTAAGGCAGTTTTATTAACTTTAATCGATCGCAAATCACGGTTCCTTTGGGCATATCGGTTAAAGGACCGAACGACAGCGAGTGTTAATGAAGCACTGACTAAGTTCCTAACAACTTTTAATGGACCGGTGCACAGTTTTACTGTGGACCGTGGTACTGAGTTTAGTGGGCTAGTATCATTTGAATCACAATATGGTATTAAGACCTATTACTGTCATGCTTATACGCCAGCTGAACGTGGTAGTAATGAACGCTTTAATCGGAATTTACGTTATTTTTATCCTAAGGGGACTCGTTTTGAGCACATTAGTGCTCAAGATTTAACGACGACGTTACTCCAAATTAACCAGAGACCGCTTAAAATACTTGACTGGAAAACACCGTATCAGGTTATGCTGACCAATTTGTCCAAAAATTCGGATTAAATTTGCAATCTACCAATTAAGTTGAGAGTACAGATGAAAAAATATACTAAACGTAAACACATAAAACTATTTGAAACTATATATTACAATGCCGATGAAAATAACTTCAAAATTGGTCAGCTGCCAGTTTGGATTGATACTTATGCACATTGGCTAGATAAAGAAGTTAATACTGGTCTTCCACAATACTATCGTGAATTTCATCAGGGAATGTTAGTCATGATTAATTTTGGAGTTCGGGTCGGTTCAGAGCTATCTGGTCCACATTTTGGCGTAGTTTTAACGCATAATGATGATAAATATCATCGCACGCTTTTAGTCGCACCATTAACGTCTCACGGGAAGGAATATCATGTGGACCTAGGTACCGAATGTAAAAGGCACCCGTAAAATGTAGGAAAACGGCAGGTTAGAACTGTTGGTTTTCCTACATTTTTTGTATCATGAATCACATCAGAGTGTAGGAGGAATTTGATGTGAGACGTGATTTAAGAGAAGGAGTGACGATTTACGTGACTGAAAATATTAAGCCTAACTTCGCCGAGATTGCCCGGCAATATAATGTTGATTATCGAACCGTTAAGAAAGCCTATGAGGAAGTCAAAGCTGGACTTAAGGGCCGACCAAGTGGTCGACCGAAACGGCCAAGTTTACTGGATCCATTCAAGCAAACCATCGATTCAAAGCTTGAACTAAATTGTTCGGCTGCTTCAATTTTTAAATTTATCCAGAAGAAGGGCTTTACCGGCAGCTATACCCTCGTGAAAGATTATTGTCGCCAAACCCGCCGAGAACGAGTTAAGAAAGCTACCATTCGGATTGAACATTCCCCTGGTCTCTCTGCTCAAGTTGACTGGAAAGAAGAAATGGCCCTAGTGAGCAGCGAGGGTGAGCTGTTTAAATTCAATATTTTCTTGTATGTATTGCCTTATTCAAAACTCAAATATATGACACTAACCTTTGATCGGAGCCAAGATACCCTCTTTTCTTGCTTACACGACG
Organism: Furfurilactobacillus cerevisiae; assembly: GCF_048961765.1. Taxonomy (GTDB): domain Bacteria; phylum Bacillota; class Bacilli; order Lactobacillales; family Lactobacillaceae; genus Furfurilactobacillus; species Furfurilactobacillus milii_A. Next base: position 1,901,928 of record NZ_CP185253.1, read on the forward strand.
CTTTCCTTCATACCGGAGGTATTCCGACGGAAATCTGGTTTGATAATATGAAAACCGTTGTGGATCATACAAAATCCCAGTTTGGCCACGCTGTCTTTAACGAACGGTTCCACGAATTCTGTAAAGATGCCGGTTTCACACCAATTGCTTGTCGACCATTCAGACCACAAACTAAAGGTGCAGTTGAAGCCCTTGCTCGCACGGTTGAACGTTTACGGCCATACAATACTGAATTTGCTGATGGAACTGAGCTAATCGAACTAGTTCATATGCTCCGAGATGATCTAAATCATGAAACTTCGCAGGCCACGGACGAAGTCCCGTACCTGAAATGGTTAGACGAAGAAAAAGAGTACCTTCATCGCGTTCCAGTTAATCTCCTTGAACCATACTTCGAAGAAAACATTACCCGTGTCGTTTCGAAGGAGGCCATGATCAATTTCCGCAAATGTAAGTACTCAGTAGATCCGCGATACATTGGTTGTACGGTTGCTGTTGAAATCTCCAATGATGAGCAGCGCATTCACATTTATTATAACGGAGAAGAAATTCGTACGCACTCCATAACTACCAATTCGCTGAATTATGACCCCCAAGATCAGTTCAATATCCTCAAATCTGATTTGCTTAAAGGGCGGACAGATGAAGACATTTCAGCTTACATTCGTGAACATATGACTGATTACGACAACTTATAGGAGGCTACCATGACCACTAATAATCAAATTCTTTTAAATAATCTTGAGCGCTTAGGGTTAAACAAAATCCGTGAATACTTGCCGAATTACCTTGATCAAATTCACACTGATAATCTGTCATTAACTGAGGCGCTAATTGATTTAACTAATTCGGAACTCCAGAATCGACACGAAGGTCAGATTGCACGGGCCATTGGCCGTGCTCGGTTCCCCAATACAAAATCCCTAGATACATTTGATTTTAGCTTTCAACCCAGTATGAATCGCCAAGAGGTTCTGGAATTCCAGAATCTGGCTTTTATGGAAAAGTCTGAAAACTTAATCTTTATTGGCAATCCGGGAGTCGGTAAAACCCACTTGGCAATTAGTATTGGGATTGAGGCCTGTAAACAGGGCTGTCGGGTTCTCTTTATTAATTGTCATGAGCTGTTGATTAGATTGAGAGCAGCTTACGAAAAAGGACTGCTTGATCGATCTCTAAGCCGCTATTCGCGCTATGACCTATTAATTATTGATGAAATTGGGTATTTGCCAATTGGTCACCAAGAAGCTAACCTCTTATTTCAGCTAGTCAATGCCCGCTATGAAAAGCATTCAACGATCATTACCAGCAATAGTGATCTATCCGCTTGGGTTGATATTTTCCAGAACCCAACTGTGACAGCAGCCATTCTCGATCGCTTGGTTCATCATGTTCACGTAGTGAAGATCACTGGTAAATCTTACCGATTACGTGGCCTCAAGTAACTGCCGAAAACCTACATTTCTTTCTGCCGAAAACCTACATTTTTAAACTGCCCTTGACACCGAATTGATAAATCGTCTCAATGTTCGTTTTGAAGCACAGTCCAAAATAGTAAACGCCGAATTAACAGATTTAGAGAACTCCTTACCAAAGGTAGAAAAGAAGTTCCCCGAGACCGTAATTATGTTGCATAGTGATGCGATTAAGCTGTTAATTGACTACGGCATTGATTTGGAATTTGCTAAGAATTTCACTATAAAGGTTGGCTCACCAAATCCTGAAATAGAGGCTTTTCTTAGCAACATCGAGTCTATTCCAAACTATGATGAAAATTCTGACCTAAATCAGTATATTAATAACGCCAGGGAGTTGTTGAAGGAATCGGACAAACTTTATCACCAACTTCAAACAGCACAACGTGCTGCTCATGTTTTACAAGTTCTTGCAGACAAAGCAAAACGTTATAGCAAGCAAACATTCGTTGATATTTCAAATATCAATACCGTCAGTAAACTTCGAATCACAAAATTCTCAGAGTTTAATATTAGCGAAAATGTCGACGTCTCTGATGAGGCTTTTGCGTTAATTAAAGAAAAAATCAATAACTATATTTGAAATATTCCCTCTAAGTATCGTATACTGTTGTTACAGGCACGTAAGTGTCGATTGAGCTTCGAACTCAATCTTAACTATACTGAGTCAGTTGACTCGAGGGAATTCTACTGAATTCCCTCTTTTTTATTCTATAAAAAAAGAAAAAGCACACCCTCATCCCCGACCAAAGTTTTGAGAGTGTGCGCCTATGATCAACACACAACATGTGTGCGCTTTTCAAATATCATTATACCCTGAAAGAAGGTGGTATCACAAATCGACCGCTAAATTTTGCCCTAGTCCGGTACGAATTTAGAAAAGGAAGATTAACATGAGACTAAAAAACGAAAAAGTTATTAAACGTGATCCACGAGTTCGTTCCTACACTGATAGTGACAATAAGACTAAATACCGAGTTCGATTTCAGCGTACTCTGTTTGGCCATAAGCTTCAGTTTGAGAAGCGAGACTTACCATCAGCGTATGCAGCTACTGCTTGGGCAGATCATGCCCTGGTCGAAGCCAACGAAAAACGCGGTATCTTAAAGTCCCCCACTGTCGAAGAATACTACACAATCTGGTTCAATCGTAATGTTCAAAAACACTATTGGAAACCAGATACTGAACAGAACTATGCAGCCTTCTTTCGGCGTCATATTCTACCCGAATTTGGCAATGTACGCTTAGAAGACTTAACGCGTGACATGTTTCAAAACTACATTGATCGCATGGAGCATATTGAACGCCCTAATGGTCATATTGGTTACTCATCTAAAACACTTCGCCTGATTAAGGGATATTTCTCTGTGATGTTGAATGATGCTGTGGATGGAGATTACATTGACGCTAATCGTATCCACCGTGTGCGGATCAAGAGCCATGTTGGTGAACGCAACAAGGAAATCAGTTTGCAACAATACCTAGCTGCTATTAAAGCCGCTAACAAGGTTCTGACGCCAATTGGCAAATTAGGATTTTATCTGTCTCTGTTAGGTATGCGTCACGCGGAGATACTTGGTTTTACTGAAAGCCATCTCACGCCAACCACCTATTTCATCGAAAAGACGCGTACCAGTGCAGCGCCGATGGGCAACACACCAAAGACATTTGATTCCAAGCGGACAATTCCAATTACATCAGACGTTTATCAAGTCGCACAGGACGCCATAGCAGCCTCTAAGCAGATTTATTTGGAGTGCGAGAAGAATTACACACCTGACAGCTTTGTCATCGTTAATCGAGATGCACAGCCGCTTAATTACACAGGTCTGAATTACTTCTTTCAAAAGGTGTCTGATGAGATTGGTTTTCACATCTATCCTCACATGATGCGCCATGCCTTTGCCACCTTCTCGCTGCCTAAAGCACGTGATCCAAAAGATGTCATGAAGATTCTGGGACACTCGTCCATGACGATGACAGAATATTACGACAACGGCACTAAAGAAGGTCAGTCAAATGTGGTTAGTATGATGGATCATTTAATTAATACCGACTCAGATAATCAGGTTAAAAAAGATAGCTAGACACAAAAAAAGCGGTCAGCTATTAAACTGATCGCTCTTTCTCGTACCCGAGATGGGTGCCATTCTAACTCAATATACCCAACTTTAGCGGGAAAATGGAGGATATTCGAAGATGTCCCTAAATAGGGAATTCCGTTAAATCAAACATTTAGTGTCCTCTAGGTTCCTAAAAATCCTAGCCAAAATAATGGCGTGCTAACTCAAGCGCTGAAGTTTCCATAATCTTTTCACCATGCTCTGACAAAACATCACTAGTAATCGTAGTTTTGTTTGCGTATTCCAAAGCCACCGCCACATCATCTTTGATAGTTTCTGGAGTGGTTTGATCCGTGAAAAAGACCAAATCAAGGTAATATTGATCACGGTATTTATAAAGATTTGATACAGCGCCATCTAAATGAAGAACCTTAGCAATTGAAACAAGATCTTCAAAGTCGTTCAGACGAAGCACAACCTCCCGCGTAGGAACGTTAGGATCAGAAGTATAATTCTTTAAAGCCTCAGGATCATTATCATCCGTGGCTTCACTACTGATTGTTGTTTTACGATCATCATCGTCTTCTGAATCCTTACCCTGCAACTGTTGCTTTAAAAAGTCGGAAATCTGATCAGTTGATGCATTGTCACCAAAATCGACTGCGCCACTAAAGCCAGCGCTGGCTGCATCAAAATCATCAGTCCCATCGCCTTCATCGCCAACATTCTTGCTGATAAACAGCTCTAAACCGTGGCGATTTGGCAAAACTTGAAATGTGACTGCGTCATTATCCTGAAATTGATGATCTACATCAACTTCCTCTAAGATGCTGTAAAAGAATCGTTCTATCTGCTGATGATTACCAAGTAGATCAAGCACTGTGATGCCACGGGCAGATAAATCATCATTGCCAATAACGACTCGAATTGTATTCTCGTTAATGCGTTCCATTTCCATGCGAAACACCCCTTTCGCAAAAGGAATTCCATCCTAAATGTTTATTCATATTTTAGTCCTCTAATCGTCAAAGTAAAGTTTAATCAACTATTTTTAACGGTTTCTATTCGATCAATCACTGTAGTGCATAAAGATAACAAAAAGACCCAACCTATGCCATTATCCCATAGATTCGGTCACTTGCAAATTAATCTCTAAGCGTAGTTTTATAAATTTGCTAATCGTTGTGCTTCAGCCAATTCCAGTGCACGAACATCACGTGGCAAGAAGCGGCGAATTTCATCTTCGTTGTATCCCACTTGAAGTCGCTTGTCATCCATAATAATAGGACGACGTAACAAAGCCGGGTTTTCATGAACAAGATCAATTAACTTATTCATTGGCAGATCATCAAGATCAACATGAAGATCTTGGAAAACCTTCGAACGTTTGGAGATGATTTCTTCAGTTCCATCTTCTGTCATTCGTAAAACAGTTTTGATTTCATCGGCTGACAGCGGTTCGGCAAAAATATTCCGCTCTTTGAAAGGAATATTGTTTTCAACGAGCCATGCACGAGCCTTTCGGCAAGAAGTGCAACTCGGTGAGGTATAGAGCGTAACCATGTTACTCATAAATTGTCGTCCCCCTTTAAGCATGTTGCGAGCGTTATGAGATCTCTTATCTCATGCTTATATTGTACAGCACGTTCACAAAAAAATAAAGAGGGTTTTATAAAGACAGGGGAACATCTATTCGTAACTTTAAAAGACATATTTTTATAATTTGTATTTTAGTTTTCTGTTAAAATACAGAAAACAGCATAAGTAAATAAATATATTACTACGTTTATTATTTTAAACGAATTATATCGATAAGTTCAAACGTATACAAATCGGTTCAAAACAGCGTCACATAGGGATTGTGCTTCTTTTTCGTAAGTAAAATAGTTGTGCTATGTTAAATAATAATTTGATTAATGTCTGATGCCAATTTAACTTGTATTTTTTTGCCAACAATCAATTGTGCCTCTTCTTTTAATGATTCCAAATTGCCTGTTTGCGGTAAATGAGTCAATATTAGTTGTTTGACCTGCGCAGTTTTGGCTAAAGCACCCGCTTGAGTGGATGTCATGTGCCACATCTTGCCAGTATGATTTGCATAAAAGTTAGTGTCAACCATTAACAAATCCGCTCCCTTTGAGAAGCTATTTAAGGTATCGGTCACTGCACTGTCAGCTGTGAATACCAATGTATGGCCAGTCTTTGTTTCCGTAATGCGTACTGCAAAAGTAGGAACTGGATGAACAGTTCGCGAAAAGGTAATCATAAATGGTCCAAGAACTAAGGATGACTGCGGATCATACCCATGACCTTCCGTTGCCCCTGCCCACGTTAACGCAGCAAAATTCAACGGATCTTCTGTATTACCATAGATCGGCAGTACAGCGTGTTTACGCGCGCCCTGCTGAAGTTGCCATTCATATTGAAGCACGCCCACATCCGCTGTGTGATCGTGATGGTAGTGCGTCAACAATAGCCCATCAAGTTGTAATGGATTCAGCACTTTTTGCAATGCAAGCAAAGTGCCACTTCCGGCGTCAACCATTAAATTATAATCGTCGCTCTGCAATAAATAACCGCTTGTACCTACTCCGTTTGCGGGATAACCGCCATAATAACCCAGTATTGTTAATTTCATCGTTTTTTCCTCCTCTCTAAAGGTAACTCATTCATGAAATTAATTCGAATAATGAATGCCCATATTTTGCACATCATTTAAAGGTGCGCTTATAATTAAGGTAAATAAAGCATGGAGGTATAATTATGACATCGGCGATTTCCTTAGCATTCGGCACTAAAAACATTTTACAGAACTTGCAGGCACAAAATCCTCAAAACAAGTTGATCTCCCTATCTGAAACAAGAGGAGTCGCGCGTCTCATGCTACTGGATGTAAGTGGTCTGCCAACAGTATTTGCAAACCCCATTACGTTCAAAGTACTAAACGAGTTGCCTCAACCGGCATATAAGGACTTTTTCGCTTTTATCAATTTACAGTTGGATCCAGATCACGCAAAGATTTTACGCGCAAGCGTTGATCATTTTTTAGATCAGGAACGGCCCTTAGGCTTGCGAGCGTTTGCCTTACTGGAGAAGGACAAAGCTAGCAGCGAGTATACTATATTAATGTCTTGGGATCATGTTAATGACTACCACGCCTGGATTTCTAGTACTTCGTTTGCACCTTTTGAATCGTTTTACAAACAGTCCCAATACAGTTATCGTGAAACTGCATATAATCGTGTTAGCCTGACACGCTAAACATTACATTTAGAACGTACACATCCTAATAAGAGAACCTTTCAGCAAAAATGTTGTTTTCGCTGGAGGGTTCTCTTATTCTGTCATAGACAGAAATTATATTTCAATTCTAAAAAAAACTACGCACAATATGCGTAGTTACGATTGATATAAGATTGCGGGGGCTGGATTTGAACCAACGACCTTCGGGTTATGGGCCCGACGAGCTACCAGACTGCTCCACCCCGCGATAATAGTAAGATGAAATGACCCCTACGGGATTCGAACCCATGTTACCGCCGTGAAAGGGCGGTGTCTTAAACCACTTGACCAAGGGGTCATAGAGAATAATGACCTACATTCTAAAACAAAAAACGGAGAAGGAGAGATTCGAACTCTCGCGCCGCTTGCGCGACCTATACCCTTAGCAGGGGCACCTCTTCAGCCACTTGAGTACTTCCCCAAAACCAAGTGGGCACAAGTGGACTCGAACCACCGACCTCACGCTTATCAGGCGTGCGCTCTAACCAGCTGAGCTATGCGCCCATGGAGCGGGTGACGAGAATCGAACTCGCGACAGCAGCTTGGAAGGCTGCGGTTTTACCACTAAACTACACCCGCATAACATGGTATGAATGGCGCGGGACAGAATCGAACTGCCGACACATGGAGCTTCAATCCATTGCTCTACCGACTGAGCTACCGAGCCATAAACGGTCCCAACGAGACTCGAACTCGTGATCTCCTGCGTGACAGGCAGGCGTCCTAACCAACTGGACCATGGGACCAAAATTGCGGGGGCTGGATTTGAACCAACGACCTTCGGGTTATGGGCCCGACGAGCTACCAGACTGCTCCACCCCGCGATAATAGTATATAAACAAAAAGGAGGATAAGAGATTCGAACTCTTGCGTGGACTTGCGCCCACCTGACGGTTTTCAAGACCGTTCCCTTCAGCCAGACTTGGGTAATCCTCCATAAGCTGAATATAAGCAATGGACCACCATATTAGTGGACCTTGTAGGACTCGAACCTACGACCGGACGGTTATGAGCCGTCTGCTCTAACCAACTGAGCTAAAGGTCCAAGTTCACTCATATGCTTAATCGCGGCGGGGGGGATCGAACCCTCGACCTCCCGGGTATGAACCGGACGCTCTAGCCAGCTGAGCTACACCGCGATCATAAATAACTAGAGAGCTATTTATAAATCGGGAAAACAGGATTCGAACCTGCGACCCCCTGGTCCCAAACCAGGTGCTCTACCAAGCTGAGCTATTTCCCGAAAATGTAATTGTTTTGCAGAATGAAAACTGCAATGCACCCAGTAGGAGTCGAACCTACAACCTTCTGATTCGTAGTCAGACACTCTATCCAGTTGCGCTATGGGTGCAAATAAGTGCCGAGGACCGGGATCGAACCGGTACGGTCATCACTGACCGCAGGATTTTAAGTCCTGTGCGTCTGCCAATTCCGCCACCCCGGCATCATTGTGAATTGGCAAAAGCGGAAGACGGGATTCGAACCCGCGACCCCCACCATGGCAAGGTGATGTTCTACCACTGAACTACTTCCGCATATAAATGGTGCAATGCCGACTAGAGGATTCGAACCTCCGACCCCCTGTTTACAAGACAGATGCTCTGCCAACTGAGCTAAGTCGGCGTTAACCGAAAATTTTTCACTACCCTCTAAGGGCAATGAGCCGTGACAGTCTCGAACTGTCGACCCTCTGATTAAAAGTCAGATGCTCTACCAACTGAGCTAACGGCTCATTAAATGGAAGATACAGGGCTCGAACCTGTGACCCTCTGCTTGTAAGGCAGACGCTCTCCCAACTGAGCTAATCTTCCAATATGCATGGCGACGACCTACCCTCGCAGGGAGCGATCCCCCAACTACTCTTGGCGCGACGAAGCTTAACTTCCGTGTTCGGCATGGGAACGGGTGTATCCTTCGTGCCATTATCACCACACTCTGAGCGTTATCCACTCAAAACTGAATCATGATCTTCTTTTCTTTAACCGGACCACCACTTCGTGGTTAAGTCCTCGACCGATTAGTACTAGTCCGCTCCATGTGTCGCCACACTTCCACTTCTAGCCTATCTACCTCATCATCTCTGAGGGGTCTTACTTCCATATAGGAATGGGAAATCTCATCTCGAGGCGAGTTTCACACTTAGATGCTTTCAGCGTTTATCTCATCCATACATAGCTACCCAGCGATGCGCCTGGCGGCACAACTGGTACACCAGCGGTATGTCCATCCCGGTCCTCTCGTACTAAGGACAGCTCCTCTCAAATTTCCTGCGCCCGCGACGGATAGGGACCGAACTGTCTCACGACGTTCTGAACCCAGCTCGCGTACCGCTTTAATGGGCGAACAGCCCAACCCTTGGGACCGACTACAGCCCCAGGATGCGATGAGCCGACATCGAGGTGCCAAACCTCCCCGTCGATGTGGACTCTTGGGGGAGATGAGCCTGTTATCCCCAGGGTAGCTTTTATCCGTTGAGCGATGGCCCTTCCATACGGTACCACCGGATCACTAAGCCCGACTTTCGTCCCTGCTCGACCTGTCTGTCTCACAGTCAAGCTCCCTTGTGCCTTTACACTCTACAAATGATTTCCAACCATTTTGAGGGAACCTTTGGGCGCCTCCGTTACCTTTTAGGAGGCGACCGCCCCAGTCAAACTGCCTACCTGACACTGTCTCCCGCCACGCTAAGTGGCGCGGGTTAGAGTGGCCGTATAACAAGAGTAGTATCCCACGGTTGCCTCCTTCGAGACTAGCGTCCCGAGCTCTACGGCTCCTACCTATCCTGTACAAGTTATACAGACACCCAATATCAAGCTACAGTAAAGCTCCATGGGGTCTTTCCGTCCTGTCGCGGGTAACCCGCATCTTCACGGGTAATATAATTTCACCGAGTCTCTCGTTGAGACAGTGCCCAGATCGTTACGCCTTTCATGCGGGTCGGAACTTACCCGACAAGGAATTTCGCTACCTTAGGACCGTTATAGTTACGGCCGCCGTTCACTGGGGCTTCAATTCTGAGCTTCGCTTACGCTAACCCATCCTTTTAACCTTCCAGCACTGGGCAGGCGTCAGCCCCTATACGTCATCTTACGATTTTGCAGAAACCTGTGTTTTTGATAAACAGTCGCCTGGGCCTTTTCACTGCGGCTACACTTGCGTGCAGCACCCCTTATTCCGAAGTTACGGGGTCATTTTGCCGAGTTCCTTAACGAGAGTTCACTCGCTCACCTGAGGATACTCTCCTCGACTACCTGTGTCGGTCTGCGGTACGGGTAATTAAACTCTAACTAGAAGCTTTTCTCGGCAGCGTGACATCAACGACTTCCCTACTTAAATTTCGGTCCTCGTCACAGCTCAATGTTAAAGAAACAAGCATTTAACTCATCTCACACCTCACTGCTTGACCGGACATTTCCAATCGTCCGGATCGTTTAGCCTTCTGCGTCCCTCCATTGTTCAAACAAGTTTAACTAGTACAGGAATCTCAACCTGTTTTCCATCGACTACGCCTTTCGGCCTCGCCTTAGGTCCCGACTAACCCTGGGTGGACGAGCCTTCCCCAGGAAACCTTAGTCATTCGGTGGATCAGATTCTCACTGATCTTTCGCTACTCATACCGGCATTCTCACTTCTATGCGCTCCACCAGTCCTTACGATCTGGCTTCACCGCCCATAGAACGCTCTCCTATCGCGCCACTTACGTGGCACCCACAGTTTCGGTAATATGCTTAGCCCCGGTACATTTTCGGCGCAGAATCACTCGACTAGTGAGCTATTACGCACTCTTTAAATGGTGGCTGCTTCTGAGCCAACATCCTAGTTGTCTGTGCAACTCCACATCCTTTTCCACTTAGCATATATTTAGGGACCTTAACTGGTGATCTGGGCTGTTCCCCTTTCGACGGTGGATCTTATCACTCATCGTCTGACTCCCGGATAACACATCAATGGCATTCGGAGTTTATCTGAATTCAGTAACCCATGACGGGCCCCTAGTTCAAACAGTGCTCTACCTCCATGATGATTCATCCGAGGCTAGCCCTAAAGCTATTTCGGAGAGAACCAGCTATCTCCAAGTTCGTTTGGAATTTCACCGCTACCCACACGTCATCCCAGCCTTTTTCAACAGACACGGGTTCGGCCCTCCGGTGCGTATTACCGCACTTTCAGCCTGCACATGGGTAGGTCACCTGGTTTCGGGTTTACTTCAACATACTTAGTCGCCCATTTCAGACTCGCTTTCGCTACGGCTCCGGTCTTTCCACCTTAACCTTGCATGTTAACGTAACTCGCCGGTTCATTCTACAAAAGGCACGCTATCACCCATTAACGGGCTCTAACTACTTGTAGGCACACGGTTTCAGGAACTATTTCACTCCCCTTCCGGGGTGCTTTTCACCTTTCCCTCACGGTACTGGTCCACTATCGGTCACTAGGGAGTATTTAGCCTTACGGGATGGTCCCCGCAAATTCCGACGGAATTTCACGTGCTCCGCCGTACTCAGGATCCTGAACTGAGGGACTTTGATTTCGTCTACGTGGCTCTCACACCCTATGGCGACGTTTCCCAACGTCTTCGACTATCAAGGTCTTTGGTAACTCAAATGTTCAGTCCTACAACCCCAAACTGCAAGCAGCTTGGTTTGGGCTGTTCCCCGTTCGCTCGCCGCTACTTAGGGAATCGATTTTTCTTTCTGCTCCTGTTGCTACTTAGATGTTTCAGTTCACAACGTCTACCTTCAACTAGAGTATGTATTCCCCTAGTGATAATCAGCGGTTAAACTGATTGGGTTTCCCCATTCGGAAATCTCCGGATCAAAGCTTACTTACAGCTCCCCGAAGCATATCGGTGTTAGTCCCGTCCTTCATCGGCTCCTAGTGCCAAGGCATCCACCGTGCGCCCTTTATAACTTAACCTAACAGTTCATATGAACTGCGGTTATGAGTTTAGCGATAAACAATTTAACTTGTTAAAAAACTCAAAAACGCGGTGTTCTCGGTTTAAATAATAAAAAGAATCATGATTCAGTTTTCAATGTACAACGTTTCAGTTGGTCACTTGCGTGACCAATGGAGAATAACGGGATCGAACCGTTGACCCCCTGCTTGCAAAGCAGGTGCTCTCCCATCTGAGCTAATTCCCCATGTTGTCTTCAGGCTTGATCGATGGGCACAAGTGGACTCGAACCACCGACCTCACGCTTATCAGGCGTGCGCTCTAACCAGCTGAGCTATGCGCCCAATCTTTTGTTTGAGGTAAATCCCTCAAAACTGAACAACGTTTCCACTAATGTGTAAGGTTCCGATTTGTTTCCTTAGAAAGGAGGTGATCCAGCCGCAGGTTCTCCTACGGCTACCTTGTTACGACTTCACCCTAATCATCTGTCCCACCTTAGGCGGTTGGCTCCCGAAGGTTACCCCACCGACTTTGGGTGTTACAAACTCTCATGGTGTGACGGGCGGTGTGTACAAGACCCGGGAACGTATTCACCGCGGCATGCTGATCCGCGATTACTAGCGATTCCGACTTCGTGTAGGCGAGTTGCAGCCTACAGTCCGAACTGAGAATGGCTTTAAGAGATTTGCTTGGCCTCGCGACTTCGCTGCTCGTTGTACCATCCATTGTAGCACGTGTGTAGCCCAGGACATAAGGGGCATGATGATTTGACGTCGTCCCCACCTTCCTCCGGTTTGTCACCGGCAGTCTCATTAGAGTGCCCAACTTAATGCTGGCAACTAATCATAAGGGTTGCGCTCGTTGCGGGACTTAACCCAACATCTCACGACACGAGCTGACGACAACCATGCACCACCTGTCTTTCCGTCCCCGAAGGGAACGTCCGATCTCTCGGATTAGCAGAAGATGTCAAGCCCTGGTAAGGTTCTTCGCGTAGCTTCGAATTAAACCACATGCTCCACCGCTTGTGCGGGTCCCCGTCAATTCCTTTGAGTTTCAACCTTGCGGTCGTACTCCCCAGGCGGAATACTTATTGCGTTAGCTGCGGCACTAAGGGGCGGAAACCCCCTAACACCTAGTATTCATCGTTTACGGCATGGACTACCAGGGTATCTAATCCTGTTTGCTACCCATGCTTTCGAGCCTCAGCGTCAGTTACAGACTAGGTAGCCGCCTTCGCCACTGGTGTTCTTCCATATATCTACGCATTCCACCGCTACACATGGAGTTCCACTACCCTCTTCTGCACTCAAGTTATCCAGTTTCCGATGCCCTTCTCCGGTTAAGCCGAAGGCTTTCACATCAGACTTAAATAACCGCCTGCACTCCCTTTACGCCCAATAAATCCGGATAACGCTTGCCACCTACGTATTACCGCGGCTGCTGGCACGTAGTTAGCCGTGGCTTTCTGGTTAAATACCGTCACTATCTGAACAGTTACTCTCAGATACGTTCTTCTTTAACAACAGAGTTTTACGAGCCGAAACCCTTCTTCACTCACGCGGCGTTGCTCCATCAGGCTTGCGCCCATTGTGGAAGATTCCCTACTGCTGCCTCCCGTAGGAGTCTGGGCCGTGTCTCAGTCCCAATGTGGCCGATCAGCCTCTCAGCTCGGCTATGCATCATTGCCTTGGTAAGCCGTTACCTTACCAACTAGCTAATGCACCGCGGGTCCATCCTAAAGTGATAGCCGAAACCATCTTTCAAGCGAAAACCATGTGGTTTTCGTTGTTATGCGGTATTAGCATCTGTTTCCAAATGTTATCCCCCACTTTAGGGCAGGTTACCCACGTGTTACTCACCCGTTCGCCACTCACTTCAATGTCTCGTCAATCTGGTGCAAGCACCGTCAATCAAAAACCGAAGTGCGTTCGACTTGCATGTATTAGGCACGCCGCCAGCGTTCATCCTGAGCCAGGATCAAACTCTCAAATTAATGAGTTATTTGAAATAGCTCTTGTTTTGTTGTTACTTGGTTATAAAGTGAATTGACTTCACAATTGTAATTGCTTCGAACTTTCGTTCAAAGACCCTACACATTTGATTCGTCGAAACGTTGTTCAGTTTTCAAAGATCTACTTCGTTGCCTCAAGACAACTATTTGATAATATCATTCAAACTTGACTGTGTCAATTAAAAGTTGAAGAACTTTTTTGTTTCACAATCGGTCCAGATGATTGCTGCATCAACATTCCGTAGCAGCAAGTAATACTATATCAATCACATGAATCTGGGTCAAGTCAAATTTCAAAAAAATTGAAAAATAGTTCATTACGGTTAATCAAATACTGGTGCAGAGTCAAACTTAACGTCATGAAATAGCGTGTGTAGCTGATCTCCTTGTACAAAATCAAGACCCTGCTCAAGCGCACGTTGCTTCAACTCTGAAGTGATCTGAAGATGATCAAAAACAAACAGTGACACATTAGCCTCAGCTATCTCACAAGTTGTTAATTCGCTTAATCTTAATTGTTCGAGATCTACTTCTAAAGCATCGTGCAAACATTCAAGGATACTTGCCAACGCAGTCTTGTCTTCCAAAACCTTAGTGCAGAAAAAGCCGTAATTACCTTCATTCTTTGTAACTAAAAAGCTTGGGGTGCCATCATTAATCGTCAAAATAGTCCCTGCAACTTGTTTCATAAAGCTCTTTCATCCTCCTCTTACAACTTAGCATTACTTCAAAAACCGTTGACGGGCTTCCGCCAACCACCCATCCATTGCATCTGCAATTGGTTGAAACCCTGTGTGAACATGATAATTTGTCCAGTACCGCTTGTGAACATCACGGGCGTTGACCGCTGGTACATCTTCTTGATCCTCTTCCAAACAACGTAATGACAGACTGATCTTTTGCGAGTACTCATCTATATCAAGTATTTTAGCCTTTACCGACTGCCCCACTTTTAGATAGTCATGGATATCACGTACAAATCCATAATGTGTCTCTGAAATATGAATGAGCCCTTGATGAGTTTCATCTAAACTAATAAAAGCCCCATACGGCTGAATCCCAGTTACCACACCAGTCACTGTTTGACCAATCTGGTACTTCATAAACCGCGCCTCCCCGCAACTTATTACGCTTCGCTCACGGAGACACTGTTGATTAAAATTGGCGTATCTGGACGATCCTCATAGTTAGTTGAAACCTTAGCCATCTCATCCACAACGTTCATTCCTTCTATAACTTGCCCGAAAACAGTATGATGTCCATCAAGCCATGGTGTACCACCCTGCTCATACTTGGCAATAACTTCGTCGGGTAATCCCATATCCTTCAATTGTCCGATCATATCTGCAGGAACTCGACTTGCCTGGACAATGAAGAATTGACTGCCGTTTGTATTTGGACCAGCATTGGCCATCGATAACGCGCCTCTAAAGTTAAACAATTTATCTGAAAATTCATCTTCAAACGTTTGTCCATAGATACTTTCACCACCGGCACCAGTTCCTGTGGGATCGCCACCTTGAATCATAAAATCAGCAATGACACGGTGGAAACTTACACCATCATAATAGCCATTTTTAGCAAGACCAACAAAATTTGCCACTGTTTTCGGTGCCTGGTCCTCAAACAATTGGAATTTGATATCCCCCATCGTCGTGTGCAACGTTACTTGTGGACCCTTGGCCTCACCAATTTCAATCTGTGGATACATTTTTATTCTCCTTATTACAGCTTGTTTTATTTTTATATGCATTTCCCTGTTCACATTCTCATTGAAGAATGTCAAATCTTTATCATTGTAAACAACCGGCTGCTGACATGCAATTGTTGGTGACTGTTTTTGTTCTTACTTCTTCTATATTTCCTTATCATGTGTAATTGAAACCAGCACCACTATGATTGCAATGACAATATTAGGACAGTCTGCCATTGTGATTTTGAAACTTTTTGTTAATTTCCATATATTCGCTTAATCGCCTATTTTGTTTGCCACTCATTTCTGCTATAGTGAGCCCATTGTCATTTGACATCTTAACAAACTTACTTTTGAAAATTAGAGAGGATTACCTATGTCGACCCTAATTGATTTCGTTTTACATATTGACGCGCATCTTGTTTCACTCGTCAATAACTTTGGTAACTGGACGTACCTCATTCTGTTTGCCATTATCTTTATTGAAACCGGTGCGGTTATTCTACCGTTTTTGCCCGGTGACTCATTAGTCTTTGCAGCTAGCGCACTAGCAGCAAATAGCTTATATCACCTAAATATTTGGACCTTTGTCATTTTATTCCTAATAGCTTGTATCTCCGGTGATTCACTTAACTTTATCATCGGTCAGCGCGTTGGTCATGCCTTATCGAATCATTCTTTGTTTGGCAAGCTGATTCGCAAAGACGCGCTTGAACGTTCAGAAACGTTCTTCAATGCCCATGGTGCGATGGCCATCATTCTGGCACGGTTTATGCCAATCATCCGAACCTTCGCCCCATTTGTCGCCGGTGGTAGTAATATGCCATACCGCCGCTTTATCCGTTTTTCGCTGATCGGCTGTATTTCATGGGTAACCCTATGCTCCGCTGGGGGATATTTCTTTGGTAACATTCCGTTTGTCAAAGCGCACTTCTCCGCAGTTGTCTTAGGCATCATCATCATCTCGTTGATTCCTGCCGTAGTGGGTTATATTCGTGGGAAGGTTAAGGCTTCATAATTTCACCAAATAAAAGCACGTCGCTTAGCTTACTGTGATTTCACACAGTGCTAAGCGACGTGCTTTTTAGTGTTTCAAAACTAGTCCGTGCCTTAAATTATGCTGACCAACTAGCATGCCAACGATTAGCCACGTCTCAATTAGAACAAAAAACAAGGCGAAACAGGCGAGAAAGAAACTGGCTGGCAACGCATTAATAATTGCATCCTGATTGGGATCAAACAACCAATCATCGTTTCTAAACAGCAGTTTATGAAATGTGATAAAAAAACTTTCAAAATTCAAGCTCATAATCACTGCGACAACAGGCGCAACAGGCAACGCAATCCGCATCGGAATAATCAACTGCCATAAACGGCTTTCCCGATACATTCGCCACAGTCCCCATGCTGTAACAATCGCCGTTACAATCAGAACGACATTATTGAGTAACAATAAGGTCTTTACGTCCGCAAAATGTTTGAGCGCTCCCGCCGAATCAGTAAAATTACTCATATGCAACCGCTCCACCCACGGAAAATCTAAGTAATGGAGTAACTGATAATAATTTTTCAACATCGTTTGCCGATTCAAATTCACATCATGCAAGATTGTTGTGGTTGATAACATGATGCGATACAACCAGACAGCGTGAACTGTCAGAAAAATTGAACTTGTTAAGATAAAAAACCATCCGCACAAATAGCGCAGCCAGTGGTTTACTTTTTTAATGATCATCCGTTTAACCGCCATTCAGTTAAATCTGACACCACATACGTTGGAACAATATCTGCATCATTCGCCGGCGCCTGTTTAGTTAGCCCCGTCAGTGTCAGTAGAGAGTCCATGTTGGCATTCTTTGCAGCCATAATATCTGTATGCAAGTTATCCCCAATCATCAGCACCTCTTCTCGTGGCAATTGAATCCTGTTAAGTGCCTCATTCATGATGATTTTAGCGGGTTTACCGATAGTGATTGGCTTCTTTCCTGTCGCATAACGGACAAAATCGACAACCGCTCCAGCGCCCGGCAACATCCCCCGCTGATTTGGAATATTAGTATCCAGATTAGTCCCTACGAACTGTGAGCCATGCTGAATAGCCAACACAGCCTGTACGAATTTTTCATAGGTAACCTCACGATCAAGTCCAACGACCGTAAACGTTGGTGCAAACGATGCATCAGCAACTAGTGCAAAACCAACATTACGCAATGCATCCTGAAGTCCACGTTCCCCAATAACATAGGCAGTTAATGGTTTATCCGCCGCCAAACGACGCAAATAGTCCGCTGTAGCTAAAGCAGTCGTGTACACATGTGCTGCCGTCGTGGCGATGTGGTGATGTGTGCGCAGATTTTCCGCGACATCTTCAGGACTACGCGTAGAATTGTTTGTTACAAACAAATAGGGAATCTCACTATCAATCAGCCGTTGCATAAACGTTTGGGCCGTTTTAATTTCCTTGGTTCCCTGGTAGATGGTGCCGTCTAAATCAATAAAATACCCTGAATAACGCTTCATCATTCAAAATCCTCACTATTTATCGTTATTCTGAGTCTGCGAATGCGATTTTTGTCTAATTGTAAAATGACGCCGCGAAGGTCGTTTGTTTTGCGTAGACTGAACTTGCTGTCCACTATGACCAGTAGGCCGCGTTGTTTTACTAACCGTACGTTCCTTCGTGTAAGCTGTTTCTTTTTTATGATGTGTTTCAAACTGGTGACGCTGTTGTCCGTTCTGCTTTTGATTCCGCTGATTCGTCGAGCTATCATTTTTCCGCGCTGTTTGGGCCGTTTTAGTTTCCTGACCACCATTGCTTCGACGCCGTCTTGAACGATGGGAACGTTGATGTTCTTCCTTTTGTGGTCGATCTTGTTGCTCAATTTCAACGTCTAAATTATGAAGCACAAAATAGGCACAGCCAAAATTACAATACTCATATAGATAATCTTGTAGCGCCGTTATCGTTTGACTCACTGGTACATTGCGTTTTTTAGCAGCATAAAAGCCCTTTAACCGAAGTTGATCAAATCCCCAGTCCCCGACCAAAAAATCATACTTACTCAAAACAGTACTATATCGCTCAGCAAATTTATGCACATCAAACGCATCGTGAAAATTAGTCACTAATTCGTATGGATGCCCGTTAATAAAGAATTGTTGCTCGTTTTCACGAACAATGGTAAACATCGCAGCTCGCTTTTCTTGAGCTTCCTGAGCAAGCTCTTGGATGTGTTCACGATCGATAACGATCACCTTCCTAACCTTTGTTACAACAATAATTACATATCATATTTTACAAACAACTAATGACGTTTTTTATAATCAATCGCCTTGCCCGCAATCATTTGCTCGATTTCTGCAAACGAAAATGGTCGACCAAATGGAATTTCGTGATCAATATAGCTCTTTTCAGGCGTATCAACACCAACATTAATATTTTCCTTGGCCGGAAAAGCATAATGGTGAATGTGACCATGCAAGTTGATAATATTACCAACGATCCCCATGGAAAATGGGTAGTGTGTTAAATAATATTGTCGGTGATCATATTTTAAATACGCGCCAACATCATGAAATTCAAACTTAGGTTTGCCATCCGTCATGGTTTCATTATGCGCTGCCAAATATTTGAACAACGCACGGTTATCATGATTACCCTTAATCAACACAATGTGACCATTCAACCGATGCAAAATGTCGTTCACCGCAATGTGTGACGTGACAGCTGGCCTCGTAAAGTACATCGCAATATCGCCTAAATGATAAACCGTATCCGTATCTGTAACGACAGAATTCCAATTTTTAATAATAGTTTCGTTCATGTCTTCAACGGTCAAAAAAGGTCGCGGAGCGAAGTCGTTCATCCCAAGTAACTCTTTATGATAAAAATGTGTGTCCGACGTAAAATACCGCATCTGCAAACCTCCCGTCAATTTCGTCTATTTATTGTACCACATGTTACCATGAACCACCTTGTCGAGACCGCCTGCCCCTGCTTAACGCTTCATTATCAAATGACAAAACAAAAGCCATTATCTGTCCGTTCAAACGGCAAGGTAATGGCTTTAGAAATTCATTTAATCATCAATCATGTTGTGCCATTTCGGACTCAGCCTTCATGCTAATTGACTTAGCCACAAACAAAAAGATAAACCAAGCTACAGCGCCAATGAGTGCAATCAATGTTTCCGTCTTAAATAACATCACAACTGCTACGAAACCAAGAAAGATCAATACCAGGTAATCAGTTAATGGTGCAAACGGCATTTTGAAATCAGCCAATGGAAGATGTTGTGCCTTCATTGCTTGCCGATATCTCAAGTGTGCAACGATGATCAGCCCCCAAATGAGAATAAAACACGTTGTGGCAACACTGGAAATAAAGGTAAATACACCAGCAGGAAATAAGAAATTCAAAACTACCGCGATGGCAATAATCAAAGTTGAGAAACGTAATGCATGAGCTGGCACTTGATGTGAAGATAACTTACTCATCCGTTTGGCAAAGCGTGACTTACCACCATACGTCAATGAGTAAAGCATCCGGCCAGTTGTAAACAAAGAACTATTGCATGCGGATGCAGCCGCGGTCAGCACAACAAAATTAATAATACCAGCAGCAGACTTAATTCCAACGTTTTGAAAGACTTGAACGAATGGACTGCTAGATGGTGACACGTAAGACCACGGATAAATGCTCATGATAACTAACAACGAACCCACATAGAACAGGATAACCCGCATGGGGATTTCATTGATTGCCTTTGGAATGACTTCATGTGGATTGGCCGTTTCAGACGCAGTCATCCCCACCATTTCAATTCCGACAAACGCAAACACAACCATTTGAAATGACAGAACAAAGCCCTTCGCACCCTTGGCGAAAAACCCACCATCACGAAACAAGTTGCCAAAAGAAGCATGACCAACAGGCGTTTTAATCGAAAGAAAGATCATCGCCAACCCGCCAACAATTAGTGCAATAATCGCCACAATTTTAATAATGGCAAACCAAAATTCTGCCTCACCAAACGCCTCTACAGTGATTAGGTTTAAACACAACAACACAATTAGAATCACAAAACCTGGTAACCACTGTGGTACTTTTGGAAACCAAAACTGAAAGTACAATCCAGCAGCCGTGATTTCTGCCATGGCAATTGTGATCCATGATACCCAGTAGGTCCAGCCAACCACAAAACCAGTGCGTTTACCTATGTAGCGATCAATGAAGTCGATAAATGAATGTTGCGACAAATCCGACATGAGCAACTCACCTAAGGCACGCATCAACCAAAAACACATCAATCCGGTCAACATATACACTAAAATAATGGCTGGTCCCGCCAAATGAATGGATTGCCCAGCTCCTAAAAACAGCCCGGTCCCAATCGTTCCACCTAGCGCGATAAGTTGTACGTGCCGACTTTTTAACGATCGTGATAATTCTTGCTGATCCGTTTGATTTTCTGCCATCGAATCCTCTACTTTCCGTATGTCCGTTTAAAATTAGCACTCACTAATTCATAAATTATATTATACGAGCGTTTTTCATAATGAACAAACGAAACGATTTCACAAGAAAGGTGAAAATAATTCATCTCAATATTTCAGACAATAAAAAAGAGTTAACCGACAGCGAAAAAATATGCCAGCTAACTCTCTCTTTATCTTAACTATATCGGTTAATCGTACTAATCTCGCTCAATTATTTCTTCAATCTTTCAACGTCACGCGCAATCATTAACTCCTCATCAGTTGGAATCAATAGAACCTTTGCCGTTGAATCATCTGTCGAAATAATCGCTTCTTTGCCATGAATGTCATTACGTTCATCATCGATCTTGATGCCAGCGTAATTAAACGCATTAACCACTGCAGCACGAATGGCCTTCGCGTTTTCACCGATTCCGGCAGTAAATACCAACGCGTCAACACCACCCATTTCAGCAATGTATGAGCCGACGTACTTCACAATGCGGTTAACAAAAATCTTGATGGCCAATTGAGCCCGGTGATCGTCACTTGTTTGTAGATCACGCATATCGCCGGACGTACCGGAAATACCAAGCAAACCAGACTTCTTGTTCAAAATGTCAATCATCGCTTCAGGGTTAGTAATTCCCAACTTTTGTTGAAGGAACGTAACCAGCGAAGGATCCACATCCCCTGAACGAGTTGCCATTGTAATTCCTGCAAGTGGCGTAAAGCCCATGGACGTATCAATCGATTCACCATTTTTAATCGCGTCAATTGAGGCGCCTGCTCCTAAATGCAACGTAATGACTTTTAAATCTGACAGTGGTTTACCCAGAATTTCAGCAGCCCGAGCGGAAACATAGCGATGACTTGTACCGTGTGCACCATAGCGACGGGCACCAAACTTTTCGTAGTATTCGTAAGGAATAGAGTACAAATAGTTTTCTTCAGGCATTGTGCTGTGGAATGACGTATCAAATACGGCGACTGCAGTTGCGTTTGGCAAAACTTCACGGAAAGCACGGATGCCTGTTGCATTGGCAGGATTATGCAATGGTGCATATTCAGCTAACTCATCAATCTTTGCTAAGACATCATCATCAATCACAACTGAGTCCTTGAAGAATTCACCACCAGCAACGACACGGTGTCCAACACCAGTAATTTCATCAAAGCTGCCGATAACCTTCAGATCAATAAGTTCCTTCAACAAAACGTTGATGGCGACCTTGTGATCTTTAAAGGGTTGTTCAATTTTAAAGTGTTGACCATCACCATAGTCAATTGTAAATGATCCTTCTGCTAAACCGATTCGGTCCACCAGCCCCTTTGCAATAACCTCTTCCGAAGGCATGTCGAAAAGTTGGAACTTTAAAGTTGAACTACCTGCGTTAACTGCGATTGTTTTTGCCATGTGCGCGATTCTCCTTTTAGTTACTTATCAAATTTATGAAACGAAACTATTTTTGAATATTTGCTGCAACCCAGTTATCAATTTGATTGGTGAACTGACGGACAGCGTTTGAATCCTTAAATGATGGGAATTCACCCAATAGAACCTGACCGGCTTGCTTTGCATTGCCGCCCTTTTTCTGAAGCATCAAAATAGCCTTGCGAGCCGCTTTATTAATAAATAATTCTGTCGGCAAGTTGAGCAGTCCCTGAAGGTGCGCCTCCGTTTGAATCCACTCAACCAGCCCCTTGGCCTCAACAGATGTGAATAGTTCGCTAGGAACAAGGAAAATTCCCCAGCCACCGGGTGTCAACTGATTAACAGCTTGTTCAAGAAGTAAATGATGCACATACGAATGTCCGGATTGGGCTGCCGTTTTAAACTGTTTGGCGTGTTCATCCAATGGGTAATACCCCACCGGTAAGTCACTCACCACTAGGTCTGCCTTAGGCATCACTAATGGATCTAACGCATCCTGATGAAACAATTGAATATCGTGTTTCTGCAAGGTGCCGACAACATTGGCCGCCGCGAGCATAGAATCATCGTTATCAACACCAAAACTGTTGATTTTTACCGAGTTTGACTCAGCTAGTTGATTAATAACCGTCGTCAGTAAATTGCTTGTACCCACTGTAAGATCCAACAGATTTAACTGGTCGCGGTGAATAACGCGACTGGCTAAATATGCAACCAAAAAACCAATGGTATCCGGTGTTAGCTGATGATTAGCATCAATTGCATCGGTCTCAACATCCTTCAACAGGACCAATTGTAGACCACGTCGGATAGTTTCTTCATCTAGTTGATTTAACTTAATCTGACGATACAAAGCTGTTAACTTTTCGACCGCTTCCGTATCAGGCCGACCATTCTCAACTCTGACCTGACCGCCGTCAATAAGATCGTCACCCACTTCAATAAAGGCGTCTAAATAACTCGTTTCCAGCTGTGTCTGTAAAATCCCAATCGCTTGATCAAGTGTTTGATAAAGTGTTTGTGCCTGTTCTTGTGACAGCGTTACTCACCTCTTTAAAAATTTCTCTTTTTTAATTACATCAAAAACAAAAATCGATGTCCTTGTTAAGGATACCGATTTATGCCAGTTATTTCAAGTTATGTTTCCGCTCCCAAACTTGATAGGACGCGGTTTCTCCACTCGTTAAAATTATTTTTATTTGTGAATTTTTTAACGTGGCTTTCCCTTCAGGAAAAGAAAAGCTGATTTGCTGGGAATGCCTTGCCTGCATCAGACTGACTTCGTTCACGATTGTTTGAATCTGCCAATATTTTCGTTCATTTCTTTGGGTATGGTAGATTGTAAAATTAATCCGAACGCTGTTCGGACAAAAAAGATCAGCTTCCTTTAAAATGGTGTTTACCACAAACCCATTTTTTAGGAGCTGATCTTTTGTCTAGTATAACCTATTCTGAACGAATTAAAATTGAAACCTTTTGTGAGCTAGGACTGACCAATATCCAAATGGCTGAGCGGTTAAAACGATCTCCGTCTACGATTTCTTATGAATTATCTCGTTGTCAACCTTATCAAGCTGAATTAGCACAGGCCAACGCTGAATATAAACGGGCGCATTGTGGCCGAAAAACTAAACTGAATGCCAAATTAAAGCAAACCATTCTAAACCATTTACGTCTAAGCTGGTCACCGGAAGTGATTGCGCATGAGCTTAAACTAGCCACTAAATCTATTTATAATTGGCTATATCAGGGGAAAATTGAATTCTCCTTGAGTGAACTACCTGAACATGGGCTACGCCAACGGCGTAACCTTGACCAACGTTCTAAATATAATCAATCATTAGGGCGTTCAATTGAACAACGACCAATTGTGATTAACCAACGTAACCGCATCGGTGATTTTGAAATAGATACAGTGGTTGGCCCTCGTGGACATAGCAAGGCTGCTTTATTAACGCTAATTGATCGCAAATCACGTTTTCTTTGGGCTTACCGATTAAAAGATCGGACAGCGGCGACTGTTAATGAAGCCCTAACTATGTTTCTAACAACTTTTAAGGGACCGGTACACACCTTTACTGTCGATCGTGGAACGGAGTTTAGCAATCTAGTGTCATTTGAACCACAATACGGTATTCAGACCTATTACTGCCATGCTTACACGCCCGCTGAACGCGGCAGTAATGAACGATTCAATCGGAACTTACGTTATTTTTACCCTAAGGGGACTTGTTTTGAGCACATTAGTGCTCAAGATTTAACAACGACGTTACTCGAAATTAACCAACGCCCCCTTAAAGTACTTAACTGGCAAACACCTTACCAAGTGATGCTGACTAATTTGTCAAAAAATTCGGATTAAATTTGCAATCTACCAAGGTAGATTGCAAATTTAATCCGAATTTTTGGACAAATTGGTCAGCATAACCTGATACGGTGTTTTCCAGTCAAGTATTTTAAGCGGTCTCTGGTTAATTTGGAGTAACGTCGTCGTTAAATCTTGAGCACTAATGTGCTCAAAACGAGTCCCCTTAGGATAAAAATAACGTAAATTCCGATTAAAGCGTTCATTACTACCACGTTCAGCTGGCGTATAAGCATGACAGTAATAGGTCTTAATACCATATTGTGATTCAAATGATACTAGCCCACTAAACTCAGTACCACGGTCCACAGTAAAACTGTGCACCGGTCCATTAAAAGTTGTTAGGAACTTAGTCAGTGCTTCATTAACACTCGCTGTCGTTCGGTCCTTTAACCGATATGCCCAAAGGAACCGTGATTTGCGATCGATTAAAGTTAATAAAACTGCCTTACTATGCCCACGAGGGCCAACGACGGTATCTAGTTCAAAATCACCGATGCGATTACGTTGATTAATCATCATGGGACGCTGTTCAATCGATCGCCCCAAAGATTGATTATATTTGGATCGTTGGTCAACGTTACGCCGTTGGCGTACGCCATGTTCAGGTAGATCATTCAAGGAGAAACCAATTCTCCCCTGATTTAGCCAATTATAAATAGATTTAGTCGCTAGTTTAAATTCGTGAGCAATCATTCCTGGTGACCAGCTTAGATGTAAATGGTTGAGAATTGTTTGCTTTAACTCATCGCTCAGCTTAGTTTTCCGACCACATCGTGATCGCTTGTATTCGGCATCTGTTTGTGCTAATTCAGCCTGATAAGGTTGACATCGAGATAATTCATAAGAAATTGTTGACGGTGATCGGTTCAGCCGAACGCCCATTTGGATATTGGACAGCCCTAGTTCACAAAAGGTTTCGATTTTAATTCGTTCGGAATAGGTTATACTAGACAAAAGATCAGCTCCTAAAAGATGGGTTTGTTGTAAACACCATTTTAAAGGAAGCTGATCTTTTTTGTCCGAACAGCGTTCGGATTAATTTTACAATCTACTATAACCTCACCTAACTGTCGACTTGTTTTTTCGTAGCGTAAACGCGCCTTCTTTGTACGCTGTCGTTCGAAAGTTAGTCGAGTGTTCATTTGTTGTGTGACCCCCATTACTAGCGTACAAGCACTGAGCGCTAGCGCTAAAGCCAACATCGCCTCAACCATAACAAATCCAGCTCGTTGACTAACGTTTGAGCTTTTCAATGTGAATAATCCCCCATCCCAGTTGTGGTTTAATCGCGTACTCTTCGCCTAGTGAGGACGTTAACACAATTCTTCTTGGCGCAATCATCTCATCCTTGATGATCAAGATTTTAGGTGATGTCTTTGTCACAGATAAGGTTGCCGGCATTTTAATTGTTTGTGGTTGATGATAAGTTTCCTTGTAAACAACTTTTCGATCATCGATGTTAATTTCTGTAACTAGGCGTCCCAACATCGTATGCATTTTGGCCCGTTCAAATAGACTCACTAGTGTTTCGAAAAACTGAGCCTCAGCCTGGCGCTCACGAGTCACTTTAAACGTTTGCACGCCAATTCCTAGAATTGCTGTCGTAACTGCAAGGACTAACAAACTTTCAACCAATGTAAATGCCGACCTATTTTTTAACATCCACAGCTGCCACATTATTGTGAATTTCAATACCCTCATCTTTGGCCTTCGAAACTTGTTTACCCGTGAGATAATTTCCCGTTTGAAGTTCATCAAAGGTCACGTCCTTATCACCATTATCATTCTGATAAAGATCTACTTGCGTTTGAACTACCTGTGTCATGGCTTCCCCATGGGTTTTAGTAGCATTCCGACGAGATGCCGTTAAGTTCGGCACGATGATCAGAATCAAGAGTGAAATAATAAATAGAACAATGGCCATTTCAATTAACGTAAAGGCCTGCCGTTGTTTAACCCGCATTTTTTGAGCATAGCTTTTCAATTTTTTTATCATTATGATAATCCTCCTATTGTGTGGTAAAGCGGCAACAGAATACTGAGATAGACACCGACGATGCCTAACCCGATGACACCAAATAGTAATGGCTGAATCAGCCCAATCAAGCCTTCTATCCGGTTAAATAAACGGTGGTAAGTTAGCTGAGCGTCTACTTTTAGATCTTTAGCAATTTCACGATTACTCAAGCCTTTGTTGAAAAAAACTTTAAACGTTGCCGGTATAAAACGGTAACGATCAACAAAAGTGTCCAATTTAGCTCCTTCCATCAAATGATCATTTAATTGATCAGCCAACTGGCGCAATAACGACTTTGCTTCATACGTTTGCAATAATTTCATAACATCATGTGACTGCATGCCACTATTTAATAGCAGACTCAAATCAAGTGATAAATAGTAATGCCAATACATTTTCAAAAGTGGTCCAACGATGGGCAATTTACATGACACTTGTAATTGGCGTAACCTCGACTGATGGCAAAAACGCCATCCCACAATGATGATGCCAGTGATAAAAACTATTAAACACGCTTTTAACGGCCAGCCGATGCTAGGAATCAATAACTGTTTTGCACCCAGACCAGATAATTCTGGTAGCAATAACTGTTTGACGGCCACAATTAACAGGCCTAAACAAATCAGAATACCCAGTGGATAACGCAATACTGCACGAATTTTTTGTTGTTGGCGAACCTTAACAGCCAAAAAATTACCCAGATTCGTCAAAACTGAAATCAATTCGCCATTTTCTTCAGCAATTTTTATTTGATAAAAGCAGTCTACAGAAACAAACGGACGCATTGCCTCAGCAAACTGAATCCCCTGGGCCAGTCGATGCTGAATGTCTGCGATTGTTTGATGCATTTTGGGCAGCATCACTCGTGCAAAATTTAATCCTTCACGCAATGAAAACCCTGCGGTTAATACGTCAGCCATTAGACTGAATAATTGTGCAGTCTGTGGTCCTGACAGTTGCCGTAATGCTCCACGATTGCCCCAACTAGCCAGCCTGATATCTTTGAGCCACCTCAGGGGCCACCGAACCGTCGTCAACTGCTTCTCTGAGCGCATCATGCCACCTCCTTGTCATTTGTGTTTTCTTTTGTTGACCATTGAAAAATGGGCTGGCTTCACTAAATAATTCTTCACGTGTTAACCAGTCGTATATTGTCACCGGCTGTTGCCGCCCCGGTAACAATCGTTGATAACATACTCCTGCAATTGCCTGTTCTAAGTCGTTTTTGGCAATGCCCAACTGTGTTAACCGGCCAACGACGCCAAGTGCACTTTGAGCGTGGACTGTCGATAACACTAAATGGCCACTCAAAGCCGCCTTGATTGCTACCCGTGCCGTTTGCTCATCCCGAATTTCACCAATAATAAAAACATCTGGTCGATGTCGTAGCGCTAACTTCAAAAGTGCATCATAGGTCATGCCAGCAAGTTCGTTCACTTGTAATTGCAAAAAATCGGGCTCTTCGATTTCTACCGGGTCCTCAATTGACAGCACTACTGAGTCCGTTTGCCGTTCATGTGCTAATTGATAGATTGTGGTTGTTTTTCCAGAGCCCATCGGACCACTAAGGACAACTAGTCCGGCCGAATTTGTGAGTCCACGAATTGCTGGCCACTGTTTATTTTGCCGAACTGCATGACTCACCTCCGCCAAAGCATAAATAATTCGGATCACCATCGACTCACGGTCTTGAAAATCCCCGACCGTCGAAAGTCTCAGGTGAACTTGCACCTTATCAACTCGAACGTGTAGTGCTCCCAGTTGTGGGCGCCTGCGTTCACTAATTGACATATTCGCCTCATACTTAACGTATGCAATAAGTTGTTCTGCTTGCTCACAACTCAACTCCCCCATTTTTTCAATTCCGGTGACCGTATGGCAGACAATCTCGTAACCCTGAAACTTTGGAAAAAAATACACATCACTTGCATGTTTAGCAATTGCCTGAGTCAGTGTATGCCTCAATTTTTCTGCTGGTTGCATCTCATCACTCCTTTCATACCCTTTACATACGCAAAAAGTGACCCCGTTGTTTGCCGCTGTCAAAAAAAGGACAAAAAAAGACATGATTCAAAAAGAATCATGTCTTAGCTTGCACTATTTAATTCAAGTTTTGAAAGCGCCTATTCAGCAAGATCCTCGTCCGCAACTTCAGCTGCTTCATAGACATCTGAAACGTCGTCATTGTCACTCAATTCATCAATCAAATTGACGTATTGTTTAGCCTTGTCACTTGGAACCTTGGTTACATTTTCCGGAATCATTGTAATTTCGGCAGTATCCAAATCAAAGCCCTTTTCTTGTAGGGCATCACGAACTGCGGCCAATTGTGTTGGATCCGTGTAAATTTCAAATGCATCATCAGTCGTATTCATGTCGTCAGCACCGGCATCCAGTGCGTCCATTAACATGGTATCCTCATCAGCATCCAAACCGTCACGTAGGATTACAATGTACCCACGGCGGTTAAACATGAATGCCACAGAGCCTGAGGCCCCTAATGCACCACCATGATGAGTGAAGGCAGAACGAATTGCCGAAGCAGTTCGGTTTTTATTATCTGTCAAAGCAGCAACCATGATGGCAGTACCACCAGGGCCGTAACCTTCGTAAGTGATTTCTTCAAACTTTTGACCACCAGCGCCAGTCGCTTTGTCCAAGGCACGTTTAACAACGTCTTTAGGCATGTTAGCAGCACGTGCTTTTTCCATGACTAACCGTAGTTGTGCGTTTCCGTCAGGGTCGGCACCACCAGTTTTTGCGGCTTGGTATAAGTCACGTGATATTTTTTGGAAAATTTTTCCACGCTTGGAATCCTGGGCGTTTTTACGGCCCTGAATATTATGCCATTTTGAATGTCCTGACATGTTCAGCACTCCTTTGATAGTTAGTATGATTTTTGAGCAAAAATAACCTTATATACTATACCACTGGGCCGCGGTCGGTTCAATCGTTTAGCCAGATAATCACCGGTCTCGGGCTGATACTTATTTTTATCTGCTGAAATACGGTTCCTCAATCGTCACTGTAGCGGCATCTAAGTCAATACTAGCTAAAGCCCCATATGGTAACACTGTACGTGGATAGGCGTGACCAAAGTTCATATTGAACAAAATGGGTGTTTGATACTCAGCAGTAGCGGCAATAATTAGTTTTTGATAATCTTCAAAATACGCTTCGTCTTGTGGTTTACCAACCAAAATTCCCTTTACTGCCTTTAAAATGCCAACTTGGTCAAGCTTCAAAAGCATTTTTTCATAAAGGGACGGCTTGGGCTTTTCCTCACTTGTCTCGATAAATAAAATTTTGTTCTGCCAATCAGTAGCCTGCGGGATAATTTGATATTTTGCGGCCACTAATGAGTCACCGACATACCGCGTTTCGGTCAATAAATCATAAAAACTATCCAAACAGCCACCCAAAAGTCGACCCCGAATGACGCCGTGTCCCCTAAGGACTATGTAACCGCGTTTTTCCACATGTTCTGTCAAAGAAATGCCAACTGAGGTAGCCGAAAAATCCTGACGACTGTCATACCAGCGATCACTGCTATTTATCTTCGAAATGACTGGATTTTTAAAAACACGTTCAAATTCATGTTTGGTATATGGCAACATTTCCGGGCCTAATTCGGCAAAATCCGCCAGAAAACTCGGTCCATAAAATGTTGCTAATCCCATTTCATAAAACATTAAATGATTGATTGTCGTATCGGAAAATCCTAAAAAGACTTTGGGATGTGTCCTCACTTGCCGAATAAACGCTTCATCTTCACAGAGGAAAGGTAATAATCGATATGTGTCATCCCCGCCAATGGCAGACATAATTCCCTGAATTGAGCCATCAAAAAACGCCTGTTTAAGATCTGCCGCCCGTTCCTCAGGATGGTTACGAAGAAACTGAGTCCCCTTTAACGTATGTCTCATGTACACGGGTTCTAGACCAAGTTCGCGCAATCTGCGTTCTCCTAAGACTAATTCATGATGGAAATCTGCCTCGCCGAGTCCGCCACCAGATAAACTGACGACAGCGATATGATCACCACGTTTTAATCGAGCCGGTTTAATCATTTGGCCCACCACCTTGTTTTAGAATAGCATCATTATGAACCTTTGCTGAATCGATTAACATGAGTTTCACAAGTTTTCATAAGCCACATAATATAGACAAATGACGTACAATGTAATGAAAGAAGGGAAGCCCATCATGAAACAACCACCAATTGCGAAATTATATGAAGCCTATTCGGCCATTGCAGATCAACGTGTCCAACAACTTGATGAAACCCACTGGCAAATAACATCTAGTGATAACGCTCAGCATTACACGGTTATTAGCAGTGATGATGCACAAACGTTCAGTAGTAACGACAATGCCACATATTGGCAAGGTTACGCAGGTTACCCTATTCTAGCCGTTTGGCTTACTTTGGGTATATTACCAATCAATCAGCAAGTTTTACCTGCCTTTGAGAAAATTAACTGGCACGCTCGTAATGAAGCAGTTCATAATCATTACGAGCAGGCGATTAACCAATTTCTCAGTGAGCAGACTGATGACATGGCTAAAACAATTCAGCAATCACTAGCTGATCAAATGTCCCAATTGGCTACCTTTGACTTCACAATTAAACGAAATCGATCGCCTAAAAAACAAAAATAGAGCTTGCGCAAAAAAGCGCGAGCTCTATTTTTATACCATTACTTAGTTGATTGACGCTTCTTCAAACCATAAGGTAGAACAACCGTCTTATCGCCAATTTCTTCATTGTTCATCAATTTAGTTAACAAGCGCATGGATACAGCACCGATATCATAAAGCGGTTGCGTAATCGAGCTCATCGTTGGGCGAGAGATCTCTGTAAAGCGCGTATCGTTGCTTGTGATGATTTCAAAATCTTCAGGCACGTTAACGCCCGCGTCGGTCAGACCGTTTAATACTCCTGCAGCTAATTCATCGTCACCAACGAATGCAGCAGTTGCCTTAACATCTTGCAATGCCTTAGCCAATGCATACCCTGCCTTATACGAATAATCTGTTTGGAAAACCAAGCCTTCATCATAGCCAATTCGTTTGCTACTCAAAGCCTGCTTATAACCCTTCAAACGGTAATCCTTGTTGATACTTTCATCCATTGATCCCGTTACAAACGCAATGCGTCTGTTACCACGACTAACCAGCTTTGCAACAGCGTCAGTTACTGCAGCAACATAGTCAATATTGACGGATGGTGACTGGTGTTCAGGATCAACTGATCCAGCAAATACGATTGGTGCATTTGCCCGGTTAAAGGCATCACGCAAATCTTTGCTTACTTGGTTACCCATGAAAATAATCCCATCCACCTGCTTAGCGGTCAAGTTATCCACAACTTGTAATTCTTTATCATGGTTTTCATCGGAGGAAGCCAAAATAATGTTGTACTTGTACATCAAAGCAACGTCATCAATTCCTCGTGCTAATTCAGAAAAGTACGAATTTGTTAAATCTGGGATGATAACCCCGATCGTTGTTGTCTTTTTAGAAGCCAAACCACGTGCAACCGCATTTGGACGATAATCAAGCTGATCAATCACATCCAAAACTTTCTGCCGTGTAGCTGGTTTAACATTGGGATTGCCATTAACAACCCGTGAAACCGTAGCCATTGAAACTGCTGCTTCACGGGCAACATCATAAATCGTGACTGTTTGTTTATCCATTGTTATACCCTTTCATTACTAATTTAATTTGTTTTCATCGGTTTTCATAACCTGTTAAATATAACAGAGCATTAAAATGAAAGCAATCATGAAACCGCTTACTTTTAATATAAATCAAACCTTTGTGGTCTGCAAGTCAGAAGCCACTGGTGTGATATACTGGTTTTACATTTGATTTTACAAATTAATATGAAAAATGAGGCGAAGTTATGGCAGATTATTCACAACTCAAGCAAGTCCAGCAATGGATTGGTAAACAAGGAATGGATCTTGGCTACTTTAGCAACTTTCAAACAATTCAGTATTTAACAGGATTCGGATCAGACCCTATCGAACGGGTACTGGCCCTGTTCGTTTTTCCAGATGCTGATCCTTTCTTATTCTGTCCTGCTTTGGAAGTTGAGGCCGTCAAGGACACTGGCTGGCCATACGGTGTGTACGGTTACTTAGATCACGAAAATGCCTATGCAATGATTGCCGACCAAATTAAGGCCCGCACTTCTTCACCTGCTAAATGGGCCATTGAAATGGGTAACTTAACCATTGAGCGATTCAATAAAATGCACGAACAGTTCCCTGACGCAATGTTTGACTTGGACGCTACAGATTACATTGCTAACTTGCGCGTCATCAAAACACCACATGAGATTGAGTTGCTTAACGCTGCTGGTGCTGAAGCTGACTACGCTTTTGAAATTGGCTTTAAGGCTGTTGCTGCCGGCGTCCCTGAACAACGTGTCGCTGCTGAATTACAATACGCGTTAATGAAGCGCGGCGTGATGAACATGAGTTTTGATACCCTAATCCAAGCTGGTGCACATGCCGCTGAACCACACGGTGCAACTGGTGCCAACAAAATTGAAAATAACGAACTCATTCTGTTTGATTTAGGAACTGTTCACGAAGGCTATATCTCAGATGCCTCACGAACTGTCGCTCTTGGCAAACTGTCAGACAAACAAGCAGATATCTACAAAGTTTGTTTAGAGGCCCAGTTGGCTGCCATGGACGCCGCCAAACCAGGTATTACCGCCGCCCAGTTAGACAAGGTTGCGCGTGATATTATCAGTAAAGCTGGCTACGGAGAATACTTTATTCACCGTCTCGGTCACGGTATGGGGCAATCTGAGCATGAATTTCCAAGCATCATGGAAGGCAATGATCTGGTGCTGAAGGAAGGCATGTGCTTCTCAATTGAACCTGGAATTTACATTCCCGACGTCGCTGGTGTTCGGATTGAAGATTGTGTCCACATTACCGCCGATGGATGTGAACCATTCACTCACACTAGCAAAGACTTAACTTACGTCGGTTAATCTAGCAAGCGCATCACACTTGTTGTTAAAATTTAGGTTTCTAAAAGCCACTGATAATTCCGAAACGTTATCCGGAATTATCAGTGGCTTTTTCTCTCAACGTATTAGACTCACCGTGCCTCATTAATAAAGTCTTGGACCAGGATGCCAGGACTTGCGTCGCCATTTAAATAGATTAACAAGGTTAACGATAATAAGGACAAGTAGCACTGCCACACCAAATAGCAACAACAAACTGCCCATTAAACTGAGATTACCCGCCATAGCACGATTAACCGCCATTACAATGAGCCAGGCCAATACAACAATGCTACTAACATAATGTGTTGGATAAAACGATGGCTTCATATTAGCACCTCCGTTAATCTTTTTCTTATTATACAATTACTCATATCGCTAATACAAAACAATCAGCTCAACAAAAATGCTTCAATTCACGTTGGCGTGAACTGAAGCATTTTTGATTAAATATCAACACTAGTTATTTTTTGGTTTTATCACTGGCGCTGTCAGCAGCACTTTTTGCTGTTGAAGTAGCTGACTTAGCAGCTGAGCCTGTTTGGCTTGCCTTGCTTTGCGCAGCGCTGGCGAGTGACTTAGCGGAGCTAGCCGTGGACTTTGCGGCACTAGCAACTTTGTCTGTAGCTGATTGTGCACTGGCCTCAGCCGCAGAAGCTTCCGAAGTTAATTTACTATCAGCTGTAATCACAATGTCGTCGCTATCGTCATCATCATCTTCGTCATTAACACCGTTCAGTTCGTCCCGCAATGAAGCCGTCTCATCATCAAAGTCGTCATGCTTCTGACGGAAACGGTCACGGAATGAAGCCCCACGATCACCTAATGAACCGGCAAAATCATGTGCTGATTCATTAGCCGATTCCGTGTAGTCTTTCAATGATTCTTTGGCATCGTCCACTGCGTCGGCAGCGTAAAATGCATAATCAACAGCCCGGTCACGGACCGCCTGATAGCGTTCTGTTGCTTCTTCACGTAATTTATCGCGTTGTTCCTGTGATAACGAACGATACCCAGCATAAGCTGCGGCACCGCCTAACACTAGTCCTAACCAAAAACCTTTAGCCATTTTGTCGTCCTTCTTTCACGTTATTTATTCGTTGTTCGAGACTGCTTTTTTGTTTGATGGTTTCGATACATCTTATAAACAGAGTTGGCAGCCTTAGTAGCAACGCCCACCTTGCCTGCGTTTTTACCAGTGCTGGTAACCCGTGTGGTCAGATCACGTGTTGCGTTATTTAAGTCTGAGACACTTTCACCTAAATCAGCAGCAGCCTGAAAGACTGGATCCACTGTTGCAACCTTGTGGTTCACATCATCTAACAGTTCGTTTGCATTACCAAGAATGTCTTCTACCTGCTTGGACAAAACATCCACAGAACTGCGGATAACCGCGACACTCTGGTTAACTTCGTGAAATGTCCGCAATAATACCATCAGAAAAATGCTAATAAAGATTGCCAAAATCAAGAATGCAATTGCTGCAATTACGCCACCTGTCATAATTTTTCCTCCAACTTTTCATAATGAATCATGTACTTAGCATCAGCATACCATAAACCGCAAACGCACAAAACCGTTTTCATTCGTCAATCATTATTCTGCGTCACTCAAGTTTGTGAGCTGAGTCATTTCTTCAGCCGATAATGCAATTCTCGAAGCAGCGGTGTTGCTAAAGAAGTGATTGACATTGCTAGTCCCAGGAATTGGTAGAATCACTTCTGAACGATGTAATAGCCATGCCAATGCTATTTGTGCCGGCGTTGCGCGATGTGCCTTCGCAATATCGGCCAATGGACCAGTGGCGGTGGCAAGATGCCCCGTTGCCAATGGATACCACGGAATAAAAGCGATATGATGCTGATCAGCGTAGTTCAAGACGTCTTCATCATGTCTATCCGTTAAATTATAGCGATTCTGAACTGATGCAATCGGCGTAATCTTTTGAGCTGCTTCAATATCATCAATCGTGACCTGACTTAACCCAATATGTTTAACCTTACCCTCTTTTTTCATATCGGCCAGCACGCCGACTTGGTCAGCTAATGGATAGTGCGGATCAATTCGATGCAACTGAATCAAATCAAGACTATCTAATCCCAATGAAAAAAGATTTATTTCAACTTGTTGGCGGAGATAATCGGGATTGCCAAGCGGCGTCCAAACATCTGGTCCTTGCCTGGTAAAGCCAACCTTGGTGGCAATCATTTTATGGGCACCTTCATAATCCTGCAAAGCTTGCCTAACATAGTCATTAGCAAACAATGGCCCATAAGCATCGGCCGTATCAATGAAATTAACATCACTGTTAAGAACAGCATCCATCACATCAACCGCAGCCTTAGGATCCGCATTTGGTCCCCAAACGCCCTTTCCTGGCAACTGCATCGTGCCGTACCCCAGTCGATTAACTTCTAATTCGTCATCAAACTTAAATGTTTTTGCTACCATGCTTAGCCTTTTCCTCCATAAGTAACAGTTAATTCTGGAACGGTACGTCCATCTCGCGTGCAAAACTCAATCGTCGTTTGATCACCAGTCGACGTGACGAGTGCAAACGTGCCGCCTAGACTGGCATATTGACCACGTGGCTGACTAATACTGCCAGGATTCAAGAAAATAATCCCAGACGTTTCAACCACGCCCAATTCATGCGAGTGTCCAAAAAAAGCAAAGTTTGCCTTTGCTTCCCGTGCGGCCAGAGCCAGTCGCGTTAAATCTTGTTTGATTCCGTAACGGTGACCATGGGTCAAGAAAATCCGTTTGTCATCCACGGCAACCGTCTGTGAAACAGGATATGAAGCATCAAAATCCATATTCCCGCCGACCACATGATAAGTTTCCCATAACGGATCGTCCGCAGGCAATTCAGAATCACCACAGTGAAAATAAGCATCCACTTGGCCTTTAAATTGATCAGCAAGGGTTACCAAAATGTCTCGATCACCATGACTGTCACTTACCACTAGTAATTTCATCAGTCTTCACGCCACCAAATTGGAAATTGTGCCATCAGTGAATCCATTGCTTTGCCACGATGACTAATCTCGTTTTTTTCATCCATATTCATCTGAGCAAAGGTCTTTTTCTTTGAAGCCACGTAAAATAGTGGGTCATAGCCAAACCCATCTTTACCACGCGCCTCACGTAGAATTGTGCCACGCACATCTCCACTAACAAACAACCGTTTACCATTTGGCTTAACGGCCACAATCGTCGTGTGAAAATTAGCCGTGCGTTCATCATCAGGCACCTTGTCCATGGCTGCCAAAAGCTTACGGTTGTTTGCCTCATCATCGTGGTTGCCAGCATAACGAGCTGAGCGGATACCAGGTTCACCATTTAGCGCATCGACCTGGAGACCAGAATCGTCCGCAATAATCGGCAATTCGACCGTCTTTGCCAGCGCGTCCGCCTTAATTTGAGCGTTTTCAGCAAACGAACTACCATTTTCTGGCGGCATAGTCACACTAGGAAAATCCTTGAGCGTTAGTACTTTAATTCCCAGTGTTGCAAACCGTTTGCGGTATTCCGCAGCCTTACCTTCATTTTGAGTTGCAATTACAATTGTATCTGCCATAACTAGCCTCCACCTTGTTATTGTCTTACACCCTTAATAATGACCATTTTCAGTAAAAATTTCAATCAATGACCGCTTTATCCACATTCATTCCCGATAATTCAAGCCACTGCATCGCGATCGTTTTGAACATTGCTGGCGAACCAGTGGTAAAGTAGTGATCTTCGCCAACCTTTTCCTTAGCGGCCATGTGGTAAACATCAAGCAACTGAGCCACCACGTTGACAGTTTCTGCTCCGGAGTCAATCAAGGTTACATTACTCCCCATGACGTTTTGAATCAGCGGCCGTAACAACGGATAATGCGTACACCCCATGACGAGCGTGTCGATTTTGCTATTTGCAAATGGTTGTAGCCCCTGTGCCACGATTTGTTTTGCAATCGGTGCCTGGTATTCATTGCTTTCAACAAGTGTGACAAACTTCGGGCAGGCAACACTCTGCACATCAACCGTAGCATTCTGCGCATGAATCGCACGTGCATAGGAACCACTCTTGACTGTTCCCTCTGTCGCAATAACCCCAATATGGCCGTTTTTGGAAGCCTTGATGGCCGCCTTGGAACCTGGATTAATCACACCAATAACGGGAATCGTCATTTTCTTTTGCAGATCTGGTAGTGCGGCAGCGGTTGCGGTATTGCAAGCAATGACCAGCATTTTAATGCCTTGCTTTTCCAGAAAATGAACCATCTGCCAAGTAAAATCGACAACCTGTTCAGCGGGTCGTGGCCCATAAGGCAATCGAGCTTGATCACCAATAAAGCGGATCGTCTCGTTGGGCAATTGACGTAACGCTTGCTTAACCACCGTTAAACCGCCGACACCAGAATCTAAAAAGCCAATTGGCAAATCTGCCCGCAACCGAGTTTTATCCATTTCAACCATAATGACAAACGCCCCTTTATGTTTTCGTACCTTTTGCCGTTCTCTAAAAAACTTGAAACTATAGCATGACGCTTTCTGTGGTCTTTTTCAAGCATGCAGTCTGAAAACTTCTGTCCAGTCTTTTTTGACGGATGAAAGTTTGCCGCCGCAAGGCTATAATTAAGGTAATTATGTATTTTAAGGAGACCAGTCATGGACCAATCAACCTATAATAAACTTTTACAACAGCCCGCAGTGTCTGCACTCGGCGCTGGCTTCATACGCGATGAAGTGCTTCCCGCTATTCTGGGGAGTGATCAGCTCACCATTCTTTATTGGATTGGTCGCCAAATGGCGCGTCAAAATCCTCTTTCAGAAGAACAGGCCATTACCACTTTGTTCACACAACTTAATTTTGGTCGGCTGGTTCAAACCCACGGTGGTCGCAAACAACAACGTTTTGAACTAAACGGTCCAGCAGTCAGTCATCGGTTAGCTGCCTATCCGGAAGCAAGTTTCGACTTTGAGGCCGGTTTTCTCGCCCAAGAAATCGAGATCATTACTGGTGCTGCCACTGAAGGCACCGTTGATGAAATTCATAAAGACCATGTGACGTTTATCATTCAGAGTGATCCAAAAAACATCGTCGGTGAAGTTGCTGCCAGAGTACCGAGCTTAAAGATCAATAGTGAAAATACCACTAACGCGGAACAGTCAAAATAACTGTGAACTCAAAGTGCCTGCCACATGTGCCTCTATTGCCCATGATTTAAGATTACTTTTTTATGATTTAATAATTCAAAAACGATGTCAGCTGGCATCTATGTACGAAAAAACACTTCAAATCCATTATGGACTGAAGTGTTTTTTTACGACTAATTACTTTAGTCTAAAAATACTTTTAAAACATCAAAATGCGCATTACTCACACAAAACCCTAACTACTTAAAGCTGGTCAAATTTTGTGCTGTTGGATCCAACTGTTGCCAGTCTTTTGAGTAGTAACGTGTATTGATGTGATACTTCGGTTTAGCCTGTTTGTTAGCCATGAATGGACGAACACCCTCATCCACAGCAACCCAACCACGCCAGCCTAAGTGAATCGTGTCTTCCATAAAGTATGGTTGACCGCCATCCTGGCTCAAATCCAGCACATTATTGAAGCCTTGTGAGGACAATTGCTGCTTGATCTTATTGTTCGTTTGGTCGATCATCTCACGATTCAGTCCCGTATATTTGGCCCACCGCTCATTGATTGGTGGCAAGATGAACAGGACATCCGTATGCGTTTGTGCGAACTGATTCAGTACCAGCTCAAAATCACTGTATTCAGGAGATTTTCGGTAATCAAACTTAGCCTGTTCACCCTTTAGCTCTGCAACATGACCACGTAAACGATTACTGTAAAAACTATTCTTGATACCCAGTGAATTATTGGTTGTGTTCTCTTTACCCAACGTGGTTGCCGTTTTGTCGAGTGCAGCATAACTTTGGGAATCTGGCAATTGCTTGACGCCTTTATCAATCTTACTCAAGTTATGCTCTAAACGATAATCGGAGAAAAGTTGATCTTCATGAGATAAAATCAAAGCACTAACGGATAATTGAAGACGATTGTAATTTGATAACGGCTTGCCCTTAGCCACTTTACGTAACATTTGAGCAATTGCATGGTCTGAATGACCGGAAGGCATCTCTAACAATCTTTGGGCTGCATACCGATTCATTTTCGTATTCTGAATTTGTTGGAGCCAATCGACGGTCTGAAGCTTGGAATAGTAGAATCCAAAAGCATCCGGACGGGCACCCTGTGGCACAAACCACTGAGGAGAAATAATAAACACTGCTTTTTTATTTTTCATCTGAGTGTCAATCGTTTGCATCGAATAATACTGTGTTAACGATTGTGTACCGGCCGCACCGAGCAAAAACGGACGGTAATTACGGTGATACTTTTGCGCCAAAACAGATGGATGCAATGGATCCATCCGTGACAGCTCACTAGAGCCAAAAAATGGCACGTACTTACCAGCCAACGCCTGCTTTTTAATCTGACGGCCCTTAAAAACTTGTGGTGCTAATGAAACCGCCGCACGACGCTCCGTTTCCGCCGAGTTGTGAGCAAAGTTAATTGGCGAAAGTAATAGCAAAAGTAAAATGATGAATGCCGTAATGACCGGGCCGATAATCAACCAAAGTCGTTTCGAGGAATTCATGATTAGTCTACAAGTCCTTCCACCTTAGTCACAATTTTGTTAGGTGTGTCCCATTCGCTACGAACAAATTCAGATACAGGTACGTTAACACCTAACTGACTTTGTAATTCGAGTAACAACTGAACTGAACCCATTGAATCCATCAAACCAGAATCAAATAAGTTTGTGTCCATATCTTCCGAAACATCGTTCCCTGTTAAGTCGTTCAAAATTGAAATAACCGTTTCTTTAACATCCATAATTAGTTTTCCTCCTGTAATTAGCTAGCAATAACAACGTGTTACTAAATTAAATCACTTGGTTTAATAATGACCGAACCAAAGTTTGCTCAAGAATCCAGAGAAGAGCAAGAAACTAAAACAAACGAAGTTGAACGTCAGAAAAATCGCAAATGCTTCCGTCAGTTTATTGTGCGGAATACTCTCACGATGCTTCTTCTTAAAGCGTAGCCACCAATCGTTGACGACTAGTCCGACACCATGTAGTAACCCATAAGCAATGTAATACCAAGTTACCCCATGCCAGAACCCCATGATTAACATGTTAAAAATATAGGCAACATTGCTGACCGTTACCCGGCTCTTAAAAATCTTGTTTTTCATCATGGCAAAAACTAATCGCATGAAGACAAAATCACGAAACCAGAATGATAGCGTCATGTGCCAACGATTCCAGAAATCCTTCAAGTTATGAGACTTGAATGGCCGGTTAAAGTTCATCGGTGTTTCGATGCCCATCAAATATGAGATGGCAACAGCGAATAATGAATATCCGGCAAAATCAAAGAACAAATACATTGACCATGCGTACATTACCCCAACTAATGGCCATGAGAAGCCTGTTCCACCGTAGCGCAACGTTAACATTTCCAGCTTTGGTACAAGCATGGTACCAAATAAATAGGCTAATAAAAACTTATACATAAAGCCCAAGAAAATGTAATGCACGGCCTTTTCAATCATGCCAACATATTTTTCACGATCGGGAACTTTTTGATAATCATCAAGCCAACGTCTGTACCGATCAATTGGTCCCGACGAAATGGTTGGCATAAACAGTAAGAACTCAAGAAACAGCATCGGATGGAATTCTTTAATAATGCCATCCCGCATTTCCATGATCATCCCAACTGACCTAAAGGTTAAATAGCTAATCCCCAAAAATCCAAATAAAGAAGTATGTCCAGGATTGATGGCGGGCGTAATTTTAACAAACAGCAATGGCACAATACTCAATAAAAATGCGCCGTAAAAGATCCACCGATTATTGGCTTTTTTACGATAGGCCATATAACCGCCGACCATGAGCCACTCCCAAATCACGAAGCCAATCAGTGCCACACCTTGTTGCCACTTCTGACTATCAAACATCAAAAAGATAAAAACAAGCGACACGGCACTTTGGTACCAACGCCAGCGATGACCATGGTACAAACCGATCATTAGCGGGATTAACCCAATCAGCAGATAAACAAAGTATTGGGGATTCCCATATGGCTCTAAATTAATCATGCAGGGTTCACCTCGGCAATAATCGATTTAATGTCGACCTTCCCGTTTGCTGTCAATGGCAGGCTGTCCTTGTACACAAAACGGTTAGGAACCATATAATCCATCATGACATCTTTCAGTTCCTGTTTAATCGCCGTTGTTCGTTGAAGATCGTTCTTAAAGTCGTCCTTTGAATTCGGGACAATGTACGCCCACATTTGACTCACTTTGTGGTTGTTATCATACTTTGGCACTGCCACAGCCTGTTTGATCCACTTATTGGCGTCAAGATAATGATTAACCTCTTCCAGTTCGATTCGGTAGCCATGTAATTTGATTTGAAAGTCTATGCGACCTAAGTAATGCAACATGCCGTCTTCATCAAGAAAGCCAAGATCACCAGAATGATAGGCTGAGCGACCATCTTCTGTAAAGAATGCTTTTTCAGTTTTTTCTGGGTTATTAAGATAACCCTTAGAAACACTTGGTCCACTAATAATGATTTCGCCGTTCGTACCAGCAGGCAATGTCTTGTTTTCATCATCGACGATGCGAATCTGGGTGTCAGACTTAACCGTGCCAATTGGCAAACGCCCTTTTTCGATCAGCGCATCGGTTATTTCAACGCCAGTAACGGCAACTGTCGTTTCAGTTGGCCCATAAGTGTTGAAAATGTGCGCATGCGGAAAGCGCGCCCGTAAATTTTTCGCAGTAGAAACAGTCAGCTCTTCACCACAAAACAGAAAGTGACTCAAATCTGGCAAATGCTGTTCGTCAAATGTCGGTTCTAACAGACAAATGTCAGCAAACGATGGCGTCGAGACAAACACATTCAAGTTCATTGTCGGCAATGTTTCAAACAACTGTTTGAAATTATCCGTCACCTGTTTTGGCAGTGCCATTAAAGTACCACCCAGAGCCAGTGTTGGTGCCCAATCCATAACGGATAAATCAAACGAATATGGCGGCTGTGCCAACGTTACTGGATTTTGAGCCAGCTTAAAATCGTCGCTAAGCATCCAGTTTGTATAACTGAGCAAATTGGTGTGACTGATTTGCACACCCTTGGGCTTTCCCGTTGTTCCTGACGTGAAGATAATGTAGTAATTGTCATCACCATCCACAGGATGAGCCAACTGGTAAGTTGTAGTTTGTGCACTGAGCAAGTCACTTAACGTATCACCTGTCAGTACAGGTTGTTCGCCAACATCCACTGGCAATGCATCAACAGCAATCACTGCAGCTGGATGCGCAATATCCTCAATCATCGTTAACCGATCATTAGGTGAATGTTTATCCACCGGAATGTACGCATGCCCAGCCTTAACGGCG
Organism: Furfurilactobacillus cerevisiae; assembly: GCF_048961765.1. Classification (GTDB taxonomy): domain Bacteria; phylum Bacillota; class Bacilli; order Lactobacillales; family Lactobacillaceae; genus Furfurilactobacillus; species Furfurilactobacillus milii_A. Next base: position 1,945,169 of record NZ_CP185253.1, read on the forward strand.
CCCAAAAAACTGGCAATCATTGCAAACTGTTGACCACCGAAAACGATAATCGGTGATTTAGCAGGTAGATTGAGTCCGTCCAAATAGGCAGCAATGGCGTCTGATGCACGTTTTAATTGTGCATATGTATGCGTCTCCCCCATGTCATTGTAAACAATGGCATCAGGGGTCGTTGCTGCCCAGTTATCGATCGTGGTAATCATATTATCAATCATAATTTCCCTCCATCCCACGTTCTAGAATTCGTTATAGATGAACTTACTCTGATTCAAGCCAGAGTAACTGTATAAGTAGATCAACAATAACAAAATCACGAAATAAAAAGCAGTCCGTAAGACAAATGTGATCCATGGCTGATTCAGCCATATTTTAAACTTTGCCATATTTTCTCTGTCCTCCACTTTGTACCAATATCTCCAGTATAACGATTTTGACCCCATTCATTGTTAAAAAAAGTCTTAAACTAGACTGGCTCTATTTTGGTACATCGACTAGCATACCAGAAAACACAAAAAAAGACCCTAACCACATAACGATGTGGTCGGAGTCTCACTAAATTCTCAATTTGCGAACATTACGCGAGAATCTACGCCATGTACTGTGCTAGCGTCTTTTGAATTTGTTCCTTTGTGTGGTAACCCACGAGTGTGTCCACAACATTGCCGTCTTTCTTGACGATTAACGTTGGAATCCCCATGATTCCAAATTTTGATGGTGTGTCAGGATTTTCATCCACATCCATCTTTGTAAACGAAACTTTATCACCCATCTCGTCTGCTAATTGTTCCACAACTGGTGATTGCATTTTACATGGTCCACACCAAGTTGCCCAGAAATCGGTTACCGCAACACCTTTATTAGTGTCTGCCTCATAGGTTTTGTCTGTTGTTACATTAACTGCCATAAACATTCAGCCTCCCGTTCACTAACTTTTTGTACGTAAACACAGTGTACTCTTTTTTGGGGAACACGCAATTCTTTTGCTTATCTCTACAAACTGACCACTTCACGCAGTCAATACGCCTTTAGTTGTCTTCACTAACCAAGTTTGACAACGGTTGCGCCATCACCACCGGCGTTTGCTGGTGCAAAACCAAAGCTTTTGACCCGCGGATTAGACCGCAAATACTCTGTTACTCCTTGGCGCAGTGCACCAGTTCCTTTACCATGGACAATCGTCACCTCACCAAGATTAGCCAACAACGCTGAATCGATAAAGCGATCCACTTCACTCATTGCGGCATCGTAACGGTGACCCCGCAAGTCTAATTGTGCCTGCGCGCGTGCACCGATATTACTATGAACTGCTGTACGGCTGGCACGTTGTTCCTTTTCATTGGCGGTTGGTTCATTAGACTTTTCAAGATCTGAATCGTCTACTTTCATCTTAAGCGCACCCATTTGAACTTCCCATTCATGCGCACTCAATTGACGATTGATCGTCCCATGTTGGCCATAAGATTTGACTACCACAGCATCCCCAGGATGGAACGTATGCTTTTTTCTCGCACGTGCCAATACTTTATTGTTAGCCAGTGACGGATCTTGTCTCAACGCATTAAGCTTTCCTTGGGCGTCAATGAGCTCGTTCTCGCGAACGCCAGCTCCCTGCTTCACTTCCATTTGACGCAGGTGATGAATGATCTTGTCGGACTGTTTCTTGGCATCTGCCACAATGTGATTTGCTTCTTGTTTTGCCACATCCAGCTGATGCGTTTTTTGCTCCGTGAATCGATCAAATTGAGCAGTCAACTCGGTCTGTAACTTTGTCGCGTCAGCTAATTGTTCAGCCAACGCAGCTGCCTCATCCGTAGCTTGTTTACGTTGGGCAACAAGATCCCCAATCATCGCATTCAAATCTTGGCTATCTTGACTCGTCAACTCACGCGCCGCCGCGATAATATCTGAACGCAATCCTAATCGCTGCGAAATTTCCAATGCATTTGAACGTCCTGGAATGCCTAATAGTAACCGATAAGTTGGCTGTAATGTCTCCGCGTCAAACTCCATGCTAGCATTCGTTGTCCGTGGCCGATCATAGCCATAAGCCTTTAATTCAGGATAGTGGGTAGTGGCCACCACGTCCGCGCCAATCGTTCCAAATGCATCTAGGATAGCAATCGCTAGCGCGGCGCCTTCTTTAGGATCCGTCCCGGCGCCGATTTCGTCTACCAACACTAAACTGTTTGACGTTGCTTGATTTAGTATCTGAATCAAATTGTCCATATGCGAGCTAAACGTACTTAGCGACTGTTCAATGGACTGCTCGTCACCAATATCAGCAAAAACATTGTCAAACACAGCGACATGACTTCCCTCAAATGCCGGAATAAATAGGCCGGATTGCGCCATTAATTGGCTTAGTCCCAATGTTTTCAAAGTAATCGTTTTACCACCTGTATTAGGTCCGGTGATAATGATCGCATCGTAATCGTCGCCAAGTGTGATGTCATTAGGTACGGCTGTTTCAGGATCTAATAATGGATGCCGTGCTTGCCTTAAGTTAATGTGTCCATCTATGCTCAATTGTGGCTCTGTCGCATTTAATTGATGCGCATAACGGGCCTTAGCATTTACAAAATCTAGATGTCCCAACACATCCGCATTTGCCAAGATATCTTCACGGTGTGGTGTTAGCACGGCCGATAATTCTTGTAAAATACGGGCCTCTTCATTACGTTCCTGAACCTGGCTCTGTCGCAAACGATTGTTTAAGTCCACCACATCTTCTGGTTCAATATATAAGGTTTGACCGGATTGACTTTCATCATGAACGACACCGCCCAAACGTCCGCGATACTCTGTTTTGACCGGAACAACGTAACGATCATTACGCATCGTGATAATTGGCTCACTCAAATACCGGGCCTGCTTGCCACGAACGTAATTTTGCATACGAGACCGAATTAGGTCTTCGGTGCTCTTAATGCGGCGACGAATTGCGGCCAGTTCCTCACTTGCAGCATCACTAACCCGACCATCTGGCTCAATCGCAGTGTTTAACTGACGCGTTAGGTCAGGCAATGCAACAATTTGTTTGGCCGTCTCATTGAGTTGTCGCAGCTCAGTTCCGTCCTCCGCCAATTGACTGAAGAAAGTTCTGACGCTCATTGCAGTTTGCAAAACACGACCAACTGCAGCTAATTCAGTTCCGTTTAGGGCCGCGTCAATGGCCAATCGTTTCATGTGCGGGGTCAAATCAGCCAGTTCTGGCAACGGAATACCGCCTTTAAGCCTAAGAATGTCCGTGGCATCCTTTGTTTCGTCCAAACGTCGCTGAATGATACTGGGATCCGTTGCCGGCTGTAATTCAGCAAGCTCTCTATGACCAATCGGCGAGCTTAACATACCGGTCATTTTTTCTTTTACTTTATCAAATTCGAGGGTTGTGAGCCCACGTTTATTCATCAATTTATATTCAGTCCTTTTCTACCGAGTCAGCCACCATTGAAAGATCTTTTCTGACAGCAGTGGTGTTTGGTGCAAAATCCAGTGACTTACTGGTGAATGTAATAATTGATCATGTATCCATACTGCCGGCCAGACAGAAGCAATTGCGAGACCAAAAAAGATTAATACATACATCAGTAACCCGGCAATCAACGCACCACTCAGGGCGTTGATACCGTGAATCACCGGGATATTGGTAAATAATTTTAACGATCGCGTTAACCAGCGAAGAAGAAGCAAACCAACAATCATCAATAGCCAAAAGGCCAAACCGGCGGACCAAAAATGATTTACCTGGCTATTCAATAGCTGATCATTAGCGGTTGGTTGATGATTCATCGGCAACAAATGGGCCAGCCAACCCGCCACTGTTGGCGTTAATAGTTTGACAATGATAATGACAAACACATAGCCAACTGTCGTGGCAACTTCAACGACAAAACCACGCCGATACCCTCTGCCCAACGCGATAAGCAGTAATAATATAACAATTAACGATAACACCATACTGTTACGCTCCACCTATTTCTAGATTTAAGTCAGTTAACGCAAGCAGCGCTGCACTCCTCATGAATAGGAATACAGCGCCGTCATTAAACACAAGTCAGTTACAAGTTAATTCGACATGTTTGAGTCATCATCGAGGAAAGTATTTAACATTTCCTCAACCATGTCCCATTCGTCGTCATTCTCAATCGGTGATAGTTCGCCTTCTGTAGAACCATCTTCCTCAGGATCAAATGCATATGCCTGAATGTCCACTTCTTCATCATCTGCCGCGCTGGCTGGATAAAGTAAAATGTATGATTTGCCATAATCGTCTGACTTAAACGTAAATAAAACATTGTAAAGTGTCTCATTGCCATTATCGTCAACTAATGTAATTTGTTGTTCGTCGTTGTCTTCTGCACCACTGTGTTTTGTTTCTGCCATTTTGGTTCCTACTTTCTTTATTGCGATATGAAGAATTTTTACAAAATTAAACGACTGATTGTCACCTTAGACATCCGACAATCATGCCTGTGTCAGTTTACCATGACCGTCTAAATAATTCTGCAAAATTAGAGCAGCAGCTAACTTATCGATTACTTGTTTACGCTTTTTACGTGAGGTATCTGCTTGTTCAACGAGCATTCGTTCTGCCTCAACCGTTGTCAACCGTTCATCGACAAAGTCAACCGGTTGGTGAAAACGCTCAGTGAGTAACTCACCATAATGCTGCGACGCCGCCACACGTGGTCCAAGCGTGTTGTTCATATTTTTCGGTAATCCCAGCACAAAGCCCTGTGTCCCATGAGTCTTGACCAACGCTTCAATTCGATCTAAACCGAATTCACCCTCATCTTCATTGATGCGGACAATTTCAACACCTTGCGCGGTCCAACCAAAAGCGTCACTGACTGCAACACCCACGGTGCGTGAACCAACATCTAATCCCATTAATTTCATTTATTGTTGTTATCCGCCTTTAAATATGAACGTACTAGTTCTTCAATAATTTCGTCGCGCTCATGCTTCCGAATCAAATTGCGAGCATCATTCAAACGCGGAATGTATGCTGGATCCCCCGATAACAAGTATCCGACAATCTGATTGATCGGGTTATAGCCCTTTTCTTCAAGTGCAGCATACACCGTTGTTAACGTATCATGCACGTCTTTTTGTTGCTGATTATTAAAATCAAAGAACATGGTTTTATCTGTCGTACTCATCTGTATCCCTCCATGGTCAATCAACCCAACGGACTTCCGCGTGCAGTTACAGACCATTACCGTGAGCCTTAAAATCTACACACTCCGATTAATAACTATTCTACTGAAACATTAGCCAAATAACAATTATCCAGCCCATTGTAACCGTATTGTCAAATAAACAGCCCCAAACTGAAACAAAAACAGAAACTAACGATGATTTCACCGTTAATTTCCGTTTTCAATAAACACATTATGATCAATAACACCATTAGTTACGCTTAATTACACAAGTAACTTTGAGTGAGCCAATACTTTAATTTATTATTTTTCCAACCAAGTCTTGGCCTGAGCCAAAGCTTCGCTAATACCATCTGGGTTCTTGCCACCGGCCTGAGCCATGTCAGGACGGCCACCGCCACCACCATTAATCGCTGGCGCAATCGCCTTGATAAGATCACCCGCTTTGCGACCGACCTTAACCTGATCCGGTGCCATTGCCACTAACAAGCTGGCTTTACCTTCACTGGCAGTTGCCAATACAAGCACATCTGAAGGTAACTTTTGTTTCCAATCATCGGCTAGTTGCCGTAATTGACCCATGCCAGCAACGCTAACCTGCTGAGCAATTAGGGTTGTTCCGTTGACAGTTTCAATATTGTCAAATGCACTAGCAGCTTGTTGGGCAGCCATCTTAGCTTGCAATGCGCGCTGATCGCTTTCAAGTTGTTTGACTTCACCCTGAAGTGCTTCAACACGATGTGGCACTTCCTTTAGTTGTGGTGCCTTAACCAATGCAGCAGTTTGGCTCAACAAGTTTTCTTCATCGTTTAAGAACTTAAAGGCATCTCCAGCTGTGACAGCCTCGATCCGGCGCACACCTGCACCAACACCAGTTTCTGACACAATCTTGAATAAGCCCAGCTCGTTTGTATTTGAAACATGGTCGCCACCACAGAATTCTGTGTTGAAGTCACCAACAGAAACAACCCGCACCCGTTTGCCATACTTTTCAGAGAACATGGCAATAGCGCCCATCTTCTTGGCCGTTTCGATGTCGGTTTCCACAGTTTTTACAGGGATTTCAGCAAAGATTTGGTCATTAACCATCTGTTCAACCTTATGCAGATCTTCACTGGTAACTTGACCAAAGTGTGTAAAATCAAACCTCAAGTAATGCGGTTCAACCAATGAACCTGCCTGAGCAGTATGCGTTCCCAGTACGTTACGCAGTGACTGGTCTAACAAGTGGGTAGCCGTATGATTTTTTTCGATCTTGCTGTGTCGTGCAGCATCTACCGTTAACGTATAAGTTGCGCCTTTAACCAGCTTGCCAGTCACCTTCACTGTATGCAAGTTCTGACCGTTTGGTGCATGTTGAACATCCGTAACTTTAGCTACTTGATGTCCAGCCTCATCAACAATACTGCCAGTATCGGCAACCTGACCACCCATTTCGGCATAGAACGGTGTCATATCAAAGATAACTTCGGCACTGTCAGCATTTTCATCGGCCTGATCGACTAATTTTTCATCAACAATAATATCAAGCAACTTAGCATTTTCAACCGTTAACTGGTTATAGCCCACGTACTTGCTAACTGACTTAATATCCGTTAACAAGGCACGCTGAACACCCATTGATTTAGCTGATGAACGCGCATTACGAGCCCGGGCACGCTGCTTTTCCATTTCGCTCTTAAAGCCTTCTTGATCAACGCCTAAGCCTTCATCGCCTGCATATTCGGTGGTCAATTCAACGGGGAAACCGTAAGTATCAAATAACTTAAAGGCTTCTGCCCCGTCTAACTGCGTTTTTCCAGCAGCCTTGGTTGCAGCAATCGTATCATTCAACAACGATAAACCAGTGTCCAAGGTCACATTGAACCGATCTTCCTCAGAATGAATGACGCCGGCAATATAATCAGCTTGTTCCAGAACAGCTGGGTAATGACTCTTCATAATTTCGCCAACAACTGGCACAAGCTTGTATAGAAAGGCTTCGTTAATACCTAACTTTTTACCATTCAAAATGGCCCGACGAATCAATCGACGAATGACATAGCCACGGCCTTCATTTGATGGTAATGCGCCGTCACCGATAGCAAACGTAACTGCCCGAGCGTGGTCAGCAATAATTTTGAAGGAAACGTCGTCAGTCTTGTTAGACTCATACTTTTTACCATCAGAAAGCTGTTCTGTCGCCCGAATGATTGGTAAAAACAAATCCGTTTCAAAGTTGGTCCGGGCATGTTGGAACACAGAAACAACCCGTTCCAATCCCATCCCCGTATCAATGTTTTTATGCGGCAATGGTTCGTAAGTACCTTCCGGTGTGTGGTTAAACTGTGAGAACACAATGTTCCAAATCTCTAGGTAACGTTCATTTTCACCACCGGGATAATTTTCTGGATCATCCTCGGCAACATTGTTCATCTCTTGACCACGATCATAGAAGATTTCTGAGTCAGGACCTGAAGGACCTTGACCAATATCCCAGAAATTATCCTCTGCCTCCACAATATGGTCTTCTTTAACACCGGCATCAAGCCACTCTACCTTAGCGTCAGTATCCTTTGGATAAACTGTGATGTACAGTTTTTCTGGATTGAAATCAAACCATTGTTCGCTGGTTAATAGTTCCCAAGCCCAGTGAACAGCGTCATGTTTGAAGTAGTCGCCCACGGAAAAGTTTCCCAGCATCTCAAACAACGTGTGATGACGCGCCGTCCGACCAACGTTTTCAATATCATTAGTCCGAATACTCTTTTGTGAACTCGTCATCCGTGGATTATCAGGCACAACGGATCCATCAAAATATTTCTTCATCGTTGCAACACCAGAGTTGATCCATAACAAAGTTGGATCATCCACAGGAACTAGTGAAGCACTAGGCATAATTTTATGACCGTGCTGTTCAAAAAAATCAAGGTACATTTGCCGAACTTGGCTACTTGTTAATTCTTTCATGACTTTCCTTTCATCACCTGTGACAGAAACAAAAAACAACACTGCCGCTTGCAAAGACGGCCAAGGGCCGCGGTACCACTTTGCTTGCAACGATGTTGTCGTTAACCACTCACTCATAACGCTGAGTCGCGTGTTTGTTTTAAAACAAGTGTTTATCAAATTTTATTCAAGGGAGCACAGTCACGCTTACCTCGCCCTTTTCACCGGCCAGAGCGTCGCTTAAAAGTAAGTTCATGCTGCATATCCTTGACTGTTTTTTAGTATAGCATTCACGCTTAGCATGTCAATTTGTTTTCAGAAAATTAACATGCTACACCACAGTTGCTTTCAGAACTAGTGACTTCTATTTGATCGTTGGGATTCACCTTGACGCCGATTTTGACGACGCTGGCTACGAGCCGATTCACGCATTTCAATCCGCTTGTCCGCCTGAGCTTTCCGCTTAATGGCCGTCTTAATCTGATGTTTATAACCAGGCTTAATCTTCTTTTTCTTTTTCTTGACCATCCCCACTAAGGTCGGATCAAGTTTTTCATGAGTAGCCGTTCGCTGGAAACGACGGTTCCGGTCGTATGAATCAACGACTTCACCATGACGAACATCCTTCGGGGCAAACTTCACACCAAGTTTTTCAATCTCAGCAATTTCGTTTTCTTCACCAGGCTTGTACAGCGTAATTGCAATGCCGGGCATTCCGTTTCGACCTGTACGACCCACTCGGTGAATAAAGAAATCAAGATCATGCGGAATATCATCGTTAATAACGTGTGATACCCCTTTAATGTCAATTCCACGGGCCGCTAAATCAGTTGCAACAACATATTGGTAATCTAAGTTTTGAACTTGCTTCATGACCCGTTTACGCTCACGCGCCTGTACGTCACCGGAAATCATGGCAACCTTTAACCCACGTCCCTTAAGGTAAGCAGTAAGTTCAGCCGTTCGTTGTTTTGTATTACAAAATACCAACACTAAGTAGGGTTCCCCCATCGTCAGTAATTCGTAGATTAATTCATCCTTTTGTTTACCCTTAGTCGAAATCAACCAGTTATCAATTGTTGGGCTGATAATTGAAGTTACAGGAATTTCTTCTACCACAGGGTTCGTCAAATACTTTTTCAAAAATGGCTGCAATTTCTGTGGAATTGTCGCAGAAAAAACCATCATTTGAAGATTCTTTGGCAACGCACCAGCTATTTTATCCACGTCCTTTAAAAAGCCCATGTCTAACGTCATATCTGCTTCATCAATTACAAATTGACGAGCCGTATGCAAATCTAGTTCGTGTTCTTCCATGAAATCGCGTAAACGACCGGGCGTTCCAATAACCACTTGTGGCTGATGCTTATCTAATTGGCGTTCTTGACGTGAACGATCAGTACCACCAACATAATTGGCAATTCTAATCTGATCCTTGAAATGACCAGCCAATTGCTTTGCATCCTCATAAATCTGGCTAGCCAGTTCACGTGATGGCGTCGCAATAATCGCCTGTACTTCATCAACGTCTATCTTTAATTGATCAAAAATTGGCAGCAAGAATGCGTGAGTCTTCCCGCTTCCTGTTTGTGACTGACCAACTACAGATCGACCACCTAAAATCACAGGAATAAGCTTAGCCTGTACCGGCGTTGGCTTAACAAAATTAATTTCCTGCAGTGCTTCCAATAATTCCGGTCGCAACTGTAAATCCTTAAATGTTTCCGTCATTGTTTCTCCTTTAACGCGTGAATCATCACGACTCACATTAGCGTTTACTTATCTTTGGCTGTCAGTGCTTCAAGCTTAGTAATCATCAGTTTAACTTCATCAAGATCCTTAGCTTTGGCACCGCTTGCCAGCGGATGTCCACCGCCATTGTGTTCACGAGCCAAGCCACTAATAACAGGCCCCTTGGATCGTAAACGGACCCGATAACTGTGATCATCTTGTTCTTCAAAAATAGCCCATGTCTTGACACTGTCAATCTTGCCGGCCATGGGAACAAGACTAGCAGTTCCCGCATCACCTAAATTAAACGATTTAATCGTGTCTGCGCCCAGAATAACATGCGCGGCACCCGATGCAGAAATCGTGAGGTGCTCATACAAATACGCGGTCAACCGGGCCACTGGCAAGGACATTTCATCTTCCATCTGATTAACGGCAACCGCATCAATACCAGTCTCCATCAACTGTGCCGTTACTGTCATGGTATGAGGCCGCGTATCCGAGTACAAAAATCGGCCAGTATCGCCCACAATCCCCGCGTAAAGGACCCTCGCTGCCTCCTTAGAAACCTTCAGGTCAAAACGATTAGCAAAATCGACAATCATTTCAGACGTACTTGATGCATCCTCTTCCACCCAGCTCAAATCGCCAAACGGATCATCATCAGGATGGTGATCTATTTTGATAACTTCCTGACCGCGGCGCCATCGCTGATCATCCACTCGAGGTTCGTTGGCGGTATCCAACACTAAAATGAGCGCAGAATCGAACTGAGCATTCTCTACTTCATCCATTTCTGCTAACCAAGCTAATCCCGGAATCTGCTTACCAACCGCAAAGATTTTCTTTTCTGGAAAAGCCTGTTGCAGAATTTTAGCTAGACCGACCTGTGAGCCAACAGCATCTGGATCTGGTCGCTGATGGCGGTGAATAATGATTGTCTGTTTACGTTTAATGTCATCAAAAATTGCCTTTTGCACGTCCATCTTTTATTGGACCTCCACTTATCTCGTATCTGCAAGTATAGCGAAAAAAGCCATCAAACACAAAGCAGACTCAATCAATTTAAAATGCCCGATCAGAATTCAATGAATATAGTGGCAAACTTAAGTTTTCAAAAGTTAACGGATCTAAGTTGGTCATGGTAATGCCCAACAACCGAATCCCCTTACTCAAGTCGGCCGTGACATCGAAAATTTCACGGGCCGATTCATAAAGCACCGTGGCGTCATTTTCAAAATATTCAGCCTGCGTTTGACGCTTTGTTATCGTATTAAAATCAGCGTCACGAACCTTTAAAACAATCGTTTTCCCATGACGCTGTTGCTTATTTAGATGACTGACCAAATCTGTAGCAAGCAATTGTAATTGAGTTTCGACATCTGCCTCGTTATCCAACGGTGCATCATACGTTTCTTCGCGACCAATTGACTTGCGCGCTCGTTGCCATTCGACTGGGCGGTCATCACTACCACGCACATGACGATAGAGACTGTACCCTAATTTGCCAAAGTTTTGCATCAGATCTGCCTCCGACCATTTCAGCAAATCAGCTCCGGTCAAAATTCCCAAATCATGCATCTTAGGCACCGTTTTCTTGCCAACACCACGAAATTTTTCAATGGGCAGCGGTGCAAGAAACGCTTCTGCATCGCCGGGTAAGACGACTGTCACACCGACTGGTTTAGCAAAATCAGATGCCAATTTAGCAAGAAATTTATTGTAGGAGATGCCGGTTGAACAAGTTAAATGAACCTTTTCCCAAATCTCGGCCTGTAGCTGATGTGCTAGAGTCACTGCAGAATCAATCTCTTGTTTGTTATTAGTAACATCCAAATAGGCCTCGTCGAATGCAATCGGTTCAATATGATCTGTATATTCGTGAAAAATTTGGTGAATCGTTGCCGAAACATCACGATACTTCGTGAAATCTGGTGTTTTAAAGATTGCCTTGGGTGCCAGTTTCTGCGCTTCCTGCGCGCTCATTGCTGAATGTACACCCAGTTTTCGAGCAACGTAATTGGCCGTTGTCACAACACCGTGACCGCCCGTTTCTCGTGGATTGCGTGCGACAATCAGTGCTTGATGACGAAATTCAGGATGATCACGTTCTTCAATTGACGCATAAAAAGCGTCCATATCCACATGGATGATTTTCCGTTCCGCATTAACTGTGAGCGGAATTTTTAACAACGTATTGGCCACCGATTTCGCCCCCCCTTTTCACCTAGACTGATTTCAACTTGAATTAACTGTATGTCCATTTTAGCAAACGTACGTTCGATTTGCCAGAATAAAAAAGGCCAGCACGGTAACTCCGTGTGACCTGTCTTATTCTGCAGTTTATGCAAAACAATTATTCGCTATCTTTTCCAGTTGCTTCGCTGGCAACACTGTCAGCGCTTTGTGCAACGCTACTAGTAGCTTCGCTAGTTGCACTCGTGGCTTCACTTGTTGAAGCAGTTACACTACTTGTAGCCGCGTCAGTAACTTTAGCGGTGCTTGTTGATTTAGGCGTTTCTACGTGATGAATGGCCTGCAGGTCAAACACAAGGTAAATTCCGTCTGCATCAATTGTAACCGTCTTGTTAGCACTGTCGAGTGAATCAATCACACCGTGCATACCGCCGATGGTAACCACGCGATCGCCCACGTGAAGACCACTCATCATTTCCTTACGTTGATCCTGTTGCTTACGATTAGGACGCATGATGAAAAAGTAAAAGATTGCGACAAACAAAACAATTAGAAGTACTGAACTCCATAAGTTACTTCCTTGAGCAGCCGCACCGACTAAAGTCGTTGTTAAAGAGCTTACCAATTTATCCACCTCATTCATTTATTCTGTAGAGTACTGTAACAGACTTTCCGACGCTTGCCAAACGAATCCAGCAAATTAGTCCCCTTTTGGTTCGGGAATTTTTAAATGTTGGTAAGCTGCCGAAGTCACGGTTCGACCCCGTGGTGTTCGTTTGATCATGCCAATTTGTAGCAGGTATGGCTCATAAACTTCGGCAATCGTATCCGATTCTTCACCGATGTTTGCAGCCAATGTGGTCAAGCCAACCGGTCCGCCATCATAATATTTAATCATGGTTCGAAGCAATTTTAAATCCACTTCGTCTAAGCCGAGATCATCCACGCCTAAGACTTTCAGTGCGTGATCCACGATTTCAGCATCAACGGCATCATGATCACTAACCTCAGCAAAATCGCGCACCCGTTTTAATAGCCGGTTAGCAATTCGGGGGGTGCCACGAGAACGACGGGCAATTTCATGAGCCCCCTCCTTAACGATTTGAGTCGCAAGGATATCGGCAGATCGCAACGTAATTTCTTCCAAGTCAGCAGTCGAATAATAGTTCATATGTTCCACAATCCCGAATCGATCACGCAAAGGTGCTGACAGTAGACCTGCTCGCGTAGTCGCCCCAATCAAAGTAAATGGAGGCAGCGGAAAATGCACTGGATGAGCTGTGGGACCCTGGCCGACAACAATATCAACGAAAAAGTCTTCCATTGCGGAATACAACATTTCTTCGACAATTTTTGGCAAACGATGAATTTCATCGATGAACAAAATATCGCCGGGCTGAAGTTCGTTTAACAGGGCAATTACGTCACCCGGCTTTTCAATTGCTGGACCACTAGTGGTTTTGATATTTACGTGCATTTCATTAGCAATCACCATGGCAAGCGTTGTTTTCCCTAAACCTGGTGGTCCATAGAGGAGCACGTGGTCTAATGATTCTTCACGGGCACTAGCAGCCTGAATATAGACCTCTAACTGATGTTTGACAGTATCTTGACCAATATACTGCGCCAACGTTGCGGGTCGTAAAGAACGCTCTAAAGACTCTTCCTGATCGTCCACAGGCTCGTTTGACATTAACTCGTCGTCCATAACAGTCCCCCTTCTAGTTTATTGCCCGGTTTCTACCCGGGCTTCGGCATCACTCTTTAAATCATACTACGCTTGAGTTAACAAACGTAGGGCTTGACTTAAATAGGCATCCGTACTTGTTGTTTGATTATCATCTAACTTTTTCGCCACCCGTTTAACATCCGCACCGCTGTAGCCTAATGCGCTAAGCGCCGCCAACGCATCACGAAGAGCTGATGAATTAACAGTAGGTCCTGTTTCGACCTCCGTAGCTGACGTAACGATTCCAATATCGCCTAATTTCCCCTGTAAATCCAAAACAATTTGTTGTGCCGTCTTTTTACCAATACCAGGAAACTTCGTCAGATACTTAACATCATTATTTGTAATTGCACTGATCAGGCCGCCATGATCTTCGTTTGCCAAAATGGCCAGTGCACTCTTGGGACCGATACCTGATACATTAAGCAATTTAAGGAATAACTGCTTTTCTTCACTGTCGACAAACCCAAACAAGTTAATGTCAGTATCGCGAACAGCTTGGTAAACGTAGATTTTAACATTCTTTTTAGGATCCTCTTGAAACCGGTACGGGTTCGCTGTTTGTAACAAATAGCCGACCCCGTTTACTTCTAGAACAACATAGGCCGGCGTCACCACCGTCACGAGACCAATTAAATACTCAAACATTCATTTTCCTCCGTTTGCATCGGCCAACTTTAAACTGTCTGAACGAGAGCACGTCATTACTCAAATCCATCCCAAGTCAAACCACACGCTAAAATTCATGCTCATCAAATTCTGCCCACGATTCGTGAGAATCCTGGATTCGCTTAAACATTTTTTCCATATCAGCGTTAGTAAAATGAACCACGACAGGCCGCCCATGTGGGCAATTAAACGGATTTTGTGTCTGAGCCAAATCGTGTAATAACGCTCGGGCCTGCCGTTCATCCAAATGATGATTGGCCTTAATTGACCGTTTACAACTCATCATAATCGCCGTTTTCACACGGAATTTGGCAACCGTTAAATCGTGATCAGTCAGCACCCAGTCAATCATTTCACGAATCGTTGACTCTTCTTGACCTTCTTCAAACCAGGTTGGATGCTGACGCACAATAAAACTGTTGTTGCCAAACGGTTCCAAAAACAATCCCAGTTGTTCGAGCTTATCCTTAGCGTCATTAATCTTTAAGACATCACTAGTCGGATAGTCCAAAACGATCGGTACCAACAGTTTTTGCAAATCTCGACTAACTTCACCAATTTTAACACGGTAGTATTCATACTTGATTCGCTCCTGAGCTGCATGCTGATCAATGAGGTAAAGACCATCTTCAGCTTGAGCAAACAGAAAAGTGCCGTGCATTTGGCCAATGTAAGTTAATTCTGGAAAACGACGTTGGCCATCATTACCGGTTGATTGATCTGGTAACATTTCCGTTTCCTCATTTGGCACTGGTACTTGTGGTGCTTCTTCATCGCCGAATGGTGTCGTGTCATCATGAGCATAGCGCGCATCGAAAGCCGCAACTGAAGCGTCTGCCATGTCGTCCACATGATGCACCACAACAGGCGCCAATGTTTGTATTGGTAAGGCATTTGGCAACGTTGTACCAACGTTACCATCATCCCTGGCCGTCGTTCCAGCATCTGTTTCTGAACCTGAATCCACAACTGCTGAAGATGATTCTACCGGTTGCGTTTGCCGTCCTGCCAACTGTTGTGGCCGCGCGTAATGAACATTCACATCTGCATTCCTGGTGGTCGATGCTTCGCTTAGTCGCTGTGCCAAAGCATTTGAATCCAGACTTGGTTCGCCACGTAAATTTTGATAAGCGTCAGGAATTAAGTTTTCCTGCGCAATCCGGTTATAAACCGCCTTGTCGATTAAATCCGCGAGTTCAGGCTCTTTACTTAGCCTAACTTCCTGCTTAGTTGGATGAACGTTAACGTCAACTAAGAACGGATCCATCGTTAAATTAAGGACGGCGATAGGATAACGGCCTACCATCAGTTTGGAACCATAACCCTTAATAAGAGCCTTCGTCAGTTGGTAATTTTTAATGTAACGTCCATTAATCAGAATCGAAATGTAGTTACGTGAAGCACGCGTCAATTCAGGCAGCGATACATAACCAGTCAGTTTGAAATCAGCGTCCTCATTTTCTATCGCCACCATTTTGCGGGCCGTTTGGACACCGTAGATTCCTGCAACAACCTGCTGACTATCCCCACGTCCTGCTGTCCGCAATAGTTCGCGTCCATTGTGACTTAAGCTAAAGGCGACATCTGGGTGCCCCAGTGCAAGTCTGTCCACAATATCCACAATGTTGGCTAGTTCAGTTTGCGGTGATTTTAAATATTTTAAGCGCGCCGGCGTATTAAAAAATAAATTGCTGACGGTTACTTCAGTTCCTTGTCGTGACTGCGCGGCCGTATGTGTCAGGATTTCGCCGCCTTTGATGTGCACTTCACTTCCCGCACCCTTACCCGTCGCCGTTTTTAGCCAAACATCGGCAACCGATGCGATACTAGGTAACGCTTCACCACGAAATCCCAATGAATGAACACGAAACAAATCTTCGCGCGAGGTTATTTTGCTGGTTGCATGCCGTGAAAAGGCCATTTCGACATCTTCATCCGCAATGCCAACCCCGTCATCAACTACTTGAATCGATTTCAGTCCCGCTTCTTCAACCAGCACATCAATCGTTTTAGCATGCGCATCAACGGCATTTTCAACAAGCTCTTTCACCACTGATGCCGGTCGTTCAACCACTTCCCCAGCAGCAATTTGATCTGCGAGGACAGTGGGTAATTCATGAATTTTTGCCATACTGTTTAATCCTCTTGTTAACCTTCACCGCTTCATTTTGAATAATGGTCAAATTATGACTGTAGTTTTTGTTGAATATCATAAAACTTGTTCATAACATCCATCGGTGTCATGCCCATTAAATTCATCTGTTTTAAATCCTTGATAATGTCTGCAACCTTCGGATCCATCGTCGGTGTTTCAAACAGCGCCAACTGTTTGCTTGTTGCCGTCTGCTTTCGTTTTGACGCAGGTTCCGGTGCTGGCTCTGATAAAGGTTCATCCACATTCACAGGCGTTGGTGTTTCACCCGCATTAGCCTCAAGCTCTTGCAAAATTGTGCTAGCCCTAGACAACAATCCATCCGGCATCCCCGCTAGTTTGGCCACATGAATCCCGTAAGACTTGTCAGCTGGTCCCGGTTGAATTTGATGAAGAAATACCAGTTGACCGTTCTCTTCGACCGCGCCAACGTGAATGTTTTTCAACGCATGCAAAGATTCGTCTAGTGCTGTTAATTCATGGTAGTGCGTACTGAACAGGGTTTTAGCATGAACGTGATCATGAACATACTCGATAATTGCTTGGGCTAATGCCATTCCATCATAGGTCGCAGTGCCTCGGCCGATTTCGTCAAATAAGATTAAACTATTAGCAGTCGCGTGCATCAACGCATCGTTAGCCTCCTGCATTTCAACCATGAACGTTGAATTACCGGAAATTAAATCATCTGCTGCACCAATTCTGGTGAAAATTTGGTCAAACACCGGCATACTAGCGGATTTAGCGGGCACAAAGCAACCCATTTGGGCCATCACGACGGTTAACGCCAGTTGACGCATATAGGTACTTTTCCCAGACATGTTTGGTCCAGTAATAAGCAGCACTGTTGTATCGTCGGCCATTCGGACATCATTAGGCACATATTCCTGTTTTCCGAGTACTTTTTCAACAACAGGATGACGACCATCTTCAATTTCTAAATCATGTCCGTTATTCAATTCAGGGCGGACAAAGCGATAGTTTTCTGAAACGACAGCAAAACTCTGCAATACATCTAGGCTGGCCAATGCTTTAGCCAGTCGTTGCAAACGGCCAATGGCAGCCTTCACAACCTCCCGAACCTTGGTAAAGAGTTGATACTCCAAGGCAGTCGACTTTTCCTGAGCCTCCAGAATCAACGTTTCCTTCTCCTTCAATTCTGGCGTCGAAAACCGTTCCGCGTTAGTCAGTGTTTGCTTACGCTCATAACGATCATCTGGCAACTTGCTAAGGTTTGCCTTGGTAACTTCAATATAGTACCCAAATACCCGGTTATAACCAATTTTAAGGGTACTGATCCCAGTAGCTTGCCGTTCCTTGGCTTCAAGCTCGGCAATCCACTGTTTACCATTTTTCATTGCATCCCGATACTCATCAAGCTGATCATCATAACCATCTTTGATGACACCGCCATCAGTCACTGATATTGGGGAATCGTCGTTGATAGCGCGATCAATCAACTCAGCAACATCATCAACAGGGTCTAATCCGGTCAACATGTCACCAAACACGTTTTGATCCAACTCTTCTAAAACATATTTGATTTTTGGCACCTGTTGCAATGAGGTCTTCAATTGAATCAAATCTCGACCATTCACACTTCCAAACGCCACTCGACCAGCCAACCGCTCTAAATCGTAAACCTTGACCAGTTCATCCTGTAGATTTGAGCGTTCAAAATAATGTTGAAGCAACTCATCCACTTTGTCTTGACGTGCTTTGATTTCATCCAGTGACAACAGTGGTCGATCTAACCACTGCTTTAATAACCGACCACCCATCGCTGTCTTAGTTTCATCTAGCAACCATAAAAGTGTGCCGGATTTTTTGCCAGTACGAATATTAGTTGCCAATTCCAAATTTCGTTTGGCATAATGATCCATTTTAAGATAGTAGGACGGTTCATATGCAATTGCGCGCTGCAAATGAGACAGACTCCGCTTCTCGGTACCTTCCATATAGCTCAACAGCATGGACACCGCAGCCGTTTCAACACCGTCATCCAGGTCTTGTGTTACAAAACTTAATTCTGCCCCAGTTGTGATCTCCGTTTGATGTGAGACCAAAATACCAAGCGGCTTAAACTGATCGGTCAGCTCAGCAGGTACAGTGTCGTCAACAACTACTTCTTTGGCCTCGACAGACATGACTTCATTCATGACTGTATCAAATGTCGATAGATTAGCGGTGCGCAGTTCACCCGTAGAAACATCTGCATATGCAAAGCCAAAATGATCGTCTTGTTTGGTAAAACCTGCCAAATAATTATTTTCCTTCGCGCCACTAACACCGGTTTCCATGCGCGTTCCTGGTGTAATCAACTGAATAACTTGTCGCTTTACCATGCCCTTTGCAAGGGCTGGGTCTTCCATTTGTTCACAAATGGCAACTTTATATCCGTGGTCTACCAGAATATCAATATAATTTTGAACGGCGTGATGTGGCACACCACACATTGGGATTGGATCGGCTGAATTATGGTTACGCGCGGTTAATGTCAATTCGAGCAATTGGGCACCCTTAACTGCATCATCATTAAATAGTTCGTAAAAATCACCAATTCGATAAAACAAAAAGGCATCAGGATACTGATCCTTGATGGACTGATACTGCTTCATCATTGGTGTTTCCATACTCTCTTGTGCTGACTTTTTTGCCATGTAACGTAAACTCCTCACTACTTCAAAAAATTCGTCGTTCATCGTAAGTGGCCTCACCCACTTAGAACTAACAAACAATTTCATCTAAGTCCCAAAAAACGATGGTCTAAGTTTAACATTTTTTACGGTCACTGTCTGGGTTGATTCGAACACGTGGTCCCTACTAAAAATAATGTTTAACAACAAAGAAAAACGACATCAGCCTAATTTCGGCTAAGTGTCGTTTTATGCTATTAAGTCACCTATTTGGCGTACTCGACAGCTCTCGTTTCCCGAATAACGGTCACTTTGATGTGACCAGGATATTCAAGATCATTTTCAATTTCATTCTTTATGTCACGGGCAATGACAGTTGCTTGAAGATCATCGATATCCTGAGGCTTAACGATAACCCGTACTTCACGGCCTGCCTGAATGGCATAACTTTGTGCCACACCATCGTGACGGTTAGCAATTTCTTCCAACTGTTTCAAACGCTGAATGTAATTTTCCAGCGATTCGGAACGTGCACCTGGTCTTGCTGATGAAATAGCATCCGCAGCACCAACCAAGACAGCGATGATAGATGTCGGTTCAACATCACCATGGTGAGAAGCAATTGTGTTAATAACAACTGGGTTTTCATGGTACTTAGTTGCCAATTCAACCCCTAATTCAACGTGAGATCCTTCAACTTCATGATCCACGGCCTTACCAATATCGTGTAATAATCCTGCGCGCTTAGCTAACGCAACATCCTCACCAAGTTCTGCCGCCATCACAGCGGTCAACTTAGCAACTTCAATAGAGTGGTTCAAAACATTTTGACCATAACTAGTTCTGTAGTTCATTCGCCCAATTGTCTTAATTAAATCAGGATTCATGGCCCGAATGCCTAAATCAAAGACGGTTTGTTCACCAATTTCACGGATTTTATCATCCATTTCCTTGCGTGCTTTTTCAACCATTTCTTCAATTCTAGCCGGATGAATCCGACCATCAGCAATCAATTTTTCCAACGCCAACTTAGCAATTTCACGACGAACGGGATCAAACCCACTCAGCACAACTGCTTCCGGCGTATCGTCAATAATGAGGTCAATTCCAGTTAACGTTTCAAGTGTCCGGATGTTACGACCCTCACGACCAATGATTCGGCCCTTCATGTCATCATTCGGCAATGTAACGACCGTCACCGTATTGTCAGAGACGGTGTCTGCAACACTCCGCTGAATGGCAGCAACAATCAGGTTCTTAGCTTCCTTATCAGCAGAGATCTTGGCCTCTTCTTCACTTTCTTTAATCAGCACAGCTCGTTCATGAGCCAACTGATCCTTTGTTTCCTGAATAACTAAATCACGTGCTTCGTCTTGAGACAAAGCTGCCACTCGTTCAACTTCTTGTTGTCGCTTATCGATGAGGTCTGCTGCTTCTTGCTGTTGCTGTTTCAGTGCATCCCGATCACTAGTTAACTTGTCTTCTTTACGTGTTAATTGAGCTTCACGCTTTTCAAACGTATTATCCTTGCGATCCAGAGCTTCTTCACGTTGCAATAACCGATCTTCTTGCTTTTGAACCTCCGCACGTCGATCCTTTAATTCATTTTCAACGTCCGTTCGGTACTTGTGGTTCTCTTCGCGAGCCTCAAGTAAAGCCTCTTTTTTAGCGGTTTTTGCATCCTGATGAGCTTTCTTTAGGATGGCTGCGGCAGAATTGTTGGCATTGTCAACATCGCGTTCGTGACGCTTCTTGGCAATAGCAAGTCCGCCATACAGACCGGCAATAATAGCGATGAGCACGAGGATTATGGTTACAACGTAAACCATATTTAATTCCCGCCCTTCATCAAAAATGGCTGACCGTTAAGCCAGCCGCAAACTTGTAAGATGTTAAATTGATTATTTACACAATTTCAGTTTACTGATAAACGGGCAAGCTGTCAATAAACGATGGTTAACGTTTGTGTCCATTAAACTCGTCTTAGGCGTAACAAACGGTTAAAGCAGTAACTAACAGCCAAACAGATTGCGCTTAAAATAAAGTTTGTAATAACTAAATTTAATGGATGTTGATAACGAATATAGCCATCAAATCCGTACATCACCCGGAATAGACTTCCCAACCAGGTCGATGTGAATGAAATCGGTTGACCACCATTTGTACCAGCGTACAAAATAAATGTCAGCAGGCCAAGACCAATAATTGGCGCAGCAACAAATGTAATAATCTTCCACCTAGTCGTCATTAGCCCCAACACAGAGCCAACGAGCATACCGAGTGCCAATGCTAATGTCAACGTACTCAGCGCACGAATCCAAAACCAAAAGATATCAATGTTGCCGTGTTGAATGAAATGACCAAATTCTGCGCGACCGGCACTTTCAAAGGTTCGCATCCCCAGCGGTTGTGCTACCAGTAACCGATATAAAACATTAATAAAGGAAATACCAACAGCAATTGTCATCAGACTCAGTAATTTTCCTGTCCAGTAAGTGCGCCTTGAAATGCCATTTTGAATAAATAATTCAAATCCCTGATACACAAGTGCGCCGACTACAAACAGAAACAAGACCATAATCGACTCTAACGCATTAGTTGCAAGATACGGTTTAAGTGGTAACGCTGCTTTAAGGCCACTGGTCATCCATCTGATCAAAAATGGAATGAACCACAAGCCAACAAACGAAGCTAAATAACCCCATCCCAACAGTTTTGCATCACGCTGAAGACGAAATTGATAAACTGGTTTAATCTTCATGACTACCCTCCGTTAATGCCACAAACAGATCCTGCAAGCTCAAAGCTTGTTTAGCAATTCCCGCTGGTAATGCCGGTGAGCCAATCATCGTTACAATCGCCCTCGTTTCATGTCCAAACGAACTTTGTGACAGCACCTTGACATTAGGCAAGAACGTTGCCATCGCATCGCTTGGTCCAGCCAAACGATATGACCGAGCCATCAGTGCCTCGACAGGCTCTGCTAGTTTAATTTGACCTTGATTAATCACAATCACATTATTTAGGATCGTTTCTACTTCCTCAATCAAATGGGTCGCAATAATAAAGGTTCGTGGACGGTTCGCATAAGTAGTTATCAACTCGCGGTAAAACAGTTCACGATGTCCAGCGTCAAGGCCAAGAACTGGTTCGTCTAACATGATGTAATCTGCCGGTACGCAAAGTGCAACAATATCCTTAAATATAGTTCGATAACCTGTCGATAAGCGTCCAAAACTGGTGCGTGTATTTAAGCCAAATGCTTTAGCTAAATATTCAGCATAGTCATCATCAAAGTCGCCGTATAGTTGCTTCGTGATCTTAAATAAGTTATTTACTCGTTCACGAGCAGGATACAGGTTATCTTCGCTGGCCAAAAAAAGTCGTTGTAAAACATGATCATTTTCGTGAACTGATTGGCCGTCAATTGTGATTTCACCACTTGATCGCGGAATTCGGTCGGCAACCATATTTAGTAAAGTGCTTTTGCCAGCCCCGTTACGACCCAGTAGACCATAAATTGTTTCCGGTTCAAACGTTAGGTTGGCACTGTGAAGGAGCATCTTGCGCCCTGCGTGCTTAGTCAATTTGGTGATTGTCAGTGCCATTATCTGCATACCCCCGTTTAATCATCTCTGCCAAAACAGCTTCCGAAAGACCGATTTGCCTTGCGGCGTTAATCAGTGGCTGAATGTTGTCTTCATAAAATTGGGTACGCCGCTTGTCCGTAATCCGCTCACGTGCGCCTTCCAATACAAACATGCCAAGTCCACGACGCTTTTCAATAATCTCGTCATTAACCAAAATATTCATACCCTTTAACACAGTTGCAGGGTTAATGTGAAATTCCCTGGAAATCTCGGTCGTTGACGGCACTTGTTCCCCGGACTTAAAACCATTCGTTAAAATGGCTTCTTCAATTTGTTCTGCCACTTGTAAATAAAGTGGCGTATTGCCATCAAAGTCAAAGTGCATGTTTTTTCTCCAGCCTTAGCTTTCTTTATGTGTTAGCAAGATAAGGATACGCGATTGTCCGTTGCTTCGTCAATCAAGCAATTAACCCTAGAAGCAACTTTTAAATTAATTAGGCGTTCATCTGCTCTTTAGGAATCACTAGCCGTTCATAAATTAATGTTGTGATTCCGTAATAAACACCGTATAAAACACAGAAAATCAAAATCGACCACCCCGTCATGGCATAGGGATGATACATCAGCGGTTTAAACATCTGTAATCCGAATAATACATCGACAATGCCCAAAATACCCGGCAGCGCAAACAGTGTCAAAATTTCGCCACGCACCGCCTGCTTCATCAGCGCCCGTCTTGTTCCAATCCGATTCAGCATATTGTAGCGAACAATATCTTTGTTTGCGCCAGACAAGATCTTGAACATCAGGCAACTAGCGAGCATCGCCAAAAAGGCAAATCCGAGGAAAAATCCCATGAATTCTAGGCCACTGAAGAGTGCATTGAACATTTTGTAGGTTTGAAAACCACCCACTGTCGCCATAGTGGGTGCTGGAAAACGTTGCTGTTGAAGTTTTTCTAAACGGTCCAAAATTTTTCGTTGCGCTAGGATATTATTTAAACGAATGATCGTAACTGTGTGAGTAGTTGCCCTATTTAAATTTTCAAAATTGCTTTGAGTTGCAAACTCACTTTTCTGTTGACCATTTTTCGGGACTAGTCCGGTGAAATCCATATCATCCAAGGCTACCTTCTTAAACTGAGAAATAGGTAGCGTCTTGAGTGAACCGTCGTTTAATGCCTGACGGCTATCCAGCATCGGCAGAGGATGATCAACAAATTCTTGTTCGTTATAGTACACCGTGTTGTCAACAATCTTTTGAGAATAGGTCAACGTGTGCGTGTCGTTCAACTGGCTGACCAGATTGTGTTCCTTTTTGTCCATATCGTTAATTGCCATTGTATAGGCACTAGTCGATTTTGCCATCTGCGGTGCTTGTCGTTGAAAACCTGCACCAACACTAATTGCCCCTAACGCTAAAGCAAATAGTAACGATACAATCGTCAGAATCCGCGTATAGCTACGAACTCTAAACATGATCTGAGCTAATGTAAAATTATGCAATTTTTTGTTAGCAAAATTTGTTTGCTTCAGTAATTCAACTGCACCGACAATAACTGCACTAAATAGCAAATAGCTACCAAGTGTGATTGTCACTAACGCTAGTGGAACAGCTAGCAGCTGTAACGTCATGATTTTGGCCATAGCAACGTACCCAATTGCTAGTAACAAAATTCCTGCTACAATTTCCGTTAATTGCACTAATGGCCGCCTTTTCGATAGATAAACCTCATCATCTATGTGTAACAATTTGAGCACTGGTGTTCTGACCAATTTAGCTAAATTAAAAATGCCAGATAAGAGAAACAAACCGACATACAGACAAATTGTGGTCACAATTGCCGGCCAATAGAGGGCATTAAAATGATGCACAGTCAGCCC
Source organism: Furfurilactobacillus cerevisiae (assembly GCF_048961765.1). Lineage (GTDB taxonomy): Bacteria > Bacillota > Bacilli > Lactobacillales > Lactobacillaceae > Furfurilactobacillus > Furfurilactobacillus milii_A. Next base: position 1,969,845 of record NZ_CP185253.1, read on the forward strand.
CAGTTGATTAAATAAAATTTGGGATAGTCCCATACTCATGCCTATTCCTAAAACAATCCCGACGATGGTGGAAATCACACCAATCAGTAGCGTTTCAATAAAAACCAGTTCGCCAATGCGATTCTTTTTAGCACCCAACATCATAAATAAACCATAATCATGTTGTCGCATGCTTAACAAAAATGAATTCGCATAGGCAATGTACACGATCGTAATCAAAATCAGCAAAATCATGCCGAAGATAAAAACTTGTGAAGCCATGGAAATTTGAGTATTGGATTTAACAAATTCACGATTTGTCGCTAAATTGGCAAACATGTAAAAAACAGCTGCTGAGATAATAAGACCGGTAAGTAAAACTAAGTAATCTTTAAACCGATTTTTAATTCCTGCTAATGATAATTTAGTTAACATGTCATTCCCCCGCTTACTGTTCAAAAGTACCCAATTGGTTCAGAATTTCTTGATAAAAAGTTTGACGATTATTGTCAGCTTTTTTTAATTCCTGACCAATTTGACCGTCTTGAATGAACAAGATCCGGTCACAAAAACTGGCTGAAAAAGGATCATGTGTGACCAGTAGGACAGAAACATGTTGGTTTTTATTTATATAGTAGATTGTAAAATTAATCCGAACGCTGTTCGGACAAAAAAGATCAGCTTCCTTTAAAATGGTGTTTACAACAAACCCATCTTTTAGGAGCTGATCTTTTGTCTAGTATAACCTATTCCGAACGAATTAAAATCGAAACCTTTTGTGAACTAGGGCTGTCCAATATCCAAATGGGCGTTCGGCTGAACCGATCACCGTCAACAATTTCTTATGAATTATCTCGATGTCAACCTTATCAGGCTGAATTAGCACAAACAGATGCCGAATACAAGCGATCACGATGTGGTCGGAAAACTAAGCTGAGCGATGAGTTAAAGCAAACAATTCTCAACCATTTACATCTAAGCTGGTCACCAGGAATGATTGCTCACGAATTTAAACTAGCGACTAAATCTATTTATAATTGGCTAAATCAGGGGAGAATTGGTTTCTCCTTGAATGATCTACCTGAACATGGCGTACGCCAACGGCGTAACGTTGACCAACGATCCAAATATAATCAATCTTTGGGGCGATCGATTGAACAGCGTCCCATGATGATTAATCAACGTAATCGCATCGGTGATTTTGAACTAGATACCGTCGTTGGCCCTCGTGGGCATAGTAAGGCAGTTTTATTAACTTTAATCGATCGCAAATCACGGTTCCTTTGGGCATATCGGTTAAAGGACCGAACGACAGCGAGTGTTAATGAAGCACTGACTAAGTTCCTAACAACTTTTAATGGACCGGTGCACAGTTTTACTGTGGACCGTGGTACTGAGTTTAGTGGGCTAGTATCATTTGAATCACAATATGGTATTAAGACCTATTACTGTCATGCTTATACGCCAGCTGAACGTGGTAGTAATGAACGCTTTAATCGGAATTTACGTTATTTTTATCCTAAGGGGACTCGTTTTGAGCACATTAGTGCTCAAGATTTAACGACGACGTTACTCCAAATTAACCAGAGACCGCTTAAAATACTTGACTGGAAAACACCGTATCAGGTTATGCTGACCAATTTGTCCAAAAATTCGGATTAAATTTGCAATCTACCATATCTGTCATTAAATCTAGTAAATCACGCGCAGACTTTGAATCTAAGGCACCGGTTGGTTCATCTCCCATAATGATTGCAGGACGATGAACAATCGCTCTAGCGGCCGCTACGCGCTGTTTTTGACCTCCCGACAGTTCTGTAGGGTATTTAGACAACAGATTTTCAATCGACAATGTTGTGGCTACTTCTTTAACCGCCTTTGAAATTTCCGCTTTCTTTACCCCTTGAAGTGATAAGGGCAAGGCAATGTTTTCTTTAGCCGTCAAACTTTCTAGAAGATTGAAGTCCTGAAAGATAAAACCAATTTCTTCTGAACGGAAATCTGACAATGCTTTTCCCTTGAACCCGGTTATATCTTGACCATTCACCTCAACACTGCCACTTGTTGGCGTATCGAGTGTAGATAGTAAGTTGAGGAGCGTTGTTTTACCCGACCCTGAAGCTCCCATAATGCCAACAAATTCGCCTTCATCAATCGTAAAGTCAATTCCTTTTAAAGCTTCATATTGTCGTTCATTCTTACGCCCGTAAATTTTGTGTAACCCACTGACTGAAACTACTGGTGTTTTTTGCATGATATCTCCTTCATCGCTTATGTGGTTAATTACTTGTGTAACTAACTGTATAAGCAATGAAGACAAAAGTCAACTTTTTTCTGCAAAAAAAAGACGCTAACATAGTATCAGCGTCTTTTGAAAATTGATTGATTTGATTATTTTTTAAAGCGTTTCATTCCTGAGCACAAAACATCCAGTTAAACATCTAACGTTGTTTCACTGCCCTTTGCTGAAGACTTAGCCGCTTTAGTGGATGATGCTTTTGCTGTCTTAGCGTCTTTCGTATCGTTTTCAGTAGATTCCGAATCTTCATCGTCTGCGTTTCCATCCATGTTATATGCCTTACGCACTTTATCATAGATTTCTTGACGCATTGCTTGATGCTCATCTGCCTCTAGATAAGCCTTAACATTTTCACGGCCTTGACCGATCCGCTCACCATCATACGAATACCAAGCACCAGACTTGTCGACAATATCCTTGTCAACCGCCATATCCAGCAACTCACCCGATTGAGAAATGCCGTGTCCGTACATAATGTCGACTTCCGCAACACGGAATGGTGAAGCTACCTTGTTCTTAACAACCTTAATCCTAGTACGGTTTCCCTTCACTTCAGTGCCATCTTTAATCTGCTCAGCACGACGTACTTCCAGGCGAATTGTGGCATAAAACTTAAGTGCCCGTCCACCCGGTGTCGTTTCTGGATTACCAAACATCACACCAACTTTTTCACGAATCTGATTGATAAAGATTGCGATGGTCTTCGTTTTGTTAATGGTTCCAGAAAGTTTCCGCAAAGCCTGTGACATCAATCGTGCTTGAAGGCCGACATGAGCATCACCCATTTCACCTTCAATTTCAGCACGAGGAACTAAAGCAGCTACTGAATCAATGACAACAATGTCAATCGCACCGGAGGAAACTAACGCATCCGTAATTTCCAATCCCTGCTCACCAGTGTCTGGTTGAGACAATAATAAATCATCAACTTTGACACCTAGGGCTTCAGCATATTGGGCATCTAACGCGTTTTCGGCATCGATGTACGCCGCCGTACCACCCATCTTTTGAACTTCAGCAACAGCGTGTAACGCAATTGTTGTCTTACCTGATGATTCAGGTCCATAAACTTCAACGATTCGCCCGCGCGGGTAACCACCCACTCCCAGTGCATCGTCTAGTTTCAGAGAGCCGGAAGGAATCGTGGAAATTTGAGTGTTTACATTTTCACCCAAACGCATAATGGATCCCTTACCAAAGTTTTTTTCAATTTTTTTTAACGCAGCATCTAAGGCTGCCTGACGTGCATCTGCCAAGGGCAAATCCTCCTTCAATCACATAACCTAATGTCATTATGATACCGAGTAATAGAACAAAAAGCAAGGAAAATCGAACAAAAGTTCGCATCAGTTATGATCGTTGATGGCACGACGAATCAGATCCAATCCGTTTAGTACAGATCGCCAACGATTTAATTGGCGATCATCCGCAAAGTGATATTCATGTGCAACTACTGGTTCGTCACGATATGCTAAGCCAATCCAAACTGTGCCAGCCGGATGACCTTCTAACTCGTCTGGACCTGCAACCCCAGTAAATGAAACCGCGATATCTGTATGCAACAATTTCTTCGATTGCTGTGCCATCCAAATAGCTGTCTGCTCACTGACCACGCCAAATTGATCAATCACAGACTGTGGAACAGCAATCAGCTCATGTTTCGCAGAAGCCGCATACGTTACAAAACCGCCTGGAAAAACAGCTGAAACGCCAGGAACTGATCCAATCGTACTTTGAAATAAACCAGCAGTTAAACTTTCAGCTGCCGTAATACTTAAATGATGCGCAATGAGCTGATTAACAACTACAGTGGCCAAATCGTTATCGTCGCCGTAGCCGTAAAAGTACTGCCCAATGCGATCTTGAACGGTCTTCTCCATTTTATCTAACAGAGCATTAGCAACCTGGTCGTCTTTGGCGTTAGCGGTCAAACGCAACGTGACTTCACCGCTTTTAGCATAGGTGGCTAACGTCGGATTCGTCTGATTATCAATTAAATCATCTAATTGACGCGCCAAATCTGCTTCACCAATCCCAAAATACCTTAATACACGGGACTTTAGCCGCTCTTCAATTTGATACGTGTCCCTTAAGACCGGCACGACTGTTCGATCAAACATATCGATTAATTCACGTGGCGGTCCTGGCAGGACTAAAAAGTCTGTCCAGTTTGCCTGATGAATAAAGTCACCAACAGCCATACCATTTTCGTTAGGTAATGAACGACCACCGTCCACATACAACGCCTGCAATCGATCGTTATCACCTAGCGACCGGCCAGTCGTTTTATAATGCGTAACAATCTTATTGAGCGCCTGCTCATCAACCACTAATTTTCGGCCTAAATGCCTTGCAACAACTTGCTTGGTTAAATCATCTCGTGTAGGTCCGAGACCACCCATCACAACAACGAGATCACTTCGCTGCTCCGCCAATGCAATGGCATCATCCAAACGTTCCGGATTGTCACCAACTACCTGTTGATGAAATACATTGATGCCCAGTCCGGCTAGTCCACGGGCAACATAACTCGCATTCGTATTGTCGATCTGTCCTAATAAAATTTCCGTACCAACGGCGATAATTTCTGCTTGCAAACGATGTTCACTCCTAACATACGCATTTTAGTCACAAATGTTCGTGCAGTTTTAATTATAAAACAGTTTGCACATAACCGTAGCCCTGAAAAATTGAAAAGAGTATTTAAAAAGACACCTTCACAGTTTGCAAAGGTGTCCTAAAAATCGTTATTTATTTAAACCCATCGCTGAAGACACTCCGGTTTTGAACGAAGTAATCAATTCCTGAATAGAGCGTGAAGAATAAGCAGACATAAAGCAGAATGCCAGCCATCGGTACATGAATGTTATTAAAGAACACATTATTCAAGAATAACAGAATAATTGATAACATTTGCGTGGTTGTTTTGATTTTACCTGGATAAGCCGCAGCCATCACAGTGCCATCGTTTTCAACAATTAATAACCGCAAACCAGTGATTGCAAGTTCACGACACACGATAATTGCAACAACCCAAGCTGGTGCCTTTCCCATCTCAACTAAAATGACAAAAGCAGTCATTACCAGCATTTTATCAGCAAGTGGATCGGCAAACTTACCAAAGTTTGTGACCAAATGTTGTCCGCGAGCAATTCGACCGTCCAAGAAATCAGTTAACGACGCAACAATAAAAATAATCGTACCAATCAAACTCGTGACCGGAATATTCGTTCCGGCCCACGTAACAACTCCCCAATTAAAGGGAATTGCCATAATGATCAAGAAAATTGGAATCAAAATGATTCGAAAAACCGTTAATTTATTAGGTAAATTCACAATGTGACCTCTGCTTATACGTTATTTCGCTTTACTAGTAGCTGCCTGTAATTGAATCGTCAGGACACCAGTATTGCCAGTCCCTTTACTAATATCAACATCTTTACCGTTGATTTGAATCTTAGTCGCTGTCCGATTACCAAATGAAACTGCGACCGAAGTTGCGCCGTTAGGTAAGGTGACCGTTTGTGACTTACCGCTCTGCATTGTTCCGACATAAAGTGCAGAACTACCTGCCGGTGTAACTTGCATCCAAGATGCAGCATTGTCAGCAGCAATAGTAATTTTGTTCGTAGCAGGGGCATTTTCCAAACGATAGGTGCTGTTACCGCCCGTCGTAGAAACAGAGACTAACTTTGCCTTACTGTTTTTCTTCGACTTATCTGAACTAGAGTCGCTACTTGAACTGCTCGAACTTGAGCTACTGGATGAGCTGCTGGAACTTGAACTGGCGCTGCTTGAGCTACTCGATTCAGTATCTTTCGAAGAGCTTACCTTAACTGCACTGCTGGAAATCTGACTATTGTTGCTGGACTTATTCCCATTACGCACCGCAAACACCCAAATGGCACCAAGAATAACCACAACTAGCAACGTTACTAGTGCAATTGGCAAGATTGATCGTAACCGTTCCAATGTTCCGTTACTTTCGCGCACTTGAGGTGTCTTTTCCCGTGTTGCCGGGGCCTCATCAGCTGGCATAACATGTGTTGCAGCCGCCTGTGGCAACTGATCGTTATAATCTTTTAATAACTCATCGCCGTTCAAATCAACCGCCTGGGCGTATTGCTTAATAAATGCCCGCACGTAAAAATCGCCTGGCAACTCATCAAACTTGCCGTCTTCAATGGCGATGAGGTAGCGACGTTGAATTTTTGTGCTTTGTTGAACGTCATCAATTGTTAAACCCTTTGCGTTGCGGGCTTCCTGCAACTTTTGACCAATAGTTGGTGTTTCCTCACTCATAAGATAAAGACTCCATCTTTATAGAATACGTTAATGACACGTTGAATTTAAGTATAGCATAACAGCCTGTTCCTGTTATTGAATTACAAAAACGGTGAATTTTTTTAAGAATTTTCAAGATCTTCCGTATCTTCAGTTGGCAAAACATCAAACACACTAATTCCTTCAGATCGAATTAAGGCTTCTGCTAAAGACTGAACGTCCGCTAAAGTTAGTGACTCTAACAGCTGTGTCTCATCAAGTAAATTAGCATTATCAAACAGCTTGCCTTCATATGCGTTGGCAATGGCTTCCACTGAATTCAGCATCATTATGTGATGGCCGATTGCTTCACGCTTAACCAATTCAAAGTTTTCAATAGCCGGCTGACCGGATAAGTAATCACTGACATGCTCTAACACATTAATAATTGCTTCTGAAAAGCTGTTTGGATCATCGGTATCACTGCTGACGGTCAAAAAGTGGAATCCACGCTCTAAGGAAAAATCATAGTCAAAACTGTCATCAATAATGCCAGCATCATACAGCTTCAGATACGTCTCACTGGTATCTGCAAACAACATATCTAGCAACAAGGATGCAGCCAAACTATATTTTAATCCATCACGCCCACTGGGCACATCGTCTAAACCACGAAGCCCCACAATTGACTTCGGCATTGTAACGTCCAAATGGCGACTTCGATAAGGAAGTATCTCCGTTTGATCATGATTTTCAATGATCGTTCGGTCAATCGCAGCCGGTTGTTCAAACGTCTTGCCGGCCTGATTTTCTTTAATCCAAGTCATTACTGAATCAGGCTCAAATGCCCCCACGATAAATAAATTCATATTACTTGGATGGTAAAACGTTTGATACGTCGACATTAATTGCTCTGCCGTAATCTGACTAATTGAATCGACCGTTCCGGCAATATCAATATGAACGGGTTCTGTTGGATATAAGTTACCCACAATACCCATAAATAACTGCCAGCTTGGGTCATCGTCATACATTTGAATTTCTTGTCCGATAATCCCTTTTTCCTTAGCTACAGTAGCCTCGGTAAAGTAAGGATCTTGAACAAAATCCAAAAGAATATCTAAATTCTCTTTGAGATGACGACTTGCAGCAAACAAATAACTGGTTCGTGTAAAACTCGTATAAGCATTTGCATCTGCACCATATTGTCCAAACAGATCGAACGCGTCGTGATCTGCTTTTTCAAACATCTTATGTTCCAAAAAATGGGCAACCCCATCTGGAATGGTCACTGCTTCATCAGCCCCACGTGGTGTAAACGTTCGATCCGTTGAACCGAAGTCAGTTGTCATTAAGGCATATGTCTTATGAAAACCTGCCTTTGGCAGCAACTGCACCAGTAAGCCATTGGGCAGCGTTTCTTCATAAATAGTTTCGCCTAACTGCTGATAATCGTGTTTTTCCACAGTTGTCTCCTTATCAATCAGATACTTTGTAAATTGGCAATTTGAATTTTAGCTGGCTATTTACTAAGTAAATAACTCGTTGCCAAACTCGTTTGCTGTGCAATTACGGCAACATCCTGGGCTGTGACAGCATTGATTCCATCAATCCAGTCACTTACAGTCATTGGTCTAGCCGTTAAGTCACCCAATAATTCAGAACCAACTACCAATCGTGGCGCATCCTGAGCTGCTTCACGTTGATTAATCAACGTTTCCTTAACCTGACTCATGCGATCCACACTAAACTTTCCCGCCGCCAGATCAGCCAGTTGCTCACCAATGATCTGCTGCACAGTCACCGCTTGCTCTCCATCGATACCGGCCTGTACCAATAACGTTTGATTAAAGAAATTAACGCCTGAATTAGCATAGTAGGCTAGGCTCTTCTTTTCGCGAACGTTAGTAAACAACAATGATAGCGGCGTTCCGCCAAACAGTCCGTTAAAAACCTGCGCCGCAAAATACTGATTGTCACCATAATGAACCGGCAGATGATAAATCAGGTCAAGCTTAGCTTGGGTTATCGGCTGATGTTCCACTTTGCTGGTGACACCCGAAGGAGCTTCCTGTGGTATCGTAATTTGTCGTGACATCGATGGGCGATCCGTTAAATCAAATGAATCAAGCAACGTTGCCACTTCATCAGCATCAACGTCACCCATAACATAAATAAACACTTCATCTTCAGTCAAAATACGTCGATATTCATTATAAACTGACTGTGCCGTTAGACTTTCGACGTCAGCTAACCGACCTGCACTGGGATAAGCAGCCGCAGTGTCGCCAAAGTGCAAATGCTGTGCCTGTAAACGTGCGTACAGCATCTTATCATCGCTGACGGCGCGTAAGGCAATGGCCAAATTTTCTTTTTGTCGATCAAACGTTTGCTGATCAAAACCGGTAATACCATTCTGCGTGCTAACCAGTGGATTTAACATCACTTCGTTGAGGAAATGAAATCCGTCAGCTAATAAATTAGGTTGTCCTTCTAGATAGCGACCGTTGGCTAGGGTCAGTGCAAACTGAAACTGAGCTAAGTTGCCCATTTTAGTGACATTCGTATTAAAATTTGCACCATACATATTGCTCAGCACTGCGGCCAACGCCGTTTGTGTCGGGTACATCGCCGAACTGGTCTCTAATAGATCGGCCAGAAGTGAACGCGTCGTTAACGTTGCTAATTGAACTGGCGAGCAAAATGATACCAGGACGCTAACTGTTTTAAATTGTGTGGTTGGGAGAACGGTTAAATGAACACCGTTTGCTAAATCCTGTTTCAATTCCAGCCGCCTCCGTTAAAATAAATTTGTGTAGTCATCATTGCTTTATACTAGCTGAAAAGCCCCTTAAAAACAATCCTCTCGACTAGAACCGCTATCGAAAAAAACGTAAAAAAATCGTATGACACAAATTCTCATAATCTCAAAATTTGTGTCATACGACTTTTTAATATTTATTATGACTAAAAAATTTAACTGAACGTTGAAAACCGCGAATATTCCATAAAAGCTACTTCTGAATTAATGAATCTGAATCCTGCCCGAACCATTTGTGATTAATCTGACTGAGTTGCCCATTCTTAGCAAGTTTAACAAAGGCCTGGTTGATCTTTTTGCGTAAAGTGACATCCCCCTTACGTAAGCCAACCGCGTAGTCTTCCCCGGCAAAATCGCCAACAATCGTTCGATAAGCAGACGGATTGGGTTCGTGCTTAACGTAATAGCCTGCATATACTTGATCGATCAATAATCCCTGAATACGGTTAACGTTCAGATCAATAAAGGCATCATTAAACGTATCGTAGGTTATCGGCGATCCTTTGATATATTGTTTCAATAGCTTAGGCTTTTGATTAACTAACGTTTGAGCTGATGATCCGGTTTGCAAGCCTAAGATTTTGCCCTTCATATCCGAAAACTGCCGGATATTTTGCTTTCTCTTAGTTACCAACACCTGACGATTTCTGAGGTATGGTCGGGAAAAGGCCACTTTGGCTGCCCGCTGAGGTGTTATGGTATAACCATTCCAAATCGCATCAATCGTCCCATTACGCAATTCCGTTTCCTTCATGGACCAGTCGATCGTTTGAAAATCCACTTTGAGACCATACTGGGCAAACGTTGCCTTCGCTAAGTCCACATCGTAACCAACCAATTTCCCATTTTTTTCGCGAAAGCCCATCGGCACAAAGCTATCATCAACACCAATAACGACCGTTCCACGGCGTTTTATATGTTGCCAAGTATCTTGATGATCCGCACGGGTAGCAACGCTCTCGCACCCACTCAAAACTAAAATGCCCATTAGCATGACGGCAACTAATGCCGCTAATCGTCGATACCTGCTTATTGTTCGTTTTCGAATCATTATCTTCATCCTCCCCACTATCCCTGGTCAAACTAACATGACCTTAGGCATTCAGTGGTTTAACTGTCACAACCTGATCGGCAATTTTTTCCGCAAACTGCTGATCATGCGTGACAACAATCTGGGTAATTCCTCGTTTTTTGAGATCTAAAATGAGTTGGCCGACCGTATCGCGAAGCGTTGGGTCCAATGCTGACGTTGGCTCGTCATAACATAAAATAGCTGGTTCCATAGCCAAAGCTCGCGCAATTGCAACACGCTGTTTTTGACCACCTGATAACTGAAATGGATACTGTTTAACGACTTGAGCCAATCCAAGTGATTCAACCAACGGTTCGACTTGTTCACGGGCCTGTTTTGTCGTCTGACCTGTTACCATTTTGGGTGCCAACATGATGTTGTCAAACACACTTAGATTAGGAAACAAATTAAAGTCTTGAAATACAACACCGATTTTACGTTCACTTCCACGATCCTCAACTGGATCGAACGGTTGACCGTCTAAAAGAAAGCTGCCTGAGTCTGGTCGTTCTAATCCAGCAATGCACCGTAACAAGGTCGTTTTGCCGGCACCAGAGGGACCGACGATACTAACAATTTGTTGGTCAGGAACAACCATTGAAAAGTTGTTTAAAATTTTGCGTTGTGCAAATGATTTGTTAATGTTTTTTAATTCCAGCATAGTTTGTCCCTCCTATCGGTAGTAACTGTAGTGTTTCTCTAATCCACGTAAGGCGTAAGTACAAACCAACGTCAACAAAAGATAAATAATCCCCACTAAGATCAGTGGAACCAATGTGACATCTCTAGCAGATGCCACATTGCCGGCACGCAGCAGATCACCTAACCCAATAACATAAACCAGCGATGAATCTTTGACCAAGTTGATCACTTCATTACCAACAGCGGGGATAACGCTTTTAACCACTTGTGGCAGTATGATCTTTCGCAATGTTTGGGTATAAGTTAGTCCGAGCACTTGAGCACCCTCATACTGACCGTGGTCAATACCGGCAAAGCCACCACGGAAAATTTCAGCAAAATAAGCTGCGTAGTTTAAGATAAAGGCGAACAGAGCTGCGGGATAACGGGCAAACACAATATTAACGTCTGGAAGTCCGTAAAAGACAAACATCAATTGAAGCAATAGCGGCGTCCCCCGCATAAGCCAAACGTAAAAGTTTAACACCCAACGAATCGGTGAAAAGCGTGACCGCAGTCCCATACTAACTAATACACCCAGTGGTAAGGCACCAACCAACGTCCAAAAGAAAATACGAATGGTCATCCATGCCCCACTAAATAATGATGGCAAAATCTGATTGACGTATGTTAACGACATGTTAACCCCTCCTATGATGAACAACTTTTTAAAATAATGACAACATGTAGCGGCTTGACACAAAAAAATCCCCTAACTAGCCTAATTGCTAGTTAGAGGACGCTGGTTAACGTGGTGCCACCTCATTTTTCTACCGCCTCACGACGATAAACTCACGGAGTTTATAAACAAAAACACGCCCTCTTTAGTCATCCTAGTGACTAAAGAGGGCGTGTTCGCGCGGTTCCACCTCAAGCTTTCAATTACTTCACAGTAACTGACTCAACGAGTTTGTTTATAAACTCCTTGGGGTAACGGACCGACCGGTTTAACCTACTTCATAAATTCAGTCAAACGACTCACAGATGTGTTTCAACAACAGTCATGGTAATCATCACAGCAGCGATTACTTTCTGGACAAGCCTGTCATCTACTCTTCTGTTCAATGTCATTTCATTCATATTTTTAAGTTAGCAACACTATAGTGTTCTTTACACGCTCTGTCAACCCTATTAAATACGCCACACAGTAAAAAAATTTACTGAACACGTGCACCACGCAAATAAAGTTGGCGTAATGGCACATACAAGATCAACAGAATCACTTCATTTAGGGCCAACGTTGGTGCCAGATCGATTACCATAAAATCAGCGAATGACGTACCAGTGCCACCAATCATTTGTAAGGCCGACCAACTCAATAATGGTTGAATGGTAAAACCTAAAAAACCGACCAGCAATGTCGCAAATAAATTAACGGGAAGCACTTGTCGTAAAGTACGAGCTAACCATACGATAACTGGGAAAATAAACAGGTATACGCCCCAATAGCCACTGTAAAAGAGGTCAAAAACCACGCCAGCGAAAACTGCAAACCAATATGTTGGCATATGATATTGATCTTCAAAGAAAGACGCGCAAAGCAACCACAGCGTAGTAATCTCTGGCACAGCCGTCGCCGAACTGCGGAATAAATGGCCAGCGAACTGCTGGCTGATCGTGCCATCCAAAAACACACTCAACAGAAGGCCAATAATAAACGTCCAGCGTAAGCTTGATTCACGCATGTCATCATCCCCCTATTTATTGTTTTGCGGCAACTGTAACAACGTTAACCGTTCCAAGATTGCCCGCCGGCTTGATGTAAACCTTGTTTGCCAAGCCATAATCGTCAGAGCTGGTTGAGACAATCGTGCCAACAAACAGTCCCTTAGGGGTTATGCCGCCGAGTCCACTAGTTGTCACTTTATCGCCCTTTTTAATGGCAACCTTAGTCGTGATCTGACCCATTTCTAACAGATTTTTGTCTTTATCATAGCCAGTCACAATGCCATTAACCGTCTCACCACCGGCATTAGTGACCTGAATAGCAAACCGGTTAGCGGTGTCAGTATCATCAGAAATCAACTCAACCTTACTGTTGGTTTGATTGACCTCAATCACGCGGCCAATCAATCCCTTGCCCGCAAGAACAGGCATGTTTTTCTTGATGCCACTGGTTTTACCTTTGCCGATAACCAATTGATTCTGCCATGCCGATGGTGTTCGAGCAATAACACCAGCCGTAATTGGCTGGTAATCAATCAAGCTATTGTTTAACTTGGCTTCGCTACGTAATTCTTTATTTTCATTTTCAGTTGTTTGCAAACGAACCTTGTCCTGGGCCATTTGATCAACTTGTTGTTTTAACTTCTGATTTTCATCATACGTGCTTAACAACTGAGAGATCGAATTGACCCCAGCACCGACGCCACCAACAGGTACACTTACCACTCGGTCAGCAAAACCAGCCACATCATTCCCAAATTGTTGAATGATCGGTGGTGTATTTCGACGATTACGAACCGTCACCGATAACGTCAATAGTCCCAGGCATGTAATGATTCCCACGGCGATGATTACGAGTCGTCGGTTTGAAAAGAATCTATGCATTGTTACCTCCAAGTCTAAAAACATCACAATCAAAAAGTGCGACACAAACGCGTTGGCGTCGCGGTTATCTAACCACTTTCAACGTCCGTTGACGCGGTCTGGACAAAAACAATGTCGTTTTCACACATTATTTTTGTCGACCAAGACCAATGCTTTGTGCCACACATTTTCGAATTATTAACGGTTGTTGCGCCGTTTCATGACGTCAATACTCTTCAACGATTCACCAGTACCAATAGCCACACAGTCGAGTGGTTCATTGGCAATGAACACTGGCACCTTGGTTGCTTCAGAAATAACATCCTGAAGATTCTTCAGTAATGCACCACCACCGGTCAAGACAATCCCATGATCGATAACGTCTGCCGCAATTTCAGGTGAGGTTTCTTCCAGTGTTTCCTTAATGGCAGCAATCACTTCAACAATGGTGTCGTGAATTGCTTTGGCAACATCTTCAGCAGTAACATCAATGGTCTTTGGCAAACCAGAAATCAAATCACGGCCTCGGATTGATGCGCCATCCATGCTTTCAGAAGCTTCAACAGAAGCAGAACCAATTTGAATCTTTAAGTTTTCCGCTGTCGTTTCACCAATCAATAAATTGTACTTTTGACGAACGAAAGCAACAATTGACTCATCGAGCTTGTCGCCAGCCATACGAATGGACCGACTGGATACAATCCCACCGAGTGAGATCGTGGCAACATCGGTAGTCCCACCACCAATGTCAACAACCATACTACCAGTTGGATCCATGACAGGAAGACCGGCACCGATGGCGGCTGCAAAAGGTTCCTCAATGACGTATGCATCACGGGCACCAGCCACACGAGTAGCATCAATCACTGCCCGCTTTTCAACTTCAGTAATCCCACTTGGCACACATACCATGATGTATGGTTTTTCAGAAGACCGACCGAGGGCCTTTTGAATGTAATACTTCATCATGGCTACCGTCGTATCATAATCGGCAATAACCCCGTTTTTCATTGGTCGAATAGCTGAAATGCTACCGGGGGTACGACCCAGCATCTTACGTGCTTCTTGACCAACTGCAACCACTTCACCTGTATTCGTGTTACGTGCAACAACAGAAGGCTCGCGTACAACGATGCCCTTGCCGTCAATATATACAAGTGTGTTGGCAGTTCCCAAGTCGATGCCGATGTTTTTTTGTCCTAATCCAAACACAGTATTTCTTCCCTTCAAAAGACCCTTAGGCCAAATCATATCGGAAAAAGTATACCATAGAAAAAACAGTGAAAACAGGTCGTTTCCACTGTTATCAAGATTTTTATTCTTCCTTAAACAAACCGAATTACGACGTAGCCGTATCTTTTTCAGCCAAAATTTCCGGTAACGTCACGGCATTAAAGAGATCATGCTCGCCGAAACTGAAATAACTATGACGACCGACGATAAAACAATCTAGTAGCTCAATGCCGAGCAACTGACCAGCCAACCACAGGCGCTGACCAAATTCTTGATCACTTGGTGAGGGCTTGGCCAGACCACTCGGATGGTTATGTGCAACGATTACCCTCGCCGCATTAGCGACAATCGCCTGATAAAAAACATCACGCGGATGGGCAACGCACGCGTCCACTGTCCCACGGAAAACTTCGCAACGGGCAACAACCTGATTTTTAACATTCAGTGCCAGTAGCAATAACGTTTCCTGACGTAAATCACTCATTTCATCGCTCAACGCAATCCCGACTGTGCGGCTGGACCCCGCTTGAGTACCAATTGTTAATTTTGTCTGCCCTTCTGTTTTTGTACCAATTTGTTTCATGTTTGCCAACCTCCAAATTATGACGTTGACTTAACATACGCAAATTGAGGGTCAGTTGTTCGCCACTTCATCATTATCTGTAAATAAATGACGCACATCAGAAATAAAATACAACGACCCTGTAATAATCAGAACATCATCTGCGGACAAACCGCCTGCAGTTTGTGCGATTGCCACCTGCCAATTGTCAAACTTGGGTACAGGCTGTTTTAAACTAGCTTCCAACGCATCCAAATCTGCCGCATTTCGTTTTGCATTAGGGCCTGCGAAATGTGTTAGCACCAAATGCACGTTTGGCAATGCCGCTAGCGTTGGCAACATTTTTTCGTAAGCTTTGTCCGCCAAAACCGCAAAAATAATGGTCACACTTTGTTGTCCAAAATGAGTTTTGATTAGCTTAGCAAGTTCATCCACGGCTGGCTCATTATGTGCACCGTCGATCACCACCAAAGGCTGGTCGTTTAACTTCTCGAAACGCCCTGCCCAGAAAGCAGTGTTGAGGCCATCACGAATACTTTTAACTGACACTGGCAGTTGTTGTAATTGATGCAATTTTAGATAAGTTGCTAGTGCTGTGGCCGCGTTGTCACTTTGATAACGACCCAACATGCTAATTGTCAGATCCTTTAAATGTTGATCAAAACCATCAAAACTAAACCGTTCCTGCCAGCCCTGAGCCGACTGATAGTGAATCTGATAATCACGGTTCATGGCAAACCAAGGCGTGTCCGTACGTGTAGTGACCTCACGAATAACGGACAACGCGCCGTCATCAGTGATGTTTCCAGTAATCATCGGGACATCGGGTTTCGCAATGCCAGCTTTCTGCCAAGCAATTTTGCTAACCGTGTCACCCAACATTTTCATATGGTCCAAACCAATGGTTGTGATAACTGACAAGAGCGGTGTAATCACATTGGTAGAGTCAAAGCGACCGCCAAGACCGGCTTCTACCAGAACGATATCAGCGTGCCCTTCAGCAAAGTACAGCAACATCATGGCGGTCAACGTTTCAAACTCTGTTGGTCCACCCTCAGGCAGTTCTTCGTCTAACGTTGCTTCAACTGGTTGAATAATTTGAACCAGTCGCAGAATATCTGCATCACTGATAGGTTCACCATCCACACTGATTCGCTCATTGAAACGGACCAAATATGGTGACGTGAAACTGCCCACGGTCAACCCATCTGCCTGTAATAGATTGCGCAAAAAGGTTAGTGTAGAGCCCTTTCCGTTTGTTCCGACAATATGAACCATCTGGATATCCGTTTCGGGATGGTTTAACCGCTCCAGAAACAATCTCATACGATCTAATGTTGGTGATTTTTTAAACTTTGATCGGCCGTGAATATAGGCCACAGCCTCTTCATACGTTTTAACCATGTCAGTGCCCCACTCATTCTCAATTTGTCTACTTGCTATCATACACCAACGACTATGTTAGCCATGCAAAAAGCATACAAAAACGCCGTTCCGTTAACTTATTGTCTTGGTTCAAGTTAACAGAACGGCGCTTTTTCAATTGACTATTTTTCAAGCCAACGTGTGTAACAGAGCGTTCATTTAATTACGGCTCGCTTTAACCTCTGCCAAACGGCTAGTGGCTGCTGTTAGTTTTTGTTGCCAATCAGCTTGCTTACTTCGCTCTTCTGCGACAACTGCTTCTGGCGCATTAGCAACGAAGCGTTCATTACCCAGTTTCTTTTCGGAACGGGTTACTTCATTCTGCAAATTAGCGACTTCTTTTTCAAGACGCGCAATTTCATCATCCAAGTTAATCAATTCAGCTAACGGGATGTAAACTTCCGCATCAGAAATGATGGCTGACATGGCCAGTTTTGGTGCCACAACATCTGGTCCAATCTGCAAGTCACTCGGGTGACAGAACCGATCCACAAAATCACGGTTCGTTTCAAACAGTGTCTTCAATTCTGGATTATTGGTCTTAATCAGCAGTTCAACGGCACTACTCATCGGTGCATTGGCTTCACCACGAATATTACGAACCGCAGTGATCAACTCAATTAAGCGACCCATGTCAGTTTCAGCTTTGGCATCATCAAAGTCATCGTGAACAACTGGGTAGTCCGCCACCATGATGGATTCACCTTCATGCGGCATGTCTTGCCATAGTTCTTCCGTTACGAACGGCATCAGTGGATGCATCAAACGCAACGTCTGGTCAAGAACATAACCCAAGACATTTTGTGTGTTCTTCTTAGCGGCTTCGTCATCCCCGTTAAGCACTTCCTTGGTCATTTCAATGTACCAGTCACACAGGTCATTCCAGATGAAATTATAAAGTGCACGACCAACTTCACCAAATTCAAACTTATCGAACAGGCGATGAACGTCAGCGACCGTTTGGTTCAACCGACTCAAAATCCACCGGTCCGCCAAATTCCAGTTTGCTTTGTCTGGCAATACTGGTTTCTCCATGTCGCCTAAATTCATAATGACGTAACGGCTAGCATTCCAAATCTTGTTAATGAAATTCCACGCCGCATCAAGTTTGGTCGTATCATAACGAACATCTTGACCTGGCGTTGAACCGTTAGCCAAGAACCAGCGCATGGCATCGACACCGTACTTATCGATGACATCCATTGGGTCAATCCCGTTGCCGAGTGACTTACTCATTTTACGGCCTTGATTGTCCCGCATCAAACCATGCATCAGCACGTTCTTAAACGGCCGTTTGCCAGTAAATTCAACCGATTCAAACATCATTCTGGATACCCAGAAGAAAATGATATCGTAACCAGTAACCAAATCATCAGTTGGGAAATACCGTTTGAAATCTGGATTATCAGTGTCTGGCCAGCCCATAGTCGTCATCGGCCACAAGCCGGAACTAAACCACGTATCCAAAACATCTGGATCTTGAGTCCAGTTTTCTTCGTCCTTCGGTGCTTCCATGCCAACATACGTTTCACCAGTTTGCTTATTGTACCAAGCTGGAATCCGGTGACCCCACCATAGTTGACGGGAAATAACCCAGTCATGAACGTTATTCATCCACTGTTCATAGGTATCTTCAAACCGTGAAGGCCAGAACGTGACCTTGTCATCTGTCTTTTGGTGATCCAATGCTTGCTCTGCCAATGGCTTCATCTTAACAAACCACTGGGTTGAAAGACGGGCTTCAACCTGCACACCGGTCCGTTCTGAGTGACCAACTGAGTGCACGATTGGGTCAATCTTTAGCATCCAGCCACCGTCCTGCAAGTCTTGAACAATGGCCTTACGAGCGTCAAAACGATCCATCCCGTTATACTTACCGGCATTTTCGTTTAACGTTGCGTCCTCATTCATGGTATTGATCCGTTTCAGATTATGACGGTTACCTACCAGAAAGTCGTTTGGGTCATGAGCTGGCGTGATTTTAACCATCCCCGTTCCAAACTCAGGGTCAACGTATTCGTCCGCAATAATCGGAATCTCGCGGTCAACCAATGGTACCTTGATGTGCTTGCCGACTAATTCCTTATACCGTTCGTCACTCGGGTGAACAGCAACAGCAACGTCACCAAACATTGTTTCGGGACGAGTCGTAGCAATTTCAATGTAATCCTTGCCTTCATACGTCGTGCCATCCGTGAATGGATACTTAACGTGGTAGAAAGCACCCTTATCGTCCTTGTGGATAACTTCAATATCGGACAACGCTGTGCGGGCTTGTGGATCCCAGTTAATAATGTATTCACCACGATAGATCAAACCCTTGTTATACAAATCAACGAAGACCTTACGAACAGCCTTAGAAAGGCCTTCGTCAAGTGTAAACCGTTCGCGACTGTAATCCATGGACAGACCTAATTTAGCCCACTGCTTATGAATAGTAGCGGCATATTCGTCCTTCCAGTCCCAAACTTGTTCCACGAACTTCTCGCGGCCAAGATCGTAACGAGAAATGCCTTGTTCACGCAAGCGTGCTTCAACCTTTGCTTGCGTGGCAATGCCAGCGTGATCCATACCAGGAACCCACAATGTATCGTAGCCTTCCATTCGTTTGTAACGAACTAGCATATCTTGCAAGGCGGTATCCCAAGCGTGTCCTAAATGAAGCTTCCCCGTAACGTTTGGTGGTGGCAAAACAATCGAATAAGGCTTGGCCTTTTTATCGCCAGATGGTTTAAATAATCCTGCATCCAGCCATTTTTGATAGCGACCATTTTCAACGGCACGTGGATCATATTTCGTCGGTAAATCTTTAGTTGCCATGTAATCATTCCTTTCAACTCATCATAATTTTTAAGTAATGTTATCAACGTGTGTGGTGAAAGCAGCGTGTTGTGCCTCCAAACGACAAAAAATCGTCCTAATTTCCATACAGAAAATTAGGACGATTAATCGCGGTACCACCTAAATTGGGTATTGCTACCCCACTCAAGCACGGTTTAACGGACGTGACCCGAATTCACCTACTAACGCTCAGCACTCAAGCGTATTCAGCAAACCTGCCAACAAGCTACTTTCGCTACACGTCGTTTACCGGCCTTCCATCAACACCAGCTTGCTATAAAACCACGATTCACTACTCTCTTGTTCAATGCATTATTCGTTTTCAAACATCTTTAATATTTTTTATCATAGACTGTCCAGCATTGACCGTCAAGATGGTTTTCCATCTCACAATTAAAGCGGATTATTTTTCAAACTGTTCTAAGGCGTCTAAAGCGGCCAAATAATCAGGCTCCTGACCAATATTAGGCACCACTTGGCGATAAACGACTTTGCCCTCTGCGTCCATTACGTAAACGGCTCGCGCAAGCACGTCTAAATCAGGAACCAACAGATTTGTCGCGTAACCGAACGATTCTTCTTCATCCGACAACACGGATAAATTCGTCACACCTTCAGCCGCACACCAGTTTTTTTGTTCCAACGGTGTATTCTTCGAAACAGTCACAAAACGAACATTTTGATGATAGTCGGCCTGCTGATTAAATTTCTTGGTTTGCACTGAACATACCGGCGTGTTCAAATCTGGTACCACGCTAATGACCAGTGGTTTGCCTAACAATTCAGCCATTTTGACCTTATTGCCATCTTCGTCAAATAATTTAAAATGCGGTAACGCATCCCCAACGGCCAGCGGTTCACCGACCAGCTGTACTTTATTGTCATCTGCAACGATTTCCACAAGAACCACTCCTGTCTATTTAAATTCACTCACAAAACACCACAAATTACGGTCATAAGGTGTTCGTTGAGCCTTATTCTAAACCATTTCCCCGTTAAGTAAAGGACTGGCACTTTAAATTTCAGTCTCGATTTATGGTAGATTGTAAAATTAATCCGAACGCTGTTCGGACAAAAAAGATCAGCTTCCTTTAAAATGGTGTTTACCACAAACCCATCTTTTAGGAGCTGATCTTTTGTCTAGTATAACCTATTCCGAACGAATTAAAATCGAAACCTTTTGTGAACTAGGGCTGTCCAATATCCAAATGGGCGTTCGGCTGAACCGATCACCGTCAACAATTTCTTATGAATTATCTCGATGTCAACCTTATCAGGCTGAATTAGCACAAACAGATGCCGAATACAAGCGATCACGATGTGGTCGGAAAACTAAGCTGAGCGATGAGTTAAAGCAAAAAATTCTCAACCATTTACGTCTAAGCTGGTCACCAGGAATGATTGCTCACGAATTTAAACTAGCTACTAAATCTATTTATAATTGGCTAAATCAGGAGAGAATTGATTTCTCCTTGAATGATCTACCTGAACATGGCGTACGCCAACGGCGTAACGTTGACCAACGATCCAAATATAATCAATCTTTGGGGCGATCAATTGAACAGCGTCCCATGATGATTAATCAACGTAATCGCATCGGCGATTTTGAACTAGATACAGTCGTTGGTCCTCGTGGGCATAGTAAGGCAGTTTTATTAACTTTAATCGATCGAAAATCACGGTTCCTTTGGGCATACCGGTTAAAAGATCGGACGACAGTGACTGTTAATGAAGCACTAACTAAGTTCCTAACCACTTTTAATGGTCCGGTGCACAGCTTTACTGTGGACCGTGGCACTGAGTTTAGTGGGCTAGTATCACTTGAATCACAATATGGTATTAAGACCTATTACTGCCATGCTTATACGCCAGCTGAACGTGGTAGTAATGAACGCTTTAATCGGAATTTACGTTATTTTTATCCTAAAGGGACTCGTTTTGAACACATTAGTGCTCAAGATTTAACGACGACGTTACTCCAAATTAACCAGCGACCGCTTAAAATACTCGACTGGCAAACACCGTATCAGGTTATGCTGACAAATTTGTCCAAAAATTCGGATTAAATTTGCAATCTACCTTATAAAGATTAATAAATAGTGCTGACCTGATTTTAGCAATTGTCGTAAGAAGGAGCTGTGACACAAGTCCGATTTGAGAACGAGCATTAACGTAAAACTGACCTATTCCCGAACTTTGGGAATGGGTCAGTTTTGGGTTAAGCAGAATTCTCAGGACCTTGGAGCGCGATATTACTCACATTATTCGTCCCAAATAAACTTATGTCCCAATTTCTTTAACACTAGATCAGATTTGTAACAGTTTAATTTGAAGTTTAAACGTCAACTAATAGCAACTATCCCTGCTAAAGGGCGTTAAAGCTGACTACAAATTAACTTCCTTGTCATTAACCGAAACCGTAAGTGGATCACCCGAAATCAGTTTGACGTTTGTTCCGTTTGCATCCACATGAACTTCAATCAGACGACCACGGAACAGTTGACGGAATTGGTAACTGGTCCATTTCTTCGGTAGGAATGGTGCAAAATGTAACTCATCATTGCGAACCCGCATGCCGGCAAAGCCTTGAACAATCGCTAACCAACTACCAGTCATTGATGTAATATGCAAACCATCGACCGTATCGTTATTGTAGTTATCCAAATCCAAGCGTGATGTGCGTTCGTACATTTCAACGGCCTTATCTTCATAATGCAGATCAGCTGCCAAAATTGAATGGATGGCTGCGGATAGGCTGGATTCATGAACCGTTAATGGCTCGTAGAAATCAAAGTTGGCCTTCTTTTGGGCAGGTGTAAAGTCATCAATAAAGTCCCAAACACCCTGTAAGACATCCCCTTGCTTAATGTAAGGGGACCGTAAGATTTTGTCCCATGACCAGTGTTGGTTAATTGGCAATTGATCAGCAGGAATCGCACTGACTGGTTCGATATCCTTGTCAAGGAAGCCATCATGCTGAACAAAAATGCCAAGTTTGTCATCGTGTGGCAGATACATCTTGTCGACGATATCTTGCCATTGCTTCTTCTCTTCATCGCTAACAGCTAAATCAGCGGCCTGTTTTGCGTCAACCTCTTGTAATACCTGCAACGTGTACTTCAACGTCCATTGAGCCAAGTAGTTGGTGTACCAGTTGTTGTCGACGTTATTTTCGTATTCATCTGGACCTGTGACACCATGAATCATGTACTGTTGATTACGTTTGGAGAAGTGAACACGGTCGGCCCAGAAGCGGGAAATTTCCGTCAACACTTTACTACCTTCGTGTAAGACATAACTCTTGTCGCCCGTATAACGCGTGTAGTTGTATATCGCAAACGCAATGTCACCATTACGATGAATTTCTTCAAACGTGATTTCCCATTCGTTGTGTGATTCAATACCGTCAAATGTGACCATCGGGAACAAGGCACCTTTAAGTCCCTGCATCTTTGCATTATGGTAAGCGCCATCCAATTGTTGATAACGATACATCAACAGATTGCGAGTAACTTTTTGATCCGTTACGCCAAGATAAACGGGTACTGCAAAGGCTTCTGTGTCCCAGTAAGTAGCACCACCATACTTTTCACCAGTGAAGCCCTTTGGTCCGATATTTAACCGTGAATCTTCACCATAGTAGGTCGAGAACAGCTGGAACAGATTAAAACGAATCCCCTGTTGAGCACCAACGTCCCCTTCAATGGAAACATCACTCTTCGTCCAGCGGTCAGCCCAAACGGCCGTGTGTGCTTGGTAAAGATCATCAAATGATTGCTTGTTAACATCTGCCGTCAAGTCATGCATTCCTGCTGTTAAGGCAATTTGGTCATCATAATCACGTGATGTTACCACAATCACACGCTTTTCCAACTGAGCGGTTTCACCGGCAGCCAATTCACCACCAAATTCATTCGTGACTTCAGTTGCTGTTTGCACACCGTTTTCAACAGCTGGCAACGTGCTCTTATTGGTCATTTGCATCCCAACGGTAAATTGAGGCGTGCCAAAATTATTCGGCTTGGTCTTGGTGACCACTTCACCTTGGTCACTGGTACCGTCAATATTCAACACATCCCAGAACCGTTCGTCGTAGTTAGCGTCTTCGTTTTGAACATCAGCATCCAACGATGAGTTTAATTCTAGCTTAACAGCCTGATCGCCCACGTTTTTAACACTAACTCGAATAACCGCTAACTCTTTTTGTGCAGCGCTGACAAACCGTTCAAACGTGAAAGCCAACTTAGCTGCACCCTTCGTCACGGTGAATGTCCGGGTCAACAAAGCATGTTGCATGTCCAAATCAAGTTTAAAATCACTCACTTGATCTTTGGCCAAATCAAGCTTTTCGCCATTAATCACCGCATTGACCTTAATAAAGTTGACCGCGTTGATAACTTTACCAAAGTAAGCAGGATAACCATTCTTCCACCAACCAACACGTGTCTTATCTGGGAACCACACGCCCCCAAGGTAAATACCAGGTAAAGTATCGCCACTGTAATCTTCTTCAAAGAAGCCACGGAGCCCCATGTTACCGTTACCAAGACTGGTCATTGATTCCTGTAGGCGCTTGTCCTCTGGATCAAATTTTCGGGTAACAACGTTCCATGGTTCGATGTCAAACGTTTGTTTCATAGTTTTATTCGTCCCTTCTCACATATATTGTTCTCTGCTCAGTGCAAACTGGGCTTCGGCATCACTCTTATTCCGCATACGTTTCGTGAACGATACCAACGGAAAGCGCACCGACTAATAATAGAATACCGGAAAGTAAAATCATAACAGGCATGGATGAACCCAAAAGTGGGAACAAACCAAAACTAAGCACACTGGCAACAATCTGTGGCAAACAAATTGACCCGTTGAATAAGCCAAGATAGGTTCCCATGTTGGCACCAGAAAGTGCGTTTGTCAGGATCGTGAATGGGAATGCCGTCATTGAAGCCCAAGCAATACCAATTAAAATAAATGAAACAATTAATAACCAGCGGTTGTGGATAAAGAATACTGAACCAAAACCAACGGCCCCTAAGGCCAGTCCTAAAGAGTACGCCTGTTTGTGCAAGTTGTTTGGTACCCGTGCAATAACAAGTGACCACACAACAGCAGCAAGTGATTGAACTGCTGACATTAAACCAAACCAGTTACCAGCGGCCTGATACCCTGCACTTGCTGGGTTAACTGCCTGCCAAACATTTTTAGAAATCGCACCAGTACCGTATGTCCATAGATACTGGAAACCCATCCAGCAGAAGAATTGGACGACCGTAACAGTCCAGAATACTTTTGGCGCGTGTGCTAACAACTTGAACATGTTTTCGCTCTTCTTGTTCGCATTTTCATCAATGTTATGATACTGCGCGTATGTAGCAGGATCGTATTCCTTCACACGGAAAACCGTGAATAAGCTACAAATGATCAGGATAACCGCACCAACATAGAATGAAATGATAACAGATTGTGGTACAACACCCTTTTTAGCTGTGTTGGCAACACCAAGTGCTGTCAGTAAAAACGGAAAGACAGAAGCTAAAACGGCACCTGTGTTAGAAAGAAAACTTTGAACACCGTATGCAAAACCTTTTTGGTCATCGTTGACCATGTCACCAACCATCATTTTGAATGGTTGCATCGCAACGTTACTGGATAAATCCATGAACAAAATGGTAATAGCACCAAACCAAAGGGCTGTCAGCGATGCATAACCAAATCCAAAACTACCAGCGTTTGGTAATAACATCATGACAATAACCGCCACAATGGCACCAATTAACAAGTAAGGAATCCGGCGACCAAGTTTAGGCATCCAGGTCCGGTCTGAGTAATAACCAACTAATGGTTGAACAACCAACCCAGCTAACGGCGGTAAGATGAAGAACGCCCCTAACTTGGTTGGATCTGCCCCAATCGTTTGGAAAATCCGACCCATGTTTGAGCTCTGTAACGAAAAGGCCATTTGGACCCCAAGAAAACCAAAACTGATCATCCAAATAACACTAGCAGGTAATGTCGGTAATTTATGCTTTTTATCGACGCTCTGCGATGACGACTTATTCTCTGCCATGCTGCTTCCTCCATTTCAAAAATCAAACCAATAATTGCAAACGCGTTGTTATTGAGCAACGTTGATTAATCGATATTTATTATGCAACCGCTTACAATAAAATGCAACCGTTTGCACAAAAGTTTTTTTAAAGTAGATTGTAAAATTAATCCGAACGCTGTTCGGACAAAAAAGATCAGCTTCCTTTAAAATGGTGTTTACAACAAACCCATCTTTTAGGAGCTGATCTTTTGTCTAGTATAACCTATTCCGAACGAATTAAAATCGAAACCTTTTGTGAACTAGGGCTGTCCAATATCCAAATGGGCGTTCGGCTGAACCGATCACCGTCAACAATTTCTTATGAATTATCTCGATGTCAACCTTATCAGGCTGAATTAGCACAAACAGATGCCGAATACAAGCGATCACGATGTGGTCGGAAAACTAAGCTGAGCGATGAGTTAAAGCAAACAATTCTCAACCATTTACATCTAAGCTGGTCACCAGGAATGATTGCTCACGAATTTAAACTAGCGACTAAATCTATTTATAATTGGCTAAATCAGGGGAGAATTGGTTTCTCCTTGAATGATCTACCTGAACATGGCGTACGCCAACGGCGTAACGTTGACCAACGATCCAAATATAATCAATCTTTGGGGCGATCGATTGAACAGCGTCCCATGATGATTAATCAACGTAATCGCATCGGTGATTTTGAACTAGATACCGTCGTTGGCCCTCGTGGGCATAGTAAGGCAGTTTTATTAACTTTAATCGATCGCAAATCACGGTTCCTTTGGGCATATCGGTTAAAGGACCGAACGACAGCGAGTGTTAATGAAGCACTGACTAAGTTCCTAACAACTTTTAATGGACCGGTGCACAGTTTTACTGTGGACCGTGGTACTGAGTTTAGTGGGCTAGTATCATTTGAATCACAATATGGTATTAAGACCTATTACTGTCATGCTTATACGCCAGCTGAACGTGGTAGTAATGAACGCTTTAATCGGAATTTACGTTATTTTTATCCTAAGGGGACTCGTTTTGAGCACATTAGTGCTCAAGATTTAACGACGACGTTACTCCAAATTAACCAGAGACCGCTTAAAATACTTGACTGGAAAACACCGTATCAGGTTATGCTGACCAATTTGTCCAAAAATTCGGATTAAATTTGCAATCTACCTTAAACTTTTTTACTTACTTGTCTTAATTGGCCAAACTGTCTAGCAATTCCACTTTATCAGTCACAAATAAAAGCCATCGCTAACGTAACACCTGTTTGCGGTGTAACACCTGTTTGCGGTGTCACCATAGCGATGGCTTTCAATTTTTTAGCGCATTAATTAGTTCAACTGCTCAAACGGCAGAATGATCCGATTCTCATGACCTGCTTCCGTTGAATGCTTACGAAAAACGAGTTCAGCCGCAGCGGCACCCAAGCGTTCGGGATACAAATCAATTGAATGGAAATTGACGTTTGGCAACGGTAACGAAATCGATCGGTTGTAGCTGACCAATGGCACCTGTGCGTCCGGATGAACATGTTGCCATCGTTGATAAAACGACAGCCCAATCAGATCATCCGTGGCCAAAATACCATCAATGTTAGGATGCTTTTCAAGCCATTCGGTTATCGAAGCAATTGGTGCGTCAGCACGGGGTAACTGCGTTTCAACAGTCGGTACACCACGCTTAGCAGCAATTTGTTTAAATCCTTGACGACGATTTTGCTCGTATGGCCAATCTACTGCAGAACTAACAAATACAGGTCGGTTAGCATGAAGCTTATCAAGCAGATACGTTGCCCCCGCCTCACCAGCAGCCACATTGTCATTGTCAACATAGTCATCATCGTGGCTAACACTTGGTTGACCAACAATGACAAACCGTAGTCCAGCCAACCGCAAATAATCGGCAACAGGATCATCTTCGTGGGAATACAGTAAAACAAAGCGTTTAACCTTGGCCTGATCAACCATCGCTGACACATTGGCCAATACATCATCAGACGTTTCACCAATCGCAACAGATAGCACATACTGCCGTTGTGTCAACACCCTATTGATGCCACGCATGGCATCAATGAAGAATGGATTGCCCTGCGTGCTACTTTGACTAGGTGGAAACACGACACCAACCACGTTTGCTTCACCACGGGTTAAACTCTTCGCGTTATAGTTGGGGACGTATCCCAAACGTGCTGCTAGCGACTGAATGCGTCGTCTCGTAGCCGCCGAAATCCGCGGATTATCGTTCAAAGCTCGCGACGCCGTTGAAACCGACACCCCCGCTTGATTTGCAATATCCCTGATCGTTATCATGCCTGCACCTGACTTTTCAAAATAATCTTTTTATCATTATAGCAGTTCGGCGAATACGTCCTCTTGTTGATTCAAGAAAGTTTCACCGGGATGAATCTCTGTCATTTTGACACCAGCCAGTGCTTCCTCAAGCAAACCTTCGACATCAATTCGCTGTTCAAACTCGCGCGTCCGATCCAGGTTAGGCTTTGTCTTAGGTGCTGGCGGTGCAAAAATCGTGCAACAATCCTCAAACGGTAACACTGACAGATCAAATGTATCAATCTTCTTGGCTACATCAATGATTTCATTCTTATCCATTGAAACCACTGGCCGTAAGATTGGCATAGTTGTCACATCATTAATAGCCAGCATGCTTTCCATCGTTTGAGACGCGACCTGACCTAGAGACTCGCCGTTGAAAATGCCTAATCCGTGGCGTTTTTCTGCTAAAGCAACGGTCAAACGCAACATCATCCGACGTTGTACCGTCATCAGATAGCCTTCAGGAACCTTCTCTTTGATTTCTTCCTGAATCTTGGTAAATGGCACCTGAATAAATCGAATCTTGCCAGTATAGGCCGTTAACTTAGCCGTTAATTCCATGGCCTTATCCAGTGCCTGTTGACTCGTGTATGGCGGGCTAAAGAAATGCACCATTTCGACTTGAACGCCACGTTTCATCGCTAGGTAAGCCGCGACTGGTGAGTCAATGCCCCCTGACAACATCATCATCCCTTTACCAGCGGTTCCCACAGGCATTCCCATGGCGCCAGCAAACGTTTGACTAGACAGAAAGATCCCGTTGTTACGTACTTCAACCCGCAGCGTTAAATCAGGTTGCTTCATTTGGACATGAATATCCTCAAAAGCGTTTAAAATGACACCACCCAGATGATCATTCATTTCATACGTGCTCAAACCAAAATGATGATTAGACCGGCGCGTATCGATTTTAAACGTCATGCCTGGCTTGTATTGCTCTTTAACCATGTCAATGGCCTGTTGGTCAACCAATGCTTGATCCAGATCCACCTTGACAGATGGTGAATAGTTTTCGATTCCGAAAACGTTGCTCAACCGTTTCATCACTAACGCTGAGTCCGCACCATTAAGTGTTAAGTGCATTCTGTCATGATCAGGATGAACCTTTACGTCGGGAATATCATGAAGCACGCCACGGACATTATTGCCTAAACGGTCAATAAACGACTTACGGTTTTTCCCCTTTGTTGATAATTCGCCATAGCGAACCATAATTTCATCATATTGCATTAACGAGCCTCCCTTATTTGTCTTCAATTACTTTATTAGCAGTTGATTACCTGCCGATCGTTTGTCACAAATTCGCTCAATCGCCTAGCTATTAATTTTCTTAAACTGCTCATATAGCTGATCAAACACTTGATTAAATGTGTCTGCTTCAGCTAACATATTATTTTCATCCAAGCTCACACGAACAGCACTGGTTGAAATTTGGTCTGGCACCTTCATTGCTTTAAGCGTGCTTGAGGCCAAATGTTTCTTGGAAGAACAAGCGCTCGTTGTCGAAATGTAGATATCATGATCTTCAAAAGCATGCACAATCGTTTCACCACGAACACCTTCAATAGCAAAGCATAAAATATGCGGTGCAAAATGGTCATTATCTTGTGAAAACAACGTGACTTTCGGAAAATCTTTGATGTGATTCAAGATTCGACCGCGAACCGCCCGTTCATTTGCAACGTTGGTCTCTTCATTTGTCAGTAACAAACGTAGAGCACGCGCCATCCCCGCGATTGCAGGTAGATTCTCTGTCCCACTACGCAAATTACGTTCTTGACCACCACCGGTCATCAACGGCGCAATTCGTTTGCCTGAGCGAGCGTAAATAAAGCCGATGCCACGAGGGGCATGGAACTTATGACCGGAAAAGGTAATAAAGTCAACGCGATCGTTAAAAATTAAATCCGAGATGCCTTTACCAATGCCCTGAACGGCGTCAATGTGGAAGTGAATCGTCGGATAATCCTGTAAAACAGCTGCGATATCCTTTAATGGCTGAATACTGCCAACTTCGTTATTAACTGCCATCACAGAGACTAAAATCGTATCCGGTCGAATTGCTGCCTTCACATCGGCCGCACTGACGCGTCCCTCTTCATCAACAGGTAGATACGTAATCTCATAACCAAGTTGTGCTAATTGCTCCATAGAGTTATGCACTGCAGGGTGTTCCACAGAAGAAGTAATAATGTGGCGACCAAACGCCCGTTTTTCCATCGCTGTACCTTTAACGACCCAGTTGTCGCCTTCAGTACCCCCACTGGTAAACAAAATTTCACTCAACTTAACGCCTAATAAATCCGCAATCTGTTGACGAGATTGCTCTAGCAAGTTATAGGCTTGTTCACCAAAATTATGCAAAGACGACGGATTGCCCCAAATGGTTTGACTGACTTTGGAGTACGTCTCCAAAACAGATGGTGCCACCTTTGTCGTTGCGCTGTTATCAAAGTAAATCATGTTGTCCCTTCCTCGTTTTAAATTCGGTTCGACTCGAGTTAAAAACTTGAATCAGTATATCACGTTTGCCCGCCCTCATGCGAACATCTGTCCATTCACGACAACATTCATCACATAACGAGCGTGCCATTGTTAGCAACCATATGTTCCTATTGCGGTTGTAACGAAAAAACGATCATCCATGCATACTTCACACAGACAATCGGCATTTTCAATTAACGCTCACGAAACAATTTATCTTATTTGAAGAGAAAACCTAGCTACGCCTGTGAAGTCGGTGTTTCTGGTTGATTACCATAGTAACTATCTTCAATTCGTTTGTATGCGCCTGGCTCAATCTTTTCAAGTGCATTAGCAATTGTCTCTAATGACTCGGAATACTTATAATCGCGATCAAACAGTTGTTGAGCGCGTTGGCTGGCCGCAACCATTTCTTCATCCGAATTACGATAACGATTAGCATATTGAAGCAATTGCTCAGCCAGCACGGCACTGTCACGAACATCGTTACTCTTTTCCGTTAAGGTAGCCAAATCGGCCTGAATCATCACTAACTGCTTGGTCACATCTTCCATATTAATCTGAGTTTGGCTCAGAGCACCACCCAGCTTCTCTACTTCATCGCTGACAACGTAGAAATAATCCAAGTAGTCCTTGGGCAAACCAGGCAGGTTCAGACTCTCTAACTGACGTTTGATGGTGTGCATCTGGTTATCAAACTGTTGGAAACGTTGGCGTGCTTTTTGTTCCTGTGCGCCCAATCCTTTGATGCCATCATTGATTTGACGCTGTTGCTGCTCAATCTGCGTCAAAGCTTGTAGCTGATCTAACTGATGTTGTTGAATGTTGGAATAGCTATCGGTATGCGTCGCTAATGCATTGACATCCGTACGATAGTACTCTTCTATTTTTTCAATTTCTGTTGCCAGTGTTTGTGCATTGTCGAGCTCACCATGATTCAATACATAGCTTTGTCCAAGTCGATCCAATTCGACCTGCAGGGCGCGGTTTTGCTGTTTGGCATGTGCTAAGAAAGCTTGCAACTCTTCATTTTGATCATCAACTTCAGGCTTAGCCTTAACTTCTTTTTCAAGGACTGCATATAAATCATCAATTTGAACTTCAATATTATGATTATCGGCGGTCGTTGTAGCAACATCCAAATCGGATAAATGTTGATTGGCTGTCTGAATTTCACCCTTAATCCGGTTTACTTGACCGGGAATATCCACGTTGCCAAACACAAAATTTTGCGACGTCATCTGTTGGTAACCATCAACAATGTCGTTCAGTTGATCACTGAAGCCACTCTTCAGATCACGATATAACGGTGGAATGGTATCAATCAAATGATCCAAGTCATCTGTGCCCTCAGTCAACTGATCCAATACCTTCTGGGCAGCAACATGATCGCCCTGTTGAGATAAGTTTGTAAACTCATCAAACTGATCTTCGAGTTCAGCAAGGTTGTGTTCTAACTTATCTATACTAGGACCGAAACTTAAATTCTGAGACAAGAGCACCTTTCGTAAATCTTGGTACTTCTTTTCCAATTGATTAACAGCAGCTCGGTGATCACTGTCGACTTTTTTTAGCGCTTCAAGGCCGCCCTGCACATGCATCAACTTGTCCGTTGCTTCGTCCAGTAAGTCAGTTGCCTGCTGCAACTCGTTACGGGTTTTAACAAAATTAATACCCCGTGCATCAACCATCAGCTGATTAATCACCTGGTCAACTCGTGGTAACGTCTTTGTTTCCACACTCTGGTATTCATCGGTTAAGCCATTGAAAGCAGTCAACGATTGACCCGTCAAACTCAACTGATGACCAGTTTCAACTTGTTTGTCTACATGAAGTTGACGCAGATCCTCGCGTCGATCCTTCAACGCTTGAATTCTCCGACCAGTTATTTTTTGGAACGCAAAGACCGCTCCAAACAAGATAATTGCTAGAATGATGATGCCAATTAAAACTTGAACCATTTTGCACGTCCATCCCCGTTTGCAAGCCATTGATTGCTTGCTTTTTTGAAATAAATCATTAAAATGTACGTCATCAAATTGAAATCTCACTAATTGAAACGTAACTAACTAATGAAAAGTATAGCATAGCCAGTTTTTCGCTTTAGATTACGTTTCTGTGACTTTATACTTTTTTAGTTCTTACCCAAGGAGGATCACATGTCTGAAACAACGAAATCCCTATTAAATCAGCAATTAGACGCCCTCTTAACTGATGAGCACGATTTAATTGCAAATTTAGCAAATGCCTCTGCTTTATTGAAGCAAACAGTTCCCGATCTTAACTGGGCCGGTTTCTACCTATACCACCGTGCCGACGATGAACTTATGCTTGGCCCATTCCAGGGAAATGTCGCCTGCGTGCACATTAAACCAGGCCGTGGTGTCTGTGGCACAGCTTTAACCACTCAAGAGGTACAAGTTGTGCCAAATGTTCATGAGTTTGCCGACCACATTGCATGTGATTCTGCCAGCAATGCAGAACTTGTGGTTCCATTAACGAAAAATGACGTTAAAATTGGTGTCATGGATTTAGACTCGCCAACATTAAATCGGTTTAGCAATGAAGACGTGGCTGAACTAACCGCATTCGCACAGGCTCTCGTAAGCCATCTTGACATTACCGCCTAAATCACGGTATACTATTTCAGTTGTAAAATTTGCAGCAGTAGGTGGTAAGCTCGTCAACAGATTGGTGCCGGCGATTGCCTAGTGCCATCGTTGGTTCAACTAGTACCCGGGGCTGCTCCGGTGAACATTGCAAAACAACCTGCACGAATACCGAGCCTACACTTCGCATATTTTACTCCAAACAAATTATTTGGAGGACATTTAAATGTCACGTTATACAGGTCCTTCCTGGAAATTGTCACGTCGTTTAGGCGTTTCACTTTCAGGAACAGGTAAAGAATTAGCTCGTCGTCCATACGCCCCTGGTGATCATGGTCAAGGTCGTCGTGGTAAGGTTTCAGAATATGGTACGCAATTACGTGAAAAGCAAAAGTTGCGTTTCACCTACGGCATGACTGAACGTCAATTTGCTAACTTGTTCATTAAAGCTGGTAAAATTCGTAAGGGCACGCATGGTACTAACTTCCTCGTTCTGTTGGAACGTCGTTTGGACAACATGGTTTACCGTTTAGGTTTGGCTACTACTCGTCGTCAAGCTCGTCAATTGGTTAACCATGGTCACATCACTGTTGATGGCAAACGTGTTGACATTCCTTCATACGAAGTTAAAGTTGGCCAAGAAATTGCCGTTCGTGACAAGTCAAAGAAATTAGTTATTATCCAAGCCGCTGTTGAAGCCGTTGTTGGTCGCCCAGCTTACGTTGAGTTCGATGCTGACAACTTAAAGGGTTCATTAGTTCGCTTGCCAGAACGTGAAGATCTGGATGCTGATATTGACGAATCATTAATCGTTGAATACTACAACAAGTTGTAATTTTCTTACTTCTTGTTCTCGAAACCGATGGGCTCGCCCATCGGTTTTTCTATGTTCTTTTTTAATCAGTAACAAGTCCCAAATGCGCAGTCACATATAATGGTTATGTTATACTAGCCAGTGAGAAATCAACTGGGGAGGTATTGATATGGCTGATAATCATGGCACAGATGGTGATACGAACCAACGCCTTTCAAATGCAATTTATGGTACTCCAAAAATCAACCCGGACGAACAGCGTCATTATCTGGGAACATTTCGTGAACGCGTTGCACTGACCATGACCGTTGCTCAACTTAGGAGTGGCGATTACCTCACTGCGTTCGGCAACGACCTCAGTCAACGAGACGAAGTTAATAATACCGTGTTGATGAACGGAAATTTAGGTCAGGACGTTTTAGGACCCTACATTCGAACCACAACCATGCATGCGGTCTCATTTACAATTAAAAATGATCCTGAATATAAAATTGGTGACGATGACTTAGCGTTGGTGGTCACTGCCAAAACGGCCATTGACGTTAATCCTGTTGACATCGCCAAAAAATATGCCGACCAAACTTCATCTAATAGTGATCAGCCAAAGCCAGTGAAAAAAACAAGCTTTTGGCAACGGTTATTCAATAAATGAAAACTATTACTGAATTCAATCTATAAACGCACTGGCTTCCCTCCCTAGGAACTCAGTGCGTTTATGTCACTAGATCTCACACGCAACTTACCATTTCTTTTAACCGGAGGAACACCTTGCAACCTTTAGCTTATCGCATGCGTCCTAAACGCATTGAAGATATCGTGGGCCAACAACATCTTGTTGGTCCTGGAAAAATCATTAATCGCATGGTTAAAGCGAAACTGCTTTCTTCCATGATTCTTTATGGTCCACCTGGTACCGGTAAAACAAGTATTGCAAGTGCTATTGCCGGATCAACTAAATATGCTTTCCGAATGCTTAACGCGGCGACTGACGGCAAAAAAGAACTTCAAATCGTCGCCGAAGAAGCTAAAATGAGTGGCACTGTCGTTTTATTACTAGACGAAATTCACCGTTTGGACAAAGTTAAACAGGATTTTTTGCTACCACTGTTAGAAAGCGGCGCCATTATTCTTATCGGAGCGACCACTGAAAATCCGTATATCAACATCAATCCTGCCATTCGTAGCCGTACCCAAATCTTCGAAGTTTATCCCCTCACTCCTGAAGATATTGAAACTGCCATCGATCGCGCACTCGCGGACGAGTCAAACGGTTTAGGTAAGATTAAGGTCAATCTAGATGAAAATGCCCGTCATCACCTGGCCAGTGCCACCAATGGTGACCTGCGTAGTGCGCTTAATGCACTAGAATTGGCCGTTCAATCTACTGATCCTGACAATGATAAAACTGTCCACATTACACTCCCGGTCGTTGAAGAATGTTTACAGCGCAAAGCCTTGTCCGCGGATAAAGATGGTGACGCACACTATGATGTTATTTCTGCTTTTCAAAAATCCATTCGGGGTTCAGACACTAATGCCGCCCTACACTACATGAGCCGTTTAATTGCCGCTGGTGACCTAACTATCATCTGCCGTCGACTTCTTGTCATCGCCTATGAAGATATTGGACTGGCAAATCCCCCTGCCACCGCCCACACCGTTTCAGCCGTCACGGCAGCTCAACAGTTAGGCCTGCCAGAAGGACGAATTCCTCTAGCAGACGCCGTGATTGAGCTTTGTTTGTCTCCTAAATCAGACTCCGGCATCAGCGCAGTCGACAGTGCACTGGCTGATGTCAATGCCGGTAAAAGCGGTGATATTCCTGCTCACTTAAAGGATGCCCATTATAAAGGCGCTGCTAAGCTGGGCCACGGCGTAAACTATCAATTTCCACATGACTTCCCTAATGACTGGGTAAAGCAGCAATATTTGCCGGATAATTTGGCGAATGCAACCTATTATCATCCTAAGGACAATGGGCGCTATGAATCTGCACTCGGTGAACAATACGCCCGACTAATGGCGGCTAGTGGGCATCCATTACCACCTAGGAACAAAAAATAATGTTTTTCAAACAACCAACGCTAATAATTGCGTCTTTAAAAAAATCATGCTATGCTCGATATGAATTCTAAGATGTACGCAAGGCTCAACTTACAGTGTTGCCTTACAGTCTTTTTACTTAGGGTGTGACTCTAGTATCGCCTATGATAGGCCTTTTCTCTTGGTAATCAGAAGCCTTAACAGCCACGCCCACCTGCCTTGTCGCGGGTCAACTCTGAAGAGCCGGTTGTCGGCATCACTAGTTTTCATCAAAGTGCATACTTTGGAACGTCAGTCTCCTAGAGGCTGGCGTTTTTCTTTTATTTGAATCGCCAAATTTTAACTTCGATGAAAACAATTCGCCCTATCGTTTTAGGAAAGAGTCATTTATAATTAACTCTCATGAGGTAAGAATATGTTAATAAAAATTTTAATCTGCATTTTTGCAGTCATCTTCTTTTTCATCAGTGGTTATCTTTGGTTTCACCGCCAAACAGGCTTTTTATTGTTTACACCTGATCGTCACCCACAAATTGGCACACTGCTCACTTTTTGGGCCATCGAATTGTTCATCGTTGGACTGTTGGCTATCGCAGGTTTATTTAGTCTCGTTGTGATGGTCATCGCTTTGATTGTCGGCTGTCTATCAGGGATGCTGCTCGGATTAACACTCGTCCGCTTTATGAACTAGTAGCCATAGCAGTTAGTGAATTTTCCTTAACACTCTTCTCAAATTTGTCTCCTTGTTTATTATAAATCGCACGCAAAAACGGATTTTTGAATGAAAATACAGCGCTTTCACTTTTGTTTTCAAGCGGTTTACAGTAGAATAAAGGTAGAAAAATAAAGGGGAGTGAATTTCATGGCACAACAATACAAACGGATTTTAGTTCCAATCGATGGTTCACGTGAAGCTGAATTGGCCTTTAAGAAGGCTGTCGCGGTTACACAACGAAATGGTGACGATGCCGAGTTGCACTTACTCCATGTTGTTGATACCCGTGCTTTCCAAAACATCTCAAGTTTTGATACAACCATGGTTGAACAAGTTACTGAAACGGCCAAGAAAACACTCGATAAGTATGCGGCCGAAGCTAAAGAAGCTGGCGTTAAGTGTGAATACTCAATCGAGTATGGCGCACCAAAGTCAATCATTGCACAAGAGGTTCCTAAGGAACTCAATACTGATTTGATTATGATTGGCGCTACTGGGTTAAACGCTGTTGAACGCTTATTAATCGGTTCTGTTACCGAATATGTCACTCGTGCCGCAGTTTGTGATGTCTTGGTTGTTCGGACTGATTTAGCTAACAAGCCTGTCTCAGCTAAGGAAGGCGCTCAAGCCACAAACAAGAAGTAATTTCTACTTAAACCAAAATAAAAAAGATTCAATCCGCGTTTGCTCACTGTGGATTGAATCTTTTTTCGTTTTAATTTACTGCTATTAATTTCATAACGCCAACGGTGGAATTTGATACTTTGCAACATTACTTGTAATACTCTCGGCCAACCGCTGATTCTTAGACACTAACGCTAATGCATAGGCGATATACATATTTTGTTGCGCACTCTTATCGTCATCCAACTTGAGTTGACTAAGCGCCATTGTTTGGTAAATATCTTCAAGTAAAAACAAACTATTATTTTGTTCACTCAGTTTAATCGCCTTCTTGGCAAGCGATAAAGTACGACCATCTTTGCCAATTTCTTGGAAAAACTTAGCTGCTTGTAGATATGAAGACACTTGATCCTGAACAAGATCGTGACTATCTGAGTCAAATTCATCCAAATCGCGAACGGCTTGGTTAACAAATAGTTCAGCCTTGTCAAATTCACCTTTTTTCGCATAGGCAAGCCCTAATCCCAACCGTGACATCAGTGAATAGATATCCTTACTGCGATTATTGAACTCATTCAATAACATGCCAAAGTTGAAAATAGCCTCATCTGGATTGTCATGATTCATCAGTTGCAACTGACCACGATAATAGTAGTAAGCCTTAATTTCATCATTCTCTTTCAAACTTCGAAGTTTCACACGATCCAACCGGCTTTCCGCATTACGGTACTGAGCAGTCCGCACTGCATAACCGACTTCACGAAAGATTTGGACTGCCTGATCGTCTGTTTCAACGATCACGTCATTTAATTGAATTCCCAAGCGGCTGCAAAGTTTTAATAAAATCTGCATGCTCGGAATCTTATTCCGTTTTTCAATCAAACTGATAGTTGCTTGGGTACAAATGTTTTTAGCCAAATCCTTCTGCGATAACCCCCGTGCTTTGCGGTATGCACGAACCCGAGCGCCTAAAATTCTCATCTTTTCTGCCTCATTCATTCTGCTGAATCAGGCGAGACGCAATGCACTTATTTCAATACACACTCATAGGCCAAACGTTGTGCATTTCCGTCAATATAAATATGACCGCAGTACTCAAAACCAACTTTTTGGACCACATGTTGCATGACTTGGTTTTGTTTATGCGTATCGACACGAACGGACACAACGTCTTGATCATGCTTCAACGTTGCCATCAACTTTGTAAACAGCGTCTCAGCGAGATGCTGACCACGAAATTGACTTGAGACAGCGACCCGATGAATCGCCGCATACTTAGCAGACGGCATTAGCCAACTACCGGTTTCAACTAAGCGGTAGTTCGGATCAACACCAACTATCGCAGCCGCAACAGCAGCAATTTGAGTGTCATTGGCAAGCACATACAAACGACTCGCCTTAATATCTGCCAACATATCAGCCTGTGCCGGATAGCCATCCTGCCACTGGTCAAACCCTTGCTTTGCAATAAACGTCTGGGCACCACGGATAATCACCATTATTTGATCCATGTCTGCCGTCGTTGCCAGTCGCAATTTAAAGTTACCCAAACACAAACGCCTTCTTCCAAAATGATTGTCGCATCAAGATTAAATTACTTTTACCCCGGCGGTAAAAAAATTCACACTTTGTGAAATAAAATACGTTTTACCATCATCGTCAGGCTCATGAAGCCGCGTGTCAGAACGGTTTCCATCTCCATGTCCGCGATAATTTTTGCCGTTATCATCATCGCATGTTTTCTTAAATTCGTCCAGTGGTATGGACCGATAAATATATTTCTTTTTGGCGATAGCAATTATCTTCATGATCGTTGATAAAGCCCGCCGCCTGTAGGAAACTGGTGGTCGTTTTGGGACCAACTCCCCTAATCCCCCATTCATAAAAAAGTGTGGTTGTTTGTTTAATGAATGTATATTTCACTTGATCATTTCTCGCCATTTCTAATCCCAGCGGTTGTTGGCGTTGCAAATTCCATAACTGTTCCGCCGGCGATATCTCTCCTAACTGCTGTTGTTGCCACTGACGCGCGTTGTGAATCACGTTCTCAATCTTTCTTCGGTTACGGATCATCGCTGGATCAGCCAATAGCAGTTGCGTATCTGCGATGGAAAAACCGGCTAGTTGATCAATATCGAAGTTTGCTAATCCTTTCCTTAAAGCTGAGCGTCGTGACAAAATTAACGACCACGTCAAACCAGCTTGAAATACTTCCAAACTTAACAGTTCAAATAATAATTGATCTTCATATACGGGTACGCCCCATTCGCTATCATGGTAATTCATAACCAATTCATTTCGATCTGCCCATCCACATCGCTGTTGCATGTATAAACCTCCAATAGTGTCCTTTTAGTCAACACACTAAACATACGCAAAGACGAACCCGTTTGTTTTTTGTAAAATCGAGTAGGAGATAATTGATTAGTTCAATTATCGACCTCTCACACCACCGTACGTACGGTTCCGTATACGGCGGTTCGACAACTTAATCACATTGAATTGACTGGAGCGTCTTGGACATATTCATAAGTCCGAGTTGTTCCAGTTTTCTATTAGTTAGAGAATAGCTCAAGGTCTTACTATGTGCAGTTCGCCAGTAGCCCTTTCGGGTACTAGCGAAGACATATGCATCATGCTGGGACAGCCCCAACTTCTGTAAGTTAGTTACCTTAGTTTTAAACTTTTTCCATTGCTTCCAAATATACTGCCTTATTCGGACCCTCAACCACTTGTCAAGGCGTTGAATAAAGTTAGTTAGTTTCCCAATTGAGTAGTACTGAAGCCACCCACGCATTTTTCGATGAATTTCTTCAAACATTCTTGTCAGAGATATTCCACGATTACGTTTAGTTAATAACTTCAGTGCTTTCTTTACTCGTTGTTGCGATTGTTTAGCTGGACGGGCGTAGGCCCCATTGTGGTCTACACCCAACGAAAAGCCAAGAAACTTCAACCGTAGCGGGCTACCGACTTTGGTTTTATCTGGGTTCACTTTAACTTTCAAGCGCTTTTCTAGAAACTGGGTAATGCTTCGCATTACTCGTTCTCCGGCTCGTTGACTTTTAACATAGATGTTACAATCATCCGCATAGCGCACAAAGTGATGACCACGTCTAGTCAACTCTTCGTCCAACTCATTTAGATAGATGTTCGCCAGTAGTGGTGACAATGGCCCTCCTTGTGGGGTTCCTTTTTCACTCTTAGCGAAAAGCCCATGGTCTAAGACTCCGCTAGTTAGAAACTTACGAATGAGTCTTAGTGTCCATGGGTCATCAATATATTGTTGGAGATACTTAATCATCAAGTCATGATTAACGTTATCAAAATAGGCTTTTAGGTCTAAGTCGACAACTCTTCGATAACCTTGATTATAAAGATCTACTACTTTTGCAATAGCGTCATGGGCCCCACGGTGGGGACGAAAGCCAAAACTATTATCAGAGAAAACGCGCTCAAAGATAAGTGTAAGAATTTGGGCCACAGCTTGTTGAACCATTCGGTCCACCACCGTTGGTATTCCAAGTCTTCTTACTCCACCATTAGGCTTCGGAATTTCTACCCGTTTGACTGGAGCTGGTTTATACTTGCCCTCACGCAAACTAGCGATCAGTTCCGTCTTATTTTCTCTGAGATATGGCAGAAGGTCATTGACTGTCATATCGTCAACACCTGCTGCTCCTTTATTTCTCTTAACTCGCAAATAAGCCTGATTAAGGTTATTGCGATCCAAGACCAGGTCTTGGATAGTGACACTCATACCTTTACCTTCACCATAACCGGTACTACGCGCCCTTGTGTACTTTCGGTTTTCCAAACCTATCCTCGACAAGCGGTCAGCTTGTTGTTCTGTTTTCTGCGATTGTCGCACCTGATTACACCTCCGATATAAGTTACAAGTTATTGTCGTTCAGTCCTTCATCTGATTATTCAAACTACTATGACCTCGGCTGACTTCTGGCTTACTCAACACTGCATCACTGCACCGCTTGTTTCTGTGGAAATTAAACTTATTCCTCTTGTCGGAAACGTGTAGGCCAGATCTCCCCGGGTAATGTAAAAGGCACCCGTAAAATGTAGGAAAACGGCAGGTTAGAACTGTTGGTTTTCCTACATTTTTTGTATCATGAATCACATCAGAGTGTAGGAGGAATTTGATGTGAGACGTGATTTAAGAGAAGGAGTGACGATTTACGTGACTGAAAATATTAAGCCTAACTTCGCCGAGATTGCCCGGCAATATAATGTTGATTATCGAACCGTTAAGAAAGCCTATGAGGAAGTCAAAGCTGGACTTAAGGGCCGACCAAGTGGTCGACCGAAACGGCCAAGTTTACTGGATCCATTCAAGCAAACCATCGATTCAAAGCTTGAACTAAATTGTTCGGCTGCTTCAATTTTTAAATTTATCCAGAAGAAGGGCTTTACCGGCAGCTATACCCTCGTGAAAGATTATTGTCGCCAAACCCGCCGAGAACGAGTTAAGAAAGCTACCATTCGGATTGAACATTCCCCTGGTCTCTCTGCTCAAGTTGACTGGAAAGAAGAAATGGCCCTAGTGAGCAGCGAGGGTGAGCTGTTTAAATTCAATATTTTCTTGTATGTATTGCCTTATTCAAAACTCAAATATATGACACTAACCTTTGATCGGAGCCAAGATACCCTCTTTTCTTGCTTACACGACGCTTTCCTTCATACCGGAGGTATTCCGACGGAAATCTGGTTTGATAATATGAAAACCGTTGTGGATCATACAAAATCCCAGTTTGGCCACGCTGTCTTTAACGAACGGTTCCACGAATTCTGTAAAGATGCCGGTTTCACACCAATTGCTTGTCGACCATTCAGACCACAAACTAAAGGTGCAGTTGAAGCCCTTGCTCGCACGGTTGAACGTTTACGGCCATACAATACTGAATTTGCTGATGGAACTGAGCTAATCGAACTAGTTCATATGCTCCGAGATGATCTAAATCATGAAACTTCGCAGGCCACGGACGAAGTCCCGTACCTGAAATGGTTAGACGAAGAAAAAGAGTACCTTCATCGCGTTCCAGTTAATCTCCTTGAACCATACTTCGAAGAAAACATTACCCGTGTCGTTTCGAAGGAGGCCATGATCAATTTCCGCAAATGTAAGTACTCAGTAGATCCGCGATACATTGGTTGTACGGTTGCTGTTGAAATCTCCAATGATGAGCAGCGCATTCACATTTATTATAACGGAGAAGAAATTCGTACGCACTCCATAACTACCAATTCGCTGAATTATGACCCCCAAGATCAGTTCAATATCCTCAAATCTGATTTGCTTAAAGGGCGGACAGATG
The DNA here is from genome assembly GCF_048961765.1 of Furfurilactobacillus cerevisiae. GTDB lineage: Bacteria > Bacillota > Bacilli > Lactobacillales > Lactobacillaceae > Furfurilactobacillus > Furfurilactobacillus milii_A. Next base: position 2,012,572 of record NZ_CP185253.1, read on the forward strand.
AAGACATTTCAGCTTACATTCGTGAACATATGACTGATTACGACAACTTATAGGAGGCTACCATGACCACTAATAATCAAATTCTTTTAAATAATCTTGAGCGCTTAGGGTTAAACAAAATCCGTGAATACTTGCCGAATTACCTTGATCAAATTCACACTGATAATCTGTCATTAACTGAGGCGCTAATTGATTTAACTAATTCGGAACTCCAGAATCGACACGAAGGTCAGATTGCACGGGCCATTGGCCGTGCTCGGTTCCCCAATACAAAATCCCTAGATACATTTGATTTTAGCTTTCAACCCAGTATGAATCGCCAAGAGGTTCTGGAATTCCAGAATCTGGCTTTTATGGAAAAGTCTGAAAACTTAATCTTTATTGGCAATCCGGGAGTCGGTAAAACCCACTTGGCAATTAGTATTGGGATTGAGGCCTGTAAACAGGGCTGTCGGGTTCTCTTTATTAATTGTCATGAGCTGTTGATTAGATTGAGAGCAGCTTACGAAAAAGGACTGCTTGATCGATCTCTAAGCCGCTATTCGCGCTATGACCTATTAATTATTGATGAAATTGGGTATTTGCCAATTGGTCACCAAGAAGCTAACCTCTTATTTCAGCTAGTCAATGCCCGCTATGAAAAGCATTCAACGATCATTACCAGCAATAGTGATCTATCCGCTTGGGTTGATATTTTCCAGAACCCAACTGTGACAGCAGCCATTCTCGATCGCTTGGTTCATCATGTTCACGTAGTGAAGATCACTGGTAAATCTTACCGATTACGTGGCCTCAAGTAACTGCCGAAAACCTACATTTCTTTCTGCCGAAAACCTACATTTTTAAACTGCCCTTGACAGGTAAGAATATTAGCTTTCGTACCATGTCATCGTTAGCTTTACTGAGACCAACTTCGAGTAGTATTGGACTTCAACTTGTCTAGCAGCCTTATCCAGTTAATTTCAGCCTTATAGCTACTTCTTGTTCATCGATGCAGTACTTTGCCTTAGACTTCCTTCAGATTCCACCTCACGGTGGACACCCTTGTCCTCAGCTCATGGTTCCGACTACTACGGCCCATAGCGGACTTTCACCACCTAGCTAATACCCATGCCGGGCGCACTAAAAAACGGAATCCAATTTTATAGGATTCCGTTTTAAACTTATTTTTAAAACCTCGATTTAAAATTGAAGTGCAACACCTGCTCTAATAGACCAGTTCTTTATTCAGACTAGTCAAAAAGGCCATGAAGACCTATTCTTAATTCACCACAAACAAGAAAGAGGTATCTTCATGACCCGAATTAAGAATATCATATCTAATCAGTATCACCAACTCAATTTAGCTGAACGTGGTCGAATTGAATCCCTAAGGGACTTAGATTGGTCTATCCGCCGGATTGCCCAGGCCCTTCATCGTAATCCCAGCACGATTTCACGTGAATTAAAACGTGGGACAACGACACAGATTAACGCTAGTACTCATATCTTTGAACAGTCATATCTGGCAGAAACTGGTGAAGCAATTTATCGTAAGCACCGACTAAATAGCTGTTATCGTGGACTCTTTGATCATTGTCAAACCTTCTGTAATGCTTTGGTGACAGCTTTAAAAGCGCGTCCCAGGATGCATAGTGTGGATACTTTTGTCCACCAATTCAAGACTGATCACCCAAGGCTTGTCTGCCCCTCAACACCGACGGTGTACCGGTATATTGATGACCAGCGTTTAGCTATCCGCAATTCAGACCTACCAGCTAAACTACGTCGCCGGATTAAATGCCCCGGGGCAAAGCATCATCGAATCAATAAGAAAAATCTGGGCCATTCAATCGAAGAGCGTCCCGCCATGGTTCAAGCGCGTCAAGAGCTTGGACACTGGGAAGGTGACTTGGTCAAAGGCAAACGGGTTGAATCTGAGCCAGCATTAATGACTTTGACTGAACGTGTTAGTCGCTTAGAGATCATCGTTAAACTTCCCAATTATCATGCCGACACTTGCTTGAAAGCCCTCCAGAATACCTTATATGACTATGGAACCGAGCACTTTAAAACCATTACTTTTGATAATGGTGCTGAGTTCTCAAGCTTGAGTCAAGTCAAGGGAACTGACATCTACTTTGCCCATCCTTATTCACCATGGGAACGTGGAACCAATGAGAACACTAACGGCCTTTTGCGCGAGTTCTTCCCGAAGGGCAGATCCTTGGCTTCGGCCTCACTCATTGACATTCAGCTGGCTCAAGATACCTTAAACAACCGGCTACGGCGGTCATTGAACTATCGCTGCCCAGCCGATCTAATGCCTGAACTAGCTTAGCAACTAGACCACTTCTAAGAATAGATTCTTAGTGTTGCACTTGATTTGACAATTGAGGCTTATTTTTAAAAGGCAGTTTTACAACATAAAATGACAATTTCTAGTTAAACTTCTTCTCACCAACGTGTTCGGTACCTAGCTTGGTAAAAGAGTAACTGATGGACTGATTACGTTTGTACTCTGCTAGTCCGTAATCAATGATCTCATCAATCAAGCTTGGATAATCAATTCCCGAAACACCCCACATTTGTGGATACAAACTGATGTTGGTAAAACCAGGCAGCGTGTTTGGTTCACTAAGATAAGGCACGCCATCTTTAGACACAAGAAAATCGATTCGTGCCATCCCCTTAAGCCCAAGAGCAACATAAGCATCCAGTGCCATTTGAGTGATTTCCTGTGTTAAAGATTCCGGCAACACAACGGGCAATTCAAAGACGACGCCACTTGCATCGACAAACTTATTATTGTAGTCATAGAACGTATCTGAATCTGGGACACGGACAGCACCTAATTTTGAAGCCCGTGGTTTTTCATTGCCTAAAATCGAAATTTCAATTTCTTGAGGGCCATCGATTGCCTCTTCAGCCAGCACTTTAAAGTCATACTGAAGCGCATCTGCCAATCCAGCATTATATTCATCAGCATTCGTTACGCGATGAATCCCCACAGAAGAGCCTTGATCTGCCGGCTTCAAAAACATGACGCGACCAATTTTGGCAGCTACTGTTTCGTAGTCCATCTGATCCTTGTTCTCAGGCGTAATGACAACATACTCCGTGTTACGGACGTGTGCTTGTGTCAGAATCCGCTTGGTCATGTCTTTATCAAAGGCCAGTGCAGATGCTAGAACATTACTCCCAATGTAAGGTTTCTTCAATAATTTAAACAGACCTTGCACAGTCCCGTCTTCACCCAAATTACCGTGAATAACAGGATAAAACAAATCGATATCAGACACCTCATTTAATGCCATGATTGGTGCCAATGGGTTGCTCAAATCAATTTTAGGCATCTCTTCGCTAACAACCAAGTCCTCATCTTCACCATCAAAAATACGGTGCGAGGCCTTATTACCTAGCAAGATGCCGTCCTTGGTAAACATAAATAAGCTGACGTCATACTTGTCCTTGTCCATTGCGTCATAAATGTTATGCGCAGAACGTTTAGAAACATCATGTTCTGACGAGTTACCACCAAACAATAACGCAATGTGCAGCTTTTTATTTTTCATAACGTTGATCATCCTATCTTTTCTTTTTTCCGGTCAGTAAGTGAACCTTAAGTATACCAGAATCAATCAGTGACACCAACTCACTTTGCCCGTTTAGAAAAGATTTTTGCTTGTTACAGTCTAGGCTACCCAACCGCTATGAAAGGAAGTCAACTTCAGCGTTAATTGCGTTGCTGACTTCTTCTGGGTAATCTTCGCGCAAAATCATGGCCGATAGTAGCCGTGATCGGTTAAACAGTCGTGTCCACCCAGCTTCATCCTCTGGCTGAGGTGTATTACTTAAGCATACACGCCATTGACGCCATTCCTGCAAAAAGGCCTGTTCATATAAGTCGTTTAAATTAACGACCGTCGCTAAATAAGCCGCTAACCGACGACTTTCCCCAAAAATTAGTGGCGTTCCGAGTCGACGATACTTTTCTAAAATTTCAATCATTAGAAAGACTTTATCGGCCCGTGTAAGGACTTGGCTTTCCGCCAGTTCATCCAGTAAATTACCGATATGTGTATAGGCGTGTGCCCAGCCAGAAGTCCCAACAAACCCACGGGTATCATTTTCTAAAGCAATGTAGGTGGCCAGCTGATCAACTAACCTCATCGTGGTCTCAGCGTCTAGAAAATGGGCGTCAACCCGATCCGCATACGCAAGCAACGATAAAATCATCACCGCAAATGACCGACCGAAAATAGCTGTATTTTCCGGTTCAGTAATATGATTAAACAAAACACGATCCTGCAGAAGCGTATTGACTGCCAAACGTAGCTGAGAATCCGACAACACATGCTGTTGCAACGCGTCATTAAAGAAGAAATAAATTCCCCGATCGCGTACATCAACATCAGGTGACCCTAAGTGATTTAATAATTGCATCAACTGATCATCGGTGATCTTATCCAATGTTGTCGCCCGAATTTGCTGATTCAACATTTTTAATAGGTCTTTAATGCCATCAGCATCATCAGGCAAACTAACTGGCGTCTCATCATTACTTGGTAAATTATCCAATACCGCACCAATTTTTGTGTTTAGCGACTGAAAAACGGCACCAGCCTGTACCTGTTGACGAAGATTCCTTAATTGTGTCCGAACATCGTCAACCTGTTTCAATTCATCTGCCATCATTATTCACCCATTTCTTTTTCTGGTTACAATCTTACTGACGTTTAAGTCGATAAGCAACTCATGTCGTCTGAACAATTAACATTTGAGCGTACCGGCATAAATCAACCACACAAACCAACAATTTGCGTTACACTAATCGCAGACAGTTTTTAGAAAGAGAGTTGATTATTTATGAAGCCAATTATTGGAATTGGAACCAACCACTTGGTTCGCCCCAGCCAGCACATGAGTACCAACTATGTTGACTATACACAAAAGAATTACGTTTCCTCCCTTGTTAATGCCGGCGCACTGCCCCTACTGTTGCCAATTTCAGACCCAGAGATGGCGGCGGCCTATGTTGAACGTGTGGACGCGATTCTACTTACTGGCGGTCAAGATGTCAGTCCCCGTCTCTACGGTCAGGACCCGATTCCACAGAATGAATTAAATGATTGGGATCGTGATCAATTTGAGCAAGGACTTATTCACGCCGCTATTGCTGCCCACAAACCAATTTTGGGCATTTGCCGTGGTATCCAGCTCATCAACGCGGTTCTGGGTGGAACCGATTATCAAGACATTCCAACGCAGGTACCTAACGCTATTGGTCATAATCAATTTCCAACAGACTGGGCGTCACCGGTCCATCGTATCACAACCACAAACGGCAGTTTACTTCAGCAAATCTATGGCAAACAAGCTTGGGTTAACTCTTTTCATCACCAATCTGTGAGAAAAGTAGCACCAGGTTTGACCGTCACTGCCACGGCCGCTGATGGCGTTGTGGAGGCCGTCGAAGATTCTGATCGGCATATTTTAGCTGTTCAATTCCATCCTGAAATGATGGCAGCTACCAACCAACAAGCCGCCGCACTGTTTACCGCCTTCGTAAATGACGTTCGCGATACACTTGCTTAATCCTCATATCGTTCTAATTCTAAACAGAAACGTGCTCATGGAGTTTAATCATCCATGAGCACGTTTTATTTAATTCGATAATTTACTTTGATTCACTCAGTGTTAGCAACCAAGCTTCGTCCCAATCGCCGTTTAAGGCATCCGGACTTTCCTTTAATGCTGGGTTAACTTCCACAACAGTCCCACTTACTGGACTTGGCATGTCGGAAACAGCCTTTTCGGCTTCAATGCTAGCAAATGTGTCGCCGGCAACTAACTTGCTACCTGCCTTAGGCAAATCGATGTAAGTAACGTTTCCCAATTCGTCTTGCGCGTCCTTGCTTAAGCCTAAGCGAACATTGTCACCATCTTTTTTAGTCCAGAAATACTTGTTTTCGTTTTCCACAATCTATTCCTCACTTTATCAACTTATTTGAAGCTGGCTTCACTACTAAACATATAACTCGTGTAATGATAGCGCATCGACATAATTAACCCGACTCCAATCAGATTCCCAATCAAAGCGGATCCTCCCTGACTCACAAACGGCAGTGGAATCCCGGTTAATGGTAGCAGTCCGATGTTCATCCCAATATTTTCAAAAACATGGAATAAAATCATCATGACAACACCGGTTGCAATGTACGCATAAAATTCATTTTTTGTATCAAACGTTACCCTGACCATTTGCCAAATCAAGTAGAAATACAGCATGATCAGTAACAGACCACCAACAAACCCAAAGTTTTCACCAATAACCGAGAAAATCATATCTGATTCCCGAACTGGCACGTAAACGTGAGATACGTTAAATCCGGTACCGAACAGGCCACCTGATCCAATTGCTTTCATGCTCTGCCAGAGTTGATAACCTTGATTAGAGGTATCTGCAGCCGGATGCCGCCACGTGTCCACACGGGCAAATTGATAGGCCTGGAAACCCAAATGGCCTAACAGCGTCCGTCCCCAGTCACTAAGCACCAATGTCAGTGCAACACCACCGACAATGACAACGAGCGCAAAGGTTGGCACAATAATACGCCAAGTAACCCCTGAAACCAAAACCATACCAGCGAAAATAGCAGCAAACACTAGGTTTGTCCCAAAGTCATTTTGTAACTTCATCAAAACAAAAATGGGTAGCGTCCACAGGAACATTTTACCGATTAACAACCAATCTGTCTTAACTGTGTGAGTTGGATGATCATTGTTATGCATTGTGATTACCCGCGCCATCATCAAGATATACGCCGGTTTCATCACTTCAGACGGCTGAAATGTCAGCGGCCCAATAGCAAACCAACTACGAGCCCCGGTCTGCACATAATAAGCACGACTGTAAAATACAAGCACCGCGACCAACAGGAAAATTCCCACACCATAGGCCAACGGCGCCAGCTTCCACAACTGTTCGGAATCAAACTGCATTAAAATCACGACGGCGACAGTCCCAATGGCATACCATAAGACCTGTGTAATAACCTGTTTAACAACGCTAACTGACTTTGTATCATGACTGGCAGCGACATAAATCGATGCAATACCGATCAATGCCAGCATAAGCACACAAAAAATAATGCCCCAATCAATGCGTGAATCTAAATCTTTATCTTTGTTTTTGCGGCTAATTGAAGTTCGTCCCTGTTGCACGTGCAGCCTCCTTTAACCATGTAAATTAAACTCAGCCAAGATTGCTTGTAGTGCATCTTCCTGACTATTTGCAACAATCTTTTGACCATTAGCGGTCGTTGCCAGAAACTTTTTATCATTTGGCCGAATATCACCAATGACCTGCTTGTTAACAGAAACTTGTTCAATCGTTTCTCCGTCAACATCAACTTCATCAATCGATACCGGCACTGTTTTATCTTTTTTTGCCATGATGCTCCCCATGAAAGTATGCCGCAACAATTGGATCCATATCTTTAGGATCTGGATTACGGCGAATTGTAAAGAAATCTGGAACCGGATCATACCCGCCGCGAATAAAAGGATTACAGCGCAGGATCCGCGCAATTCCCATCACTAGGCCTAGAAAAGCACCATGCTTTTTTAAAGCCATCAACATGTAGTTTGAACATGTTGGATAATAGCGACAACTTGGCGGAAATAACGGTGAAATAAACCGTTGGTAACCACGAACCAACTTCGTGAGTAACCATTTCATAACTGCCTCCGTTACAACTGTGGACCTTTTTTACCGTTCATTCGCTCTAACAGTTCACCGGCACCTTTGGCCACATTATCAAGTGGTTGTTCGGAAATCATGACAGGTACTTGAAGCTCGCGAGAAATGAGCTGATCGATACCTTCTAGCAAGGAACCACCACCTGTCAAAATAATGCCACGATCAATGATATCTGCAGCCAATTCTGGTTGAATTCGTTCCAAAACACCATGCGCAGCGTCAATAATCTGTTGCAACGTGTCATGCAATGCAGCTTCAACTTCATTAGCATTGATTTCCACGGCATGAGGCATCCCATCAACGGCATCACGACCACGAACTTCCATACTCTCTGGATGTTCCAGATGAATAGCAGTCCCAATTTTAATCTTAATGTTTTCGGCTGAATGTTCACCAATCGTCAACCCATGTTCACGTTTGACATAAGCCGCGATATCAGCATTCATTCGGTCACCAGCCATGCGTAATGATGTGCTGGCAACAATATCACCAAGAGATAAGACCGCAATATCAGAGGTTCCACCACCAATATCAATAACCATGTTACCAGTCGCTTGGTAAACATCTAAGCCAGCACCAATAGCAGCAACCTTAGGTTCATATTCCAAATAAACCTTGGCACCGCCAGATTTTTCAGCGGCTTGAATGATAGCCTTTCGTTCAATTTCAGTAATGTTGGTTGGGGCACAAATCATAATGTTAGGACGCGACATAAAGCCCTTCACGTTCAGCTTATTAATGAAGTATGACAGCATTTCCTCCGTAACATCAAAATCGGAAATAACCCCGTCCTTTAATGGGCGAATGGCCCGAATATTGCTGGGCGTGCGGCCAACCATTCGGTAAGCTTCTGAACCCACAGCTAAAACACGCTCAGTTTTGGTATCTACGGCAACGACGGACGGTTCATCAAGAACGATGCCCTTGCCAACAACATAAATCAACACATTGGCCGTGCCTAAATCGATTCCAATATCTTTGGCCATGTTGAACTCCTTTCAATTCGTACAATTTCAATGCACAATTATAGCATATTACCACTTTGTCCGTCAGCAGTTGATCGGTCAAAATCCGCGGAGAAATAGGAATTTGCAAACATTTTTAGGTTTTCGTTAATTTCCATCTCAGACACAAAAATTGTTATACGCAAATAAGCCATCTCAAATTTTTCCTTCACGACGTCCATCAACATAGAATGTCCCCATTCACCAAAAATGTGAATGAGGACATTTTGCATTAAACAGCTTCTGTTAAATGTGAATCAATAAGTATCATGATTCCAGTCAAACCAATCAACTAATTAAATTACCTTCAAACTCTTCTTTGAAATAACGGCCTTGAGATCCGTATCAATATCAACGCGTTCAATCTCAGCGCCTAGGTTCGCCAATTTTTCATGGAAATCACAATAGCCACGATCCAAATATTTCAGGTTGGTGTAAAAGGCACCCGTAAAATGTAGGAAAACGGCAGGTTAGAACTGTTGGTTTTCCTACATTTTTTGTATCATGAATCACATCAGAGTGTAGGAGGAATTTGATGTGAGACGTGATTTAAGAGAAGGAGTGACGATTTACGTGACTGAAAATATTAAGCCTAACTTCGCCGAGATTGCCCGGCAATATAATGTTGATTATCGAACCGTTAAGAAAGCCTATGAGGAAGTCAAAGCTGGACTTAAGGGCCGACCAAGTGGTCGACCGAAACGGCCAAGTTTACTGGATCCATTCAAGCAAACCATCGATTCAAAGCTTGAACTAAATTGTTCGGCTGCTTCAATTTTTAAATTTATCCAGAAGAAGGGCTTTACCGGCAGCTATACCCTCGTGAAAGATTATTGTCGCCAAACCCGCCGAGAACGAGTTAAGAAAGCTACCATTCGGATTGAACATTCCCCTGGTCTCTCTGCTCAAGTTGACTGGAAAGAAGAAATGGCCCTAGTGAGCAGCGAGGGTGAGCTGTTTAAATTCAATATTTTCTTGTATGTATTGCCTTATTCAAAACTCAAATATATGACACTAACCTTTGATCGGAGCCAAGATACCCTCTTTTCTTGCTTACACGACGCTTTCCTTCATACCGGAGGTATTCCGACGGAAATCTGGTTTGATAATATGAAAACCGTTGTGGATCATACAAAATCCCAGTTTGGCCACGCTGTCTTTAACGAACGGTTCCACGAATTCTGTAAAGATGCCGGTTTCACACCAATTGCTTGTCGACCATTCAGACCACAAACTAAAGGTGCAGTTGAAGCCCTTGCTCGCACGGTTGAACGTTTACGGCCATACAATACTGAATTTGCTGATGGAACTGAGCTAATCGAACTAGTTCATATGCTCCGAGATGATCTAAATCATGAAACTTCGCAGGCCACGGACGAAGTCCCGTACCTGAAATGGTTAGACGAAGAAAAAGAGTACCTTCATCGCGTTCCAGTTAATCTCCTTGAACCATACTTCGAAGAAAACATTACCCGTGTCGTTTCGAAGGAGGCCATGATCAATTTCCGCAAATGTAAGTACTCAGTAGATCCGCGATACATTGGTTGTACGGTTGCTGTTGAAATCTCCAATGATGAGCAGCGCATTCACATTTATTATAACGGAGAAGAAATTCGTACGCACTCCATAACTACCAATTCGCTGAATTATGACCCCCAAGATCAGTTCAATATCCTCAAATCTGATTTGCTTAAAGGGCGGACAGATGAAGACATTTCAGCTTACATTCGTGAACATATGACTGATTACGACAACTTATAGGAGGCTACCATGACCACTAATAATCAAATTCTTTTAAATAATCTTGAGCGCTTAGGGTTAAACAAAATCCGTGAATACTTGCCGAATTACCTTGATCAAATTCACACTGATAATCTGTCATTAACTGAGGCGCTAATTGATTTAACTAATTCGGAACTCCAGAATCGACACGAAGGTCAGATTGCACGGGCCATTGGCCGTGCTCGGTTCCCCAATACAAAATCCCTAGATACATTTGATTTTAGCTTTCAACCCAGTATGAATCGCCAAGAGGTTCTGGAATTCCAGAATCTGGCTTTTATGGAAAAGTCTGAAAACTTAATCTTTATTGGCAATCCGGGAGTCGGTAAAACCCACTTGGCAATTAGTATTGGGATTGAGGCCTGTAAACAGGGCTGTCGGGTTCTCTTTATTAATTGTCATGAGCTGTTGATTAGATTGAGAGCAGCTTACGAAAAAGGACTGCTTGATCGATCTCTAAGCCGCTATTCGCGCTATGACCTATTAATTATTGATGAAATTGGGTATTTGCCAATTGGTCACCAAGAAGCTAACCTCTTATTTCAGCTAGTCAATGCCCGCTATGAAAAGCATTCAACGATCATTACCAGCAATAGTGATCTATCCGCTTGGGTTGATATTTTCCAGAACCCAACTGTGACAGCAGCCATTCTCGATCGCTTGGTTCATCATGTTCACGTAGTGAAGATCACTGGTAAATCTTACCGATTACGTGGCCTCAAGTAACTGCCGAAAACCTACATTTCTTTCTGCCGAAAACCTACATTTTTAAACTGCCCTTGACAAGGTTGGTAACCGTCGTATATCCATTTGCCACTAAGCCAGCCAGTACAAGTGCAGCTGCAGCCCGCAAGTCAGTTGCCGCCACTTCAGCACCGTTAAAGTTTGTTGGCCCCTGAAGTGCCACTGAGCGGCCTTCAATGGTAAAGTGAGCATTCATTCGACGAAGTTCATTCAAGTGATTAAAACGATTTTCAAACACAGTTTCTGTTAACGTGCTGGTTCCATCAGCCATCAATTGAAGAACTGATACTTGAGGCTGCATGTCTGTCGGGAAACCTGGATGCGGAGCAGTTTTCACATTTGCCGCCATCAACTTGTCGGGTCCAATAATACGGACACCGTTCTGTTCTTCGCGAACCTCAACGCCCATTTCCAATAACTTTGAAATTAATGGTTTATTATGTTCAGGAATGGCGTCAGCAATCAAAACGTCCCCATGCGTGATCGCAGCAGCAACCATAAATGTCCCTGCTTCAATCCGGTCCTGAACCACACTGTGTTCGCAACCATGCAAAGCAGGCACACCTTCAATGCGAATCGACTCAGTACCTGCACCAAAGACTTTAGCTCCCATCTTGTTCAAAACATTAGCTAAATCAACAATTTCTGGTTCACGCGCCACATTTTCAATAGTGGTCGTCCCTTCAGCTAGGGTTGCGGCCATCATGATATTTTCGGTTGCACCGACACTCGGAAAGTCCAAATAAATGTTAGCGCCGACCAACTTATCCGCACTAGCTTCGATATAACCATCATGCTGTTCAATTTTAGCACCGAGCGCTTCAAAGCCCTTTAAATGCAAATCAATTGGACGACTGCCGATTGCACAGCCACCTGGCATCGCTACACGAGCACGACCGACTCTTGCTAACAAGGGACCCATGACAACAATTGAAGCACGCATTTTCGAAACGTACTCAAATGGTGTTTCAAAACCAACCTTCTTGCTGGCATTAAAGGTAACAGACTTAACCCGCCGGTCAAAATCGACACTGACATTGAGAAAACTTAGCACCTTATTCATCATAAACACGTCGGACAGGGCGGGAACGTTAGTTAAAATCAATTCACCCGTTGAGGCTAACAACGATGCAGCCTGAATTGGCAACACAGCATTTTTAGCGCCCTCGATATGTACGGTTCCCTTCAATGGCTGACCACCATGAACAATGATTTTTTCCATAAAGATGTTCCTCCAAACTCAATTTCCTAGTGCAACAGTTTTAATTGTTAATAACAACAAGCTTCAATCATGGCTTAAATCCAATGATCGACTGAAATAAGTCAATAAAAAAGGAGCTACAAGCATATCCAATGACGATTGCCAGTAAAACTAAAATAGCCTGTGCCTGGCGTGGATACAATGGCATGATTTTGACAAGTGGTAACGGTTTGATTGCCCATAGTGCAAACCAAATAAAGGCCAATTGAAACACAATTTTAATTACCACAGAAAAACCATATATAGCCATCTTGCACCTCTTTGATTGATACAACCAATTCTATCATACTCGTTAAATGAGTTCCTTAAAAAAACACCGTAAAAAAGAGACTTACTAAAAACTTAGTAAGCCTCTTGAGTGACACATTTAATTGTCTTTATCGATTACGTTCATGTGATGCAACATTGATTCGATTGATTGCCCTACGCAATGCAACTTCTGCGCGGCGCAATTCATTCGCATCATGTTCTTGTTGGGCATGCTCAATCGCTTCTTGTGCTCGTTTACGTGCATTCTCGGCACGTGTAACGTCAATCGCATCTTGTTGCTCAGCTGAGTCAGCAACGATGGTTGCAACGTTATTCGAGAACTCAACAAAACCACCATTTACGGCAATTTCATCTTCAGCATCTTGATCACCCTTCACTCTGATTTCGTCAATCTCCAAAGCGGCAATTAATGGCACGTGATTAGGTAAAATCCCAATTTCTCCGTTTGTTGTTTTAGCAACAAACATGGATGCATGGTCATTATCGTAAGACGTTCCATCAGGCGTCACAATCGTAACAGTTAAATGAGGTTCAGCCATTGGTCACGCCTCCTTTAATTATTACCCTGCAATTGCTTTGCCTTTGCCACAGCCTGATCCACAGTTCCGACAAGACGGAATGCTTCTTCAGGAAGATCGTCATACTTACCGTCCAAAATTTCTTTAAAGTCTTCCACCGTATCTTCAACAGAAACGTATTGACCATCAATCCCAGTAAACTGAGATGCAACGGAGAATGGTTGACTTAAGAAGTTTTGAATCCGACGAGCACGGGCAACAATTGTTTGTTCTTCGTCAGACAATTCATCCATCCCTAAAATAGAGATGATGTCTTGCAACTCATGGTAGCGTTGCAAGATTTGCTGAACGCGGGTTGCAACATCATAGTGATCCTGACCAACAATTTCTGGTGTCAACGCTGAAGACGTTGATTCCAATGGGTCCACGGCTGGGTAGATCCCTTGTTGAGTCAGATAACGTTCCAAGTTAGTCGTCGCATCCAAGTGCGCAAAGGTCGTAGCAGGGGCCGGATCCGTGTAGTCATCGGCTGGCACATAAACGGCTTGGATCGAAGTAATGGAACCCTTTTGGGTAGATGTAATCCGTTCTTGCAATTGTCCCATTTCAGTTGCTAACGTTGGCTGATAACCAACGGCTGAAGGAATCCGCCCAAGAAGAGCAGAGACTTCAGAACCAGCTTGGGTAAACCGGAAGATGTTGTCAATAAATAACAACACATCCTGGCCTTTAACATCACGGAAGTATTCCGCAATCGTCAAACCAGTTAAAGCAACACGCATACGGGCACCAGGTGGTTCATTCATCTGACCATAAACCATGGCCGTCTGTTTAAGAACACCTGATCCTTTCATTTCAAAGTACATGTCGTTACCTTCACGGGTACGTTCACCAACACCAGTGAACACTGAAATCCCGTTGTGGCCTTGCGCAATGTTGTGAATTAATTCTTGAATCAGAACTGTTTTACCAACACCGGCACCACCGAAGAGCCCGACTTTACCACCACGAACATATGGTGCAAGTAAATCAATAACTTTGATCCCTGTTTCAAGGATCTCAGTACTAGTTGTCAATTGGTCATATGCTGGCGCTTCCCGATGAATCGGGTTACGTTGAGCATCAGGACCGAAGTCCTCACCGCCGTCGATGGGTTCCCCAAGGACATTAAATACCCGGCCCAATGTGTCTTCACCAACAGGAACAGAAATAGAACCACCAGTGTCCTCAACTTCCATCCCACGTTGCAAGCCGTCTGTTCCATCCATCGCGATTGTCCGGACAACTCCGTCACCTAATTCCAAGGTAACTTCGACCGTCAAATCCTTTTGGTTGGGACGCTTAACTAAGAGCGCATTGTTAATGGCAGGTAATGTGCCGTCCAGAGGGAATTCAACGTCAACGACTGGGCCGATAACTTGAACAATCTTACCAGAACTCATGTACGTTTCTTCCTTCCGCTTGTTTTTCAACCATAAACTTTCCTTATGGATGCTTCCAATTACTCTAAGGCAGCTTGACCACCGGTAATTTCAGTGATTTCAGTCGTAATCGCACTCTGACGAGCACGGTTATACTGTAAACTCAAGCTGTCAATGAGGTCATGGGCATTGTCAGAAGCAGTCTGCATTGCAGTTGCACTAGAGGCATGCTCTGACGTTTTACCATCGAGAATCGCACCATAAACTAAGCTTTCAGCATACTGTGGCAATACAACTTGTAAAATCTCCTCAGCAGAAGGTTCCAATTCATATTCCGGTGTAATACTGATCGGCGCAGTCTTAGGTTGAACAACTTCATCACCATCAGGTTTCGTATCTTCAATCGTGTCACCAGTAATTGGTAACATGCGTGTCGAACGAAAACGTGACGTTAGTCGATTAACAAAATGACTGTAACAAACGTACAGTTCATCGAAAACTTCGTTATTGTACATAGCTGTCACAGTTTTAACGATTTCCCGAACTTCAACAAAGGTCGGCACATCGCTAACACCACGGTATTCATAAGCAACATTCATGCCGCGTTTCTTAAAGAAATCGGCACCCATGCCACCGACAGCCATAATGACATAATCATCAGGCGTCTTGCCATGTTCATTAATAAAGTCATTAGTCGACTTGATAATGTTGCTATTGTAACTTCCTACCAGTCCACGGTCAGAGGTAACGACCAACAATCCCGTTTTCTTAACAGGACGTTGTGTCATTAAACCACTAACAGGT
Organism: Furfurilactobacillus cerevisiae; assembly: GCF_048961765.1. Taxonomy (GTDB): domain Bacteria; phylum Bacillota; class Bacilli; order Lactobacillales; family Lactobacillaceae; genus Furfurilactobacillus; species Furfurilactobacillus milii_A. Next base: position 2,028,120 of record NZ_CP185253.1, read on the forward strand.
ACATCATCGTTTTTACTGGTCGAGCTCATGTCAACGTTGCCCGAATCCAATAAATGTGATGCAGTAAGGTGAGTCACAACACTTTCAACCTTTGATGCATAAACTTGATAACCACTCGTATGACGTTGAATTTGACTCAGTTTCGACGTTGAAACCATTTGCATGGCCGTCGTAATCTGAGACGTCTTTTGCGTCGAACTAATGCGGCGTTTAACTTCGTTCAATGCTGCAGGCATTTGCTCACCTTCCTTTCAACCTACTTTGTACCGTCAGTGGCGGCAGCTTTCGTTGGTTGGAAAGAATCAGCAAATGCTGAAATTGCAGCCTTCATGTCGTCATCAGCGGGCAAGTTACCAGTCGTCTTAATGGTGTCCAACAGGTCTGCATGGTTAGCGTCAAAATTATCGAACAATTCACTCTGGAACCGTGCAATATCAGCCACGTCAACCTTGTCCAAGTATCCTTGAGTCAAGGCGTACAGAATCACAACTTGTTTTTCAACAGGAAGTGGTTGATGTAGTGGTTGTTTCAACACTTCAATCGTCCGTTGACCACGGTTCAAGCGGTCTTGGGTCGCTTGATCCAAATCAGAACCAAACTGTGCGAATGATGCCAGTTCAGCGTATGAAGATAGGTCCAAACGCAATGTCCCAGCAACTTTCTTCATGGCCTTAACCTGCGCGTCACCACCAACACGAGAAACAGAAGTCCCGGCATCGATAGCCGGACGAACACCTGAATAGAACGAATCTGAATTCAGGAAGATTTGCCCATCAGTAATGGAAATAACGTTAGTTGGAATATAAGCCGAAACATCTCCGGCTTGGGTTTCAATGATTGGCAAAGCAGTCATTGAGCCACCGCCCATTTCGTCACTTAACTTCGCAGCACGTTCAAGTAACCGTGAGTGAGTGTAGAAAATATCCCCAGGATAAGCTTCACGACCTGGTGGCCGACGAAGAATCAAGGAAAGTTCACGATAGGCAACGGCTTGCTTAGATAAGTCATCATAGATGATTAACACATGCTTGCCATTGTACATAAACTCTTCACCCATTGCCGCGCCGGCATATGGAGCCAGGTACAACATTGGTGCTGGCTCAGAAGGACCAGCTGAAACGACAATCGTGTAATCCATGGCGCCTAATTGACGTAAAGTTTCAACCTGTGCACGCACAGTTGATTCCTTTTGACCAATAGCAACGTAGACACAGATCATGTCCTGATCTTTTTGGTTAACAATTGTATCAATAGCTAATGATGTCTTACCAGTTTTCCGGTCACCAATGATCAACTCACGCTGACCTCGACCAATCGGTACCAAGGCATCAATCGCTTTGATCCCAGTCTGTAATGGTTCACTAACGGACTTCCGTTGCATAACACCCGGGGCCTTAAATTCAACGGGACGCGTGTGATCTGTTTTCATCTCACCCTTGCCGTCGATAGGTTGACCCAATGAGTTAACAACACGGCCAATAAGGGCATCACCTACTGGTACTTCCATAATCCGGCCAGTCCGTTTAACGGACGAACCTTCTTGGATACCATCGTAAGCACCCAAAACAACGATTCCGACATCATCGGATTCAAGGTTTTGGACCATCCCATACACGCCGTTATCGAATTCAAGTAATTCGCCAGCTAATGCATTATCCAGACCATGAGCACGAGCAACCCCGTCACCAACGTAGGTTACTGTTCCCGTTTCTTCAACGGTTAGCTCTTCTTGATAGTTCTCAAGTTGTTGCTTAATCAGAGCGCTGATTTCTTCAGCTTTGATGCTCATGCGGAATTCACCTCTTTGTTTAAAAATTTATCGCGTCAAACTTTGACGGATATGCGCCAGACGGGTACGAATCGAACCATCAATCACAGTGTTATTACTGTTGACGATAACGCCACCAATAATATCCGGATTAACGATTTGATTAACGTGTACAGTTTTAGCACCGACCCGCTTAGCAATGCTGTCTGCCAACCGTTGTTTTTGAGTCTCATCGAGACTTACAGCAGTAGTTACATCAGCATAAACTGTTTGGTTTTGTTCATCATAGAGCCGTTTGAACTCATCAATGATTGCGACCGTATCATCCAACCGGCCGTAGTCGAAAAGCATTTGTAAAAAGTTATGAACTAGTGGACTAGTTGAGCTTAACAAAGGCTTCAAGAGGGCTTCTTTCTCGGGGTTCTGTAAACCAGCACCTGTCAAAACCGTTCCCAAATTAGGCACGGATTGAAAAACGCCTTGGACTTGGATGAGCTCATCATAAACCGGTTCCAGTTGCTGCTTTTCGTTTGCCGCGTCAAACATAGCACGACCATAACGACGAGCAACTTGCGATTTAGCGAGTTTGGTCATCTTTTCCCAACCCTTCGATATAAGAATCAATCAATGCCTTTTGATCGTCGGCATTTAATTGCTTGTGAATGATCTTGGAAGCAATCTCAATAGACAAATCAGCCACGTATTTACGTGCGCTTACAAGAGCGTCTTGACGTTGTTGTTCAATATCAGAAGTTGCGTTCTCGCGTAACTTCTGGGCATCTGATTGTGCTTGGTTAATAATCTTGTCACGTTGTTGATTACCCGCATCCTTAGCGTCAGCAACAATTGTTGAGGCTTCTTGATGTGAGTTGGCAAGTGCATCACGACGTTGACTTGCTAAACTTTCTGCATCAGAGCGTGACTTTTCAGCAGAATCAATGTCGTTAGCAATTTTCGTGGCCCGGTCATTCATCATTTTCGTAACGGGTTTCCAAGCAAACACCTTAACTAACCACATTAACAATACAAATGCGACCATATAAAACAGCATATCGCCGTAATCAAAACCCTTTTCAGCCGCTAAAACTAATGGTGAAAACATCTATTGGCACCTCCCTTGTCAGAATTAGTACTTCTTTAGTCTTGAAACTACTTGTTCATAACTAAGAAGGCGATAACGATAGAAATGATTGGCATAGCTTCAATTAAACCAACACCAATGAACATCGTTCCACGAAGTTGACCGGATAATTCTGGCTGACGTGCCATACCATCCAAGGTCTTAGAAATAACCATCCCGTCGCCGACACCGGCACCGATAGCTGCCGCAGCAGCGGCAATTCCAGCAGCAATTGCTCCCATAATATTGAATCCTCCTAAGAAATTTTTATTCCTCTACCGTAACTTTCCGAGAAATATATACTGTGCTTAAGGTTACAAAAACATAGGCTTGGATTGCCCCGATAAATACCGAGAATCCCTGCCAAACAATCTCAAGTGGTAACGCTACAATAATCGTTGGAAGACCGTGTGAGAAGGCCATTCCGCCAATCAGTTTCAACAACGTCTCACCAGCGAAGATGTTACCGTAAAGCCGCAAAGCCAACGTTAACAAGTTCGTGAATTCTTCGACGAGGTTAATTGGTAGTAATGCTGCAAATGGTTTGAGATAAGAATTTGAAATATAACCACCAAAACCGAACTTAACCACACCCAAGTAGTGAGCCAACGCTAGTGTAACCATAGCCATCGTTAGCGTCACAACTGGATTAGCAGTTGGACTACGAACATAATCAACGCCGTTCACAGAAACCTGTAGGAACAAACCTAACTGGTTAGCGAAGAAAACGAAAAGAAACGCTGTAAACGCAAATAATCCAAGCTGACCGCCATCACGTCCAGGTAATTGACCACGAACAATACCGTTGGTGAAATCAATTATCCACTCCAAAATATTTTGGCCACCGGTTGGCTTCATCGTAATTCTTCTCGATAAGAAGAAAACGACAAAAAACACGATGGCAAACGCAATTGTAATCGAGATAATGTTGGCGGTGTTAAAAGTCAGCCCCAAAAATTGGAAGGAATCCACTAAATATCACCTCTTTCCGTAACCTTAGTTGTGTTGCAATATTGTGAACCAGCTCGTTACAGTTATGTAAAAATAGCCATAAAATTCGAGCTCCTGCTGTTCAAAATACAGAAATATGATACCACCATTGAAAATCAATCGCAAAAGAATTTCGCATTCTCTAATGTCTGATTATTCTTGCTCCGACAAAGTTTTTAGCGTTTTGCAACCGTTCTCAACAACTTCGAGAAAATTATTTACATTATTCTCCTTTCATTAACAATTTTTATTAATGAACACTTTTCTGATTGTGAAAGAATTATAAAGACAGCACAATTGGAAAGTGACCTTATTGTAGTTCAGTCACTGTGGATTAGTATCTAAATCTTTTCTAGTTTGATTATTTGATTACCGAACACGTTGTCAGCTGTACACCAAGGGCGAGCAAATAAAAAAACTCCCTGATAACTGATCATCAGGAAGCTTTAGGTTTCTCACTAAATATTGAAATCAGAAAACAAATAATTACTTTGTGCCAAACAAACGGTCACCGGCATCCCCTAAACCAGGCATGATATAACCATCTTCATTGAGCTTTTCATCCAATGCAGCCGTGTAAATTTCAACTTCTGGATGAGCTTTTTGTAAAGCTTTTACACCTTCTGGGGCTGCTACTAAACACATAAATTTAAAGCTGTGCGCACCTCGTTGTTTAAGTGCATCAATGGCCATAATTGCTGAGCCACCAGTAGCTAACATTGGGTCAACAACAAAAATCTGACGTTGATCAATGTCAGCTGGCATTTTGACAAAATACTCAACGGGCTGCAATGATTCTTCGTCACGATACATCCCAATATGACCAACCTTAGCAGCAGGGATCAAGTTCAAAAATCCGTCGACCATTCCTAAACCTGCACGTAAAATTGGCACAATAGCGACCTTTTTACCAGCCAACTGCTTCTTTACTGTCTTTTCGATTGGCGTTGTTACTTCGACATCTTCCAACGGCATATCGCGTGAAACCTCATAAGCCATAAGTGTTGAAATTTCGTTCACAACTTCACGGAAGACCTTCGTGCCTGTATCCCGGTTACGAATTATCGTTAATTTATGTTGAATCAACGGGTGATCAAGAACCTCAAACTTCCCCATCGGATGCCACACTCCCTTTTATTTTCTGAACCTAATTCTAGTCGATTTTAGCTCTGAACGCGAGCGTAATTCTTGATTAATTCACATTAATTGGATGCGCATCTGTTAGTTGACGCACCTTAACTGCTACATTACGGGCCACAGTGGCATCTTCGGGATGGTGAATGATTGATAGAATCAATTCTGCAACCTGTTTGCTCTCTGTCTCACCAAAGCCACGAGTAGTAATCGCCGGCGTGCCTAAACGTAATCCAGAAGTAACACGTGGACCAGCGGGATCGTTAGGAATCGCTTCCTTATTCGTCGTGATATCGACAGCATCAAGTAAATCCTGTAAGGCTGCCCCAGTTAATGACGTACCGGTCAGATCTAGTGTCATTAAGTGATTATCCGTACCGCCGGTCAAAATTTTAACCTGATCATCCGCATTGAATACGCTAGCCATCGCTTGTGCATTCTTAATGACCTGTTCGCCGTAAACCTTAAAAGCAGGTTGCAAGTCTTCACCCAGCGCAGCTGCTTTACCAGCAATAACGTGTTCCAAAGGACCACCCTGAGTGCCCGGGAAGACAGCTGAATTTAACTTTTTCGCGTATTCAGCCTTAGCCAAAATCAGTCCACCACGTGGCCCACGAAGTGTTTTGTGAGTGGTTGTCGTGACAACATCTGCATATGGTACTGGACTTGGATGTAACCCAGTTGCCACTAACCCAGCGATGTGAGCCATATCAACCATAAGCTTGGCACCAACTGCATCTGCAATTTCACGAAACTTCTTAAAGTCAATGATACGGCTGTAAGCAGAAGCGCCCGCAACGATTAATTTGGGATGAACTTCCTGAGCCTGTTTTAAAATGGCGTCATAATCCAACCGTTGGCTCTCTGGATCGACATGGTAGCCATAGAAAGTATATGTTTTGCCGCTGAAGTTAACTTTAGAGCCATGAGTTAAGTGACCGCCATCATCCAGTGCCATCCCCATCACAACGTCCCCTGGCTTAATGAGAGCCATGTAAGCCGCCATGTTTGCCTGCGAACCAGAATGCGGTTGCACATTAGCGTATTCAGCACCAAAGAGTTGTTTGGCACGGTCAATTGCAAGTTGTTCCACAACATCAATATATTCACAGCCACCGTAGTAACGGTGACCTGGGTAACCTTCAGCGTACTTGTTGGTTAAAACGGAGCCTTGTGCGGCCCGAACGGCATCTGAAACAATGTTTTCAGACGCGATCAACTCAATGGTATGCTGCTGACGGTTCCCCTCGTTGGCGATTGCTTGCCATAATTCTGGATCTGTGTCTTGATAACTCATCGGCAATTCCTCCTTGACAGGTTCAGTAACCCTACGTGATCTGATTGTATTTAATTATTCAAACAGTAGATTGTAAAATTAATCCGAACGCTGTTCGGACAAAAAAGATCAGCTTCCTTTAAAATGGTGTTTACAACAAACCCATCTTTTAGGAGCTGATCTTTTGTCTAGTATAACCTATTCCGAACGAATTAAAATCGAAACCTTTTGTGAACTAGGGCTGTCCAATATCCAAATGGGCGTTCGGCTGAACCGATCACCGTCAACAATTTCTTATGAATTATCTCGATGTCAACCTTATCAGGCTGAATTAGCACAAACAGATGCCGAATACAAGCGATCACGATGTGGTCGGAAAACTAAGCTGAGCGATGAGTTAAAGCAAACAATTCTCAACCATTTACATCTAAGCTGGTCACCAGGAATGATTGCTCACGAATTTAAACTAGCGACTAAATCTATTTATAATTGGCTAAATCAGGGGAGAATTGGTTTCTCCTTGAATGATCTACCTGAACATGGCGTACGCCAACGGCGTAACGTTGACCAACGATCCAAATATAATCAATCTTTGGGGCGATCGATTGAACAGCGTCCCATGATGATTAATCAACGTAATCGCATCGGTGATTTTGAACTAGATACCGTCGTTGGCCCTCGTGGGCATAGTAAGGCAGTTTTATTAACTTTAATCGATCGCAAATCACGGTTCCTTTGGGCATATCGGTTAAAGGACCGAACGACAGCGAGTGTTAATGAAGCACTGACTAAGTTCCTAACAACTTTTAATGGACCGGTGCACAGTTTTACTGTGGACCGTGGTACTGAGTTTAGTGGGCTAGTATCATTTGAATCACAATATGGTATTAAGACCTATTACTGTCATGCTTATACGCCAGCTGAACGTGGTAGTAATGAACGCTTTAATCGGAATTTACGTTATTTTTATCCTAAGGGGACTCGTTTTGAGCACATTAGTGCTCAAGATTTAACGACGACGTTACTCCAAATTAACCAGAGACCGCTTAAAATACTTGACTGGAAAACACCGTATCAGGTTATGCTGACCAATTTGTCCAAAAATTCGGATTAAATTTGCAATCTACCAAACCATATCTTCATTTTACGCTAATCGGAAATTATCACGCAATCAGATTTGTGACGTCGTGAAGAAAACATTACCAGCAGACTTTTTTAAACGGTTCATGTATGCCAGCCCAAGTCCGTTGGCCGGGAAACCCTCGGCCAGGATATCTTTGATTTCACCTTCATCGTCAAAATGGCGCAATCCCGCAAATAGCAAATGACTAGCGGTCGTCACATTTTGTCCAAGTTCAAATACTTCTACGTTCGTTGGCAATTGCAATCCCGCCAAACGTTCTTTGGTCGCCATCAACCCTATTTGGACAGGCTGCTGACCAGCCCAGTCTAATGCGGACTGCCAGTCACCATCGTTAACGATGTAAACCTGGGCGGCCGGTGCGTAGTGTTTGTACTTCATTCCAGGCGCTTTCGGTGTTTCTTTAGCACCAACTTTGTGGACTTCTGTCGCAACAGTTTGCTTAATTACCGCTTCGATTTGTTCAGGTGTGACTGCTCCTGGCCGCAAAATGGCCGGTTGATCGGTTGACATGTCTAATACCGTTGATTCAACGCCAACCTTGGTTGGACCATCGTCAACGACACCCGCAATCTTGCCGTTCAAATCATGTAACACGTGATCGGCCGTGGTCGGGCTTGGCTTACCAGACGTGTTGGCAGATGGACCTACCATTGGCCGTCCTAAAGCTTTAATTAACGCCAATGTCGTCTTGTTAGCTGGAAAACGAAATGCTGCTGTGTCCAAACCACCCGTGACGGCCTTGGACAATACATTTGGCTTCAATTTAAAAATCATTGTCAACGAACCTGGCCAAAAAGCCGCCATTAATTTTTTAGCGACCTCCGATAGTGGTTCTGTTAATGCGGTCACCGTTTCAACGTCGGCTACATGAACGATCAACGGATTGTCACTTGGCCGCCCCTTTGCTTGATACACTTGCTTAACTGCTGTTTCATTTGTCGCATCGGCCCCCAACCCATAAACAGTCTCGGTTGGAAATGCAACCAACTGCCCATCTCGTAATGCCGCGGCAGCAGCTTCAATTTCATGGTTTGAAAAACGCTTCGTTTCCATGCCCTTACATCCTCCTGTTCTAAAGTTCGCGTTCACCGTTGAACACGAATCATTCGATCATGACCGGTAATATCTTGTCGCAATGTCACTTGTGCTTCAGGTAAAGCCGTCTCAAACAAATGTTTGACCGACTTGCCTTGGGCAAAGCCAATCTCGAAGTACGCGACGCCTTGGTCTGTTAAGTGATCGGCCAGTTGTTGTGCAATCCGTTCGTAAATTGCTAAACCTTGGTGATCCGCAAATAACGCTTGATGGGGTTCATAATCTAATACATTTTGATCCATCAAAGGTCGCTCAGCCTCACTAATATATGGTGGGTTGCTAACAATCAGGTCAAACACCTTATCTTCCACAGGTTGAAACAAATCACCAACCTGCCAACCGACGCTTGCTCGCAGTGATTGTGCGTTTCGCTTGGCAACCTGAATGGCAGAATCGCTGATGTCTGTGCCTATTACCTGCCAGTGCGGCCGTGCTAATGCCATGCTGATGGCTAATGCGCCGCTACCCGTGCCAATATCCAAGACGCTTTTAGCGACATCATCATGATCAGTCAGCACCCAATCAACAAGTTCCTCAGTTTCCTGCCGGGGAATCAATACAGCAGGTGTCACCATAAATGAGTGTCCGTAAAACTGAGCCTTGCCGATCACATATTGAGCAGGCTCTCCCTTTGCAATCCGTTGGACGGCCTGCTGATAGGCTTCCCATTGAGCTGCTGTCAGCGCATCTCTTAAACGCATCAATAACTGGGTTCGCGACCAATCAAACAAATCCATCATAATACTGGCCGATAAGTTGGGGTCATTATTTTTTAACTGTTGGTCAAAACAAGAAGAAGCCCACTGCTGGGCTTCTAAAATAGTTGGCTTATCCACGATTTAACTCATCCATCTTTTCAGCCTGTTCATTTAAAAGCAAGGCATCAATAATTTCGTCTAACTCACCGTTCATCACGCGATCCAACTTGTTCAAGGTCAAATTGATTCGGTGATCCGTAACCCGGTTTTGAGGAAAGTTGTACGTCCGGATTCGTTCCGAACGGTCCCCAGTCCCCACTGCGCTCTTACGTTGCTCGTCGTATTCGCTCTGTTCACGGGAAGCGTAGTAATCGTACACACGCTGTTTCAGAATTTCCATCGCCTTGACACGGTTTTGCTGCTGCGACCGTTGATCCTGCATTGACACAACTACACCGGTCGGAATATGCGTCATCCGGACGGCTGAACTTGTTTTGTTAATGTGCTGACCACCGGCACCGGATGAACGGAACACATCAGTCCGGATGTCCTTTGGGTCTAAGTCGATATCAACATCTTCGTACTCTGGCATCACACCAACAGTCGCGGTACTGGTATGCACACGACCAGCAGATTCTGTCACCGGAACCCGTTGAACCCGATGTGCACCATTTTCAAACTTCAGTTTGGAATAGACCTTATCGCCCGTAATCATCAGGACAATTTCTTTAAAGCCACCCACTTCAGTTGCATTTTCGTCGATGACTTCTACTTGCCAGCCTTGCTTTTCAGCATAACGAGAATACATATTGAATAAGTCCGCGGCAAATAAGCTGGCTTCATCACCACCGGCAGCTCCATGAATTTCCATGATGATGTTCTTGTCATCATTTGGATCCTTAGGTAGCATCAAAACAGTAATTTCCTGTTCCAACTGGGCTTTTTCATCTTCCAACTCTTTTAGTTCTTCCTTAGTCAGCTCTTCCATGTCAGGATCAAGCTTTTCATGAAGTAAATCATTATCATCGCTGATTTCATCCATCACTTTGCGATAACGACGGTACTTTTCGACCGTTTCACGAATGCTCCCCTCTTCTTTGGACAGCTTCATAAAGCGATCTGAATCTGCAATGACCTCAGGGTCGCTCATGAGTTCATTAAGTTCCTCATAGCGGTCCGACACGGCCTGCAGTTTATTAAACATTTCATCCATAACTTCTGTCTCCTACTTCGCTCGTTCTGTCAGTTTACTTCTGTAAAGGCGGGTTAAAATAATGCTCACGGCACACTGGATAATAACTTTCATTTCCACCAATCTGGACCTGTTCACCCTCATAAACGGGTTTATTATCGTGAAAACGGAGATTCATGATTGCCTTTTTGGCACAGAACCAACAAATCGTTTTCATTTCTTCAATCTTGTCAGCGTAAAGTAATAGGTATTTTGATCCCTCGAACAATTCGTTGCGAAAATCATTTTTCAGTCCAAACGTCATCACCGGAATGTGCAGTTCATCCACAACCTTAGTTAACTCCAAGATGTGATGTTTTTGTAAAAATTGAGCTTCATCAACCAGCACGCAAGACGCTTCCGGATCAATTTCATTAACGGCCTCGAAGACGTTAGTATCTGCTTTAATGGTGTGAGCTGGACGCTTCAAACCAATTCGGCTCGAAACGTAACCTTCACCATCACGAGTATCCACGGCACTTGTCATAATAATAACGGACTTGCCTTGTTCCTCGTAATTGTGCGCAACTTTTAAGATTTCAATCGTCTTACCTGAGTTCATTGCCCCGAACCGGAAAAATAACTGTGCCATGCGATGCCTTCCTCTGTCAAAAATTTTATCGCTTTCCATTATACCGAATGGACCAATACTTGAACAGCACGACGGCCAAACATGTTTGAACTTGCTTTCTCTGATCGACAGTTAAGTAGTTAGTGAATTCATTAAAACTGAGCATCGGGCAGTGGGTTTTAGACGAGATGTGCTAAACTGGCTAAAGTTAATTACAGATTAAAGGAGCTTTTCATGTCATTACGAAGCGGGGTTGCCACAGCAGTTGGCAAGACATCATACTGGTTTTTACACACATTTATGCACGGTGGTTCATCATTACCTGGCAAACTAGCCACCCGGATTGACCCCGAAATCTTGAAACATTTGGGTCAAAATTATGATGTCATCGTGATCACTGGAACAAACGGAAAGACACTGACGACTGCCCTAACCGTGCGTGTTTTACGCGAAAAATACAATCACGTTTTGACAAACCCCACTGGTTCAAATATGGAACAAGGTATTGTCGGCACATTTCTTCACGCCAAACGGTCACGGGGGCAACGCCCACTAGCTGTCTTGGAAGTGGATGAAGCAAACGTTATTAAAGTAACACGCTACATTAAGCCCATTGCGTTTGTGTTCACCAACATCTTCCGTGATCAAATGGATCGTTATGGTGAAATTTACACAACGTACAAAAAAATTATCGATGGCGTGCGGCTTGCACCTGAAGCGACTATCATTGCGAATGGTGACGCTCAACTCTTTAACTCAGTTGATCTGCCTAACCCCAAAATTTACTACGGCTTCAATCACCTCCCAAAAGGTGATATGAAGGCACCGACGAATACGGATGGCATCTTGTGTCCAAAGTGTCAGCACGTTTTGCACTATCATTTTATGACTTATGGTAACTTAGGCGATTACTTCTGTCCTAACTGTGGTTTCCACCGTCCAGAACTTAACTATGCGGTTACTAAATTAGGTGCCATGACACCAACTGCATCAACGTTTGATTTGGATGGCGAATCATTTAGGATTGGCATCGGTGGTTTATACAATATCTATAACGCGCTCGCCGCGTACGCCGTTGGTCGCTTTCTCAATGTAGAACCTGCTCAAATTCGCCAAGCTTTCACCAGTGATGAACGTGTCTTTGGCCGCCAAGAGGTCGTCCACGTCGGCGATAAAGACGTCACCTTGATTTTGATTAAGAATCCCGTTGGTGTGAATCAGGTTATCGACATGATTTTAACAGAACCTGAGAACTTCTCATTCGTCGGCTTACTCAATGCCAATTATGCTGACGGTATTGATACTAGTTGGATCTGGGATGGTGAATTTGAAAAGCTTGGTGCTGCTGGTACTGGCGAGAATCCCAAAATAAAAGCATTTTTGACCGGTGGCGAACGCTATAAAGACATTACGTTCCGACTCAAGGTGGCAGGTATCGATCAACCGATGATTGAACCTGACTTAACTAAGGTCACTGCCAAGATCAAGGAACTGCCAACCAAAAAAGTGTATGTACTGGCAACCTATACGGCCGTGCTACAATTACGTAAACAATTAGCCAGTGAAGGTTTGATAAAGGAAGGAATGGGTGCTTAATGGCTAACTATCATTTAACAATCGCCCATCTTTACGGCGATCTGATGAATACCTATGGTGACGTCGGTAATATTTTAGCAATGCAGTATTACGCCAAAAAAATGGACGCTGATGTAACGACAAAATTGGTCAGTCTCGGTGATCCATTTGATCCTAATGATTTTGATATTGTTTTCTTCGGCGGTGGACAGGATTTCGAGCAAACCATCGTGGCTAAAGACCTACCAACAAAGGCGGCAGCTATTACCGACTTTATCGAAGACGGCGGCCCTACCCTAGCTATCTGTGGCGGCTTTCAACTACTGGGTCAATATTATATTGGCGCGGATGGTGAGCGCATTACTGGAACCAAGTCTATGACCCACTACACGAAGAATCAGCATGACCATCGTTTTATCGGTGATACGATTATCAAAGATGAACAAACCGGCGAAGTCTATCACGGTTTTGAAAATCATCAAGGAATGACATTTCTCGGTAAGGATGAGGCGCCACTAGGAGTTGTTTCCGAAGGTGCTGGTAACAACGGTGCGGATGGCACTGAAGGCGTCCACTACAAAAATGTCTATGGCACCTACTTCCACGGTCCCATCCTGACCCGGAATGGTGACATTGCCAAGCATCTGCTAGTCGCCGCATTAAAGCGCAAGTATCCAGACCAAGATTTTAGCGAACAGGAAAACATGGTCATTCCAGCAACGTTCTAACATTTGCTAGAATCCAAATAACTAAAAAAAACGACACAGCGTGAAAAGATCACGTTGTGTCGTTTTTGCGTCACGCTAGAGCCAAGATTCAAAGTAAGCACTTTGACAACTATCTATGCTCGCGCATGTGGTGCAGCCAACTGTGGCCGTTCGCCATTTCGAGCCTGAACCCAGTCATCGTTGTCCCACTCTTCTGTAGCACGGCGACCACCAAAGTAATCCCATTCGGAATTACGCTCAACTTCAACAATCTTGTTGCCACCAGCAACTGTTACCCAATTATACGACCCATTCTCATGAGCAAATTTGACCCACAAAACTGGGAACTGGTGCTCCTCACCATTAGCGTCCACATAGGACCGTTGTTGATTTTCCACAACCAGCAAGGACAGACCGCGCGCAAAATCTGGATCTGTGTCGGTCCAAACATCTTCGGCCAACTTCTCTGCTTCCTGGGTGCCCGGCAACGGCTGATCAGGTGCCTGTGTATAGTTGTGGTAACTTTGTAAGTCCTGACCATCGTTTGCGTAGATAGTGGTTACCTGTGCACCATGTAATAAAAACGTTGGCTGCTCTTGATAGCGCTCAATTGTGATTGGTTCGCCGTTACGTTCATGCGATTCAGTTGAAATCAAAGTATAGTCGTCTGGAATCCATAAGTAACGTGATTTGTGATCCTTTAATTGAACAAATGCCATGTTGATTTCCTCCCATTCATAAACCGGTATTGTTGATTAAATTGCGTGCTATTTCGTCCGTTGAATAATGTCCGTCTTTGTTCGTTTGATGACAAACAGCAAAACCAGCCAACCGCCGACAACGAAGACTGACACAATTGTTAACGCATTAAATAACATCACAATAACAACAAATGCCAAAAAGCCCAGTACAAAATAGTCACTTACAGGTGTTAAGGGCGTCAAAAACGTCCCGTCACCGACACCTACCTTCTGCCGGTATCGTAAATGAGCCACAATAATCATGACCCAAACAAACAAGAAACAAGTAGTCGACATCGTTGCTAAAATCGTAAAGATTTGGTTTGGAATGATGCCATTTAAAATCAACGCAATCATGATAATACCTGCTGAAAACGTCAGCGCGTTGCCAGGCACCTGCGTCTTAGATAAACGGCCCAGCTTAGCAATTCCTCGACCATGATAGCGATTCGTCAAGGTATAAAGCATCCGGCCAGTCGAAAATAGCGCACTGTTACAAGCCGATGTTGCCGCAGTGATAACCACAAAATTAATAATGCTGGCAGCGGCCGGTATTCTAGCAGCGGCAAATACTTGAACAAACGGACTTTGGTTCGCATTAGCCACCGTCCACGGAATGATCGTCATGATAATGAATAGTGCACCGACGTAAAACAAAATGATTCTTACTGGCAGTTCATTGATTGCCTTGGGGAGAATCTTCCGAGGGTCTTTCGTTTCGGCAGCGGTGAGACCGATTAATTCAATGCCGGCAAAACTGAAGACGACCATTGGCAACGCGGTCACAAAGCCACGCCAGCCGTTTGGCATCAGCCCACCATGACTGACCAGATTCTGCAAACCAACGACCCCGTTAGCCGTTTTGACATGCATGACAATCATGACCGTACCAATGATAATCAATAGAATGATGGCCGCCACCTTAATCAACGCAAACCAAAATTCCGTTTCACCGAACAACCGAACTGTGATTAGGTTCAGCCCCAGCAAAACCAGTAGCAATACGAGCCCTGGTAACCATTGAGGCAGCGAAGGCCACCAGAATCGAAAGTAAAGCCCAACAGCAGTCAGTTCGACCATCGCCGTCACTAGCCAACATAGCCAGTATGTCCACCCAGCAATAAAGCCAGCCGTCTCTCCTAAATACTGGCGAATAAAATCGACAAATGAATTAAATCGTTCATCAGAAAGAAGCACTTCGCCTAGCGCACGCATGATGATAAACGTGACTACCCCCGTTAACATATAACTCAGGAGAATTGACGGTCCCGCCAAGTGGATGGCACGGCCAGATCCTAAGAACAGGCCAGTGCCGATGGTGCCACCAATTGCAATCAACTGAATTTGGCGATTGCGCAGATTACGCGCCAGTTGTTGTTGTGCCATACAGATGCCCCCTTACTGTGAGCCTGCCGACCACGGTGCCCGTTGGAACAAAGCTAATGCTGCCGGTCCGTCTAAATGCTGCGTTTGATAAATAAACGCATCGTCTTGCAATCGATTATATAAATCTAAGTCCGTCTCACGCAGATGAATCATATCTGTGACATTAATCTCAAACGGTGAAAAAGACCCATCATCATTAATGATTGTCAGAAAAATGCTATGGTGACCGACAGCCGCCAGCATCGCGGAAATATTATTCTGCAGTCCCTTCAGGAATTGCTGCTCAGCAGGGGCCACGTCATCGTCAATTACAACGCCGGCGAGCTGATGCTGATATTGCGCCGCGACGTCATCTGTTAACGTGTCATGTTCCACGAGCTGCTTCATTCGTTCATGGTAGATTGCAAATTTAATCCGAATTTTTGGACAAATTGGTCAGCATAACCTGATACGGTGTTTTCCAGTCAAGTATTTTAAGCGGTCTCTGGTTAATTTGGAGTAACGTCGTCGTTAAATCTTGAGCACTAATGTGCTCAAAACGAGTCCCCTTAGGATAAAAATAACGTAAATTCCGATTAAAGCGTTCATTACTACCACGTTCAGCTGGCGTATAAGCATGACAGTAATAGGTCTTAATACCATATTGTGATTCAAATGATACTAGCCCACTAAACTCAGTACCACGGTCCACAGTAAAACTGTGCACCGGTCCATTAAAAGTTGTTAGGAACTTAGTCAGTGCTTCATTAACACTCGCTGTCGTTCGGTCCTTTAACCGATATGCCCAAAGGGAACCGTGATTTGCGATCGATTAAAGTTAATAAAACTGCCTTACTATGCCCACGAGGGCCAACGACGGTATCTAGTTCAAAATCACCGATGCGATTACGTTGATTAATCATCATGGGACGCTGTTCAATCGATCGCCCCAAAGATTGATTATATTTGGATCGTTGGTCAACGTTACGCCGTTGGCGTACGCCATGTTCAGGTAGATCATTCAAGGAGAAACCAATTCTCCCCTGATTTAGCCAATTATAAATAGATTTAGTCGCTAGTTTAAATTCGTGAGCAATCATTCCTGGTGACCAGCTTAGATGTAAATGGTTGAGAATTGTTTGCTTTAACTCATCGCTCAGCTTAGTTTTCCGACCACATCGTGATCGCTTGTATTCGGCATCTGTTTGTGCTAATTCAGCCTGATAAGGTTGACATCGAGATAATTCATAAGAAATTGTTGACGGTGATCGGTTCAGCCGAACGCCCATTTGGATATTGGACAGCCCTAGTTCACAAAAGGTTTCGATTTTAATTCGTTCGGAATAGGTTATACTAGACAAAAGATCAGCTCCTAAAAGATGGGTTTGTTGTAAACACCATTTTAAAGGAAGCTGATCTTTTTTGTCCGAACAGCGTTCGGATTAATTTTACAATCTACTTCATACATCATCATAAGTTGATTAAGTGCCGAACTTGGCATAATTGTCACCTTCTTGTCCCTTTGTCAGTCTCACTGAACCTGCTTAAATATCAGATTCACTATGTAGCCTACGCATTTTCAAAAATGACAGCCATCAATGATAACTACATTTTCAATGCAAACATTAATTTCTTTATTTCAATTGGTAAGTTCGATTGATTTAATTTAGTTCACGTCACTAATCACCAAAACCGCTGTTTTTCGAATATGTTTGCTTGGCAAAATTAGCTTTTACGTTTGACTGATGAATACACAAAAAGACCTGCTACATGTTAGTAACAGGTCTGGTTGACTTCTTAACTGTTCAATTAATGCCGCTTCCGAATGTCAATATCGACATCCCCACAACGTTTACGGTGACAGCAATTGTGACACTAAGCTTTAGCGCCGGGTTCGCTGGCAATGATTTGTACATCACCTTTAACGGTCCATTCTTTGATGCCAAATGGAATAATGAAGTGCATTCCCTTAACCAGGGTATATGGCTGCTCACCGGGGACAATCAGTTCACCACGGCCATCAAGTACAGATGCCAAGGTATAAGGCGCCTTGCCGCGACTAAAGTGGGCTTCCCCACCGTTTGTCCGCCATTCATAAACCGCAAAGAATTCAGAGGCAACAAACTTTGTGATTGTGGCCTTGCCTACTGTTGTTTTTGTAATATCAAGCTTTGGATCAACATGCGGTACCGTGGTCACATCGATACTTTGTTGCTTGTGTAATGGTCGTTTGCGACCCTTAGCGTCCGTCCGATCCCAATCGTAAACACGGTATGTTGTGTCCGAACTTTGCTGTGTTTCAAGCACCATGATCCCAGCGCCAAGCGCATGGATCGTGCCACTAGGAACATAGAAGAAATCGCCGGCCTTCACTGGTACCGTGCGAAACAACTTGTCCCACTGGTCATTATTGATCCAGTCAGCGAGTTGTTCACGAGTTTGTGCATGGTGCCCGTAATAAAGTTTGGCACCTGGTTCTGCGGCAATCACGTACCAACACTCAGTTTTACCAAGTTCATGCTCATGTTCTTCCGCGTAAGCGTCGTCTGGGTGAACTTGCACTGACAGATCCTCGTGCGCATCCAAAATTTTTGTCAATAATGGGAACACATCACCCTTAGCGTTGCCAAACACTTCGCGATGCTGAGCCCAAATCGTGTCCAATGATTCACCTTTGAATTCACCATTTACAACCGTTGCGGGACCATGTGGATGAGCGGAAATGGCCCACGCTTCACCGGTGTGGTCCGTTGGAATATCATAGTTAAAGCGATCGTGAAGACCAGTGCCACCCCAAATTTTTTCATGGAACACTGGAATCATAAACATTGGTTCAGTCATCAAACGCACCCCTAATTGTAATTAATTTGGATTTAACCCACAGTTGGGCTTATACACTTCTTTCAGTTTAGCACAGTATGTCGGTCGTTATTTTAACCACCAGCAACTTCGTCTAAAAAGGTCCGGTATAGCGACGGTCGCCACTCAATAAAGCGGTGATTTTTTTGGCTTGGATGCACTCGATTTGTCAATAACACTAGCCCCTGTTTCGTAACCCGATCCAAAATGATGATGGTGCCAGTAAATCCCGTGTGAAAACTGACCAAATGTGTGTTATCCGAACTCGCTAATAAATTCCACCCTAATGAACGGCCTAAGTCGTGCGATGGTGTTTGATCTGTCCGCAACAAGTCACGCGTCTTGGCAGTCAAAACGTCGTCACGATCACTTAAAAACCACTGGGCAAAAGTTGTCATATCAGCTAATGATGCAAACAACCCAGCAGATCCGCAATGCTTACCTAAAATAGCGGCTTTCGGATCATGAACACGTCCGCGAATCAGCCCCTGTTGAGTCAATTCGGTTGGCACACTGTTTGACGGATCCGGTGTAAATGTCGCCGCACTCATTTTCAGCGGTTTCAAAACGTGTTCCTCAATAATCTGTTGCACTGGTTGATGATAAACGGCTTCCAACACATACCCGATAAAAATCAGACCAATATCGGTATAATGGTCGCGCTGTTCAAACGTGTCACCAACTGGTAGCTGTAGCAACGCTCGTTTAAGCTGATCAGCTGGCAACTCATTGCGATGCGGAATGTATCCCGCAATCGCCGATATATGTGTCAGCAGATCTCGTAACGAAACGCGGTTATCATGCCATTCAGGAACGAACTGGGCCAATTTATCATCGACACTAAGCTGACCTTGCTCAACTAATTGTAATAATGCCGTCGTGGTACCAACTACCTTAGTCAACGAGGCCAAATCGTACAGTATCCCCGGTTTTAACGGTTCATGTTCAGGCCACCACTGGGCATCACCCTTCACCTTTTGGCACACTTCTGAGCCATCGATCAACGCGTAACTGACCCCGGGTACAATCTGATCATCCAGCAAGTCCTGAATTACACGTTGTGTTTGTTTATAATCACGCATTTACTGTCACCTTTTTCAATAAAAGGCGCTGTCGTCAACTACTTCAGTGAACAACAACGCCTAGCACTCAATTTAAAGAACAATCCTCATAAACTGAAAATCCTGAATAGATCATGATGTTTAGCATCCGTTACACTGACCGGAAACGCCGTTCCATGGGACCGGGTTCAACCCGCACAAAACGCGGTTTTCACCCTTGATTATGAGCCGTCAAACCACGTCTCATAAGTCATCCCGCAACACTAAGCGGCCAAATTCTCGCCGCCAAGTGTTGCCGACACAGAACTCTGTTTCCAGTCAGCTCCACTACTACAAGAGTTAAAATTCTACAAATTTTCATTTACATATTTTGCACGTAAACCCGTCACTTTGTTAGCTGGAGGGCGTCAACATTGATACCGAGCCGTGAAAGTTGTGTTAATTCAAATGGCTCTCTCGAATTTACACAACGGACTGTCGTGAAGACTCGGCTTTTCACGAGGCTTTACGGCGAGGTGAAAGACCGTGAACTGCGGGATCGAACCGGTCCCACGGCGAGTGTATCAATGTTGACAACCGTAAGCGTAATGCACGCTCATTAAAGTAATGGCGCGCCTAATTATTGAGGTTACGAATACTGTCTATTCTTCTGCACCCTGCGCATGATTGCGACGTGCCGAAGGATCAAATAACTTTTGTAGCCAACCCAACACTGCGTCGGAAACAATGGCCATTAAGGCGGTTGGTAACGCGCCCGCTAAAATGATTGCACCACCATTTGTGGCATTCGTGCCCCTGATAATGATATCACCAAGACCACCAGCGCCAACAAACGAACCAATGGCAGTAATCCCGATTGCCAACACTAAAGCGTTTCGAATGCCTGCCATAATAACAGACAATGAAAGCGGCAGTTCAATGTAACGTAGCACTTCAAGACGGGTCATTCCCATCCCTTTGCCGGCATCCAGAACATCTGGATTAACGTTTAACATCCCGGTATACGTGTTTTTGATAATTGGCAATAACGCATACAGAAACACCGTCACGATAACGGTATTTACGCCAAGACCAAGGCCAAGCATCAACACCGACAGCATTGCCAGTGACGGAATTGTTTGAATAACATTGGCAATTCCGATTACCCAGCCACTCAAATGACGGTTGCGGGCAATCAAGATGCCAATCGGAATGCCAACGATTGCAGCAAACAACACACCATAAATCGAAATAAGGAAGTGTCGGTTAAACTGACTCAAAACATATAAGCCATTATGCTGAAAATAATACAGTAATTGTTGCCATATATTTAGCTGACTCATATTACCGACCCCCTTCAAAATAATTATGTTGATGCAAGTAACGTTGGGCAACCGTCGCAGGTTCCTCAAGATTATTATCCACTTCGTAATTCAACTTCTGCATCGTGTTCAAACTAATTTTGCCGCTCAGTTTACGCAGTGTCTTTTTCAGTTGAGGATACTTCTTCAAGGCAGCATCGTTGGCCACAACGCTACAGTTATAGGGCGGGAAGAAATTCTTATTGTCCTTTAAAACCTTTAAGTTATAACTCTTAATTCGCCCATCTGTAGAATAGCCTAGCACAGCATCCATCCGGCCTTGTGACAGTGCTTCATAAACCAAACCAATCTGCATGGGATACAAATCGCCAAACGAGAACCCATAAGTCCGTTTGAAATCGGCGTAACCGTCGCCATGACGATTCTCCCAAATCGGATCGATCCCCACTTTCATCTGACTAGCGTGTGACTTTAGGTCGCTAACTGTATTCACATGATTCTTTTTGGCATAATCTTTCGTCACCATCCACGCATAAGTATCCGCAAATCCATAGCTCGGGAAGTACGTCATGTGATAATGCTTTTTAAAGTATTGGTGAACGTAAGCATCCGTTTGGGCCTGCGTGCGAGAGCGGTCAATCTTTTTACCCATGATCGACTCTAAATCCGTTCCCGTATAACGCACCGCAGATAAATCCGCGTCATTACGCTTTTGCGCGTTGAAGGTAACATTACCTGAACCTAAATTGGAAACGATCGTTGCTTTATAATTCGTGTCATGCTCAATCAGATCCTTTAACATTTCTGCCATGATCTGTGATTCCGTCGTCGACATGGAAGCAATCCGAACGGTTCCTGTTGACGAGTTGTTGAGACCAGGAAAACCACAGCCACTCAAAAGCATCACACCGGCTAGTGCAACAATGACCAATGACCAAACTTTTCGTTGTAAATGTCGCATTAGCTTTGACCCCCTTCATCGCCGATAACCCGCGGTGTCAGAGCCTTTTCTAGCAGACCCAACAAATAATCCACAACTAGCGCCAAAATAATAACGGGAATTGAACCACCAAGAATCAGGTCACCCCGGTACAAGTTCAAACCGTTGAAGATAAAGTCCCCAAGGCCGCCTGCACCGATATAGGAAGCTAACGTTGCCCATGCAATGACGTAAGTGCCTGACAAACGGACACCGGCCATAATCACCGGTGCTGCCAGCGGTAACTCAACCATTCGAATGGACTCAAGTTCGCTCATGCCCATCCCCTTAGCGGCGTCTAAGACGCTGGGATTCACATCTTCTAATCCTAAGTACGTATTTCTTAAAATCGGTAACAACGAATAGATAAATAACGCAATAATAGCTGGTTTAGCGCCAATACCAAACAGTGGAATCATCAATGCTAGTAGGGCCATCGCTGGGACCGTTTGTAAGACACTGGCTAACCCAATAACAATCCCGGCAATCTTTTTAAATCGTGTCAACAAAACGCCAAGCGGAATCGCCACGATTACGCCAAGAAACAAGGAAATTCCTGAAATATACAGGTGCTGCCACGTTTTGAAGATTAATTGGCCACCAAAATTTTGTAGGAAGGTGATCATCATTAATCACCCACCTTTGTCTCATCAGATGTTGCTGTACTAGCAGATTCCGCACTGGCTTGCTGGCTTTGAGAAGACTCAGCTGTTTGACTCGTGGCACTTTCAGCGCTCGGTTGAGTCATCCCCGTCGTCTCCTGATCATCATTGCCTGTACTATCCAACTTATCATCGACAAACAATGCGTCATACACGATGTCCACCAACGCGGCACGCGTCACGATACCGACCAGCTTGCCATCGTCGTCCACAACAGGCACGTTTTTGTAACCGTGCTTCAAGATACGATCCACGGTATCACGAATGACCGCATTCTCATTTACATAGAAAATGCGTTCGTTAAAAATATCCCCCAACTGTTTGGTTGGTGAGTAGTTGTCGTTTAGGGTCTCAATATCAACGAAGCCGCGCAAATGATTCTCTTTATCCGTCACCAGTAGCGTATCAACTCGCCGATCGTGCATTAGCTTCAATGCCTGCACCAAAGTGGCCGATGAAACCATCGCAACCGGTGTTTTTAACATCACCTGGCCAACAGTGGTGATACTTGGCTTAGCCTGAATAAGGCGTTCACGGCCAATCAGCTCTTCAACGAAGTCGTTAGCCGGGTGTCGTAAAATTTCTTCCGGCGTAGCCACCTGAACCATTTTCCCGTGGGACATCACCACAATGCGTGTTGCCAACTTTAAGGCTTCATCCATGTCATGAGTGACGAACACAAAGGTCTTGCCAGACTGTTGCTGCAAATTTTTCACGAGGTCTTGCAACATTTCACGGGTCACGGGGTCCAGTGCACTAAAGGCTTCATCCATCAGGATAATATCCTGATCCGCGGCCAGTGCACGGGCCACACCGATTCTTTGTTGCTGACCACCGGACAATTCAGCCGGATAACGGTCTAGGAAACTGTCTGGCAGTTCAACCATCTCAATCATTTCTTTAGCGCGTTGATTACGTTTGTCCTCAGGCCATTTCAAGAGGCGGGGCACCAACGTAATGTTGTCACGAATCGTCATGTGTGGCAGCAAACCAATATTTTGGATTACATAGCCAATCCGACGCCGCAATTGGACCGGATTCATTTTAGAAATATCCTGTCCCTCAATTTGAATCGTACCGGACGTTTGGTTTAACATTCGGTTAATCATTCTCATAGTCGTTGTTTTGCCGGATCCAGAAGTCCCGATAAAACAGATAAACTCGCCTTTTTCAATTTCCAAGTTAAAATCTTCAACGGCGACCTTATTACCGGAGTATGTCTTGTTTAAGTGGCTCATCGATAAGAACACGGTTATTCACCCTTTTTCTCTAGTTTTACAAATTTACTTGCCTAAATTCATTAATTAATTGATGTTACTTACCACCCTAACGTGTTCAGCGTGTAAAATGCAAGAAAAGAGGAAGGATTGGTCAGTTTGTCTCAACAAGAACTTCGTCAACATCTGGACGGCATTCAACGACGCTTGGTCATTGCTGCAGTTTTAGCCTTAGGGTTGTTGGTTGTCCGAATGTTTATTATCAACACGTTTATTATCATTGCCTTCTGGGCATGTGCTATCTATGTGCTAGTTTTATTTGGCCTGTGGCTGTGGTTAGAATGGCAATTGTTGTTTCACCACTAATCCGGCTTATTGAAAATAAACGAATATGCTAAAATTAGTTTAATCATTCACAATGATGAGTATCTTTTGTTGCAAACGGAGGAAGTTAACATGGCAAAACACGTAACGTTAGCAGATGTTGCCAAACGTGTCGGGATGGCACCGTCAACGGTTTCTCGCGCCCTGAGGGATAGTCCCCGCGTGACACCTGCCACACGGGCACGAATTCATCAAATTGCAGAAGACATGAACTTTCAGCCAAATACGTTGGCGCAAAGTATTCGTAATCAACAAACGGACACGATCGGTATCATTGTCAGTAATATTCTTAATCCCTACTTCACGGAGCTTCTTCGCGGTATCGGCGACGAATTGGCCCTGTCTGGTAAACGCATGGTGTTGTTTAATACAGATGAACAAGCTGCAAAAGAAACGCGTTTTTTGAATGCGCTAACCGGTCAGATGGTTGACGGTTTAATTATTGCCAGTACTGGTGGGATTGATAACTACGATAAGCTAACGCAAACCACACCCACTGTTTTCGTGGACCGAGTGCCCAATGCAGATAGCATTCATCACTATGATGCTGTGTTAACAGATAATCCGGCCGCCGCTCGTGATCTGACTCAGCGCTTGATTGACGCCGGTGGCAAACGGATTGGTTTTATTGGTAGTCAGGTCGCGTTTTCAGCAATCGAGCGTCTCAATGGTTACCAACAAGCGCTCACGGATAATGGTTTGCCAGCCAAACGTAACCTCACCCGTCAAACGGACTATACGCCTGCTGCCACGGCTAAAGCGCTCAACGAACTCCTACAACAGGAAAAAATCGATAGCCTGATAGTTGCTGACAGTGTTATCCTCAGCCAAGTCATGAAATTGCTCAAGCAACAGGGAAAACTTGCTACTTTTAAGTTGGGCACATTTGACTACCTCAGTTGGTTTGATTACCTCGATGTGGATCTGGTTGCCGTCCAACAGTCGACGTATGCCATTGGTCACGCCGCTGTAACAACTTTGCTCAACCGAATTGCGACACCGACTGCGCCAATTACGACCCAACGGTTACCAGTCACGTTACACCAAAACTTTTAGTGTTCGATTGTTGAAGTTGGTCTCGGACTGGAACCATCATTAACGGGCCAAGGAAAAGGCAAGCCACAAATGGTGGTCAGTATCCATTTGTAGAAATGCAATTAACCTTAAACGCAGATTCGGATCATCGCTAATTAAATAGATTCTGTAGCAAGTAAAAGCACGCGTTCCCTCACTAAAAAGTGAGGAGAACGCGTGCTTTTTGCATACAACAAAAATTTGATTCCGGGAAAATATTGCTTAACTATTTAACACTTTCGCTAACGTTGACGATGGCTTTGTTGACTTTGTGATCAAACTTGCCACCAAGAAAATCAGCAACTTGGTCAAACGTTAATTCATCTGAAATTAATGATTCAACTAATTCCTGATGACCTGCCAAAAATGCCAGTGAATCTTCAAAAGCGTATGGGTTGATGAAGGAACCTTTAATTGTCAGTTCTTTTTGGAAAATGTCATAAGAGTTCAGTGCGAAAGTTTGATCTGGGTTAGCAACCCCAAACATCAAGACCTGACCACCCTTACCTGCAGCGTCAACCGCGGCAGCTTGAGTCGCAGGTGCGCCAACAACTTCAACGACCACGTCATAACCAGAAGGAACAGTTTCGGTGCCGTTGTTATAAACGTTCTCAGCACCCAAACGTTTCATCAGGTCACGTTTTTGATCATTGTGACCACTAACGTCAACATGCGTCACACCCAATGACTTAATCATCGCTGTAAACAGTTGGGCGATAAAACCATCACCAATAATTAACACATGTTGGGCAGGATCTAAATCCAGTAATTTCACCCCATGCACAGCACAACTAACTGGTTCGGTTAAAGCAGCCGCTTTAAAAGACAGTTCATCAGGAATTGGGTAAACGACAGATTCTGGGGCAGTAACAAACTCCGCAAGTCCACCATTCCGTGTTACACCAACGGCTGACAAGTTCTCACACAATTGAGGACGGCCTTCACGACAGTAACGACAATGACCACAGTAAATGTTGGGGTCAATTGTCACCCGATCGCCAACTTTAATTGTCGTGACGTCAGCACCAACTTCGACCACTTGACCTGAATTCTCATGACCTAAAACGATTGGTGGCGTTGCTTGAGCTGAACCTGGGAGCCCTTGGTAAAGATGCGTATCCGTGCCACAGATGCCCGCATATTTCATTTGGATTTTTACTTCATTGGCTGGAACCTTGGGTGCGTCGATATCACGCACGTTCATATCTTTTAAGCCTTCAAGAACAAGTGCCTTCATTTCATAAACCCCGTTTCTGATTTGTATGTGAATTTCATAACATTCGTTATTGTAAAAATTCTCCGGTCATGAAACAACCCACTTTTAAAGCAAATTAGGCCAAATTGACCCCAGTTGTCAGCCTTGCCTAGGCAGTATCTTCACCTGTTTCGGGCCTGTTACTTCAATGTTTTGCTCACCTTCATTGCGTTTAAAACAAACGTTTGTCTCTATCGTTTTTAACTTGACTACATGAAAACGATTAACCATTTTCATAATGATTTTTCGCCTTTCAAAGACAAACGTTTGTCTCGGTGCTTTGACCGTTCTTCGGCTTTCACAGCTGCCTAATTGATTTCCTTTACCCCCTTTAAAAGCCCATCACAACGGGAGTATAACAATCAACATGGTTAGTGATTAAGTTAACAATATCCTCAAATAAAGATTGTTCTCCTTTCTGTGTGTGGCTATGATTAGACATTGTAATCGCTTACAAGTTTTAAATTAATCATTCACATTTTTATTTCAACTACATTTACTGAGTATCAGAAAGGAAGCATCACTATGTTATTAGGTAGCGTTGAAGCAGGCGGTACTAAATTTGTTTGTGCCGTTGGTGACGAAAATTACCGAACGAAGGATATTGTTAGTTTCCCCACAACCACGCCGGCGGAAACCCTCCAAAAGACGATTGACTACTTTCGTCAATTCGATATTAAAGCACTATCGGTGGCCTCATTTGGTCCAATTGAACTACGCCGTAACGATCCCAAGTACGGTTACATCACCAATACACCTAAGCCTAATTGGGCAGATACAGACTTCATTGGCACATTAAAAAAAGCCTTTGACATTCCCATGTTTTGGACAACTGACGTCAATGGTTCAGCTTATGGTGAGTATGTTATGTCGACGCTAACCAATGAACGAATCAACTCGTTGGTTTACTACACCATTGGTACTGGTGTTGGCGCTGGCGCCATTATTGATGGCGACTTTCTTGGTGAAATGGGCCATCCAGAAATGGGCCATGTGCGTCTCAAACGTCACCCTGATGACCTCGATTTCAAAGGTATTTGCCCATTTCACGGCGACTGTCTTGAAGGTTTAGTCGCTGGGCCAACGTTTGAAGCTCGGACTGGCAAACCTGGCAAGGAAGTCCCATTAACTGACCATGTCTGGGACATCATGGCATATTACGTTGCCCAAGCAGCATTGCAGGTCACGCTAATTATGAGACCCGGCAAAATCATTTTTGGTGGCGGCGTGGTCAGCGAGACATTTTTAAAGAAAGTTCGCCAACAGTTCAGTGAACTTCTGAACGACTACGTTAATGTTGGTAATCTTGACGATTACATCGCCATGCCTGCCATTAAACATAACGGCTCAGCGACACTGGGTAACTTTGCATTAGCATTGCGAGAACTACAAGCATAACGCGTTTCTTTGGTCCTATATTAAGTGAGGAGTTTTCAACATGACGACACAATCAAACAATGGCCGTACCATTTCCATGGGATCTGCAATCGGCCTTTTCATTCTTTCATTGGTAATTAACTCGGCGGGAAATGTCTTAACCTTGGTCACGTCGTCAAAGATTCACCCATCTTTTCTTGGTTCCGCGTATTGGACGGCTGCTGAGGCGAATTTAGGGACTGCCATTCACTGGAATCTATTCTGGGCATTCCTTATCTTTGGAATGTTGACCACTGTCTTAAACGCCATTTTAGTGGGCAAATGGGAATGGCGTCGGGCTCTCGGCAACTTGATTTTTATGGTGCCCTTCTCAGCCTTGATTCAACTATTTGCGGATTTCTTTAACGGTGTTTATCCACAATTATTTGCTGGCCTCCCGCAGGCCCATGGCATTTGGATGATTAGCTTTTAGTAGATTGTAAAATTAATCCGAACGCTGTTCGGACAAAAAAGATCAGCTTCCTTTAAAATGGTGTTTACAACAAACCCATCTTTTAGGAGCTGATCTTTTGTCTAGTATAACCTATTCCGAACGAATTAAAATCGAAACCTTTTGTGAACTAGGGCTGTCCAATATCCAAATGGGCGTTCGGCTGAACCGATCACCGTCAACAATTTCTTATGAATTATCTCGATGTCAACCTTATCAGGCTGAATTAGCACAAACAGATGCCGAATACAAGCGATCACGATGTGGTCGGAAAACTAAGCTGAGCGATGAGTTAAAGCAAACAATTCTCAACCATTTACATCTAAGCTGGTCACCAGGAATGATTGCTCACGAATTTAAACTAGCGACTAAATCTATTTATAATTGGCTAAATCAGGGGAGAATTGGTTTCTCCTTGAATGATCTACCTGAACATGGCGTACGCCAACGGCGTAACGTTGACCAACGATCCAAATATAATCAATCTTTGGGGCGATCGATTGAACAGCGTCCCATGATGATTAATCAACGTAATCGCATCGGTGATTTTGAACTAGATACCGTCGTTGGCCCTCGTGGGCATAGTAAGGCAGTTTTATTAACTTTAATCGATCGCAAATCACGGTTCCTTTGGGCATATCGGTTAAAGGACCGAACGACAGCGAGTGTTAATGAAGCACTGACTAAGTTCCTAACAACTTTTAATGGACCGGTGCACAGTTTTACTGTGGACCGTGGTACTGAGTTTAGTGGGCTAGTATCATTTGAATCACAATATGGTATTAAGACCTATTACTGTCATGCTTATACGCCAGCTGAACGTGGTAGTAATGAACGCTTTAATCGGAATTTACGTTATTTTTATCCTAAGGGGACTCGTTTTGAGCACATTAGTGCTCAAGATTTAACGACGACGTTACTCCAAATTAACCAGAGACCGCTTAAAATACTTGACTGGAAAACACCGTATCAGGTTATGCTGACCAATTTGTCCAAAAATTCGGATTAAATTTGCAATCTACCTTTTACGTCATTTTAAATTTTCTTGGCGTTGCACTCATCGCTATCGCAATTTCAATTTACCAACGCGTCAACCTCGTTTTGCATCCAGCAGATGATTTAATGCAGATTCTTCGTTTCAAATATTGTCGTGGTAACGCCAACCTAGCAATGTGGGCTTCTTACATTCCACCGACCATCATGGCCATCATTGCGTTTGCCATCACCCGCGACTTCACTAATTTTGGGATTGGCACCCTGTTTGCCTTCGTCTTCCAAGGCGGCATCACGGGAATTGCGGACCGTGTTGTGTTCCCTAACTTAAAGCATCAAGCCCTGGATGTTGGCCATGCAGAAAACGCCACACCATCCCCGAAACAAACGAATGCTTAATCAAAAGTCACTCAAACTTGAAAGGATATCATTATGAAAATTACAGATTTTATCGACGACGTTCAACACGTGGGTATTCCAACAACAGATTTATCTAAGTCCATTGCTTTTTGGGAATCACTCGGTTTTACTAAACGGGGCCAATTCAAGAATGGCGACGGTCAAGTTGCTTTCATGACGCTTAACCACCTCACTATTGAAACTTGGACAGCTGATGAAACGCCAATGAAGCCTGGTGCAATCAATCATATTTCCCTAAATACTAGCAACGCGGATGAAGCATTCATTGCCGCTAAAGACGCCGGTTTCACAATGATTGACCACGAAGTTCAATCACTGCCCTTCTGGGACCACGGAATTAAATACTTTAATATCCAGGGACCTAATGGTGAAATTGTAGAATTTTGCCAAATTGTTACTGCTTAAAAACAGCATCACAAAAAGTTGAATATAAGGTAGATTGCAAATTTAATCCGAATTTTTGGACAAATTGGTCAGCATAACCTGATACGGTGTTTTCCAGTCAAGTATTTTAAGCGGTCTCTGGTTAATTTGGAGTAACGTCGTCGTTAAATCTTGAGCACTAATGTGCTCAAAACGAGTCCCCTTAGGATAAAAATAACGTAAATGGCAAATTCTATAATTAATCCGAACAGAAATTAAAAAGCCCAAAGTAATCACTTACAATGGTAGTAGCTAATTCCAACCAATATAGGGAGTGATTACTTTGGGTACATCTACTTTATCACGTTTTCAACGTGGCGCACTAGCACAACTGGTCAATGAGGGGAATAAATCTTACCAAGTAATGGCTGACGCCTTAGGCGTCGCCAAAGCTACGATTAGCTATGAGTTGGACCGGGTTAAACCTTATGATCCAGAATTAGCTCAGCAAGATGCAGATCGCAAAAGGCGGAATTGCGGTCGTCGTTCGATGCTGACGGCAGCATTAGCGACTTTAATTACCAATCACTTACGATTAACCTGGTCACCAGAAACCATTGCGGCCGCTTATAACTTGAGCACTGCGTCAATTTATAATTGGCTTAATCGTGGCTGGCTCCCCTTCAAATTGACTGATCTACCCAATCGGAATGTCCGCCAGCACCGAGTGAGCGAAAATCGTGGGAAATTTACAAGTGGGACTTCCATCGAACAACGGCCAACAACTGTTAATCAACGATTAGCTTTTGGTCATTGGGAAGTAGATACGGTGCTTTCTAGTCGAAGTGAGTCACGATCATGTCTGGTTACATTCGTAGAACGTAAGACCCGACTTCTATGGGCCATCAAAGCCCCTAATAGAACGGCTAAGGCTCTAAACACCGCCTTTGGCAAGTTTATGGGGGCCTTCGGTCCCCAAGTAAAATCCATTACTGTTGATCATGGTAAAGAGTTTGCCAATTATCAGGCCTTAGAACAGGATTATCAGATCAAAGTTTATTTTTGCCATCCATATTCACCATGGGAGCGAGGTTCCAATGAATATTTTAATAGACGGTTACGCTGGTTCTTCCCGAAAAAGACCAATTTTAGCCAAGTAACGACTGATGAGATCCTAGTAGCACTTGAACTAATTAATCAACGACCATTAAAAATACATCATCAACAGACTGCCATTGAAAGATTCCGGGCTTGTTCGGATTAAACTTGTAATTTGCCCAACAAAAAAAGCCGAACCAGGAAATGGTCGGCTTATTTTGTAACCACAACGTCAAACAATATTTAGCGATTAAATTTTATTCGTATCACTTAGCAGTATCTAACACTAAGGCCGTAAGCTTAGCGATACTGCCAGAAACGATAGTAACCTCAGGCAATTGGTAAAACGTGCTGGTTTTGGCGACATTCCAAATATCATGATTTGTAGCATAAATATATATTTTTCTATCTGCGGCTAACGCCAATCCCAGCTCAGTGTTGGCGCCCTTTCCGGCCGGATAAATCATGATAAACACATCGCAACTCATGACTGCCGTTTTCTCGTGAATACCAATTTTTTGTAACGCTTCAACAGTATTGGCTTCATTAACGGTCCAGTCATACACGTTTTGACACCCTGATTGATCCAGACGAGCCGCAATTTCACGAACGAGCGGTATGTTAGCAAACGAGCTAGCAATGTAATAATTGATAAAATCACCTGACTATCTTTTTTAAGATTCGATGTGTCATCTGTTTCTGGCAGGCTTTGTTTGAAAATCATTCTTAAGAATCCGAATGTACGACACATTTTAGTTTGAAAACAAAAAAAGAGCTCTAAGCTTTTCAATCTCGTACACGGTTCGTACACGGTTTTGAAAATAAGGCTTAGAAACCCTTTGATACCGGCGTTCTTGTGAACGCAATAATTGGGTATACTGGATTCGAACCAGTACATTACGGATTCAGAGTCCGGTGCCTTACCAATTTGGCTAATACCCAATAATCCATTATTAAAGTCGTAAATCTGCCAAGCAAGCGCCCGGGTGACTTTAAATCACCCCACTGGGGATCGAACCCAGAACTCCGCCTTGAGAGGGCGACGTCTTAACCAATTTGACCATGGGGCAAATTTACTTAATTAATTATACAGTACTGACAGATGACGTCAACGCCTTAACGCATAAAAATGGCGACTTTTTTAAATTCTCATTTTTCATTGCTTTTTTTAAGTCTAAAACTAAAAATAACGGCCGTTGCAATAATGTAACAGCCGTTAAGCTACTGAAATAAAAACACCACCCTGCGGCGGCCATTATTAGTCTATCGAAATTTGTTTGCGAACAATTTTAAATGGCTCCTCAAAGTCTCGATCGTAAATGTCACATAAGGCAACTATCAGCAAAAGTGGAATCGACTTAAGGCTAGTATCAGGATCTTCATAACGATAAAAAGCTGATTTACTAATTCGAAAGTTGTAACGCTCCTCCAGTTGTCGCAACACTTCCTTGCCAGTGAGACCCTTTTGCTTTCGCGAAAGGTGTAACCACGTTTGAATATCAGTTGGTTTTGTTTCCATGTTGCAAGTCAGCTCCTTTAGTGCTCATTTTATCAATTTATTGACGGGAATACGCGGTAAATAAGAAATTCGACTTGCGAGCATCGAGAATTAAGGTTACTATTCCCATATAAGGGAACGGTTTAAACATTTAATTATTAAGGGCGTGGTAACCATGGAAATTTTCCCAGTCTCGGGATGGCTGAAATCAAGGGGTATAACACAGCTTGAGGTCGCCGATTTATTGCAAATCAACAAAAGTACTGTAAGTCGCAAATTACACGGGCATTCTCAATTTAACGTTCGTGAGATTTCTTTACTTAACCAGCATTTTGGCATTCCACTGGAAGTATTTATGCAAACGACACAAAGTGATGATCCTACTAGATTATCTTAATAATTATCATGATTGTGGAGCATCATATTAAACTCAAAAAACGACGCACCTGATATTTCAGGGCGCCGTTTTTTGTTGTCAATTCTGAATTTATTCAGTTTCATCCTCTTTGACAACTAGCACATCTACGTCCGCATTACGCACCACGTATCCTGTTGTTGATCCGAGAATTGCTCGCTCAAATGCGTTTGTTCCAGTAGCACCGATAACAATTAAGTCGATGTCATGATGCTCTGGAAAAGTCTTGGCAATCGTTGGCTTTGGCGCGTCCTGCATTGCAAAGGCCGAAATACGGTCAAAGCCAGTTTCTGCCTGCATCTTTTGCGCCAGTTCTCCAACATATTTTTTAGCCTGCGTCAGCATTCCTTCTGACATCCCCGCCATTGCGTATTCAGGAGCCGCATACAACGGCGCAACAACTTGCAGTAATAGAATGTCTGCACCCGCCGCTTTAGCAATATCAACTGCTTTACGCAAGGCTAACTGTGCGTTTTCTGAGCCATCTGTCGGAACTAAAATGCGTTTCGGTTTAAATGTCATGTTCTGCCTCCTATATTTCATTTCCTTAGCTTATTGTATTTATAACATAAAACTATTTTGACTGCATTTTTTACGCCTGTATTCCTGTTGTTGATCGTCAATCGTCCTTGTTACAAAATTTGCTAGTAACTGCCAAGGATATTCAGCAATACGCCAGATTGTTTTTTGAAGACATTTTTGTTTGCGTCGATCATTAATTTCGTCCATGATTGTTGTATACAGAACCTAATGAAATGGAGCCTTGATATGGAGAATACATTCTTTCTTCTCATCATTTTAATTGCAGTCGTGGCCGCTGTGATCATGCATCATCATCTCAACCGCGTGCCGCTCCCCATTGTCTTTATTGTGGTGGGGATTTTATTGGCGCTGCTGCCGCTGTATCACCACTACATTTTTAATCCCAATTTGTTTTTATTTTTCATCGTGGCTCCTTTGCTCTATAACGAAGCACAATCGGCCTCTCGCTACTGGATTGGTCGCGGCGCCATCAACATTTTTTCGCTGTCCATCATGCTTGTCATTGCCACCGTGATTATCGTTGGTAGTGCACTTCACTTACTGTTTCCATTTCTGCCACTAGCCTTAGCCATTGCGCTATGTGCTATCGTGACCCCAACCGATGCATCAGCTGTCAGCGCTTTTGCTCAGCCCAATCCAAACTTCCAAGTTCCCTTCACTATCATGCAAAACGAATCATTATTTAACGACGCATCCGGCTTTGTGGCATTCGATCTGTCCCTACTAGCCTTTACTACTGGTTCATTTTCGACTAACAGAGCAGTTGGTGTGTTTGCGTTAGAGTTTATCGGAGGCTTGATCACCGGGGCAATTATCGGTGCACTCTTTTTAAGCATTCGCCGCGAGCTTATTCAAGCTGGTGATGACACACCATTCGTCATGATTACATTAGAATTATTAGTGCCATTTCTAGCTTATTTCGTCGCCGAACGCTTAACGTTGTCCGGAATTTTGGCGGTCGTTGCTGCTGGCTTGTTTCAAGGAATGGAAAATGACAGTTTACAGCTTGTTTCAAGTCGGGTACAGCTCGTCCGGTCAAACATATGGGAAATTGTTCAGGATGCGCTCACAGGGGTTGTTTTCGTCCTTCTAGGCGTATCCTTGCCGACAATCATGGGGCAAATCATTTCTAAGCATCCAGGTCTCCTTGGATTGCTGGTTATTATTGGGATTGTGCTGTATGTTTTGAAATTTGCTATTCGCTTACTGTGGTCGCGTTTTTTAGTTTGGATGCACATTTCTAGCAACCATCGCTGGCAAGACGCCTGGCTAATGGCGGTCAGTGGTGCCAGTGGGACTATTTCACTGTCCTTAGCCTTCCTGCTGCCAACCATCAACGGTCACGATTTAATTACTGATCGGAACGCACTCATCTTCGTCGTCACGGTGGTCATTTTAATCAGTCTGACGGTAGCCGCCATCGCTGTGCCAATCATCACAAAAATGCCCACTGGCAATCAGACAAAGCCGATGAACCAGTGGACACGAGAAATGATTATGACCGCTATGAACAAAGTTCGTTCCAACAAAAACGCGCCAACTGAAACACACATCGTGGTCGATGCGTTGAGTCAACAACTTCATCAAAACAATCGTCCACATCGTCGTGAGCAACGGCGACTGTTTGAAATTACTGATGCTGCCGAACGCGAGGTCATCAATCGTAAGCATGATCAGGGTGATTTTAGCGATGACGAAACGTATTATTACCTGCGTTTTTTAGACCTGACCAAATTCACGTTCAATAATACCGTTTGGCAGAATCTATGGCTCCGAGTGCGTTTTGGTGTCCATTCTAGTCGCTTGAGTCGTGACCTTAAGTTTGGCGAAGAAATGTTCTTCACAACACCATTGATTGCTGAACAATTTTATTGGCAGCGTCAATTTCATGCGCACGGTGAAGACATTCGCCCTTTAGAAGAAGTTGGCTATCAAGCAGTCATGCACGCCCTTCGACAAGAACGTCATCAACACGGCGAAGTCACGACCGTCGAACTGCATGATGTTCAGCGTTTTTATCGGGAACGCCATCGTCGGATGAACATGCCGGATCCCGTCCCGCAAGTCGTTTATCAACTTTTTCTAACCGCTTTCCACGCCGAATATGAATTTGTTCAAAACGCCCTCGACAAAGGCACCATTGATGTCGAAACAGCCGAATCACTTCAGCAACACATTATCTTTGATGAAATGGCTTATATTCAAAATAATGCCGCATTTATCAAACAGTAAGCGTAGATTGAGATGCAGTCGACAGCTTTTCAAAATGAATAATCCCTGCAATATCGTCGTTCATCGTTAAGGTACGCTCATGCAGCGCCTGTCCTTCAAAATTTCCTTCCATAATTTTGAAGGTTCCGGTAATATCGTTTACTTCCGTAACATAGGCAACGTGCATCGATTTAAACGACACCACGGAACCTACCGCTGGTCGAAAATCGACCAATAATCCCCGTTGTGTTGCCGATTCGGCCCATTGGTCACCGTTACCCAGATAACTGTATGTGTTAACCGGAATTTGTTGTTGGCGCAAAACGGCTGCAACAAATCCCGTACACTGTCCCACTGGATAGCCATCAATGCCGTCATAGAATCCTTGTTGCCCAGCTTGTTGGGCCGCCATCAATGCTTGACCAGATAACAAATGAGTTCCGCTTATGTTCCCTGTTATCAGTGAACCGCTGTCTTGATTTTGAACCGCAGATGGCGTTTGAACTGTCGTTGTACCCAGCCAAGAAACTTGATCAGCTGATACTTGAGTATTTGAAAGACCAACCGTAATACCACACGCACACCCGACTAACGTTAAACTAGTGCCAATTTGCTTGAATAATTTCATTTTGTCCCCTCCACACTGTCCTTTAAATCCGCTTCATCCTGATAATGATTGTCTTAGCGACTATAAACGTACGTATAGGTGCCGTCATTATTTTTCTTAAACGTAAATTCATGCTGACGCGCATCCGAGCAACGCCACCGCGAAAGTTCGTAATGAAGTGAACCACTTTGTTTTAATTTATAACTGACAGTCTTAATGGTTTTAGTTATATCTTCGTCGGCACGTTTAGCTGCACCGCGTAAAACTTTGTGTAAATCGTGAATAAATTCCGTTGCGTTTGTAATCATAATAATGGCCTTCTTTCGATTAATTTTTTGCGTAATCATAATTTATAATTAATCGTTATCATTATTCAAAACAAATGCTTGTGAATTCTAAAATCATTTTTGGGGCATGTAAGTTTATTCTGCTAAAAATCCTTTTATTGGCGTACACTTGGGTCAATATAATATCTGGGGATGACTTCATGGAATTAACCTTATCTGAATTACAGCCAAACGAAGCTGCTGACTTTTGGCAATTGGCTTTTAGCAATCCAAATGCTGAGTGGACAAAATGGAACGGTCCTTACTTTCATGACGTTTTACCGACACGTGAAGAATTTGTGAACGGTCCCGTAAAAGAACAGTATATTCACAATCCCTTTCGCCAGGTTATCAGAGTCGACGATAGGATGGTCGGTATGGTTTTTGCTTATTATGATGACGGTGACCTTAAACGGTGGCTTGATGTGGGTATTTCTATTTATGACCAAACAAATTGGCATCAAGGTCTTGGTCATCAAGCGCTGGCCAAATGGATCGATGCACTGTGGCAAATGGTCGACCTTCCTCACATTGGCCTCACAACCTGGTCCGGCAATGTTCGCATGATTGGTGTCGCTGAACATTTACACTTGAAACGGGAAGCAGCGATTCGACAGGTTCGCTATTGGCAGGGTCAATACTGGGATTCTGTGAAATATGGAGTCTTACGAGACGAATGGCAGTCTCCCAAAGATTAATACGTAGCACAAACAAAACCGCACCTACTGAATTACTCAGCAGATGCGGTTTTACTTGTATATTTGTACTAAATAATTATTCAGTGTCACTTACGAACAATTATTTTTGAACACGCTTTTGAATTTCGGCAGTTTCCTTTTCAAATCCGGGTTTGCCTAAAAGGGCGAACATATTAACTTTATAAGCTTCAACACCTGGTTGGTTGAATGGGTTAATCCCGTTCAAGTAGCCAGAAATACCCACAGCAGCTTCGAAGAAGTAGATTAAGTAGCCAAGTGAATATTCCGTTTGATCAGGAATGTGAACGGCCATAACAGGAACATCGCCGTCTGTGTGGGCTAGTGTAACAGCGCGGAATGCTTGCGTGTTAACATAATCCATCGTCTTGCCTTCAAGGTAGCCAATTTGGTCAAGGTCGCTGTCTTCCTTAGGAATGTCAATGTCATAATTTGGTTTATCAACCTTAACAACGGTTTCCATTAAGTTACGACGACCTTCTTGAATGTACTGGCCTAGTGAATGCAAGTCAGTGGAGAAGTTAGCACTTGATGGGTAAATGCCTTTTTGGTCCTTTCCTTCTGATTCACCCATTAATTGCTTCCACCATTCAGCAAAGGAAGCCATGGTTGGTTCGTAGTTTTCCAACAATTCCGTCGTCTTGCCCTTGCGGTACAAAATGTTCCGCAAAGCGGCATAACGGTAAGCATCGTTGTCTTCAATCTTGTCCGATGTGTAATCTTTAGAAGCGTCTGCAGCACCTTGCATCAATTTATCAATGTCGGCACCAGAAGCAGCAATTGGTAACAAACCAACAGCACTCAATACAGAGAAACGACCACCAATGCCATCAGGAACAACGAATTCTTCGTAACCCTCAGCGTCAGATTCAGTCTTCAGCGCACCGCGAGCACGGTCAGTTGTTGCATAGATACGCTTCTTAGCTTCGGCTTCACCGTACTTTTCAACCAACTTGTCTTTGAAGATACGGAAGGCGATTGATGGTTCAGTCGTAGTCCCAGATTTCGAAATAACGTTAACAGAAAAGTCACGGTCACCAATAACATGAATCAAATCGTGAACATATGAAGATGAAATTGAGTTCCCAGCAAACAGAACCAAAGCACCCTTACGTTCACTAGCAGGAAGTGCTGTGTAAAAGGCTTCGTTTAAAAAGTCAATGGCTGCACGTGCACCAAGATATGACCCACCGATCCCAATGACAACCAATACTTCTGAATCACTTTGAATTTTCTTTGCAGCAGCCTTAATGCGGCTGAATTCGTCCTTATCGTAATTCGTTGGTAAATCGATCCAGTCACGGAAATCAGCACCCGCACCTGTACCATTACGTAATTCTGAGTCAGCTGCAGTGACCATTGCCTGCATTTCACCCAGTTCATTATCGTGAACAAACTTTGTCAGATTCGAGCTATCAAAGGAAATATATGCCATGCTTCTCCTACCTCTTTCTTATAATGATTACGGTTACAAGTATACACTAATACATTGGTCTGTGGGCAATGAAAGCCAATTCATGAAATTGGTATATACCAAAATCAATAATATTTTTGCTCGTCATCCCCATGCTATCAACACCTAGACCACTCAAATTTTTTTTGGTCTAATTTTTAATTTTCTTCACAATTGAGCGATATAGATTCCGTTCGTTTTTTTGTTTGCCAAACAAAAAACAGCAGACATGCACCGTCTGCTGTAACTTTTTTAAGTGCTATTACATTGTTCCAAGCATGATACCACCAACGATAATCAAGACAGAGCCGATGATGATATTGACCATTTCCCAATGCGTCTTGCGTTCACCCAACAGCCAAATAGAACCAAAAGTAGAGATGATGATTCCCATCTGGGCCATTGAATAGGCAACCGCCAAACCAACTTTGATTGTGGCCAAGAACATGAACAGGTTACCAGTACCCCAGAAGAGCCCGGTAATAATGTTTTTCCAAGATGGTAACTGCCACATTTCTTTACGGGCACCAATCATGATAACGAACACAATTGCACCAAGGAACATCCCAATGGACTGTGGTAAAACAACCGCATGGGTAAAGTTCGTAACATCACCAACATTACCCCATTTTTCAAAACTCTTGATTACGATCGTGTAAGCGACGTAACCAAGGGTTGAGTACGTCAAAGCACGTGCACCGGCGCCAGTATTTTCATGACGATCCGTCTTCGTAGCATTTCGTTTGTCAACCCTTGACGTAAGTGCCGCCCCAATGATCAGGGCAATCACAGCAAG
This sequence comes from Furfurilactobacillus cerevisiae, assembly GCF_048961765.1. GTDB lineage: Bacteria > Bacillota > Bacilli > Lactobacillales > Lactobacillaceae > Furfurilactobacillus > Furfurilactobacillus milii_A. The sequence goes on from NZ_CP185253.1 coordinate 2,067,632, forward strand.
CGTGCCCAACGTGTACTGACGGCCCGTTGTCCATTCTCTGAACAACAACACGCCAGCTAGCGCGTTACCAGCAAGCTGCATCCCGGTCGAAATCGGGATCGTCTTGGAAACACCCAGTGCTTTCATGGAGGTAAACTGGCCGCCTTGACCAACTACCCAGAACAGCCCGGATAAGATTCCGGCAATCCAAACCTTGGCATCTAATGTTGGTCGATAAATAAACCAAGCAATGATTCCAAAAACAACAGCCCCCATTGTCATACCGAGCGTCTGCTGAGCGGCAGAACCACCCAATCGGCCTGAAACAAGGCCAATGCTCCCCCAGGCAATGACAGGGACTAAAGCAATAAGAATGTTTGTAACTCCCATGATTCAAAAATCTCCAATTCTCTAAATCTCTTCGTTGTCTAGTTTATTCAATTATTCAGCAACCGTTGCCGCAACATTGGCCACTTTAGCAGCTTCACTTAAGTCAGCACCGTCGACAAAACGTAATGCTAGTGATGATGCACCGATAACACCGGCATCGTTGCCCAGTTTAGCTAATTTCAGCGTTGTTGAAGCACGAACGGTTGAAAAGGCCTCCTGCTGGAATGTCTTGTCAACAAGGTCAAGTAAGAACTGACCAGCAGCCGACACGCCACCACCGATAACAACGTAACTTGGGTTCAACACGTTCGCCATGTTAGCAACAGCTAAGCCAAGGTACTGGCCCACTTTGTTTGTTACTTCGTTAGCCAAAAAGTCACCTTGTTTAGCTAAATCAAAGACAATCTTGGACGTGATTTCATCGCCGTTGTCGACCATTTTTTTAAGTTTAGAGTTACCAGAATATTCTTCGGCAAAATCGTGTGCCAAGTGAACAACCCCTGTTGCTGAAGCGTAGGTTTCCAAACAACCATGTTTGCCACAGGTACATAAGTAACCACCGGGTTGAACGGTCACGTGACCAACTTCACCACCGGCGCCGTTAACACCGTGTTGCAAACGACCGCTGGCGATAATACCACCACCAACACCAGTTCCTAAAGTAATGAAGTCCACGTCTGGTTCGTTGTTACCGGCACCCTTCCAACGTTCACCCAAGGCTGCAACATTGGCATCGTTGTCCAACGCAAACTTCATATGTGTACCAGCTTCGATCTGTTCCTTAGCCTTCTGGGTTGTCTTCCAGTTCAAGTTGTAGGCTGCAGTGACTGTTCCGTTTGCAAGATCAACTGTCCCAGGTGTCCCCATCCCAATACCAGCGAAATCGTTGGCACTCATTTTGTACAAGTCCAAGTGATGATTAATTGATTGCACAATATCGGGAATAATGTGTGAACCCTCATCAAGAATGTTGGTTGGTACGCTCCACTTTTGTTGAACGTCACCATCTAGGGTTAAAATCGCGAATTTAATTGTTGTCCCACCAAGGTCAACACCGATTAACTTTTTCTTCTTAGCCATAAAATTTTTCTCCTCAATTCTCTTCTTAACAAATAAACATGTAAAAGGTTTACGGTTTATTCTCTTACAATGAAAGCGTTTTTACAACCCCTTTTACATAACTTTTCTAATTTATTGATAACGTTTACAACTTGCAAAGTCGTTAATCCGCGCGGCTTAGCGGATTGTGGACTAGTCCATTACAGATTAATTTTTACACGAAAAAAATTTTCATTATTTACCAACTAGGCTTACGGTTTTAAAGATTGTCCATACGAACGATTTTGTATACGTACTTTTGCAAAAAAAACGTCATTCTGACGATTTGCCAGAATGACGCGTTCTCTATGAATCTAGAATGAGCATTAATCTCATTCAGTTCATTACTAGTATAGTTTTATGGAGGTGGCGGGGATCGAACCCGCGTCCAAGCATATCGCCACCCGAACCTCTACGCTCATAGTCAAACCATTTAAATTTCACTAACCAAAACGCCGTTTGACCGGGCAACCGTGATTAGCTAAGCCTGATTAATCTCTTCTGCTCACTTCAGGCGTGAGTTAACAGCGTAGCCCAAATTTTTGAGACCCGTAACCCGCCACCTGGGCCGTAACGGACGGATCTACGTCAAGCTACAATTAAGCAGCTAAAGCGTAAGAATTGTTATCTTTTGCAGATAAAAATTAGGTAGCGTTTTTACGTGGACGCAACCCACGAAGCGCAGTTCAAGCTCGACCTATACCTGTCGAATCCAGAACACCCCCAAAAGGTGCTCTATTATCATAACACGAGACCTTATAAACGTCTACGTATGAGGCTTGCCTCAGGGCTAACAAAAACGCCCACCAAATATTGGCAGACGTTTTATTTCCTTACAAAGTAAATTCACGCTTTAAACCCTGATCAGCCAGTGAAGACCCCAGCAATCAACCAGAGGTTTAAAATAATCAATACGACAGTGACGAGCCATGCCGTCCACTTTACCCATGTCTTATTACGGAAATCACCCATCAATTCTTTGTTACTGGTGAACAAAACCAGTGGCACCATGGCAAACGGTAACGCGACACTAAGGAAAACCTGTGATAACGTCAGCAAGTTTTCAATCTTGGCCTCATTGCCATGATAGATAAAGGCAAATATCAACACTGGTGTAATGGACATCAGTCGTGTTAACAGCCGCTGAGCCCAAAGCGGAATCCGAAGATGAATGAAACCTTCCATAATTATTTGCCCAGCCAGCGTACCGGTAATGGTCGAACTTTGACCAGAAGCAAGTAACGCGATGGCAAACAGCATGCTGAGCAATGGGCTGGCAATGGCGCCCACAATCTTTGAGTTGCTTAACGCATTGAATAAATCAACGAAGCGACCGAGTTCACTGTTAGTGCCGTAGAACAGAGCCGCACCCAGAATCAATAACAGACAGTTGACCACAAATGCAATCGTTAATTGAATGTTTGAGTCGGCAACTGTAAAACGAATGGCCTTTTTAACACTGTCGTGATCGTCACGATCCAAAGCCCGCGTTTGGGAGATAGATGATCCCAAGTACAAGTCATGTGGCATAACCGTGGCCCCCACAATCCCTAATGCTAGGTAAAGCATTGGTTTGTGCGTTAGCAATTGTCCCGGATGTGGCACGAAGCCAGCGAAGATCTGTGGGACGTTTGGCTGGGCCAGAATGACCTCATACAAGAAGACGAACAGGATAACAGCCACCAATGTGGCCACAATCGCTTCAATTTTACGGAAGCCCATTTTCATCAACACTAGCAGCAGCAAAACATCAAACGCCGTGATAATCAAACCAACGATCAACGGGAAACCAAACAACAACTCTAGCGCAATCCCTGAACCAATAATTTCTGCGACATCCGTCGCCATAATTGCAAGTTCTGTAATGATCCATAGAAAGATTCCCATACCACGGGACGTTCGCTCACGGGTCATCTGTGCCAAATCTTTACCAGTTACAATTCCTAAGCGAGCTGACATTGCTTGCAACAACATCGCAATTAAACTCGACAACAGAATGACACTGATTAATGCGTATTTGTACTGAGCACCACCGGCAATTGACGTGATCCAGTTACCAGGATCCATGTACCCAACGGCGATCAATGCTCCCGGTCCAGTATAGGCTAGTAACGTTCTGAAATAGCCTGCGTGCTGTGGCACCAGAATGGAGCCGTTCACTTCATCCAAACTCTTGGCATGATTACCAGTTGTATCAACAAAGTGTTTTTTCTTAGAAGTCTTCTTCTCGGCCACCAACGTGTCGTCCATGACTTCTTTTTTTTCGTGCTTTTTGCTCATTTTCGTGCCCTCTTTTCCGTTTTGATTCCTGAATAATAATCAGGTCTAATCCTTCAAAGATGGTCGCTAGCGTCGCATCATCAAAAAACACATCAGTGATACTGATTGGCTTTTTGCTAAGTCGACGTAACATCGGACTGTTACGCATTTAATTTTTAGATTTTAAAACCGTCACAATCACTCCATCTTTGCGAAATTGATAGTCCTTTTTGAACCACGTATACTATGTGCCGAAATTGCCCAAATTACAAGCCATAAAGGTCGTTTGAAAATGGTTACGGTAGATTGTAAAATTAATCCGAACGCTGTTCGGACAAAAAAGATCAGCTTCCTTTAAAATGGTGTTTACCACAAACCCATCTTTTAGGAGCTGATCTTTTGTCTAGTATAACCTATTCCGAACGAATTAAAATCGAAACCTTTTGTGAACTAGGGCTGTCCAATATCCAAATGGGCGTTCGGCTGAACCGATCACCGTCAACAATTTCTTATGAATTATCTCGATGTCAACCTTATCAGGCTGAATTAGCACAAACAGATGCCGAATACAAGCGATCACGATGTGGTCGGAAAACTAAGCTGAGCGATGAGTTAAAGCAAAAAATTCTCAACCATTTACGTCTAAGCTGGTCACCAGGAATGATTGCTCACGAATTTAAACTAGCTACTAAATCTATTTATAATTGGCTAAATCAGGAGAGAATTGATTTCTCCTTGAATGATCTACCTGAACATGGCGTACGCCAACGGCGTAACGTTGACCAACGATCCAAATATAATCAATCTTTGGGGCGATCAATTGAACAGCGTCCCATGATGATTAATCAACGTAATCGCATCGGCGATTTTGAACTAGATACAGTCGTTGGTCCTCGTGGGCATAGTAAGGCAGTTTTATTAACTTTAATCGATCGAAAATCACGGTTCCTTTGGGCATACCGGTTAAAAGATCGGACGACAGTGACTGTTAATGAAGCACTAACTAAGTTCCTAACCACTTTTAATGGTCCGGTGCACAGCTTTACTGTGGACCGTGGCACTGAGTTTAGTGGGCTAGTATCACTTGAATCACAATATGGTATTAAGACCTATTACTGCCATGCTTATACGCCAGCTGAACGTGGTAGTAATGAACGCTTTAATCGGAATTTACGTTATTTTTATCCTAAAGGGACTCGTTTTGAACACATTAGTGCTCAAGATTTAACGACGACGTTACTCCAAATTAACCAGCGACCGCTTAAAATACTCGACTGGCAAACACCGTATCAGGTTATGCTGACAAATTTGTCCAAAAATTCGGATTAAATTTGCAATCTACCTTACATTGAAGTTTTTTTGTTATTTTTATCAAATCCATAAAAAAGATGCTGATCAACACAGCATCACGTTAATTTCATTAAAATAACATTCTCAACAGGTGTCCACATTTCATCTTACTGCAACTGATGCGTCTGTCCTGCCTCATCACGCCAAGAGACCACATTAACATCCTGATTGGTCGCATCAGCTAGCGCATCACCAATTGCGTCCTCTTTTTCATTCATCAACGAGACAAGTTGATCTGCACTCACATTGCTATTAGTCAGAACCAATAATACGCCCTGCTCAACATCGTGAACCTCAAAATGAGCTTGAACGCTCGCACCATTTACTAAATCAACACTACCCTCATTCACAACGACTGTTGTCATTCATCAACTACCCCGTTTTCATTAAAATTGGCTTATCTCATTTTGGCTTGCGCGAATCGTGTGTGCCATTTGGATCGGCAAACTTAGTCCCAAATTCACGAATAAAGGCTAACACTTGTTTAGCCTGATCCTCCCCGAATTCATTAATCCAAACACTGAAGCGGTGAGTAACCCGTTCACTAATTTGCGATTCTGCCTTGCTACCCTTAGCAGTTAGGCTGAGATTCATTCGACGACGATCATGACTATCCGCAACTTGCTTAATCAAGTCCTTGGTTAATAAGGCACGAATTTGACGAGAAACTGCGCTCCGTGTGACATTCCGACGTGCTGCAATTTCCATCAACGTCAAGTTTTTCTCCCGCGAAACATCGTGCAAAATCAAATACTGTTCAAACGAAATTTGATACTCTGCCGCTGGTCGTGACACAAATTCATCTAAGTATTTTAAAAAGTGAATATAAACATCAATTGATTCGTTCAATAATTCTTCGTTGGCCATTTGCTTCTTCCTCCATTTACAAACGAGGCACCACCAAAAAAACGACTACCGTGGCCTGCATACTCATCTACTATTATATACATAAACGGTGTAGCTTCTAGGAAAAAGGCCTACGCCTTTGTGCAACCGTTTTAACCACATTAATTGCGTTAATAAATAAAATAGTGCACGATAAAATAAACGTCAGCTACGAAAATATAAATATACCTTTTAGGAGGTTTTCATGAATAAAATCGTCTCTTCTTTATTAGTCACGGCTATTTCAGCCACTGTATTGACTGGTTGTGCACCATCTGCAAAGCACTCGTCATCATCTCAACGTCAAACATCGAGTAAAAAAGTTTCTAGTGAATCAACACAAACAACTCGGGCAAATAAAAAAGCACCGGTAGCGACGTTTGCAAGCAATACGCTTACAGCCAGCACCGGTACTATTAAAATCACAGGCCAACGTCAAGTTGCCTCTGCATTTCCAAACCATCAGCAACTGCTCATCACTTACGAGTACTCAAATCAATCGACAAAACAGCAAGTGCCATCAGATTTATGGTCAAAATATTTCAAGGCCAGCCAGGATGGTAAAACCTTGGTTAGTGGTTCATTATCACTGTCGGGTCAAAATAGTGACAGCGACAATGATGACATCAACAATTCTGTGACGCCAGTTGATGCTGGCCAACACGTCACAGTGGCTGCCATGTATAAAATTTCGCCCTCAGCTGGTCCAGTCACATTGACCGTGCATGATGGTCAGAAAAATATCGGCACGACGACATTGACAATCAATGGAAACGAATAGATTAATTATGAAATCATCTACTGCCGCCACTGCTTAGGGCTCCACAATTGTCCTTCCATCGATCCATGTAGACTATCGATTTCATCGCGCTGCTCCTTGATTAAATCAATTGCTGCATCAACAGTCACCCGATTGTCGTCAGTTCGCAGTTTTGCTAATTCATCTAATACCCATTTTGCATCATGATCATTCATAAAGGGTCTTCCTCCTTAGGCGTGTTACGGGTAGTGTAGCATGTCATCCGGTGAAAGACCCTTTCTTTTGCTTGCCACTTTATGAACATCTGGTTCGAGTCGGTTCAAATCATCCCTTCAAGAAATTTTCATCCTCAAAGGCTGGGTTAGGATAGTGGTAAAATCCTTCTCCACTTGAGACACCAAGCTTTCCTTTATCAAGGTATTCCGTTTTCATCATTGTCGCCAACTGTTTGAAGTCTGGATCTCCAGTTGTTGCGACATAGTTCTGGATAATATTGTAAACCGTCTGAATACCGACCATATCTAGGATTGCAAACGGACCCATCGGTGAACCTGTGGCAATCATCCAAGTCCGATCAATTGTTTGCGGATCACCGACGCCCTTCAAATACAAAAGTTGTGCCGCATGTAAAAACGGCACCAAAATAGAATTCAAGATGTAACCAGGCTGTTCTTTTTTAACTTCAATTGCAATCATGCCAATATCTTTTGCAAACTGAACGATCGTCTGATAAATATTTGCATCAGTCCCCGCGTGTCCCATGATTTCGGCAGTATTGTTCTTCCAGATTTCATTAGCAAAGTGCAACGCAAGAAACTGTTTGGGACGCCCAGTTGCTTCTGAAAATTGACTTGGAATTAGTGTAGAGGAATTAGTGGCAAAAATTGTTTTGCTGGGTGCTACTTGGCTTAATTGTTGATAAAATTTTGTTTTTAAATCCAACAATTCAGGAATGGCTTCAATCACCAAGTCGCTGTTTTGAACGGCAGTTTTCAGATCCGTCGCATAGCTTATTCGAGCTGGAGTCTCTCGTGCAACTTTTTCCGCATCCTGAATTCTGCCAATAATGGCATCCGGTAATCCAGGCAACAAGTTAGCATTATAGTTTGTTCCCTTCACCAGGTTACTAAACTGACTTTGCGAACCCGCAATTTGACTAGCATAGATTTCAGCCAGTCCACCAATACGCGTCTTGGCTTTATCAATTACATCATCGTTGATGTCGTAAATAGTGACATCAAACCCCTTAAAGGCGACCTGAAACGCGATTTGACTCCCTAAAACACCGCTACCTGCAACAGTTACATGTTTAATTGCCATGATTATCTCCCTTTCCAAATCTTAGTTCGGTTTTAAACCCTTTCCGCCTTTACTATAAGATTTCATTAACATGAGCGATATTATTCGTCCTTAAAAAATGAACTAATTACACTGTTTTGATTACGATGAAAGAACGGTAACTTTTCCAACGAAAAAAGTAACTGCCAGTTTTCTTTCAACATAGCAGTTACCTTCGTATTTTAGTATTTTTTCAAAAATCACAAACCTGTCTCTCTAATTATTGTCATCAAAAATGGTGCGTTAGTTTTTGCTACACAGTTTAAAACATCGGGTGTCCGTTTGCACTATGGTTTGGAAACGGTTGTTTCACCGCCCAGTGTTCAACTAACTGACCATCGCGAACACGGAAGATATCAACTTCGGCCATTTCGGTCGCTGTCGGAGAATCCTGTCTAATAACATGCAAATACACAAGATCATCTCGGTCAGCTACACTGACAACCGTCCGTTTCGACTCGCGCAAACTCCCTTGAGGACCAAACAAAACTCGATAATAATGTGTAAATGCTTCCGCACCATCGGCAATGCTTGGATTATGTTGAATAAACTCTGGCGCCACATACTGTGTCACCGCAGAGACATCGTGACGGTTAAAGAAGGCATTCCAAAAAGCCAACACGATTTGGCAATTCGTAAACGGGCTCAAGTCAGGCGTTCCATCATCATTTAATAATTGAACACTACCAGCAAACCGTTGTGGTCCCTTTTCCGAATCAAACCGAACGCCAACTAATGTATGACGATTAAAGTCCATCGTTTCTGACATTGCGCCGCGTAATCCCAACCAATTCAAGTTGAATACGCCGTCAGCGAGCCGCGTGATTACAGCATCCACATCACGTTGTTGTAATGTTTCATCAACTGTAGATGCCCAGGATAAATGCGTTGCGTCTTCGATAACATCAATAAATTGACGTCCATCATCTTGTTTTACCAATATTTTTCGATTAAAAAGTTGCTTAGTCATCTAGCCCCACCCCCGTTTTATTAATCTTACGGATATTAAGTGTGTAGGTGACGACCGTCATGCAGTCCCAAAATGCCCAACAACACCATAATTACAATTGCGGTAATGGCAATGATTGCTAGTTCAACCTGAAACCCCATAAGCTCATCTCCTTAATTAATAGCTTCTTTCCATACCTCTATTCTAACCGATTCTGATTGTTTTGTAACCGCTTACAACTCGAATTGTTTTAAATCCCGTCTTTTACTAAATCATGGGCTGCTACCCAACAGACAATCATACTAATATAGAAACTTGAGGGTCTCACAAGGCTTTGATACTGCGATGAAGATCTTTGAATCACATGGTTCTTGAACTGATCAAGTAGTCCTTAATGACCATTCCCGATAATAGGTTATTCTGAGCGATAAATCCGTGGTACATGCTATAAAGATATCTTTAAAATAGTCATTGACAGCGCTTTCATTATTAGGTATATTGTTCTCGTAAGGTATTTAGTAATTACCTTCTAATCAATTCTCTTTCTCTCTTATGTGTCAAGGGCAGTTTAAAAATGTAGGTTTTCGGCAGAAAGAAATGTAGGTTTTCGGCAGTTACTTGAGGCCACGTAATCGGTAAGATTTACCAGTGATCTTCACTACGTGAACATGATGAACCAAGCGATCGAGAATGGCTGCTGTCACAGTTGGGTTCTGGAAAATATCAACCCAAGCGGATAGATCACTATTGCTGGTAATGATCGTTGAATGCTTTTCATAGCGGGCATTGACTAGCTGAAATAAGAGGTTAGCTTCTTGGTGACCAATTGGCAAATACCCAATTTCATCAATAATTAATAGGTCATAGCGCGAATAGCGGCTTAGAGATCGATCAAGCAGTCCTTTTTCGTAAGCTGCTCTCAATCTAATCAACAGCTCATGACAATTAATAAAGAGAACCCGACAGCCCTGTTTACAGGCCTCAATCCCAATACTAATTGCCAAGTGGGTTTTACCGACTCCCGGATTGCCAATAAAGATTAAGTTTTCAGACTTTTCCATAAAAGCCAGATTCTGGAATTCCAGAACCTCTTGGCGATTCATACTGGGTTGAAAGCTAAAATCAAATGTATCTAGGGATTTTGTATTGGGGAACCGAGCACGGCCAATGGCCCGTGCAATCTGACCTTCGTGTCGATTCTGGAGTTCCGAATTAGTTAAATCAATTAGCGCCTCAGTTAATGACAGATTATCAGTGTGAATTTGATCAAGGTAATTCGGCAAGTATTCACGGATTTTGTTTAACCCTAAGCGCTCAAGATTATTTAAAAGAATTTGATTATTAGTGGTCATGGTAGCCTCCTATAAGTTGTCGTAATCAGTCATATGTTCACGAATGTAAGCTGAAATGTCTTCATCTGTCCGCCCTTTAAGCAAATCAGATTTGAGGATATTGAACTGATCTTGGGGGTCATAATTCAGCGAATTGGTAGTTATGGAGTGCGTACGAATTTCTTCTCCGTTATAATAAATGTGAATGCGCTGCTCATCATTGGAGATTTCAACAGCAACCGTACAACCAATGTATCGCGGATCTACTGAGTACTTACATTTGCGGAAATTGATCATGGCCTCCTTCGAAACGACACGGGTAATGTTTTCTTCGAAGTATGGTTCAAGGAGATTAACTGGAACGCGATGAAGGTACTCTTTTTCTTCGTCTAACCATTTCAGGTACGGGACTTCGTCCGTGGCCTGCGAAGTTTCATGATTTAGATCATCTCGGAGCATATGAACTAGTTCGATTAGCTCAGTTCCATCAGCAAATTCAGTATTGTATGGCCGTAAACGTTCAACCGTGCGAGCAAGGGCTTCAACTGCACCTTTAGTTTGTGGTCTGAATGGTCGACAAGCAATTGGTGTGAAACCGGCATCTTTACAGAATTCGTGGAACCGTTCGTTAAAGACAGCGTGGCCAAACTGGGATTTTGTATGATCCACAACGGTTTTCATATTATCAAACCAGATTTCCGTCGGAATACCTCCGGTATGAAGGAAAGCGTCGTGTAAGCAAGAAAAGAGGGTATCTTGGCTCCGATCAAAGGTTAGTGTCATATATTTGAGTTTTGAATAAGGCAATACATACAAGAAAATATTGAATTTAAACAGCTCACCCTCGCTGCTCACTAGGGCCATTTCTTCTTTCCAGTCAACTTGAGCAGAGAGACCAGGGGAATGTTCAATCCGAATGGTAGCTTTCTTAACTCGTTCTCGGCGGGTTTGGCGACAATAATCTTTCACGAGGGTATAGCTGCCGGTAAAGCCCTTCTTCTGGATAAATTTAAAAATTGAAGCAGCCGAACAATTTAGTTCAAGCTTTGAATCGATGGTTTGCTTGAATGGATCCAGTAAACTTGGCCGTTTCGGTCGACCACTTGGTCGGCCCTTAAGTCCAGCTTTGACTTCCTCATAGGCTTTCTTAACGGTTCGATAATCAACATTATATTGCCGGGCAATCTCGGCGAAGTTAGGCTTAATATTTTCAGTCACGTAAATCGTCACTCCTTCTCTTAAATCACGTCTCACATCAAATTCCTCCTACACTCTGATGTGATTCATGATACAAAAAATGTAGGAAAACCAACAGTTCTAACCTGCCGTTTTCCTACATTTTACGGGTGCCTTTTACACTTATGCCGCCCACCGTCGCAAGATGGTGGTTTTTTTTTACTCTTTTTTCGTCAGCAAATAAGTTTCATGCGATAATGGACTAGCGTTGTTTTTACAGAAAGGAGTCATATATGATGGCAGAAGAACCAGCACCATTAAAAGAACCAGGCCATGAATCGTTAGACATGATTGAGGAAATCACCCGAAATGATGGCTCAAAGTACATGGAAATTGGCAACATGGTTCACAATGGGCGTGCAGAATTTGCAGCCGAGAAAAAGTTCATTAAAGAGGTCCGCATTCTAAAACTCAATATTCCTGAATCAGCAAACGTGATTAAATATGAAGATTACATTAATCATCATTTTCTCATGCAAGGTTGGGATATGGATCACTGGGAAGAATGGATTAAGACACCAGAAATGCAAGCTGTTGTCGATGCTATTCTCAGAGAAAACCAAGTCGGTTAACCAAAAAAAGGATGCCAAAAAAGGAACCGACGGGCATCGGTTCCTTTCAAGGGCCATTTAGGTTAGGAACACCAAATCAACGATGTACCGTTCCAAGGCGTCATTGGGGTGAACGTCCTTGGAAGAGGAAGTAAATAAATGGTAATTTAAAGTTATCACGTATTTTAAATTATGTCTATCCATATTTTAATGTTTTTATTAGAAAAATAACCAAATTGCCATTTATAAATGATGATTTGGTTATTTTTCTTTATAAACACGCAGGCATTGGAACATAACACTTCAGTTTGACTCTTAGTGAAATGGCAACAATCAACTCCCCTTCAATCGCAAAATTCGCGCAGATGAAAATTGTCGTAAACGCGAGCCATAGCGCTGTCTTTTGCCCATTTAACACAAAATAGACGTCCATGGGCATTTCCACCCATGAACGTCTATTTGTGTGACTTGAGAAAGCTTAAACGTGTTATATCTGCTTTCTTTTTATTTCTAGTATTTCTTGCTGAGCTTTGAAGCAGCTGCTTCGTCAATCACAACGATAACATTGTCGTGGTTTTGTAATGAGCTAGCAGGTAAATCAGGCGTAACAGGTCCCTCAATCATACCCTTCACTGCATCTGCTTTTTCTTCACCATAAGCTTCCAGCAAAATTTGTTTGTCCTTTAAGATTGAACCAATCCCCATAGAGTAAGCATACTTAGGAACCTCTTCTTCGTTATCGAAGAAACGTGCGTTGGCAGCAATAGTAGATTCTGTTAATTTAACCTGATGTGTTGTGGAATCAAATGGCGTACCTGGTTCGTTAAAACCAATGTGCCCATTACGGCCTAATCCCAGAATACCTAAGTCGATTGGGTTATCAGCAATTACCTTGTCGTAACGCTTCGTTTCAGCTTCAGCATCTTTGTTTAAACCATCTGGCAAATATGAGTTTGCAAATGGCTTCTTGTTAAAGAAGTGCTCGTGCATGAAGTAGTTGTAGCTTTGTGGATGATCAGGTCCAAGACCAACGTATTCATCCAAGTTTACAGAAGTCACATGACTAAAGTCCAAGTCTGAACTCGTAATTTCATCATATGTTGAAATTGGCGTACTACCAGTTGCCAACCCAAATACCTTAGCACCATTAGCTAATGCGTCCTTAAACACTTGAAAACCTTGCTTACCGCCTTCAGCGGCGTTCTTTACAACAATAACCTTCATGTCGAGTCTCCCTTTTTCTTATTGGTATAGTCCAATTATAACAGGTCTAGACAATTTTACAAGTCACCTAAGCTGTAAATCTGATTTTTGTTTGTCACTGCTTTCTTCATACAAGTAAAGACTGACCGTTTGGCCAATTCAGAGGGACTTGGTAAATAGAGTAGAATTCATGGCATGAGTTCATTTAGAACAAACGCTGTGAGCACTATCGCATGACAAATTTCTTGCTTAACGTAATAGCACCTGATTCCTACTTTGGGAATCAGGTGCTATTACGTTTAATGCTTGTTCTCAAAAGCAGAGATATGTTACAGCTTCTGTCCAAACTAAAAACAAACTATTTATTATTGAACCGTGACACTCTTAGCCAAATTCCGTGGTTTATCAACATCCAATCCCTTAAGCAAACTCGTGTAGTAGGAAATTAGCTGAGCCGGAATGATGGTTAATAATGGCGTTAACATCTCATCGACGTCTTCCAAAATAATATCATCATGTGGTTTAGCCAACGACTTCGTCACAATCGTCATGATGTGGGAACCCCGAGCGGCAGTTTCTGCCAAATTGCTACGTGTCAGTGAAGCCGTTCGTTCTTGGGTAATGATACCGATGACCGGCGTGCCGGACTCAATCAATGCAATTGGGCCATGTTTTAATTCACCGGCTGCGACCCCTTCGGAATGAATGTAGGTAATTTCCTTTAATTTCAACGAGGCTTCAAGTGAAACCGCATAGTCAATGCCACGCCCAATGTAAAAAGCATCACGTTGATCGACAAAATTATCCTTAGCAACAGCTTCAAACCGTTCTTTCTGATCAACTAAAGCTTGAATACCATTAGCGACCAGTCCCAGTTGGCGACGCAAGTCAAAATCGGCTGCGGCCACTTGTTGCGTTGCTTCTCCTAACGCCTTAGCAATAATAGCTTCTACAGCAATTTGAGCCGTATAAGCCTTGGTAGAAGCAACCGCAATTTCTGGACCCGCATTTAACAGCATTGTGTAAGTTGCTTCACGCGATAACGTTGAGTTTTGCACATTTGTGATTGTCAAACTGTGATAACCCTTTGCGTTTACCTCAGTTAACACTTCACGGGAATCAGCAGTTTCACCACTTTGACTCAGGAAAATAAAGAATGGATGTTTGGAGAGAATGGGTGAATTATAAGCAAACTCTGAGGACACGTGGGCTTCGGTCGGTACCGCTGCTAGCCGTTCAAACAAACGTTCACCGACTAGACCAGCGTGGTAGCTTGTTCCCGCAGCAACAATATACAACCGGTCAGCTGATTGTAGATCCGCCAACAGTTCGTCATCGATAGTCACTTGTCCGTCATCATTAAAGTACGTTTGTGCTAATTTACGCATGACAGTTGGTTGATCATCAATTTCTTTCAACATGTAATGTGGATAAGTTCCCTTATCGGCCTCACTGGCATCCATACTGACGTGGAATGGCAAACGGGTAATGTGGTGACCTTCCTCGTCTTCAATATCAACTTTTTCAGGCGTTAAGATCATGATTTCGCCGTCCTGCATCTCAATGAAATCATGCGTGTAGTTCAGCATTGCGATGGCATCTGAGCAAACGACATTAAAGCCATTGCCGACACCAACTAGCAATGGACTTTTGTTTTTAGCAACAAACAAAGTGTCCGGTTCTTCGCGATCCATCAGCAAGAAACCGTATGAAGAATCTCCCACCAAGTAAAGTACCTTGCGGAAGGCCTCTAAGGTGGTTAAGTTATCATGTTTGACGAAGTAGTCGATTAATTGAACAACGACCTCAGTATCTGTTTCACTCTTGAACGTTACATCTTGGAGATACTTGTCTCTTAATTCAATGTAGTTTTCGATGACGCCGTTGTGGACCAAGTAAAAACGCCCATCAGCGGATACTTGTGGATGCGCATTGGCAACGCTAGGTTGTCCATGCGTTGCCCACCGCGTATGCGCAATCCCCGTGGAACCGTGGACATCTTCACCGATTGCCTTAGCCAGATCAGCCACGCGGCCTTTTTCTTTAACTAAGTAATCTTTGCCATTTTGGTCGTTCACGTAAATTCCGGCTGAATCGTAGCCACGATATTCCAAACGACGGAGACCATTCATCAACATTTCAACCGCATTTTCGTTTCCTGTCACTCCAACAATTCCACACATAACGTTCATCCTTTTTAAATTGGTATAGACTATTATAATACCGTTTTCTTTTTTGAAAGCAGTATTATAATAACGCTTTTAAACACATCACGTCAACCTTTTGTCTTTAGTGGTCTATATGATTACTAAACCTTAATTTTCTCCAAATGGGAACATTTAGGCCAAATCTACTCAGCACGACTAATGACGGATCAGCGTGCCTAACAGATTCGTGTTTGACTACATTAATGTGATATTTCTAATCGCAAACAAAAAAGCCGTGCATCCAGAAATGGAAACACAGCTTAAATTTTCATGTTCAGTGACTAACCCATCAGCCCATAAAATAATCAGCCTTCAGTATGCGTTGCCACTATTCAATACCGACTTCTTGACGCACAACGTCAGCGATTTCATCGACATAACCGTCGACCACTTCCTGAGTCGGTGCCTCAGCCATCACCCGCAGCAATGGCTCCGTGCCGCTTGGACGAACCAACACGCGTCCATCACCATTCATTTCAGTTTCGACCTTTTTAATGATCGCCTGAATCTGGTCATTTTCCAAAGCTGCCTTTTTATCAGCAACTTTAACGTTAACCAACTTTTGAGGATATGTCGTTACTTCACTGGCCAGTTCAGACAACTTTTTACCAGTCGTTTGAACAATGTACATAAGTTGTAAAGCAGTTAACATGCCATCACCGGTTGTATTGAAGTCCAAGAAAACAACGTGTCCGGACTGTTCTCCACCGACGTTATAGCCATCCGCTAACATCTTTTCAACCACGTATCGGTCACCAACTTGCGTTTGTACGCTGTGCATCTCATTGCCTTCCAGAGCCTTATAAAGGCCAAGGTTACTCATCACAGTGGTAACCACCGTGTCTTTCTTAAGACGCCCATGTTCATGCATATATTTACCACAGATGAACATGATCTTATCACCATTAACGATGTCACCATTTTCATCTACAGCAATACAACGATCGCCGTCACCATCGAACGCAACACCCATAGTGGCGCCTTTTTCAACAACAAACTGTTGTAGTGCCTCAGGATGAGTAGAACCAACGCCATCGTTAATGTTCAACCCATTAGGATTCGTTGCCATCGTATCGAAATCAGTGTCTACATCTGCAAATAAACGTGACACCAACTTGCTGGTAGCACCGTTAGCCGCATCCACGGCAATGTGCAAACCATTTAGTTGATCAGGAATCGTTTGCTCTAAGAATTGCGTGTATTTGGCCGCGCCTTCTTGATAGTCTTCAACAGTTCCTAATCCTTCCGATGACGGACGCGGTAATTCATCTTTAGGCGCATCCAAAAGGGTTTCGATTTCTTCTTCCAAAGAATCAGATAGTTTAAAACCATCACCACCAAAGAACTTAATTCCGTTATCGGCAACTGGATTGTGAGACGCCGTAATCATGACACCAGCATCTGCCTGTTGTACCCGGACAAGATATGCTACGCCGGGAGTTGTAATAACACCGAGTTTAAGTACTTCAATTCCAACTGACAGAAGCCCTGCAATCAGTGCTTCTTCCAACATTTGACCCGAAATACGCGTATCATGCGCCACCAAAACCTGTGGTTGATGATCTTCATCGGCGTGCTCCGTTAACACGTACCCGCCGGCACGGCCAAGTCGGAATGCAAGTTCAGGACTCAAATTCTGATTTGCAATGCCTCGTACACCATCTGTTCCAAAATATTTCATTTGTTTCTTCCTCACTTCGTCGTTTGTCCCTAAAGACTTGTTTATTTGCTAACTAGTTGCTACTGGCAGCTGAACTACTGGACGCACTTGTGCTACTGCCCGTTTCGCTGCTACCCGCCGAGCTATTCGTATCACCACTACTAGAAGACGTTTCACTGCTACCAGCCGCTTCACTAGATGATTCATCAGAGGAACTTGTTGACGAATCGCCATGCTGAACCCCATTACTATCCGCGTTACTGGATGTCACTTTAATCGTGACATTGGCAGTCGTCTCAGAATAGCTTCTAATGCCACTGGCAGAAGGCGTTAAATTAACTTGTTGCTTGGTCGTTCCAATTGGCAGACCAGAAACATCTACGTTAGCTACTATACTACTCTTTAATTTGCTAATCGCACTCTTTGTGCCGTATGCAGTCAAACTATCAACGTCACCGGTAATCGAATAACTCTTACCATCCTCCGCATTCTTAGGCTCGTAATTAACCTTAACCTTCTTAGAACTTTCGTTGGATGTAATTGGCACGGTCACACTAGCCGTTGAAGGTGTCATCACCACGTTAACTGTATGGCCATTAGCATCTTGAGCCTCCAACTGAACAGTCGCTGTTAAGGTTGACGTACTATTCTTGGTCAAATTAATTGGCGCAACCACTTGGGCTACCTGTTCAACTTCAGACGTTGCACCGGTTACCGTAACGCTATTAACTGACGTTGTTGGCGTGCCAACCTGATAGCCACTTGCCAAACTATTGGCGTCATATTTCACGTGGACAGGCATTGTAATCGTCTCACGATGGGCAATCGTGACGTTAATTGTCTTCGGCTCAATTTGATAGGTTAATTCTTTGTTGAGTCCATCGGCCTTCAACGTCACCTTGTGTTTACCCATTGACAGCTTTGACAAGTCCGCATTAATGCTAAAGTTTTGCGTGTTCGTCGTTGCCGTGACTAATGCAGCCGGTCCTGTGATTTTAACTTTAACTCGCTCCGGATAACCTGTTACAAAGTATTTATTTGAATTGATATTTAGTTGCAATGGCATCGACACTGTTTTTGTTTTGGTCGACGTCAGTGAAGATACCCTGCTAGGATTGTCCTGACGGGCTAAACGGGTGTCGTTGCCTGTTGAACCGGTCACGTAAACAACTAAGAAAATGGCCAAAACTAACGCTGATAAACGGTAGAAGAGCGTGCTATTGAGAAAGCGATTAAACTTTTTCATTTATGGCCACCTCCCCTAAAAATTCGGTTAACAATGTCCAAGAACCAATTGTGACGTTCTGGCTCTGCCGGGATCAATTGTTTGCGAAGGTAATTTAAATAGTCTTCCTGAGTCAAATTACGCATCATTTCATTATTCCGCGTAAACATCACTTCGCCCGTTTCCTCAGAAACGACGATGGTCAACGCATCCGTTACCTCGCTAATCCCCACAGCAGCACGATGACGTGTTCCTAGTTCTTTAGGGATCAAATTACTATCTGATAACGGCAAATATGCGGTAGCAGATGCAATTCGATTATCCTTAATGATCACGGCGCCATCATGTAACGGTGTATTGGGGATGAAAATGTTGATCAACAGCTCACCGGTCACGTCCGCATCCAAATCAATCCCGGTTTCAATGTACTCTTCCAAACCAGTTTCCATTTGAATAGAAATTAGCGCCCCAATCCGGCGTTTACTCATGTATTGAATAGCCTTATCCAACGCATCGATTAACTTTTCTTCATCATCATGAGCCGTCCGGCCTCGTTGAATGAATGAGCCACGACCCAAACGCTCAAGGCCTTGCCGAATTTCTGGTTGAAAGATGATTACCAGGGCAATAACCCCCCAGTTAATGATCTGGTCCATGACCCAGGAAACTGTCTCTAAGCCCAGATACCAGCTAGCAATCTTAATAATGATAATCACAAGGATCCCGCGGAACAACATTACCGCCCGCGTGCCTCGTAATAGCATAATCAGCTCATAAATAACAAACCAAATCACTAGAATGTCGAGCAAACGTGCTGCCGCCGTCCAGGTGAGCCAGTTGCTGGGATTAAGTAACATAACACTCCTCCTAAAATCGCCAAATGTTGGCGTGCGATCTTCACATTACGCTTCAAATCGCTCATTTAAGTATAGCAGATTTACCATCGTGCAAACCAATCCACTAGCTTGTTGCCTCCGTTTGTAAATCTTCACCAAGCATCAGCACATTTTCCGAGTAATTAACGTATTGACGCAGGTTAGCTGCCATTACAGCATTGATCCGCCCAGCATCCAACAATTCTGTCACCGCTGAACGTTCCGCTGCGAGCGCACGTACCCGCAAGTCCCGTAAATTAGTCTCATACTGGAGCTGTCGAGCACTGCCATTTGTCACAGGATGACGCCGTTCAATCCGGTAGCGATAGTGGACAATCAGATGGTAAACACTTTGTCGTTGCTGTGCGTTTTTCTTGGCGTTATGGACTTTAAAGAAACGTGATAACCGGGCAATCGCTGCTTTGGCAGTTTCCGTTTCAACTAACTGACGCTGCTGGCGAAAGGTAACCATATCATTGCCGGTCATTAAAATTCGCAGCCGCCGTAAACCGTGTCGAATCAAACGCCTAGCTGTTCGCCAAGCGGGTAAAGCTTCACGTCGCTGATGGGCATCCACATTACGTAATCGCCACTTGATTTGGCGACGGTAATAACGAAAATTCCAAATATTGATTAAGCCAGCATCATGCAACTCTTGCAGTCGTTTCAATTCACCTTGCAGAGCAATTCGACGAATATCAACTTCAAAATCGATCATTATTTTCACGTCTTCGGAAGGCTGCGTTCGCATCTGTAACCGCCGAATAATAAATTGATAATCGAGAATCAAGTCATACGCAGCCCGTTGATTTTCAGGACGTCGCAGTGACTCCAGCACTCTGACTGCCGTTTTAGAAAGGTACGTTTTGGCTTCATCTACCGACATTAACGGCACCGTTTCGCCATCATCAGCCTCTTCTTGCGCAGTCATTTCTTCCAAGGTGTCAACCTGACTACCTCGAGTCAACAGCATGGCCCCACGCCGACTGATCAATGGCAATGTCACTGCCGCGATGACCAAACTCAGCACAATAACACCAGCAGCGACAAACAAAATTAATGACCGTTCTGGAAATGCATCCCCGTTACTAATGGTCGCCGGAATCGTTAACACACCCGCCAGCGTAATTGCACCACGAACACCTGTTAAACCAGAAACAATCGCCGTTTTAACCGTAACTGGTTCCGTATTCTTATGCTCAATGCGCCAGTTTTTGCTTAAACGACTCAATGTACCATAAACATAAATCCAAACAGCCCGCAGAATAAAAAGAATGAGCCAAATCACAACGACATAGCCGATTGCGCGCCACGTTCCTGTTGCCGGATCAGCAATTGTTGCCTTCGTTGCGCTAGGCAACTCATCCCCAAGAATAATGAACACAATCCCGTTTAGCACGTACACCACAATATCCCATGTCCGCTCAATCAAAAGCCGTTGTTCCGGTAAATCCTCAACAATTCGGTTTTCTGAAACATGGGCTAAAACGCCAGCCGTAACAACGGCAATAACGCCGGAAGCATGAATCGCCTCTGCGCCGAGGTAGATCACGAAAGGACCCACTAGTTGTAACACTGTGTTAAACACTGGATCATTGATTCCCGAGCGTCTCAACACCTCCCGCAACATTTGCAATCCTGTCATCACGACAAAACCAACCACAAAACCGGCAATACTGGTGTAAAGGAAGTCGCCAGCAGCAGACCAGAGTGAAAAGGTTCCAGTCACGGCCGCTGCTAACGCATATTTAAATCCAATCAAACCGCTGGCATCATTAATCAAACTTTCGCCACTGACCAGATGAATAATTGCGGACGGTAAACTCACCTGCTCGGCGATGGATGTCACCGCCACTGGATCCGTCGGTGACAAAATGGCGGCCAACGCAAATCCCACGGATAATGGCAAGCTAGGAATGAGTATGTGAAATAACCAGCCGCCTAGTAGCGTGGTTAGGAACACAAGTAAAACTGCGTTTGCCAAGATTGGCCCTCGTAATGTCCACAACTCACTTTTTGGAAAACGCCGCCCGTCATTAAATAGTAGTGGCGCGATAAATAATAGTAAGAACCAATCAGTTTCGAGTGGAATCGTAATGTGAAAAATAACGGACCATAATAATCCCAAGGTCACTTGAATCAAGCTGACCGGAATGGCCTCCAAGTAGTGTCCCAGTATGTTTGACAGCAGCACTAGCAGGACAAGAATGATCACCGCTTCAATAATGTTCAAGTTGTTGTCTCCCTTCCTGTGGCCACGTATTGGCACCACGCTCAACATGCATCTACTTCTATCATACAAAAAAATTGACGCATGACCAATCAGATTGGCCTGCGTCAGCAGATAAAATAATGTTATTTAAAGATTGAAAACTCACCTTTGTTTAATTAACTGTTTCAATAAGCCAGCAAGTACGTTAATGCGCTCAGCAAACATTTAGTTGTCACCAATGATCCTAACTTCTGTTTCAAGATGTACACCGAACTTGGCATAGACTGTTTCTTGAACATGGTGAATAACTGCTAGGTAATCCGTAGCCGTCGCTTCACCAACATTCACAATAAAGCCAGCATGCTTGGTTGAAACTTGTGCACCACCAGATGTATAGCCGCGTAGTTCACTGTCCGTAATCAATTTGCCAGCAAAGTAACCCTCTGGTCGTTTGAACACGGAACCGCAGGAAGGCAATTCCAGTGGCTGTTTGGCGGCCCGCCGTGCATTCAAATCGTCCATTTTTGCACGAATTGTAGTTGCTTCGCCTGGCACTAAGGTAAAGCTAGCGCCGACAACAATATCGCCGGTCGTTTGAACCAGACTGTGTCGATAACCAAACGCCATCTCTTCGGCAGGATACGTCACAAACTCACCAGCACGTGTCAGCACATCAACAGAACTGACAATGTCCTTGACTTCCCCACCATATGCACCGGCGTTCATGAACACTGCCCCACCAACACTGCCGGGAATGCCAGCTGCAAACTCAAAACCAGTCAGGTGATGTTGGTAAGCAACCTCAGTCGCATCAATTAACGCCGCACCAGCATCAGCAGTGACCGTGTTGCCCGTCACAGTAATCGTCTTCATTTGGGTCAGAATAAGTACCAACCCACGAATGCCACCATCACGAACAATCAAGTTACTAGCATTGCCGATGACCGTTACTGGCATCTCGTGAAGTCTGGCAAAATCGACAAACTTGGCCACTTCAGCGCGTGACTCAGGAAACGCGAGCCAGTCTGCTGGACCGCCCGTTTTCGTATTTGTGTAATTTCCCAATGGTTCGTTTTGCATCACCTTGCTGGACGCAAAAACAGTTTTTAAATCAACCTGTTGCATGATGTCACCCATTTACTTTCTTCATTAATTAACCGTTTCGGTTTCACTTCGCAATAAAGTGGCTTGTTGCCACAATTAGCTGGTGCCCGTAAACCTCGTCCTATTTTACCACGATTTGAGTTCAAACCAGTTTCCCTTATTAAAGACTTCATTTTTATGGCTGTGGTAAAATCAACTTGTTAAACTACATAGCGCGACCACCGGTGGACAACGCCGCTCACACAAAATTCTTGGAGGATAGCATCATGAAATTTGTATCATGGAATGTTAACGGATTACGAGCAGTTTTAAAAAAGGGCTTTGAACAAACGGCGACGGATTTAGATGCCGATGCTATTTGTATTCAAGAAACCAAGATGCACGAGGGGCAAGCGACGGTCAACCTCCCCGGCTACCATCAGTACTGGAATTATGCCGATCGTCCAGGTTACTCAGGCACGGCCATCTTTACCAAACATGAACCGGTGAACGTCACCTACGGCATTGGCGTCGATGAATACGATCACGAAGGTCGCGTGATCACATTGGAATACCAAACGTACTACTTACTCACGAGTTACACACCTAACTCTGGTCAAGAGCTTAAGCGGTTAGACTACCGTGACGGATGGGACACAGCTTTTTCCGCTTATGTAAATGAATTAGCGGCTAAGAAACCCGTCATTTTCTGCGGTGATTTAAACGTCGCTCATGAAGAAATCGACCTCAAGAATCCTAAGACAAACCATCAGCATGCCGGCTTTACAGACACTGAACGTGATAATTTCACGGCTTTACTAGGCACTGGTTTTACAGATAGTTTCCGGCACTTCTACCCTGACCTAACCGGCCAGTATTCATGGTGGAGTTACCGCTTTAACGCTCGTAAAAACAACGCAGGGTGGCGAATTGACTACTTTGTCGTATCAACGCCTTTGATGGCTAAAGTCACCGATGCAAAAATCCTTAATGATGTGCTTGGCTCTGATCACTGTCCGGTTGCTTTAGAAACAGAAGCGTTGGACTGATTTCAGTTCGTTAATCAGTCCCCCTGACTTAACCCGTTAACAGATTTCTTTACATTTAAACGTGAAGGCCTTAGACTGACATAATAAATTTAAGTTTAACGTTACCTAACGATTAAGGAGGCTTAGCGTCGTGAATTTTGTCGCAATGGATTTTGAAACTGCTAGTGCCCAACGCCACAGTGCGTGCTCATTGGCACTGACCATCGTCAGACAAAACAAGGTCGTCGATGAATTTTATACGCTGATTAAACCCGACACAGAATTCTCTTGGCGCAATACGCAGATTCATGGCATCCATGCGAGTGATGTCGCGGACGCGCCAACCTTCCCAGAAATCTGGCCGCACATTAATCAGTTTTATACAAACAACCAACTTGTCGTGGCTCACAATGCCCCATTTGATAATGGCGTATTAAAAAGCACGTTAGCTCATTATGATCTGGCACCAGTTCACTACTTGACCTTAGACACGGTCAAAACAAGCCGTCGCTTTTTCCCAGAATTTCCAAACCACAAGCTTAATACTGTCAGCGAACGGCTCCACGTTAATTTGGAACACCATCACAATGCGCTAGATGATAGTTTAGCTTGCGCCAACATTTTAATCTACCAAGATCAACAGTTTGGTGCTTCAGCAATCAAGCCATTTGTAAAATTACAATAACTTGTCTTGATTTTTGTTTAAATGAGCTTAACCTACCATAGACAATAAAAATCGTTTCGCCAACAGATGTAAAATCTGTAGCGAAACGATTTTTATTTGGGCTTTTTACATAACTAATACTAACAACGTGTCGATTAACTAGCAGAAGCCACTTACTCTCAGTGACGTTCACACATGACTACGCCTGATGCCCATGATGAACAGTTAACGTCATTTCCTGAGCAGGCACCTCATCCCCGACAGCATTCACAACAGAATCAAAATGAGTGACCTTAAACCCTAAATTACGATATAGCCGTTTGGCATACGTATTCTCCAACTGCACCGTTAAAACAATATTCGTCAGTGAACTGGCCGTCTTCGCCCAATAGAGCATCTCTTCCATAAGGGCCGACCCCAGCCCCTCATTCCAATACGACTTCAAAATGGCTACTCCGATTTCGCCAACTGTTTCATTTTTAGCAATGATACTGGCAACACCAATTAACTGACCGCCATAATCCGCTACCATCAGATGGTTTTGTGGTGAACTGATCATCACCCGTAATTGAGCGGCTTCCTCTTCAACAGACAAATGTGCCAAAGCAGGATCAGCAGTGAATGTGGTAGATTCTTTTTTTAAATCTTCCAATAAGGTTAGCAGGTCTGCTGCATCATTTTCAGTAACAGGCCGAATATCTACAGTTGGTTCACTCATCGTATTGTGCCTCCAATTTATCAGTCATTTTTTGATAGTGTTCACCTTGTGGGTCAAACATTAGGGTGCGTCGATCGATATTACTTTCATCACGGTGTAAATGAATCGTTAACCGTTCAGCTGGCAACTCGCCTTTAACAAACTGTGACCACTCAACAACACTGACACCTTGTCCGTTAAAATATTCATCGAGGCCCAAATCATCACCACCGCCATTTTCCAGTCGGTATACATCCATGTGATACAGTGGCAAACGGCCTTCTTTGTACTCACGAATGATGGTAAACGTAGGGCTTTTAACATACCTGTGAATGCCTAAACCGGCCGCCAAACCCTTAGTCAGGGTCGTCTTGCCAGCACCAAGATCGCCATCCAATAAAATAACATCGCCCGCAGACACCAGCTCTGCAAGATGTCGCCCAATAGCCTGTGTTTCTTCGTCAGTCTTCGTGGTGATTGAAAACATGTGTGATTCACTCCTCAAACGTACTTAACGCGTCATTCTTTGAATAAAAATCGCCATCCCAAAACAAGTGGAATCGCGATTAATTGTGACATTATCTAACTACTTAACGGATTGTGCAGCGGTGATGATAGCAACCTTATAAACATCTTCTTCATTACAGCCACGAGAAAGATCAGATACTGGTTTGTTCAAGCCTTGTAAGATTGGACCGATTGCTTCAAAACCACCAAAGCGTTGGGCAATCTTGTAGCCAATATTACCAGATTGTAATTCAGGAAAGACAAACACATTTGCGTGACCAGCAACTTTTGAGCCAGGTGCTTTGGCCGCGCCGACCGTTGGTACAAATGCAGCGTCGAATTGTAATTCACCATCCAATGCCAAATCAGGCGCCTGTTCGTTGGCTAGCTTAGTAGCCTCTTGAACCTTAGTCACCATGTCGCCCTTAGCAGAGCCCTTGGTTGAAAAGCTCAACATAGCAACCTTTGGATCGATATCAAAAACCTTCGCCGTGTGGGCCGATTCAATAGCAACTTCAGCCATGCCAGCGGCGTCTAATTCGATGTTAATGGCACAATCGGCAAAGACATAACGTTCGTCACCCTTTTGCATCACAAACGCACCAGAGATTCGTTTGACACCTGGCTTAGTTTTGATAATTTGAAGTGCTGGGCGAACCGTATCACCAGTTGGGTGAACAGCACCGGAAACCATCCCGTCAGCCTGGTCCATGTAAACCAGCATCGTACCGAAGTAGTTAACATCCTTTAACCAATCTGCCAACTGTTCACGCGTGTTCTTACCAGCACGACGCTCAGCGAGGGCATCAAGCATGTCCTTCTTCTTATCCTCAGGATATGTTTCTGGGTCAATCAATAATACGCCACTGGCATCCAAATTGTTGTCAGCTGCAGTCTTTTCAATATCGGCCTCGTGTCCCAAAATAATTGGCTTTACCAAGCCATCCTTGGCCAACCGAATCGCAGCACCCAAGATCCGCGGATCCTGACCTTCTGGAAAGACAATGGTTTTGTCTTGACCACCAATTTTATCCTTTAAACTATCAAATAAATCCATGCGTGATTCCTCCAATAATTTAGTCTAATTACCCATTTTTTAAATCCGCCATCGAAACCGAAGCTGGTAGTTGCCAATTAATGGGTGCTTCCCCCATCGCAACTAACGCCTCATTTGTTTTCGAAAACGGTTTGGAACCAAAAAAGCCACGATATGCAGAAAGTGGACTCGGATGGGCCGATTGCAACACAATGTTAGTATGCGTGTCAATCAGTTTAATCTTGTCTCGAGCAGCTCGACCCCAAAGAATGAAGACAACCGGTGTCTCACGTTCTGACAATCGTTTGATTGCCGTATCGGTCAGGCGCTCCCAGCCTTTACCAGCATGAGAGAATGCCCTGCCATCCCGAACCGTCAGAACGGAGTTGAGTAGCAACACGCCCTGCTGAGCCCATGATTTTAGAAAACCATGATTCACCGGCGCAATCCCAAGGTCATCCTGCAATTCCTTATAAATATTTTGAAGCGACGGTGGCACTTGCACACCTGGCATCACAGCAAAGCTCAAACCAAATGCCTGATGCGGTCCATGATACGGATCCTGTCCTAAAATAACCACCTTAACATCTTGAAACGGCGTCCATTCGAAAGCCGTGAAGATGTGGTTCATATCAGGATAAATCGTTTGCGTGCGGTATTCCTGCTTCAAAAAATTGTGTAACTCTTGGTAGTAAGCCTGTTCAAATTCAGGCTGTAAAATATCCCACCAGTCATTATGAATAAACGGTTTCATTCCCTGCACCTCAACGTTTATTGTAGCAGACCTCTAGCGTAAAATACATTATCAACTAACCGTCTTCATTAATCTAAAAGATAGTTGAGAGAAACAACGAGTTTCCCACGGTTCAGAGCGTGGACCGTGTTACAATCAAACGTAGACAACAGTTTATTAAATCACTCGTCCTTACAATGGAGACTAATCATGCGTCAGTTATACATTAGACAAACCCCGGGCGTTTTAAACGGTGTCCGCCCTGTATTAGACGTTCATCGACAAACACTCTACCTAATTACCGGTCAATTTGGCTGGTCACGGGCACAATTAATTGCTTCTTCTGCCTCAGGCGAAGTTCTGGCGGAGGCAAAACAACTATCTTTAGGCATTATGCCAAAATTTGCCATTTACTTTAATGGTAAAGAAGTTGGCTCGGTCCGGCGCACATTTGGTTTTTGGCGTGAGATTATTTATATTCATGGTCTTAACTGGGTCGTTATGGGCAACCTCATGTCTGGAAAATATAAAATCTACCATGGGACGCATATTATTGCCAACATGCGCCCAGTTGACGGTGCGGATGGTGGCTATGATCAACTCAGCGTGGCTAACCATTCTGCTGAACCTGTCTGCTTGCTGATTGCGGCAATCATGGATCGTTGGTCCAAACAAAATGGACGGCGGCGCCCCGTTCATAATCAAGCCCTTCGTTTAGGTCAAGAACCAAAAACACTTGGACCCGAGTATCGAGAAAAGGAATGAATTAGTAAAGAAATGCGCTGTGAGTATCGTTATTTGATGATTCACGGCGTTTTTATGTGCGATAAATGCTGTTAAATCAACGTTTCTGGGGATAGTTACATGTTTGTAATCATGCCCATTGCCGTCAATTCGGCAACACTTCAATAATTTTCGAGTTATAAACATTATCATGTTACAAAATATTTCAAAAGCATCTTTATGTGACAAAACACTCTGATTTTGTAATGTCTACGGTATTTCGTTGTTATTTACACCATGTATAGTAGGCATCGTTGTTTGGAAGAGAACAACACCCCAGCCACGAATCCTCGTGAGGGGTTGCCAAGCGCGTCGCCAATTAAGATGCGACGCCATACACAATATAGGAGTGAAAATTTCTACATGAAGATCAAACAAATTTTGTTAACTACTTTAAGCGCCGGTGCTTTATTAGCCGCTGGAACTGTTGCCGCAAACGCAGACTCAAACGTTACTGTTAAGAGCGGAGACACTGTTTCCGCTTTGGCACACGCCAACAACACAAGCATTGATGCAATCATCAACGCTAACCAGTTGCAAAACCAGGGAGACTTAATCTACGTTGGTCAAAACTTGATTATCCCTGACGGCACTTCCAACACTACAACAACTACGACAACACAAACTGCTGCCCCTGTTCAACAAGCTGCACCAGTTGTACAAACACAGACTGTTGCTAAGACACAAGCTCCAATAGCTCAAACAACTACTACACAAGCTGCGCCTGCACAACAGACTCAAGCAACTACACAAACAACACAGGCTTCCACTACGCAAAATACACAAGCATCAACTACACAGGCTGCCTCAACTTCAACAGCTTCATCATCTGACGAAGCTGCCATGGCTTATATTGCTGCTGGTGAATCTGGTGGTAGCTACACTGCCCGTAACGGTCAGTACATTGGTAAATACCAATTGAGTGCTGACAAGTTGAACGGTGACTACTCCGCTGCTAACCAAGAACGTGTTGCATCTGCTTACGCTGTTTCACGTTACGGTTCATGGTCAGCCGCTGCTGCCCACTGGGCTGCATACCGCGGTTGGTAATCAACTGTTAATCTAAGTATGTTCTGACTTAAGACTCATCTTCGGATGGGTCTTTTTTTGTGACCTTCTTTAAATTCCTAAACGCAAAAAAACGATCCTGTAATTACACAGAATCGTTTAGTCATCAATTTACTGTCCCTACCGTTACGCCGACCAGAAACGCCGTTCCCTGAGGACCGGATTCAATCCGCCAAAAACGCGGTTTTCATCCTTGATTATGAGCCGAAAAACACGTCTCATAAGTCATCCCACCACACTAAGCGGCCAATTGCCTGCCGCCAAGTTTGGCCGACACGGAACTATGTTTCTGGTCAGCTCCACTCCTATAGTTAACAATATTTGACTAGCGGCCGGCAGTCGCAATTGACGCGAGCCAAATACGCCAGATACCCTACAGTAGCTGAAGGGCGTCAACAGTGATACCGAGCCGTGAAGGTAACGTTAATTCGAGTGCCATGCTCGAATTTAGGTTACGGACGGTCGCCAAGACTCGGCTTTCCACGAGGCTTGGCGGCGAGGTAAAAGACTTCGGGTTTCAGAAGGCACGAACCGGTCCCACGGCGAGCGTATCACTGTTGACAACCGTATGCGACAGTAAATAGGTACAAATACTACAAAAGTAAAGTAATTATCGGCGACGCGACAATGCACGATCGATATCACGTTGTTGGTCGCGTTTCTTTAATGTCTCACGTTTGTCATAAGAATGCTTCCCTTGTGCCACACCAATCGACACCTTCGCAAAACCATGTTTGATGTAAACCTTTAATGGCACAATGGTCATCCCTTTTTGGGACACTGCCGACTGTAACTTGCTAATTTCTTTTTGATGCAACAACAGCTTTCGCGTACGTAACGGATCGTGATTGAAACGATTTCCCTGCGTAAACTCGGCAATATTGACATTCATGAGGTAAGCTTCCCCATCTTTGATCGACACAAACCCGTCACCAATCGTGATTCGGGCCGCCCGAACGGATTTAATTTCCGTACCGGTCAGTGAAATACCAGCTTCATATGTGTCGAGAATCGAATATTCATGACGCGCCTTACGATTATTTGCCAGCGCGTCGTTGCCAGTTTGTTTTCGTTTGGCCATGTTCACGCCTGCCTTTCGTTCAGCATTTTGGTCTTAAACTTACTTTTTCCGGTCACCGTGAAAATTGGTTTTACCACTACGACCAGCCTTATTGCGGTTACTTTGATAGTGGTTAAATTTCTTGCCACCATTCTTCTCATCACGTTTGGCATTGTTATGAAAGTTACGGTTACCACGGTTGCCGTTTCCACGACGGCCGCCATTGCCATGATTATCATGGGCCACACGAATGTCTGTTGTTGGCGCAGTCCGTGGATCCACAATGGTAAAGTCCACCGCGGCAGCATCCTTATCGACCTTTTCCAAATGAACCTTGATTGGCTGGCCAATTTGGAAGATGTGATGATGTCGTTCACCAATCAATGCCAAATGACTTTCATCATAATCGTAAAAGTCATCTTTCATGTTAGAAATGTGAATAAGTCCTTCAACCGTGTTTGGCAATTCCACAAACATTCCAAACTTCAGTACAGAGCTGACAACGGCGTCAAAGTCCTCGCCAACATGATCAGCCATGTATTCGGCCTTCTTCATATCGTCGGTAGCCCGCTCGGTATCAATTGAACGACGCTCGCGTTCAGAAGTGTCTTGAGCAATCTGTGGTAGTTTATCTGCGTATTTTGCCTTAGCAGCATCACTATCACCGTTTGCCGCATACCAGCGAATCATCCGGTGAACCATGTCATCTGGATAACGACGAATTGGTGATGTGAAGTGCGTGTAGTATTCAGCACCAAGACCAAAGTGTCCTAGTGGCTGATCTGAATATTTCGCCTGCTTCATGGAACGAAGCATCATGGTTTGAACCATCTGCTCTTCAGGTGTTCCGGCAACTTCCTTCAACACAGACTGTAACATCTTCGGTTTCAGGTTGTTTGGATCACCCTTGGCATTAATGCCAAAGACGTTCAACAAGTCAAAGAAACTCTTTACCCGATCACCGTCTGGTGTTTCATGGACACGGTATAAGAACGGTACATGCATCCGGTCATAATGTTCAGCCACGGTTTCATTAGCAGCCAGCATAAAAGATTCAATCATTCGTTCTGCCAAGCCACGTTCACGTAACTCAATATCAGTTGGATGCCCTTCTGCGTCAACAATGATCTTTGCTTCTGGAGCATCGAAGTCAATTGCACCACGCTGGTGGCGTTTCTTAACCAGAATCTTGTGTAATTCTGCCATCGTTTCAAACATGCCAACAAGACTGTCATAACGTTCCATGGTTTTGGCATCATGAGCTTCCAAAATCTTATTAACACCCTTATAAGTCATCCGGGCATGACTCTTCATCAAGCTAGGATAAATTTTATGGCTAACAACCTTACCAGTACCATCAATTTCCATGTCACAGGTCATTGATAAACGCTCAACACCCTCGTTCAAAGAACAAATGCCGTTTGACAGACGTTTTGGTAACATTGGAATAACGCGGTCAGTCAGATAAACAGAAGTCCCACGTTTGTAAGCTTCTTTGTCGAGCGCAGAACCTTCCTTCACGTAGTAGCTAACGTCGGCAATGGATACGCCCAGATGATAATTACCATTAGGCAGTTTCCACGCAACGACTGCGTCATCCAAGTCTTTACTTTCAATACTATCGATGGTAACTAACGGTTGATCAGTAATATCAACTCGACCAGCCTTGTCAGCTTCTTGCACCGTGTCAGGAATTGCATTGGCTTCATCCAATACTTCCTGTGGAAATTCGGAAGGCACATCATGAGCGTAAACGATTTGGAGAATGTCGATACCTGGTTCGTCGGCGTTCCCAATCACCTTCGTGGCCACACCACTTAATAACTGTGGATTGAGATCTGTTGGATAACCGGTAACATCGGCCGTGACAACTTCACCATCAACGGGATGGATGCCGCCGTCGAGGACATCAAACGTATAACTGCCGAGTTTCTTATCTTTAAGGAGCACTTCACCAATAACGCTAGGCAGCTTGGCGTCACGCTTGGACCTAAACTCACCAACGATTTGTGTGTAGTGGCGCTCAGTCACTTTTGTTACTTCACCTTCAGGTCCACGATCAGATCCCGGTTTAGATGGTCGTAAAATCTTCATCTCAACCGTGTCACCTGTCATTGCATGCTTGGTATGATCTGGATTGATGTAAGCATCAGGTTGTTCTTCATCATATGCGACGAAACCAAATCCCTTGTCGTTACCATGGAAAGTTCCTGATAACCCAGCTGCCACTTTAACAATGGCCCACTTTCCGGTGTCCGTAACAGCCACTTTGCCAGCGCGTTCCAACCCAGCAAGTGCCTGCACACTTAGCGTGAATTCAGCTTCTGGTTGTTTAAGTGCAGTGCCGATTTCGGCCGCTGTAAACGAGCCCTCCTGATTGGCGTTTAAAAACGTCAAAATTTGTTGTTGTAAATTACTTTCTGTCATAATTACCTCATTTTTACTTTCGCGTTAGGTTAAAACAATCGTTCAAGAAATGCTTCAACGTCTGTTTGCAATTGGTGATGCGCGTTATTTACTGTTAAAACATGGCCCGCGTTCGGATACAGCTTAAACGTGACATCTTTATTTAAACTCGCCATTCGTGCATTAAAAGCCGCCCCACTGCCAGGATCAATCATTTGATCCGCATCACCCTGGGCGATAAAGAATGGCTTATGAATCATTTGTAAATTTGCTGCCACTTGTGTTTGGACAAAGGCTTCAATGTCACTCAACTGTTCTGGATTGTGCTGAGCTAACCAGTCGAGACTTTGTTGCTTTTCATCCGTTGACATTTGTGTACGTGAATAAATTTTGTTGCTCAAACTTAAAAAGCTTTGTGGCACGTTCGTTTGACCAACCCGAATAACTGGCGATGCAAACGTCCCACCACCGACTAACGTGTTATCAATTTCCAATAAGCGTGTGGCAAACAAACCGCCCATAGATAGACCAAAGACTGCAATTTGTTGATAGCCGTGTGCTTTTAAAAAGGTCACTGCATCTTGCGCGTTCTTCAGCCAAGCGGCCACGCCGCCCTTTGTGATAATATCTTTGGGCTCCATGGTGCCATGACCAGCGAACATTGGGGCATAGACTGTATAACCGTCACGCGCCAAGCCACGCCCAATCATCCCCATGTCATTGCTACTGCCAGAGTATGCATGCAGCAACAAGACTGCGTTTGCACCCGCCTCAATAAACAGTGGTTCTGGTTGACGAAAATGAATTGTCATTCTTTCCATCCTTTCACTGAAAAATTGCATGAAAAAAAGCCGGGACTAAGCCCAGCTTTGTCATACATCAATGAAGATGGCACGAGGCCATCACCAATTTGTAAACGTTAGTCGTCAAAAAACAAGCCTACTTATGCGAGGACAAGTACACTAACGCCAAGGCAATAGCAAAGAACAAAATGCCAAGGATTACTGTAACCCGTTGCATAAAGCCTTCAAAGCCCCGTGACTTTTGTTGAGCAAATAAGTCGTTTGCACCGCCGCCAGACAAGGCACCTAATGCATCATCTGTTTTCGTGGGTTGCATCATGACTGCAATAACGATTAAGATTGCGATCACAATCAGTGCAGTTAACAAAAAATTATACAAAGTGGTTCCTCCCATTCAAACTTCGCGGTATGTCTCAACTAATTTAACATAAAATGGTGGGGATTGCTAGTGCGAGCATGCTGGTAAACGCACGCAAACAGGTAATTCTTCAGTCTTCACCACGCACACTAATTTGCTCTGCCATCCCGGCAATTCGTTCACGAATAAAGGCACGATTATCATGTTGTGTTTCCACAATCAAGGTATCACCGGCACGCAAAATCGTATCGCCGTGTGGAATAATCTGCCGTTCGCCACGATGAACACCAATTAATAGAGCATTGGTCGGCCATCTAAATTCCCGTACCTGATGGCCAACTAAAAACGAGCCATCGAACACAGGCACTTCAATTCGGTCCGTAAAACCAGCAGCTCGTTCCGCCGTCGGTGACAGCATTCGTCCCAATAAGGATTCATAAATTGGCGCGCCGCCGCACACATCTACTGTAATATAGGCAACTAGACAAACCACGGCTAAGGGCATCAAATGCTGCAAGGACCCGACCATTTCCGTAATCAAGAGAATCGCCGTGAACGGTGCTTTCCCAATTCCGGCGAAATATCCCGCCATTGCAAAAATAACTAAGTTGACCACGTAAATACTAGGCAGTAATCCCATCATGACCATCACTCGGCCATAAATCGCACCAATGACGGCACCTAACGTTAAAATCGGTAAGAAGATTCCCCCGGGTAATCCAGATCCATACGCCACCATCGAGAATACGAATCGAACAACAAACAGCCCGATGAGCACCCAAATGCCTGGATGAATGCGTGCCAAATCCAAAATAACGCTATTACCGCCACCCAAACTGGAGGTCCACCACCAACCAACAGGAACGGTCAGTAGCAGTGCCACGATACCGTCTAAATAACGAGGCAGTCTTAACTTAGCGTACCAACTTGGCAAACGCAACAGGACGGTTTGATACAATCGCCCTAATAAGCCCAAAATAATGCCCAGTACAATCAAATGACCGTAATCACGTAATGGTAGTCCACTGGAGTACGGGATATGTAAAACTGGCGTTTGCCCGAAAAATGCTAGTGACACAAAGTTTGCGACAACAGCACTGGTTAACGATGTCAGCCAAACTAACGGTGAAAAATTATGATAAATTTCTTCCAAAACAAACAGTGTACTGGCAATCGGTGCATTGAATGCCGCTGACAACCCTGCTGCTGCACCGCTAGCGATTGCAACCCGGCGATTAGTCCCTTGATGGCCACGAAGCGTGGCGTAGCCTTGCCCAACAGCAGCCCCAAGTTGAATCGAAGGACCTTCCCGGCCCAACATCAGACCAGAACCAATTGCTGCAATGCCACCAACAAACTTTTTCCAGAGCGTTGGCCACCACGGCTCGTCAAACTCCCCAGCCAATTGACCCTCAACCTGGGGAATCCCAGACCCACTAATTTGTGGACTGGTCTTAACCAGTACCCCCACTAAAATGCCCAAAATAATCATGCCCAAAACCCACGGTAAAATTAACCAGGGTTGATGATGCATCGTTGCATAACCAATTTTCACCAAACCGAGAACATGTTCAATTGCCAATCGAAACAAACTAACAATAAGCCCCGCCACTAATCCAACTGCTAAACCTGTGATGACAGTGCCGACCCGCGTTAAATCGAGCGAAAGTCGGCGTTTACTTTTTTTCTTCAAATGATCATCTCTCTTTTTAGGACATTTTTTATAAGAACGTTCGATTATACTCATTCACAAAATATTCAATAATCAACCGAACAGGCTGATCATCAATTACGTTTAACTGCTCCGGTAAAAGCAGCTGGGTCTTCTTTAAATTATAGTAATCAGTCAATACCTTCGTGAGGTTCAAACTATGACGCAATAAAAAGTGCCGGTCAATTAAGCCGCGCACCATCACGCGATCTTGCAATAATAAAACATCCCACTGATACGTACGAAAGAGACCACGTTTTACACCGGTCTCGAAATAAATAATTGCTTGTTGCTGTTGCTGATTAAGTGCATCTTGCAAATTGCGATAGTCTGAATCGTTGGCTGATTTCAGATCACTCAAGAATTCATCAGAAATTTTTCGCGAAATTGTCAAAGATTGATCGAACAGCATTTGAAACTGACGAAAAAAGTTTGCCACGTCCCCATTAAGCTGAGGAATGTCAAGATCTTCTATGTAGTCTAAGTACAACTTAACAACAGCGTGCACAATGTCTTCTTTCGAGCTGAAATACTTATAAGCCGTTCTTCGCGAAACACCCATTACTTTAATCAGGTCGTTCATTGTTAGCTGGCTAAAGCCTTCCCGCATAAAAACAACAGCCATTCGTTCTAATAGCGCATGCCGTTTTGCCACCTCATGTTGTGTTGCCATGTAACTCCCCCGTTTCATTGTTGCCAAAAACACTCAAGTCTAGTATAGGTGAACAAAGTAAACACATTAATGTCTTCATGTATATTTCAGCTTTTCTTTTGAATCTTTAGAAATTCATAATCTATCAAAACTTAGCAACAAAAAATCCTCACTTCGAAAAGTGAGGATTTTTATTATCATAACAACCTATTTCAAAACGAAATTACTTGTTGATGATGGCGTTACGAGCTTGTTCACTCAAGTTGTAGAATGAGTGGATGCCCTTGTATTCAGCGGTTGTGCCCAATTGGTCTTCAATCCGCATCAACTGGTTGTACTTAGCGATCCGTTCAGTCCGGCTCATTGAACCAGTCTTGATTTGGCCGGCGTTTGTAGCAACAACCAAGTCAGCAATCGTTGTGTCTTCGGTTTCACCAGAACGGTGAGAAACGATGGCAGTGTAGCCAGCTTCTTTAGCCATTTCGATAGCTTCAACAGTTTCAGTCAGAGTACCGATTTGGTTCAACTTGATCAAGATAGCGTTAGCAACGCCCATCTTGATACCCTTAGCCAAGTAGTCAGTGTTAGTAACAAACAGGTCGTCACCAACGATTTGTACCTTCTTACCTAACTTAGCAGTTAAAGTTGCCCAGTCATCCCAAGTGTTTTCATCCAAAGGATCTTCGATGGAAACGATTGGGTACTTGTCAACGATACCTTCAAGTAAGTCAGTGAATTCTTCGGCAGTGTAACTCTTGCCGTCACCAACTAAGTCATACTTCTTAGTGTCAGTGTTGTAGAATTCTGATGCAGCACAGTCAAAGGCAATTGAAATGTCCTTACCAGGTACATAACCAGCTTTGGTGATAGCTTCAACCAGAATTTCAAATGGTTCTTCGTTGTTCTTCAAGTCAGGTGCAAAACCACCTTCGTCACCAACGGCAGTGGAGTAACCGCGGTCGTTTAAGATGCTCTTCAAAGCGTGGAATGTTTCTGAACCGTAACGAACGGCTTCTTTAATTGTTGGTGCGCCAACAGGCATAATCATGAATTCTTGGAAGTCAACCTTGTTGTTGGCGTGCTTCCCACCGTTGATAACGTTCATCATTGGTGTTGGCAGAACATGCGCATTGAAACCACCTAAGTAGTTATAAAGCGGAACTTCAAATTCGTCAGCCGCTGCACGGGCAGCGGCTAATGAAACACCTAAGATGGCGTTCGCGCCTAATTTACCCTTGTTTGGTGTACCATCAAGCTTGATCATTGCTTGGTCGATAGCAACTTGGTCAGTAACATCGTAACCAACAATTTCCTTAGCGATGATGTTGTTTACATTATCAACCGCTTTAGTAACACCCTTACCTTGGAACCGGCTCTTGTCGCCGTCGCGTAATTCAACAGCTTCGTGTTCACCAGTTGAGGCACCTGAAGGAACGATTCCACGGCCCATTGCACCACTTTCTGTGTACAATTCAACTTCAACAGTTGGGTTACCGCGTGAATCTAAAACTTCGCGTGCATAAATATCTGTAATAATAGACATCTTATTCTCTCCTTATATGGGTAAATGTAGTCGCAATGACTTCCCTACTATTATATGTGTTACGCGTTTCACTATCAAGATTATGAGCAATTATTTTCCAGGATCATTGCTAATAAGTTCCAGAAACGATTCAGGTTGAAGGCTCGCGTTGCCGACCAAAACCCCATCGACATCCTGTTTCTGCATGATCGTGTTTATATTTGCAGGCTTAACAGAACCGCCATATAATACCCGCACTTCGTCAGCAATTTCATCATCGTAAACGTCTGCGACCGTTTGACGAATCAGATAACAGCCTTCCTCAATTTGATCAGGTGATGCGGGTGTACCAACACCAATCGCCCAGCTTGGCTCATACGCAATAATCGCCGTTCTTGCCTGCTCCTCATCAACGCCCTTTAACGCCTCAATTACCTGAGCAACAACCCAGTGAACAGCATCATTAGATTCTCGCTGCCCCATCGTTTCATCACAACAAATAATCGGTCGCATATGGTTCCGAAAAACGGCTTGAACTTTTAAATTAATCATCTCGTCGGTTTCACGGAAAATCTTCCGACGCTCAGAATGTCCTAAAATAACAAAATCAACGCCAGCTTTGCTTAACGCATATGGACTGGTTTCACCGGTAAACGGACCGTTGTCCTCAAAGTAACAATTTTCCGCGCCAACTTCTAAAGGCATGTCGCGAGTCTGATCAACCATTTGTTCTAAAAACAAGGCAGGTGCACAAATAGCTGTTTCTAACTGCATCGCATTAGGCAAATTGCCTCTAATACCATTTACAAACGATTCTACTGAGTCCGCAGTCTTATTCATCTTCCAATTTCCAACAATCATTGGAATCCGCATGGGTTAGCCCCCTCTTCATAATGGGTCTTGGCATTACTCTTTTAATCTGTCAAAGCACTCGTTGCCAAACGAACACTCATAAGTCTTTCTCCTACACATGCATTGTAGTGAAGTCAGTCCTAAAAAGCTAGTTTCACCTTGCCTGATTGCTTTGGTAAGCAATGACCTGTTGTTGCGATGACCGAAGACGCCGTTTCTTGGGGAACGTTTCAGCCCGCTGAAGTGCACGGTCTTCAACTCGATTCTGAACCGAAAACCACGTTTCAGAACTCGTCCCACAATACTAAATGGCAAAACCCGCCATCAAGTATTGTCGACACGAAACTGTCTTCGGTCATCTCCACTCACATATAAGTCGTCAGGACCTTCAACAGACATATTAGTGCACATTTAACTCTGTTGCTCGACCACTTTTTGGACTTTTCAAAGTTATATGAATATGAGCTGGAGGGCGTCAACATTGAAATCAAGACGTGCAAGTGGTGTTAATTCGGTTGTTTTGTACCGAATTTACAGCACGGACGGTCGTGGAGACTCAGGTTCTCATGAGGCTTCACGGCGAGGTGAAAGACTCCGAATTTCAGGAGGCTTGAACCGGTCCCACGACGCATTTCAATGTTGACAACCGCAAGCGTCCTTAACCATTCAAAACACAAAAACGCCCGTCAACCCGTTAAGAAACAGATTGAAGGACGTTAATGTAAAACGGTATTAAACTAAATTACTTGTCGCTGATTGCTGCGATCCCAGGTAAAGTCTTACCTTCAAGGTATTCAAGGGAAGCGCCACCACCAGTGGAGATGTGAGTCAATTTGTCTGCAACACCCAATTGTTGAACGGCAGCAGTTGAGTCACCACCACCAACAATTGTTGTAGCATCCAAGTCACCCAAGAACTTACCAACAGCTAAGGTACCCTTAGCAAAGTTAGGCATTTCGAAGACACCCATTGGTCCGTTCCAAACAACAGTCTTAGCATCACG
The DNA here is from genome assembly GCF_048961765.1 of Furfurilactobacillus cerevisiae. Classification (GTDB taxonomy): domain Bacteria; phylum Bacillota; class Bacilli; order Lactobacillales; family Lactobacillaceae; genus Furfurilactobacillus; species Furfurilactobacillus milii_A. Next base: position 2,107,106 of record NZ_CP185253.1, read on the forward strand.
CAAAGTGTTTTCAAATAATTCAACAGACTTTGGACCGATGTCAAGAGCCATGTAACCATCAGGAATTGAACCATCAACAGTTTCTGCTGGTGAGTCATTCTTGAATTCTTTAGCAACAACGGAATCGATTGGCAATACAAGCTTGTCGCCAGCCTTTTCAATGATTGCTTTGGCTGTGTCGATCTTGTCCTTTTCAAGCAATGAGTTACCAACTGATAGGCCTTGGGCAGCAAAGAAGGTGTAAGCCATCCCACCACCAACGATAACCTTGTCAGCCTTGCTCAATAAGTTGTCGATGACACCGATCTTATCAGAAACCTTAGCACCACCCAAAATAGCAACAAATGGGTGAACAGGGTTATCAACAGCGTTACCTAAGAACTTGATTTCTTTTTCCATTAAGAAACCAGCAGCAACTGACTTGCCGGCTGCTTTCATGGCCGTTGCGATACCAACGTTTGAGGCATGTTCACGGTGAGCAGTACCAAAAGCATCGTTAACGAAAACATCGCCAAGTGAAGCCCAGTATTGACCCAATTCAGGGTTGTTACCGGATTCTTTCTTGCCATCCAAATCTTCAAAACGAGTGTTTTCGAATAACAGAACTTCGCCGTCCTTCAAGTTGTTGATGGCGTCTTCGAGCTGAGGACCACGAGTAGTTGGAACAAACGTTACAGGTTTGCCCAATAAGTTGCTCAAACGTTCTGCAACAGGACGCATGGACAATTCCTTTTTGTCCTCTTCAGTCTTAACACGACCTAAATGACTGAATAAGATGGCACGGCCACCATGATCCAGAACATAGTTAATTGTAGGTAATGCAGCCACGATTCGGTTGTCGTTACCAATCACGCCGTTTTTAATCGGCACATTAAAGTCAACACGCATTAAAACTTTTTTTCCAGTTAAATCTAAATCAGAAACAGTTAATTTAGCCAAGGTAGTTTCCTCCCAACGATTTTTGCGTACGCATGTATTTTAACGATTTTTAATGGTAAAAGCCACTCACAGCCCAATTTTCTGAAAACAAACGTGACTATTTGTGAACCATTCCACTAAATCATTCAAAGAAAAAGGCGGGCGGAGTCTTCCTCCTCCCGCCTTTGCCACATTTAATCAAAAACGTAATGATTTAAATTAAGCTTCCAAAGTGGCGAACTTCAACAACGTACGGATCATGTTGCAAGTGAAGCCCCATTCGTTGTCGTACCAAGCAACAGTCTTAACTAATTGACTGTCACCGGCAGTTGTAACTTCCGTTTGAGTTGGGTCAAATACGGAACCATGTGAATCGTCGATGATATCGCTTGAAACGATTTCGTCGTCGTTGTAACCAAAGGCTTCGTTACCTTCAGTGTGCTTCTTGATAGCTGCGTTAACTTCGTCAGCAGTAACCTTCTTGTCCAGAACAGTTACTAATTCAGTTAATGAACCGTCAACAACAGCAACACGTTGTGCGTGTCCTTGTAACTTGCCGTTCAATTCTGGGATAACCAAACCAAGGGCCTTAGCAGCACCAGTTGAGTGAGGAATCGTGTTAACAGAAGCAGTACGGTTGTTACGAGGCTTTGAACCACGAGGGCCATCAAGGATTGATTGAGTTGATGTGAAGGCGTGAACCGTCGTCATCGTACCAACCTTGATACCGAATTCTTCGTTCATGAAGTAAGCCAGTGGTGCAAGACAGTTAGTCGTGCATGAACCAGCGGAAACGATCTTGTCGTCGTTGCTCAAAACGTCCAAGTTAACGCCAGGAACAACAGTTGTGATCTTACCAGCAGGTGCTGAGATCAGAACACGCTTTGCGCCGGCATCCAAGTGGGCTTGTGACTTTTCTGCTGAAGTGTAGAAACCAGTACATTCAAGCACGTAGTCAACACCGTCGTTCTTAACCCAAGGAATGTTCTTTGCATCGCGTTCTGCGTATACAGGGATTTCCTTACCGTCAACGACAATGCCCTTGTCCGTTGAACTAACTTCACCAGGGAACTTGCCATGAGTGGAGTCATACTTGAGTAAGTAAGCCAACATTGAAGGTGTAGTCAAATCATTGATTGCAACAACTTCGATGTCGTTAGTGTTCAATTCGTGGATCCGCTTTAAAGCTAAACGACCGATACGGCCAAATCCGTTGATACCAATTTTAACAGTCATTGGTGAACTTCCTCCCTTAAGGAAAATATATGTTTAACACAGATGTAATTATATGACAATCGACCAAATCCTGCAAACGTTAGGATCGTTTTCACAAGTGCTTTCATTCGCTTACATTTGATTGTTTCATAAGCGTGACGCGACTTAGCAGAAGATTCTTCCGTTTGCTAAAAGTTCAAATTCTTACCAAACTCTAAGCGTATTTGTGTGCCATTTTGGCAGCCACCGCTGCCGCAATCGCGCCAATGATATCGTCAATAAAGGTATTGACCTGGTCGGTTTTTTCTTCATCTAGCCGTTTGATCACGCCTTCTTTAACCTTATCCACATAGCCGTAATTGGTCACACCGATCGTGCCATAGATATTTGCGATGTTGAGCGCCAGTCCCTCATCGACACCAAACACGCCGGCATCATTTCTGATAATCGATTCCAACGGTTCCTTCAGTTGATTCTCAGTTGCCAGTCGATCCAACTCAAGCGCCACCATCACGTTGTTCATCACTTCGCGTTTGTGGAGTACATCCTCAGTTTCCGTTTCAAACTCGCTGAGCGGAACATCTGGTAAATAGTCGCGTTGCATGTCCTGCGTAATCGCAGCAATTTCTTTGTAAGTAATATTCTTTGCTGCTAACTGGGCAGTTACCAGCTTATAAGCAGCCTGATCCGGGTATTTAAATGATGCGTTATTCATATTTTAAGTTTCATTCCTTCCATAAATCTAAGTGTGCTAACCGGTCAGCTTAGTACAATGACGATCCTCTACACACCTATTCTAGCGTACACACTTTAGGCAAAAAAAGCATGTTTGACGGGTCAAGACTCATTGCATTATTGCAAAAAAACAGGGCGACCACATAATCGGCCCCCTGCTTTTAGTCCTGTTCAAAATTTCGTACTTTCACGTTGAACCAGCCGCGTACCCAAAACGATCTTCTTTGCTATCGGATGATCGGCCTTAGTAATCTCCTGGGCTAACTGGACCGCCGCCTCACCCATGTGATTAGTCGCGACGTGCACCGCAGTTAATCCTGGAATTGCGTAACTAGCAATCGATGTGTCATCAAACGTAACTAGTTGAACACGATCAGGCACGCTGATGTTAGCTTCGTTCAACGCCTTCAATGCCCCAACTGCCATGGCATCATTCGTAATGATAAACCCGTCTGGCAACCGGTCCTGTAAGTCACCAATCAATGCTTTCATTTGTTGATAACCCGATTGACGCGAATAATCGCCTTGTGTAACGAACGCTTCATTGTAGTCCTGTCCCATTGCCATCTGAAACGGCGCTTTTCGTGGATCTTCAATGACTCGCTGACGGTCTGTGGTCATCTCTGTACCGCAAATCATCCCAATATGGCGGACACCGCCGTCAGTTAAGTGATGAACCGCATCATTTATCGCATATTGAAAATCCGTAACGACCGAATCATAACCTAATCCCATCGCATCGAAATCCACAAATACAATCCGATCCGTAATGCCCGTTAATTTTAGGATTTCCGCCTGAGAATACTTACCCAACGCAATGATCACGGACGTATCCTCGTGAATCTGATCCAAGGAACCAGCAAAGACCGTTTGAACGCGAAAACCTGCTGTCATTGCCGCATGCTCAATACTAATGCGAATTGACATATAGTACAGGTCTTCCATTTCCTGCATTTGGGAATACCATTCAACCACTGTGACTTGTTTGACCACGTTAGTTTGATGATTCCGTTTGCGTTTGGAATAATTCAGCGCCTCGGCAGCCTCGAAAATCCGTTGCCGCGTTTCTTTGCTGACCGCCATCGTCGCATCATAGTTAAGCACACGAGAAACAGTCGCAAGTGAAACATTTGCTCGTGTTGCAATATCTTTCAACGTTGCCACTGTCTCTCACCTTCCCACACATTCAAGATATTATTCAATCGCTTTAATAAACCGAGCTTGTGCCTCACGACCAGCAGCATCCCACTTGAACACACCAGCGTCCTCTAAAACGCGACCAAAGACTTTACCAATCGCATCGTCGACTACTTGTTCGACATTATCATTCGTAACCGTATTGTTTTCCTTGAGTTCCTCTGCCCAAGTGCGGTGATATTCCGCCATGGCGTTTGGCTGATCCAACAAGAATTTTTGAACTTCTTGCATTTCAGTCTTCAAACGAGCAGGCAAAATCGCACGTCCCATGACTTCGATTAAGCCAATGTTTTCTTTCTTAATGTGTTGAACATCCTTGTGAGGATGGAAAATGCCGTCCGGATAAGCGGCGGAAGTTTGGTTGTCCCGCAACACGATATCGAGAACAAATTGGTCACCATCGCGATAAGCAATTGGCGTAACTGTATGATGTCGGGTCTCACCATCATATGCTTTTACAGAAACTGCTGGATCGTCATAATGATTCCAAACTTCACGAATGTGTTCAGCAGCATCTGCAACGTTCTGCTGGTTAGTGCCAGTCAAACGAATTGTCGACATCGCCCATTTCACAACACCACATTTAACGTCTGGATAATCAGCTAATTTAAACGTTGAAGCAATTGGCGCCTTCATCATTGGGAAGTTGTGCCGACCGCCCTGATAATGTTCATGGCTCAGCATAGAGCCACCCACGATCGGTAAATCAGCATTGCTACCAACGAAATACTGTGGAAATTGCGTAATAATCTCAAACAAATTAGTAAATGTTTGCCGATTAATTTTCATTGGGACATGTTGTTGGTCGAGGAAAATCGCATGTTCGCCAAAGTATGCGTATGGCGAATATTGGAAGCCCCATGGACGACCGCCCACCGTTAGTCGAATCACACGGTGATTACTTCGTGCGGGATATCCAAGACGACCTAGGTAACCTTCATTTTCCAAACACAATTGACAAAGTGGATACCCACTCGCTGCTGTGTGGGCGGCTGCCGCAATCGCTTTGGGATCTTTTTCCGGTTTAGACAGGTTAATCGTGATTTCCAAGTCGCCAAACGTTGTCGCTGAATTGAAGACAATGTTTTTTGCAATTGCCTTTGTTTTAATGTAGTTATTGGCTTTACTCAAGCCGTAAAAATACTTTGTTGCTGCTTCAGGGCTAGTCTGATAATCTTCCCAGAAACGTTCGTTGACCTGGCTTGGACGTGGCGTCGTCAAGTCCATCAGCTGCGCATCCAATAGTTCGCGCGCTGTTTGATTATCCTCGATTTTACCGTTTTCCACGGCCGCATTAACCAGTGCCTCACTGATAGCTTCAACACCATCGCCCTCTAGGGCAACAGCCATTTCATCACCAATTAAGGCAAAAATCCGATTCCTCAAATAAACCCGGTCTAGCGGTTCTGCCGCACCATTCTGAACAGCTAAGCTAATTAAATTCTCTACTGCATCTTCTACCATAATGTCACTCCTACGTTTATGCCGTAACTTCGTGAGTCCCATCGGCAATTTCAGCCACGTAAAAGTCTGCTGCATAACCAAAGCGCTTCAGGTACGTGTCGCCAACAACTTGCTTAACATGATCAACTTGGTCGCGTTTAACGATTGCAATTGCACAACCACCGAAGCCACCACCGATGATCCGAGCACCAAGAACACCGTCTTGTGCCCAAGCAGTATCAACTAGCGTGTCGAGTTCTGGGACACTCACCTCATAATCATACTGCAATGAGATGTGTGATGCGCTAACAAGGTGACCAAACGTCTTTAAATCATGATCATCCAATGCTTGTTTGGCATCAATTGTCCGCTGGTTTTCAAACACAGCGTGGCGTGCCCGACGAATCAAGGTAGCATCGTTAATTAAGTAGGTTGCTCGGTCAAACTGTTCTTTGGTCAAGTCACCCAACGTTTTCACATCAACACCCTGCTGAATACGGCGTAATGCTTCTTCACACTGTGAGCGACGTTCATTGTACTTCGAACTAGCCAAGTCATGAGACTTGTTACTGTTCATGATTAAGACAACGTTATCGCCTAAATCAACCGGATAATATTCATATTTCATGGTGTTAACATCCAAGAACATGGCTTGATCTTTTTTACCCATGCCAATCGCGAATTGATCCATGATACCGGAATTCAAGCCAATATAGTCATTTTCAACTTGTTGACCGGCATAGACTAAGTCCATCTGTTCAACATCGAGGTTGTAAAGTTTCTTGGCAATCACACCAACCAATAATTCCAAAGATGCCGAGGATGACAAACCGGAGCCATCAGGCAAGTTACCATGAACGTATAAATCGAAGCCATGGTCAAACTTAGCACCTTTCTTGGCTAGTTCATAAAGCATCCCCTTTGGGTAGTTACCCCAACCAAAGTCCTTGTTGAAGGATAAGTCGTTTACATCAAAAGTAAGCACGCCATCCTTAGGTAAGTTGCCTGAGTACAAACGAACCGTGGTATCTGTCCGTGGTGAAGCAGCGCCGTATGTGCCTAATGTAATCGCACACGGAAATACGTGACCACCATTGTAATCAGTGTGTTCACCAATCAGGTTGATTCGACCAGGTGAGAAGAAAACAGACTGTGGTGCGACATCAAAAGCATCTTGATATTCTTGTTTAATACTTGCTGCATCCATAATGTATAAACCACCTTTTAACATTTTTTATTGCTGCATTTTAATTACTTAATCTTGGCGATATCTTCTGAATCCGCACCCAGCTTCTTTTCCAATTCCTTAACAACTTCAGCATGTTTAGCTTCAGTCAAGGTAACTTTTGTTAAGTAAACAACAGCGGCAATGACAAGCATCACCATTGGTGCGTAGAAAATGTAAGTCTTGAAGTTCAACATCTGTGAGGCAGAAATGTCACTCGGCTTTGCGTTACCAATCATCCCTGCATGAACCGCTGCAATACCGACAATCCCGTTTGCAAACGCACCAGCGACTTTATCAATCAGTGGGCGAACGGCTAATGTAACTGATTCATTACGTGTTCCCAAATGTAACTGGCCATATTCAACACAATCAGTAATGGTCATCAATGCGGCCAAGAAAATCATTGGGTATGGGAAGAAAATAAATGAGATAGCTAACAAGACCATGAACAGGTTCGTTCCAGCAAAGTTGAAAATGATGTAACCAACCAACATCAAACAAATACCGCCGACATAAATAGCCTTCCGTTTGATTAAGGTTTCTAAGAATGGGAATAAAATAACTGAAATAATTCCGAGAACCGCAGTCACGGCACCAACAAGTGAGAACTCACCTGACTTGCCCATAACGTACTTAAAGTAATACAAGAACAGTGAGTTGGTGATAACGTAACCGAAAGCCAACATAAAGTATGAAAGTGATAACCACATCAATTGGTCATTTTTAAATAGAACTCTGAAAATACCGACAATCCCGACTTTTTCAGTGTTTTCACGAATAATGTTGTCTTCTTCTTTGGTCCCCAAAGCAGTGGCTAAAGCACCGAGAAAGGAAACAGCACCGATCAAAATAGCAAATCCAACCCAACCAATTTGTGTTTGTTGGCCCTTGGCGCCACCAAACCAACCAGATACAAGGGTAACTGTTGGCATAATGACAAGTGCGACACCTTGTGCACCCAAAGTTGAACCGAAACGAGCAATCGTCCCAAAACGAGCACGTTTTCCAGAATCAACGGTCAAAGCAGGTAACATTGACCAGAAAGAAATATCCTTAAATGAATAAAATACATCCAAAACAACAAACGCAATACCAAACAAGATAAGGTAGAGCGTAGGCTTGTTAACAGTTAATCCACCAAAATCCGTAAAAATCAGAATTAACATGATGGAACTGATTGTGGCCCCAATCATCAACCAAGGTTTGAATTTGCCCCATCGGGTTCTGGTATTATCGACTGCACCACCGATAAGTGGATCGAAAACAATTTCGACAAGTCGAATTGCAACCATCGTTATCGTAACAGCACTGATCATCTTGGCATCGTTTGCATGATTACCTGAACTAAATAAGTAGATTGTAAAATTAATCCGAACGCTGTTCGGACAAAAAAGATCAGCTTCCTTTAAAATGGTGTTTACAACAAACCCATCTTTTAGGAGCTGATCTTTTGTCTAGTATAACCTATTCCGAACGAATTAAAATCGAAACCTTTTGTGAACTAGGGCTGTCCAATATCCAAATGGGCGTTCGGCTGAACCGATCACCGTCAACAATTTCTTATGAATTATCTCGATGTCAACCTTATCAGGCTGAATTAGCACAAACAGATGCCGAATACAAGCGATCACGATGTGGTCGGAAAACTAAGCTGAGCGATGAGTTAAAGCAAACAATTCTCAACCATTTACATCTAAGCTGGTCACCAGGAATGATTGCTCACGAATTTAAACTAGCGACTAAATCTATTTATAATTGGCTAAATCAGGGGAGAATTGGTTTCTCCTTGAATGATCTACCTGAACATGGCGTACGCCAACGGCGTAACGTTGACCAACGATCCAAATATAATCAATCTTTGGGGCGATCGATTGAACAGCGTCCCATGATGATTAATCAACGTAATCGCATCGGTGATTTTGAACTAGATACCGTCGTTGGCCCTCGTGGGCATAGTAAGGCAGTTTTATTAACTTTAATCGATCGCAAATCACGGTTCCTTTGGGCATATCGGTTAAAGGACCGAACGACAGCGAGTGTTAATGAAGCACTGACTAAGTTCCTAACAACTTTTAATGGACCGGTGCACAGTTTTACTGTGGACCGTGGTACTGAGTTTAGTGGGCTAGTATCATTTGAATCACAATATGGTATTAAGACCTATTACTGTCATGCTTATACGCCAGCTGAACGTGGTAGTAATGAACGCTTTAATCGGAATTTACGTTATTTTTATCCTAAGGGGACTCGTTTTGAGCACATTAGTGCTCAAGATTTAACGACGACGTTACTCCAAATTAACCAGAGACCGCTTAAAATACTTGACTGGAAAACACCGTATCAGGTTATGCTGACCAATTTGTCCAAAAATTCGGATTAAATTTGCAATCTACCAATAATTGACTAGTAACGAAAATAACAAAATAAGTGCTAAGTGTTGCATAGAATGCGTCGTGACCAAACGCCCCAAGCGCATAGGATAAATATTGTTTGACTTGATTCATTTTCAAGTTCTCCTTTTTCCATTCGACTAATTTAACGTTCGTTTGTCGAATTAGTTATAGCGACGCTCAATGACTTTTTCGAGAATGGCATTACGTTGCTTTTCTTTTGCCATATCGAATGATGTTTCTTCCAAACCGTTAAAATCTTGCACGAGTAAAACGGATTCAAGGTACAACGTCAATTGACGTTTGATGTACAACTTGTTTTCCTCGCCCTCGCGTTGAGCATTGCCACCCAGCACTGCACGTGCAAACTTATCAGGGTCAATTTTGATTTTCTGATTCTTATCAGCCATCTTGCTAACCTCCAAATAAAATAGTTATGTAAGCGATTTCAAAGTCGATAATAACAGTTTTACTAAAAGTTTCAACAATGTGATTTTATATACAAACGCTATGCAACCGGTTGTTTTGCCTGTCTAATCAGTTTCGCAGCTTTTAACTATTTTTACTAAAACTTTTTAGTCTCTTTTTTCAACTGACAAACAAAACGTCCGCTTGATATCAGCTACTGCTGAACATCAAACGGACGTTATTTAACCTAATTTAACTATTTCATTTCCCGATATTGATAACTGATGCTATACGTTTGTGGTGCGTTTGCTGGCAACACAACATCGCCAAAACCATCGTGATGAATGGCATCTGGTAGCCACTGTGCTTCCATGGCCAAGGCCGTATAAGGATGACTGGCCTGATAAGCCTCATCCTTATCATAAGCTAATGGGTCAGCAGTAAAAATCACCAAGCCATTTCGGCTAGAATACAGGTCCACAGCGCGGCCACTAACCGGGTCACTAACCGTTGCAATCGGCGTATGTTCATCCCCATTGACACGATAGGCGTCGTCGAATTCTTTGCCACCGTTTTCTTCTTTCAGCTGAGCCAAATGATCTGTCACAGTCCCCGTCTTACTGAAATCATAGGCTGTACCAGTAGCATCACTGAGTTCACCAGTAGGAACTTTTTCGGTGTTCAACAAAACGCGCTGCTTGCCATTAATGTGCAACTGTTGCGTGGTCAGTGCTTCGTTATCCGTCACATTAAAGTATGTGTGTAACGTAGGATTAAATAGTGTCTTAGCTGTTGCCGTACCCGTGATTGACCACGTTGCCCGGTTGGCATTCGTCAAACTATAGGTCACAAGAACATCCATGTCACCAGGGAAATTATCTTCACTACCCTGAACGCTAATCCCTAATGTAACGGAAACAGTATCGCTCGTCTCTTGATGGCCAACAACCCGCCAAACACGGTCAGAAAAGCCATGTAGACCACCGTGTAACGTGTTTTTGTTTTCGTTTTGGTCACTGTGATAAGTGGTCCCATCAATGTCGTAAGTCGCTTGGCCGATCCGACCAGCTACCCGACCAACTGTCTTACAAACATAAAACGGTGTGGCTTCGTAATCTTTGAGTTGGTCGTAGCTGATCAACAAATTCTTACGATTGTTACCATCAGGCACGTCAAATCCCTGCCACGTTGCCCCTAACGTTAATACACGCAATGATACTTGATTATCATTACTTAAAATTAATTGGTCGACTGATCGACCGTCACTTAATTTACCAAACGGTTGCTGACTAAAATTCATAAAGGATGCCTCCACAATTTTTACTAAACTTTACTAGAGCCATTATAGGTTTTGATGGAAGCGGTTTCAAGAGCATTTAATTAACTCCTTCTACCGACTGGCCTCTTAGACAGAAAAACATTTCAAAAACTAGCCATTTTAACATCTAGCTTTTGAAATGTTTTACGGAACATTCGTTTTCGCAGAACTCAAACGTTGAAGTGAAATACGTAGAACAAAAAATGAAGAACCGTAGCGATAAACCGATCCCAAGACGAGTATGCATACTTGCCCACCACAGCCGGCAATCAACATGCACATAACCATCAGCAATTAACGAACGAGTTTGTCCCAAATAACAACCTGTTCTTGAGCTAACGACTTAGGCACATCAATAATTCGTTGGTTTGAACTCCCACGAAATTGCAGTGTTAAGTCCTTTTTTGACTCAAGGAACCGACCATCAACCAAAATATCAATCAACGACAATAACTCAAGCTTGTCATCAGAATCCTTCAGCAACTCGTCCCACTTGTAACCGGTCCATGACCAAATATCCTTATCGTGGCCAAACTCCCGACGAATTCGTTTGCACAGCTGAATACAAACATGCGTGTTGAGAAATGGTTCGCCACCCAATAGGGTCAGGCCTTGGACATAATCCTGACTCAAATCCGTGATAATTTGGTCCTCTAGATCTTGTGTATATGGATGCCCATAATGAAAATTCTGTGCGGCCACATTGTAGCAACCCGGACAATGAAATAAGCAGCCGCTCACGTATAGGCTGCAACGCACCCCTTCCCCGTCAACAAAATTAAACGGTTTATAGTCCGCTACATAATCCAAACTGTGCTCACTAGCGAGCCATTCTTTGGGTGTCGGATTGTTTGGTCCTTTCGTACGCTGCTGCATGTTTAATCATCTCCGAAGTCATGTTTTTCTTCCGTGACGTAATTTCAATGTGACGACCGTGAACCATTGGACGTTGCTGTGGGTTGCCCAAATAACCACACGTCCGTTTGACCACGTCGCAATATTGCGGATCGTGATTCCCACATTGTGGACACTCAAAGCCCTTAGCTGTCGCCTTGAATTCACCCTTAAAGCCACATTTGAAGCACTGGTCAATAGACGTATTTGTGCCTAGATAGCCGACGTGATCATAGGCCCAGTCCCAAACGGCTTCGAGAGCTTTAGGATTCTGCTTCAAGTTCGGGTACTCACAGTAATGAATGAACCCACCTGACGCATATTTTGGAAAGACTTCTTCAAACGTCAATTTTTCAAACGGTGATGGGTGTTTACGAACATCATAGTGAAAACTATTCGTGTAATACTCTTTGTCTGTCACGTCAGCCACCCGACCAAATTTCTCAATGTCATCTTTGGCAAACGTGTCAGTCAGCGATTCAGCCGGAGTGGAATACAGACTATAGTGATACCCGCTTGCCTTTGCCCATTGATTACATTTTTCGCGCAGTGCGGCGACAATCTTTTCAGCGAAATCGTGCGCTTCAGGATTATGTTCCCATTTAGGTCCATAGAAGGTCGTGCACACTTCATAGAGACCAATGTAACCGAGCGAAATTGTCGCCCGTTCATTCTTGAACAACTCATCAACGTCGTCGTCCGCTTTAAGTCGTTTGCCAAACGCGCCATACATATAGAGTAACGGTGCATTTTCCGGTTTAGCTTCTTTCGTCCGCTCAATTCGGTAAGCCAGCGCCGTATGACAAACGGCCATGCGTTCTTCAAAAATATCCCAAAACAGCTTCTTGTCGCCGTGTGCAGACAACGCAATCCGCGGCAAGTTGACGGTCACCACACCTAAGTTCATGCGGCCAGAGTTAACCTCCACGCCATTTTCGTCTTTCCATCCTTGGAGAAAAGAACGACACCCCATTGGCGTCTTAAAACTGCCAGTGAGCGCTTTGATTTTGTCATACATCAAGAGATCTGGATACATTCGTTTGGTCGAACACTCAATTGCTAATTGCTTAATATCATAATTAGGATCTTGTGGATTCAAGTTGAGGCCGCGTTTAACAGTAAAAATCAGTTTCGGAAAAATTGCGGTCCGGTGTTCTTTACCTAAGCCCTTAATACGAATCTGTAAAATGGCCCGTTGAATTTCACGCTCAATCCAGCTGGTTCCCAATCCAAAGTTCACCGTTGTAAATGGCGTCTGCCCTTGTGATGAGTACAACGTGTTAATTTCGTACTCCAAGGCCTGCATGGCATCGTAAATATCTTTTTGCGTCTTCTGACGTGCGTAATCCTCACGTTTGTCTTCGGCGACCCACTGTTCAGCATCCGCCATGTGCTTGTCATAATTCAGTTGTGCGTATGGCGCCAGTAGCTGATCAACTCGGTTTGCCGAACACCCACCATATTGAAGTGACGCAACGTTGGCAATGATTTGTGACATTTGAGCGGTCGCTGTTTGAATGGAATGTGGCGATGAAACCCACGCGTTACCAATTTTAAAGCCATGCGCCAGCATTTCGTCGAAGTCGATTAGGCAGCAGTTTGTCTCGGGTGTAACTGGTGAATAATCAAGATCATGCCAGTGAATGTCACCACGCAAATGAGCCTTAGCCACGATATCTGGTAGCATTTTTAAACCAATGGCTCGACTCGCCGCACCAGCCTCAAGGTCACGCTGCGTGTTAAAAACATGACTGTCTTTATTCGCGTTTTCATGAACCACGTCCGCGTCCCGACTAAACAACTTTTGAATACGAGCCTCAACACTGGTCGCTGCTGCAAATTGATCCTGGTCATGCTTAAAATAGGCCTCATAAGCATCAGCAGCCTCCACTTGATCATGTTTCAATAAGCTATTATGTAAAACGCGGTGAATTTCTGCTGTTGGAATAGTCTCTAAATCGTGCAGTGCATTCACAAGGTCATGTTCAATTTCGTTAATTAAATCTTCGTCATTGATCAATTTGTGGAGGACAAACACAATCTTATAGGGGTAAAATTGAGTCATTGACCCGCCGCGTTTTTGAACTGGCAACAATTTTAATATTGCCAAGGGATTCGTAATTTGAACATTCTCCATTCGCTCACAACCTTTTATTGATGATAGTATTTATAATACTGGTTGCGAGCGTTAAATCAATATGTAGTATGTGGATATCCTGTGGATAACTATATATGGTGTGCAATTAAATGATTCAAAGACAAAATTGCCTAGATAACGAAATGACAACCTGTTGTGTAGCACAACAGGTTGTCATTTTTTCGCTTTATCGTTCGTTTATTGCTTTTGTGTTACAAAATTTCACCACAACTCGCTTAAAATTCTTCGTAAACCGTGGGATCCTGATTGAACGTCCGTCCATCAGGCTTAGTGAGTTGATTTATTGCAGTGATGTCTGCCTGGTCTAAATCAATTGCATCCAAATTCAAGTTTGCTCGTTGCCGATCAACATGTGCTGCCTTAGGTAATGGCACGACATTTAACGACTGTTCCCAGCGCAAAATCACTTGACCAACGCCACACTGATGTTTATTAGCAATTTGTTGCAACACCGGATCTTTCAACATCGCCGAGGCCCGTCCCAGTGGACTCCATGCTTCGGTGATGATGCCATTTACGTAGTCATACCGACGTTGCGCTTCTTGATTAAAGTACGGATGAAGTTCGATCTGATTGACCACCGGCTGAATGCCCGTTTCATTTCGCAAACGATCAATATATTCGCCGGTGAAGTTTGAAACACCAATGTACTTCACATACCCACGGCGTTGCGCTTCTATCAAAGACGTCCAAGCTTCCACGTACAAATCTTGTTTAGGATTGGGCCAGTGTAATAGAAACAAATCGAAGTAATCTAAGCCACTTCGATATAAAGATTCCTGAACGGCACTAATCGCGTCGTCATGATGGTAGTCGTGACCGGGTAACTTTGAACTCACAATCAACTGGTCACGGTCGACATCGCTGGCCTTGATGGCGGCACCCACCGCCCCTTCATTTTCATAGCTAATAGCCGTATCGATTAAGCGGTATCCTGTATTAATGGCTTGTTTAATCGTGTTCATACCAGTTTCACCCGTCAGTTGATACGTACCGAAACCGACTTTAGGTAATTCAAATTTTGTTTGACCCATCTGCGCACCTCTCCTTAGTTTTCACATTCAAACAAGATTATCATAAACCGGATTGCCTACGACCTGTCAAGTCGGCTGAATCTAGCGAAACTCATTGCTAACACAATCCGGAATTAGTAGAATCAAGTTATTAAACTATTATTATGAACACGAGGTTTCTACTATGGAAATGAAATATGGCCGCAATTCTTTCTTTGATGGTGGTTTACTCGCTTACATCGGTTGGTCAATTTTAGGCTTTCTTGTCACCTTTTTCACTTTAGGCATTTGTTATCCGTGGTCGATTACGATGCTCTACGGCTGGCGAATCAACCATACGGTCATTGATGGCCACCGAATGCAATTTACTGGTTCTGCCGTTGGTTTATTTGGCAACTGGATTAAGTGGCTGTTGCTGTCAATTATTACGCTAGGCATTTATAGCTTCTGGGTTCGCATCAAACTAAATGACTGGAAAGCCAAAAATACGCGTTTCATCAACTAAGTCGACTATGCGTTTAACGCATGGTCCAAAACTGTATTAATCGCAATCATGATCAAGTAGACAATTGCCAATTTTGAACTAAATTTTTGAGCGACCAAAATACCTGTGCCACCAAATAAAACACATTCGGCGATTATTCGACGACTTTCTGTCAAACGTTTGGGAGAGGCTGGCGCCATAAACCGCGTCCAAAAAATGACGGCAACAATTGGAATTAAAATACCAATTATCAATTTACTCGCTAAATTGCCTCTGAAGCCGCTCCAAACAATCAATAACAGGGTGGCCTGTTCGAATACAAAACGAACACCATCGTTTGCCAATTTAAGCATTTCCCTCGCCTGCCTTTTTCAAGGTTGTTTGAAGCGTAGTTAAGGGTTCGCCATTCATCACCTGTGACTGCAAAGTGTTGGTGATTTTTGCCAACCGCGTAAACAATTCGGCCTTTTCTTTAAAAGATTGTTTTTGTCCGGCAATAAATGAAAGTGTGTCATCGTAGCATGCCGTTGTCACCGGCGTTTTGAAAAGGACCATTATTTGTTTAATCGTCTTAACGTCAACGTCGGCTTTACGAAGATTAATAATCATTTTGACGACATCTAAATCAGTCTGAGCATAGTCACGATACCCATTTCCACGTCGGAGCGGTTGAAACAGTTCGGCCCGGTCATAATATCTTAGCGTTTCAACAGTGCATCCTGCTAACCTAGCAAATTGAGCAATATTCATCTGCTTTCCCTTTCGATTCATCAGCACTAACATTGCGCTCAATATAACATTGGTGTACAGACAAGGGTCAAGCAATTTACGGCAACATTTTTTAGATATTTAACAACAGAAAGCGTTAAAAACATAATTATGAAATTTGATAGTCTTTTCAATGAGCTTACTGACATCAATGCACACTGTCGTTTATAGTGCAGACAAACTGACAAATAGTTGGTCATTCATAAGCAGAGCTAACTTCCCTTTCAACCGGGAACCAACCAATTCCATTGAAAATCGGTTAAATAGACTTGTGTTTCCGAACCGTTTTCGCTAATATAGTAAAGTACCTGTTTGGTATAAACGGTTTGCGCTTGTAGTGTAATGGATCGCACGTAAGATTCCGGTTCTTGAGATGAGGGTTCGATTCCCCCCAAGCGCATTTTTGAGTCGTTGGTTAGTATGTGATTAACCTTTGTTATCGTTGATATAGAAGTGTTTATCATCGATTCGTATATGGACAGTAAATGTCTAATTCGTTGCCTTTTCGTTGCTATCCGTTGCTTTTTCGTTTTAAAAATTAGAGACAGTGAACTTTGGCAGATACATATTATATAATTTTCATTAATTTAAAATAGAAAAATTATACGACACAAAAAAGGCGCTCACTCCAATTACGGAATGAGCGCCTAAATTATCAGCAAAACTAGTTATTCAATTTTTATTTCATTTTCCCATTTTCATCAAACGTGTATTGCTTATCGTCAATCGTCTGCGTGCCGGTTTGCATCACACCATTGTCGTCAAAGTGATACCACAGTGGTGCCTGTGGTCGTGATACCCATCCCGTTGACATTGAGCCATCATCATTGAAGAAGTACCACTGATTATCCAGCTGCAGCCAGCCTTGCTGCATAATGCCGTTCGTTGGACTGAGATAGTACCACTTGCCGTCGATTTCTCGCCAACCAGTTAACATACGACCGTGATCATCAAACAAGTACCAGTGATCATTGTACTGTGACCAGCCTGTTTGCATGACGGCATGAGCACCTAGTAGATACCAGTTGCCAGCGTCATTAAGCCAACCCCATTGCATCGTCCCGTTTGACCGGTCACTAAAGTACCAGTTCCCGTCATCGTTGATCCAACCAGTTTGCAAATCCCCGTTAGTAGGATTCAAGTAATACCACTGGTTATTCGTAAACTGCCAACCGGTTAACATCGCGCCAAACGTGCCATCGTGTTGGTCGTTCAACAGATACCATTTGCCGTTAATATAATGCCAACCGGTCTGTAACCAACCAGAACCATCAAACAGATACCATGTACCGTCAATCTGTGACCATCCTGTAGGGTATGAACCGTCAGCGTTTTGATACCACCAGCCTTGTGATCCATTAACCCACTTACCTGCTGTCTGTGTCTGACCAGAAGTAAGTAGACCGCTAAAATCATATGAAGCGTCAACTGACATGCCACTGAAGTTATCCGTATATTGCCACGCTTCGGCATCATCAACACCGGGTTGCGATGTGCCATAAGAAGCCGGCCAGATATGCTTAGCGGTCAGCTGACTCTTTGCTAACCGGCCTTCTTTGAACCACGAAGCAGGACCATACGTCCAATTGATGTCAGCTCCATAACCAGCGTCAATCATCTGTTGTGTGAACAGATTAACCGCAATCATTGGATTCCAAACCAGTGACGGATCTTCAACGTCATTCAAGATATTGATAGGATCACCACTAATTCCCATAGATTTGATGTTAGCAATCAACCACTGCGCTTCATTCGGTTGGCCGGTAAAGTAATGGTAAACGTGTACCTGCAGACCAGCTGCTTGAGCATTGTTGTATTGGTTAACGAACTTAGGATTAACGTACCAGCTACCTTGCGTCAATTTGATAATTACGGCTTTAGAGCCTTTGGCGGCCAGTGCTTGAAAGAACGCTAAATCGTCGCGTTGAAAAACGGCTACATCATTGAACAGATTGGCCATTAGTTGTCGCCCCACTTTCAGGTGCATTCGAAGTTAATGGGCTCACTGGTGCTTGACTAACGTTGCTGCCAACGTTGTTGGGATTCAATTCAGCCGGTGCACTCGTAGCCACGCTTTCAGCCACTGAAACGTCTCCACTTTGAGCTGCAGCCATTTGAGATGCGGCCACAGTAGACTGCTGTTCGTAGGCTGACTGGGCGTTGGCAAGTGCTGGCGCATTTGTTTGTGCAAAGCCTTGAAATGACCGTTCAACCGTGTCAGCAATTCTTTGTGTATCAACGTTGATACCCTTAGCCAGTAATGCAGAGTTAACTCGCTTAACAGCTTCGGCTTTCTTGTCAGCACCAGTAGCAGCCAGATTGACTGATAGGCCACGTACAGCAGTGTCTGCTAGAGTAATCAATAACTCCTCAACTTGTTTGGCCTTAGAAGCATTCTGTGTCGCAATCCACTGATGGACTGCTGGCGACAATAAGCCAAAATAAAGCCATGAAAAAAGCCCGGTGACTACACCGAGCGTTACTAGATCATTCCAAAAATTACTGTTCATTATTATTTCTCTCCTTTAGGTATGCAATGCCAACAGAGGCGTCACCGCCAATGCGTTTGACCTCGTCGACCATTTCACGAATGACGGCAGTAGCCTTGACCAAGTTTTCATTTGATTGTTTCGTTTGAGCAGTCGCATCACTAAGTCTTTCAGTTGCTTCAGTCAGTTTTGCATTCATGGCAAGGTTCTGTTCAATCGCCTTACTTAATTGTTCTGCCATGTCTGGGTATGATTCGATGTTGGCTACTTTAACATTGCTCTTGTTCACTAGCCATTGAGCACTAATCGTTGCAATTGCGGTTACAACAGCAGTAATTAACGCAATAGTAATTTCATTCACGCTTATCACCGCCGTTTACCAATTTGATTTCATTTTCTAACATCTTGCCATGAAACGTTGGCTTGATGTAATTCACAAATATTCTGATGCAGACAATAATACTGATGCCAGTCATCCAACCTAACATGCCCACTTGAATATCATGCCAAACAAAAGCCACAGCAAACAGTGTCCATACAAATTGAAGACTACCGACCATAACTTGACGGGCACAGAACCTGTGTAGGTCCCAGATGCCAACAATCAGTGCGAAAATTCCAATTGCTGTTAGAATCATCGGTACCCACGGATCATCTAGGTGGCCGAACATGCTGTCAATCCACAGATGATCATGAGCCGCAAATGAATTTTGAAAGTATTCAAGATACCAAGCCATCCACAGGGTTTCGGTGCCTTGTTCAATCCAAAAATGATTCTTGAAAAATCTGACTAGCACACAGCCTCACCCCTTTCACTCAGCTAATTGCCTTGAATAATCTCAGTACGTTCAGCATCGGTGATCCATTTGATGCTAACTGCGGTGGCCAACATTGCGTCATTCCAAACGGTTGGCGCTGATTCGTGCCACAACTTCACTAATTCGAACATTTGACTATGCATGAGCTACTTCCTCCTTTGGTTGTGCGGCTAATGCTTGTGCGATTTGTGCACCGAGCAAGGCCTGTTGTTGTGTTCCTGCGTCTACTTTCTGATCTAAGGCGGCCACTTGAGCTGCCAGTAGCGCCGTTGCATCAGGAGCTGCGGCGTGTTCCGGTTCATCAGTCCACTCTTGCTTATCAGTATCAAAATAAGGGTGTTGACCGTCAGCAATTGGCTCAACTGAAGTTGTTAATTGCGCTGCTGTTACGTTGGCCTTTTTGATACAGTTAACAAAGTGATGATTATTGTCTAGTAAAATTACTTCATCATTATTTAATAGCATTATTTGTCCCTCTTTACTTTTTCCAAATTGTTCTGAAGTTAATCATTAGTCGATTTGTACCGATGCTATCAGTCATTGGCACGTCGCTGTATGGATAAATGTAAAATGTGTGATTTCTAGCAAAAACATGGCAGCCAATGCCATTAATAAATTCTGAATAAACTCCATTGCCAGCGGAAAAAGAATCAATTAATAAGTTCTGAGGGACTGTGAATATTTGCATAATAGCGTCGGCTTTCAATGCTTGTGTAAAGTAAATTTCCACTGATACGCTCGTGTCGGCGTACTGGTCCGTTTCTAAGCTAATAATTTCCGGTGTGTTGTCGTTGTCAAAAACAGCATTTCCTGATAGAAGAATGTCTGACTGGCCATAAAAAGTAAGCTTTCTAGCTTTGTTAAAATTGTTCCAGTCGCTAAGTTTTCCACCATCGGGAGTATTAAAGTCAGGCGCAATAACAACTTGATCACCATTATTTTTGACTACGTTTTGTGCTTTTGCATCGGTGTCAGCTTGTTTAGCTGCTACTAAGGCTTGATTGGCTACGTCCTTAGCTGTTTGTGCAAGCGTGTTAGCTGAATCAAATTTTTCGATGCCTTGCTGTGCAACACTATCAACACCTTGCAAGAACGCTGCGGCTTCATAATTTGTCATGCTTGAGCTATCTTGAATAACTTCAAAGATAACCGGAATTGAACTGATTACGTTGCCACTACCATCAACCAATCGTAAGTAACAGCCTTGAGTTAAGCCAACTGCTTGATACACATTGGCTGGTGCGGTAATTGAAAACAGCCCCAAATTGACGTTAATCGGATTCCAATTTCCTGCAATCTGAATGGTGTTACCTTTTGCGTCTTTACCAACAATTTGCGGCTGTAAACCGTCAATACTGTAGGCAACTATGCCAGTTCCTGCTTGATTATCTTGAACTGTCTTAATCCGTGCCGTGCGTGTATCACCTTGACGGCCATTTAACTGGTTAATCTGAATAACTTTTGTGTCATCGTTGAAATTCATGTCAATGACTTCGAAGTTCCCGTTGTAACCTGCTGGTACAATTGTGCGTCCTGCTGAATCTTGTGCCATTTTTTAACTTCCTTCCATTTGTGCATAAAAAGGACTGCCACTACAGTCCTACATCAATAATTGTTTGATTTAACTTGTCTAATCGTTGTTCAATTTTAGTAACTAGGCGGTTATACATCTTTACCCATTCTGCATCAATCAGCAATGCGTGGGGCACCATGCTCATGTTCAAGGTCTCATCAGCCTGTGCCACGTTGTATTGACTAACATACTTGCCAACCGTGTTAAGCGCCTCAAACGCGACTTTAAAGGCAGCCAACATTTGCAGTCGAAAATCGCGGTCGAGCTTATCCGAAGTGATTAATGGTACCTGTTCAACTGAAAACTGTGAGCTACCATAGTTATCTGCAACCGTTCCGTTAATACTAAGCAATGTATCGTTAATCGCCGTTAAGGTCTGATTAATAACCGGTTTTAAATAAGCGGCATTGTCAATTCGAAACAAGTAATTGTACCTAATGTTAGCAATGTCGAGCATTAGCCCTGCATGCCTTATTTGAAATGGATCAACATTAACACTGCTTAGCACTTGGTAATTGCCATAAGTCAGAAAGTCCGGTGACTCGATTGGCTTCATAGCCTCTCCTAAATGTCCCGCCGAATGCCAGGCCGTCTTGGGATCATTTGAAGCACCAAATGGGTCAAGCAATAGGCGGGGGCCAAGTTCATCACTTAAAAATAACTCTGGGCCTTCAAACGCGTAGCTATTCTTGTCTTCATTGATATTGGCAGGTTGCGTAGTATATGGGCCTAACATCTCGGTCGCCGTGGCATAGTGTAATGAGCTTGTGCCATCGGTTTTGTTATCATCAAAAAACAGATGATACTTTCCGTTGAAATAAGTCAGGTTACCATCAATCGTACTTAGACTAATGATGTCACCAGTCAACTGACGTTCAGTGCCTTCAACTGGGCCAACTGCTGGATCGAAGTCGG
This sequence comes from Furfurilactobacillus cerevisiae, assembly GCF_048961765.1. GTDB lineage: Bacteria > Bacillota > Bacilli > Lactobacillales > Lactobacillaceae > Furfurilactobacillus > Furfurilactobacillus milii_A. Next base: position 2,129,070 of record NZ_CP185253.1, read on the forward strand.
CTACATACAGGTTCATTGTCCATTGATCATCAGTCCCCTCTGGATTGCCAGCATAGAGCACCCGTACTATTCCTCGATTGTCCGTGAAGAACTCCGGTGCCCAACAATAATTGTGCAACTTCCATGACCAACTCCAATTCATATCGTCATAGTGAACGAAGTCAGTTGTCCGCAATAAACCAGTTGTAAAAATAATGTAGTACGTGTCACCTATCTTTACTATAGATGGGTCGCGCACTTGATGGTCTGGGTACGCCGTTGGTAACTGACGCCATGTCATTCCGTCGTTGCTAAGCATCATACGTAATCGGCCACCCCATGTCCCCCACAAATCTTGACGTTCTTTGAAAGCGGCCATGACATACTTGTAGGACTGCATGATCTCCAAGGGCGTCCTTGGATTGTGGATAAACTCTGCCACTCTTTGACCCATCAAATCATAAGTAGCCTGCGTTGGATGAATCACACCATCGCCCAATGTGGTGGCATGATTAGCAGCAGTGATAATCGGGTCAAGACGCCAATCAAGTACATTGATCCCGTACGAAACATACACATTAGTTAGTTCATCAATGAGTTCATTTTCAGTGTAGTTTGAATTTTTAACCGTGTTCTGATTAGGCACCCCAGCAAAAACAGGTGTTGGTAGAATCCCAAACACTTGTATGTTCGGTGCTTTTGCCAGCAACGTTTCTAACGCAACAGCCAGTTGCTTAGTGATCGTATCAAGACTATCAGAAATATCGTCGAAATCGTTCACACCATACCCGATTGATACTGCATCATAGGGCGTGAAGTCAACTGATCGAATGTTTGGCAGCAAGTCCGAATCACGATCGCCAACTATTTGACCACCACCCCAGCCCCAGTTTTTGACGGAAATGTTTAATTCCTTACCAATCCAGTATGACATTGGGTGAGCAACACCTTTGGTGCCGTCCCATCCTTGGGTGATCGAATCCCCCAGCATAATGAGTGAGCTAACCATCAACCTTCAACCTTCTTCCATGTCACTTTCCCATCGTTATCAATCGTTGGCGCCCATATGCTACCATCTGGTGATGTTAGCCGATTGGCCTTATTCACCATCTGCTGAATATCTGGCTTGGCAGCTTGGATTGCATCAGCTAAGTCTTTCTGATCTATCGGTTTCCACCGGTTTAATATTTCTGCCTTTGTTTTGATACACCCACCCCCTAACCGACTAAATATGTGATGACACCGCTTAGATAACTGTTTGAATCATAGCTTTGACCAGCAGCAGGTGCGTCAATATTAAAACTGCCATCTGTTTCCAAAGAATATCTTACATTTCCACCACGTGAATAATTACCCCATATTGGCACGCCTAGTGCATATTCAGGCGGTATGTTGAACGCGTTTCCCGTTGCAATATGATCAATATAGAATTCAATCGTAACGACCTGCCCCAAAACACGGTAACGCACCCCGCCATATTGTTTTTCTGGCGTGTTATTCGGATAACTACTGCCATCAACACTAATCCAACCTGTATCGTCGTTCAAAATCTTGTTAATTGGTGGCAAATACATATCTAGATCAACATACTCCGAATATAACGCAACTTTCTGGCTCATACCATGTGAACTTGCTATCCCAACCCGACCGTACTTACCAATGTCAGATGCATCAATCAGATCATCAAGCTTAAGTGTGAAATCCGTACCTGTAATGTCCTTAGTCACACTCTTGTCAGCAGTTCGCTTGTCTGTGTAAAAGAACACCTTTAGTGTGCCGGATTGTCCCGTAAAGTCACGATACAGTAAATGATATTTACCGTCAGATTTGGGACTAACAATCTCATACGAGTAGCCAGGTGAATAGTTTTGTAATGCTGTTTCAGGCGTCCCGTCATCATTGATACTTAAGTTTGGTGCTTGAGCTGTGAACTGGTTGATGGGAATGACATCCCCACCCAAACGACCTAGATCACCGTCTTTACCAACATCACCCTTGTCGGCCATCTTCTGCCAGTTCGAGCTTTTGTCAGGCTCATCACTCAGCGTATTGTTAGTCGACATATAACTGGCCCCTTGATAAAACACGACGCTCATGCGTTCATACTGCGTTGTGGCACTCCATGTGCCATTCAGCGTTGGGAACACCTTGCCAATGTCCGCCATTAAAATGTCACCTCCGTAATCAAATGTCCTTTCTCATCTTCTCTGAAACTTATCTTCGTTAAATACAAATTCATCATGGCACCAGTTATCGTGCTGTCGGTCGTTGGTGTGGTCTCATAGTCCAGATGCCCCGTAGTAAAATTAGGTGTCACCTTTAACCCTTCCATGAGTATCTGCATCGCAAAATTACTGTCAATTGCTGGTAATCGACCGTCAATAGCAGTCTGAACAGTAGCAATCGTCGCAAACGTGGCTTTCGCTTCGTCTTTAGTAAAGCTGTCGCCGACGTTGGCCTTATTGCCTAACTGAGTAAGCAATCGTTGAATGATGGTATTGCTACCGTTATAAGCGTCTTGCAATTCCTTGATAGTGTCTAATGCCGCGTTGACATCCCCGCCATAAATCTTATCTTGCAGGTCACCAATCGCTTTGACGATTGCGGCGTTTACTTCATCCTTGGTGAACACTTTATTCGGGTCGAACTTGTTCAAGCCATTGATGGCAACACTTACTTCACCCTTAGTCGCAAACTTGGCATCTTCCTCGCTTTTAAGATAACTGTCACCTACATTCGCCTTATTACTTAATTGTGTAAGTAAGCCCGCTAAAACAGAGTGATCACCACTCAAGGCATCAGACAGCTCTTTCAACTGAGCTATGGCCTTTGCGTAATCGCCATTCAAGAACGTGGATAAAGAATTCTGAACCGATTGGCTAACGTAGTTGTTAACCTCGTCTTTTGTGTAGACAGTATTCGGGTCAAAAGTTGGCAGGTCAGTTTTCATCGCAAATTTAGTGAAGTCTGGTAGCTCACTTTTTACTACATAACCTGCCAGTGACGCTTGCGTCAGATAGCCACTCAAGTTAGGCTTTTGAATGCCAGCAATGGCCGCGTCCAGTGCGGGCTTATCGACCAAGCCATCAGGTTTACCAACAACGGCATCCCAAGCAGTAATCGGCCAGTAAACCGTCCCGTCAGCTTCCTGTAAATAGCGCTTATGAGTTTGGTTGGTACTGGACATCACTTACACCTCCATCAATCGTTTTTAAACCCGGAAAATGTTCTTCATTGACACGAATGTTGTTCGCAATCGCAGTCAGATTAGTTATCTGGTTATCGTGGTCACGTACTCGATTACTCAACGTTAACGAAATACTACGTAACGCTGCTGACGTGTTGTCTAGCGTAATCGTTGGCATCGACGCTGGGTTATACGGATTCTGGGTAATTCCTGTCACCGTAACCTCACGTTCCAGTCCGATGCTAGGTGCACGTAAATACCAGCCATCCCCTTTATTGATTACAGTTCGACTGAGATACTGCATCGTCAATTGCAATGTTGGTTCGGTCTGTAACGTCGACTGAACATACTGTTGCATTGACCCTTGGTCGGTAAATCGTTCATCAGACATAGCTGGTCCACGATGCAGACCATACTTGTTGATACTGTCTTGATTGGAAAACAAAAACTTAACCTGGTAGTTACCCTTGGTTAAGTCATTGTTTGAAGAACTATTCTCGTTATCAACTGGCTTACCATAGCACCAGCACTGGTTAATCAAGTTACTTGAGTCCGTTGACAGATGAACCGCGTCCGTATTGCCACCATAAACAAACATGTTGTTGGTCTCATGACGAAACGTGTCACGTGAATAAAAGTGAATATGCAGATTGTCTGGCACCATAACAGCACCAAACTTGTCTAGATAACTCGTCAAGAATTCGAGAAACGAGGTGTTCCCCAAGTTCTCAATTTGTACTGACTGAAAACTACCGTCATAATCAACCGTCACACCCTGATCATTGCCATTCACAAATTGACTGCAAACATCTTGAAACGAATAGGTCAGCGTACCAGCATTGATATCCTCTTTACGAACATTCTTTAGCACATCATACATAATGTGAACAGCCTTGACCTGATTAGTGAGGATACCGGCATCAACAGCTGGACTAGCCTGTTTAATGACGTATTGTTGCCCACCATAAACAATCATGTTTTGCGTTTGTAATAAATTGAAAGCAGACGTGTACCCTGGCAACAATCGTGCTGTCAACGATAACTCCATCGACTGGTTCAGCGACCAAGCATCCTGAAATGAATCGTGTGCGTCATTAATGTTCAATCGTTCCTCGCTATTACCATTACGTTCACGCACCACCAATGAAGGATAACTAAACATAATAGAACGGCGTATCGAAACTAACAGTGCCATCAGTACAACCAGTCAAGGTGAACTGATTAGCACCACGCTGTAATGAGATGATGCCGTGATTCGTATCAATCCCAGATTGTTGACCATTGATGAATGGATTTACACCAGCCAGTTTGAGTTCATCCCCTGTGCTTACTTGACGATTACACGTGAACGTTTGCCCTGTCGTCTGATTAGTCAGCGATGGCTTACCATTCGCATGAATCGTGATCACTAACGGGTGCTGTTTAATATCGGGTTCAATCATAATGTCGCCAAAATTCATCACAGTAAAACTATCTGTGTTGAACGTATACTGTGGCACACTACCAGTCATCTCAATACCTTGGCCTAACGCCCAGATTGGTGAGTCAAAATCATTTATCTGTTGCGTCGTTCCCAACGTTTGACCAACCCCAGCAGAGTTGTTGAACGTCACAGTGGCATAGAAATCCTTGTCGTTGGGATACGTTGGCTTGAACGTCTTGGCTTTCACTTTAAACTTCAAACCAGCATGATTAGCAAACGTAATCCAATACTCATCACGGGCGTACAGAAAACGTTCTAGTGCTTGATAACCTAGCGACTGGTCGTTTTCATCTTCGCCAAAAGCATAGAACTGTGTCACAATGTCCCGTTGATCATAACGGGAAGCCATCAACGTTTGACCGTCTTGTTGACCGATTACTTGATACGTTTCAGCTGGCGTTAAATCAGGTAGTACAGCATCATACATATAAACGTTCTTCAAATCAGGAACATCAAAGCATGACACCCAGTTCACACCGTCCGTGCTGATAGCATACTCAACTGGATTGAATGGTAACTTGTTGTCGGTCTCACTGAACCGATAAGCATGTGGTTTATTGGTACTTTGCGAAAACACTTGCACGATACGCGCCTCCTTTCTTTTATGATAAAATTAGGCCATCAAACAAAGCGAGGTAATGATGATGCCATTATTCGGTAAAAGTGACAACAAACCTAAACTAATTGAAACTGTTGGGCCAGTGCCAGAAGGATATCATTCTGAAAGTATACTAATTTCAGAAGAAATAACTGCTTCCGGCATTGGAGCACAGTTAAAAGTTCTAAAAGACCTGCAAAGTAAATGCCGGGAAAGAAATTTAGACGGCTTCGCAAATTTGAAATTCACTGCCGCGGGAGCTGAAACAGGAGCAAAAATAACCGTTTTTGGCTATGCAGATGGCATCAAACAAAACTAAAGACACCCCAGCGGGTGCCTTTTTATTATGCTTGACCTTGCGCTTCGGCCATTCGATAACGACCAGCGCTTAAACGCTCAGTCGTCTTAGTGACCTTTTCGCCATCCAGGTATGTGTCATCATTCTTATCACGAATTTCAGTCAGCCGTTCAATAATGGTATCTAACAACTTGGTTGATATACCTGAATGACTTTCATCTGATTGAGCGCTAGCAGTGTTAACTTGCATACCTGTTGCAGATGGTGTGGTTGCGTTGCGTAATTGTGGCTGTTCTTGTACCGTCCGTTCATAAGCTTCATTGATGAGCTGCATGGCATTACCCATCCGAGGGTTAACCACGAACTCATCCCCATGTTCAGCGATTGGCGCCAATTGAGGGGTAGTCGGATGACCACCAGTCCACCAACCATGACCCTGACCGATATAGTTCCATGTCCCCATAGCGTCCAAACGACGAATGGCGGCAATGATCTGATCAAGTCCGCTCTTGATGTTGGTGTGACCACCGATAGCCCACTGTCCGAATGTCTGGGGTATGAATTGCAGTAACCCTTGTGCAGGATTACCGTTCGCCATATTTACATCCCAAACTTTTTGAACAATATTGTTATCCCCACCAGATTCAGTAGCGATTTGAGACAGCAAATGACCAATCTGCGAACCAGAAAGCGGTGCATGATGCAAAATATCAGTTGCTTGGCCAATAACTGAACGCCAACGATCAACTGCTGGCCCTGATGGTCCATTAGTATTCTCGGACTCAATTTTTTTCTGAGTTTGGCTCAGCATGTCTTTGAATTTATCGACTGCAACGGAAGCAAGTTTATCGATTGTGCCCGTGGCTAAGTCACCAAAGCTAGCAGCTCCTTTGAACAGTCCATCAGTCGCTTTATGCAAGACCTTTGAGATATTACCTAGCGGGTCTTTCATAAATTTTTCAACAGCGTCAGCCTTGTCGCCAATCCATGAACCGATGTCAGACAGTTTACCCTTTGTCCAATCAATGGCGTCACCAACAATCCCACCATCAGCATAGTGTTGGACACCGGCTGAATGCATGATGTTAGCCGTCTCATCCCCATTGTAGATACGAGTACCAACTGGTAGCGGCATAACAGCGTTACGTTGATGAGACATCTTCAATTCTCCGGTAGGCAACTGTAATAGCTCTTTCCAGTTCTGACCAGCTCCATCGTTAATCATGGACAAGCGAGTATGAACCACACCACCCTGAGCGAACTTAACCGGCTTCAAGTGATGAATGCTGGTCTCATGTCCGGTAAAGAACTTCCAAACTGTATCAATGGCATCAACACCAGCGTTAATAACGTTTAAGACACCGTTAATGCCATCTTGTGCTGCACCCTTGATGCCTTTCCAAATGCCGCTAAAGAAGTCGCCTAATCCTGACCACATTGAACGCCAAACAGTGTTGATGGCGTCAAGAACATGACTGATAACATCAAGAATCGTGCTCATGAAACCATGAATAGCTCCAGAGATACCGTTCCAAATATCGGTGTAATAGGCTTTAATGTCACCCCAGACTTTATTCCAACGTCCATGGATGATATCTGACACTAATTTAATGATGTCAGCAATCGCATTCATCGCACCAAGAACGAGTGGTTTCATCACAGCCCATGCCATTTTTAGGATAACAACGATAGCATTCCAAACAGCACGCCATGAGCCCTCGATGACCTTAAGCGCACCAGAGATGACACTCTTAATGACTGCCATACCAAGGTCAACAATTGGTTTCATGATTGCCCAAACAACTTTGAGATAGGTCGAAACCAACCCCCAGCCAATCTTCCAAACATCAACAATCAAATCAATGCCCAGTTGAATGGCAGAGCTAATAATCTTCATACCAACGGAGACAACGGGTTCAATCTGTTTCCAAACACTTTGAACGGCTTTAACCACTTCATTGAAGAACGGTCCAAAGGTCTTTCGAACCCAGCTAATTGCATCCCCCAACCACTTAACTGCATCTTTGTAGAACTGTTTAATTGAATCCACAATCCCATTCACAAAATTTCTGAATTTAGCATTGTGTTTATACAGCTCGACCAAGGCAATCACAATAGTTGAAATAGCTGTAATCCAAATCGTAAATGGAACAGCCTTTAATGCGGACCCAAAAGCTGGAAAGATTTTACCTGTTGAGTTTAATGTGTCGCCAAACGCTGCAATTGACTTCTGTGCGGTAGAGAATGCAGCCGTTTTTTCAAAAGCCTTCTGCAAGTCTTGAAAGCCGCTTATAAATCCCGTAATTTTCTTCACCGCAAAGGCGGCTACCAGAATCTTGCCGAACTCTTGAATGGCACTTTTGTGTTTCAAGATTGCATCCAAAGCTGATTCAATCTGTTTCAGTGGGTCACCAGACTTCTTAGCGCTATCACTGACCAAACCAAACGCACTTGCAATATCTTTAACGATGCCACTGACCGTTGACCAAATCGATTTTGCCAGAATAACTACAATTTGGGTCAGATCTTGGATAATCCCATTAATGTCTTTTTGATGCGCAGCAATATAGCTAATCACATTAGCTGCTTGCGTAGCCATGTATGACAAGCCTTCGCCAACTGAATGAGCCAGAGCCGTCATATCTTTGGACTGTAATAGGTTTCGAACAGATTCTAGACCTGATGTTTTAGTATCAACTAGCGGTTGCATAAGTGTTGATTTAACACCCATCCATCCGCCTTTAATTTGTGCCATGACCCCTTCGCCGGTTTTACCAAAATCAGCAAATGTTTGGCTAGAATAGGCACCAATCTTAGCAATTGCTTGAGTAAATTGATCAGCTGAGATGCTGCCGTCGGCGACTGCTTTCTTTAATTGGTCTTGGCTCATATTCAAAGCTGAAGCTAATTGCTTAGGTAAGGCCGGAGCTTGCGCAGTCATCCGAGCAAAGGCCATACTCGTTAACTTTCCCTGTGATTCTATTCGTTTAAATGAACCAGTTAATCCATCGGCGGTCTCAGAGCCCTTGCCAGAGGCAACCGCCAAAGCTGTAACACCACGTGTTAAGTTTTCGGTTAAGCCTGCCGAACCCGTAAATCCGTAGAATTGTTTCTGAATATTCTTAATGTCTCCAGCAGCAAATCCACTCTCATTACGCAATTCAACCATGTTGTTGGATAAGTCTTTAATTTGGTCTTTAGGTACACCCATTGCCGACCATGCACGAGTAGTCTGTTCACCGGCCTCAGCTAACTCAAGACCACTCTTGGCTGACTCAACAATCTTGCTCCCTAACGTCATGACTCCAGTACTAATCATTGAACCAACAAAAGTACCCGTTAATACATCTTTTAAACGACTGCCAGATTTACTGGCTTCAGACGTTGCTGTATTAACCCGTTTAATTGGCTCCGTCACTTCATCGGTAACTTTTAGATTGGTATTGTGGGTAGTTGGGACATCCCCGATATCCTTCTTGAAATCTAGAATCTTGTTAGCTTCAGTAGTGGCATTGACCTTAACTAAAGTGTCTTTCGGCAAATCTTTAATATTTGTTTCGAGCTGTTTAGCACGGTCAAGCGCTTCACTGGTGTTAGCAGTAACTTCAAGTTTCGTATCTTTAGGAATGCTGGTCATTTGGGATTGTAACGCCTTAGCGTCTGTTACAACCTTGTTGATGGATTCTGAACCGGATGTGCCTAACATCTTGTAGGCATCTTCTAGAACTTTCGTTGGACTCACAGATCCATTTACTAAGTTACTAGCGTCGGTTAGCATCTGTTTGACACGGGTTAATGGACTGGTGACGTCATCAACGAATGACCACCGAACCTTTTGGTCAACTACATAATCGGCACTCACTTGCTGTCACCTCCGTGCATTAACTGATAAAGCATCATGTTTTGGTCGTTACGAGCCTTCTGTTGCTTGATAAAGTATGGGTCAAACTGCTGTTTAATCTTGGCTTCCTGCCGCTTCAAATTCTCTGTAATTTGTTGTTCGTAATCTTGATTCTTCTCACCGTCCGCTAGCAGGACAGGCCGAGTAAAACTAGCAGCTTGCTTTTGCGCATACAAATCATCAATTCGAGCCAGTAACGCACCTTTTAACATGGTGTTATATTCATGAACCGTCATATCGTAAAAGACATTAACGTCCGTCACGCCGATATAACGACGGGCACCTTCTAGCCAATTTGAGAGGTCGTTGTCTCCGCTGCCGATGCTTCCTGTGGTGCCGTCATCTTGTCGAAGGCGTTCTCGCTGTCGTTGATTTGATCCAGACCGACTTGATAGCCCGTCTTCTGGTTGGCCGCTGCCGCTGTATCGTTGTCGGCCAATGCGTCTAACTGTGCTTGCAAGATGGTCCGCAATTGTTCGTTGCGTTTCTTCCAAGCTTTGGCCTTGATCTTGAAAAAACCACTGTTGTTTAATGCATTGACTGCATCACGGAAAGCCGCATCCTCCGAGTCGTTGTCTTTAAATACTTGGTCGTCCAGTGCATCAAATAAGTCATCGTCACTTGGGTGGTCACCAGCTAAGGCAGCTTCATAAAATGACAGTAAAGCATCGGGGTCGGATTGAACCAAACCCGTAATCAAGTTGCTAAAGCCTGACTTGTCATTGTCATCCCCAAGCTTTTTACCTAAGACTGACCGAAATCGAAAGTTAATCCGTGGTGTGAGTGATTTACCGTTAATGTTTAGTGCTTGCATGATTTAAAAATCCTTTCCTGTTTAGAAGTTACTTACCAGTTGTGGAAGAACCAGTTGTCGAGCCCGTTGAACCAGTGTTTGATGTATTACCAGCTGGTTGTGATTCATCTGGCAATTGAGTTGTCGCACTGTTATCACCAACATCTTGGCCATGACTAAATGCGTAAAGCGCTTGACTCATGACATCAAATGACCCGTCAGCTAAATCGCCTTCTTTAATTCGTGCGGGTGTACTGTTATCACCTTCCGTGTCTACAGCTTCGCCCTGAACTTCAAATGTCGTGTTGGATTGTGTAATCGCACCAACACCTTCTGTAATTGGCAACTGTGGTACTAGGCACTGTGAGTATTCAGCCTCTGCTGTACGATTAGGCGTTGTTCCCTGTAGCGTGTTAAAGTCCACCTTCCAAAGATGAATAACTTCGCCTTTAGACCAAGCGTCATTCAATTCGTGATATAGTCCATCATTTTGTGTGTAGACCAAGTTCACGACTCGCTGTTGTGTCTTAGCACCAACGGCTTTCAGAGTGACCGTCTTAGTCTGCACATTAGTGGCCGTCCGTGTGTTAGTACCAGAGCTGGCACCTTGTAACCCTAAAACTTCTGGTTTACGTGACTTCGGCCAACTATCACGCTTGTAAAAGTAAATAATCTTATCCGCAAATTTAGGACTGATAACTTCAGTCGTTGCTCCAATTCCTGATGGCATATTTCTGCCCCTTTCTAAAATAAAAAGACGCCTAAGCGTCTCAGTTAATAACTAACTTGATAGTCCACTAGTATCGGCACATGAAAAAGTGTCCGGTCTTCTAGTGAATTATCAGTGATGATCCGACTTGAATAATGTGTTGCTTTAAATGGGTAGTTCAACCCAGTAAGCGACTTCAAACGGTCAGTAACAACCTGTTGCAAGTTGAGTGCATCTCCGTAGGAATCATGATCAACATACAAGTCAGCAGTCAACGTGATTTGGTTTTGACTAACATACTTCAATTGGCTGACATCAACACTATCAGCAAGACTTAAATCAACTTGTGGAAAATGCAGATTGTCGTCATCGTCACTAGGCAATAGAACTAACACATCAACGCCCTTTAATGCTTGCTGTGCGCTTAGTATCAAGTCCACGGCTGGATAGATAGCTTCCATGTTAAGCCTCCTCACTGGCCTGTTTGAGAGCCTTGTGGGCAGTTTCATTTAGATTGCTCCCGATTGCATCCCCAGCAGGTTTCATGAAAGGTTCAGCTGCCATCTTCTTCGTACCAAACTCGACTGCCTGACCGTACTCATAGCCTTTCTTTGACATGGCTTGCGGTGCAATTTCAGTTTGCATCCCGTTTGAGCTGTCGTGTGCTTCGATACTGCGCATTAAGTTCCCAGTTGGTACATAACCGGACTTCTTACCACCGACGTTAGCGCGTTCAATCTCACGTGCTTTACCCTGAGTGGCAACACCAGCGTCATGAATGACCTTTTTTGCATTCGTGTCCATCGCAAATTGCAAGCGTTGAAGACGTGCGACGCCTTCACCAGAACCAACTGATGCCATTGTGTGCATCAAATTCTTAATCGGACCCGACCAGTCGTCAGTCATCCGATAACGAACTGTCGGAATGTGTTCATTGTTAGTTGCCACTTAGATCACCTCCGACTATTTGCTTATCGACGACGATATAAAAGTCAGTCTTGTGTTGATGATGAGCGATTTTAGTAATGGCGTAGTTAGGTTCAAACGACTTGCTGTCCATTCCTGACAGACCGATTCGTTCTGCTAAGTGTTCACCAGATACTCGAACAATGCGAGCATCCGCATAAACTTTACCGAATGCTGTCATCTGTCGTTGGTCGCCCATTTGATTAATACGTGCATCAGCAATGGTTTCAATTAACTTCGGCGTTTTCTTACGGTTCAATGAACCAGTGGGCGTTGATGACTGGTTGCTGAGTAGATAAATTTTTTCAATCCTCAATCCCAAGTCACCACCGATCCAAGTCGATTAGCACCAGACTGATTGTCCACATACTTGTTCAACAATGTGGCAAATGGCTTCATGTCATCATCTGAAAACGTGAAGGACAAGCCTTCTTCTGATGTAGCGGTCGTGCCCTCTGCACCTTCCTGAACAAATTTGGCAGCGGCCATCTTACGAATAACGCCGTCGAGTTGTGTTGGTACATCCACGTTGTTGATGAAGATGCCAATAGCGTCTAACGCATCCCCAATATACAGAGTTAACTTTGCATCAAGTTCAGTGTCACTATCCTTCAGGTCACGCATCAACTTCACGCCGGCAAGTAAACTCTCGATACGAGCCTTTCGTTCATCATCAGTCATAGTGCACCTCCGCTAACTACTTGCCTGAACCGGACGTTGTGCTACCTGTTGAGCCAGATGTATCTGTTGCTGGTGTTGCACCGGCAGTCGTGTCCAAGATAAAGACAGAATCAGCTTGTTCAAACGATGGTAAGGACATCATGGAAACTTTAGTTTCAACGTTTACTGGGTCAGCTTTCGTCATAGTCGTAACCGCAACACCAGTATCAACGATACGAACTTGTGCAGCAGATGAAGCCAACAGGTCAGCCTCTTCAGGCGTTGTCCCAAAGTGGGTTTCACCAAGGTCAACGGCTGGCATAAAGATTGCTTTACCATCTGGGATAAACTTCGTGAACTTGCCATCAGTACCCACGTAACCCTTGTCGTAGATGGCGAAGTCCAAACCATATTCATCTGAGATGTAGCTCATAATAGCGGACTTAGGTAACACAACGTTTGTCTTACTTGCAGCATTAGCTAACAAAGTAGACTTGATTGAGTCATTGCTTGCCAACGTGTTCCATGTTGCACGGTTCATCAAGACACGACTAATCGTGGCACCAGTCTTATTCGCAATCTGGTCAGTAATACGAGTGAAGTCATCGAATGGATTGCCTTTTGCATCCCCCCAAGCAACCTTTGAAGCACCGATATTTTCTTCTGGCATGTCATAATCAATTGTCATATCTACACCATTGCCAGAAACATGTGCGACACCAGTCGTTAAGGCTTCCATCCGAATCATTTCACGACGTAATGCGGCACCCTGAATCAGCTCAACATCGTCGTCAAAGATGTGGGCAATAATCGTGTCACGTAATGTTTGATCAGCACTGTTACCCAACATCAGTAATTGTTGACGTAACTTTTCATCCACATACTTAGATTCTTTAAAGAATGCCAAGTCTTGGGTTAGTTTGGTCAGTCCTTTACGGCCACGTGGTACAACGTTTGAATCAAAGCTAGATGGTGCTAATGCAACTGGCGCGCCAGAAGCACCCTTTAACCAATCCATCTCCATCCCCACCTGACGAACATTAGGGAATAAAGTTTCACCTAAAAAGGGTTGTTGTTCTTGGGCAATCGTTTCCCAGTACGCTGCAATGTTTGTAGCGTTGACTAAATCAAAAATATTCATAACTGTTTATCCTCCTATTGCCGGTTAAAGAACGTAACTTTACCAGCAAGTGACTTTTTAGCAGCATCTGACACAGTGACGTTCGGAATACGTGCTGTATTCACAAAGCCAAAAATGATCACGGTACCAGTCGAATTACCAGCAGTAACATCAACGTCATGTTCTAAGACACCCTGCGCATTAGTATCTTGACCTGCTGATAACACAGCTTGTGAGTCATCTAAGAATGAAGCTGACCCTCCGACTACTGTTCCAGCAGGAATTACTTTGCGGCCAAAGTTGTCAGCCGTTACACCAGTTGAACCAATCAAAGCAGGCAAGGCCACTTTATGTTGTACGTTTCCCAGAACTTGATTTTCTGAGATGAAATCATGTTTAACTGTCATGAGTTAAACCTCCTTATTTGTTGCCAAAGAAGTCATTTGCTGTCTTCTTCGGATGAGTTGCTTTCGCTAATTTTTGGGCGAATTCAGTGTCGTCATGATTGCTACCATTGTTTACGGATTGACCTGGATTGCGATTGCCTTTCAAACGTTCCTCGACACCTGCTTGAACTGCCTTGTTGAATGCCTTACCGAAGTCCTCAACATGCCGTGAACGTTTGTCAGCGTCGTTGTCGGTTAGCATTTCTGCAAAGTCTTCTGGCAAACTGTTCTTAGCCAATAAGTCACGTGTTGCACTGACTGATTCACGGCGATTCAATTCAGCTTCACGCTTATCCAGTTCGGCTTGGTGTGCCTTTTGGTCGGCTGATTCACGTTGCTCTTCGGTCATCTTGGCACGGCTCTCACCGTCTTTACGAGCTTGCTCCAGTAACCCTGGCAATGATTTGTTTTTGAAGTCATCCATTGCGCTAGAAATTAGGCCACGTACATCTTTACGGCTAAAGGTCTTGTCCGCACCGTCGGAGTCATCCCCACCATTGCCATCTTCATGCTCACCGTCATTATTGTTTGATTGAGTGTTCGACGCGTTGGTGTTGCTGCCCTCACCGTTACCGGCCTGTGCTGGTTCAGCAAAGTACTGTAAATTCATTGGTAATAATCGTGTAAACATAATAAATTCCTCCCGAATACTTTCTAAGTGGTATAACTATCAGCTGTTCTTTTACGCCCGCCGCCGAAGAAAGGGCATAATAAAAGACCGTTCAATCACTGAACAGTCTTAATTCAATCCATAATATTTTGGCATCTTACTAAAATCGACACTGTAATCGTCATCAGTTACTTCAATAATCGTGCACTGACAGTTCGGATGAAACGGTGGCAGCGTCACACCTTCACTAGCTTCATCCATACTGAACTCTTTGCCATCTAATCCTTCGCACTCTTCACAGGTATTGGCCGATAGTGCTGCTTCAATCTTATATCGCTTAACACTGCGTTGTGTGAAGTCATCAACCAGTCGCCGTGAGAATTCACCACTAGATTCTGTTCGTAGAATGCGTTCAGACCGCTTTTCGGATGAATCAAGTTTGGCCGCAATCTCCTTACGAAAGTCCTGTGGCTTGTAATGATTCTTCAACACATCATCAACCTGATCGTCTAGCTGTCGCATTAACGCGGATTTTTCTTTATAGATACGATCTTGCCATGACGTACCCTGCCACCCTGGGTGATGGTCACCCACAATCTTGCGCACTGCATGTTCGGTCTTAGAACGTGAATAGACGGGCTTGTTGGGTTGTGGGTTAACTTCTGGTGCTCGGTCAACATGGTCTAGGTTATCCTGGACAATTTGTTTTTCGCCGAGTGCCAATTGAACCAAAATCAGGTTAACCTTTTGCTTGGCAACATCCCCGTATGTCTTCATACGTTCATCACGAAACGTTTGATTTACAAAAGGTCGTTCATCCATGGCCGCATTCACAGCTACCTTAGCAATATCGTCCATCAGCTCTTGTATCTGAGACTTTGGAGCAGGTGACGACCAATTAACCTCATCAGCAATAAACTCGCTCAAAGCGTTAGTTATGTCGTTACTGGCAGTGCTGAACAAATCAGCCAGTTCAGTGACACGTTTGTCGTTCTCACCGTAGACTTGTTTGGCAAGCTTCAACACATCTTTACGTTCCACTACTTACCACCACCCTGTTGCTTTCGCTGATTAGCAATTGCTTGCAAGATGGCTGTTTGCTTGTCTTGTTCAACGGACTGTACACCAGTTGGTTCAGGATTGGTTTCATCCCCGTTACCGTCCGATTCTGCCGTCATGCTATCTGATTCTGATGGTTTCCCAAAGCTGTCAGGATAATCACCCGGCATTGTGACTCTCGGTTCAGAATCGGCTTGTGCGTCCATCCGTGACTGCTCTTCATCGGGATCGATACCAGTAACTGGTTGCGCCATCTCCCACAGCGTTTGTTGACTGAAATCACCAGTCTGTGACAGCTTTTGTACATTACCGACAATCTCTGAATCATTCTTCGGCAGGTTAGGCGTGAAGACCGGCGTGATGTTCTCAATCAAGTCAGCGCTCTTAATCTTGCCTAGCGTGTACCAATAGTTTCCCAGTAAACGTAAGCGACGCATAAGACCACGTGCATACAGCTCTTGTTGGGTCGCTCGTTCTTGGTCGCTACCCCACAGTTTGTAAGACATCGCCACACCAGACGCATTACTAGCAAAGTTTTCATCTGCCACATTCGGTGAATTCGTAAACTTATGCATGTTATCAGACAAGGTCTTCACATAAGCGTTCCAAGTGTCAATCGGCAGCTCTTTCGTCAAATACTCTGCTTTAGGTGGAACGACTGTGTTACCACCCGTACCGTTTTGAACTTGTGCAGGTTTCAACCACATATATCTGCTTAACGAATCAATATCAGGATGTACTTTTGGTTTTCCATTTTCATCAGTACCAAAGTCAAATTCACCCGAAATAACTAACGTTGCGTTGCTAAAGTCTTCTTCGCTGTTCGCCATTTCAGAGATTGCTTTGTCATAGGCATCGAAGTTATCCATTTCACCTTCCCAGTCACCCAACCGCTCGTCATTGTTGACGTACTCAGTCACTGGCACAGCACCGAAGTAATGTTCTTCAAGGCTATCTTTTTGTTGCGGATCAAAGGTTAATTGCGAGTTTGGATAACCGGTTGGTTGATAGTGAATGATGTGGTCAGCCGTATAGACATCGACATACCACAATGGCGTCTCATCGTCTTCTACATAGTAATAATGCACAGCAAACAGTGAATGCTGTTCAGGGTCCGTGTCATAGACAACAAATGCTTCACTAGGATCTAACGCCATGACGTAAGGGTCGTTAGTATCCTTATTGACATAACTCAACTCGTAAGCACGTCCAGTCACTGACAGGTTCTTTTTCATGACCTTTTCGTGGTAGGCTTCGTTCGTCCGTTTATCAAAACTTTCAACAACCTGGTTAACTGCATCCCTGTCAGTATCATTCTGATTGGAGTCATCGTTGTACTGAAAACGGATTGGATTACCAAAGGTATACCCAACCCGCATGTTTGTAATATATTTCGGCATCTCATTAGCAATCCGGTTATCCGCACGGTTAATTGCCTTGCCTGAATTCCAAAACTTAATGTCATTAGCACCAATATAGTAACGTTGCATAGCCAAAATACGCTTTAGTTGATGTGTGTAGTGACGATTAATAAATCGACTCACGACATCCCCTAAAGCGTCTGGATCATCTTTTACTTGTGCAAACTTATTGGCATCAATCTTAAACGTTCGGTTGGCATCTTGGTCAAACCGTGGACCATTTAACATCTTCACGTCTGCATTCTTGGGGTAAAACGACCAAGGTTGCATCGTAGATGGTGCATTCGTATCATTTGCCATAATTCACCTAGATTCCTAAATTTCTTAATGCGGCGGCCTGTTGTGCATGACTCACCGTGTTTGGTTTGATTCGGTCAATATCGTTGTTCAACGCATAAGCAGTTGAATCAATCGTGTGGTCATTACCATCTGGATACCCGGCCTTAAAGTTGCCATTGCTATCCCGTGCTAGCTCATAGCCACTAAACTCCCGTGCAGCATTCGGGCAGCGAATCGGGTCAATCACAATTTGTCGTAAGTCCTGTAACCACTTGTAGTTATGGTCACGTGAACCTGGCCCTTTGATTGCACCGACAACGTTCAAACCCAAGTCGTTAAACTCTGCAATTGTTCTTGGTTCACGGTCAGAGATAATCTGGTCGTTCATCGGATTTAACTTTTGAATGGCGGCAACTGCTTCACGGTTCGTCATCCCCACCTGATAAATCTCATTGTAGATATACAAAACTCTACGTGTTGGGTCATAATTCTCCAACATATAGGCAATTGGGTCATGTGCGAATCCGTAGTCTAGTCCCTGCTTAACATGGTCGAAATTAGCAATCTCATCATCAGATATTTCACGTAAATCCAAATTTGTAAATACTTCAGCACCCGTACCAGTGACTTCGCCAAGATATTCGTGATCATAAGCCTTTGGATTGTCCTTTTTAAGCTGTTCAGCATCCGCTATGAACTCTTTACCCAACCACTTAGGATTCACGGACAAGTAGTCTGAACTATGCACCAGCGTGTCTTTACGAAACTTCTCGTGTGTTACTGCCTGATTGACCCAGTTATTTTGGCTTGCCGGTGGATTGTAGGTGTAAAACGTAATAATTCCCGAACCGCCACGGTTAAGCGATTGGTTAATACTCCGGATTTCAGACGTTCCTACAAATTCATCAGCTTCTTCGTAATGCTTATACTTAGTAAACCCATGACGAAACTTCTGTGACTTAATCTTCTTTGGCTTGTCAGCACCCTTAAACCGTATTTGCTGACCAGTGGGGATGTACGTTAGTTGCAATGGACTTGTTGACGTTGCCCACAAGTGACTAACCTCTAATGCGTCGATAGCCCACAGATACTGGTCATAAACGGACTCGCGCATGGTACCGAAAACTTTACGTAACACAACGGCGTTGGCATCAGGATCAACCATTAAGCCAAGCACAATCTCCAATGAGACAAATGATGACTTAGTTGAACCACGTCCACCTTTCAACCAGTAATTTGAATGTTTGTGATGCTTAACGTCCTGATGCAATCCATAAAAAGAAGGCGCGATAAGTTGGCTTAGTTTAGCCATCCCCATCATCGCCTTGTTTTGGGATATCATCAGTGATCGTCACTGGACCAACACGTGCATTGATTTCCTGACGCTCAGTAAACAACTTGTAGTACTTACCCAAATCCTCTAACGCCTGAAGCTGGGAGCCTGTGTCCGGAGCTACTGTGGTCTCGGTATCGTACTCAATCACAGGATTACCGTCGTCATCATGTTTTGTCTTATCAATCCGCCTAAACACAGTAGTGGTTGGTGTGCCACGAGCAATGTTAGTCAGTCGTTCAATGACCTCTTCTTGACTCATTTTCTCGTTCAATTTGAGTTCATTGAGGCGAGTGGAGAGATACTCCGACACGTTAACATTGGTTAACAGACGACTAGCAGCCGCACGCTGCGTTGCATTCGTTTTTGCCGCATATCCAGCCTTACGATATGCGTCGGCTGCGTTCAAGGTTTGCAAATACTCGTCTGCAAACTTTTGCTGCTTTTCAGTTAATTTCGCCATAATATCTCACCACACTTTCTATGATTAACATCATTTGATTAGCTTGTTGTCCTTAATAACTTGATACATCACATTGCCTAACGGGTTCACAAGACTTTCACTGTTGTAATCCTCGTTACCAACCTCATACAACATTGCATGAACAAGCTCATGTATTAATGTTTGCTGCGTTCGTTGTACATCCATGCCTTTACGCAACCAAATTGTGTCGTTAGGAAAGTCAGTCATGCCAAGCAACGATTCATCATTTTCAATCAGTCTGCTTTGCAATTTAACTTTGTACTTAACTCCTAGAACGTTTACGTTCTTTGGTAATTGCATTGTCAGTCCTCCATGTTCTCGTTTTGCTTGCACTAGAAAAACGCCGCCCATTTGGACGACGCACATTGTGCTTCTTATGTTTCAACCAACGCTCAAGATCACCATCAATCTTGGCCTCTTCGCGGGTTATGTATCCGTACTTAGTCTGTTTCATCACTGCCCCAAAATAAAAACCGCTCTGTGAGTGAGCGGTCGTCAATGTTAACAACAAAAATTAAGAGAGGAGTACCTCTCACCTCTTTTCATTGTTTTGTTTGGCATTTGCCAACGGGAACAAGTGGACTCGAACCACCGACCTCATGATTATCATTCATGCGCTCTACCGGCTATCCCAATAGATTTGCTTTGCTAGCTGATTAGGCTAGTTTCGCATCTCGTAGATAACACACTGAGCTATGCCCCCTAATGAGTTATCATTTCAAACAGGTTTCACCATTTAATCGGAATAGATACTCCCTGCTCTACTTTGATAATCTCAATGCCGTGTGGCGGATTCGAACCACCTAATTCAAGCTCCCCAGCCACGGCACTTATTACTTAGTTATTTGATGTTACCAATATAACACCTGAAACCAATCTGTGATTACGACAGTATGCCAACAACCTTCCGATTTTATGCCAATGTTTTTAGCTGTTCGTAAATCTCGCCTTGTTTGTATCCTTCTGCGAATCTGAGCAACGCTCGTCGTTTGTAGAAAGCATACCGTGAAGATTGATAACCAAGGTGAGCCATCACTTCCACATCAGAATACTCGGCAGGATCAACATACAAATCGAATAACACTTGCTTACTCTTATTGTCGCAAAGCTGAATCGCCAATAGAATGTCCCTCAGCTCATTCTCTGCATCTAACCTCTTAGCCATTCGCTCTTCTACATGATTGCTGTACGATGGCGACTTAGGCTGTGCATCGAATACTGGTGACTTTAGTTCTGACATTCGTTTACCTGCTGCACGCATCAGCTTGCCACACTTACTTAGTTCGTGCTTTGAAGCCTCAATCACCGCATCCTCATTCACATTCCCCGCCATCCTTTGCTATAATGAGTTGTCGAGCAAATAGTTTGGAATGGCCGTGTCCTTGGGGATGCGGCTTTTTGTGTGCCTAGTTGGCAGATTGACCAAGACTTATATTAAGCTGATCTTGATACTGTTGTCCTTTAATTCTTGTGCCATGTCTATACGCTCCTGTCGTGCCCTTTAAGGGCTTCTATTTTCACTTGGTGTATTTACTTACATAATGATTTAAACCTTGTCAAACACGTTCTAATTAGCTCGTATGCCACATTGAGTCGCTCATCGTCAATTCATGGATCACTTGATTCTTTTCGGCCGTGCTTAATTCGTTAATTGCTGAAACGAGATAATACTGTTCATCGTTTGTGTGTCCTGCACTCATTCTCATAAACTTATTGCTGGCCCACATGATTGTTCGCCATATATCGTTATCGTGATCCTTCAAACCACCGGCCAGAAAATCAAAGTAGGCCTTGCGACAACGTTCATGCTCGATTGGCGTTAATACCTTTCTACTAGTCAATAGTTGGTCGCCTCCATCCAGTTATAAAATACGTCATTTCTGATGATTGGCTTTGGTGTCTTAGCCTTGCCAGTTAGATTAAGTTGCTTTGTCACACCGATACATGCGGCTTTGAAGTCGTGTTTACGAACCACTACTGCTTCAACTGGTACGCCTGTGTGCATAGCGAATAATCGGAAAGTAATGCGATTGCCATTATCAATGCCATATATTCCAAATGAGTTTTTAACGTCATAGACGTGCAGGATATGCATAAAATCGTCATAGATAATAAAGTCTGGTGTGTAACGAATGCTATTAATTGTGGCTCCTTGTTGCACAACTTTTTTCTTAGCCAGTACGAATTTAGGGTGGACAGATACATGTTTAGGGTCAACCTGTTTGAGAATGAAACGCTCGTAGAAATCTAGCTCCTTTTGGCTATCAAACTTCTGTCCCCATTTTTCAATCTTGGTGCCACGTTTGTTCAGCGCTGTTGGTGAGTTCATGATTTCGGCCCGCCTCCGTTTTTGTAATCAGATATAACCATGATAGCAAGCACTAATACGATTAACATTTTATTTATATCGTTCATTCGTCTTCTTCCATCTCACCGTAATAGTCTGAATGGTAGTTACCCATAACCTGTTTAAAATCGTCAACATGCTTCGAATATAGAAATTCCACAATAACTGCTGCCTCAGTAATACCATAATGGTTGTTGACAGCGACTACCGAACCAGTGTGAAGCTCGTGCCGATCTTTAACGTTACTGGGCAAGGAGTATAGAAATTTGTGGTCGCCTAGCCCCCGTGCTATCCGTCCGTACTCTTTTTTGAAGAATCGGACTTTTACTGCGTTGGTTTCCATAAGTTGATCTCCCTTCCGCTACTTTGATAACGTGACCACGTCTGTGATTGCTGTTGCCAGCTCGCTTATAGCGTCTAATCTCTGCGTCCGTTCCTTGGACTAAAAAGTTACCAACTCTTGCTTGTCGTAAACTGTAAGCGTGGTAACGCTCCAGCCACATACGGTTAATCATCCGTTTTCTTTTGTGCTGCATGTGATTTCCTCCTTACATCATGCCGCCAAGAATGGCACCAACTAAGATGATTACAACAATCCAGAATAAGCAACCGTGCTTTTTCTTGACACCTCATACCAGCCTTCAAATCCAACTACTGGTCTCCATTCCTCAGTCATCGCTATCACACCAGACTTTCTCGCAGTCCTGCAGGCCATAATACTCTATTTCAGTCTCGGTGAACTGCTGGGCGCGTATCATGTAGCCTTTGTTGAATAACCACGACGCCCATGTCAGTGTCCCCTCTTGTTCCTTCGTCCAATAGTATTTATCGTCACCACACCATTTTTTCGGCACCTTCACATTGTATTTCTTTTCCTTTGCCACGGTGTAGCCGTTTACGTAAGCTTTCATCAACAGTTCTTCGTCATCAGATTTGCTAGAAATATAGCAAGCCGGAAGCTTATCGTTATGCGCCTTTTCAATGATTTTTGCTTGTTCCTTGGTTAGCACTACCTTTTCAGGTTCCTCAATCAAAGTGACAACGTGGCCACCATACTTATCAGCCACTAGTTTAGCCTGGTCTTTACTATTTGTGGTCGAGCTAAACACGCTGCTTAGTTCCCGGTATTTCCCTTCATCGTTCTTTACCGCGTACAGTTTTTCTTCACTCATTTTTCTTCCTCCAGTTTATTTAGCACTGACTGACTTCACAGCCTGATCTGAATAGTCCCTGATGCTCTGTGCGTCTTTGATTGCCTGCTGCTTAGCATCAACCTCATAAATTACTAGTGCAAATAGCATTGGAACACCATCACCACCACGTGTTGGGTGGAACTTAATATCAACAATGTTTTTGCCTTTTATAAATTCGTTTATTTCTCTTTCAAAATCGTCACTTGTACAAGATTCATTCCAAATATATTTAACTTTCATGTTTATCCTCCAACAATTCCGGATTTTCTTGTATTCTTCGTTTAATGGTGCTCCAATCACATTCATAGTAATGCGAAATCCAGTTAATACTTTTACCATCTTTTAAAAATTCTTCTAATTCATCCAAAGGGACGTTAACTGTACGACGAATTCTCATACCTTTCCGCTGATGATTGGCTTTTACAGTCGTTTCTATTTGCTTATCTGTTGTTATATGGCCTTTCATATGATGGCTATTGTGTGCTCCTGCAATCATAATTGCTAAATTATCAATCGAATCATTCATCTTATTTCCATCAAGATGGTGAATGCAGAATCCTCTAGGAATATTATTAAGTACTTCATATTCCATCAATAGCCTATGAACATGGATTTTTACTCCATCTATTGTTACTGCGGCATAGTTTCCGTACTTATAAATGTGCTTAACAGATGTCATAGGCTTTTTAGATTTCCACAAAGAGGCCTCTGTTAAAAGAAATTCATCAACTTCACAATTACAATCGTTAATCCATTTTATTTTTCTTTGAATTTTAACTGTCAATCAAATCACCATCCGTATGTACGTTCCCAATAACTTCAAATTGTTTACCCCAAGAGTCATACAGGCAAGGTTCAATTAAATGCGGACCCACTGGCCTTAAAAACACACCTGGTCTCTTAAACAAATCTTCCGAAGTGATTTCATTAACAGTTGGCTCCATTACTAATTCACTCATATCGGGCCATGCTTTTACAATATCCCCAATATAGATATCCTTTCCGTTCACGTCTGTCAATCCGGTAAACTGTTCGACTGTCTTAGGGTCTACCGAAACCCACCAAGACTGCCAAAGTCCGTCCTCACTTGCTTCTAATACATCGCCATTAATTACTGCGCCATCGCCATACTTGACATAGTCCCCGTAGACAAATGTTCCATCAAAGTCAACTTCATCAATTCCGCTGGCATCTTCCAGCGGAATACCTCTAAACTTAATCATCGCCGCCATCTCCTTTGTAAATAACTAGTGCTGACGGAAACGGTGCCGGATTCCCTGCAACCCCATTCACTTCAAACTTTAGCCTTCCACGAATAAATTCAATATCTGCTTTGTTAAATATAAAGTCATGCCAATAACTTGTATCAGTCCTTGACGGGATTAGAAGAACAATGTTCCCGTCATGGTTTAATGAACTTTCATAAGCCTTTTTAACCCATTTGCGTAGGTCTCTGCCATATGGCGGGTTCAAAAAAAGATTGCCCTTGATATTAGCCCAATTTGTTGACAACGAATCTTGCTCTGGACTAATGAAATTAACACATTTGCTGTTGTCGGTGCGCGCAGTTTCTTTTACGATTTCTGCTTCTGTCAAATTCTCGTCTCCTAAACGGTCTAACTCGTCAAACAAGTGATCGTTCAGCGTACTTAAATTGTGATCAGCAGCCTGTACATCATTCGGTAATTTTTGTTTATTGTTCATTTCTCGTCACCATCCTCAACAGGTCGATACGTCCGCTCAAATACACTTTTTTCAATCGGCCAATGTTCACCATCAATACCGGTTGCAATGTAATCACCAATTCCAAAATACATTTGGCCTTCCAAAGTACTAATGCTGTAGTTGAAAATTATCTGAAATTGATGATCAACAGGTAAGTGCTGGTCACCACCTATAAAATCAACAAGTTCATCATTGATTGAAAACTTTTTAATCATTTCTTTTGAACCATCAAATCGTTCAGCTTCAATCGGCGTCACTCTTACATACTTCATTTTCCCTCCTCATCCGGTGCGTACTCGGCAATGGATTCTAAACCGGTCGAAATCGACCAGTTTAGAACACGAACACGCTGCAAACTAACTATTTTCATGTGCTGTCGCCTTCTCATTCCTATAATCATCAATCCGATATTCTATCCAGTTACGTAAATGAGCCATCTGACCGTGAGACAGGTTAATATCTGCACGCTTCCATCTGTGAAGACTTAACGTTGCATAGTTATCGTGCTCGCTGCTAACCATTTCTGCCTGATCGCTAATGATAAAACTGTCGGTAGCATCGCCTGCCAGCCATCTTTTTATCCACCCAGATAGCTGTAGCAGGTCGTCATGCCCAATTTGTGCCTCACCAAAATGCCAATGACTCTCTATATCAAATCGAGTTCTGCCATGTGAGTCTCGTTTTCCACGCAGACTTTCGATTGGGTTTCCACGTCTATTAAAGTAATGACGGATTTTTAACTGACCCTTTTTGTTGAAATGCATTTCAGTATTAACCGGCCAATTTTTGATTCGTAATTGCCGCATAGTCAACTGTCCTTTCGTTGAATCCGCATCGTGAAACTATCAAACGTGCTGTCGCTGGTTGCCTGTACTTCGTGAGTGAAAACAGCATCTTGTAGGTAGCCGAACTCGTAAGTAATCAGGTTCATGAACAGCTCTAGTGCAATCGTTTCCCTTTCAGGATTAACTCCGCTTTCTTGTACGATTCGAAAGAAACGGCTTATCTCCTTGTCAAACTGCGTCGTGGTCATTGCTACACTTCCAATCCGGTTTGTGTTGGTTGGTTACGGTGATCTTCGACGTTATCAAACGTCACAACGTTGTCTGGATTTCTTGTCATCAATCGGCTTACAATCTTACCGTCATATACCTGTGTCTGCTTATCACCATTCAAATTAGTTGTGATAATGGTCGTCATGCCAATACGTGCCTCGGCAATTCTGAACAACCATTTTTGCGTGTAATCACTTGCAACCTTTTCTCGTTTACTGTTGTCAAACACTGACTCCGATCCAAGGTCGTCCAATACAAGAACATCGACCATTGCACAACGTTTCTCTAAGTTGTTGACCTTGTCTTGTTCAGTCTGGTCATTAGACTTCACAGCGCGTAGTTCCCAGCTGCTCATTTTTGCCACAGAAACGAACATGCAACTCAAACGTGGATTAGCGTTCTCATGAATGTAGTTAAGTATTGAGACCGCCAGATACGTTTTTCCACGACCAGGCAATCCAGTTAACATTGCATTGAACTTTTCGTGCTTAGTGCCAATTCGGTAGGCAATCCCCATAGCCTTTGCGTAGGCAATTCTTTCCGGCGTCCCTTTTGCGGGTTTGTGTTCGTCAAATGTATGATCAAGAACACCGTGCTCAGAATAGACAGACCCTTTTAGCAAGAAGTCACGCTTTTTGTTTTTAAGCCACTCATTGGTCGCCCACAAATCAGCTTTCAACTGACGCTTGTCCCACCAGTCTTGGTATTCCTTGCTATCCTTATCCATCATTGTCATGGCTAAGTCATCAGTGGGCATGTCGATGCCTTTTTCTTTCAAAATACTGGCTGCGTTGTCAACGTCGAAGTTGTCACCTATGCCTTTAAAATCATCTTTTCTCATATTCCTTTCCCCCTAGTACGGAAGGTTATGCGATGGGTCTTTTGGCTTTACAGGCGGCTGACTATTAGGCTTCCAGCGTGCATCGTGAGCCTTGTTATAGGCTTCTAAATCCTTAATGGTAAGAACGTGATGATCTAACCAATCATGTAGAGTTGTGGCCGCATACTTCCATCTACGAGAATTACTATTGAGTGCAGCCTTCATCCCCTCAATGACCATTTGACCAGGTTCTGAAGAACCAGCATTAGCAAAGTCATTAAGTTCTGCATTCATATTTTCAATTTGAAACGCTGTTATTTGTCCGAAACCGTTCTGCTCAAAGAAATCAAAAACACGTTTTCTATCATCATCTATCTCTTTATCCTTACCTAACCTAACCTTACCTAACCTAACCTGGGTTGCCATGTGGTTGCCAGATGGTTGACCATCAATTGATCTATCCGTTAAATCCCCGTCAGAAAGGGAATATACTCCCTTTTCATCAGCAATCAGTTGCTCTTGTTCTGCCTTAAACAATGTTTTCTGATAACGATCCTTTCGAATATAGTTATGCAATCGCCAGTCCCTTATAACAGTTACCCCAGAATCAAACGGGATGATGAACTGCTTGGCTATTAACAATTTCAAATCATCGTCGCTTGACCCAAGCATTCTCATAATGCTTTTAGTATTACCAATGAACCCGTCATCATCTGCGTGCATATTGAGATGAAAGTACAGAACTTGCGAAGTAGCGGGCATATCCAGAAAAGGGTCAGAGTCCGTAATTACTTTGTTAAACATTCTTCGTTGCGCCATTTAACGTCCTCCTACTCTGCTAGAATCTCGCCAACATCGATCGCTGACGTAATTGTCTTGTGCTCACGGCAATACTCACAGTGTCCGCAAGCCGTTGGTGCAACTTCACCGTTCATGACCTGTTCAATGTGGTCGATGTGCTCTTTGATCCAAAACTCTTCTGGTTCTAACCAGACTGAACTTGGATTGATAAGTTCAACATCGCTTGGTGTTTGCTTACTAACCGCCCAGATGAAACATTTGAACGGCTTGCCATACTTCTGTTCCAGCAGTTGGCTGTAAACCCACATTTGCGGTAAATAGTCACGTGCTCTAACAAAGTCAACCATGCCACGGTACTTGTCTGACCATGAACGTTTGCGAATGTCGTCAACCGTCTTATAGTCCATGAAGAAGCCTTGCTCAACGTTCAGTGCATCAATCTTGCCTTTCCAGTTGTAGCCAAACAGCTTGCCAGTCATAATGACCTCATGCTTACAGGTGCTGTCCATGTTGGTGAACAATTGCTCATCACAGAGGCGGTCAATCATCTGCTCGCCAACTTTGAAGTTAGCTTTTAGGTGACCTTTGCTAGCGCCACGAGTGCTGATAATTTCTGGGTGTGCATCAATGAATGCTTGATGGGCTTCCTTGCTCTCAAAGAACGAATGAACGAAGTTACCAACCAGCAGTGCGTCTTTGTTCGACTGTTCGTAGTCACCTTTTAGCAGTGCTAGTTCAGCGGCTTCACACGACATCATCTGTTTGAATACTGACGGTGACATGTACTGAAAGTCCGTGTCATGGTCGTAATAGTTTTTATGATTGAGGGTTATCATGCTGGTTGAAGATGTCGCCTTGGTGGACGTCTGGTTCTTCGTCTTCATGGTCGATGACAACGTTGTGTCCGTCTTCGTCAACTGTGTCAGCCCCCTTTGATGATTGGCTCTGTTCAAAGCCGTTGATAATATCCTCAGCGGTTGATGACGGCTTAGCAGCCTTGCTAGTCACTGCCGATTCAGCACTTAGGCTGGATGACTTTTCAGCCGACGTCGCTGTGCTTGCTGGTTGTGATGATTGACTAACCGTCGATGATTGTTGTGACTGAGTGCTTGATTGAAAGTTATTCAGCAAGTCCTGTGTATCCTTAGATTCGGCTGCTGGTGTAACATCCTTACGGTTATCGTTATCGTATTCATCAGAAGTCGTGTCATTGACTGCCTGAACAAACAAGTCGCTGTCGTCACTCGTATTGATGAACAACTTAGCCGCTCGGTTAATCACCGTCCGCTTAGCCATTTCGTCTGGATACTCTTTTTGCACTTTTGTAGTTCGTGCATGAGACCATGAGACATCAATCTGCTTCTTTGTCATGATGGTGAATGACTTTGTACCGTCGTCCTTTTCAATGACACAGACGGCGTGTGTGATAGGTTTATCGAGGTCATCAACGTGCACTTGCCACTTTGTAACTACGAGTTGGTCACCATCAGCACCAACTTCAAAATCGTTACCTTGACGAACTACATACGCCTCAATGTTCTTAACACCGTGTAGTCGCTTAACAACAGCCATTGAACCCATGTAAGAACGAGTTAACGTACACGTCTTACCGTATGGGATGAAGTAACACTGGTTCTTTGCTGGTGAAAGGCCTTGAATTGCCATATCCAGCAAAGCTTTTGCCACTGTGCCTCGATCACATTTCTGTAAGATTGACTGACCAGCTGACGAATCATCCAGAATCAACCATGCGGCATTTAACGCATTACCAACTGAGTAGTTTTGTGGCAACGACAAGCCTTGGTGCTGCTGCATTTCAATAATTTGATTACTTACTTGTGTGACTAATTCGTTTGCCATTAAGCCGCATCCCCTTCATTTGCCACAGTCGCACCAATTGATTCCAAAATTGTGTTGCTGTCTACGTAGTTATCAGACGTTAACCAGTCGAACACATCAGCAGCCGAGTTATCCTCGATAAGCGTGCTAACTAAGTCAATGATGTTGTCGTGTTCAACGGTCAACGTGTATAGCCACTTATCGACATCTTCGTCAGCAATCAAATCACCGTGATACATCCAAACCTTCTGATACGTGTACGTCATATCTCCTTTATAATCAGTGCCAAACTCAACACGGTTATCGACTGGATCACCAACCATGTGGTTCTGTAAGTCACGTGCATTAGTCATGCTTTTTACCTCCCAATATTTTTTGCTTATATAAACCGAGTTGCTTCTTACTAGCATTGATAGTTGCTAGTGCGGTTGCTGAGCTACCAGTCATCAATCCGCCTTCACGTTGCATCTGAATCAGTGGCTCACGTTGATGTTTAAGAATGGTGAATACATCGTCTAGCACACCTTTTTCAATCTGATGAAGCTGCTCAACAGTCAATCCTGATGTGGATGCCATTTGCGTTCCCTGCCTTTCTGATAGATAATGTTGTCGAATAATTTATTTCTAAGCGGTCGATTGGAGTGCCAGCTCCAATCGGCCTTTTTGTGTGGCTGCATAGTCTGTAAACCTGCTAGTGCTAACTTTTCGTTGATGGTGTCGCCTTCCTTCGTGTGAGATAATAACGATAAATATTTGGAGGCATCATAATGGAACTAATAACTACTCGTGCAGAAACCGGCTACTCAACTCCGGCAAGTGTTGAAATTCAAATCCCTAAATTTTGTCCTCGGTGCGGAGCTGGTAATAACCCCACTAATCTCAGGCAAACTATGCAAGCATTTTCAGACGGAAATGTTTATTATTTTTCTCATCAATGCCCTTTGTGTAAGCAATTCCATTTCACAATCCAGCAAGGCAGTTCAGAACAATCAACAAAACTTCATCTTTTGACCGTTTATCCCAATACTTCTAGTCAAAAATTTTCTGAACAAATCGAATCCTTTTCTCCACGATTTGTTTCGGTTTTTAATCAAGCGTATCGTTCCGAGCAACGAGGTGATTTAACCATAGCTGGTATCGGATATAGAGCCGCAATGGAAATACTAGTCAAGGACTATGCTTTTAAACACCCTATTAGCGAAGATACCGAAGACACGAAGCAAAAGGTAGCCCATCGTAACCTTTACAGAACCTTGGATAAATACTTCAAGGATGATGATGTTTTAAAGGCCGGTGACGTCGTTAGAGACCGTGGTGACGATTACGCTCACTGGGATCATCCAGACGATTTTGATGAAAAATACGAGCTGGAACTTATGAAACGTTATTTGAGTTTTGTAGTTGAAAAAATCGATACAAAATTATGGATTGAAAACGCCCCATACAAGCGCAATTAGTCTCCGTACTCAAAAACCTTTTTGCCATCCATGTCGTAGTAGTGATGAATGTATCTAACTAAGTTGCCCATAGAACCATCACCTTTGCGTGTTACTATATGAATCATTTTGACAACTTCGACTTTGTCGGGATCGTTTTCTTGTATTTTTGCCATTACTTCTTCCTTACTTGGATGCTCCATATTTTTCCCTCCCCGTCAGCCATTAGGCTGGCTTTTTTATTTGTCCTGAAACTCTTGTAAATCGTGTTTCAACGTTTGTATCGGATGAAGCCTCTTCCAGTGGTCAAACATCGTGCGACGATTGATTTGTACATAACGTGTGCCGTAGCCAGCCAGATAAATTGCAGCTGACCACAAGATGAATCCTGTTAACTCGTATGTGACTGTCATACTAGTTACCTCGTTTCATGTAGACATCGTGGTACCACTGTGACCACTCAGGATTGAGCCAGTGATATCCGTTAGCCTCTTTCTTGAATAGGCGTAATTGAATAACTTCTGGATCCGTCGTGAACTTCTTCAAGAACGTGGCACTATCTGAATAATTTGTGACTTCCATTGCTTGTTTGGTGCTGATGCAAGCACGAAGATATGGAATGCGTTGCTTAAAGACCGCTATTTCTTTAGCAACACCAATCTTCACTTTTGCATCAATAATTGAATCTACTGAATCTGTCATAATCAT
Source organism: Furfurilactobacillus cerevisiae (assembly GCF_048961765.1). GTDB lineage: Bacteria > Bacillota > Bacilli > Lactobacillales > Lactobacillaceae > Furfurilactobacillus > Furfurilactobacillus milii_A. The sequence goes on from NZ_CP185253.1 coordinate 2,160,320, forward strand.
CACTGCCTTAATATTTGTTGCTGACTAAGTTCAAGTTAGGCACCTTGCTCCAGCAATAATTTAAAAGTTGCACGCCCTTTTGGTGTGATGAGAGTCTGAATGAACGTCTTGTCTGTCCATTCACTTACTGATTCACGATATTCAAACAAGTCATGGTCGTACTTTGCGTAGTGCTTTAGCTGCTTGTTGCGTCCGTTGTTTCGATACACGTATTTGTGTTCAAGTAACCAGTTGATGAATGCCTTCTGACCAATGTGTAATTCCTTGGCAGTATCTCGAAAGTTAGTTAACAGGTTTCGTTCAACCAAGTCGTCGAAGTAGTCAACTTTCGGCTGCATCAACCGCTTTTCTTCATTCAACTGCTGAACCTCTGCTTGCGATTCTTTGTACCGTGTCAGAACCTCAATCATCGTGTCAGGGTTGCTCAGCAATTGCTCAACCTTTGCTGGTTCCATGTACATCCCCTGCTCACGAATGGTGGGAAGAACCATGCTAGTCACCCAATGCTTGAACCGCTTGGCTGACGGAAGCTTGCTACCGAACACTAAGGAGTAGACACCAGACTCATTAATAACAATCATTTTCTGGATTCCACCAGGGGTGTCCATTTCGTTCACCCCTTTATCCTCGACATCAACGTGATCTCGAATTGCCTTTAAGGGATTTGAATATCCCAAGACTTCTGCTACATCCTTGCCAACAAAAACGGCCTCGTCCTTTATTAAAGAAGTTCGAATGTCTGAACCTTCAAACACGAAATTCATTAATTCGTTCATTTTGATTTCTCCTTTCTTGCCTCATCCAGAATAAAACTCGATGTAACCCCTAAATAACTCGCGACATCCTGTAAGCTGTCAGCTGCAGGCATGTGATGATCCCACGTACTAAGACGACCATTTGACAGTTCGAGGTCTTGCTCTATTTTTCGAATACTCGTATTTTTTTCACCCGCAAGCCTTCGAACTACCGTGTATACAGACATGCACTTCACCTCCATAAAATTTATTCGAAGAAAAATATAGATGTCTATTGACGATTCACCGAACATATTCTATTATTAACACATAACAAATAAGCCTTTAAACGGCTGTTCTATCGGCTTCCGTTAATTAATAGATGTCTATATTTTCTATATGCTCCCTCAAGCACAAGGTAATAATAGCACCGATAATTTTCGGAGTCAATGGAAAAACACAAAATATTTTCGGAGGCTCACATGAACACTTTGTATCAACGCATTAAAGGCCTTGCAGATATACATCACATAAGTCTTGCCCAGGTCGAACGAGATTTGAATTTTTCAAATGGAATAATATCAACTTGGAAGACTGGTAAGGCGAGTTCCGATAAAGTTACTGCTATTGCAAAATACTTTGATGTATCTACAGACTACCTATTAGGAATGGACGACAAGCAGAGCAAAGATATAGATGCGATGACCAACAATCAAAAACTCATAGCCTACTCGATTGATCCAGACGTTTCTAATGAAGAGCGGGATGCCATTATCGAAATGGTTAAACAGGCCATGAAATTTCGCAAACGACTGTAAGGTGATTTTATGAACGATCTTGAACGTATTGAAGATATGTATCCAGACTTAAGATTTTGGGGTGTTGAAGTTAATAACCCTGCATATCACGGTCATATCGAGGGAAAAGACGTATACATAAATGTACTGCAAAACGATCTTGACTGGCTAAAAACTGCTCTTCATGAGGCCTCACATTATGAAAACGATACTGGTGACCTTAGTAACGTCCGGTACATGGCAACACTTCGTGCCGAAAAATGGGCTATGTTTGAGGCCCAAGAAAAATACAAAACAATGTTCAAATAACACTCTGTCCAAATACTGAAGACGCTAAAAGCTGACATCATTCTAGGGGAAAATAATATGATTACACTGCTATTATTAATTTTTGTTGGTTGGTTAATTGCTCAAGGAATATATACACACAAACGCCATAAAAAAGTTCGTGATGAAATGCCCGAAGGATCAAGCTTCAAAGATATTAAGGTCGATTTATCAGACATAAGAAAAATCAATGCGCCACAGTCTCTACAATCAATCGTTGTTACGCCAAATAAAACAGTCTACTTTAGTGGGAACCCTGATAAAAAACGTTATCTGATGACTGGAATTGAATTTCAGGCTCAATTTAATTCACAAATATCCGGTAAAGGCGGCTCGGCATTTTTAGGTGGTGCACTGTTAGGAGCAACTGGCGCCATGATTGGGGCAAGTGGTAAGAAAAAGGTAACCACAACAGAAAAAGACTCAACAGCTCTACTCCATCTTGTTGAAACCGACTCTAAAAAAGAAATTGTCATTGCAGTTAATAAAGTCAACAGTTCTTCAGCTAATGAACTCAAGAAAAACTACCTAGCTACTGACTATGATGTTCAACAGTTTTTTAGCAAAACGGAAAATGATGATTCGAAAGCTATAGAACCAGCTGCAACTAGCCAAAAAAATAATAATGGTGTAGACGTGCCACCTTTGGACGCCACTGATAAAATTTCTAAATACAAATCACTGCTCGATTCTGGTGCAATTACGCAAGAAGAATTTGATGCAAAGAAGAAACAACTTCTAAATTTGTAATCAACAATATCTGGGGGATATCATGAAGAAATCAATTACATTAGGGATAACAGTGTTAAGTGCACTACTACTAACGGCCTGTGGTAATAGCAGTTCTAAAAGTTCAAGTAGCAGTTCAAACTCTAAAACACGAGTTACCAAGTCTGAAAAGCAAAAGAAAGCTAAGCAAGAATCGATTGCTAAGGCCAATTCAGAATCAATTTCAGAAAGCAAAGATAAAGCTAGTAAGGAGGCTGAGTCTAACTCTAAGGCAGCCGCTCAATCGCAGAGCAATGCCGAATCTAGTTCTGTTGCTGCAGCCCAATCATCTACTCAAACAGAAGCTAGTTCAACTGCGGCCTCACAAGCTTCAAGCACGGCTACAGCCAAACCACAAACTCAGCAATCACAGACAACTGCACAGCAACCTAGTCAGCAACTAACACAGAGTCAAATCAATATGCAAAAGGGTGTTGATCCTAAAGGAAACCCGTTATTGCCTGGGCAGGATCATGCAGCAGGCGACGATGTTTATGGTAACTCTGATTCATGGGTTAAAGGCCAAGATGAAGAAGAAATTCAAGACGGCTACTTAAACCCAGATGGAACTGAGACGCAAAAAGGCAAAGACGCTGATAGCGAAGTCGAAGCAAACGCTGACACTGATGATGACACAGACTTTGGTTACTAAGTTGGGAGATAAATAGCATGTTGCTTTTATTAGCAATCATCTTTTGCTGGGCCACTTATAAATTCTTTACTAAATGGGTCTGGATTCTAATACCAATTGTTTTAGTGGCCTCTGGTGGCTCATGGCTCATTCATCACCCGTCTGCAGTCGTGCTAGTCGTTGCTATTATTGCTGGTATCTATGACTTGATCTACAGACACTACCACAATGGACAAGACCCGTTCTTAAAGCAGACCAAATAAAAAGCACACCCTTTCGGATGTGCAACACAGACCCGTAGCTTAGTTGGTTAGAGCGCTCAACTTATAATTGAGAGATGGTTGTTCGTGGTCAGAAGATGACAGATATTGTGTACTAGTCAGATGGGATGACTTTAAAGACAATCCAAACAACTACATTGATCAAGCCTTTGACAAGAGATCAGAGCCAATTGCCAATCAAGTAACGGTTTTTCCAAAATAAATCAGTCTTGAATTAACTGATATGTTTCTTCAAAGATATCTTTTCGCACGGGCCACTGCTCGCCTTTGTTTCCAGTAATAATCCAATCACCGATATTAGCATGCATGGTTCCTTCTAGAGTTTTTATATCCATTGGTTTGGTTGTTTGGTAAGCATCAACGACGATTGGACGTTTAACGGCTTTATAACGAACCATAGTGCACCTCCTACTTCTTCAATCATTACAGGCGATTATACACCGAGCACAATAAAAGCACACCCTCATCCCCGACCAAAGTTTTGAGAGTGTGCTGACTATGAAAGACTCAATGAGTCTTATTTTGGTGGAGCGCTTATGTCTCCGCGATGTTTTTATTATATCACTGAAAGGAGTGATGCCGAAAGTACCAACCTACCCTAACCGCTATTAGGGTAACTGAATCTGCCAAAGTACCACTGTCTTCACAAAGGAGACAGAGAATTATGTCAAAACCAAAAAAATTAAAGAATGGTCGTTGGCGAGTTGTCGCTCGCTATAAGGACATTGTAACAGGAGAATGGACCAGTAAAACAAAAACATTTGATACGTCCACTAATGCTCGTGCATGGCAGGCTGATATACTGGCCAACGCTAACATCGGCAAATCTTCTCAGAGCATTACCCTTGGTAAATACATCCCCCATTGGATTGACTTGTATAAACGTCCATTCGTTGAACAGAAAACTATCAACCGAATTAGTGTTGATATGAAACACGCTTTAAAGTTTTTCACGCCATACAAACACATGGACGAAATCACTAAAGGAAACTATCAGTTGTGGCTCAACACAGAAGCTAATAACTACTCCCATCAAACGGTGCGATCCATGCACAATTCTTTTAAAGCTATGATGAACACAGCTGTTGATGAAGGCGTCATTTTCAAGAATCCTTGTATCGGTGCCAAGTTTGCTGGCGTTGAAGAAGTTCAGTCAGCAATACACCCTAAGCAAAAGGTCTTAACGCTTGATGAATTCAAACGACTACTGACTGCCGTTGAACAGTCTGATGACTGTGCCTCAAAGTATCTGTGCTTGCTGCAAGCCTTTACTGGAGTACGTATTGGTGAAGCTTTAGGCCTTGAATGGTCAAAGATAGATTTTAAACATCACACAATCTTGATAGATGGACAGTATGACTATTCACTAACACGAAAAAGAATTCATCTAAAAGACCACACAAAGCCGCGCACAATCATTGTAGAACCTCTGCTGGTTAATTACCTTAGTTACTACCGAAAATGGCAACAGCGGCAGTTTGTGGGTCGTAAAGTAGTGAATTTCAGCCCGTACTCTTACCTCTTCACAGATATTCAAGGTACTAACACACCTATCAACCCAACATCAGTCAATAAGTTTCTTGAACGTAAGTGTAAGGATATCGGCATCACACGTATCACCTCACATGGTTGGCGACGCACACAAGCCACTTTAATGACACTTGCACAGATTGATCCTAAGTTCATTGCAAACTATCTAGGGCACTCTGTGGATACGTTACAAAGATACTATGTAATTGAAACTGATGACCTGATTAAGCAAGGCCAACAGATGAGAACTAACTTCATGGAAAACCAAGTTCTCGGCAACGACTAAGCGTAGCTCGTTGCTAACTCGTTGCTTTTTCAAAATAAGGCGGCTGTAAAGCACTGGTATCAATGAGTTTAAGACGTGTACGGAAGCACCCCAAGCGCATTTTTGAGTCGTTGGTTAGTATGTGATTAACCTTTGTTATCGTTGATATAGAAGTGTTTATCATCGATTCGTATATGGACAGTAAATGTCTAATTCGTTGCCTTTTCGTTGCTATCCGTTGCTTTTTCGTTTTAAAAATTAGAGACAGTGAACTTTGGCAGATACATATTATATAATTTTCATTAATTTAAAATAGAAAAATTATACGACACAAAAAAGGCGCTCACTCCAATTACGGAATGAGCGCCTAAATTATCAGCAAAACTAGTTATTCAATTTTTATTTCATTTTCCCATTTTCATCAAACGTGTATTGCTTATCGTCAATCGTCTGCGTGCCGGTTTGCATCACACCATTGTCGTCAAAGTGATACCACAGTGGTGCCTGTGGTCGTGATACCCATCCCGTTGACATTGAGCCATCATCATTGAAGAAGTACCACTGATTATCCAGCTGCAGCCAGCCTTGCTGCATAATGCCGTTCGTTGGACTGAGATAGTACCACTTGCCGTCGATTTCTCGCCAACCAGTTAACATACGACCGTGATCATCAAACAAGTACCAGTGATCATTGTACTGTGACCAGCCTGTTTGCATGACGGCATGAGCACCTAGTAGATACCAGTTGCCAGCGTCATTAAGCCAACCCCATTGCATCGTCCCGTTTGACCGGTCACTAAAGTACCAGTTCCCGTCATCGTTGATCCAACCAGTTTGCAAATCCCCGTTAGTAGGATTCAAGTAATACCACTGGTTATTCGTAAACTGCCAACCGGTTAACATCGCGCCAAACGTGCCATCGTGTTGGTCGTTCAACAGATACCATTTGCCGTTAATATAATGCCAACCGGTCTGTAACCAACCAGAACCATCAAACAGATACCATGTACCGTCAATCTGTGACCATCCTGTAGGGTATGAACCGTCAGCGTTTTGATACCACCAGCCTTGTGATCCATTAACCCACTTACCTGCTGTCTGTGTCTGACCAGAAGTAAGTAGACCGCTAAAATCATATGAAGCGTCAACTGACATGCCACTGAAGTTATCCGTATATTGCCACGCTTCGGCATCATCAACACCGGGTTGCGATGTGCCATAAGAAGCCGGCCAGATATGCTTAGCGGTCAGCTGACTCTTTGCTAACCGGCCTTCTTTGAACCACGAAGCAGGACCATACGTCCAATTGATGTCAGCTCCATAACCAGCGTCAATCATCTGTTGTGTGAACAGATTAACCGCAATCATTGGATTCCAAACCAGTGACGGATCTTCAACGTCATTCAAGATATTGATAGGATCACCACTAATTCCCATAGATTTGATGTTAGCAATCAACCACTGCGCTTCATTCGGTTGGCCGGTAAAGTAATGGTAAACGTGTACCTGCAGACCAGCTGCTTGAGCATTGTTGTATTGGTTAACGAACTTAGGATTAACGTACCAGCTACCTTGCGTCAATTTGATAATTACGGCTTTAGAGCCTTTGGCGGCCAGTGCTTGAAAGAACGCTAAATCGTCGCGTTGAAAAACGGCTACATCATTGAACAGATTGGCCATTAGTTGTCGCCCCACTTTCAGGTGCATTCGAAGTTAATGGGCTCACTGGTGCTTGACTAACGTTGCTGCCAACGTTGTTGGGATTCAATTCAGCCGGTGCACTCGTAGCCACGCTTTCAGCCACTGAAACGTCTCCACTTTGAGCTGCAGCCATTTGAGATGCGGCCACAGTAGACTGCTGTTCGTAGGCTGACTGGGCGTTGGCAAGTGCTGGCGCATTTGTTTGTGCAAAGCCTTGAAATGACCGTTCAACCGTGTCAGCAATTCTTTGTGTATCAACGTTGATACCCTTAGCCAGTAATGCAGAGTTAACTCGCTTAACAGCTTCGGCTTTCTTGTCAGCACCAGTAGCAGCCAGATTGACTGATAGGCCACGTACAGCAGTGTCTGCTAGAGTAATCAATAACTCCTCAACTTGTTTGGCCTTAGAAGCATTCTGTGTCGCAATCCACTGATGGACTGCTGGCGACAATAAGCCAAAATAAAGCCATGAAAAAAGCCCGGTGACTACACCGAGCGTTACTAGATCATTCCAAAAATTACTGTTCATTATTATTTCTCTCCTTTAGGTATGCAATGCCAACAGAGGCGTCACCGCCAATGCGTTTGACCTCGTCGACCATTTCACGAATGACGGCAGTAGCCTTGACCAAGTTTTCATTTGATTGTTTCGTTTGAGCAGTCGCATCACTAAGTCTTTCAGTTGCTTCAGTCAGTTTTGCATTCATGGCAAGGTTCTGTTCAATCGCCTTACTTAATTGTTCTGCCATGTCTGGGTATGATTCGATGTTGGCTACTTTAACATTGCTCTTGTTCACTAGCCATTGAGCACTAATCGTTGCAATTGCGGTTACAACAGCAGTAATTAACGCAATAGTAATTTCATTCACGCTTATCACCGCCGTTTACCAATTTGATTTCATTTTCTAACATCTTGCCATGAAACGTTGGCTTGATGTAATTCACAAATATTCTGATGCAGACAATAATACTGATGCCAGTCATCCAACCTAACATGCCCACTTGAATATCATGCCAAACAAAAGCCACAGCAAACAGTGTCCATACAAATTGAAGACTACCGACCATAACTTGACGGGCACAGAACCTGTGTAGGTCCCAGATGCCAACAATCAGTGCGAAAATTCCAATTGCTGTTAGAATCATCGGTACCCACGGATCATCTAGGTGGCCGAACATGCTGTCAATCCACAGATGATCATGAGCCGCAAATGAATTTTGAAAGTATTCAAGATACCAAGCCATCCACAGGGTTTCGGTGCCTTGTTCAATCCAAAAATGATTCTTGAAAAATCTGACTAGCACACAGCCTCACCCCTTTCACTCAGCTAATTGCCTTGAATAATCTCAGTACGTTCAGCATCGGTGATCCATTTGATGCTAACTGCGGTGGCCAACATTGCGTCATTCCAAACGGTTGGCGCTGATTCGTGCCACAACTTCACTAATTCGAACATTTGACTATGCATGAGCTACTTCCTCCTTTGGTTGTGCGGCTAATGCTTGTGCGATTTGTGCACCGAGCAAGGCCTGTTGTTGTGTTCCTGCGTCTACTTTCTGATCTAAGGCGGCCACTTGAGCTGCCAGTAGCGCCGTTGCATCAGGAGCTGCGGCGTGTTCCGGTTCATCAGTCCACTCTTGCTTATCAGTATCAAAATAAGGGTGTTGACCGTCAGCAATTGGCTCAACTGAAGTTGTTAATTGCGCTGCTGTTACGTTGGCCTTTTTGATACAGTTAACAAAGTGATGATTATTGTCTAGTAAAATTACTTCATCATTATTTAATAGCATTATTTGTCCCTCTTTACTTTTTCCAAATTGTTCTGAAGTTAATCATTAGTCGATTTGTACCGATGCTATCAGTCATTGGCACGTCGCTGTATGGATAAATGTAAAATGTGTGATTTCTAGCAAAAACATGGCAGCCAATGCCATTAATAAATTCTGAATAAACTCCATTGCCAGCGGAAAAAGAATCAATTAATAAGTTCTGAGGGACTGTGAATATTTGCATAATAGCGTCGGCTTTCAATGCTTGTGTAAAGTAAATTTCCACTGATACGCTCGTGTCGGCGTACTGGTCCGTTTCTAAGCTAATAATTTCCGGTGTGTTGTCGTTGTCAAAAACAGCATTTCCTGATAGAAGAATGTCTGACTGGCCATAAAAAGTAAGCTTTCTAGCTTTGTTAAAATTGTTCCAGTCGCTAAGTTTTCCACCATCGGGAGTATTAAAGTCAGGCGCAATAACAACTTGATCACCATTATTTTTGACTACGTTTTGTGCTTTTGCATCGGTGTCAGCTTGTTTAGCTGCTACTAAGGCTTGATTGGCTACGTCCTTAGCTGTTTGTGCAAGCGTGTTAGCTGAATCAAATTTTTCGATGCCTTGCTGTGCAACACTATCAACACCTTGCAAGAACGCTGCGGCTTCATAATTTGTCATGCTTGAGCTATCTTGAATAACTTCAAAGATAACCGGAATTGAACTGATTACGTTGCCACTACCATCAACCAATCGTAAGTAACAGCCTTGAGTTAAGCCAACTGCTTGATACACATTGGCTGGTGCGGTAATTGAAAACAGCCCCAAATTGACGTTAATCGGATTCCAATTTCCTGCAATCTGAATGGTGTTACCTTTTGCGTCTTTACCAACAATTTGCGGCTGTAAACCGTCAATACTGTAGGCAACTATGCCAGTTCCTGCTTGATTATCTTGAACTGTCTTAATCCGTGCCGTGCGTGTATCACCTTGACGGCCATTTAACTGGTTAATCTGAATAACTTTTGTGTCATCGTTGAAATTCATGTCAATGACTTCGAAGTTCCCGTTGTAACCTGCTGGTACAATTGTGCGTCCTGCTGAATCTTGTGCCATTTTTTAACTTCCTTCCATTTGTGCATAAAAAGGACTGCCACTACAGTCCTACATCAATAATTGTTTGATTTAACTTGTCTAATCGTTGTTCAATTTTAGTAACTAGGCGGTTATACATCTTTACCCATTCTGCATCAATCAGCAATGCGTGGGGCACCATGCTCATGTTCAAGGTCTCATCAGCCTGTGCCACGTTGTATTGACTAACATACTTGCCAACCGTGTTAAGCGCCTCAAACGCGACTTTAAAGGCAGCCAACATTTGCAGTCGAAAATCGCGGTCGAGCTTATCCGAAGTGATTAATGGTACCTGTTCAACTGAAAACTGTGAGCTACCATAGTTATCTGCAACCGTTCCGTTAATACTAAGCAATGTATCGTTAATCGCCGTTAAGGTCTGATTAATAACCGGTTTTAAATAAGCGGCATTGTCAATTCGAAACAAGTAATTGTACCTAATGTTAGCAATGTCGAGCATTAGCCCTGCATGCCTTATTTGAAATGGATCAACATTAACACTGCTTAGCACTTGGTAATTGCCATAAGTCAGAAAGTCCGGTGACTCGATTGGCTTCATAGCCTCTCCTAAATGTCCCGCCGAATGCCAGGCCGTCTTGGGATCATTTGAAGCACCAAATGGGTCAAGCAATAGGCGGGGGCCAAGTTCATCACTTAAAAATAACTCTGGGCCTTCAAACGCGTAGCTATTCTTGTCTTCATTGATATTGGCAGGTTGCGTAGTATATGGGCCTAACATCTCGGTCGCCGTGGCATAGTGTAATGAGCTTGTGCCATCGGTTTTGTTATCATCAAAAAACAGATGATACTTTCCGTTGAAATAAGTCAGGTTACCATCAATCGTACTTAGACTAATGATGTCACCAGTCAACTGACGTTCAGTGCCTTCAACTGGGCCAACTGCTGGATCGAAGTCGGCTACATACAGGTTCATTGTCCATTGATCATCAGTCCCCTCTGGATTGCCAGCATAGAGCACCCGTACTATTCCTCGATTGTCCGTGAAGAACTCCGGTGCCCAACAATAATTGTGCAACTTCCATGACCAACTCCAATTCATATCGTCATAGTGAACGAAGTCAGTTGTCCGCAATAAACCAGTTGTAAAAATAATGTAGTACGTGTCACCTATCTTTACTATAGATGGGTCGCGCACTTGATGGTCTGGGTACGCCGTTGGTAACTGACGCCATGTCATTCCGTCGTTGCTAAGCATCATACGTAATCGGCCACCCCATGTCCCCCACAAATCTTGACGTTCTTTGAAAGCGGCCATGACATACTTGTAGGACTGCATGATCTCCAAGGGCGTCCTTGGATTGTGGATAAACTCTGCCACTCTTTGACCCATCAAATCATAAGTAGCCTGCGTTGGATGAATCACACCATCGCCCAATGTGGTGGCATGATTAGCAGCAGTGATAATCGGGTCAAGACGCCAATCAAGTACATTGATCCCGTACGAAACATACACATTAGTTAGTTCATCAATGAGTTCATTTTCAGTGTAGTTTGAATTTTTAACCGTGTTCTGATTAGGCACCCCAGCAAAAACAGGTGTTGGTAGAATCCCAAACACTTGTATGTTCGGTGCTTTTGCCAGCAACGTTTCTAACGCAACAGCCAGTTGCTTAGTGATCGTATCAAGACTATCAGAAATATCGTCGAAATCGTTCACACCATACCCGATTGATACTGCATCATAGGGCGTGAAGTCAACTGATCGAATGTTTGGCAGCAAGTCCGAATCACGATCGCCAACTATTTGACCACCACCCCAGCCCCAGTTTTTGACGGAAATGTTTAATTCCTTACCAATCCAGTATGACATTGGGTGAGCAACACCTTTGGTGCCGTCCCATCCTTGGGTGATCGAATCCCCCAGCATAATGAGTGAGCTAACCATCAACCTTCAACCTTCTTCCATGTCACTTTCCCATCGTTATCAATCGTTGGCGCCCATATGCTACCATCTGGTGATGTTAGCCGATTGGCCTTATTCACCATCTGCTGAATATCTGGCTTGGCAGCTTGGATTGCATCAGCTAAGTCTTTCTGATCTATCGGTTTCCACCGGTTTAATATTTCTGCCTTTGTTTTGATACACCCACCCCCTAACCGACTAAATATGTGATGACACCGCTTAGATAACTGTTTGAATCATAGCTTTGACCAGCAGCAGGTGCGTCAATATTAAAACTGCCATCTGTTTCCAAAGAATATCTTACATTTCCACCACGTGAATAATTACCCCATATTGGCACGCCTAGTGCATATTCAGGCGGTATGTTGAACGCGTTTCCCGTTGCAATATGATCAATATAGAATTCAATCGTAACGACCTGCCCCAAAACACGGTAACGCACCCCGCCATATTGTTTTTCTGGCGTGTTATTCGGATAACTACTGCCATCAACACTAATCCAACCTGTATCGTCGTTCAAAATCTTGTTAATTGGTGGCAAATACATATCTAGATCAACATACTCCGAATATAACGCAACTTTCTGGCTCATACCATGTGAACTTGCTATCCCAACCCGACCGTACTTACCAATGTCAGATGCATCAATCAGATCATCAAGCTTAAGTGTGAAATCCGTACCTGTAATGTCCTTAGTCACACTCTTGTCAGCAGTTCGCTTGTCTGTGTAAAAGAACACCTTTAGTGTGCCGGATTGTCCCGTAAAGTCACGATACAGTAAATGATATTTACCGTCAGATTTGGGACTAACAATCTCATACGAGTAGCCAGGTGAATAGTTTTGTAATGCTGTTTCAGGCGTCCCGTCATCATTGATACTTAAGTTTGGTGCTTGAGCTGTGAACTGGTTGATGGGAATGACATCCCCACCCAAACGACCTAGATCACCGTCTTTACCAACATCACCCTTGTCGGCCATCTTCTGCCAGTTCGAGCTTTTGTCAGGCTCATCACTCAGCGTATTGTTAGTCGACATATAACTGGCCCCTTGATAAAACACGACGCTCATGCGTTCATACTGCGTTGTGGCACTCCATGTGCCATTCAGCGTTGGGAACACCTTGCCAATGTCCGCCATTAAAATGTCACCTCCGTAATCAAATGTCCTTTCTCATCTTCTCTGAAACTTATCTTCGTTAAATACAAATTCATCATGGCACCAGTTATCGTGCTGTCGGTCGTTGGTGTGGTCTCATAGTCCAGATGCCCCGTAGTAAAATTAGGTGTCACCTTTAACCCTTCCATGAGTATCTGCATCGCAAAATTACTGTCAATTGCTGGTAATCGACCGTCAATAGCAGTCTGAACAGTAGCAATCGTCGCAAACGTGGCTTTCGCTTCGTCTTTAGTAAAGCTGTCGCCGACGTTGGCCTTATTGCCTAACTGAGTAAGCAATCGTTGAATGATGGTATTGCTACCGTTATAAGCGTCTTGCAATTCCTTGATAGTGTCTAATGCCGCGTTGACATCCCCGCCATAAATCTTATCTTGCAGGTCACCAATCGCTTTGACGATTGCGGCGTTTACTTCATCCTTGGTGAACACTTTATTCGGGTCGAACTTGTTCAAGCCATTGATGGCAACACTTACTTCACCCTTAGTCGCAAACTTGGCATCTTCCTCGCTTTTAAGATAACTGTCACCTACATTCGCCTTATTACTTAATTGTGTAAGTAAGCCCGCTAAAACAGAGTGATCACCACTCAAGGCATCAGACAGCTCTTTCAACTGAGCTATGGCCTTTGCGTAATCGCCATTCAAGAACGTGGATAAAGAATTCTGAACCGATTGGCTAACGTAGTTGTTAACCTCGTCTTTTGTGTAGACAGTATTCGGGTCAAAAGTTGGCAGGTCAGTTTTCATCGCAAATTTAGTGAAGTCTGGTAGCTCACTTTTTACTACATAACCTGCCAGTGACGCTTGCGTCAGATAGCCACTCAAGTTAGGCTTTTGAATGCCAGCAATGGCCGCGTCCAGTGCGGGCTTATCGACCAAGCCATCAGGTTTACCAACAACGGCATCCCAAGCAGTAATCGGCCAGTAAACCGTCCCGTCAGCTTCCTGTAAATAGCGCTTATGAGTTTGGTTGGTACTGGACATCACTTACACCTCCATCAATCGTTTTTAAACCCGGAAAATGTTCTTCATTGACACGAATGTTGTTCGCAATCGCAGTCAGATTAGTTATCTGGTTATCGTGGTCACGTACTCGATTACTCAACGTTAACGAAATACTACGTAACGCTGCTGACGTGTTGTCTAGCGTAATCGTTGGCATCGACGCTGGGTTATACGGATTCTGGGTAATTCCTGTCACCGTAACCTCACGTTCCAGTCCGATGCTAGGTGCACGTAAATACCAGCCATCCCCTTTATTGATTACAGTTCGACTGAGATACTGCATCGTCAATTGCAATGTTGGTTCGGTCTGTAACGTCGACTGAACATACTGTTGCATTGACCCTTGGTCGGTAAATCGTTCATCAGACATAGCTGGTCCACGATGCAGACCATACTTGTTGATACTGTCTTGATTGGAAAACAAAAACTTAACCTGGTAGTTACCCTTGGTTAAGTCATTGTTTGAAGAACTATTCTCGTTATCAACTGGCTTACCATAGCACCAGCACTGGTTAATCAAGTTACTTGAGTCCGTTGACAGATGAACCGCGTCCGTATTGCCACCATAAACAAACATGTTGTTGGTCTCATGACGAAACGTGTCACGTGAATAAAAGTGAATATGCAGATTGTCTGGCACCATAACAGCACCAAACTTGTCTAGATAACTCGTCAAGAATTCGAGAAACGAGGTGTTCCCCAAGTTCTCAATTTGTACTGACTGAAAACTACCGTCATAATCAACCGTCACACCCTGATCATTGCCATTCACAAATTGACTGCAAACATCTTGAAACGAATAGGTCAGCGTACCAGCATTGATATCCTCTTTACGAACATTCTTTAGCACATCATACATAATGTGAACAGCCTTGACCTGATTAGTGAGGATACCGGCATCAACAGCTGGACTAGCCTGTTTAATGACGTATTGTTGCCCACCATAAACAATCATGTTTTGCGTTTGTAATAAATTGAAAGCAGACGTGTACCCTGGCAACAATCGTGCTGTCAACGATAACTCCATCGACTGGTTCAGCGACCAAGCATCCTGAAATGAATCGTGTGCGTCATTAATGTTCAATCGTTCCTCGCTATTACCATTACGTTCACGCACCACCAATGAAGGATAACTAAACATAATAGAACGGCGTATCGAAACTAACAGTGCCATCAGTACAACCAGTCAAGGTGAACTGATTAGCACCACGCTGTAATGAGATGATGCCGTGATTCGTATCAATCCCAGATTGTTGACCATTGATGAATGGATTTACACCAGCCAGTTTGAGTTCATCCCCTGTGCTTACTTGACGATTACACGTGAACGTTTGCCCTGTCGTCTGATTAGTCAGCGATGGCTTACCATTCGCATGAATCGTGATCACTAACGGGTGCTGTTTAATATCGGGTTCAATCATAATGTCGCCAAAATTCATCACAGTAAAACTATCTGTGTTGAACGTATACTGTGGCACACTACCAGTCATCTCAATACCTTGGCCTAACGCCCAGATTGGTGAGTCAAAATCATTTATCTGTTGCGTCGTTCCCAACGTTTGACCAACCCCAGCAGAGTTGTTGAACGTCACAGTGGCATAGAAATCCTTGTCGTTGGGATACGTTGGCTTGAACGTCTTGGCTTTCACTTTAAACTTCAAACCAGCATGATTAGCAAACGTAATCCAATACTCATCACGGGCGTACAGAAAACGTTCTAGTGCTTGATAACCTAGCGACTGGTCGTTTTCATCTTCGCCAAAAGCATAGAACTGTGTCACAATGTCCCGTTGATCATAACGGGAAGCCATCAACGTTTGACCGTCTTGTTGACCGATTACTTGATACGTTTCAGCTGGCGTTAAATCAGGTAGTACAGCATCATACATATAAACGTTCTTCAAATCAGGAACATCAAAGCATGACACCCAGTTCACACCGTCCGTGCTGATAGCATACTCAACTGGATTGAATGGTAACTTGTTGTCGGTCTCACTGAACCGATAAGCATGTGGTTTATTGGTACTTTGCGAAAACACTTGCACGATACGCGCCTCCTTTCTTTTATGATAAAATTAGGCCATCAAACAAAGCGAGGTAATGATGATGCCATTATTCGGTAAAAGTGACAACAAACCTAAACTAATTGAAACTGTTGGGCCAGTGCCAGAAGGATATCATTCTGAAAGTATACTAATTTCAGAAGAAATAACTGCTTCCGGCATTGGAGCACAGTTAAAAGTTCTAAAAGACCTGCAAAGTAAATGCCGGGAAAGAAATTTAGACGGCTTCGCAAATTTGAAATTCACTGCCGCGGGAGCTGAAACAGGAGCAAAAATAACCGTTTTTGGCTATGCAGATGGCATCAAACAAAACTAAAGACACCCCAGCGGGTGCCTTTTTATTATGCTTGACCTTGCGCTTCGGCCATTCGATAACGACCAGCGCTTAAACGCTCAGTCGTCTTAGTGACCTTTTCGCCATCCAGGTATGTGTCATCATTCTTATCACGAATTTCAGTCAGCCGTTCAATAATGGTATCTAACAACTTGGTTGATATACCTGAATGACTTTCATCTGATTGAGCGCTAGCAGTGTTAACTTGCATACCTGTTGCAGATGGTGTGGTTGCGTTGCGTAATTGTGGCTGTTCTTGTACCGTCCGTTCATAAGCTTCATTGATGAGCTGCATGGCATTACCCATCCGAGGGTTAACCACGAACTCATCCCCATGTTCAGCGATTGGCGCCAATTGAGGGGTAGTCGGATGACCACCAGTCCACCAACCATGACCCTGACCGATATAGTTCCATGTCCCCATAGCGTCCAAACGACGAATGGCGGCAATGATCTGATCAAGTCCGCTCTTGATGTTGGTGTGACCACCGATAGCCCACTGTCCGAATGTCTGGGGTATGAATTGCAGTAACCCTTGTGCAGGATTACCGTTCGCCATATTTACATCCCAAACTTTTTGAACAATATTGTTATCCCCACCAGATTCAGTAGCGATTTGAGACAGCAAATGACCAATCTGCGAACCAGAAAGCGGTGCATGATGCAAAATATCAGTTGCTTGGCCAATAACTGAACGCCAACGATCAACTGCTGGCCCTGATGGTCCATTAGTATTCTCGGACTCAATTTTTTTCTGAGTTTGGCTCAGCATGTCTTTGAATTTATCGACTGCAACGGAAGCAAGTTTATCGATTGTGCCCGTGGCTAAGTCACCAAAGCTAGCAGCTCCTTTGAACAGTCCATCAGTCGCTTTATGCAAGACCTTTGAGATATTACCTAGCGGGTCTTTCATAAATTTTTCAACAGCGTCAGCCTTGTCGCCAATCCATGAACCGATGTCAGACAGTTTACCCTTTGTCCAATCAATGGCGTCACCAACAATCCCACCATCAGCATAGTGTTGGACACCGGCTGAATGCATGATGTTAGCCGTCTCATCCCCATTGTAGATACGAGTACCAACTGGTAGCGGCATAACAGCGTTACGTTGATGAGACATCTTCAATTCTCCGGTAGGCAACTGTAATAGCTCTTTCCAGTTCTGACCAGCTCCATCGTTAATCATGGACAAGCGAGTATGAACCACACCACCCTGAGCGAACTTAACCGGCTTCAAGTGATGAATGCTGGTCTCATGTCCGGTAAAGAACTTCCAAACTGTATCAATGGCATCAACACCAGCGTTAATAACGTTTAAGACACCGTTAATGCCATCTTGTGCTGCACCCTTGATGCCTTTCCAAATGCCGCTAAAGAAGTCGCCTAATCCTGACCACATTGAACGCCAAACAGTGTTGATGGCGTCAAGAACATGACTGATAACATCAAGAATCGTGCTCATGAAACCATGAATAGCTCCAGAGATACCGTTCCAAATATCGGTGTAATAGGCTTTAATGTCACCCCAGACTTTATTCCAACGTCCATGGATGATATCTGACACTAATTTAATGATGTCAGCAATCGCATTCATCGCACCAAGAACGAGTGGTTTCATCACAGCCCATGCCATTTTTAGGATAACAACGATAGCATTCCAAACAGCACGCCATGAGCCCTCGATGACCTTAAGCGCACCAGAGATGACACTCTTAATGACTGCCATACCAAGGTCAACAATTGGTTTCATGATTGCCCAAACAACTTTGAGATAGGTCGAAACCAACCCCCAGCCAATCTTCCAAACATCAACAATCAAATCAATGCCCAGTTGAATGGCAGAGCTAATAATCTTCATACCAACGGAGACAACGGGTTCAATCTGTTTCCAAACACTTTGAACGGCTTTAACCACTTCATTGAAGAACGGTCCAAAGGTCTTTCGAACCCAGCTAATTGCATCCCCCAACCACTTAACTGCATCTTTGTAGAACTGTTTAATTGAATCCACAATCCCATTCACAAAATTTCTGAATTTAGCATTGTGTTTATACAGCTCGACCAAGGCAATCACAATAGTTGAAATAGCTGTAATCCAAATCGTAAATGGAACAGCCTTTAATGCGGACCCAAAAGCTGGAAAGATTTTACCTGTTGAGTTTAATGTGTCGCCAAACGCTGCAATTGACTTCTGTGCGGTAGAGAATGCAGCCGTTTTTTCAAAAGCCTTCTGCAAGTCTTGAAAGCCGCTTATAAATCCCGTAATTTTCTTCACCGCAAAGGCGGCTACCAGAATCTTGCCGAACTCTTGAATGGCACTTTTGTGTTTCAAGATTGCATCCAAAGCTGATTCAATCTGTTTCAGTGGGTCACCAGACTTCTTAGCGCTATCACTGACCAAACCAAACGCACTTGCAATATCTTTAACGATGCCACTGACCGTTGACCAAATCGATTTTGCCAGAATAACTACAATTTGGGTCAGATCTTGGATAATCCCATTAATGTCTTTTTGATGCGCAGCAATATAGCTAATCACATTAGCTGCTTGCGTAGCCATGTATGACAAGCCTTCGCCAACTGAATGAGCCAGAGCCGTCATATCTTTGGACTGTAATAGGTTTCGAACAGATTCTAGACCTGATGTTTTAGTATCAACTAGCGGTTGCATAAGTGTTGATTTAACACCCATCCATCCGCCTTTAATTTGTGCCATGACCCCTTCGCCGGTTTTACCAAAATCAGCAAATGTTTGGCTAGAATAGGCACCAATCTTAGCAATTGCTTGAGTAAATTGATCAGCTGAGATGCTGCCGTCGGCGACTGCTTTCTTTAATTGGTCTTGGCTCATATTCAAAGCTGAAGCTAATTGCTTAGGTAAGGCCGGAGCTTGCGCAGTCATCCGAGCAAAGGCCATACTCGTTAACTTTCCCTGTGATTCTATTCGTTTAAATGAACCAGTTAATCCATCGGCGGTCTCAGAGCCCTTGCCAGAGGCAACCGCCAAAGCTGTAACACCACGTGTTAAGTTTTCGGTTAAGCCTGCCGAACCCGTAAATCCGTAGAATTGTTTCTGAATATTCTTAATGTCTCCAGCAGCAAATCCACTCTCATTACGCAATTCAACCATGTTGTTGGATAAGTCTTTAATTTGGTCTTTAGGTACACCCATTGCCGACCATGCACGAGTAGTCTGTTCACCGGCCTCAGCTAACTCAAGACCACTCTTGGCTGACTCAACAATCTTGCTCCCTAACGTCATGACTCCAGTACTAATCATTGAACCAACAAAAGTACCCGTTAATACATCTTTTAAACGACTGCCAGATTTACTGGCTTCAGACGTTGCTGTATTAACCCGTTTAATTGGCTCCGTCACTTCATCGGTAACTTTTAGATTGGTATTGTGGGTAGTTGGGACATCCCCGATATCCTTCTTGAAATCTAGAATCTTGTTAGCTTCAGTAGTGGCATTGACCTTAACTAAAGTGTCTTTCGGCAAATCTTTAATATTTGTTTCGAGCTGTTTAGCACGGTCAAGCGCTTCACTGGTGTTAGCAGTAACTTCAAGTTTCGTATCTTTAGGAATGCTGGTCATTTGGGATTGTAACGCCTTAGCGTCTGTTACAACCTTGTTGATGGATTCTGAACCGGATGTGCCTAACATCTTGTAGGCATCTTCTAGAACTTTCGTTGGACTCACAGATCCATTTACTAAGTTACTAGCGTCGGTTAGCATCTGTTTGACACGGGTTAATGGACTGGTGACGTCATCAACGAATGACCACCGAACCTTTTGGTCAACTACATAATCGGCACTCACTTGCTGTCACCTCCGTGCATTAACTGATAAAGCATCATGTTTTGGTCGTTACGAGCCTTCTGTTGCTTGATAAAGTATGGGTCAAACTGCTGTTTAATCTTGGCTTCCTGCCGCTTCAAATTCTCTGTAATTTGTTGTTCGTAATCTTGATTCTTCTCACCGTCCGCTAGCAGGACAGGCCGAGTAAAACTAGCAGCTTGCTTTTGCGCATACAAATCATCAATTCGAGCCAGTAACGCACCTTTTAACATGGTGTTATATTCATGAACCGTCATATCGTAAAAGACATTAACGTCCGTCACGCCGATATAACGACGGGCACCTTCTAGCCAATTTGAGAGGTCGTTGTCTCCGCTGCCGATGCTTCCTGTGGTGCCGTCATCTTGTCGAAGGCGTTCTCGCTGTCGTTGATTTGATCCAGACCGACTTGATAGCCCGTCTTCTGGTTGGCCGCTGCCGCTGTATCGTTGTCGGCCAATGCGTCTAACTGTGCTTGCAAGATGGTCCGCAATTGTTCGTTGCGTTTCTTCCAAGCTTTGGCCTTGATCTTGAAAAAACCACTGTTGTTTAATGCATTGACTGCATCACGGAAAGCCGCATCCTCCGAGTCGTTGTCTTTAAATACTTGGTCGTCCAGTGCATCAAATAAGTCATCGTCACTTGGGTGGTCACCAGCTAAGGCAGCTTCATAAAATGACAGTAAAGCATCGGGGTCGGATTGAACCAAACCCGTAATCAAGTTGCTAAAGCCTGACTTGTCATTGTCATCCCCAAGCTTTTTACCTAAGACTGACCGAAATCGAAAGTTAATCCGTGGTGTGAGTGATTTACCGTTAATGTTTAGTGCTTGCATGATTTAAAAATCCTTTCCTGTTTAGAAGTTACTTACCAGTTGTGGAAGAACCAGTTGTCGAGCCCGTTGAACCAGTGTTTGATGTATTACCAGCTGGTTGTGATTCATCTGGCAATTGAGTTGTCGCACTGTTATCACCAACATCTTGGCCATGACTAAATGCGTAAAGCGCTTGACTCATGACATCAAATGACCCGTCAGCTAAATCGCCTTCTTTAATTCGTGCGGGTGTACTGTTATCACCTTCCGTGTCTACAGCTTCGCCCTGAACTTCAAATGTCGTGTTGGATTGTGTAATCGCACCAACACCTTCTGTAATTGGCAACTGTGGTACTAGGCACTGTGAGTATTCAGCCTCTGCTGTACGATTAGGCGTTGTTCCCTGTAGCGTGTTAAAGTCCACCTTCCAAAGATGAATAACTTCGCCTTTAGACCAAGCGTCATTCAATTCGTGATATAGTCCATCATTTTGTGTGTAGACCAAGTTCACGACTCGCTGTTGTGTCTTAGCACCAACGGCTTTCAGAGTGACCGTCTTAGTCTGCACATTAGTGGCCGTCCGTGTGTTAGTACCAGAGCTGGCACCTTGTAACCCTAAAACTTCTGGTTTACGTGACTTCGGCCAACTATCACGCTTGTAAAAGTAAATAATCTTATCCGCAAATTTAGGACTGATAACTTCAGTCGTTGCTCCAATTCCTGATGGCATATTTCTGCCCCTTTCTAAAATAAAAAGACGCCTAAGCGTCTCAGTTAATAACTAACTTGATAGTCCACTAGTATCGGCACATGAAAAAGTGTCCGGTCTTCTAGTGAATTATCAGTGATGATCCGACTTGAATAATGTGTTGCTTTAAATGGGTAGTTCAACCCAGTAAGCGACTTCAAACGGTCAGTAACAACCTGTTGCAAGTTGAGTGCATCTCCGTAGGAATCATGATCAACATACAAGTCAGCAGTCAACGTGATTTGGTTTTGACTAACATACTTCAATTGGCTGACATCAACACTATCAGCAAGACTTAAATCAACTTGTGGAAAATGCAGATTGTCGTCATCGTCACTAGGCAATAGAACTAACACATCAACGCCCTTTAATGCTTGCTGTGCGCTTAGTATCAAGTCCACGGCTGGATAGATAGCTTCCATGTTAAGCCTCCTCACTGGCCTGTTTGAGAGCCTTGTGGGCAGTTTCATTTAGATTGCTCCCGATTGCATCCCCAGCAGGTTTCATGAAAGGTTCAGCTGCCATCTTCTTCGTACCAAACTCGACTGCCTGACCGTACTCATAGCCTTTCTTTGACATGGCTTGCGGTGCAATTTCAGTTTGCATCCCGTTTGAGCTGTCGTGTGCTTCGATACTGCGCATTAAGTTCCCAGTTGGTACATAACCGGACTTCTTACCACCGACGTTAGCGCGTTCAATCTCACGTGCTTTACCCTGAGTGGCAACACCAGCGTCATGAATGACCTTTTTTGCATTCGTGTCCATCGCAAATTGCAAGCGTTGAAGACGTGCGACGCCTTCACCAGAACCAACTGATGCCATTGTGTGCATCAAATTCTTAATCGGACCCGACCAGTCGTCAGTCATCCGATAACGAACTGTCGGAATGTGTTCATTGTTAGTTGCCACTTAGATCACCTCCGACTATTTGCTTATCGACGACGATATAAAAGTCAGTCTTGTGTTGATGATGAGCGATTTTAGTAATGGCGTAGTTAGGTTCAAACGACTTGCTGTCCATTCCTGACAGACCGATTCGTTCTGCTAAGTGTTCACCAGATACTCGAACAATGCGAGCATCCGCATAAACTTTACCGAATGCTGTCATCTGTCGTTGGTCGCCCATTTGATTAATACGTGCATCAGCAATGGTTTCAATTAACTTCGGCGTTTTCTTACGGTTCAATGAACCAGTGGGCGTTGATGACTGGTTGCTGAGTAGATAAATTTTTTCAATCCTCAATCCCAAGTCACCACCGATCCAAGTCGATTAGCACCAGACTGATTGTCCACATACTTGTTCAACAATGTGGCAAATGGCTTCATGTCATCATCTGAAAACGTGAAGGACAAGCCTTCTTCTGATGTAGCGGTCGTGCCCTCTGCACCTTCCTGAACAAATTTGGCAGCGGCCATCTTACGAATAACGCCGTCGAGTTGTGTTGGTACATCCACGTTGTTGATGAAGATGCCAATAGCGTCTAACGCATCCCCAATATACAGAGTTAACTTTGCATCAAGTTCAGTGTCACTATCCTTCAGGTCACGCATCAACTTCACGCCGGCAAGTAAACTCTCGATACGAGCCTTTCGTTCATCATCAGTCATAGTGCACCTCCGCTAACTACTTGCCTGAACCGGACGTTGTGCTACCTGTTGAGCCAGATGTATCTGTTGCTGGTGTTGCACCGGCAGTCGTGTCCAAGATAAAGACAGAATCAGCTTGTTCAAACGATGGTAAGGACATCATGGAAACTTTAGTTTCAACGTTTACTGGGTCAGCTTTCGTCATAGTCGTAACCGCAACACCAGTATCAACGATACGAACTTGTGCAGCAGATGAAGCCAACAGGTCAGCCTCTTCAGGCGTTGTCCCAAAGTGGGTTTCACCAAGGTCAACGGCTGGCATAAAGATTGCTTTACCATCTGGGATAAACTTCGTGAACTTGCCATCAGTACCCACGTAACCCTTGTCGTAGATGGCGAAGTCCAAACCATATTCATCTGAGATGTAGCTCATAATAGCGGACTTAGGTAACACAACGTTTGTCTTACTTGCAGCATTAGCTAACAAAGTAGACTTGATTGAGTCATTGCTTGCCAACGTGTTCCATGTTGCACGGTTCATCAAGACACGACTAATCGTGGCACCAGTCTTATTCGCAATCTGGTCAGTAATACGAGTGAAGTCATCGAATGGATTGCCTTTTGCATCCCCCCAAGCAACCTTTGAAGCACCG
The DNA here is from genome assembly GCF_048961765.1 of Furfurilactobacillus cerevisiae. Classification (GTDB taxonomy): domain Bacteria; phylum Bacillota; class Bacilli; order Lactobacillales; family Lactobacillaceae; genus Furfurilactobacillus; species Furfurilactobacillus milii_A. The sequence goes on from NZ_CP185253.1 coordinate 2,184,395, forward strand.
ATATTTTCTTCTGGCATGTCATAATCAATTGTCATATCTACACCATTGCCAGAAACATGTGCGACACCAGTCGTTAAGGCTTCCATCCGAATCATTTCACGACGTAATGCGGCACCCTGAATCAGCTCAACATCGTCGTCAAAGATGTGGGCAATAATCGTGTCACGTAATGTTTGATCAGCACTGTTACCCAACATCAGTAATTGTTGACGTAACTTTTCATCCACATACTTAGATTCTTTAAAGAATGCCAAGTCTTGGGTTAGTTTGGTCAGTCCTTTACGGCCACGTGGTACAACGTTTGAATCAAAGCTAGATGGTGCTAATGCAACTGGCGCGCCAGAAGCACCCTTTAACCAATCCATCTCCATCCCCACCTGACGAACATTAGGGAATAAAGTTTCACCTAAAAAGGGTTGTTGTTCTTGGGCAATCGTTTCCCAGTACGCTGCAATGTTTGTAGCGTTGACTAAATCAAAAATATTCATAACTGTTTATCCTCCTATTGCCGGTTAAAGAACGTAACTTTACCAGCAAGTGACTTTTTAGCAGCATCTGACACAGTGACGTTCGGAATACGTGCTGTATTCACAAAGCCAAAAATGATCACGGTACCAGTCGAATTACCAGCAGTAACATCAACGTCATGTTCTAAGACACCCTGCGCATTAGTATCTTGACCTGCTGATAACACAGCTTGTGAGTCATCTAAGAATGAAGCTGACCCTCCGACTACTGTTCCAGCAGGAATTACTTTGCGGCCAAAGTTGTCAGCCGTTACACCAGTTGAACCAATCAAAGCAGGCAAGGCCACTTTATGTTGTACGTTTCCCAGAACTTGATTTTCTGAGATGAAATCATGTTTAACTGTCATGAGTTAAACCTCCTTATTTGTTGCCAAAGAAGTCATTTGCTGTCTTCTTCGGATGAGTTGCTTTCGCTAATTTTTGGGCGAATTCAGTGTCGTCATGATTGCTACCATTGTTTACGGATTGACCTGGATTGCGATTGCCTTTCAAACGTTCCTCGACACCTGCTTGAACTGCCTTGTTGAATGCCTTACCGAAGTCCTCAACATGCCGTGAACGTTTGTCAGCGTCGTTGTCGGTTAGCATTTCTGCAAAGTCTTCTGGCAAACTGTTCTTAGCCAATAAGTCACGTGTTGCACTGACTGATTCACGGCGATTCAATTCAGCTTCACGCTTATCCAGTTCGGCTTGGTGTGCCTTTTGGTCGGCTGATTCACGTTGCTCTTCGGTCATCTTGGCACGGCTCTCACCGTCTTTACGAGCTTGCTCCAGTAACCCTGGCAATGATTTGTTTTTGAAGTCATCCATTGCGCTAGAAATTAGGCCACGTACATCTTTACGGCTAAAGGTCTTGTCCGCACCGTCGGAGTCATCCCCACCATTGCCATCTTCATGCTCACCGTCATTATTGTTTGATTGAGTGTTCGACGCGTTGGTGTTGCTGCCCTCACCGTTACCGGCCTGTGCTGGTTCAGCAAAGTACTGTAAATTCATTGGTAATAATCGTGTAAACATAATAAATTCCTCCCGAATACTTTCTAAGTGGTATAACTATCAGCTGTTCTTTTACGCCCGCCGCCGAAGAAAGGGCATAATAAAAGACCGTTCAATCACTGAACAGTCTTAATTCAATCCATAATATTTTGGCATCTTACTAAAATCGACACTGTAATCGTCATCAGTTACTTCAATAATCGTGCACTGACAGTTCGGATGAAACGGTGGCAGCGTCACACCTTCACTAGCTTCATCCATACTGAACTCTTTGCCATCTAATCCTTCGCACTCTTCACAGGTATTGGCCGATAGTGCTGCTTCAATCTTATATCGCTTAACACTGCGTTGTGTGAAGTCATCAACCAGTCGCCGTGAGAATTCACCACTAGATTCTGTTCGTAGAATGCGTTCAGACCGCTTTTCGGATGAATCAAGTTTGGCCGCAATCTCCTTACGAAAGTCCTGTGGCTTGTAATGATTCTTCAACACATCATCAACCTGATCGTCTAGCTGTCGCATTAACGCGGATTTTTCTTTATAGATACGATCTTGCCATGACGTACCCTGCCACCCTGGGTGATGGTCACCCACAATCTTGCGCACTGCATGTTCGGTCTTAGAACGTGAATAGACGGGCTTGTTGGGTTGTGGGTTAACTTCTGGTGCTCGGTCAACATGGTCTAGGTTATCCTGGACAATTTGTTTTTCGCCGAGTGCCAATTGAACCAAAATCAGGTTAACCTTTTGCTTGGCAACATCCCCGTATGTCTTCATACGTTCATCACGAAACGTTTGATTTACAAAAGGTCGTTCATCCATGGCCGCATTCACAGCTACCTTAGCAATATCGTCCATCAGCTCTTGTATCTGAGACTTTGGAGCAGGTGACGACCAATTAACCTCATCAGCAATAAACTCGCTCAAAGCGTTAGTTATGTCGTTACTGGCAGTGCTGAACAAATCAGCCAGTTCAGTGACACGTTTGTCGTTCTCACCGTAGACTTGTTTGGCAAGCTTCAACACATCTTTACGTTCCACTACTTACCACCACCCTGTTGCTTTCGCTGATTAGCAATTGCTTGCAAGATGGCTGTTTGCTTGTCTTGTTCAACGGACTGTACACCAGTTGGTTCAGGATTGGTTTCATCCCCGTTACCGTCCGATTCTGCCGTCATGCTATCTGATTCTGATGGTTTCCCAAAGCTGTCAGGATAATCACCCGGCATTGTGACTCTCGGTTCAGAATCGGCTTGTGCGTCCATCCGTGACTGCTCTTCATCGGGATCGATACCAGTAACTGGTTGCGCCATCTCCCACAGCGTTTGTTGACTGAAATCACCAGTCTGTGACAGCTTTTGTACATTACCGACAATCTCTGAATCATTCTTCGGCAGGTTAGGCGTGAAGACCGGCGTGATGTTCTCAATCAAGTCAGCGCTCTTAATCTTGCCTAGCGTGTACCAATAGTTTCCCAGTAAACGTAAGCGACGCATAAGACCACGTGCATACAGCTCTTGTTGGGTCGCTCGTTCTTGGTCGCTACCCCACAGTTTGTAAGACATCGCCACACCAGACGCATTACTAGCAAAGTTTTCATCTGCCACATTCGGTGAATTCGTAAACTTATGCATGTTATCAGACAAGGTCTTCACATAAGCGTTCCAAGTGTCAATCGGCAGCTCTTTCGTCAAATACTCTGCTTTAGGTGGAACGACTGTGTTACCACCCGTACCGTTTTGAACTTGTGCAGGTTTCAACCACATATATCTGCTTAACGAATCAATATCAGGATGTACTTTTGGTTTTCCATTTTCATCAGTACCAAAGTCAAATTCACCCGAAATAACTAACGTTGCGTTGCTAAAGTCTTCTTCGCTGTTCGCCATTTCAGAGATTGCTTTGTCATAGGCATCGAAGTTATCCATTTCACCTTCCCAGTCACCCAACCGCTCGTCATTGTTGACGTACTCAGTCACTGGCACAGCACCGAAGTAATGTTCTTCAAGGCTATCTTTTTGTTGCGGATCAAAGGTTAATTGCGAGTTTGGATAACCGGTTGGTTGATAGTGAATGATGTGGTCAGCCGTATAGACATCGACATACCACAATGGCGTCTCATCGTCTTCTACATAGTAATAATGCACAGCAAACAGTGAATGCTGTTCAGGGTCCGTGTCATAGACAACAAATGCTTCACTAGGATCTAACGCCATGACGTAAGGGTCGTTAGTATCCTTATTGACATAACTCAACTCGTAAGCACGTCCAGTCACTGACAGGTTCTTTTTCATGACCTTTTCGTGGTAGGCTTCGTTCGTCCGTTTATCAAAACTTTCAACAACCTGGTTAACTGCATCCCTGTCAGTATCATTCTGATTGGAGTCATCGTTGTACTGAAAACGGATTGGATTACCAAAGGTATACCCAACCCGCATGTTTGTAATATATTTCGGCATCTCATTAGCAATCCGGTTATCCGCACGGTTAATTGCCTTGCCTGAATTCCAAAACTTAATGTCATTAGCACCAATATAGTAACGTTGCATAGCCAAAATACGCTTTAGTTGATGTGTGTAGTGACGATTAATAAATCGACTCACGACATCCCCTAAAGCGTCTGGATCATCTTTTACTTGTGCAAACTTATTGGCATCAATCTTAAACGTTCGGTTGGCATCTTGGTCAAACCGTGGACCATTTAACATCTTCACGTCTGCATTCTTGGGGTAAAACGACCAAGGTTGCATCGTAGATGGTGCATTCGTATCATTTGCCATAATTCACCTAGATTCCTAAATTTCTTAATGCGGCGGCCTGTTGTGCATGACTCACCGTGTTTGGTTTGATTCGGTCAATATCGTTGTTCAACGCATAAGCAGTTGAATCAATCGTGTGGTCATTACCATCTGGATACCCGGCCTTAAAGTTGCCATTGCTATCCCGTGCTAGCTCATAGCCACTAAACTCCCGTGCAGCATTCGGGCAGCGAATCGGGTCAATCACAATTTGTCGTAAGTCCTGTAACCACTTGTAGTTATGGTCACGTGAACCTGGCCCTTTGATTGCACCGACAACGTTCAAACCCAAGTCGTTAAACTCTGCAATTGTTCTTGGTTCACGGTCAGAGATAATCTGGTCGTTCATCGGATTTAACTTTTGAATGGCGGCAACTGCTTCACGGTTCGTCATCCCCACCTGATAAATCTCATTGTAGATATACAAAACTCTACGTGTTGGGTCATAATTCTCCAACATATAGGCAATTGGGTCATGTGCGAATCCGTAGTCTAGTCCCTGCTTAACATGGTCGAAATTAGCAATCTCATCATCAGATATTTCACGTAAATCCAAATTTGTAAATACTTCAGCACCCGTACCAGTGACTTCGCCAAGATATTCGTGATCATAAGCCTTTGGATTGTCCTTTTTAAGCTGTTCAGCATCCGCTATGAACTCTTTACCCAACCACTTAGGATTCACGGACAAGTAGTCTGAACTATGCACCAGCGTGTCTTTACGAAACTTCTCGTGTGTTACTGCCTGATTGACCCAGTTATTTTGGCTTGCCGGTGGATTGTAGGTGTAAAACGTAATAATTCCCGAACCGCCACGGTTAAGCGATTGGTTAATACTCCGGATTTCAGACGTTCCTACAAATTCATCAGCTTCTTCGTAATGCTTATACTTAGTAAACCCATGACGAAACTTCTGTGACTTAATCTTCTTTGGCTTGTCAGCACCCTTAAACCGTATTTGCTGACCAGTGGGGATGTACGTTAGTTGCAATGGACTTGTTGACGTTGCCCACAAGTGACTAACCTCTAATGCGTCGATAGCCCACAGATACTGGTCATAAACGGACTCGCGCATGGTACCGAAAACTTTACGTAACACAACGGCGTTGGCATCAGGATCAACCATTAAGCCAAGCACAATCTCCAATGAGACAAATGATGACTTAGTTGAACCACGTCCACCTTTCAACCAGTAATTTGAATGTTTGTGATGCTTAACGTCCTGATGCAATCCATAAAAAGAAGGCGCGATAAGTTGGCTTAGTTTAGCCATCCCCATCATCGCCTTGTTTTGGGATATCATCAGTGATCGTCACTGGACCAACACGTGCATTGATTTCCTGACGCTCAGTAAACAACTTGTAGTACTTACCCAAATCCTCTAACGCCTGAAGCTGGGAGCCTGTGTCCGGAGCTACTGTGGTCTCGGTATCGTACTCAATCACAGGATTACCGTCGTCATCATGTTTTGTCTTATCAATCCGCCTAAACACAGTAGTGGTTGGTGTGCCACGAGCAATGTTAGTCAGTCGTTCAATGACCTCTTCTTGACTCATTTTCTCGTTCAATTTGAGTTCATTGAGGCGAGTGGAGAGATACTCCGACACGTTAACATTGGTTAACAGACGACTAGCAGCCGCACGCTGCGTTGCATTCGTTTTTGCCGCATATCCAGCCTTACGATATGCGTCGGCTGCGTTCAAGGTTTGCAAATACTCGTCTGCAAACTTTTGCTGCTTTTCAGTTAATTTCGCCATAATATCTCACCACACTTTCTATGATTAACATCATTTGATTAGCTTGTTGTCCTTAATAACTTGATACATCACATTGCCTAACGGGTTCACAAGACTTTCACTGTTGTAATCCTCGTTACCAACCTCATACAACATTGCATGAACAAGCTCATGTATTAATGTTTGCTGCGTTCGTTGTACATCCATGCCTTTACGCAACCAAATTGTGTCGTTAGGAAAGTCAGTCATGCCAAGCAACGATTCATCATTTTCAATCAGTCTGCTTTGCAATTTAACTTTGTACTTAACTCCTAGAACGTTTACGTTCTTTGGTAATTGCATTGTCAGTCCTCCATGTTCTCGTTTTGCTTGCACTAGAAAAACGCCGCCCATTTGGACGACGCACATTGTGCTTCTTATGTTTCAACCAACGCTCAAGATCACCATCAATCTTGGCCTCTTCGCGGGTTATGTATCCGTACTTAGTCTGTTTCATCACTGCCCCAAAATAAAAACCGCTCTGTGAGTGAGCGGTCGTCAATGTTAACAACAAAAATTAAGAGAGGAGTACCTCTCACCTCTTTTCATTGTTTTGTTTGGCATTTGCCAACGGGAACAAGTGGACTCGAACCACCGACCTCATGATTATCATTCATGCGCTCTACCGGCTATCCCAATAGATTTGCTTTGCTAGCTGATTAGGCTAGTTTCGCATCTCGTAGATAACACACTGAGCTATGCCCCCTAATGAGTTATCATTTCAAACAGGTTTCACCATTTAATCGGAATAGATACTCCCTGCTCTACTTTGATAATCTCAATGCCGTGTGGCGGATTCGAACCACCTAATTCAAGCTCCCCAGCCACGGCACTTATTACTTAGTTATTTGATGTTACCAATATAACACCTGAAACCAATCTGTGATTACGACAGTATGCCAACAACCTTCCGATTTTATGCCAATGTTTTTAGCTGTTCGTAAATCTCGCCTTGTTTGTATCCTTCTGCGAATCTGAGCAACGCTCGTCGTTTGTAGAAAGCATACCGTGAAGATTGATAACCAAGGTGAGCCATCACTTCCACATCAGAATACTCGGCAGGATCAACATACAAATCGAATAACACTTGCTTACTCTTATTGTCGCAAAGCTGAATCGCCAATAGAATGTCCCTCAGCTCATTCTCTGCATCTAACCTCTTAGCCATTCGCTCTTCTACATGATTGCTGTACGATGGCGACTTAGGCTGTGCATCGAATACTGGTGACTTTAGTTCTGACATTCGTTTACCTGCTGCACGCATCAGCTTGCCACACTTACTTAGTTCGTGCTTTGAAGCCTCAATCACCGCATCCTCATTCACATTCCCCGCCATCCTTTGCTATAATGAGTTGTCGAGCAAATAGTTTGGAATGGCCGTGTCCTTGGGGATGCGGCTTTTTGTGTGCCTAGTTGGCAGATTGACCAAGACTTATATTAAGCTGATCTTGATACTGTTGTCCTTTAATTCTTGTGCCATGTCTATACGCTCCTGTCGTGCCCTTTAAGGGCTTCTATTTTCACTTGGTGTATTTACTTACATAATGATTTAAACCTTGTCAAACACGTTCTAATTAGCTCGTATGCCACATTGAGTCGCTCATCGTCAATTCATGGATCACTTGATTCTTTTCGGCCGTGCTTAATTCGTTAATTGCTGAAACGAGATAATACTGTTCATCGTTTGTGTGTCCTGCACTCATTCTCATAAACTTATTGCTGGCCCACATGATTGTTCGCCATATATCGTTATCGTGATCCTTCAAACCACCGGCCAGAAAATCAAAGTAGGCCTTGCGACAACGTTCATGCTCGATTGGCGTTAATACCTTTCTACTAGTCAATAGTTGGTCGCCTCCATCCAGTTATAAAATACGTCATTTCTGATGATTGGCTTTGGTGTCTTAGCCTTGCCAGTTAGATTAAGTTGCTTTGTCACACCGATACATGCGGCTTTGAAGTCGTGTTTACGAACCACTACTGCTTCAACTGGTACGCCTGTGTGCATAGCGAATAATCGGAAAGTAATGCGATTGCCATTATCAATGCCATATATTCCAAATGAGTTTTTAACGTCATAGACGTGCAGGATATGCATAAAATCGTCATAGATAATAAAGTCTGGTGTGTAACGAATGCTATTAATTGTGGCTCCTTGTTGCACAACTTTTTTCTTAGCCAGTACGAATTTAGGGTGGACAGATACATGTTTAGGGTCAACCTGTTTGAGAATGAAACGCTCGTAGAAATCTAGCTCCTTTTGGCTATCAAACTTCTGTCCCCATTTTTCAATCTTGGTGCCACGTTTGTTCAGCGCTGTTGGTGAGTTCATGATTTCGGCCCGCCTCCGTTTTTGTAATCAGATATAACCATGATAGCAAGCACTAATACGATTAACATTTTATTTATATCGTTCATTCGTCTTCTTCCATCTCACCGTAATAGTCTGAATGGTAGTTACCCATAACCTGTTTAAAATCGTCAACATGCTTCGAATATAGAAATTCCACAATAACTGCTGCCTCAGTAATACCATAATGGTTGTTGACAGCGACTACCGAACCAGTGTGAAGCTCGTGCCGATCTTTAACGTTACTGGGCAAGGAGTATAGAAATTTGTGGTCGCCTAGCCCCCGTGCTATCCGTCCGTACTCTTTTTTGAAGAATCGGACTTTTACTGCGTTGGTTTCCATAAGTTGATCTCCCTTCCGCTACTTTGATAACGTGACCACGTCTGTGATTGCTGTTGCCAGCTCGCTTATAGCGTCTAATCTCTGCGTCCGTTCCTTGGACTAAAAAGTTACCAACTCTTGCTTGTCGTAAACTGTAAGCGTGGTAACGCTCCAGCCACATACGGTTAATCATCCGTTTTCTTTTGTGCTGCATGTGATTTCCTCCTTACATCATGCCGCCAAGAATGGCACCAACTAAGATGATTACAACAATCCAGAATAAGCAACCGTGCTTTTTCTTGACACCTCATACCAGCCTTCAAATCCAACTACTGGTCTCCATTCCTCAGTCATCGCTATCACACCAGACTTTCTCGCAGTCCTGCAGGCCATAATACTCTATTTCAGTCTCGGTGAACTGCTGGGCGCGTATCATGTAGCCTTTGTTGAATAACCACGACGCCCATGTCAGTGTCCCCTCTTGTTCCTTCGTCCAATAGTATTTATCGTCACCACACCATTTTTTCGGCACCTTCACATTGTATTTCTTTTCCTTTGCCACGGTGTAGCCGTTTACGTAAGCTTTCATCAACAGTTCTTCGTCATCAGATTTGCTAGAAATATAGCAAGCCGGAAGCTTATCGTTATGCGCCTTTTCAATGATTTTTGCTTGTTCCTTGGTTAGCACTACCTTTTCAGGTTCCTCAATCAAAGTGACAACGTGGCCACCATACTTATCAGCCACTAGTTTAGCCTGGTCTTTACTATTTGTGGTCGAGCTAAACACGCTGCTTAGTTCCCGGTATTTCCCTTCATCGTTCTTTACCGCGTACAGTTTTTCTTCACTCATTTTTCTTCCTCCAGTTTATTTAGCACTGACTGACTTCACAGCCTGATCTGAATAGTCCCTGATGCTCTGTGCGTCTTTGATTGCCTGCTGCTTAGCATCAACCTCATAAATTACTAGTGCAAATAGCATTGGAACACCATCACCACCACGTGTTGGGTGGAACTTAATATCAACAATGTTTTTGCCTTTTATAAATTCGTTTATTTCTCTTTCAAAATCGTCACTTGTACAAGATTCATTCCAAATATATTTAACTTTCATGTTTATCCTCCAACAATTCCGGATTTTCTTGTATTCTTCGTTTAATGGTGCTCCAATCACATTCATAGTAATGCGAAATCCAGTTAATACTTTTACCATCTTTTAAAAATTCTTCTAATTCATCCAAAGGGACGTTAACTGTACGACGAATTCTCATACCTTTCCGCTGATGATTGGCTTTTACAGTCGTTTCTATTTGCTTATCTGTTGTTATATGGCCTTTCATATGATGGCTATTGTGTGCTCCTGCAATCATAATTGCTAAATTATCAATCGAATCATTCATCTTATTTCCATCAAGATGGTGAATGCAGAATCCTCTAGGAATATTATTAAGTACTTCATATTCCATCAATAGCCTATGAACATGGATTTTTACTCCATCTATTGTTACTGCGGCATAGTTTCCGTACTTATAAATGTGCTTAACAGATGTCATAGGCTTTTTAGATTTCCACAAAGAGGCCTCTGTTAAAAGAAATTCATCAACTTCACAATTACAATCGTTAATCCATTTTATTTTTCTTTGAATTTTAACTGTCAATCAAATCACCATCCGTATGTACGTTCCCAATAACTTCAAATTGTTTACCCCAAGAGTCATACAGGCAAGGTTCAATTAAATGCGGACCCACTGGCCTTAAAAACACACCTGGTCTCTTAAACAAATCTTCCGAAGTGATTTCATTAACAGTTGGCTCCATTACTAATTCACTCATATCGGGCCATGCTTTTACAATATCCCCAATATAGATATCCTTTCCGTTCACGTCTGTCAATCCGGTAAACTGTTCGACTGTCTTAGGGTCTACCGAAACCCACCAAGACTGCCAAAGTCCGTCCTCACTTGCTTCTAATACATCGCCATTAATTACTGCGCCATCGCCATACTTGACATAGTCCCCGTAGACAAATGTTCCATCAAAGTCAACTTCATCAATTCCGCTGGCATCTTCCAGCGGAATACCTCTAAACTTAATCATCGCCGCCATCTCCTTTGTAAATAACTAGTGCTGACGGAAACGGTGCCGGATTCCCTGCAACCCCATTCACTTCAAACTTTAGCCTTCCACGAATAAATTCAATATCTGCTTTGTTAAATATAAAGTCATGCCAATAACTTGTATCAGTCCTTGACGGGATTAGAAGAACAATGTTCCCGTCATGGTTTAATGAACTTTCATAAGCCTTTTTAACCCATTTGCGTAGGTCTCTGCCATATGGCGGGTTCAAAAAAAGATTGCCCTTGATATTAGCCCAATTTGTTGACAACGAATCTTGCTCTGGACTAATGAAATTAACACATTTGCTGTTGTCGGTGCGCGCAGTTTCTTTTACGATTTCTGCTTCTGTCAAATTCTCGTCTCCTAAACGGTCTAACTCGTCAAACAAGTGATCGTTCAGCGTACTTAAATTGTGATCAGCAGCCTGTACATCATTCGGTAATTTTTGTTTATTGTTCATTTCTCGTCACCATCCTCAACAGGTCGATACGTCCGCTCAAATACACTTTTTTCAATCGGCCAATGTTCACCATCAATACCGGTTGCAATGTAATCACCAATTCCAAAATACATTTGGCCTTCCAAAGTACTAATGCTGTAGTTGAAAATTATCTGAAATTGATGATCAACAGGTAAGTGCTGGTCACCACCTATAAAATCAACAAGTTCATCATTGATTGAAAACTTTTTAATCATTTCTTTTGAACCATCAAATCGTTCAGCTTCAATCGGCGTCACTCTTACATACTTCATTTTCCCTCCTCATCCGGTGCGTACTCGGCAATGGATTCTAAACCGGTCGAAATCGACCAGTTTAGAACACGAACACGCTGCAAACTAACTATTTTCATGTGCTGTCGCCTTCTCATTCCTATAATCATCAATCCGATATTCTATCCAGTTACGTAAATGAGCCATCTGACCGTGAGACAGGTTAATATCTGCACGCTTCCATCTGTGAAGACTTAACGTTGCATAGTTATCGTGCTCGCTGCTAACCATTTCTGCCTGATCGCTAATGATAAAACTGTCGGTAGCATCGCCTGCCAGCCATCTTTTTATCCACCCAGATAGCTGTAGCAGGTCGTCATGCCCAATTTGTGCCTCACCAAAATGCCAATGACTCTCTATATCAAATCGAGTTCTGCCATGTGAGTCTCGTTTTCCACGCAGACTTTCGATTGGGTTTCCACGTCTATTAAAGTAATGACGGATTTTTAACTGACCCTTTTTGTTGAAATGCATTTCAGTATTAACCGGCCAATTTTTGATTCGTAATTGCCGCATAGTCAACTGTCCTTTCGTTGAATCCGCATCGTGAAACTATCAAACGTGCTGTCGCTGGTTGCCTGTACTTCGTGAGTGAAAACAGCATCTTGTAGGTAGCCGAACTCGTAAGTAATCAGGTTCATGAACAGCTCTAGTGCAATCGTTTCCCTTTCAGGATTAACTCCGCTTTCTTGTACGATTCGAAAGAAACGGCTTATCTCCTTGTCAAACTGCGTCGTGGTCATTGCTACACTTCCAATCCGGTTTGTGTTGGTTGGTTACGGTGATCTTCGACGTTATCAAACGTCACAACGTTGTCTGGATTTCTTGTCATCAATCGGCTTACAATCTTACCGTCATATACCTGTGTCTGCTTATCACCATTCAAATTAGTTGTGATAATGGTCGTCATGCCAATACGTGCCTCGGCAATTCTGAACAACCATTTTTGCGTGTAATCACTTGCAACCTTTTCTCGTTTACTGTTGTCAAACACTGACTCCGATCCAAGGTCGTCCAATACAAGAACATCGACCATTGCACAACGTTTCTCTAAGTTGTTGACCTTGTCTTGTTCAGTCTGGTCATTAGACTTCACAGCGCGTAGTTCCCAGCTGCTCATTTTTGCCACAGAAACGAACATGCAACTCAAACGTGGATTAGCGTTCTCATGAATGTAGTTAAGTATTGAGACCGCCAGATACGTTTTTCCACGACCAGGCAATCCAGTTAACATTGCATTGAACTTTTCGTGCTTAGTGCCAATTCGGTAGGCAATCCCCATAGCCTTTGCGTAGGCAATTCTTTCCGGCGTCCCTTTTGCGGGTTTGTGTTCGTCAAATGTATGATCAAGAACACCGTGCTCAGAATAGACAGACCCTTTTAGCAAGAAGTCACGCTTTTTGTTTTTAAGCCACTCATTGGTCGCCCACAAATCAGCTTTCAACTGACGCTTGTCCCACCAGTCTTGGTATTCCTTGCTATCCTTATCCATCATTGTCATGGCTAAGTCATCAGTGGGCATGTCGATGCCTTTTTCTTTCAAAATACTGGCTGCGTTGTCAACGTCGAAGTTGTCACCTATGCCTTTAAAATCATCTTTTCTCATATTCCTTTCCCCCTAGTACGGAAGGTTATGCGATGGGTCTTTTGGCTTTACAGGCGGCTGACTATTAGGCTTCCAGCGTGCATCGTGAGCCTTGTTATAGGCTTCTAAATCCTTAATGGTAAGAACGTGATGATCTAACCAATCATGTAGAGTTGTGGCCGCATACTTCCATCTACGAGAATTACTATTGAGTGCAGCCTTCATCCCCTCAATGACCATTTGACCAGGTTCTGAAGAACCAGCATTAGCAAAGTCATTAAGTTCTGCATTCATATTTTCAATTTGAAACGCTGTTATTTGTCCGAAACCGTTCTGCTCAAAGAAATCAAAAACACGTTTTCTATCATCATCTATCTCTTTATCCTTACCTAACCTAACCTTACCTAACCTAACCTGGGTTGCCATGTGGTTGCCAGATGGTTGACCATCAATTGATCTATCCGTTAAATCCCCGTCAGAAAGGGAATATACTCCCTTTTCATCAGCAATCAGTTGCTCTTGTTCTGCCTTAAACAATGTTTTCTGATAACGATCCTTTCGAATATAGTTATGCAATCGCCAGTCCCTTATAACAGTTACCCCAGAATCAAACGGGATGATGAACTGCTTGGCTATTAACAATTTCAAATCATCGTCGCTTGACCCAAGCATTCTCATAATGCTTTTAGTATTACCAATGAACCCGTCATCATCTGCGTGCATATTGAGATGAAAGTACAGAACTTGCGAAGTAGCGGGCATATCCAGAAAAGGGTCAGAGTCCGTAATTACTTTGTTAAACATTCTTCGTTGCGCCATTTAACGTCCTCCTACTCTGCTAGAATCTCGCCAACATCGATCGCTGACGTAATTGTCTTGTGCTCACGGCAATACTCACAGTGTCCGCAAGCCGTTGGTGCAACTTCACCGTTCATGACCTGTTCAATGTGGTCGATGTGCTCTTTGATCCAAAACTCTTCTGGTTCTAACCAGACTGAACTTGGATTGATAAGTTCAACATCGCTTGGTGTTTGCTTACTAACCGCCCAGATGAAACATTTGAACGGCTTGCCATACTTCTGTTCCAGCAGTTGGCTGTAAACCCACATTTGCGGTAAATAGTCACGTGCTCTAACAAAGTCAACCATGCCACGGTACTTGTCTGACCATGAACGTTTGCGAATGTCGTCAACCGTCTTATAGTCCATGAAGAAGCCTTGCTCAACGTTCAGTGCATCAATCTTGCCTTTCCAGTTGTAGCCAAACAGCTTGCCAGTCATAATGACCTCATGCTTACAGGTGCTGTCCATGTTGGTGAACAATTGCTCATCACAGAGGCGGTCAATCATCTGCTCGCCAACTTTGAAGTTAGCTTTTAGGTGACCTTTGCTAGCGCCACGAGTGCTGATAATTTCTGGGTGTGCATCAATGAATGCTTGATGGGCTTCCTTGCTCTCAAAGAACGAATGAACGAAGTTACCAACCAGCAGTGCGTCTTTGTTCGACTGTTCGTAGTCACCTTTTAGCAGTGCTAGTTCAGCGGCTTCACACGACATCATCTGTTTGAATACTGACGGTGACATGTACTGAAAGTCCGTGTCATGGTCGTAATAGTTTTTATGATTGAGGGTTATCATGCTGGTTGAAGATGTCGCCTTGGTGGACGTCTGGTTCTTCGTCTTCATGGTCGATGACAACGTTGTGTCCGTCTTCGTCAACTGTGTCAGCCCCCTTTGATGATTGGCTCTGTTCAAAGCCGTTGATAATATCCTCAGCGGTTGATGACGGCTTAGCAGCCTTGCTAGTCACTGCCGATTCAGCACTTAGGCTGGATGACTTTTCAGCCGACGTCGCTGTGCTTGCTGGTTGTGATGATTGACTAACCGTCGATGATTGTTGTGACTGAGTGCTTGATTGAAAGTTATTCAGCAAGTCCTGTGTATCCTTAGATTCGGCTGCTGGTGTAACATCCTTACGGTTATCGTTATCGTATTCATCAGAAGTCGTGTCATTGACTGCCTGAACAAACAAGTCGCTGTCGTCACTCGTATTGATGAACAACTTAGCCGCTCGGTTAATCACCGTCCGCTTAGCCATTTCGTCTGGATACTCTTTTTGCACTTTTGTAGTTCGTGCATGAGACCATGAGACATCAATCTGCTTCTTTGTCATGATGGTGAATGACTTTGTACCGTCGTCCTTTTCAATGACACAGACGGCGTGTGTGATAGGTTTATCGAGGTCATCAACGTGCACTTGCCACTTTGTAACTACGAGTTGGTCACCATCAGCACCAACTTCAAAATCGTTACCTTGACGAACTACATACGCCTCAATGTTCTTAACACCGTGTAGTCGCTTAACAACAGCCATTGAACCCATGTAAGAACGAGTTAACGTACACGTCTTACCGTATGGGATGAAGTAACACTGGTTCTTTGCTGGTGAAAGGCCTTGAATTGCCATATCCAGCAAAGCTTTTGCCACTGTGCCTCGATCACATTTCTGTAAGATTGACTGACCAGCTGACGAATCATCCAGAATCAACCATGCGGCATTTAACGCATTACCAACTGAGTAGTTTTGTGGCAACGACAAGCCTTGGTGCTGCTGCATTTCAATAATTTGATTACTTACTTGTGTGACTAATTCGTTTGCCATTAAGCCGCATCCCCTTCATTTGCCACAGTCGCACCAATTGATTCCAAAATTGTGTTGCTGTCTACGTAGTTATCAGACGTTAACCAGTCGAACACATCAGCAGCCGAGTTATCCTCGATAAGCGTGCTAACTAAGTCAATGATGTTGTCGTGTTCAACGGTCAACGTGTATAGCCACTTATCGACATCTTCGTCAGCAATCAAATCACCGTGATACATCCAAACCTTCTGATACGTGTACGTCATATCTCCTTTATAATCAGTGCCAAACTCAACACGGTTATCGACTGGATCACCAACCATGTGGTTCTGTAAGTCACGTGCATTAGTCATGCTTTTTACCTCCCAATATTTTTTGCTTATATAAACCGAGTTGCTTCTTACTAGCATTGATAGTTGCTAGTGCGGTTGCTGAGCTACCAGTCATCAATCCGCCTTCACGTTGCATCTGAATCAGTGGCTCACGTTGATGTTTAAGAATGGTGAATACATCGTCTAGCACACCTTTTTCAATCTGATGAAGCTGCTCAACAGTCAATCCTGATGTGGATGCCATTTGCGTTCCCTGCCTTTCTGATAGATAATGTTGTCGAATAATTTATTTCTAAGCGGTCGATTGGAGTGCCAGCTCCAATCGGCCTTTTTGTGTGGCTGCATAGTCTGTAAACCTGCTAGTGCTAACTTTTCGTTGATGGTGTCGCCTTCCTTCGTGTGAGATAATAACGATAAATATTTGGAGGCATCATAATGGAACTAATAACTACTCGTGCAGAAACCGGCTACTCAACTCCGGCAAGTGTTGAAATTCAAATCCCTAAATTTTGTCCTCGGTGCGGAGCTGGTAATAACCCCACTAATCTCAGGCAAACTATGCAAGCATTTTCAGACGGAAATGTTTATTATTTTTCTCATCAATGCCCTTTGTGTAAGCAATTCCATTTCACAATCCAGCAAGGCAGTTCAGAACAATCAACAAAACTTCATCTTTTGACCGTTTATCCCAATACTTCTAGTCAAAAATTTTCTGAACAAATCGAATCCTTTTCTCCACGATTTGTTTCGGTTTTTAATCAAGCGTATCGTTCCGAGCAACGAGGTGATTTAACCATAGCTGGTATCGGATATAGAGCCGCAATGGAAATACTAGTCAAGGACTATGCTTTTAAACACCCTATTAGCGAAGATACCGAAGACACGAAGCAAAAGGTAGCCCATCGTAACCTTTACAGAACCTTGGATAAATACTTCAAGGATGATGATGTTTTAAAGGCCGGTGACGTCGTTAGAGACCGTGGTGACGATTACGCTCACTGGGATCATCCAGACGATTTTGATGAAAAATACGAGCTGGAACTTATGAAACGTTATTTGAGTTTTGTAGTTGAAAAAATCGATACAAAATTATGGATTGAAAACGCCCCATACAAGCGCAATTAGTCTCCGTACTCAAAAACCTTTTTGCCATCCATGTCGTAGTAGTGATGAATGTATCTAACTAAGTTGCCCATAGAACCATCACCTTTGCGTGTTACTATATGAATCATTTTGACAACTTCGACTTTGTCGGGATCGTTTTCTTGTATTTTTGCCATTACTTCTTCCTTACTTGGATGCTCCATATTTTTCCCTCCCCGTCAGCCATTAGGCTGGCTTTTTTATTTGTCCTGAAACTCTTGTAAATCGTGTTTCAACGTTTGTATCGGATGAAGCCTCTTCCAGTGGTCAAACATCGTGCGACGATTGATTTGTACATAACGTGTGCCGTAGCCAGCCAGATAAATTGCAGCTGACCACAAGATGAATCCTGTTAACTCGTATGTGACTGTCATACTAGTTACCTCGTTTCATGTAGACATCGTGGTACCACTGTGACCACTCAGGATTGAGCCAGTGATATCCGTTAGCCTCTTTCTTGAATAGGCGTAATTGAATAACTTCTGGATCCGTCGTGAACTTCTTCAAGAACGTGGCACTATCTGAATAATTTGTGACTTCCATTGCTTGTTTGGTGCTGATGCAAGCACGAAGATATGGAATGCGTTGCTTAAAGACCGCTATTTCTTTAGCAACACCAATCTTCACTTTTGCATCAATAATTGAATCTACTGAATCTGTCATAATCATCACTGCCTTAATATTTGTTGCTGACTAAGTTCAAGTTAGGCACCTTGCTCCAGCAATAATTTAAAAGTTGCACGCCCTTTTGGTGTGATGAGAGTCTGAATGAACGTCTTGTCTGTCCATTCACTTACTGATTCACGATATTCAAACAAGTCATGGTCGTACTTTGCGTAGTGCTTTAGCTGCTTGTTGCGTCCGTTGTTTCGATACACGTATTTGTGTTCAAGTAACCAGTTGATGAATGCCTTCTGACCAATGTGTAATTCCTTGGCAGTATCTCGAAAGTTAGTTAACAGGTTTCGTTCAACCAAGTCGTCGAAGTAGTCAACTTTCGGCTGCATCAACCGCTTTTCTTCATTCAACTGCTGAACCTCTGCTTGCGATTCTTTGTACCGTGTCAGAACCTCAATCATCGTGTCAGGGTTGCTCAGCAATTGCTCAACCTTTGCTGGTTCCATGTACATCCCCTGCTCACGAATGGTGGGAAGAACCATGCTAGTCACCCAATGCTTGAACCGCTTGGCTGACGGAAGCTTGCTACCGAACACTAAGGAGTAGACACCAGACTCATTAATAACAATCATTTTCTGGATTCCACCAGGGGTGTCCATTTCGTTCACCCCTTTATCCTCGACATCAACGTGATCTCGAATTGCCTTTAAGGGATTTGAATATCCCAAGACTTCTGCTACATCCTTGCCAACAAAAACGGCCTCGTCCTTTATTAAAGAAGTTCGAATGTCTGAACCTTCAAACACGAAATTCATTAATTCGTTCATTTTGATTTCTCCTTTCTTGCCTCATCCAGAATAAAACTCGATGTAACCCCTAAATAACTCGCGACATCCTGTAAGCTGTCAGCTGCAGGCATGTGATGATCCCACGTACTAAGACGACCATTTGACAGTTCGAGGTCTTGCTCTATTTTTCGAATACTCGTATTTTTTTCACCCGCAAGCCTTCGAACTACCGTGTATACAGACATGCACTTCACCTCCATAAAATTTATTCGAAGAAAAATATAGATGTCTATTGACGATTCACCGAACATATTCTATTATTAACACATAACAAATAAGCCTTTAAACGGCTGTTCTATCGGCTTCCGTTAATTAATAGATGTCTATATTTTCTATATGCTCCCTCAAGCACAAGGTAATAATAGCACCGATAATTTTCGGAGTCAATGGAAAAACACAAAATATTTTCGGAGGCTCACATGAACACTTTGTATCAACGCATTAAAGGCCTTGCAGATATACATCACATAAGTCTTGCCCAGGTCGAACGAGATTTGAATTTTTCAAATGGAATAATATCAACTTGGAAGACTGGTAAGGCGAGTTCCGATAAAGTTACTGCTATTGCAAAATACTTTGATGTATCTACAGACTACCTATTAGGAATGGACGACAAGCAGAGCAAAGATATAGATGCGATGACCAACAATCAAAAACTCATAGCCTACTCGATTGATCCAGACGTTTCTAATGAAGAGCGGGATGCCATTATCGAAATGGTTAAACAGGCCATGAAATTTCGCAAACGACTGTAAGGTGATTTTATGAACGATCTTGAACGTATTGAAGATATGTATCCAGACTTAAGATTTTGGGGTGTTGAAGTTAATAACCCTGCATATCACGGTCATATCGAGGGAAAAGACGTATACATAAATGTACTGCAAAACGATCTTGACTGGCTAAAAACTGCTCTTCATGAGGCCTCACATTATGAAAACGATACTGGTGACCTTAGTAACGTCCGGTACATGGCAACACTTCGTGCCGAAAAATGGGCTATGTTTGAGGCCCAAGAAAAATACAAAACAATGTTCAAATAACACTCTGTCCAAATACTGAAGACGCTAAAAGCTGACATCATTCTAGGGGAAAATAATATGATTACACTGCTATTATTAATTTTTGTTGGTTGGTTAATTGCTCAAGGAATATATACACACAAACGCCATAAAAAAGTTCGTGATGAAATGCCCGAAGGATCAAGCTTCAAAGATATTAAGGTCGATTTATCAGACATAAGAAAAATCAATGCGCCACAGTCTCTACAATCAATCGTTGTTACGCCAAATAAAACAGTCTACTTTAGTGGGAACCCTGATAAAAAACGTTATCTGATGACTGGAATTGAATTTCAGGCTCAATTTAATTCACAAATATCCGGTAAAGGCGGCTCGGCATTTTTAGGTGGTGCACTGTTAGGAGCAACTGGCGCCATGATTGGGGCAAGTGGTAAGAAAAAGGTAACCACAACAGAAAAAGACTCAACAGCTCTACTCCATCTTGTTGAAACCGACTCTAAAAAAGAAATTGTCATTGCAGTTAATAAAGTCAACAGTTCTTCAGCTAATGAACTCAAGAAAAACTACCTAGCTACTGACTATGATGTTCAACAGTTTTTTAGCAAAACGGAAAATGATGATTCGAAAGCTATAGAACCAGCTGCAACTAGCCAAAAAAATAATAATGGTGTAGACGTGCCACCTTTGGACGCCACTGATAAAATTTCTAAATACAAATCACTGCTCGATTCTGGTGCAATTACGCAAGAAGAATTTGATGCAAAGAAGAAACAACTTCTAAATTTGTAATCAACAATATCTGGGGGATATCATGAAGAAATCAATTACATTAGGGATAACAGTGTTAAGTGCACTACTACTAACGGCCTGTGGTAATAGCAGTTCTAAAAGTTCAAGTAGCAGTTCAAACTCTAAAACACGAGTTACCAAGTCTGAAAAGCAAAAGAAAGCTAAGCAAGAATCGATTGCTAAGGCCAATTCAGAATCAATTTCAGAAAGCAAAGATAAAGCTAGTAAGGAGGCTGAGTCTAACTCTAAGGCAGCCGCTCAATCGCAGAGCAATGCCGAATCTAGTTCTGTTGCTGCAGCCCAATCATCTACTCAAACAGAAGCTAGTTCAACTGCGGCCTCACAAGCTTCAAGCACGGCTACAGCCAAACCACAAACTCAGCAATCACAGACAACTGCACAGCAACCTAGTCAGCAACTAACACAGAGTCAAATCAATATGCAAAAGGGTGTTGATCCTAAAGGAAACCCGTTATTGCCTGGGCAGGATCATGCAGCAGGCGACGATGTTTATGGTAACTCTGATTCATGGGTTAAAGGCCAAGATGAAGAAGAAATTCAAGACGGCTACTTAAACCCAGATGGAACTGAGACGCAAAAAGGCAAAGACGCTGATAGCGAAGTCGAAGCAAACGCTGACACTGATGATGACACAGACTTTGGTTACTAAGTTGGGAGATAAATAGCATGTTGCTTTTATTAGCAATCATCTTTTGCTGGGCCACTTATAAATTCTTTACTAAATGGGTCTGGATTCTAATACCAATTGTTTTAGTGGCCTCTGGTGGCTCATGGCTCATTCATCACCCGTCTGCAGTCGTGCTAGTCGTTGCTATTATTGCTGGTATCTATGACTTGATCTACAGACACTACCACAATGGACAAGACCCGTTCTTAAAGCAGACCAAATAAAAAGCACACCCTTTCGGATGTGCAACACAGACCCGTAGCTTAGTTGGTTAGAGCGCTCAACTTATAATTGAGAGATGGTTGTTCGTGGTCAGAAGATGACAGATATTGTGTACTAGTCAGATGGGATGACTTTAAAGACAATCCAAACAACTACATTGATCAAGCCTTTGACAAGAGATCAGAGCCAATTGCCAATCAAGTAACGGTTTTTCCAAAATAAATCAGTCTTGAATTAACTGATATGTTTCTTCAAAGATATCTTTTCGCACGGGCCACTGCTCGCCTTTGTTTCCAGTAATAATCCAATCACCGATATTAGCATGCATGGTTCCTTCTAGAGTTTTTATATCCATTGGTTTGGTTGTTTGGTAAGCATCAACGACGATTGGACGTTTAACGGCTTTATAACGAACCATAGTGCACCTCCTACTTCTTCAATCATTACAGGCGATTATACACCGAGCACAATAAAAGCACACCCTCATCCCCGACCAAAGTTTTGAGAGTGTGCTGACTATGAAAGACTCAATGAGTCTTATTTTGGTGGAGCGCTTATGTCTCCGCGATGTTTTTATTATATCACTGAAAGGAGTGATGCCGAAAGTACCAACCTACCCTAACCGCTATTAGGGTAACTGAATCTGCCAAAGTACCACTGTCTTCACAAAGGAGACAGAGAATTATGTCAAAACCAAAAAAATTAAAGAATGGTCGTTGGCGAGTTGTCGCTCGCTATAAGGACATTGTAACAGGAGAATGGACCAGTAAAACAAAAACATTTGATACGTCCACTAATGCTCGTGCATGGCAGGCTGATATACTGGCCAACGCTAACATCGGCAAATCTTCTCAGAGCATTACCCTTGGTAAATACATCCCCCATTGGATTGACTTGTATAAACGTCCATTCGTTGAACAGAAAACTATCAACCGAATTAGTGTTGATATGAAACACGCTTTAAAGTTTTTCACGCCATACAAACACATGGACGAAATCACTAAAGGAAACTATCAGTTGTGGCTCAACACAGAAGCTAATAACTACTCCCATCAAACGGTGCGATCCATGCACAATTCTTTTAAAGCTATGATGAACACAGCTGTTGATGAAGGCGTCATTTTCAAGAATCCTTGTATCGGTGCCAAGTTTGCTGGCGTTGAAGAAGTTCAGTCAGCAATACACCCTAAGCAAAAGGTCTTAACGCTTGATGAATTCAAACGACTACTGACTGCCGTTGAACAGTCTGATGACTGTGCCTCAAAGTATCTGTGCTTGCTGCAAGCCTTTACTGGAGTACGTATTGGTGAAGCTTTAGGCCTTGAATGGTCAAAGATAGATTTTAAACATCACACAATCTTGATAGATGGACAGTATGACTATTCACTAACACGAAAAAGAATTCATCTAAAAGACCACACAAAGCCGCGCACAATCATTGTAGAACCTCTGCTGGTTAATTACCTTAGTTACTACCGAAAATGGCAACAGCGGCAGTTTGTGGGTCGTAAAGTAGTGAATTTCAGCCCGTACTCTTACCTCTTCACAGATATTCAAGGTACTAACACACCTATCAACCCAACATCAGTCAATAAGTTTCTTGAACGTAAGTGTAAGGATATCGGCATCACACGTATCACCTCACATGGTTGGCGACGCACACAAGCCACTTTAATGACACTTGCACAGATTGATCCTAAGTTCATTGCAAACTATCTAGGGCACTCTGTGGATACGTTACAAAGATACTATGTAATTGAAACTGATGACCTGATTAAGCAAGGCCAACAGATGAGAACTAACTTCATGGAAAACCAAGTTCTCGGCAACGACTAAGCGTAGCTCGTTGCTAACTCGTTGCTTTTTCAAAATAAGGCGGCTGTAAAGCACTGGTATCAATGAGTTTAAGACGTGTACGGAAGCACCCCAAGCGCATTTTAAAATTACTTGAATACTGTTAGAGGTGCTAAAAGTAGTGCCGTGCGCCTTTGTTTCATCGTTTTAATATGTCAAACGATTTAATTTCATCAAAACTCTTAACACATTACTTAATACTTTTGAGAGGCCCGTTGAATAGACCGCTACCCGTTGATCACGGATAGCGGTCTTATTTTGTTTTCGAGTATTTAATCACCTTGATAGTTTCTCCTGCTATCCTCAAAAAGCATCTGGAACAGCAAATGCTTAAGACACTCTATCATCACTTTTAAACATCAAACCATTTCGATTCCTAATAACGGTAGCCAAGGTTGTGTCATTATGTCTAGCAGAGTGACTACGCAAATTCTATAAAAGTATCTCTAGCATCAAAAAAATACTGGTCGTTCCCTGCTATCAGTATTTGCTTTGATGATTCACGCATTTCAAAGTTTCGGTAAGGAATCGTTTTATTACTTTTAGACAATTGATTGCCTTGTCACTCACAAATATTTACTTTCGTTGGTGTTGAAATGGTATTCTTTCGGAACGCTCTTTTAAAACCTTCATTTCCTCTTTTGCAATATTGTTTAAATCAAGTTGCAAAAAATCGCACAACGCGAACAAAAGTGGAATTGCCATTTGACCAGATGTAACTGGCTTACTTGCATGCTCATACCTTGAAATCATTCCTGAAGAATTTGGAATTCCATAAATTTTTAAAATATTTTCTGATAGTTCCATTTGTGTCAAATTTTTGTCAATCCGTGCACGCTTAATAGCGTCTCCAAGCATACTGTCATCTCCTCCACAATAAAAAGCATTTATTATAGAGTGTTGCACAGCCGCTACACCCCTAGCAACCGCAAACTAAAAGTAGTTGAAGGGGTACAATTTTCGAATTATAATTCAGAAGTGAATATTTCTAACTTACAAAAGGATTAGGTGATTCATATTGAGAGTTGAAAGCAATCAAGTTTCAAAAAAAGAAACAACAGAAAAATTGCGAAATTATTTAAAAAAGCATGGGATCACGCAATTAGACGTAGGTCTGAGCATTAACATGCATCGCACAACTGTTAATCGAAGGTTGCACGGTCAAGGCTCCTTCACCGTTGAAGAAGCTGAACAAATACACCAACAATTTAAAGTACCATTGAAGCTTTTCTTCCCATAATTGGTTTTGTTATCTATTGGAGATATAATCATGAAATTTTGCCCTCAATGCGGCACCCAAAATAACAGTAGTGCTCAATTTTGTATAAATTGTGGCTTTCATTTTGACATCAGTGAATCTGAAACTCCTGATTCCGCCACGATTGCATCAACAACATCATTTAACACTTCTGAAGGACATTACGAACCGTCACCTACTTCGAAAATTGAACAAGAGCATGGTCAAACGAATGTTAGTCCTCAAGAGAATCTAAAAGGTCGCAACTTTGGCGTCACAGTAGCTATCATTATCGGTGGTTTTAGTGGTGCCTTTTATGCAAGTGGTTGGAGGGTTATGGCGACCGCCTTCAACATATTGGGTGGTGTAGTCATTACCGAACTCAATGGGTCAAACCTAAACAGGCGCAGTATCTTTCAAATTTTTCTCATGGGTATAACAGCCAGTGTAGTTACATTTATGTCTATTTTCTAAGTGTTAGATAAAATTTTAGAGGTATTCAATTATGAATAATTCAATTACATGTCCGTATTGTCATACTCAAAATGAACCCAATGCCAAATTTTGCAGAAATTGTGGCAAATCATTAAGTGACAGTCAAATAAGTGATTCAAGCCAGCGACAAGAAGTGCCAGCAAAAGGAAGGAAATTTTTGATTCCATTAGTCGTGGTAATTATTTTGGCTTTAGTTGGAGCTCTTCTTACCTTTCGCTATTTATCACCCCAAAAATTTCATACTCTCATTCCATCAACGAGGCCAAAATCTCAAAAACAAAAAAAACAACATTCTAGTACTCGTGCTGTCTCATCAAAAAAGGCTTCACAATCGAGCAATGCTTCTGCGGTTTTTGATTCACTTCCTCAAAAACAACAACTGGCCTATTTAGCATATTGGGTTTTCGGTATGAATTCCAAGGGGCTTGCATCTACATCTGATGGCAGTCAACCAAATTTAACCGTGTTAATGGGCCAGCCAAACGAAATTGGTTTAGTCTATACCAACTCAAATATTAATCACGTTCTATCAGAGACAAACAAAGTTATTGATCATCGTGATGGTACTTTCACAAAATATTCGGCCACACCACCAGATGGCACTGATATGGCAGATTGGACACCTGAAAATACTAGTTGGACTAATAACGGAACAATTACAAAAGATCAGTTGATGAGAAAATATAAAGTAGATTGTAAAATTAATCCGAACGCTGTTCGGACAAAAAAGATCAGCTTCCTTTAAAATGGTGTTTACAACAAACCCATCTTTTAGGAGCTGATCTTTTGTCTAGTATAACCTATTCCGAACGAATTAAAATCGAAACCTTTTGTGAACTAGGGCTGTCCAATATCCAAATGGGCGTTCGGCTGAACCGATCACCGTCAACAATTTCTTATGAATTATCTCGATGTCAACCTTATCAGGCTGAATTAGCACAAACAGATGCCGAATACAAGCGATCACGATGTGGTCGGAAAACTAAGCTGAGCGATGAGTTAAAGCAAACAATTCTCAACCATTTACATCTAAGCTGGTCACCAGGAATGATTGCTCACGAATTTAAACTAGCGACTAAATCTATTTATAATTGGCTAAATCAGGGGAGAATTGGTTTCTCCTTGAATGATCTACCTGAACATGGCGTACGCCAACGGCGTAACGTTGACCAACGATCCAAATATAATCAATCTTTGGGGCGATCGATTGAACAGCGTCCCATGATGATTAATCAACGTAATCGCATCGGTGATTTTGAA
Source organism: Furfurilactobacillus cerevisiae (assembly GCF_048961765.1). Lineage (GTDB taxonomy): Bacteria > Bacillota > Bacilli > Lactobacillales > Lactobacillaceae > Furfurilactobacillus > Furfurilactobacillus milii_A. The sequence continues at coordinate 2,210,782 of NZ_CP185253.1, forward strand.
CTAGATACCGTCGTTGGCCCTCGTGGGCATAGTAAGGCAGTTTTATTAACTTTAATCGATCGCAAATCACGGTTCCTTTGGGCATATCGGTTAAAGGACCGAACGACAGCGAGTGTTAATGAAGCACTGACTAAGTTCCTAACAACTTTTAATGGACCGGTGCACAGTTTTACTGTGGACCGTGGTACTGAGTTTAGTGGGCTAGTATCATTTGAATCACAATATGGTATTAAGACCTATTACTGTCATGCTTATACGCCAGCTGAACGTGGTAGTAATGAACGCTTTAATCGGAATTTACGTTATTTTTATCCTAAGGGGACTCGTTTTGAGCACATTAGTGCTCAAGATTTAACGACGACGTTACTCCAAATTAACCAGAGACCGCTTAAAATACTTGACTGGAAAACACCGTATCAGGTTATGCTGACCAATTTGTCCAAAAATTCGGATTAAATTTGCAATCTACCATAAAAATAAAATTACACCTTACATCTCAATGCTGGATATGAGTCACACAAATAACTCTATCAGCAGTTTCTTTAAGTCTAGCTCGCCAAATGACAGCAGTTCTGTCGATTCTAGCTCAACTTCACAATCCGACTCTGAGGCCGCCAGCTCTGGAACCGATACTATTAGTCTAATCCGACAAAAAGTACAGGCGTCTAATAGCATTGATTGGTCTCGGTACTCTATACAAGACATCCAGCACGAACAGGCAGTAATGCCAAACGGTGCAACATGGGGTGTTTTCCTCAAAGATAGTCAAAACTCAGAAGCTCATCCTTATATCGAAGTAGATGATAACGGAAATATATTGGATAAAAAGAATTTTGATAATAGTTCTGGCAATACTGACTCTACAAGTGATAGCGACAATGATTCCGATGATGACGATACTGATAATAATGACAGCGACACTAATGACGACGACAACAACGCCGCAGATACCAACAACGATGCAGACGATGACACCGCAGATTAAAAACTACAAGAAACAGAATAAAAGATAATTTCATTTGGAGAGATTTAAATATGTTAGTCAAAAGATATAAACGTTGTCCAAAATGTGGATCAGAAAACTCTGACACCGCTAAGTTCTGTTTGAAGTGCGGTGCCAGTCTTCAAAATGTCGAAGTTTTCACAGATTTACCCGGCGCAAACATTTTCGAAACAAGTATTGACCTAACTGATACACCCACAATTACAGCAGGAAAAATTCCCGACGGATTTGTATTGGCCGCTTCTGTAGAAGTCATTGGTGCAGGAGAAAATTACACGGAAGCCTGGAAAACGCTGATGCGCAATCTAAAGTCCATTTTGAACATCAAGGGATTAGATGGTGTGGCGAATTATCAAGTCCTCCTTTCCCCGTTTCAGACCAGCGCGGCCGAAACAAAATTGACGTTGATGCTATACGCTGACGGAATTCTAAGTATGAAACATAAGAACAAGAATCCACAAAAGTCTGATGAGAAAGAAGGTGCCCTATGAATAAAAAATTTTGCCCAGAATGCGGAACCCCAAACGACGGAAACACCATCTTCTGCATTAATTGCGGATTTAAATTCCCGAGTTCAGAGCCGTTTCCCCCTTCAACACAACCTAAGGTAAACTCCGAGGTCACAACCTTTGACTCGATTTCAAATAATGAACCACAAAGCAACGCCAATATTTGGGCCACGTTAATTATCATTCTCTTAATAATTGGCAGTATCGTTGGCATTGTTATTCACCAAAATCTGCCACAAACAACAGAACAAAAAATAAAAAGTTGTGTAGTCGCCCACACTGCTAAGGATGATTACAAAGTCATGATCAATAAATCAAAAAAGGCTATCGGTCTGGAAGCAAAAGATAGTGACATCATCGATTCTATGGAGCAAATGGTAGATAAACAAGTCTACTACGAAGAGGACGCAGATATTCAGTCAACGGGGACAAAAATTTCCAAATCAATTAAGCAAAAGGTTGGATCAGGTTGGACATTAATTATTCTAAATCCAGAAAATTCCGACCGTGAATTGTGGCGTTATAAGGACGGCAACTTAGATTATGCCGTTGAGGACGATTTTTAAGGAGTACAAGTGCTTATTAGGAGGCAAAAATAAATGGCATCTAGCATTCAGGAGATTGTAAATTTCAAAATCAAACACGGCTATTCAGATAAAACCGATAATTTTATCCAAGTAATGTCCCTTCACGACTACCATAATTTGTGGATTACTTGGTTAGCTATTTGGGGTACCAAAAATAATATCATTTGCTTTGAGGATCAGGGGCTAGTACTCATCCCATCAACAATTTCGGGAAAAATTGTTGGTGAACCAAGACTCGTCCCCATTGATCAAATTTTGGATGTCGAATTCAAAAAACGAATTTCGACCACTTTGATTCATTTTTCAGGGAAAAACACCGGGATGGATTTTGTGGCTTCAAACTTTACAGCTGTGATACCGTGGCAAAAAAATAATTTACTTAGTCTTGGAGGACGTAAATCATGAAATATTGTCAGCAATGTGGTGCTCAAAATAAACCAGATGCAAAATTCTGCGTTAATTGTGGCGCTCTCTTTGATCAAATGAATGATGCTCAAAATAACTCTCATTCTAACGTATCAAATGTTCGGCCGTACCAACGGCAAACTCAGCAAAGTGCTCAGCCCCAGCAAATTCAGAGTTTTGACGATACTGCTAGGCAAACTAATAATAATTCAAGGCTCTTTTTAATCCTTGGATGGCTATCAGCCGCCGTCTCATTGTTTTTCATTCCGATTATTTTTGGTGGTATTGGCGTTGCCTTAGGATTTGCATCGCGTAAACATAACGAAACACAGGGATTAATTCTAATTGTTGCTTCAATCATTTGTGGCATTTTGGGTGTTGTTCTTGGCGCTATAATTGGTTCTTCAACTTATTAGAATTTCGACCTTCCGTGTCTTAAAAGCGTTTCACAAGCACATAATTACCCCTCCCCTAAAACGCATGCTAAACTCGTACTCATACTTAGCAGACACAAGGAGGAATAACTATGATTACAATTTTCCATAACGAACTTGGCCATCACAGCATTCACTTCCCTAAAGGTAAATACATCACATTTAATCTGATTCACCCAGCGCCAACTGCCGCGTACCGCATTGAAATTCTGGATACTAACTTGGATGGCGTTAAACGCCTGCAATTACGTTTTAGTCACCTCGGCCAGATTTTCAAACTGCGCGACCAACAACTGAGTTTCCAACTCATCTAGTTGACTCACTCCCCCTCAATGAGGCATCTAGATGTTGTGGCTCCATAAAATGGGCTTTCGTAGCCATTTTGTGGAGCCTTTTCTTGTTCTGACACGGTTTTAACCTTGAAATGCAAAAATTACTGCAGATTGTTTTCATTCATTTTCATGGCTTTTACATACAATATATAGTTTTTTCAAAAAAGTTTTCACATCATCTTGTGTCCATCACAAAATAGCTCTCAGTGCCGCCATCACGGTCTCAAATCGCCACGCAACGTTAACTCATGGTACAAACAATAAGCGTTTGACAGGCATTTTGTTTTCCACGGTCTGGGTGCTAACATATCTATCAGTGCGTTGCAGGCCTGAATCTTTTACTTCTACCGGGCCACAAATACAAATCATAGAATGGAGATCTTTTCATGCGTCACGTTACCAATTATTTTAAGTTTCTCGGCCACCAGTTAACTGGCTGGCACAAGGCCTCATACTGGCTTTTCGGTTTTTCATTGGGTGCCCAGGTGATGACCTTAGTTTCAAACCCCTTCAGTTTGGTTAGTTTGATCACGTTCATCGGAACAACACTTGGGGTACTTTGTATCTTGGCCATCAACCAAGCTAAGAGTGTTAACGGCTTACTTGGTGTGTTATCTGCACTTTGCTTTATTTATGTTGGTTTTTCTGCCAAAAACTACCTGTCCATCGGTGAACAGATTGTTTACATGGCAACACTTGACCTGCCAGTCTTGCTAAGCCCAAGCTGGAACAAAAACATGGTCAGCAAAATTCGTTCATTTACATGGCGCAGTACCACAGTTGCTATTATTGCTACATTAATTGTTTACGGGATCTCCGGTTACGTTATTGGCGCAGTTACCAACGATCCTCGTCCTTGGATCGACGCTATTTCATTCAGTATCTCCGCTTGTGCCGGTGTCATCTGCTTCATGCGGTTCAAACAACAATACATCTGGTGGGTTGCTTCTGGTTTAGCACAAATGGTTTTGTGGGCCGTTTCCTTCCGTCAAGGTGACGCTACGTTAGCCATGTTTGTTAACAGTTCTGTTTACTTGATGAACGACTTCTTAGCCTTCACTATCTCCCCTTGGTACAACAAAAAGAACCAAGCGGCTGAAGCTAAGAAGGAAACAGCTTACTTCGAACAAATGGAAGCCGTTCACCAGAACTAATTTCCGCATCAACACATAGATAGAGCAACGCACAGCTAAATTTATCGAACGAACCCCGGCAATTTTGAAGTTGTCGGGGTTTTCTCGTGCCATTTACGGCTATTTCTATTTTCTATAAATTGGGGCATGAGACCTCAGTTTGATTTTGGTGAAATTGCCGTAACTGCGAGACATAGCACTGTCTTTTGTTCATCTAACTTAAACAAAATGCGACGTCCATGAGAAAATCCCATAAACGTCGCATTTGAATTATCTGAGAAAGCCGGTCGCCCTCTCCTAATGTCAATTCTATTTCTCCGTTAAATTAACGGTCATCATCCGTTTGACCGGTGCTTTGCTGCTTAAGGCCACTTCCTGTCCATCACAGTAAATTGTCACCTGGTCACCCTCAATCAGGCTAAAGTGCGCTTGATTACGTGTGATGTGCATTTCAAACTGACTGCCACGATAACGAATCTTAAACGTCAATGCCGACCACTGAACCGGTAAGTGTGGATGAAACTCCAAGCCACGGTCAGCACGAATCATGCCGGCTACGCCTAGCGTCATTTCCATCCAACTAGCACCCATGTTGCCGACATGCACGCCGTCTTGTGAATTGCCCTGACTATTGTTTAAATCAGTTAGGATTGATTCTGCAATATAACGGTACGCTTTGTGATGCGCTAAAATTCGATGCGCCAGAATACTAAAGATTGGGCGCGACAACGATGAATCATGTGTCGTTAATGGCTCATAGTAATCAAAATCACGTTTGAGCTGTTCAATATCTTGGTCGGCTGGGAACAATAAATCACTCATCAGTGTATCGGCTTGCTTATTGACTTGATGGCGATACAAACGCATTGGGTGGTAGTGAAGCAACAATGGGTAATTATCCCGTGGTGTCTGATCGAATGGCCAAATCTCCATGTTAAAGGCACCATCATCCTGCATCTTGACACCGAGTTCCTTATCAAACGGCAGGTACATGCTATCTGCAATGTGTGTAAAGGACTGTAATTCCTTTTCAGTCACCCCAAGCTCTTCTAACTTGCTTGGATGGCTCCTCTTAAGTTCTTTAGCATAGCTAACGGCTAGACGGAGATTGTGTTGAGCCATCCGGTTGGTGTAATAATTGTTATTCACCATTGCCGAGTATTCATCGGGCCCGGTCACTTTGTTAATCACAAACTTGCCGCCCTGAGGCCCATCAATACCGAAGCTGCCAAAACGCTGCCAGAATCGCGCCGTCTCCAGGATCAGTTCAAATCCCATTTTCACCAAGAAATCCTGATCATCTGTGACCTGCACGTATTCAGCGACCGCATACGCAATATCCGCGTTAATATGAACAGCCGCCAGACCAGCAGGAAAGTAAGGCGACGCCTCCATCCCGTTGATTGTGCGCCATGCAAACATTGCCCCGCCGTCTAAGCCAAAGTCTCGGGCCTGACGCCGTGCCTCATCCAACGTATGGTAACGATACGTTAACAACGCTCGGGCCATTTGTGGATCTGTATAAATGAAGGCCGGCAGCATAAACATTTCGGTATCCCAGAAATAATGTCCTTCATAACCTGCCCCAGTGAGACCCTTGGCTGGAATACTGGTCTTCCCATCGTGACCAGCAGACTGGTGCAGATGAAAGAGATTGAAGCGAATCCCCTTTTGCGTCTCAGGATCACCGTCAATCCGAATATCCGAATTGTGCCAGAACTCCTGCATTTTGTGGGCAGATTCTGTAAACAAGGTTGAAAACGAATGATGCTCTAGATGTGCGTTTGCGTTTTTCAAGTATTGCGTGTGGTTCATCGCGACATCCATAAGACTGTGAATCCGCCCGACGGAATAACCGAAGTCGAAAGATTCTGTCAGCCCTTGCTGGAGGTCAAGGTCCATTACGTATTTGGGCATACCGTCCGAACGGTCAAACTTGACCAAGGAGTCTTCACCCAAATAACGCCACATAAGGACTAGCCCCAATTGACTCCGTTGCGTCGTGATCTGCATGGCCGGAAAGTCCGCATTCAAAAACTGCCGATCCAAAATGTTATTTCGCGACACAGCACGAATATCGCCGTCTCGGGTAAACACCTGGTCAATATAGGGGTGCTGTTTGTACAGCTTTACCGCCCCGCTAAAGTTAATTGGCCGAATGGTGTAGCTGACACAGTAAATGCCATCATCAGCCTGTGACGCAAACGTCGATAAGGATAACTGGAGTATTTTTCCAGAAGGTGTGGTTATCTCAAACAATTCATTGAGTAACCCCGTTTCCATATCAAGGTTTTTATCCACAACTCGGGTGGCAAATGTCGTTTGATCCGATCGTTCTCCATCGATCTCAATGACAAGGTATCGTGGGTCGGGTAACTGAGCGATGGTTTGATTATTTTCCGGGTAACCCGCGTATGATTCTCCATATGTAATGTGGCTCAAATCATAAAAGCCATTCACAAATAGGCCAGGCATCCCCTCATCTAATCGCAGGTTTCCCTGTAATGGATTGCTGGCACGCACGCCTAGATGTCCGTTAGCCAACGCGTAGATGGTCTCTAAGAATGAAGCATTACGGTTCGTTAAATCCTGTAAGTGAAGTTGAAACGACTGTTTTTGCTCACTTATTGCCATATGAATTACATCTCCAACAAATCAGCGTTATCATCGTGTTCACCATAGTGCAACCGCTTCAATATGCGCAAGATTTTACCTTTAAACTATTGAACCTTACTGCCCTTACTGCCGGTTGTCACCGTTGATACACTTGTCGTGGGACCGGTTCAAGCCTGAAAACCACAGACTTTCACCTCGTTGGGAAGCCTCGCAAGATCACGAGTCTTCCCAACCGTCCGTGCTGTAAATTCGACAGAATCATTCGAATTAACACCGCCTTCACGAATCGGTATCAACGGTGACGCCCTCACATGCATGTAACAGCAGATTCAATTGCGACCCATTTTCTTATTTTTAGCTTTAAATTTAGCTAAATCTAGTACAACATGAGTGAAGCCGGTCGAGGGCAGAATTGCAGGGCAGGCTTGGAAACGTGGTCTTCGGTTCCAAGCCGAGGTTGAAGACCCTCGGGGTTTGAGGGCTGAGATCGCTCCCATGGTATGACGTCCTCGACCTGCAAAACGAAATCAATCCACTCAAATTTTGAGGAATTGATTTTACTGCCATAATTTCAGACATATCGTCAATTACATGAGTCCTTGACAATTCATCTAATTGGTATTTAGATAGAAAAGTGTTTTAATATTAAGTTAGAACAAGTCTAAGGAAGGAGTTGCCTATGGCACAGGTTATTGATGAAGCAGCGGTAAAAGTATTAAAGGACAAACATCTGCGGGTTACCCCGCAACGGCAGATTGTGCTCCATTACCTCATGACACACCACAATCATCCTGACGTTGGCACCATGTTTGACGAACTGAAACCCGTTCACCAAGGACTAAGCTTGGCAACGATTTACAATACGTTAAATACGTTAGTCGAAACAGGGATTGTGATTGAACTAGAAAACGGTGATGCAGGAACCCACTATGACTACTTTGGTCGGCCACATTTTCACGCCGTTTGTCAGAACTGTGGGAAGATTACGGACATCTTTTATGATGATTTCGCCAATCTGGAAAGTGCAGCGGTTAAACAGTCTGGTTACATGATTACCGAAGGTCACATCGAACTCTATGGTTATTGTCCAGATTGCCAACGCAAACTGGGACTAACACCAGATGCAAAATAAACCAGATATAAATAAAAAATCGTCGCTCACAATTAATGTGAACGGCGATTTTTCTTACCCCTACTTCGTTGGTGCCTGTTTACCACGCGGTAAGGTAAACGTTAATGCCAAGCCTAAGATTCCGATAATCAGAAAAGTTAAGAACGTCATCTGATAACCAGTCAGTGTAGCCTGATGTAAACCTTGAGCAGCCTTATGCGCATCTGTCACCCGCGTCAAAATAATCGTGGCGGCAGCAACCCCTGCTGATCCCAGAATCTGACGGGCAGTCGTTGTCACAGCTGTTCCGTGAGAAATCAGTTTATCAGGCAATGAGTTTGCTCCCAGTGTTACGGCTGGCATCATAACAAATGCATTCCCACCTTCAGTCACAATTGAAGCCAAAATTAAGCTAAACACGTTTAAATGGCGTGCAAAGATAGTCAGGTAGCCAAACCCGAGCACAATCAAAATCATCCCCGTAAGGACAACGTTTCGTGGTCCAACGCGATCCATCAAATGACCGGATAGTGGGTTCAACAGACTGAGACCCACGGCCGCTGGAACCAGTGACAATCCAGAAAATAGTGCTGATAAACCGAGCACATTTTGATAATACAACGGCAGCACAATCGTGGTCACAATCAGTGCAATGTAAGAAGCACCCGTTAGCAACACACCGGTCGTGAACAAACGACTGTGGAAAACTCGTAATTCCAATAGTGGCTGGTCACGATGTAACTGACGATAACAAAAGCCAATCAACGCCAGGATACTGATAATTAGCAGCGTTGTCAGCCACCAGTTAGCGCCCTTTACCCCAATTTGATTAAGGACGTACAAGACACCGATGAACCCCAACGAATAAATAATCGACAACCAGTCCATTGTCGACCGATTAACTGGCATAACATCTTTAATCGTCCAGAAGGACAGAATAAACACAGCAGTAACGAGCACGAAGAACAATACAAATAGACCACGCCAACTTGCAAATGACAGGACAATTCCGGAAACGATTGGTCCGGTTGCTAAAGCAGATCCCATGATTAGCCCTGCCGTGCCCATCGTTGCTCCCCGATGATCTTCAGGCGTAATTGTCAGCAACACCGTTTGAAACGATGGAAAGATAATACCAACGCCAAGTGCTTCAATTAAACGACCAATTAACAATACTGGATAACTCGTCGCCATCATACATAGCAATGTCCCAAACGCAAACATAGCGGTCACCCAACGAAATAGCGTTGTAAATTTAACGTTGTTCAGTAGCCACGGACTCACGGGAATCATGACACTCATCACCAACATGAAGCCAGTCGTCATCCACTGCACTTGTGGCGCCCCGATATTAAATGTCCGCATCAAGGTCGGATATGCAGTCGATAAGGACGATTGACTGATGGACATACTGAACGTGCCCGTCAGTAGCGTAATAATGAACCATAATCGGTTATAAACGTGCCCCCTATTGTCGACACTCGCTGTTGCCTCTTTCTCACTCATACAAATGCACTTCTCTCTATGTGTTCGCCGACTCACATAAAAACGGCGTCTGAATTATTCAAGACGCCGCTCATATTAGCCAACGATTAATTTAATTTTGGTTCGTTCGGTTGTTAACATCATCCATGCTTAGCAAGTGGAATGTTTGTGGGTGGTCTGGATCGTAAGCTTCAATCTGGGCCATCATCCCAGTATCCTCGTGTTCCAAAATGTGGCAATGATACATGAAGACCCCAGGCACATCAAACATAACCCGAATTCTAACAGTTTCACCGGCATTAACACCGACAACATCCTTGTAGCCGTGTTCATTTGGATAAGGTGCCTTACCATTTCGTGACAGTACCAAGAAGTGACAGCCATGCATGTGGAACGGGTGAATCATGCCACTGCCCATGTCATTTGTGTTAGTCACATCCCAGTCAACGACGTCACCCAACTTCTGTTTGCGATCGATCCGTTGCATATCAAACAGCTTACCGTCGAGGCGGACTTCGTCGTCCATACCTGACATAACTGTCTTTTCAACGGGCAAACCTGGCGTTGGTTCCCAATCGGCCAAATCAACCAAATGATCTGGCAGTTGTGTGTTATCTGGTTCAAAGTCGCCAATTTCAAACGTCATCAACGGCACATCGTCAGACATCAATTGAACCCTGTCACCCGGTTTGTGATCACCAAAGTCGACGATAACTTCTGCCCGTTCAGCACAGGTCAGCATCAATTTAGTCAACTTAACTGGTGCGGGTAAAATTCCGCCATCAGAGCCAACTTGAGTGAATTCGTGATCATCACTAAAGTGCAAACGGTATTCACGCCGGTCAGCACCGTTCAAAATTCTTAAACGAATCCGTTGCGTCGTGACTTTAAAGACACCGTTTACAGTACCGTTAACTAACGGCGTGTCGCCTAACGTACCATCCACGTCATAATCGGCATCATAATCCAATTGATTGTCGTGATAACTACGATCTTGCAAGATAACCGGAATGTCATCAACACCATAATTACGTGGGAATGGTAGCTTACTCTCGACGTCGTCAGTTACAACAACTGCCGCTACCAATCCGTTCCAGACCTGACGAGCAGTGTTCGGACATGGGTGCGGGTGAATCCAGTCCGTTTGAGCCGGTTGATTCAAGGTGAAGTCAATGTCACGAGATTCACCAGGATAAATTGGCGCATGTGGACCACCATCTGTGACAGGGCCAGGCACATTAAGTCCATGCCAGTGCAACGTTGTCACTTCAGGTAATTCATTGACGATATGCACGTGATAATGGACACCATCCTTCAACACGACCGTTTGGCCCAACAAGGATGCATTGTAGCCCCATGTCTTCGTCTTAACACCGGGTAAAATTTGTGTTTCACCAGCTTGAGCACGAATGGTATACCAAACATCATTGCCATCCACTTTGTCTGGTTTTAACACACTCGGAATTGTTAAGGGCTTCTCCGGCACATCCGGTACCTTCAATGGCACATAACCCCCGTCATGCAAATCATAAACAGGTTCATCGTAAAAATAATCGTTGTAAACCTTCTGTTCACTCATGCGAACGCCTCCTATAAATATGTATCATGGTTTTGACTTGCGAAAAGCACACCAGCAATCAATGATGGCTTGCAATAACATCCCCACTGCCATCACTTCCATCGCCAGCATGTTCTTGTTAGCAAATACTAAATAAAACAGAAACGCATACAAAATCACGAAAAAAATCGTGATGGGTTTAGAACCAGTTCCCATAATTCCACCTCCCGAGTACATTGTATTCATTCTAAGTTAAAATGTCATCGCAGAAGGCTGAAAAATTTCAATTTATTTGGATTACAGATCTAAATCACTTAATACGATCAAATTAGAAGTTAAAACCAATAGTAATAATTTCAGAAAATTGATTGTATGACATGTCCAATTATGTAGTCATATTTACTGGAAATTAGCGAAATTACTGGAATCGACCACTTTCCTACTTCATAGCCATAACGTGCTCTCACCCACTGAAGTCTGTGCATAACCCGTTTTCCTGCTTCATAGTCGTAACGCGCTTCGACACCCCAGAGACCTGTGCATAACACAAAACGAGCGCTGTAAAGGCAAAATTCACCTTTACAGCGCTCATTTTACGTTATTGCTCGGTCTCTACCGGGGGTCGTCACGCTCATAAAAAAGGTTCTCTGTCAACTGTTGTTGGTAACGACCATAATGCACTCAATCATTATTTGATGATTGGGTGTTTTGTTTTTGTCCTTAACATAACAAGGACGCGCAAACGGAAATTCTTAAATCTCGTGTAGCCATAGTCAGATCTTTTAAGGACTTTGATTCGATTATTCGTTCCTTCCAAAGGACCATTGGAGTAATCTTTGTGCCTCAAGGTGTTTTCAATGTAGTCAGGATGCTCACGAATATAAGTTAAGCACGTCTCAAAGGTTTCAGGTGCACCAACGGAATCGGCCAAGGCATTGCGTAATTCTTCGACATCATGTGTCCTGACGGCCCCACACAAACGCTGTGCGTAGGCGTAGACTTGTGCCAATTCAGGACTTAAGCTCAGTAAATTATCAATAACGTCAACTTCGGTAGTGAAGTATTTAAACTGGGAAAAGCGGTGAAAGTTCTTATAATCCAGGTTTGCGGCCGGCTTGAGTAATAATTTCCAATATTTTTTGAGGGCTTTATACTCGCGCGATGATGTCGCAAATTGTTTCATCACTTCAATACGGGTCTTATTTAAGCCACGTTGAATGGCATTAATGATGTGAAATCGGTCAATGATCACAATCGCATTGGGAAAGATTTCTTCCGTCAATTGTGGATAGGTATAGTTCATGTCTGTCACTAGGAAACGAACTTGATTCCGGACTTCAAGGTCATAACGTTTAAAATAACGCGTCAGAGCTGGTAAGGTTCGGACGTCAAGAATGTCTCGAAGCAGCTGGTGGTCACCGTCCATCAGAACACAGCTCATCGAACCTTGGGCATCCTTGGTACTCTTGATTTCATCGATGTGGAGAGCAGCTGGAAGATGGTGATAGTCTGTTTTAAAATCGGATGAAAAATGATTCAACACTCGCGAAACGAAGTTTGGCGAGGTGTTCAGTTCTTGTGCAATATGTTTCATTGAGACGGATTCGTTTAGCTTCGATAAACAAGCCTGATGCGTATTGTAAGATATTGAGCAGTTACGCTTAACGATACTTGTGTGAGCCAAAAAGTGTCCACGACATGCGTGACACTCATAGTATTGTTTACGTAAATGCATGACGACAGCCCATTCACCCGTTTTTGGTAAGCGAACATGAACCGTTCGCCAGCCATATTTAATAATCGAGTGTTGATTCAACACGCCACATTCTGAACAGGCCTTAGGGACATAGGTTAGGTGAGCCTTTACCTGCATTGCCTGGTCATCACGGACAACCTCATCAATAAAAACATTTTTATCTTCAATATTGAGCAGAACTTTAGTAGAATCAGACATGGGATATCGCCGCTTTCTTATATTATCTTGAAACTTGGTCGTGGAAGGATAAAGCAATGTCGATATCCTTTTTTCGTGTCAACATACATAGATTACAGAAAGAAAAATCTGTTGTCGATCATGTCTTGTGACATGACCAACAACAGATATGATAGAACCATAAAAAAACCGCAACCCCATCATTTTCATGACGAGATTGCGGGACTAAATGCTTTTTGATGTACTGAATTAGAGACGATCAGAAAAGCCTACCAACCGAAATTACTTAGCCTTTGGAGCTGCTTCGATCGTGTCAGTCTTACCAGCAGCCCAACGTTGGATTGCGGCAATTTCTTTTTCACGGCGAATACGACGTTGACGTTTAGCAACGGGACGTTGGCCGGCGAATGAGTTCAATGGTTTCTTTTCTGCCATGATGCTTCTCCTCTCAATACTGTGTTTAATAACACGTAATACTATACCAGCTTTAGACAACGTGAGCAAGTCCGGTTTAGTCATCAATGCAATAACCGTACCACAAACGGCCATAATAATTATTTTATTTTGGTCACGACTTCGTTCACACGCTACCGCTTTAACCGGACGTATTACTCTTCTACAGCCGTTGAAGCCGTGACCTGCTTAAAATTTTCTGACTCCGTTTTTGCAACGTCTTGATGCTTCAAACCGATACCAGTCAAGCCACTTAATATAGAAAATACTGGTGACAATAAGCTAAATAATGCGAATGGCAAGTATTGCATCGTTGGAACACCAAGTGTGTTGGCTGCAAACACGCCAGCAACACCCCACGGAATCAGGTAGTTAATAACCGTTCCGCCATCTTCAAGCGCCCGTCCTAATGCGACGGGAGCTAATCCTGATTCGTCAAATGTTTTCTTGAATGCCTTACCTGGAAGGATAACGGATAAGAATTGTTCACCGATGAAGATGTTAACACCAATACTTGAGAGAACGACCGCAATGATCCGTTTGCCATCGGAGTTTAAATGTTTCGCAAATGGCGTCATCACAGCATCAATCAACCCAAATTGCATCAACAAACCACCAAGTGATAAGGTCAACACAATCAGTGAGACCGTTCCCATCATGCTTGCAATACCGCCACGCGATAGTAATAAATCAACTTCTTTATTACCTGTGTGAGAAACAAATCCCGCTTCAATGATGCTAGCAATTTTGGTTAACTTAGTGCCTGGATGCTCGATCAGTAACATCACCAGCGAAACACCAATGTTTAAAAATAATGTTGGAATCGCTGGCACTCGCCGCCATGCGCAAATGAACATGCACGCAATCGGCACAATCGCCCAAGCTGAAATAGTAAAGTTGTTGTCTAAAATGTTGATGACATGATTGATGCTGGCTAGACTAGCACCCTTTTCGCCGCTTCCCATAATGGCAAATACAACTAACGCAATAATAAATGCGGGAATGGTGGACCACATCAAGTTCATAATATGTTTGAATAAATCTGCGTCAACAACAGCTGCGGTTAAGTTGGTCGATTCGGATAGCGGTGACGATTTATCACCAAAAACTGCGCCGGAGATAATCGCACCGGCCACTAAGGCTGGGTTAACGTGCATCGTAACGCCCATCCCGAAGAACGCAATGCCGACTGTAGAAATAACGGTAAAGGCACTACCAACGGCGCTACCAACCAGTGCACAGACGACAAATACGGAAGGGACGAACCACTGAACACTGATTAAATGAAAACCGAAAACCATCAAGGATGGAATGATACCAGCAGCAATCCATGTACTAATTAACGCACCAACCAGAATGAAAATGAAAATTGGGACAATCCCGGTTTCAATCCCATCCTTGATTCCTTCGTTAATTAACGACCATGGCAAACGGTGAGCAACACCCCATGCCATCAATAATCCCATAACTAACATAACGGGAACTTGGGTGTCAAGGGCAGTTTAAAAATGTAGGTTTTCGGCAGAAAGAAATGTAGGTTTTCGGCAGTTACTTGAGGCCACGTAATCGGTAAGATTTACCAGTGATCTTCACTACGTGAACATGATGAACCAAGCGATCGAGAATGGCTGCTGTCACAGTTGGGTTCTGGAAAATATCAACCCAAGCGGATAGATCACTATTGCTGGTAATGATCGTTGAATGCTTTTCATAGCGGGCATTGACTAGCTGAAATAAGAGGTTAGCTTCTTGGTGACCAATTGGCAAATACCCAATTTCATCAATAATTAATAGGTCATAGCGCGAATAGCGGCTTAGAGATCGATCAAGCAGTCCTTTTTCGTAAGCTGCTCTCAATCTAATCAACAGCTCATGACAATTAATAAAGAGAACCCGACAGCCCTGTTTACAGGCCTCAATCCCAATACTAATTGCCAAGTGGGTTTTACCGACTCCCGGATTGCCAATAAAGATTAAGTTTTCAGACTTTTCCATAAAAGCCAGATTCTGGAATTCCAGAACCTCTTGGCGATTCATACTGGGTTGAAAGCTAAAATCAAATGTATCTAGGGATTTTGTATTGGGGAACCGAGCACGGCCAATGGCCCGTGCAATCTGACCTTCGTGTCGATTCTGGAGTTCCGAATTAGTTAAATCAATTAGCGCCTCAGTTAATGACAGATTATCAGTGTGAATTTGATCAAGGTAATTCGGCAAGTATTCACGGATTTTGTTTAACCCTAAGCGCTCAAGATTATTTAAAAGAATTTGATTATTAGTGGTCATGGTAGCCTCCTATAAGTTGTCGTAATCAGTCATATGTTCACGAATGTAAGCTGAAATGTCTTCATCTGTCCGCCCTTTAAGCAAATCAGATTTGAGGATATTGAACTGATCTTGGGGGTCATAATTCAGCGAATTGGTAGTTATGGAGTGCGTACGAATTTCTTCTCCGTTATAATAAATGTGAATGCGCTGCTCATCATTGGAGATTTCAACAGCAACCGTACAACCAATGTATCGCGGATCTACTGAGTACTTACATTTGCGGAAATTGATCATGGCCTCCTTCGAAACGACACGGGTAATGTTTTCTTCGAAGTATGGTTCAAGGAGATTAACTGGAACGCGATGAAGGTACTCTTTTTCTTCGTCTAACCATTTCAGGTACGGGACTTCGTCCGTGGCCTGCGAAGTTTCATGATTTAGATCATCTCGGAGCATATGAACTAGTTCGATTAGCTCAGTTCCATCAGCAAATTCAGTATTGTATGGCCGTAAACGTTCAACCGTGCGAGCAAGGGCTTCAACTGCACCTTTAGTTTGTGGTCTGAATGGTCGACAAGCAATTGGTGTGAAACCGGCATCTTTACAGAATTCGTGGAACCGTTCGTTAAAGACAGCGTGGCCAAACTGGGATTTTGTATGATCCACAACGGTTTTCATATTATCAAACCAGATTTCCGTCGGAATACCTCCGGTATGAAGGAAAGCGTCGTGTAAGCAAGAAAAGAGGGTATCTTGGCTCCGATCAAAGGTTAGTGTCATATATTTGAGTTTTGAATAAGGCAATACATACAAGAAAATATTGAATTTAAACAGCTCACCCTCGCTGCTCACTAGGGCCATTTCTTCTTTCCAGTCAACTTGAGCAGAGAGACCAGGGGAATGTTCAATCCGAATGGTAGCTTTCTTAACTCGTTCTCGGCGGGTTTGGCGACAATAATCTTTCACGAGGGTATAGCTGCCGGTAAAGCCCTTCTTCTGGATAAATTTAAAAATTGAAGCAGCCGAACAATTTAGTTCAAGCTTTGAATCGATGGTTTGCTTGAATGGATCCAGTAAACTTGGCCGTTTCGGTCGACCACTTGGTCGGCCCTTAAGTCCAGCTTTGACTTCCTCATAGGCTTTCTTAACGGTTCGATAATCAACATTATATTGCCGGGCAATCTCGGCGAAGTTAGGCTTAATATTTTCAGTCACGTAAATCGTCACTCCTTCTCTTAAATCACGTCTCACATCAAATTCCTCCTACACTCTGATGTGATTCATGATACAAAAAATGTAGGAAAACCAACAGTTCTAACCTGCCGTTTTCCTACATTTTACGGGTGCCTTTTACACTTGGGGCGACAAACCAAATTTAATCACGCCAAATCCCATAATTAACAACATGCCTAGTAAGACAATTAGTGCTTCGTTACGACCAACTTTAAATGTTTGTTTTTCCATGTGAATACCTCATTTTTTGAATGTCCAAATTGTTGTAAACGTTGAGTGTCATTCATTGAGGTTCTATATCGAGGATTGCCCCCACAATTTTCTGTCATTTTCCATTGGCCCCCTTTTCTCTCTTTTTAATGCCGGGCTGCGGCACCATTCTCCTAAACGTGCTCCCAATCCCTAAATCCGTGCTTGGTCACACTCTAAATACAAAAAATCGTCCCTGCTATGCATCATGCATAACAGGGACGATTAGTTTACCGTGGTACCACCCAGCTTAATAAAACGAGCCTTCCGCCCATCTTATTCACTCTCACTGGGATAACGGTCCAGCGATGCCCGGTCATTTTCGTTTTCAGGTATTTCGATGAGATGATCCTGATCGGTTCGCAGCAACCACCGACTTCCTGACACACAGATCATTCACTACTAGGTTTGAAAACAATGATTAAATGTTGATTAGAAATATACTAGCATTTTAATCATTTGGTAGATTGTAAAATTAATCCGAACGCTGTTCGGACAAAAAAGATCAGCTTCCTTTAAAATGGTGTTTACCACAAACCCATCTTTTAGGAGCTGATCTTTTGTCTAGTATAACCTATTCCGAACGAATTAAAATCGAAACCTTTTGTGAACTAGGGCTGTCCAATATCCAAATGGGCGTTCGGCTGAACCGATCACCGTCAACAATTTCTTATGAATTATCTCGATGTCAACCTTATCAGGCTGAATTAGCACAAACAGATGCCGAATACAAGCGATCACGATGTGGTCGGAAAACTAAGCTGAGCGATGAGTTAAAGCAAAAAATTCTCAACCATTTACGTCTAAGCTGGTCACCAGGAATGATTGCTCACGAATTTAAACTAGCTACTAAATCTATTTATAATTGGCTAAATCAGGAGAGAATTGATTTCTCCTTGAATGATCTACCTGAACATGGCGTACGCCAACGGCGTAACGTTGACCAACGATCCAAATATAATCAATCTTTGGGGCGATCAATTGAACAGCGTCCCATGATGATTAATCAACGTAATCGCATCGGCGATTTTGAACTAGATACAGTCGTTGGTCCTCGTGGGCATAGTAAGGCAGTTTTATTAACTTTAATCGATCGAAAATCACGGTTCCTTTGGGCATACCGGTTAAAAGATCGGACGACAGTGACTGTTAATGAAGCACTAACTAAGTTCCTAACCACTTTTAATGGTCCGGTGCACAGCTTTACTGTGGACCGTGGCACTGAGTTTAGTGGGCTAGTATCACTTGAATCACAATATGGTATTAAGACCTATTACTGCCATGCTTATACGCCAGCTGAACGTGGTAGTAATGAACGCTTTAATCGGAATTTACGTTATTTTTATCCTAAAGGGACTCGTTTTGAACACATTAGTGCTCAAGATTTAACGACGACGTTACTCCAAATTAACCAGCGACCGCTTAAAATACTCGACTGGCAAACACCGTATCAGGTTATGCTGACAAATTTGTCCAAAAATTCGGATTAAATTTGCAATCTACCATTTGTCAAACGATTTTTCTAATTTTATTTTTACAGCCATGCGCCAATTGCAAACAGTGCGGTGTACCCAATATAAAATAAAGATGTATTTTTAATCACTTTCATGTACGTTTTCTGCTTATCTTGAACTGCGTAGAATGGTTTAATTCCCCGCCACATAATCGGCAGCAACACCACGCTTAGCACAGTGATCCACGGTGCCAGTCCCAAAACCAAGTTTACAATTGGCCATAAGCTGCCAACAATCAATAAGACTTGCATCACCCTGACAGCCCGTTTGCGACCAATGAAATAAGCCAGTGTGTGACGATTGTTTTTGATATCTTCGTCTAGATCTGCCGTATTATTCCCTAATTGAACGGTAAAGAACAGCAGCGTAATTGGTAGACATAATGCAAATGTCGTGCCTGCAACGCCCCATGTAAACGGACGCTGACCATAAATGCTGATGTAAACACAGACGAGTTCAATTAAATATGTAATGGAAAAAGCGACCACAGTTTCACAAATCGGCATGGCATGTAATGGGTACGGACCAGCGGTATAGAAAATACCAATCAAGTAACCAATAATCCCAAACAGCAATACCGGCCATCCGGTGCACATAACTAGAATAACCCCAGGGATTGCAGAGACAACGTACAGGGCAACTGCTAGCCACCACACACCACGTTTGGGCAAATGCAACCGGCCAATTGGATTTGTATGTGCGGCGTACCCCTCACGATCCGCAGCGTGTACGTAGTCGTAATAGTTATCGGACACGTTAACTGCGAGATCAAAAATAAACACATCCACTAAACACAAAACAACGTTAATCCAGTTGACGACACCATACTGATATTGGGCAATGGCAGAGCCCAAAATAAACCACATAATATTTAACGGCGCGATATAAATCTCACTTAACGTGACAAATACTGGCCACGTTAACCATTTTTTATTCATCTCTAACTCTCCTAACCCCTTGATACTCTAAGGCTATCACATTGTACACAACTTTTTATCACATTTTTTCAAACAATCGCACCATTTTGTTTGACCTTTTCTGACCTTTGGGTTAAACTACAATTACGTTGATTAGCAGAGCACCATTACAAGTGCTAAATGACAACGCAAATTACAAGGAGGCCTCAATTATGGCTTTGATTCCAACTGTTATTGAACAGTCCAGCCGTGGCGAACGTGCCTACGACATTTACTCACGACTATTAAAAGACCGGATCATTATGGTTTCCGGACCAATCGAAGATGACATGGCCAACGCCATCATCGCTCAATTGCTCTTCTTGGATGCCCAAGATTCTGATAAAGATATTTACATGTATATTAACTCACCCGGTGGTGTTATCACTTCCGGAATGGCAATCTACGACACCATGAACTTTGTTAAGTCTGATGTTCAAACGATTGTCATGGGAATGGCTGCTTCAATGGCTTCCATTCTGGCAACTTCTGGTGCTAAGGGTAAACGTTTTGCCTTACCACACTCAGAAATCTTGATTCACCAACCTTCTGGTGGTGCTCAAGGTCAGCAAACTGAAATCGAAATCGTGGCTGAAGAAATTCTGAAGACACGGAAGATGATCAACAACTTGCTGGCTGAAAAGACTGGTCAAGACATCGAAACCATCAATAAGGATACTGAACGGGATAACTACATGACCGCTGAGCAAGCCTTAGATTATGGTTTGATTGACCACATTATGACTAACTCCAGCGAAATGCAAAAGTAATCATAATAAGCAAGCAAAGGCCTTCGTCAAATGACGAGGGTCTTTTTGCGTCTACAGTAAATTGAGAGCGAGCCACATTTATTCATTGACCATTTTTAACACCGTTCTGATGATAGCGGTCTGGATCATCCGGACGACCAGTCATGGGTAATTATTAGTCGAGCACTTCTAAACGGCCATTGTTCAGTTGATAGCGATGATCATACTTGGATAACAACTCATGTGGAATATGGTGGTCTACCTCAATCATTGTCAAATTAGACAACGACAACAGTGTGTCATGAATCTGTTTTGCTGTTGCCAGATCAAGGGAAGCGGTTCCCTCATCAATCAACAATACTTGTCGTTTAAACAGCAATGCCCGCGCAATTTCAATACGCTTTAACTGACCGCCAGAAAGATTTTTACCGCCTTCTGTTATTTGCTGATTCAGCTTGGGTTCATTGATGACGTCACTGAGTCCCGCTTGTTTGACAGCAGCTAAAATCGCGCTCTCAGGGAATGGCATCCCCAACGTTAGATTAAATCTGATAGTCTCAGCAAAGATAATCGGTGTTTGTGAAACCTTG
This sequence comes from Furfurilactobacillus cerevisiae, assembly GCF_048961765.1. GTDB lineage: Bacteria > Bacillota > Bacilli > Lactobacillales > Lactobacillaceae > Furfurilactobacillus > Furfurilactobacillus milii_A. Next base: position 2,231,900 of record NZ_CP185253.1, read on the forward strand.
CTAAACAGAGTCTCTACCTGAGCCTCATCATAGTCTTGCCCGTTGAGTAACAGTTGACCGTTTGTAACTGGCAACTCTTTTAACATAACCGACAACAATGTTGATTTGCCCACGCCGGATGGTCCTTGAATCAACACTTTTTCACCTTTCTGGACTCGCAAATTAATGTCATTTAAAATGTCACGATGTTCACGTTTAAAGCTAATGTTTGTCAATGTCAATTTCTTAAACTGAGTCGATTTCATGGGCAACTCCGCCGTCGCGCCTTCTTTGGGAATACTTCGACGCAACTGTTGGCGAACAGCCTTAGTACTCCCAATCTGGTTAATACAAGTCAGCATTTGATTGACGCTGTTTAAAATCATGTTGGTTGAATATTGGACTGCAACAAATTCCGGTAACGTTAACATTCCCGAAATAGTCAGGTAGATACCGATGGCAATCGGCGTTTCTGAAAATAGATAAAACAAATACATTAGCAGACTGTTGGCCAGTGCAATGCGATTCTTAAGCGCAGCATTCGCTTCTTCAACACTACCAACATCCCTGAGTAGCTTAGTTCTGTAACCAGCCTCAGCATGATAGCGACGAATGGTCATTGCCCCGTGTAATAGCTCCTTTACGCGTATTGCCAACTGTGCATTTTTTTGTGACCAAACGGTTGCTTTAGTCGTCGTCCCTTTACTTGCCAAACGCTGAAAGACCATTGGCACCAACATAAACGCTAAGAAAATCCCAGTTAGCCGAAAACTATTGTGTAGTGCATACCCCGTGGTGACCAAAATGGTTGTGCCGTATCCTAATAATCGAAACACGTTGCGCCAATAATTATCCTCGAGTAGCTTCAAATCATTCATTAAAAATGATAGGCCATTTGCTTCGAAATCCTGCTGGCTGGGATCATCTCGCTCGACCTTTGCTTCTACATAACAGGTTTTCAGACGTAAATTGATAAACGCCACATTTTTATTGACTACCCAGCTTTGCCAGTATGACAAAAGCGAAAAGAATAAATATCCGCCTAGAATGATTGCCAGATAAATTCCGACGCCGGCCAAGTCACGCATCGTAATCAGTTTAAAAATATAGGCATAGGTAGCCGTGTTAAAGGGAACTTCTAAGCCATTGATCAGCGCCATAACAATAGCGATGCTGAACCAACCGCGATGAATTATTTTGGTCATGTAATCTCCCCCATTAGCTCTTTATTAAAGCGAACCTATCACTGCTTGGGAGGCTACAACAACACCTTATCGTTAATATTTGCGTATATGCAAATTTATTTCTACCCACTAACCAAACTGTTTCTTTCGGCTTAAATTAGTTATTCTGAACCGCCTTCATTAGCATGCGTTGGATTCTTTCAAACGGCACGTCTGCCTCAGTGTACACACCTTGCCGCAAGTTGTCCGTGTGCAGTTTGATCGTCGAAAAAATAATGTTTCTAAGTAGTGAAATATCCACTTGCCGTAATGTTTTGTCAGCCAGCCCTTTAAATAACAACTGCTGTACGGCACTTTGATGAACGATGACATTAATTTGCTCACCAGCCTGCTCGTCAAAGACGTAATCCTCTTTTAACTTTTGAATGATCGTCATACTTTTAGGATAGGTCAAACCATAGTGAAACAGTTGCTCAAGATACTGTTTCATTGCTGTTTCAAACGACAGTGAACGCAAATCTTCCCCGCTGTCCTGAGCATACAAACGCTGCAATTCACGGACATATAGAGTAAGTAACAGTGCCTCACGATTCTTGAAATAAACGTAGATACTAGACTGGGAAATGCCAACTTGCTTAGCAATTTTTGTTGTTGAAACCGCACCGACACTATCGGTAATAATCAGATCGCCAGCAACATCAAGAATGCGATTATATTTTTGGTCGTCTTTTTTCTTCATCCTTCTGATCCCATTTCTTTAAAAGTAATTTATTTTAGTTTACCACTTGATACCGATAAGTCTATCGGTTATAATCTTTACCGATAGAGCTATCATTTATAAAACAAACTTTATCAAATAAATGAAATTTAAAAAGAAGGCACTTATTATGAAAGTTTTTGTTACAGGTGGTAATTGTCAAGGGCAGTTTAAAAATGTAGGTTTTCGGCAGAAAGAAATGTAGGTTTTCGGCAGTTACTTGAGGCCACGTAATCGGTAAGATTTACCAGTGATCTTCACTACGTGAACATGATGAACCAAGCGATCGAGAATGGCTGCTGTCACAGTTGGGTTCTGGAAAATATCAACCCAAGCGGATAGATCACTATTGCTGGTAATGATCGTTGAATGCTTTTCATAGCGGGCATTGACTAGCTGAAATAAGAGGTTAGCTTCTTGGTGACCAATTGGCAAATACCCAATTTCATCAATAATTAATAGGTCATAGCGCGAATAGCGGCTTAGAGATCGATCAAGCAGTCCTTTTTCGTAAGCTGCTCTCAATCTAATCAACAGCTCATGACAATTAATAAAGAGAACCCGACAGCCCTGTTTACAGGCCTCAATCCCAATACTAATTGCCAAGTGGGTTTTACCGACTCCCGGATTGCCAATAAAGATTAAGTTTTCAGACTTTTCCATAAAAGCCAGATTCTGGAATTCCAGAACCTCTTGGCGATTCATACTGGGTTGAAAGCTAAAATCAAATGTATCTAGGGATTTTGTATTGGGGAACCGAGCACGGCCAATGGCCCGTGCAATCTGACCTTCGTGTCGATTCTGGAGTTCCGAATTAGTTAAATCAATTAGCGCCTCAGTTAATGACAGATTATCAGTGTGAATTTGATCAAGGTAATTCGGCAAGTATTCACGGATTTTGTTTAACCCTAAGCGCTCAAGATTATTTAAAAGAATTTGATTATTAGTGGTCATGGTAGCCTCCTATAAGTTGTCGTAATCAGTCATATGTTCACGAATGTAAGCTGAAATGTCTTCATCTGTCCGCCCTTTAAGCAAATCAGATTTGAGGATATTGAACTGATCTTGGGGGTCATAATTCAGCGAATTGGTAGTTATGGAGTGCGTACGAATTTCTTCTCCGTTATAATAAATGTGAATGCGCTGCTCATCATTGGAGATTTCAACAGCAACCGTACAACCAATGTATCGCGGATCTACTGAGTACTTACATTTGCGGAAATTGATCATGGCCTCCTTCGAAACGACACGGGTAATGTTTTCTTCGAAGTATGGTTCAAGGAGATTAACTGGAACGCGATGAAGGTACTCTTTTTCTTCGTCTAACCATTTCAGGTACGGGACTTCGTCCGTGGCCTGCGAAGTTTCATGATTTAGATCATCTCGGAGCATATGAACTAGTTCGATTAGCTCAGTTCCATCAGCAAATTCAGTATTGTATGGCCGTAAACGTTCAACCGTGCGAGCAAGGGCTTCAACTGCACCTTTAGTTTGTGGTCTGAATGGTCGACAAGCAATTGGTGTGAAACCGGCATCTTTACAGAATTCGTGGAACCGTTCGTTAAAGACAGCGTGGCCAAACTGGGATTTTGTATGATCCACAACGGTTTTCATATTATCAAACCAGATTTCCGTCGGAATACCTCCGGTATGAAGGAAAGCGTCGTGTAAGCAAGAAAAGAGGGTATCTTGGCTCCGATCAAAGGTTAGTGTCATATATTTGAGTTTTGAATAAGGCAATACAGTAGATTGTAAAATTAATCCGAACGCTGTTCGGACAAAAAAGATCAGCTTCCTTTAAAATGGTGTTTACAACAAACCCATCTTTTAGGAGCTGATCTTTTGTCTAGTATAACCTATTCCGAACGAATTAAAATCGAAACCTTTTGTGAACTAGGGCTGTCCAATATCCAAATGGGCGTTCGGCTGAACCGATCACCGTCAACAATTTCTTATGAATTATCTCGATGTCAACCTTATCAGGCTGAATTAGCACAAACAGATGCCGAATACAAGCGATCACGATGTGGTCGGAAAACTAAGCTGAGCGATGAGTTAAAGCAAACAATTCTCAACCATTTACATCTAAGCTGGTCACCAGGAATGATTGCTCACGAATTTAAACTAGCGACTAAATCTATTTATAATTGGCTAAATCAGGGGAGAATTGGTTTCTCCTTGAATGATCTACCTGAACATGGCGTACGCCAACGGCGTAACGTTGACCAACGATCCAAATATAATCAATCTTTGGGGCGATCGATTGAACAGCGTCCCATGATGATTAATCAACGTAATCGCATCGGTGATTTTGAACTAGATACCGTCGTTGGCCCTCGTGGGCATAGTAAGGCAGTTTTATTAACTTTAATCGATCGCAAATCACGGTTCCTTTGGGCATATCGGTTAAAGGACCGAACGACAGCGAGTGTTAATGAAGCACTGACTAAGTTCCTAACAACTTTTAATGGACCGGTGCACAGTTTTACTGTGGACCGTGGTACTGAGTTTAGTGGGCTAGTATCATTTGAATCACAATATGGTATTAAGACCTATTACTGTCATGCTTATACGCCAGCTGAACGTGGTAGTAATGAACGCTTTAATCGGAATTTACGTTATTTTTATCCTAAGGGGACTCGTTTTGAGCACATTAGTGCTCAAGATTTAACGACGACGTTACTCCAAATTAACCAGAGACCGCTTAAAATACTTGACTGGAAAACACCGTATCAGGTTATGCTGACCAATTTGTCCAAAAATTCGGATTAAATTTGCAATCTACCATACATACAAGAAAATATTGAATTTAAACAGCTCACCCTCGCTGCTCACTAGGGCCATTTCTTCTTTCCAGTCAACTTGAGCAGAGAGACCAGGGGAATGTTCAATCCGAATGGTAGCTTTCTTAACTCGTTCTCGGCGGGTTTGGCGACAATAATCTTTCACGAGGGTATAGCTGCCGGTAAAGCCCTTCTTCTGGATAAATTTAAAAATTGAAGCAGCCGAACAATTTAGTTCAAGCTTTGAATCGATGGTTTGCTTGAATGGATCCAGTAAACTTGGCCGTTTCGGTCGACCACTTGGTCGGCCCTTAAGTCCAGCTTTGACTTCCTCATAGGCTTTCTTAACGGTTCGATAATCAACATTATATTGCCGGGCAATCTCGGCGAAGTTAGGCTTAATATTTTCAGTCACGTAAATCGTCACTCCTTCTCTTAAATCACGTCTCACATCAAATTCCTCCTACACTCTGATGTGATTCATGATACAAAAAATGTAGGAAAACCAACAGTTCTAACCTGCCGTTTTCCTACATTTTACGGGTGCCTTTTACAGTAATGGCTTCATTGGTCAGGTTGTTGTTAAAACGCTAATTGAACATGGTCATGAGGTTCTTGCACTGGCTCATTCAGATCATTCGGCTCAACAATTAACTCAGGCAGGCGCCACACCCATAAAAGGCTCACTGGACGATTTAGATAGCTTATCAACGGCCGCAAAGAGCAGTGACGGTGTTATTCACCTCGCCTTTACTAATGATTTTAACCATTATGATGAAGCCGTCGCTAAAGACATGGCTGCTATCAAAGCGTTAGGCGATGCTTTAGCCAACACTGACAAGCCACTAGTTAATACATCTGGCACCTTAATGGCGGTTGGCATGGGACGCACTGCTACCGAACAGGACCATATGGCACACCCCGTTGGTCGAGCAGCTTCCGAAGCACTGGCGCTCAGTTATGCACAACAGGGCGTTCGCGCCAGCGTTGTTCGTTTGGCACCCACAGTTCACGACGTTCAGCGTCAAGGATTTGGTAGCATTCTGGCTCAAATGGCGGTTAATCAAGGTAAGATTGGCTACGTCGGTGATGGCACCAATGTTTGGCCATCCGTTCATCGTAACGATGCAGCACAACTGTTCGTCGCCGCATTAGAAAACGGCGAGGCCGGCGCAACCTATAACGCGGTTGCCGAAGAAGGTGTTCCTGTAAAGACCATTGTTGAAACAATTGGCAACACGTTGCGTGTGCCGGTAGAACACTTCGATGAAGAAACCGCTAAGGCCTACTTTGGCTGGTTTGAACCTACCGTTGTCGGCAGTAATCCCACCAGCAGCACGTGGACTCAAAAGGTGTTGGACTGGCATCCACGCGAAAAAGGTTTGCTTGACGATTTAAAGACATGTTTGAGCAATCCTACTAATGTAGCCGCACTGCAACAACCACGCAATTAACTTGAGCATAAATAAAATGACCGGTTTCCCAGTTAAAGGAAATCGGTCATTTTGTGCACCTATTATTTGATGTTCACATCAAACTACAAAATCGACAACTACGCTGAAATAATGTCATCCTCACGCAGTTTATCAGCAAATTCATTGATTTTCCGCAAACGGTGGTTAACGCCAGACTTGGAAATTGGTCCTCCCGGAATCAGGTCACCTAGTTCCTTCAAACTAACTTCACGATTGGCCAATCTAGTCTCGGCCATGGCCTGAAGCTTAGCTGGTAACTGGCCTAATCCAACACGCGATTTGATGTACTCGATGTTATCAATTTGACGAGAGCTAGCAGAAGCAACTTTCTCCATGTTCGCCGTCTCACAGTTAACAAGCCGGTTGACTGAATTACGCATGTCACGCATAATGCGCACATCTTCAAACTTTAACATGGCATTAGTCGCCCCAATTAAGGTGAGAAAATCAGAAATTTTCTCGCCTTCCTTAAGGTAAGTAATGTAGCCACTTCGACGATTTGTCATTCTGGCATTTAAGTCATATTGATTCATTAACTCACAAATCTGTTGATTCTGTTCTTCATACAAAGAATAAACCTCGAGATGGTAACGACTGGTGTCCGGGTTATTAACCGAACCACCTGCCAAAAATGCACCTCTTAAATACGAGCGAACTTCGCTATCTTCTGTAAGCACATTTTGTGGCACCACCTCTTCGATTCCCATGTCGCCTAACACATGAAGATCGTTTAAAACTTGTTGCGTACCGGTTCTTAGCCGCACGACATACATGTTGTTTTTCTTGAGTTTGACGTTTTTACGAACAATCAGTTCTGCTTCCAAACGGTAAAACTGCTTTAATAATGCATAAATTCGTCGAGCAATCGCCGGATTTTCCGTTTGCACGTTTAACACAAACGCGTGGTTAACAATGCTGACCGCGCCGTTCATGCGAATCAAGGCCATTAATTCAGCCTTTCCATTCGCCGCGTGCACCTTTAATCCAGTCAGCTCTTTTTTTACGTCACTGGCATAGGACATCGTGCTGCCTCCTTTTTTATCACCTTATTGATCAAGGCAGTTATTGAATATGTTTATGTGCAAGCAACTTCATCAGCTCAGCAACCACCTTGGTCCCGTCGTGAAAAGCACCGGCATCCCGTAACTGGAGTAAATTGGCTCGAATCGACCGGACACCCATCCTTGTCAATGCGTCGGTATCTGACGTTACTTGCGTTGACACCTCGTTCCAGCGTTTCCAATCCATGTAATCCTCTGGAACCCGTTCAGTATTCACAAGGACTGTATCTACGAAATTGGCACCCAAATGCTTGTTTAATACCTGAACGTGATCGGCATCAGTAAAGTGATCCGTTTCACCCTTCTGCGTCATAATGTTACAAATATACACAACTTCCGCAGGAGTATGCATAATTGCCTCGCCCACGTTTGACACCATAAGGTTTGGCAAAATGCTCGTAAATAGACTACCAGGTCCCAACACAATCAAATCGGCGCCTAAAATGGCATCGATTACGGCTGGCATCGCCTTAGCAATCTCATCGTCAGAATCTGGCTGTGGTGTGACCCACACACGTTTAATCTGTTTGTGAGCAGCTGTAATTTCAGCCTCTCCCGCGAGTTGTGTGCCATCGGTAAACTCAGCATGAAGCACCAACGGTTCATTGGCAACTGGATAAACATGACCATCTACATGCATCATTTCGGACAGTTCCTGAACAGCGCCAAACACGCCGTGCTCCATTTCAGTGAGCGCCGCGATAATTAGATTGCCAATCGCATGACCGGAAAAGAAGTTATCATTAGCCTCAAACCGATACTGAAAGACCTTCAATTCCAATGGTGACAACCGCGACAAGGCGGCCATGACATTCCGAATATCACCAGGTGGCACAACGTTAATATAGTTCCGAATGATTCCCGAAGAACCACCGTCATCTGCGACCGTCACAACGGCAGTTACATCGACGTCCTGCTTATGCAAGGAATTAAGGACAACGGGCAAACCCGTGCCTCCACCAATGACAACTACGCGTGGCCGCCGCTTCTCCATGATTTCTTTCATGAGCGGTTAACCGTTTCCTTTCGTTTCTCCACGTCACGATGACTGACATGAACGCGATAGTCCTGACTTAAATCTTTACCTAGTCGTTCTGTGATAGCAACTGACCGGTGTTGACCACCAGTACAACCAATTGCAACGGTCAAACTGGTTTTGCCCTCTTTTTGATAGCCAGGCAAGGTCAGTTTTAAAAGCTCTAAAAACTGCTTGTAAAAGGATTCCGTGGCCGGCTGTTTCATTACGTAATCATACACAGCTGGGTCACGGCCAGTCAGTGATTTTAATTCAGGCACATAATATGGATTTGGTAAAAATCGAACGTCCATCACGATGTCTGCATCGATCGGCAAACCATATTTGTACCCAAACGACAAAATTTCAACATGAAATTCCGACTGTTTATCTTGATTTTCAAATTGTTCAAAAATATCTTCACGCAGCTGCCGTGGCGTCAAATGATCCGTGTTGATGACCAAGTCTGCCCGTTCCTTCATTTCCGACAGCAAACTTCGCTCCTGATGAATACCATCTAAAACGCGGCCATCCATGGCTAGTGGATGTGCTCGCCGGGTTTCCTTATACCTTGCCACCAATTCGGCATCTGACGCATCGAGAAATAATACCGATGTATCTACCGTGCCAGTGCTTAAAGAAATTGCGATCATTTCCTGCAGGTCATCAAAAAATTCACGCGAGCGTAAATCTACGACAAGCGCAACCTTTTTAACATTCCCTGACTGTCTGACCAGCTGCCAAAACTTAGGCAATAATTTGGGTGGCATGTTATCCATAACAAAGTAGCCCAAGTCCTCAAAGCTTTGCATGGCAACCGTTTTGCCAGCACCACTCATCCCTGTAATAATAACCAATTTCAGTTGTTGTGCCACTTCTTTGCCCCCCTTACGTCGCCGCTTGTTGCTTTTCTTTGCTCAGCTTACGACGTCACTTCTAACAGTATAACATACCGGGTGTGTCTTTTTATTCATCTACGTCCACTTTAGTCACTACCGGCTGTTTTTGTGATTGGTGTGGCTGTCGATGCCAACGCCAACTAGCTACTGCCGCTGTCATTGGCACCGTAATGAGAACGCCGATAAACGACAGTAACACCATCAACAGCTCAGCAACAAACACTTTGTCATTAAAAACCTCACCAATCGAGTAACGAAGGCCGACGAACCATATGAACAACGATAAGAAGCCACCAAAAAAACCGAAGAATAAAGTATTAAACGTGGTCCCAATGATCTGTTTACCGACGTTCAGACCGTCGCCAAACAAACGCTTCCCAGTTATTGTAGGCTGTTGCGTTTCAATCTCCGATAGGCCTGATGAAATGGCCATGGCGGCTTCGGCAATGGCTCCTAATGTGCTCAACACGACGGTGCATATTTCGACTTTCAAAAAAGAAATGCCGATATACAGCGACATGCCTTCCAAGTCTTCACTGTCTTCATCCCCGAATCCAGCGACCTGTGCCCAATGCTCAACGGGCACAATAAATAACAAAAGTAATAACATCACGATAACGGAAGCGTAAAACGCTGTCGTTGTACTGTTATCATCATCATTTCCAAAGAAAATCGTCACCGCCAATATAATCGTCCCCGCAACTAATGTGACAGGTAGTGGTGGCAAGTGAAACTGAACTAACACAATGGTTAAAAACAATAACGCAAAGTTCACACCGAGGCTGACAAACGCAATTGCCCCTTGTTTACCACCCACAGCCCACATGGCTAAAAAAAGCAATAATGCCAACACACTAAAGGTTGTCATCTGTCATCACCCTCTTTTTCATCAATCGACTTGCAACGAAGCTGGCCACTGGAATGGCTAATACAATTCCTAAACCGCTGATTAAACTTTGAATAACCCCCATCGACATATTCATCATGTAGGTATACCCCCAGTTATTACCATTCTTTAAGTACAAGAGCGTTAACGGAAAGGTGTCAGCTACGAAGATAAGAAATAGCACGTTGATTAGAGGTCCCATAATGGAGCGACCAACATTTCGTCCTGATAAGAACAGTTGATTCCTGCTGACATCCGGACGTTCAGCTTGAAGTTCAAATAGTGTCGCCACAATATCTGTTGACTCGTCCATCACTGCCCCCAAAGACCCAATCAGCGTCTCCGCTAAAAACAAGGGGCGTGGCAATGTGGTCACATACTGAAGGCCCTCATAGTGCATGCCTCGTTCGTGGGTAAGTGCGAACACGATCAGGCTGATTACAATTGCTAACGCCGTCCCAGATAATGTTGCTGTTAACGTAATGACCGTCTGTCGACTCCAACCCAGAACCAACCACAACGTTAACGCCGCAAAAACAACACTAATTAGACTAAATATGACAAACACATTGCCATTTTTTAAACTCAAATCGATATTTATTGCTAAGAAGAACAGTACCGCATTTAACCCGACGGATAACAATGCCATAAACCCGGCCGAGCGCATAAAGATAAACAGCAAACTGATTACGATCCAGGTCAGTAAAGCGACCACGGTATCTCGTTTTGGTCCTTTAATGTTTGACTGCTGACCCCGAGTTAGTTTTGAAATGAATACCTGATTGCCCACGCGATAGGGTTGATCCATTGCGCCGGAACGACTGTATGTATTGCTTAAAGTAATCTTTTGCCCCTTGTGAATTGTGTTAATCAGAACAGCATTGATCCGCTGATGGACTGTTGCATCCTGATTTTCAAACTCATCTTGTTGTTTGACAGGGCGTTCATTACGTACACTAGTAATTTTAGCGATTGGTCGTTGATAAATTGGGGCGTCGTAAGCAACACCTAGTACCAACAGTCCGCCAAATAAGACACAAACTAGGGTTACCCACCAGTTTGTAGAGTGTTTTGGTTTAACGTTCATTTGATGATTCCCCGCTTTCAATAACGCAAGCACCCTAACCCAACTCGTTTTTTCATAAATCTACGTTTCATTCTACCACCCGTGCCGACGCGTCTTTCAAAACGTAACTAAAACTAAACTTGCCAACGATTTTTTAACAGTAATTAATAATTGTAGGAATTTTTGTGTCTAAAACAAAAAACTGTTTTGATCGATTGACCAAAACAGTTACGTTGTTGTTTTACGCAGATGACTAAATTGTGAATCAGTATTAAAAAGTAATGTCCATGGCGTCGATTAAACTATTTTCAGCCGGCTAATTAATCTGTTTTATGTGATTTCACCTAACTAGGTCAGCGGGAGGGCGCCAACATTGATACCGAGTCGTGAAAGTGTTGTTAATTCGAATGCACTTCTCGAATTTACAACACGGAGGGTCACGGAGACCCGGAATTTCACGAGGATCTGCGACGGGGTGAAAGGCCATGAACTTCGGGCTTGAACCGGTCCCACGGCGAGCGTGTCAATGTTGGCAACCGTAAGCGGCATTTCACCACGCCCACAACCTCGTCTGAGGTTAAATCAATCACATAACATCAATAGAATCATCGTTTTTATAATGTCGTTTCAACCAGTAATAAAGTGGAATTCCCAGTCCAATAATCACCAGCGACGTTGCCGCCCCGACAAAATCGAAGAACAGTTCACTGATAACCACAAAACTAGTTCCGATGATGGCAATAATTGGGACTACTGGATAACCCGGCGTGCTAAATCCAACCGGTTTGCCACCATTGCGACGACGCAGGATAAAGACACCGACGAACGCAGCAATATAAAAACTGTACATCGCAAAAATACAGAGCTCGGACAGTCGATCCGTATCAACAGTCAGGATCATTAAACTAGTCAATGCCAGTAAAATCGTCGTTGCAACGACTGGCGTTTGTGTGTGACGGTTCAGGCTACTAATTTGTTTGGCAAACGGCAAATGGCGTTTAGCGGCCATTGCATAATAAATCCGTGGAAAGGACATCATTTTACCATTCAACGCACCAATAATTGAGATCATTATCCCAATATTCACGAGTCGCCCGCCGAATGCTCCAAACGCATTTAAGGCAAAGTAGGCCGTCGCGTTCTGGCCGAGTTCATTAATTTTAGCTGCACTCAAAGACCGAAAAATGCCAAATGTTACCCCGAGGTATAACACAATAACAATGGTAATTCCCAAAATAATGGCTAACGGCAACAACTTTTCGGGCCGTTTGATTTCGCCACCTAGATTAGTAACTAGAATCCAGCCATCATAGGCAAAGATGGTACCTAACACAGCAACACCAAAGTTACCAACACTCTGATGGATACTCGTTACTGTCTCACCGAAGCCAGCTTCACGGCCAAAGAAGAGCCCGAAAATCACGATCGCCGCAATCGGCAACAGCTTACAAATGGTTGTCACAATCGCAAAAGCGGCACCGTAACGATTTTCCAACATATTCAACATCGCAATCAGAATAATGGCACCAATCGCAATTGGTGCCTTCCAAACTGCTCCGAGGCCAAAGAAATTAGTGACCAATAAGCCTAAATACCCGGCGATTGAGCCAACAATTGCTGGTGCATAAACGATAACCTGCATCCAACCTGACATGAAGCCCCAAAACTCACCATAAATATGGGTCATATATTGGTAAAGACCCCCAGTATGCGGAATTTGAGAACCAATTTCAGATAATGTCAGCCCATCAGCGAGGGTAATTAAGCCCCCTAATAACCAGGCCAACATCGCTAGGTTGGTAGAACCTGTCATTTGTAAAACAGATGCTTGCTTAAAAAATATCCCGGAACCAATGACTGTACCAATTACAATCGCTAGTGCAGACCACAGCCCTAGAGAACGTTTCAATTCAACGTGACTCTCTTGCATTGCCTAAACTCACTTTCCTGAATCTTCTTTAACAAAATCTTCTGCATGATTGTGTTTAATTTCATAGTAATAAACTGGAATACCAACGACAACCATTCCCAAAGAGAATAGTACACCCGTGAAATCTGAGAAAACTTCACTAATGAGCACAAACAGCGAACCACCAATCGCTACAATCGGCGTTAACGGAAACAATGGCATCGAAAATGGCCGCTTCTTATGCTGACGACGCAATTTAAATGATCCCAAAAATGCCATGACGTAAAAGCAATAAACCGTAAAGATACATAATTCCGACAGCCGGTCTGCGTTTGCAAACAACACCATCAGTGCAGCAATCAACAATACCGCAATGGTCGAAAAGATTGGTGTCCGCGTTTTAGGGCTTAAATAACCCAGCACACGACTAAATGGCAGCTCCCGATCACGTGCCATCGCGTACATAATGCGTGGAAAAGTCATGATTTTCCCGTTGATACAACCGATAATGGAAATAATGACACCGATGCTCAACAACTTACCGCCAATTGCGCCAAAGTCTTTTGTGGCAAGAAACGGAATTGCACCCGTACCTAGTCGATGAATCGTTGAAGCTGGCAAACTTGCAAAAACGCCGTAGGCTACCAACAAATAAATAACCATAACGATACTAATCCCACCAATAATCGCACGAGGCAATAATTTCTGCGGTTCTTTTATTTCGTCACCCAAATTAGCAACCAGAATCCACCCGTCAAACGCAAATAACGTAGCCAAAATGGCGACCCCAAAGTTGCTACCATGCTGAGTCGCGGTCGACACACTGTGGCCCAACGCACTGCCATCGCCAAAGAATAAGCCGAATACAATAATTGCAACGATTGGCAATAATTTACAAATCGTCGTTATAATGGCAAACATCGCGCCATATCGATTGGAAAATAAATTGAGGACGCCAACTGCTACCAATGTTCCGAGTGAAACAGCCAAGCCCCATCCACCTGACAGGTGAAAAAAATCAGTCATTAAAATGCCTAAGTATGACGCAAGCGCTGCAATAATTGCTGGTCCATAAATGATGATTTGCATCCAACCAGATAGAAATCCCCACAAACGGCCATACATTCGTTCCATATAAACATACAAACCGCCAGTATGCGGCATTTGAGAGGCGATTTCAGCAATGGTCAGCCCGGCGGTTAATGTTAGAACCCCACCTGCCAGCCACGCAAACAGTGCACCCGTGGTAGAGCCTGCGTCATCAAGTACTGCCGCTTGTCTCACGAATACGCCGGCGCCGATAATAGTCCCGATTACTAAGGACAGGGCTGACCAAATGCCTAAGGAACGATTCAGTTCTACCACTGGTGTTTTTTGTTTCATGTCGTCACATTCTTTCTCGCATTCATATTTATTAGATAAGTTTGTGCTAGTTTACCAAATTTTAATCTTGTAGGCCAACCTTAAGCAGAACTTCAACCTCAAAACGATCGTGTTAAAACAAAAAAAGACTGATCAAAACGCCTACAGACTAGGATTTGATCAGTCATATTATTAAATCATTAAAAATTGTACCGTTATTATTTTGCTTGTTCAGCAACTTCTTCAGTACGTTTCGTATCTCGTTCCAATACTGCTTTCAGGTATTGACCAGTGTAGCTTTCCTTAACTTCAGCAAGCTCTTCCGGCGTCCCAGTCGCAATAATTTGACCACCGCCAGCACCACCTTCTGGACCAAGGTCAATCAAATGGTCAGCAGTCTTAATCACATCCAAATTATGTTCAATGATCAAAACGGTGTTGCCGTGATCAACCAGTCGCTGCAAGACAACCATCAACCGTTTGATGTCATCTGAATGCAATCCTGTTGTTGGTTCATCTAAGATATAGAAATTACGACCATTGGCCTTCTTGTGTAGTTCAGAAGCTAACTTCATCCGCTGAGCCTCACCACCTGAAAGCGTGGTTGCTGACTGACCCAAATGAACATAGCCCAGGCCGACATCAACAATGGTTTGCAATTTACGTGTGATCTTAGGAATTGCAGCAAAGAAGTCCAACGCTTCGGAAACCGTCATGTTCAGAACGTCCGAGATATTCTTCCCTTTGTACGTCACTTCAAGTGTTTCTGAATTGTAACGAGAACCATGACAAACTTCACAGGGCACATAAACATCTGGTAAGAAGTTCATTTCAATCTTTAAGATCCCATCACCATGACAGGCCTCACAACGACCACCCTTAGTGTTGAATGAGAAGCGGCCCTTTTGATAACCACGCAATTTAGCCTCATTCGTTTGAGCAAACAAATCACGAATGTCATCGAACACACCCGTATAGGTAGCGGGGTTGGAACGTGGTGTCCGGCCAATCGGCGACTGGTCGATATCCACAATCTTTTCAATATTATTCACGCCAGCAATACTCTTGTATTTACCGGGTTTGGCCGAATTGTGATTGAGTTTTTGAGCCAGTACCTTCTCAAGAATGCTGTTAACCAATGTGGATTTACCAGATCCTGACACACCAGTCACAACTGTTAGCTCACCCAGTGGGAAACGTACATCAACATTCTGTAAATTGTTTTCTGAGGCCCCTTTTAACACGATGGCCTTACCATTCCCCTTACGTCGCTTTAGCGGCACCGGAATGAAGTCCTTACCAGCTAAATACCGACCGGTTAATGACTTAGTACTACGTTCAACTTGTTTAGGCGTTCCAGCGGCCATAACCTGGCCACCATTTTCACCCGCACCAGGACCAATATCAATTAAGTAGTCGGCCGCCCGCATTGTATCCTCATCATGTTCAACCACGATCAGAGTATTACCTAAATCTCGCATTTTTTTAAGTGAACTGATCAAACGATCGTTATCACGTTGATGCAACCCAATGGACGGTTCGTCAAGGATATACAGTACACCAGACAAATTCGAACCTATTTGAGTAGCTAGACGAATTCGTTGCGCCTCACCACCAGACAATGTTCTAGCGGACCGACTCAGTGTAAGGTAACCAACGCCGACACTCGTCAAAAAGGATAGCCGATCGCGAATTTCTTTAACGATTGGTTCAGCAATCACTTTATTTTGCTCGCCCAAAGTTAAACCCTGGAAGAATGGCAACTCATCATCAATCGCCATTTCGGAAACTTCACCAATATGCTTCCCGTCAATTTTAACGGATAGTGCTTGGCGATTTAACCGGTAACCATGACAAGTCTGACATGTCAGTTCAGTCATATATTGACGCATTTGATCACGTGTAAAGTCAGAATTAGTTTCCTTGTAGCGACGTGACACATTGTTCATGACACCTTCAAAATCGGCATCAACATCACGAACACCACCAAAATCATTTTCATAGTGGAAATGGAATTTTTTGCTTGATCCATGAAGGACCATATCACGTTGCTTCTTAGGCAGTTTGTTGAAAGGTGTATCCATATCAATCTTGTTTTGTTTAGCAAACTGTTCTAGCATGCTTGGATAATACATGGAACTGATTGGATTCCAGGGTTCCAAAGCACCCTCACGAAGCGTTTTACTAGGATCTGGAACGACAAGATCTTCGTCAACTTCCAGTTTAACCCCTAACCCTTCACAATCGGGGCAGGCGCCAAGTGGTGCATTAAATGAAAACAGCCGTGGTTCCAATTCGCCGACCGTAAACCCACAAATGGGACATGAATAATGTTCTGAGAACTGCATCGGTTCACCATCAATGATGTCAGCAGTCGCATAGCCATCACTCAGACGAAGAGCAGCTTCAAATGAGTCAAACAAACGACTCCGACTATCACCGTCTGGATGCACAATTACCCGATCAATGACGATATTGATACTGTGATATTTGTTTTTATCTAGTTCAGGCACTTCATCGATATCATAAGTTTCGCCGTCTACTTGAACACGCACAAATCCTTCACGTTTAATCTTCGCAAAAATTTTTGCATGTTGTCCTTTCTTTCGACGCACAATCGGCGACAATACCTGGAGCCGCGTCCGTTCAGGGAGTGCCAGCACCTCATCAACCATCTGCTCAACAGATTGGCTAGTAATAACTGTGCCATCGTTTGGACAAATTGGTGTCCCAACCCGCGCCCATAGTAGCCGCAAATAATCATTGATTTCCGTGACAGTTCCAACGGTTGACCGCGGATTTTTACTGGTTGTCTTCTGATCGATAGAAATCGCCGGGCTCAGGCCATCAATTGAGTCCACATCCGGTTTATCCATCTGCCCAAGAAATTGGCGCGCATATGCGGACAAACTTTCAACATAACGCCGCTGTCCTTCAGCATATAACGTATCAAATGCAAGTGAGCTTTTCCCTGAACCAGATAACCCCGTAATGACTACCAGCTTGTCACGTGGAATCGTGACATCAATATTCTTTAAATTATGGGCACGTGCCCCATGTATTACAATTTTGTCGTTATTTGCCATTGGTTACCTTTGCCACCCTTTACTGTTTGGCTTTTAATTCCATGATTGTATCACGCAACGTTGCTGCTTCTTCGAAGTCGAGTTTCTTGGCAGCTTCTTGCATTTGCTTGTTTAAGCCAGCCAACATTGCATTCTGATCGGACTTTGACAGATTATCAAAGTCGTCTTCATTAAGTGTTGATTCTTTCTGACCGTCACCAGTTGGTGCTGTCACCGTGATATTATCACGAATTGGCTTAACGATTGTTGTCGGCGTAATATGATGTTCTTCGTTATACTTCTCCTGAATCTCACGACGCCGTTTAGTTTCATCAATGGCCGCCTGCATGGACCCCGTAATGGTATCCGCATACATAATAACCGCCCCGTGTGAATTACGGGCAGCCCGACCAATCGTTTGAATCAATGACCGTTCATTTCTTAGGAAGCCTTCCTTATCAGCATCCAAAATGGCAACCAGCGATACCTCAGGCACATCAATTCCTTCACGTAAAAGGTTGATGCCGACCAACACGTCAAATTTGCCCAACCGTAAATCACGGATAATTTGCGTTCGTTCCAAGGTTTTAATATCACTGTGTAGGTAACGAACCCGAATTCCCAGATCCTTCAGGTAATCCGTCAAATCTTCCGCCATTTTCTTGGTCATCGTCGTGACAAAAGTCCGCTCATGAGCTTCAATCCGCTTATTGATCTGACCAACGAGGTCATCAATTTGACCCATAATTGGTCGAACTTCAATCGTTGGATCGAGCAAACCCGTCGGCCGAATAATCTGTTGAACCACTGTATCCGTTTGCTCATGCTCATAGTCACCAGGCGTTGCGGACATGTAAACGACTTGATTAATGTGTTTTTCAAACTCATTAATTTTCAATGGTCGATTATCCAGCGCACTTGGCAAACGGAAGCCATAATCAACCAGCATCTGCTTTCTAGAACGGTCACCTTTGTACATACCACGCACTTGTGGCATCGTAACGTGACTCTCATCCACGACTAGCAAAAAGTCTTTCGGGAAGAAGTCTAGCAGCGTAAACGGTGGTTCACCGGGTTTACGACCGTCCATGTGACGGGAATAGTTTTCAATCCCACTCGTATAACCCATTTCACGCATCATTTCCATGTCGTAAGTCGTCCGTTGTTGCAAACGTTGAGCTTCCAACAACTTGCCTTGATCCTTCAACACCTTCAACCGGTCTTCCAACTCGTCACCGATCGTCGTAATGGCATGATCCATAATAGCATCATTCGTCATGAAATGAGTGGCTGGGAAAATTGTGACATGATCACGATCACCAACTACTTCACCAGTCAGTGCATCGACTTCCCGCATCCGATCAATTTCATCACCGAAAAACTCGATTCGTAGCGCATGTTGATCTTCAGATGCTGGGAACACTTCAACAACATCACCGTGCACTCGAAAACGGCCACGTTGGAAATCAATATCATTACGCTCAAACTGAATGTCAACCAACTTGCGCATGAAATCATTACGTTCGATTGTCTGACCGACCCGTAAGGAAATAACATGGTCTTTATACTGGTGTGGATCACCTAAACCAAAGATTGATGACACCGAAGCCACGACAATCGTGTCATTCCGTTCCAATAGCGAACTAGTGGCCGCATTACGTAACTTATCGATTTCATCATTGATTGATGAATCTTTTTCGATGTACGTGTCAGATGAGGGCACATAGGCTTCCGGTTGGTAATAATCATAATAAGAAACGAAATATTCAACGGCATTGTTAGGGAAAAACTCTTTAAATTCACCATAGAGCTGTCCTGCCAATGTTTTGTTATGCGATAGAACCAGCGTCGGTTTGTTAACGTTGGCAATCACATTGCTGATTGTGAATGTTTTACCGGTTCCCGTAGCACCCATCAAAATCTGCGCTTTTTTTCCGTCTTCAATCCCATCTGTCAACGCTTTGATGGCCTCCGGTTGATCACCAGTTGGCTTATATTTTGAAACTAAATCAAACTTTCGATCTGCTTGACGTTCAATCATGCCAGACGTTACCTCCCCTAGTTCATTTACATGGTCTAATTATTGTGACGGTAAGTGATAAACCATCATCAACACGATTTAAAAAACAGGTTCATGACTGCACTGGTCGGCTTGATTCGCTTAGGTAATTCGTTGCGACCATATTGCTGTTTTGAACCCGTCAACTTAGCGTAACTATTCTAGCATACCGAACATACTTTCGCACGAGATATGCACACTTTCGATTAAAAATATGCATTCACTCACTACAAAAAACGCGTCCACGTTGACGGGATCTCTTATCCCGTCAATCGTGCACACGTTCTTTTTATTCATTGTCAAAGTTTGTATCTAGCAAAACTAGTCAGCAACAAAAGCATTGATGTCGTCAGCAAACTTCTTTAATTTGTCGTTTGCTTCATCCAAAGTGGTACCGTTCGTACCAATGTAGAATTTGATTTTTGGTTCGGTTCCTGAAGGACGAACAGCAATCCACGTACCATCCGTTAACCAGTACTTCAACACTTCAGCGTGTGGTAGGTCCAACTGTTCAACGTGGCCATCTGTAAAGGTCTTTGTGCCCTTAGCAATGTCATCGACAGCTGTCACATCGTAACCAGCGAAACTCTTTGGGGCAGCCTGACGGAACTTCTGAATGATTGCTTCGATCTTCTTTGGTCCTTCAATACCTTCAAAGGTTTGTTGAATCGTTTGCTCACGGAAGTAACCGTATTGCTTGTATAAGCCTTCCAAGCCATCGTATAACGTCTTTCCTTGTTTACGATAGTACGCAGCAATTTCAGCCAGCAACGTTAAGGCTTGAATAGCATCCTTATCACGAACAAATGGCTTAATCAGATAGCCGTAACTCTCTTCAAAACCAAACATAAACGTGTGACTGTTTGTATCCTGGAAGTTTTGGATCTGTTCAGCGATAAACTTGAAACCAGTCAACACATTGATCATGCCAACGTGGTAGCTTTCGGCAATCTTGGTGGCAAACTCAGTTGAGACGATAGACTTAACAGCCACCGCATTAGCAGGCAATGTACCGGCATTTTTGTTGGCTTCCAAAATATAATGCAACATCAATGCGGCGATTTGGTTACCGGTCAATAATTGGTAGTCGCCGTTTGGCAAACACACTGCGGTTCCCAAACGATCAGCATCTGGATCTGTTGCAATCAGCACATCCGCATTCTTTTCTTTACCCAATTTAATTGCTAAATCGAAAGCTTCAGAAAATTCTGGGTTTGGGAACTTAACCGTTGGAAAGTCACCGTCTGGCTCAGCTTGTTCCGGTACCGTGATGAAGTTTTTAAAACCAGCATTGCGTAACGCACGTTCACCAGGCATCCGTCCAGTACCGTGAAGTGGTGTGAAGACGAAGGTCATGTCCTTGCCTTCTTCAGCGGCCAAATCATGATCAACTGTGACAGTGGCGACGTTGTCCAAGTAAGCCTTATCCACGTCTTCACCGATAATCGTTTCCAACCCGTTAGCCTTTAATTCAGCTTCATCGGCAGTTTGGATAGCAAACAAATCAGTGACCTTACGAATGTAACTCGTGATTAAATCAGAGTCCTTCGGTGGCATTTGCGCACCGTCTTCACCGTAAATCTTGTAACCGTTGAACTGCTTTGGGTTATGACTTGCAGTAATCATGATGCCGGCAAACGTCTTTAAATGACGAACCGTAAAGGACAATTCTGGTGTTGGTCGTAAGCCTTCGAACACAAAACTCTTGATGCCGTGTTGGCCTAAAACTTTTGCGGCCTCGTGGGCAAACTCAGTTGAGTGATGGCGAGAGTCAAAACTAATGGCAACACCACGTTGCTTCACGTCATCGCCCAATGTATCCATATATGTAGCTAAACCTTCTGTAGCCTGGCGCACCGTATAGATGTTCATCCGGTTGATTCCAGGTCCCATGACACCACGCATCCCCGCAGTACCAAAACTCATTGGCTGATAGAAGGCATCTTCCAATGCCTCATCATTACCCTTTAAAGCTGTTAATTCTGTCTTCAAACTTGTTTCCAGGTTTTCTTGGTTATTCCAAACCTGGTAAGTATCTTTCCAATCCACAGTTGCATCTCCATTCATCTAGACCAAAGTCACAAATATACGTTAAGTATACCGCATTCATATTGTTTACGTCGCCCGTTCATCGGGCTTTATCAATCAAAATAAATAAAAAAAGCGTGCCTCACACAAAAAATTGCAATTTTGCAACTTTCTGTATGAAACACACTCCAATCGTTCACTTAAAATCAAATATTTAATTAACCGCAGCCTTAGCCTTTAAATCCTCCAAATATTGGAAAACCTGTTGGCCGGCAATACCGCCGTCACCGACAGCAGTCGTAATCTGGCGTAAGTCCTTTTCGCGAACATCGCCAATAGCAAAGACACCAGGGACACTGGTCCGCATCTTGTCATCAGTTGGAATCCAACCAACTTCGTTTGTAACGCCAAGACCAGCGAATGGTTCTGTCATCGGTACATTACCGACATAAATGAAGACACCATCGGCAGCCATTGTACTGGTTTCACCAGTTTGGTTGTTCTTTAATTCAACACCCGTGACTTTCATATCGTCGCCAACAATTTTAGTCACTTCCGTGTTCCAAACAAAATCCATCTTCTCGTTAGCAAATGCCCGATCCTGAGCCACTTTCTGGGCGCGTAACTGATCCCGACGATGAACAACAGTCACCTTATCAGCCAATTGAGTCAGGTAAATTCCCTCTTCAATAGCACTATCCCCACCGCCAACAACAACAACGTGTTTATTGCGAAAGAACGCACCATCACAGACAGCACAGTATGAAACACCACGACCTGAAAATTCAGTTTCCCCTGGCACACCAAGCTTGCGATATTGAGAACCCGTCCCAATAACGACCGCCTTAGCAGTGTATTCATCAGTGTCTGTCGTCACAGTTTTAGTATCACCATTGTCGACAATTTTTTCCACAGCGCCATAACCATACTCAGCACCAAACTGCGTGGCACCTTCATACATGGCGCTAGCTAGATCAGGTCCTTGAATGGATTTAAAGCCCGGATAGTTTTCAATTGCGGCAGTATTGTTCATTTGACCGCCATAAATTCCGCGATCCAATAGCAACACTGACAATTTTGCCCGTGAAGCATACAATGCCGCCGTCATTCCACCAGGGCCAGCACCGATCACAATCACATCATAGTTTGTTGCCATATCGACTTTCCTCCTACCGCCTATCAATTTATCAATGGACACAGTCTACTATCTTTTTGTAAGTAATACAAGTCTTTTGCTTATACCCCCAGAGGTAAAAACGTGCTGACCCGATTAACCCAGCGTCAGCACGTTTGTGTGTTCATTATTTTGTGTTAGCTTTAATTTCGTCAGCCAACTGAAGCACGTACTCGCGCAGTTCGTTCTTCACGTCAGGGTGACGCAAACCAAATTCAATGTTTGTCTTAATCAAACCAAACTTGTAACCAACATCATAACGGTCACCTTTAAATTCGTGAGCGTAAACATGTTGCTTCTTGTTCAGCAAGTCAATGGCATCTGTTAATTGAAGTTCATCACCTTTACCATAAGGTGTTTGTTCCAAAGCTTCAAAAATTTCAGGTGTCAACAAGTAACGACCAATGATTGCCAAGTCAGAAGGAGCATCTTCTGGTTTAGGCTTTTCAACGAAGCTCTTAACTTGGTATAAACCATCAGAAACTTCCTTGGCTGGGTTGATCACGCCATACTTGTTCGTTTCTTCATGAGGAACACGCATAACGGCCAGAGTTGAATCACCAGTTTCTTCATAACGGTTGATCAGTTGCTTCGTTAAAGTAACCTTGTCTTCCATCAAGTCATCACCAAGTAAAACAACAAATGGTTCATCACCGATAAAGTCTTTTGCTGTTAACACAGCGTCACCTAAACCACGCATGTGGCTTTGACGAATGAAGTAAAGGTTGCTGTCGTTACTTGATTGGACGGCATGCAACATAGCGTCCTTACCCTTACTTGCTAAATCAGCTTCCAATTCTGGGGCTGAATCAAAGTGGTCTTCAATAGAACGTTTGCCACGTCCTGTTACGACACAGATTTCCTCGATGCCGGCCTTGTGGGCTTCTTCAACAATAAATTGAATCGTTGGTTTATCAACGATCGGCAACATTTCTTTGGCGATTGCCTTAGTTTCTGGTAAAAAACGCGTGCCATAACCCGCTGCAGGGATAATGGCCTTTCTAACTTTTTGCATAACAACAAATTCCTTTCGTTTTTCCCACGATAACGTGGTCTACTTTACCCCAGCCATAACCAACTTGCTAACCAATTTCAGCGCGACCTTCACGTTGCATCAATCCGGTAATGACTGAGCGAACTTCGGCTCCGTTGTAAAGAACGTCATAAATAGCGTCCGTAATTGGCATATCAACATGGCGTTTAATGGCTAGTTCGTGGGCCGCCTTTGTGGTAGCCACACCTTCAATTACCATGCCCATGGTATCAATGACTTCTTGTAACGATTTACCTTGACCAAGTTCATTTCCCGCACGCCAATTGCGTGAATTTGAACTTGTCGCCGTTACGATTAAATCACCGACACCAGAAAGGCCGATAAACGTTAACGGATTAGCACCAAACGATTGACCTAATCGACTTATTTCAGCTAAGCCACGGGTCATTAATGCAGCCTTCGCATTATCGCCATATCCCAGTCCATGTAAAGCACCGGCACCAATAGCAATAATGTTCTTTAAAGCGGCACCAAATTCAGCACCAATCACATCCGTATTAGTATAAACCCTAAAATATGAATTCATAAAGAGTTTTTGTGCTTTTCTCGCCGCATCCTCATTTAACGATGCGGCTGTTATCAACGTAATATCCTTTTTCGCAACATCTTCGGCATGACTAGGACCAGACAGAACAACAACCGCATCCCGATTAGCAGATGGAATCTCTTCCGTTAACATTTCTGAGACCCGTTTATATGTTTCTTGTTCCAGCCCTTTGATTGCGTGCACAATTGTTACTTTTTGATGATTAGCAATTAATAATTTAGCAGCCTGAGCACTGACCTCACGAATTGCCTTCGTTGGTACAACAAACAGAACAACAGATGCATCCTTGATTGCTTCAGCCATATCATCAGTCACCATCAGATTATGTTGGTATTCAAAGCCTGGCATATACGCTTGGTTTGTGTGGTGTTGATTCATTTCTTCCACCTGGCTGGCTTTATGAGACCACAGAGCAACGGTTTGCCCATTTTCCGTCAATAAGTTTGCCAGTACACTGCCCCAAGATCCAGCGCCCAGCACTGCAATTTTTGTTGTCATTAGTTTCTCCTCAATTTATTGCGAACATGAGTTATTTCTTTGCAACCGTCATTCCTGATAAATAAGATGGCACATTATGCTGTCGACGCCGAATGATCAACCAGACCCAAGCACCAACAAAGAGAACAACGGACAGCCATTGTGATACGCGTGCTGGGCCTAACATTAGGCTATCAGTCCGCATACCTTCCACGAAAAACCGACCAAACGCATACCATGCTACATAAATAAAGAAAACCTCGCCACGCAAATACAACCCCTTAATGTGACGCGTAGCTAACAGAAAGATAAAGCCGGCGATGTCCCATACGGATTCATACAGGAATGTCGGCGTACGATAAACGCCGCCAATGTCCATTTGTGTGATGATAAATTGTGGCAAATGCAAGGCATGCAGATGTGCCAATGTGGTTATTTTACCAAAAGCTTCTTGGTTCATAAAGTTGCCCCATCGACCAATTCCTTGCGCCATAATCACGGTCGGCGCTAACACGTCCAGAAACAGAAATGTCGGAATTTTACGCCAGCGGGTAAACAGAATCACCACAATAATGGCACCAATGAGTGAACCATAGATCGCAATACCACCATCCCAGATGGCAATGATCTGATCTAAATGATGTTGATAGTAGGACCATTGAAAAACAACATAATAGATACGTGCAGAAATCAGCGCAACCGGTAATGCCCAGAGCAAAAAGTCATATAGATCATCAGGATTAATCTGACGTCTGCGGGCTTCACGAACAGACAACCATAACGCAATGAAAACACCGGTAGTAATAATGACGCCATACCAATGAACCTCAATGGGTCCTAAATGCAGTGCGATTGGGTTCAACGCCCCAACAAGTGAAGTAAACGCCATGCTTTAATCCTTATCCTTAGTGGCCGATGCACTATCATCGGTCGTCTTTGCTTCATTTGCTGCCTCAGCAGCTTCATCACGCTTGGAGTTTTCCTGAATCAAACTGTTTAAATTGTCGTCGAATGTCTTTGTCGCATCATACCCCATAGAGCGAGCACGGAAGTTCATCGCGGCAGATTCAATAATGATGGCCAAGTTACGACCTGTCTTAACAGGAATTGAAATCATCGGTACCTGAACGTCGAAGATTTGGCGCTCATCATCTGCGTTGCCCAAACGATCAAATTGAGCATCAGGCGTCCAGTTTTGCAAATGAACAATCAGTTGAATCTTGGCCTGACTTCTGACCGCACCAGCACCAAACAGATTCATCACATCGATAATACCAATCCCACGGATTTCCATTAAGTGGTTTAAAATCTTTGGCGCCTCACCAACTAATGTTTGTTCATCCTGTTGATAAACATCAACCCGGTCGTCCGCAATCAGCCGGTGTCCACGACGGATAAGTTCCAAGGCCGTTTCAGATTTACCAACACCTGAGTCACCAGTGATAAGAACCCCAAGTCCATAAATATCAACTAGCACACCGTGAATCGATTGCCGTTTTGCCAATACGCCACTTAAGTAAATCGACATATTTGAAAGAATTCGCGATGACGTTTGTTTGGACCCCAACACAGGAATATGTTGCTCTGTTGCCGCCTGAATCAGCTCTGCCGGTGGTTCAATTCCAGTTGACACAACAAAACAAGGCGTTTTAGGATCTGCCATCTTCCGCATAATCATGAGTAACTCCTCATGACTCATCTTTTTAGAAAATGACGTTTCTGTAATCCCCAGTAACTGAATACGTTCCGGTGGATAATAGTTAAAATAACCAGTCATTTCCAAACCCGGACGTGAGATGTCCGGTGTCGTAATGCGGCGATCGTCCAGATACTCTTTACCATAATAGACGGTTAACCTGGTATTCTCTACCAGCTCCCGTATCGTTACACTGTCTGCCACGAATACTCCTCCTTAAATATGTCTCTACGTTGTTGCTCGAACCTTCCCGGGCTTCGGCATCACTCTAAACGTGCACCTGTCGCCCAGAAGCCTGCGCATAACCCGTAAGTCGTTTCATTCGGAAAACCGCCGAATGCCAAGCCTTCCACGTTATTGCTCAACTTCTCTCAGGGCTTCGGCATCACTCTTCTATCATCACTCTTTACTAAAATACCCAGAAATGACGGCGTTACAAATGGACATAATAATCGCTGCCAACATTGCCATGCCGAAGTTGGCAATATGGAAATTCTGTGCGCCAACGAAGAAACTTGTCAGTTCCAACATCAGTGCATTTATGACAATTGAAAACAGCCCTAACGTTAAAAATGTTATTGGTAATGATAATACCACCAAGATCGGCTTAATGGCCGCATTTAAAATCGCCAACACTAAACTGGCGACCAACGCGTACCACACACTAGAAACCGCAAAACTATTGCGGAAAAATCCGGCAATCGCCATAAATAATAGTGCATCGACAATAATCCGTTGCCAAAACTTCATTTTTATTGTTTATCCCCTTTATTTTCATGCACGTCACGTTCTTCGGCATGGATTTGTTTTCGTGCTCGTGATCGAGAGGATTGTGAGGCACTCTGACCACTAAATAAGTCACCAAATAAGTTAAAAAATGATGCATCACTCTGCTGACGGTCATTTGGTAAAAACCACAGTAGAACACCATACAGAACCACCGCCACCAACGATATCAACCAGTGAGGCGGAATCGCAATAGCCAAAATAATATAAGCTATTCGCAAAATTGTTGGATTAATGTGCAAATGCTCACCAATGCCACCGAATACGCCACCAATCCAACGATCCGTTGCTGACTTTGTCAATTTTCGTTTGCTCAAGCAGGTTTACCTCGCTTTCTGTTGTGTAACCTGAATGTCCTAATTTTATCGCAAACAGCGCACCGTGACCAATTTTTCAAAAGCCCTTAATAAACACTAAAACAGCTCACCCTCATTATCGTTTCTTCACGTTCCTGAAAACACGCGAATTCACTCAAAAGGGACAAGCTGCCTTTAATCAATTCATTACTAATTCAACTATTTATTTTCCGTTCCCGAATCGACATTCCGCGGATTTAATTCGACAATTTTACCTGTCTGAAGATAAACAATCCATTCGCAAATGTTGGTCACGTAATCGCCAATGCGCTTTAAGAACTGTGCTACGGACAGGTAGTCTGTACTGCCAATTACAACTTCGGGATCTTGTCGCATCTGATCGATACTTTCCATATAAATTAACTGATAATAGTCTGCAGCCTGTGCATCCACTGCAGCAATCTTGCGGGCACGACCATCATCATCTTTTACATAAGCGTCTAGTACATCTGCGACCATCTGTTGAACAATAGCGCCCATCTCTGAAATGTGTTGTTCCGTCGTAGCAACCCGTTTGTTTCCTTTGACCCGAATCGTTGAATGCGCAATACTGCGAGCGTAATCCCCCATTCGTTCCAGGTCAGAAACGGCCTTCAAAATCGTCACAATTTCCCTTAGGTCTGTCGTCACCGGCTGATACAAAGCAATCATTTCAAATGATTTCTTTTCTAGTGCGACTTCACGATCATTGATTAGATGATCATCATCAATGACTGACTGGGCGAGCGTTCGATCATGATTGACAAATGAAGTCACGGCTTTCCCAATCGCCTCAGAAACAAGCATGCCCATTTCTGTAAAACTAGTATCCAAATCATTCAGTTCATCATCAAACAACCGTCGCATAATGCCAACTCCTTTTCCAATGTTTGCTAAAGCGGTTTCGGTTAGCCGAAACGACCGGAAATATAATCTTGTGTTTGCTGTTTCTGAGGATCCATAAACATTTTTTTAGTATCGCTTACTTCAATCAGTTCACCTTGAAGGAAAAAGGCAGTTCGGTCCGCAATTCGTGATGCCTGTTGAAGATTATGTGTCACCGTAATCACAGTGTAATCATACCGTAATTGCAACAAAGTTTCTTCAATCACGTGACTAGACACCGGGTCGAGAGCGCTGGTCGGCTCATCTAGTAATAAAACATCCGGTGAAACGGCCAGGACTCTTGCGATGCAAACACGTTGCTGCTGTCCACCGGATAAAGCTAAGGCATTTTTGTGCAAGTCATCCTTCACTTCATCCCAAATGGCTGCCTGACGTAAACTACGTTCAACCGCTTCATCAAGAACTTGTTTATCACGTACGCCGGCCAATCGTAATCCATAAATTACATTTTCATAAATTGAAAATGGAAACGGATTAGGCTGTTGAAAAACCATGCCAACTTCCTTACGAAGAGCCACGATATCTGTATCCGGCGCATAAACATTTTGATTCTTAAACATCACGTTACCCGTAATGGTCACATCATCAATCAAATCATTCATACGGTTTAAGCAACGAAGAAAAGTTGATTTACCACATCCTGAGGGGCCAATGAGCGCGGTAATCCCTTTTTCTTGAAAATCGAGGTTGATTCCTTTTAAGGCTTCCTTTTTCCCGTAGAACAAATGTAAGTTATCCGTAGACATTATCGGTAGTGCCATTACACTGAGCCTCCCCATTTTAACCAAAGTTACCTGAAATATAGTCATTTGTGATTGCGACTTTGGGACGGGTAAAAATTTTGCGGGCTTCGTCGTATTCCAGCACCTTACCGAGGTGAAAGAAAGCGGTATAGTCGCTAATTCGCGCGGCCTGCTGCATATTGTGCGTCAAAATAATGATGGTATATTTTTCCTTAAGTTGTAACAATGTGTCTTCAATCTGTGAAGTGGCAACGGGATCCAGTGCACTGGCCGGTTCATCCAGCAAGAGAATGTCGGGTGCCATCGCGATGGCACGGGCAATACATAATCGTTGTTGCTGTCCACCGGATAAAGCGAGTGCGCTTTGATGAAGTTCATCTTTGACCTGATCCCACATAGCAGCCTGACGTAACGATGTTTCTACGATTTCATCAAGGCGCTGCTTGTTCCTGACACCGCGTTGTTTCAAAGCAAAGGTAATATTATCGTAAATGGATTTGGCAAACGGATTTGGTCGCTGAAACACCATCCCGATATGACGACGCATTTCATAAACATCGATTTGATTACTATTAATGTCCAAGTCACGGTAACGAATTTCGCCCTCTACTCTTGCTATTCCGTCATTCATGCGATTAAGCGAGCGTAAAAAAGTAGATTTACCAGACCCGGATGCACCAATAAGGGCAGTGATTTTATAGCGTTCAAATTGTAAATCACCCTCTGTCAGTGCTTCGTTATCACCATAAAACACGTGCAAGTTATGTGTGGATAATGCAATTTCATGCGTTGCTTCATCAAAATGATAAATATTACGTAATGGTGCATCTGCTGATGCATTGATCTTTTCACTCATCCTCATGACTCCCTTCGGACGTGTTTTAGTTGGTTGAGGACGTTAATCGATGATATAAGCGACGACCGAGCCAGCGTGCCAAGAAGTTAAATAACAGTACTGCCAGAACCAGAACGGCCGAAGAACCTGCAGAAACTGCGCTCGCGTCTGGCATAATGCCTTCCGAATTAATTTTCCAAATGTGCACCGCCAACGTTTCGGCCGGACGCATCGGGTTTAACGGACTCGAAATATTGAATGGGTTCCAGTCGCCAAAGTTTAGTGCTGGTGCCGATTGTCCTGATGTGTAAATCAAAGCAGCCGCCTCACCGAATACACGGCCAGCACTGAGAATAACACCGGTCAGGATGCTGGGAACGGCCGCGGGCAAAATAACGTGGGTAACTGTCTCCCAGCGTGACAACCCCAAGGCCAATCCAGCTTCTCGTTGAAGATTAGGAATGGCAGCTAACGAACCTTCAATGCTTCGGGTCAGCAACGGGAGGTTGAAAAACGTCAAGGCCAAGGCACCTGATAAAATTGAAAAGCCCATTTTCATGTGGACAACGAAGAGTAAGAACCCAAACAGACCAACCACTACTGATGGCAAAGAACTAAGAATTTCAATAGCGGTCCGAATAATCGTTGTTAGCCAGTTTTGTTTGGCATATTCGTTGAGGTAAATACCGGCCCCAAGTGCAATTGGAAACGAGATCAACATGGCCAAAAGTAATAAATAGAATGAATTAAATAATTGAATGCCAATCCCCCCACCGGCCGTAAAGGCCTTTGCCGGTGTTGTCAAAAATTGCCACGTCAGTTTGGGAAAACCTGAAATCAAAATGTATCCAAGTAGAAAAGCTAGAATTAAGATGACCGAACCCGCAATGGCGTAAAACACTGCTGTTGCAATTTTGTCTGCCGTTTTTGCATTCATTAGCGGAGTTCCCCTTTCCGTCCAATAATCCGAATGATAACGTTAAAGAACAAAGACATGATCAATAGAACTAATGCTAATGACCACAAAGCGTTGTTTTGCAAACTGCCCATAACCGTATTGCCAATGCCTTCCGTCAAAACAGAAGTCAACGTGGAGGATGGTGACACTAAATTATGCGGTAGCAGTGTCGCATTACCGACTACCATTTGGACAGCCAGTGCTTCGCCAAATGCCCGTGCCATCCCAAAAACAATCGCTGTTAAAATACCAGGTGTCGCCGCACGGAGAACTACCTTATGGATTGTTTGCCAGCGAGTGGCGCCTAGTGCTAACGAAGCTTCCCTGTAATAACGTGGTACCGACTTGAGTGTATCGGCCGTCATCGAAGTAACGGTCGGCAGAATCATTACGAATAGAACAAAAGTCCCTGAAAGAATCCCAAAACCACTGCCACCAAACACGTGGCGAACAAATGGGACAACGACTGACAGTCCGATAAATCCGTAAACAACTGAGGGGATTCCTACCAGCAGTTCAGTAACCGGCTGCAAAATCTTGGCTCCGTTGCGTGGCGCAATTTCATTCATAAACACTGCCGTTCCAATCGCAAATGGTGTCGCCACTAGCGCCGATAACAACGTAATTAAAAACGATCCAACAATCATCGGTAGTGCGCCGACCTCAGGCTTTCCATTAGCACCTTTGACAGACGGATCCCATGTTTTTCCGCTTAAAAAATCCCCCACGTTGATGTGGTTTTGAAAGAATGTCGCTAACCCCTTAGCAGCCACAAACCAAAAGATAGCAATCACAACCACCAGAATTAAAATTAGCGCTAGGAAACTGATAAAGCGGCCTCGTCGTTCACTACGTGTCGCCTGCGATGTTTGTTGCAACTTCTCTTTTATCTTATCCATGCCGTTTGCTCTCCTTCATTCCTAACTAACGAATCACCGTAACCCGACCTTTTACATCTCTTTCCACATGCATTTGAGAAATACTGATATAACCTAACTGTCGTACTAATGTTGACTGAATTTTTGGTGATTCAATGTAGTTTAAAAATGATTTTGCGACGCCTTTGGGACGGCCATTCGTATACATGTGCTCGTATGACCAAACTTGCCACTTGTTAGACGTGACGTTTTGATTTGTCGGCGCCACACCGTTGATTGCAACCTTCTGAACTGTTTTATTAGCGTAAGAAAACGCGACATAACTAATGGCCCCAGGTGTTGTGCTGACAATGGATCTCACCATCCCAGATGAATCCTGCTCTTGAGCTGTTTTCACGCGGTGACCACGTAACGCCCACTTTTCGAATGTCGCCCGTGTACCAGATCCCTGGGCTCGGTTCACAATCGTAATTGGGACATTTTTGCCACCAAGTTCTCGCCAGTTTGTATACGTACCATCGAAAACCTTTTGCAACTGCGCTGTGGTTAACGTTTTTAGGCCAACTTCCTTATTGATAATCGGAACAATTCCGACAACGGCAACACGATGGTCAACTAAATTATGTGAATGAATGCCTGACTGCTCTTCGGCGAAAACGTCCGAGTCACCAATTGCGACGGCTCCCTCTTGGATTTGACTCAATCCAGTTCCTGAACCACCACCTTGAACATTAATAAAAACGCCGAGATGATCACCACTAAATTGTTCACCAGCTGCCTCAACCAGTGGTTGCAACGCGGTTGATCCCACCGTTGTAATTGAACCGCCTGCTGAAGAACGGTTACGTGTTTGGTAACCCAATCCTAATAGTCCGCCAACGGCAATCAAGAACAAGGCCACACCTGCAATGCGTCGTTTGTTCATGCTGTCCCTCCTAAAAATGCCAAGCTTCGGCACCACTCTTTTAAACGTGCACCTGTCGCCCAGAAGTCTGCGCATCACGCTTTTGCATATACTCAGTGTATCGAATTGATGTAAAGGACTCTTGGTCAGCATGTAAAGGTTGTGTAAAGACGTTTACAAAAACAGCGTTTGCCCCAGCATCAGTCTTTTTCAATGACTGTATGCTAGCGCAAACGCTGTTTTCAAATGATTATTTAATGCTAGTTACTTAGGAAAACTAATTGTCATGGTCGTCCCGACATCTAGTTGACTCTTAACGCTTACTTCACCCTTTAATAGGGTCGCCAACTCCTGGACAATCGCCAATCCCAGGCCAGTACCTGGAACACGTTGCTTTGTCCGGGATGGATCCCCCCGGTAAAAGCGTTCAAAAATTCGGCCTTGTTGTTCTTCCGCGATGCCATAGCCAGTGTCCTGAACACTAAGTTGCCACCCATGCAGAGAAGTTGCGGTAAACATAATGTGAATCTCACCACCGGGACGATTATATTTAACCGCATTAGAGATCAAATTCTTAATGATTTGTTCTAACTTCGTAACATCTGTCTCTACCATGGTTTCTTCTGGAACCTGATTAGTGACCTTTAAAGTACTCCGCTGAATAGACTGAGCTTGTAACGTTAGCTGTCGATCAACTAGCTTGTGCAAATCAACTTTAGTTAACGTAGCTGTTTGGCTCACAGGATTCTGCAAACGTGAAACGGATAAAACATCTTCAATTAGGTCCATCAATTGATGGGCTTGTTCATCAATAATTTTAAGAAATTCATCCCGCTTTTCCGGATCATCTTTAGCTCCTGCCAACAATGTTTCTGTAAAACCAGCAATGGCTGTTAACGGCGTTTTCAACTCATGTGAGGCATTGGAAACGAAGTCTAACTGCATCTGCTCGATTTGAGTGACTTCCGTAAGATCGTACAGCAAAACGAGCACTTGCTGATGGTTTGGCCGCGGTTCCGTATAGATGGTTGAAACCTCAAGTGTTCTAGGCGATGTCGGTAAGTGTAACGTCAATGTTTGTCGTATATTACTGTGATCGCGCATTGTCGTTTCAATTTGAGTCATTAAGTCATACTGCCGCACATCTGCCGTATACAAATGCGCTTGCGGGTCCGTATTGATTTCTAGCAACTGAGCCGCCATCGGATTCAATAATTGTGTCATCCGATGACGATCAATCACAATAACACCCACTGGTAAATACTCAAGTAAATTATCGAGTTCATTTTCCTGACGTTGGAAAACGTGGCTCTGATGACGTAATTCGTCAGCGGCCATGTTGATTGCTTGGGCCAAATCGGCATAAGCATGATTGTCAGGTAAAATAATCCGTCGTGCATCCTTTGGGGAGCTCAACCGTAAGACTTGCGTTGTTAAATCACTGACCACACGCTGCTGGTTGGCAATTAACCACGCAATAATTAACGTTTCCAAAACCATCGCGCCAAAAACAATGACCACGACGATCATTTTTAAACGTGATTCTGAAACGTGACCAATAACGCCGATCAGCAAAAATAATAGCCCTAAATTGACGACACCTGCAATAAATATTAAACGTCTGCCTAAAGTTCTCATACGCTATTCACCAAATTGATAGCCGAAGCCACGAACGGTTTTTAAATACTGTGGATGTTTGGGATCCGGTTCAATCTTTTCCCGCAGATGACTGACATGCATATCGACCATGCGACTATCACCTGCGTAGTTGAACCCCCAAACACCATTCAATAACGTATCGCGATCCAACACTCTGCCCTGCCGTTCGGCAAAATAATCTAACAGTTCAAATTCTTTGGGTGTCAATGCAATCGGCCGATCATCCCGTTTTACCTGCAAGCGGTCTTCATCAATCGTTAACGCACCAACTTGAACTAGTCGGTCGGGTTCTTTCTGAGTGACCGCTGTCCGCTCACTACGGCGGGTGACCGCCTTAATGCGTGCCAACACTTCGCGTGGTGAAAATGGCTTGGTAATATAATCATCCGCACCAATTTCGAGGCCAAACACCCGGTCAAATTCTTCACCCTTGGCCGTGACGATAATAATCGGTGTTTGAATACCATCTCGACGAACCTGTTTTGTCACCTCAATACCATCTAATTCTGGCAACATTAAATCTAGTAGCACACAAAAGTAACCACCTTCGCGAATCTTTGCTAAGGCTTTTGGACCATCTGTGGCAATCTCGACCGCATATCCTGCTTGTTCGAGATTGTACTGTAGCAGCGTTACAATACTCGGTTCATCATCGACCACCAGAACTCGTTTCATGGCTATTTCCTCTCCAAATTGTCAATGTCTGTGTCAAATGTCAGGTGCAGTATATCATATTAAACTTTGAAGTCGTCTAACAAACACGACGTTTGACAGGCATCACAACAAACGCGTTTGCATTTCGTCTAATCAGGATTTTTCTGTTTCAGATTCCATTGTAAATAAGCATCAATAAACGGATCAAGATCGCCATCGAGCACCGCTTGGGCGTTACCCGTTTCATAATCTGTTCGGTGATCCTTCACCATCGTGTAAGGCTGGAAAACGTAAGAGCGAATTTGTGATCCCCAACCAATCTCAAGCTGAGTCCCTTCCAGTTTCGCCTTTTCTTCGGCCTTTTTTTGTTCCTCACGTTCATATAACTTGGCCTTTAACATGGCCATTGCAGTGGCCTTATTTTGAAACTGAGACCGCTGCGCCTGTGAAGAAACAACAATCCCTGTGGGAATATGGATCAAACGCACGGCCGATGACGTCTTATTAATGTGCTGACCACCAGCACCACTTGAACGGAAAACTTCCATCTTGATGTCGTCAGGGTTCAGATCAACCTGGACGGAATCATCCAATTCTGGCATAACATCAACACTAACAAACGAGGTGTGTCGCCGACCGGCTGAATCAAACGGTGAGATCCGCACAAATCGGTGCACGCCTTTTTCACTCCGTAAATAGCCATACGCATTTGTTCCACTAATGAGCAACGTTGCGCTGTTTAAGCCGGCAGTGTCACCTGCTTGGTAGTCAACAATATCGACATTGAATTGATGCTGTTCGGCCCATCGCGTGTACATCCGCATGAGGTTTTGACCCCAATCTTGTGATTCCGTACCACCAGCACCGGGATGAATTTCTAAAATGGCATTATTACCGTCATAAGGCTGATCCAATAGCTGTGTCAGCCGGTATGACTGCAACTTTTTGTCAGTGGTGGTCATTTCTTCATCTAACTGAGCTGCCATTTCAGGATCATCGTCTTCTTCCAATAACTCAATCGTCACTGCAAGGTCCTCTACGGCCTGGTCAAGCTCCATAAATGTGTCGTGCTTTGCCTTCAGCGCATTATTGTCATCAATAACTTGTTGAGCGGCCACGTTATCATCCCAAAAATGTGGCTCCGCCATTCGTGCCTCGTTTTCAGCGATACTTTGGTTCAAGGCATCGAGGTCAAAGTGACCCCCTAAAGTTCGTGATTTGTTGTTGCATATCGGCCAAACGTTGGCGTGCCTCTGCTAATTCCATATGCTCACTCCTTATCTTTGTGTAATTAATGAATGAAGGACTGTCATACCTGTAAACAAGGTGAGACAGTCCTTCTAAGTGTTGTTAATTATTACCGTTCCATATTTTGACGAATTTCACTCTTCATGAACAGACGGGTTGCGTCGTATTCAATATCGGAAATCATTTCTTCAAACATGGTAAACGCATTACTTTGATATTCAATCAACGGGTTCAACTGACCATAACCACGCAATTGAATGGACTGCCGTAGTTGATCCAACGTATCAATGTGATCTGTCCAGTGAGAGTCCACACAACGCAACACAACCACCTTTTCAAATTCAAGCATTTGACTAGGGTCATAAAGTTGCTTTTGCTTGTCCTTGTACACAGTTTCGGCTTGATCCATTAGATATGACTTGATTTCATCAGCAGACTTACCTTGTAAATCATCCTCTGAAATCGCATCATCATTAACCATTGCTGAACGGGCAAAGTCGACAATACTGTCAAGTTCCCACTTCTTTTGGTCACCATTAGTATGCATGTCAACAATCCGGTTAACCGTTCGTTCAATCATCGGCATGATCACCCACTTAAGATCATCAGGCTCATTGATAACTAATTGCCGTTGCTTATAAATAACTTCACGTTGCTCACGCATAACATCATCATATTGCAGAACATTTTTACGTGAGTCGTAGTTGTTCCCTTCAACACGTTTCTGGGCTGATTCAACCTGGCGTGTAATGAGTCGACTCTTAATTACCGCATCGTCATCTTCCACATTCATCCGTTGCAAGATAGCCTTAACGCGATCTGAACCGAACCGTAACATTAAGTCATCTTCCAGTGACAGATAGAATTGTGAAAAGCCAGGATCACCTTGACGACCAGACCGGCCACGAAGCTGATTATCAATCCGTCGTGACTCATGTCGTTCAGTCCCAATAACGGCTAATCCGCCAACTTCCTTAACACCAGGTCCAAGCTTGATATCCGTCCCACGACCGGCCATGTTGGTGGCAATCGTTACGGCACCCTTTTGACCAGCATTCATGATAATTTCGGCTTCACGCGCGTGATTCTTAGCGTTCAAAACATTATGGGGAATGCCCAACTGGTCCAATTGATGTGACAAGTATTCAGAAGTTTCAACGGCCACCGTCCCAATTAACATGGGTTGACCCTTTTTGTGAAGTTTAACGATCTCATTAATAACCGCGTTAAACTTACTCTTCAAACTTGGGTACAGTAAATCAGGCTCATCCTTACGAATAACTGGCCGGTTGGTTGGAATTGAAATAACTTCCATGTTATAAATCTCACGGAATTCTTCCTGTTCCGTCTTGGCTGTCCCAGTCATCCCTGAAAGTTTGTTATACATCCGGAATAAGTTCTGATACGTGATGTTGGCCATTGTCTTGGTTTCTTCTTGAATGTCCACATGCTCTTTAGCTTCCAGAGCCTGATGCAAACCATCTGAGAAACGACGGCCTTCCATAATTCGACCAGTAAATGAATCCACGATCTGAACTTCGCCGTCTTGAACCACATAGTCTTTGTTGTTAAACATGATGTAGTTAGCACGTAAAGCTTGATCCAAATGGTGAGTTAAAGCTGTATTTTCAGTGTCATACAGATTGTCCAAGCCGAAGTATTCTTCTGCTTTACGGTTTCCTTCATCCGTTAACGAAACCGTCTTGGATTCCAGGTCAACCTTATAATCACTCTTTTCACGCAGCGTTTTGGCAAACCGATCAGCACGTTCGTACAAATTCGTATTGCCAGCTGAACCACCTGAAATAATCAATGGCGTCCGTGACTCATCGATCAAAATGGAGTCAACTTCATCAATAATGGCGAAGTTTAAGCCACGTTGTACTTGGTCCTCTTTGTAAACAACCATGTTATCACGTAGATAATCAAACCCAATTTCACCGTTAGTGGAATAAGTAATATCAGCGTTGTAGGCTTCCCGTTTTTCTTCGGCCGACTTCTCAGAGCCGTTAATGCCGACACTCAGACCAAGCCAGTTATACAGTTCACCCATTTCAGTAGCATCACGTTCTGACAGGTATTCGTTAACCGTAACAACGTGAACACCATCACCGGTCAAGGCATTAAGGTAAACAGGCATGGTCGCCGTCAACGTCTTCCCTTCACCGGTTTTCATTTCAGCAATATCCCCATTATGGAGCACGATGCCCCCCATAATTTGAACGCGAAATGGGAACAAACCTAAAACACGTTTGGCCCCTTCACGTGCTACCGCAAATGCTTCAGGTAATAAGTCATCAAGACTTTCACCCTTTTTGTAGCGTTCTTTAAATTCAGGCGTCTTAGCCTGTAAATCTTCATCACTTAATTTTGCGTATTCATCTTCGTAAGCCATCACCTTATCAGCTGTGTGACCTAAACGCGTAACTTTCCGGGCATCAGATTCAACCCAGCGTTTTAATACATTTGGCATGTTGTAACTTTATCCTTCCCTAAAAACGCGTTAAACGTTGCAACTAGTGCAGTCTATCAGATATTCATTCTATCATTTAAGCTTCTCATTGCAAAC
Source organism: Furfurilactobacillus cerevisiae (assembly GCF_048961765.1). Taxonomy (GTDB): domain Bacteria; phylum Bacillota; class Bacilli; order Lactobacillales; family Lactobacillaceae; genus Furfurilactobacillus; species Furfurilactobacillus milii_A. Next base: position 2,270,851 of record NZ_CP185253.1, read on the forward strand.
ACATTCAGCTCAAACCAGTCAGAAAAAAGCCAAACAAAACCCACCGTTGCGGATGCTGTCCATAACGGTGGGTAAGGTAAACAAAATTAAATTATTCGATGATTGTGACGGCGCTAGTCATTTGAACCAGCTTGAAGTAAACCATAACGACCGTCATTACGACGATAAACAACATTTACTTCATCCGTCTCTGCGTCCTGGTAAATGAAGAAGTCGTGTCCCAACAGATCCATCTGAAGAATTGCTTCTTCATTGTCCATTGGTTTCAACTGCAAACTCTTGGTCCGCACAACATCAAACCGCGTTTCTGGCTGAGTTGGTGTTGCTTCTTCATCTGGACGGAAGTCTAAGCCCTTGTAGCCCTTTTCACGGGACTTCCGGTTAACCTTTGTCTTGTACTTCCGAATTTGACGCTCTAGTCGATCTGACATGGTATCAATACTCTTGTACAAGTCATCAGAAGTTTCCTCTGCCCGTAATGTTAAGTAAGGCAATGGAATGGTGACTTCCGCTTTAGCGGTCTTGTTGGGATAAACGCGCAAGTTTGCATGCGCAATGGCGCTAACATTTGGCTCTAGATAACGACCAATCTTAGTCACCTTTTTATCTACGTAGTCCCTGAGTGCATCGGTTACAGAGATGTTTTCTCCACGAGTTTGTACATCTAACATAAAACTTCGCTCCCTTCCGAACTAAGTTCCCGCTATGCGGGGGCTTTTAGATTCACATGTGGACGACGCCATCCAAACATGAATTGATTTCGATAGGACCACTCTATCTCTATCTGTAGTTTCATTATAACCAACCCGCTTCAAACTCTCAACGGATATCCCTCTTAAAGACTGTTATCTTGCTAATGTAAGCCCTATCATCGAAACGACTTCAACCGTTTGCAACGCCTGTGCTGCAAAGTGTAGCGTTCGGCCAGTCGTATAGACATCATCAAAGATTAAAATTTTATTGCCATGCAATTTTTCCGCATAGTTCGGATCAATTACGAACGGTTGGGTACGAGTCATTCGGTCTTTTCGTCCTTGCTTGGATTGCTGCTGTTTGTCATGTGTCACCACTTTAAGTGCAGGAAAAACAACTGGAGAATGGCGATTCTCCACAACCAATTGCAATAACTCGGCTGCTTGATTAAACCCGCGGTGGTCAAACGTTGTGTCTGACACTGGCACTGGTATCACAACATCAACTTGAGCCGCATCAACTGCCAGTTGTACAACATGTTGGAAAACCTTTGCTAATCTCAAATCGCCATTGAATTTATACTGATGCATGTAGTCATGCATGACCGGCGTGTATTGAAATAAACCACGGTTTTTGATCTTCAATGTGTTCGGCATTAAGTGCCAGCGTTGGCAATCTTGACAAATCTCCTGATTTTCCTGATTTCGGCCACATTGAGGACACGCTTTTGATTCACGAATAACAGTAAAAGTAGCCTTACAATTTTTACAAATAACATCGTCCGTCACTTTTCGCCAACTTAATAACGCACGAATAGTCAGGCTCTTAGATAACATCTTTTGGCACATCAGGCATGCCGCCATTCGGGTAACCGCCTTCCCTTTTGGTTCACAACTTGAATCTGACGGATTGCCTGGCGCAGCGTAAGCGTTGTTTGTTCAATCCAATAAATAACTTTCCCGTCCGGTGCGGCAGCGTTTCTGCCTGCTCGACCGGCAATCTGTACTAATGCGGCCGTGGAAAACACCGCATCATCAGCGCCCAGCACCAATACATCGATGTCTGGAAACGTCACTCCCCGTTCTAAAATGGTGGTTGTCACTAAAAAATCCACTTTTTTTTGACGCATTGCAGCCACTTTTTCAACCCGTTCTCCATCTGCCGCATGAACAGTGACAAACGACGCTCTGGGTGCAAAATGTCCAATAGCTGCCGCAACATCCGGCAATTGTGCCACATGTGGGACAAATAGCAAAAAACGTTTGTGCTGACGCAGGCGAGCTGTAATGGCAACCTGCAGGCCTGCCGGTAATCGTCCACGTTGCAATTTTTCACGCCAGTGCCACGCTCCTCGACACTGAATTTCAGGAAGCAGATGACCATGAAATCGTAACGGTAAGTAACTCATTGTTAATTGCCGCCTAGTCACTGCGTGCATCAGTTCAGTCCCCGGTGTGGCCGTTAGGTATAGGCAAGCACCATCAGGTTTAATGGCTTGATCGACGGCAAACATTAATTGCTTGTTTTGTGCAAACGGAAAGGCATCAACTTCATCAACCACTAAAACATCAAAAGCATGATAAAATCGAAGCAGTTGATGCGTCGTACACACAGTAAACTGACAGTATCGATAATGTTCGGTTTACTGGCCATGAAGCAAAACCATCGGCGTGTTTTTAAATGCTTGTTGAAACCGTGGGAATAACTCAATACACACGTCTACTCGCGGTGAGGCAACCGCCACCCGATCACCGCGTTTGAGCGCGTCTGCTAATCCTAAAAACAGCATCTCGGTTTTGCCCGCTCCCGTAACTGCCCATAATAAGTGGCGCTGACGTTTGCCGAAGACGCTCTGAACATCCTGCGCACAAATTTGTTGTAATCGCGTCAGTGATCCCGCCCACGTCAGTGTGGTCGTTTGTGGTGGAAATGCATTCGGTTCAGGGATGGTCAACAACGATTGTCGACTCGTAATCCGCCCCAGAGCCAAGCAACCTGGACAGTAGTAGCCGCCTGCTGGCAATGCCACATGAGCTTTTTCAAGTTGCTGATGGCATCGTTCACAACGAACCCACCGGCCACTAATCGTCATTGCAGGTCGTGACACGATTCGCGGATCTGTTGGTTCAAAAGTCGGCGGCAATTGTGTAGCCGTTAATTGACGGCCAAATAACTCTTCATTCATGATTCATCCCCGCTTTTTAAGCATTATCTCGTTCATAACCTTACATACGTATTTTTAAGCAGATTTATTTGTTGGAGGACAAAAATGTCAGAATTTCCTTTTCTTTCCCTTGCCACCGCTCACGAAGCTGAACAAACCATTAAAAAATCGCGTTTTATCGGTTATGCTGCGCCAATCACAACCGAAACCGATGCAACAAACATTCTGGATCAAGTCCAGGCACAACACGCTAAGGCTAATCACGCCGCCTACGCTTACGTAGCTGGCGATCACGATGAGTTAACCCGCCAAAGCGACGCTGGTGAACCTGTTGGGACGGCCGGATCACCGATTCTAAATGTCATCCAGCAACAACATCTGCATAACGTCATTATTGTCGTCACCCGTTTCTTCGGCGGCATCAAGCTGGGCGCTGGCGGCCTCATTCGCGCGTATGGCAGTTCTGCAAGTTTGGCTATTCAAGATGCTCCAATCGTCGAGCGGAAAATTTTAACACGATATGAGATCACCTTGGACTACAAACAGGCTGAACCACTAAATACTTGGTTGGCTGATCGCGTCGACCACATTGTTGGAACCGACTACGGCGTTGCTGTTACAGTTACGGTTCTTGTTGGTACAGATGATATTCAGTTTGCCACTGAATTGACGAGCAAAACGAACGGTCAAGCACAACTCAAGAAAATCGACGAAGAATTCGCAGAAGTTCCTTATGCTGTGTCCAAATAATGCCCGTAAGGCCTCGATTAAAATACATTTAACGGCTAAAAATGATACTGGGACATAACGCCTCAACTCAATTTCTAATGAAACGTCAACAGGCAATTTTTCTTCAACCGCAAAGGGTCATGCGGATGAAAAATTGACGTAAACGCGGGACATAACACTGACTTTTGCTCATCTAACACGAATAAGGGATTCATGGGAAAGACACCCATGAATCCCTTATTCAAGTTACCTGAGAAAGCCAAAACGTGTTATGTCCCGCTTTTATTTTTAATCTTTAAAAATATACTTTTTAATTCGCTTTTCTAAGCACCTTTGTGCATGTTACCGTTCACATCACGGCTGACATGCATACTCGTCAGTGGGATGTAGCCAAGCTTTTTAACGAGGTGCTTTTGAATAGCATCGCTCGTCATAAACTTGATAAAGGTCTTTGTGGCGAGGCTAGCCTTACCTTTAGTGTACATGTGTTCATAGGACCAGATTTTCCAGTGATTATCAGCAACATTCGCGTCCGTTGGCTTAACGTGGTCGATACTGAGGGCTTGCATGTCCGGCTTAATGTATGAAAAGGCGAGATAGCTAATGGCACCAGGAGTCGTTTTAACAATCTTTTGAACAGTCCCGTTAGAGTCTTGTTCTTGACTCTGGGCAGCTTGTTGACCGTCCAGTCCGAATTTTTCAAACGTTGCGCGTGTACCTGATCCCTTAGCACGATTGATAATGACAATTTTCTCGTCCTTGCCACCAACTGCTTTCCAGTTGTCGATCTTACCAGTAAAAATATCCTTCAACTGTTGTTTGGTCACATTCTTCACATTCGTATCAGGATTTACTACTGGCGCCATCCCAACTACTGCCACACGATGGTCGACCATTCCGGCGGTATTAAGACCTTTTTGCTCCTCAGCAAACAGATCAGAGTTGCCAATGTTAACTGCACCTTTGGATACCTGACCTAGTCCGGCACCGGAACCGCCGCCTTGTACATTAATGGTGACACCTGAATGATCATCCTGAAATGTTTGTCCCGCCTGTTCTACTAAAGGCTGGAGTGCAGTAGATCCAACCGCGACAACCTTGCCAGAAATCTTCTTATCTGCACTCGCAACGTTGGTATGCTTAGCCGACTGACAACCTGCCAAGGTAAATACCAAGCTCAATCCTAGGACGCTCACTAAAGCTGCTTTTTTCATAATCTAACCCCCACATTTTTTGAGTAACAACCTACCTTACCCGTTGAATAAAGCATAGCGAATCAACGTAAAAGCCTCATGTATGTGTTGTATAGATTGTGTAAAGCTTGCGTAACGAGCCTCGACACATGTGCCAATAAAAAAAGATCCTATTCAAATTTCGAATAGGATCTTCATAAAACAAAATTTAGTTAATTACTGTTTCAAATGGTAGTTATACGTGGAGACGGTAGATTGCAAATTTAATCCGAATTTTTGGACAAATTGGTCAGCATAACCTGATACGGTGTTTTCCAGTCAAGTATTTTAAGCGGTCTCTGGTTAATTTGGAGTAACGTCGTCGTTAAATCTTGAGCACTAATGTGCTCAAAACGAGTCCCCTTAGGATAAAAATAACGTAAATTCCGATTAAAGCGTTCATTACTACCACGTTCAGCTGGCGTATAAGCATGACAGTAATAGGTCTTAATACCATATTGTGATTCAAATGATACTAGCCCACTAAACTCAGTACCACGGTCCACAGTAAAACTGTGCACCGGTCCATTAAAAGTTGTTAGGAACTTAGTCAGTGCTTCATTAACACTCGCTGTCGTTCGGTCCTTTAACCGATATGCCCAAAGGAACCGTGATTTGCGATCGATTAAAGTTAATAAAACTGCCTTACTATGCCCACGAGGGCCAACGACGGTATCTAGTTCAAAATCACCGATGCGATTACGTTGATTAATCATCATGGGACGCTGTTCAATCGATCGCCCCAAAGATTGATTATATTTGGATCGTTGGTCAACGTTACGCCGTTGGCGTACGCCATGTTCAGGTAGATCATTCAAGGAGAAACCAATTCTCCCCTGATTTAGCCAATTATAAATAGATTTAGTCGCTAGTTTAAATTCGTGAGCAATCATTCCTGGTGACCAGCTTAGATGTAAATGGTTGAGAATTGTTTGCTTTAACTCATCGCTCAGCTTAGTTTTCCGACCACATCGTGATCGCTTGTATTCGGCATCTGTTTGTGCTAATTCAGCCTGATAAGGTTGACATCGAGATAATTCATAAGAAATTGTTGACGGTGATCGGTTCAGCCGAACGCCCATTTGGATATTGGACAGCCCTAGTTCACAAAAGGTTTCGATTTTAATTCGTTCGGAATAGGTTATACTAGACAAAAGATCAGCTCCTAAAAGATGGGTTTGTTGTAAACACCATTTTAAAGGAAGCTGATCTTTTTTGTCCGAACAGCGTTCGGATTAATTTTACAATCTACTAGACAATGATGTTTTCACGCGAATTCAGCACTGAGCGCAAACGTAAACTCGTTTGGTTATGCAGAATGTTTTGCCACGGTCGTTTAGGCACGAACTGTGGTACCAATACCGTAGTACTGTAATTTCGCTCGGCCGCACGTTTGGCAATAACATCACAGAACCTTAGCACAGGCCCAGAAACAGACCGGTAAGATGAATGGATATCCACAAACCGGACATTCGGGAAGTCGCGCTTAAATTCAGTCACCGTCTCACGTTCCTTACCCGGGTTCTGGTCAAACGAAACGTGCATCGCAATGACATAATCCCCAATGGACTCAGCGTAATCAATCGCGCTCTTAGTCACCCGTGTGACGTTTGAAACCAACACGATGACAGTCGCCCCGTCATAGTGGTGTGGCTTTGTCTCAACGTTAGCCGCAACTCGCAACTGTTCAGCAACAGTCATGTAATGTGAATGGATCTTGTGGAACATCCACATTAGCAACGCCATCACGATTGGGTAAGGCCAAACATTACTAAACCGAGTAACAAACAAGAAGATGGCAATGGCAGCTGAGATAAAAGCACCGACAAAGTTGATAAATGCTTTCCCTTGCCAGAAGCCTTCACGTTCACGCCGCCAATGAATAATCATCCCTGATTGTGATAGAGCAAACGGCACGAACACACCAACCGCATACAGTGGAATCAATAGCGTTGTTTGCGCATGGAAAATTACAATTAGGGCAATGGCACCTGCTGCTAACGTAATAATCCCGTTTGAATAACCCAACCGGTCACCACGGTCCATGTAAGCATGTGGTAAGTTTTTATCCTTAGCCAAGTTAAAGGCTAAGATTGGGAAGGCTGAAAAACCGGTATTGGCCGCAACCGCCAAAATCATGGCCGTGGACGTTTGGAACAAGTAATACAGTAATCCATGTCCGAAGACGGTAACACCAATCTGAGACAAGACCGTTTGAGTTGCCATTGGCTTAATCCCCAACCAGTAGTTGATGAACGTGATACCGCCAAAGAAGAACGCCAAAATGGTGGCCATGATAGCCAGTGTCCCTGCAGCATTCTTTGTCTTCGGTTTCTTGAAGTTTGGCACCGCATTACTAATGGCTTCAACACCAGTCAACGATGATGACCCAGAACTAAAGGCCTTGATGAACAGTAATACCGTCATCCCTTTAACCGGCGCCCCCACAGCAGCTGTAGCGTGATAAACAATGCGACCTGTGGCAATATTAAAGATTCCCACAGAAATCATTAACAGAATCATCACGACGAAGAAATACACCGGTACGGTCAAGAAGTTTGCTGACTCACTCATCCCACGCAGGTTGAGCGCCATAACAAACAACACAATCACAATAGAAATCCCAACTTGATGATTGTACAAGGCTGGAATTGCCGACGTAATCGCTTCAGTCCCTGACGTCACAGAAACCGCCACGGTTAACATATAGTCAACCAGTAACGAGCCACCAGCGACTAATCCAGCCGGACGACCCCAGTTTTTAGTAGCAACCACATAGGCCCCACCACCCGAAGGATACGCATGGATAATCTGTTGATACGATAACGTAATCGCCAACAGTAAAATGAGCACAATCCCAGCAATTGGCAGGGAGAACCAGATTGCCGCAGCGGATAATGTTACCAACACCGTGGTAATCTGTTCAGTCCCATACGCCACTGAGGAAAGTGCATCTGATGAAAGCAAGGCCAATGCCTTAAATTTAGTCAGCGATTGTCCGCCTTCATCTAAAGTTTTTAGCGGCTTACCAATTAATAGTCGCTTCAAATAGCGCCACATATTGAAACTCCTTTTAAACGGACAGCTAATGGTCAAACACCGTTAGCTGTCACCCATTATATCGGCTATTTTATAAAAATAGACTTATCATTTATTTAAACGGTCAGCCAATTAACTCAATTGGTTGGCTAAAAACGGCAAAAAAGCCACAACTTGCTTGCGGCTTTCAAGCTCAATCATCTTACACCAGATTAACACAAACACCAAGCTCATATGAAAGTTTGATGAGCAAACCGATAAATGGTTTTCAACCCGGCACATGCAACACATTATAGCCACTTTGATGACTGATTCAAGTCAATCGGGTTGTGGCCTTTAAAACTTAGCCGAGCGGGTATTTCATCATCGAATTAGCAGTATAATGTGGTAGATTGCAAATTTAATCCGAATTTTTGGACAAATTTGTCAGCATAACCTGATACGGTGTTTGCCAGTCGAGTATTTTAAGCGGTCGCTGGTTAATTTGGAGTAACGTCGTCGTTAAATCTTGAGCACTAATGTGTTCAAAACGAGTCCCTTTAGGATAAAAATAACGTAAATTCCGATTAAAGCGTTCATTACTACCACGTTCAGCTGGCGTATAAGCATGGCAGTAATAGGTCTTAATACCATATTGTGATTCAAGTGATACTAGCCCACTAAACTCAGTGCCACGGTCCACAGTAAAGCTGTGCACCGGACCATTAAAAGTGGTTAGGAACTTAGTTAGTGCTTCATTAACAGTCACTGTCGTCCGATCTTTTAACCGGTATGCCCAAAGGAACCGTGATTTTCGATCGATTAAAGTTAATAAAACTGCCTTACTATGCCCACGAGGACCAACGACTGTATCTAGTTCAAAATCGCCGATGCGATTACGTTGATTAATCATCATGGGACGCTGTTCAATTGATCGCCCCAAAGATTGATTATATTTGGATCGTTGGTCAACGTTACGCCGTTGGCGTACGCCATGTTCAGGTAGATCATTCAAGGAGAAATCAATTCTCTCCTGATTTAGCCAATTATAAATAGATTTAGTAGCTAGTTTAAATTCGTGAGCAATCATTCCTGGTGACCAGCTTAGACGTAAATGGTTGAGAATTTTTTGCTTTAACTCATCGCTCAGCTTAGTTTTCCGACCACATCGTGATCGCTTGTATTCGGCATCTGTTTGTGCTAATTCAGCCTGATAAGGTTGACATCGAGATAATTCATAAGAAATTGTTGACGGTGATCGGTTCAGCCGAACGCCCATTTGGATATTGGACAGCCCTAGTTCACAAAAGGTTTCGATTTTAATTCGTTCGGAATAGGTTATACTAGACAAAAGATCAGCTCCTAAAAGATGGGTTTGTGGTAAACACCATTTTAAAGGAAGCTGATCTTTTTTGTCCGAACAGCGTTCGGATTAATTTTACAATCTACCATGTACATAAATTTTCAACTCAACTTTAAGGAAAATCTCATGAAAATAACAATTCGTAACGTTAGACCATCTGATCTCAGCAAAATCGTGGCATTTGCCGCGGCAGATCGTGATGATCAATTCAAATACTTTGCAAATAATAATCCCGACCTCACCTTTGTAGCCGTTGATGAAAACGATCATCCCCTTGGTTTCATCACAAGTTGGCAAAACCAAGTGCATCCTCATCATCAAAACATCCGAATTGTGTTGAGTCCACGGTCAATTCCGACAAATGAAGTTCTGTCTGGTCTAGTATCCCGAGAACAAGCTCGGCTTGATGAATTAAGCATTACGTTACCGTTAATTGTCATGTATTGGGAACCTCAAACACGAAAGACTGCCTATTTTGAAAAACAGGGCTATCACATTTTCCGTAAAACGTGGATGCCTGATTTGTTGCTCGATAAAGTCTCATTAGCAGACACTGCACTCCCTGATAATGTGACCACGTTACGTGAGGTCTGGCAACAACCAACAATGAAGAACAAAGCGCTCACATTATTGCGCGAACAGTATGAGCTGGTTCACCAAGATAATCCCGCTGCTCACCTAAGCATTGAAAATTGGGCTCGGAACGTGGATGGTGAACTGCCCTATCTCGACTGGTCATTGGCAACACTTGTTGATGGCGAATTCAAAGCCTTGAGTTTCGTTTTTCCCGGTGATGCTGAATCGTCCTTGGACGTTGGTTGGCTCACGGATGTCGACGATGATGCCCATCATGTTATCGACCTTCTGAAAATTCAACTCCAATTGTTCAAACGAACCCAACTCGTTTCGATTTTTGGAGAATTGGATTCAACCGATCCTGTCGCTATGAAGGTCAAACAATCCTTTTCATGGGAACCGGCGCCGGCTTGGATCAGTTTAATCAAATAGCATCTCAATGATGCAATCGCCGCTGCAATATTTAATATTACAGTTGATGTCATTTACGTTTGTTTATCGATCTCAACGTGCGACTTTTAAATGTGCGAGTCACTTGCTGATGTTAGTGAAGTCAGACAAAGACAGAGTTTCGTGATAACAATTCTTAGTGGCGAGATTTATGCCACTTAGAATTGTCGGACGAGCTTGGAAACGTGCACTTCGGTTCCAAGTCGAGGTTAAAGACACGTGGTCTTTGCGGGGCTGAGACCGGTCCCATGAAACGGCGTCTTTGGCTGACGCAACGGCAGTCATCGTTAATGTTTGCTGCAAAACAAAAAGTCAGAATCTACGAAAGCATTGCGTAGGTTCTGACTTTTAAGTTTGCTGTTAATAGTTAACAAAACAGCATTGATGTTCAATTAAGCTACATCATACCGCCCATTTGAGCAGCCTGTGCAGCGGCAGCAGCATCGCCACCACCATTATCTTGCTTTGGTTCTTCAGCAACAACGGCTTCGGTCGTCAACAACAATGATGAAACAGAAGCAGCATTTTGCAAAGCAGAACGGGTAACCTTGGTTGGGTCAACGATTCCGGCATCAACCATGTCAACCCAGTCATCAGTTGCGGCATTGTAACCAATACCAGGCTTTTGTGACTTCAGCTTTTCAACAATAACTGAACCTTCACGACCGGCATTTTCAGCAATCTGACGAACAGGTTCCTCAAGGGCACGGCGAACAATGTTAACACCAGTCTGAACGTCGCCTTCTTCTTTCAAGTCAGCAACGGCGCCGATAGCGTTAACCAAAGCAGTACCACCACCAGATACGAAGCCTTCTTCGACAGCGGCACGTGTTGCGTTCAAGGCATCTTCAATCCGGTAACGACGTTCTTTCAGTTCAGTTTCAGTAGCAGCACCAACGTTAATCCGTGCAACACCACCAGATAACTTAGCCAAACGTTCTTGCAACTTTTCCTTGTCAAAGTCAGAAGTTGTTGCTTCTAATTCAGACTTGATGTTTGCAACACGTTCGTCAACAGCAGCCTTGTCACCAGCGCCTTCAACAATAGTCGTGTTGTCCTTAGTGATCGTGATCTTACCAGCTTGACCCAACTGATCAACAGTTGTGTCCTTCAAGTTCAGACCAAGGTCATCAGTGATAACAGTGCCACCAGTCAAAGCAGCAATATCTTCAAGTTGGGCCTTACGACGGTCACCAAAGCCAGGCGCCTTAACGGCAACAACATTGAATGTCCCACGCATCTTGTTCAAAACAAGCGTTGGTAAAGCTTCACCAGTAATATCATCAGCAATGATAAGTAATGCACGGCCTTGCTCAACAACAGATTGCAACAATGGCAAAATGTCTTGAATGTTGGAAATCTTCTTATCTGTAATCAAGATATAAGGGTTGTCCAAGTCAGCTTCCATCTTGTCATTGTCAGTAACCATGTATTGACTCATGTATCCACGGTCAAACTGCATTCCTTCAACAACATCAGAAGTTGTTTCAATTCCCTTGGATTCTTCAATGGTAATAACACCATCGTTACCAACTTTTTCCATAGCGTCAGCAATCAACTTACCAACTTCTGGATCAGCGGCTGAAATTGACGCAATTTGTGCAATATCAGACTTAGTCTTAACGTCGTGGCTCATTTTGTGCAAAGCATCAACAGCGGCGTTCGTTGCTTTTTCAATCCCAGTCCGAATGCCAACAGGGTTAGCACCAGCGGTAACGTTCTTCATCCCTTCGTTAACGATGGATTGTGTCAAAACAGTTGCAGTCGTTGTGCCGTCACCAGCGATATCGTTGGTCTTGGAAGCAACTTCAGCAACTAACTTAGCACCCATATTTTCAAAGTGGTCTGATAATTCAACCGCCTTGGCAATCGTGACACCATCGTTAGTGATGGTAGGTGAACCATAACTTTGTTCCAAAACGACGTTGCGGCCTTTAGGTCCAAGGGTCGTCTTAACTGTGTTTGCTAATTTATCAACACCGGCAAGCATTGCGCTGCGGGCATCTTCAGAAAACTTTAAATCTTTAGCCATTGTGAATTTCCACCTCAACTGTAATTTATTGTGATTTTCTTTTATCGTTCAAACGCACTGTAAACTTTAACTAGTCCACAACTGCGACAATGTCTTTTTCATGGAGAACGAGGTAATCATTACCCTCGTACGATACTGCTGTGCCGGCGTACTTATCAAACATAACGGTGTCGCCTTCCTTAACAGATGGTGCAACCTTTGTACCATTGTCTAAGACGCGGCCTTCACCAACTGAGATAACCTTCCCAGTGGTTGGCTTTTCTTGAGCGTTGCTGGCAAGCACAATGCCGCCAACAGTTTGTTCTTCTTCTTCAGCAGCTTGTAAAATAACGCGATCTCCTAATGGTTTTAACACGTTAATCCCTCCAATAATTTCGTTGAAATTAAATGCTTTTAGCACTCTTACACGTTAAGTGCTAACAACATGCTCTATGATAACCATGCCTGTTTCTGAATGCAAGTGTTTTGGTCAAACTTAGTCAAAAAGTTTGTCAGCTGTCTTAGGAACCGCATCACAAAAGGCGTTTGGAGATTAAGTCAAACCATTTTTGTCTGACCAACACCCCAAACGCCTATTCAAGAAGCAATAATTCAGTTTTCTAATTAATCTTGAGACTTTTCATTTCCGCCTAACAGCTCGCCATAATTGTCAATAAAATAGATCAACGTTTGGAGTTCGTTAGTCAAATCAACATTTTGAACCCGAATCGTATCAGGAACAGACAACCGCCGTGGCGTAAAGTTCAAGATTCCGCGTACATCAGCCTTTGCCAATTCGTCAGTGACCTCTTGCGCCGTGTTTTCTGGCACCGTAATAATTGCAATGGCGATCTGTTGATCACGCAGCTGTTTACCCATCTCTGACAACGGATAAATCGGGACACCACTTTGAACCGTGTTGACGATATTGTCATTAACATCAAAAGCAGCACTGATTCGAACGTTACTGTTCTGATGGAAATTAAAGTTAAGCAACGCATGCCCAAGATTACCAACCCCGACCAGCGCAACATTAGTCAATTGATCTTGATTGAGAATCTTTTTAAAGAATTCAATCAGTTTAGGAACATCGTACCCATAACCACGTTTGCCCAATGCGCCAAAGTAAGAGAAATCACGGCGAATCGTCGCTGAATCGACTTTAACAGCCTCAGACAGCTCAGTGGACGAAACGCGCGTTTTATCCGCATCCAGTAAAATATTTAAGTAACGGTAATAAATCGGCAGCCTTTTTGCTGTCGCGCGTGGAATTCGTTGTTCAGCCACAGCGGTTCACTCCTTTTAATCCTACATTTGTTTGTGAAAATAAACTATACGTAAATTATAGCATAAGGACGGTTATTGTGAAGCATATTTCATACCAGTCTTCGGGCATTTCACAAACTGATAAGGGCATTTCGTAAAATGCCGGGGTAAAACTAGCAAATATACAAGCCTTTATACCTGTTTCAAAAAGGGTAAAACAGGCGGTCTTGTTAGCTTAATCACAACGACAAAAATGTTGCTCTTCACAATCTGCCCCAATTTTGACCATTCGAAACGTTTTTCGTGGACTGACAGTCCAACATAGTGTCACCGCGCTGAACATGCTAGAATAGTGTTTAACTAATCCAGATGAAGGAGTACGCATATGTTAGTTCTTCAGGTTCAACAGGTCGCTCGCCGTTTTGGCGCAGACACCCTGTTTGAACATGTTTCGATGACAATTGAAGACCACGGCCGTGTAGGACTGGTTGGTCGAAATGGTGCCGGCAAGTCCACCTTGCTTAAAATTATCGCTGGTATTAATGATCCCGATGAAGGTACAGTATCGGTTGCCAAGGGCATGACCATCGGGTATTTGCCACAAGATGCTGGGCTCGATTCAGACAACACTGTATGGGATGAAATGCTGACGGTTTTTGCTACCCAGCAGCAACAAGAACGACAGCTGCGCGAATTGGAACAGCAAATTGCCGATCCCACTGCTGATCATCAAAGTGACGCTTACAAACGTTTGTTAAATGCTTACGACCAAACACAACATGATTTTGAGGCTAACAACGGGTATGGCTACCAGGCTTCAATTCGTGGTGTTTTACACGCCTTTCACTTTGATGAATCCACCTTTCAACGCAATGTCATGAGCTTTTCTGGTGGTCAAAAAACACAGCTCGCACTCGCAAAGTACTTGCTGCAACAGCCTGACTTACTTATTTTGGATGAGCCTACTAACCACCTGGATATTGAAACGTTGTCATGGTTGGAAGACTACTTGAAAGGCTATCCTGGTGCAGTCTTGATTGTTTCACATGACCGTTACTTTCTCGATCACGTGGTGCAGGATGTGTTTGACATGAATCAGCACACCCTGACTCACTACCATGGCAACTACTCTGCCTACTTAACCCAAAAGGCCGAACGAATCAAAACCGAACAACGGGCGTTTGAAAAACAACAAACACAAATCAATGCGCTTGAGGATTTCGTCAATCGTAACATTGTTCGCGCATCCACCACTAAACGGGCTCAGTCACGGCGCAAGCAATTGGAGAAAATGAACCGTTTGGAAGCGCCTAAAGATGATGATCAATCTATTCGGATTCGTTTCACATCTGATAGCGAAAGTGGCAAGGAAGTCCTCAATGTCGACAACGTCAGCATTGGCTATGAGCCCGATCATCCACTGGCAACTAACGTAAACTTTCACGTTGTTAAACAACATGTTGTGGGCATTATCGGACCTAACGGGGTTGGAAAATCGACCCTGCTAAAATCAATTCTGCATCAACTCCCCTTGCTAGCGGGCACCGTTAAGATTGGTGGCAGCGTTACGATTGGCTACTATGATCAGGAACAAGCCGTGCTTCACGATGAGAAAACCGTTTTAAACGAAGTGTGGGACGAGCATCCTACCATGCCCGAACGGGATGTGCGCACCCTACTCGGCAGTTTTCTCTTTACTGGTGATGACGTTGCGAAGCCCGTTCATAATTTAAGCGGTGGCGAACGTGCCCGTTTGTCACTAACTAAATTGTCGCTTGATCATGACAACTTTTTAATTCTTGATGAACCGACGAACCATTTAGATATCGATTCGCGAGAAGTACTGGAAGAAGCGCTTAACAATTTCATGGGGACTGTTTTATTCGTTTCGCATGACCGTTATTTCATCAACCAGATCGCCACAGAAATCGTTGAATTGTCCGCCTCGGGGACGCAGTGGTTTGAAGGCGATTACGATGATTATCAGGCCGAACTCGCTAAGCGGTCAGCGTCGGCTGATGCCGAGCATCACGAAACTGAGTCTGATAACTCGTCAACTGCCAGTGTATCAAATTATGCCGCCAATAAAGCTGAACAACGCGAGCAAAGAAAGTTGCAACGCGCTGTCGATGAGTTGGAAACGCAAATTGACGATCTTGACCAACAAAGCCAGACAATAACTGAGGCAATGCAGGCGCCTGAAAACGCCAGTGACATCGGTAAGTTAACGGACCTTCAACATCAGTTGGACGACCTGGATGCACAAAGTGACAGTCTGTCAGAAAAGTGGGCAGCAGCTGGCGAAGCATTGGAAGCCTATAATAATGATCACCACCTACAGTGATTTAAACAGACAATTAAAAGAGGGATCACATCTAACCGGCTACTTGCCGCATTGATGTGATCCCTTTTTCAGTTGCACCTATATTTACATTTTATGCTTCAACGCCAGTTAGCCAAGGAAATTCCAAGCTCGGGTCTGCATTGAGGCTCATGTCAGCACGATCACCCTTAGCATAAGCAATATGCGCAGCCGCACCAATCATTGCCGCATTATCACCACATAATGCCAGTGGCGCAGCGACAAGCTTCGTTTGTGGTGCAAAACGTGCCATCTTAGCTTTCAAAGCGTCACGAAGACCGTGATTTGCCGCAACGCCGCCAGCCAACACAAGCTGTTTAACTTGGTACCGTTCCAGAGCAGATAATACCTTGGTGACCAAAACGTCCACCACGCTAGCCTGAAAACTTGCAGCTAAATCTGCGCGATCTAACTGTTCACCACGCTGGTCTGCATTATGCACCGTGTTAATAAACGCACTCTTAAGGCCACTGAAGCTAAAATCATAGTTAGCTTCATGGATCATCGCCCGTGGAAAATTAAACGTATCGTGGCCTTCGTGCGCCAGCCGATCAATTTCCTTACCAGCAGGATATGGAATACCCAGCACGCGGCCCACTTTATCAAAGGCTTCCCCGGCGGCATCATCGCGGGTGTCGCCAATAATTTCGAATTCCCCCGCTGCCTTCATCAACACGATCTGGGTATGACCGCCAGACACTAACAACCCAAGCGATGGAAACGTCAAAGGTTCGACGTAACGGGCCGCATAGATGTGACCCGCCATATGGTTAACGGGCACCAACGGCAAATGATGGGCGAAGGCAAACGTCTTGGCAGCAGTCACACCAATTAGCAACGATCCGACTAAACCTGGTCCATAAGTGACTGCAACAGCCGTTAATTCTTCAGGCGTCACATCTGCTTCAGTCAATGCTTTGCGAATGCCAATGGTAATTTCCTCGATATGATGGCGACTGGCCACTTCCGGCACGACACCACCAAATCGTTGGTGACTCTTAATCTGCGTTGCGACAAAGTTACTTAAAATGTGCTCCCCGTTTTCCACAACAGCAACACTCGTTTCATCACAACTAGTTTCAAAGGCTAAAATCAATTCACGTGTTTCTGTCACTGTTTTCTCCTTTTGAGCTCGGACCTGCCCGAGCTTCGGCATCACTCTAAACGTGTACCTGTCGCTCAAGATCCTGTGCACAACCCAAAGTTGTTATCCTACAAGCAAAGTGCGCTTGCACGCTGCCACCTTTACGTTGTTGCTCGAACCTTCCCGAGCTTCGGCATCACTCTTCTAAAACGTGCACCTGTCGCCCAGAAGTCTGCGCATAACCCGGAAGGCGGTTCATTCGGAAAACCACCGAATGCCATGCCTTCCACGTTATTGCTCAACTTCTCCCAGGGCTTCGGCATCACTCTATCTTTTTTTGCATAATCCAGGCATCTTCGACGGGACGGTCGTAATAGTCAGGCCGGCGCATCAATTTATGAAAGTTGAGACTCTCATACAGCCCCAATGCAGCCTCGTTATGAACCCGAACTTCTAAGGTTACCACTGTCCCCGCTTCATATCGTTTGAGCCAAGTCGTTAATAATTGTTTACCAAGACCATGACCTTGCCATGATCCTACGATACCCAAATTAGTCAATTCCAATTGATCAATGACTTTGGTTCCGCTAAGAAAGCCCACGGGCTGACCTGCTACTCGAACTAGCCAGTACACACTGGTTGGTGCCTGCATGTTCTCTTCAATTACTGGTTCTGACCACGGCGCGCCGGTCGGATATGCAGCCTCACCCAATGCTTCAATCAAGGCCGCCCCACGTTGCACACTTTGCGGATGAAACGGTTCACAGATAACTTGATTATTCATGGCTTGACTCACTTGTTGGGGCCTTAATTAAGGGAACCATCATGTCAACGGCATCTTCGTGATCACCAAAGTAATAGCCACGCTTAATCCCCGTTTGACGGAAACCAAGCTTGTGATACAAGTTTTGTGCCCGTTTGTTACTGATTCGAACTTCCAAGGTAACTTGTCGCATCCCCATATGCCGTGCCTTTCGAATCAAAGCGCGCATTAAGAATTCACCAAGACCATCCATCACCTGCCAATCAGGTAATACGGCGATATTTGTGATGTGGGCATCCTTCCGCTGGATATCAAACGAACATCCAGCAAAGGCAATCAGCTGATCATTTTTACGAATCACCAAGTATAACCGATCCTGTTTTCGTTTAAGTTCGTTCGCAAACGCCTGTGCGTCCCAAGGGGTCTTGCCGTCGTAAACTGCCCGTTCAACCCCTACAATTTCAGGAACATCTGGAAACTGGGCACGACCCAAAAAGTACTGGGTATCGCGAATCATCAACCGATGATTCTTGATGTCCAAATCCTCGGCCTGCTGTTGTCGAACCTCACTGGCAAAGTGGCGCCGATACCATTTTTGAAAAGCCTGCTTATACTTCTTCAACATAATTTTTGTGGTCTTCTCCTGGATGAGCTGCTGCCCACTGAGCTTCAGCAGGCGACAGACGTAAGTATTGGGGCACGAAAGAATCAATATCATCAATAGCTTTAAGCGGCATACCTAATTGCCCTAGCACGCCGGCATCAGGCAGGTTATCGTCGCCTTCAGTAAACGTGACCGGAACATCAAGTGCATCTGATAAGACATCGTGATAACGTGTCAATTCACCAATTAACGTTACGGGATGACCGGCCGCATTCAATTGCGCGGTCCAATCCGGGATGTTGGTGTGTTGGTCTGTAATAACAGGGACGGGCTGGCCGTTTTTAATTTGATACAAACCAGCATATAACTGCGTATTTCGTGCATCAAAAATAGGACTGACAAACGTTCCTTCCGTTTGGACACTGCCTGCCAACACAGCTAAACTCGATACCCCCACCAACTGAATGTGAAGTGTCGCTGCCAGAGTCTTCGCTGTTGTCACAGCAATCCGCAATCCAGTATAAGAACCAGGACCCTGGGCAACGACCACACGGTCTAGGTCCTCCGGTTGCCACTGCTGATCTGCCATCAATTCAGTAATTGTCGGCATCAGTTGGACGCTGTGATCCAATTGCGTTGCAGTTGTTTTTTTAGCAATAACTTTTTGATCAACCAATAGTGCAACACTCATTGGCTGGTTTGATGTATCTAACGCGAGAACCTTCATGTAAATCCTGACTTTCCGTTCAGTGTTCTATAGACAGCAATAATATTAACACATCTAACATGGGCGCGTGAACTTCCCAATATGTCATAGTCTTTTCACAAACATTAGCCCGTTAACTGTGCGTCTCTTAAAATGCCTTAAATCGAGGACTAATAAGGCACAGTTCATGTGTTTCCATGCGCTTAAGCACTTCACTATTTTTTTGATAACCACGAAAAAAACTTCGTTGCGCAAACGAAGTTTTTTTACGTAAATCAAGTTAACAATAAATCAAAGCAGACTAACGATCCTCATAACCGTTTGGATGACTTTGTGTCCAAGCCCATGCAGTCTTAATAATGTCATGAACATCATCATATTGCGGCTTCCATCCAAGGATATTACGAGCATCTTCCGATTCAGCGACTAATGAATCAGGATCTCCGGGGCGCCGTGGTGCGATCTTGGCCGGAATCTCTTTCCCAGTCACTTCACGAGCTGCTTCAACCATCTGTTTAACAGAAAAACCAGTGGATGAGCCCAAGTTAAACGCACGACTCTCATTGCCTTCGTCCAAGTATTTCAATGCCAAAATATGAGCATCTGCTAAGTCCAGAATATGAACATAGTCACGCACATTAGTGCCATCTGGTGTATCGTAATCGTCACCGTACATATCAATATGGTCACGTTCACCAAGTGCCGTTTGCAAAATAATTGGAATTAAATGTGTTTCTGGGTGGTGATCTTCACCAATGGAACCATCAGCTTTAGCACCAGCCGCATTAAAGTAACGAAGCGCAACCCATTTAATGCCGTAAGCAACGTCACACCAATGAATCATGTGTTCCATAATCAGCTTACTTTCACCATAAGGATTGATTGGCTTTTTCTGATCGTCTTCATGAATCGGAATCCGTTCAGGAACACCATATGTAGCAGCAGTTGATGAGAAAATCATCCGTTTGCAACCCTGTTCATGCATCACTTCCAACAACGTAATCATGCCATAAACATTGTTGTCAAAGTACTTCAATGGATCTTTCATGGATTCTGGCACAATGGAAAATGCGTCCATGTGGATAACACCATCAATGTTTTCTTTTTCGAAAACGCTGGTCAGAAACTCGCGGTCACGGGTATCGCCTTGATAAAAGCGTGCCTTTTCATTAATAGCAGCGCGATGACCAGTAGATAAATTATCTACAACAACCACGTCGTAACCCTTTTCAATTAAACGATCCACCATGTGTGAACCGACGTAACCGGCACCACCGGCAACTAAAATTGACATTTTATTTTCCTCCAAATCGTTAACATCGGTACTATCATAGCATAACCTGATTGACCACAACAGCACCGGTCAGCACAGATGCATTAATCCACTGTTGTTGCGGATAACGGCCGCCATGTCAGCGTTGCTTCAGCATATCGCTCATCATCACCCATGATGTGATGATGGGTAGTTACTGTTCCATCTTCATTGTTAACCGGCGCGGTCACTTCACTTTTTACCGTGCTTCCATAACGGACTTCATTTTCAAATCGAATCGCCAGATGGCACAACTCGTGATGAATCAAAAATTCTTCATCTAGAGCATCCATCAGCCAATCAAAATAGTGTGAATTGTTTACGTGATGATTTGAATCTAAGTCAAAATAGCGCACCCGATACGCCTTGGTTGCCGCCACATCTGACTCTTCAAAACTAGTTGGTCGTGATAAACGAGGAATCCGTTTGACCACCTCAGAATGGTAAGGCGCCACGGCGTCGTCTGGAATAGCGACCATTTTACGGGCTTCCAAGTCCATCACAACGCAGATTGTATCTACATGAACCAGCTCGTTGCCCTGCTCATCTTCTAAAAAGAATTGGCGGTACGCAAAATAACGATTATTAGAAGTCGCTTCGGTCACCAAATGCACCTTTTCGTGGTCTCGAGGCAACCGCTTAATATCTATTTCGTACTGAGCAATAACCCAGCCATAGCCCTTGGATAGCATGTACTCCGTGCCAACACCAAAGCTGTCAGCCTGATCGTATGAAGTTAGCACCAGCATGTTGATTAACATGCCTAACGTTACCTTACCCGTTAAATCTGTTTCGTAATACTGAATTTTATGTTCTTCATCATACCGGTTCTGTTGCGTCATTTAATTGTCCTCGTTCAAGTGATGGTAGGTTGCATAAACCTCTTGCTTGCGTAACTGGCGAGCTTTAGCGACAGCCTTAATTGCATCGTTAGGCTTGTCACCTCGAGCAATCAACGTCTTAACGTGCTCTTCCACCGACTGACTCAGCAGCGGATCCTGCTCTTCAACAGGCGGATTAGTGTTCCCGCCAATTAAAATGACAAACTCACCGCGCGGCGAGTTTGTAGCTAACCAATCCAAAATTTCACTAGCAGTCCCACGAATAAACTCTTCAAACTTTTTAGTTAATTCGCGGCAAAGCACCAGTGGGCGATCCGGACCGACCGCGTTTGCGATCGCAGTCACCGTCTTCGCTAATCGGTGCGGTGCCTCATAGACAATCACCGTTTCCGGATGTTTAGCCAACTCGGTAAGCTCAGTCTTTTGTTCCTTAGTCTTGCGGTCTAAAAATCCGTAAAAATAAAACGGTTGTGGTACTAGACCACTCGCAATTAGTGCCGTTAGGCCGGCATTGGCCCCGGGTAGTGGCACTACTGGCAACTGGGCTGCTACAGCAGCAGCAACTAATTCCGTACCTGGGTCGCTGATTGATGGCATCCCTGCGTCGCTCACCTGAGCTATATTGACACCAGCGCGAAGTTTATCCAATAATTCCGGGATTCGCTCTTGCGTATTGTGCTCATGAAAACTAATTTGTTTTGTCTCGATATCAAAGTTGTTTAATAATTTCTGCGTGTTGCGCGTGTCCTCAGCCGCAATCAAGTCGACCTGTTTTAGCGTTGCAACCGCCCGGTACGTCATGTCCTGCAAATTACCAATCGGTGTTGGTACTAAAAACAGCGTACCGGATTCGTGTGGTGCAAAACTGCGCTGACTTGTTGCTACCATGCCTGTGTCCACCCCTAACTTGCTTTAATTGTTCGATCCCGTTCTCCATAAATGACGTCTAAACAAAATGCGCAAGAGTCATTTTCTTCTCTCCGTTGACCATAAAACTCACGGCAAACGTGAAAACCGGTCTCGTACAATCGTTCTAAATTCTGTAGTGATTTAGACAATCGTTGCTGTGCTTCAGTCGTATCTGTATCAGTACCGAGCAATTCACGTAAATGCTGGTTTTCGACGGTTAATTCAGCATTCTCTTCTGACAATGCCGTAACCTGCTTTTTTAATGCGGCCAACTGATCCAAAATTCCTGTCGTCTGATCTTGCAAGTGCTCAAAATCGTCGAGCATTGTTTGTCGTTTATCCACGATTACACCTCCATCAGTGTCATCATTGCATCGTTTCAAAACTGGCAATCATCATTTAGAAAGAACGTTAAATGCCTTCAACGTCAATGATTCGGCCACATTTTGAAAACTAACGTTGCGTTCGAGCAACTGCTTTGATTGTAACCCTAAATCTGTAACGTCGACGAGTTGCTTTTTAGAATAACGCGTCGTTAATTCCTGTAAATCCTTGCGATGACTCGGAAAACTCATGACAAATTTTTCCTGATCAATATTTTCTAATAGCATGTCACGAAAGCCAGCCAAAATAATATCTAAAACAATTCGCTGATGCGGACGATCCTTTGCCAATGGCACAAGTGTCGTTCCCACAGTAACAAACGCACTCATATCAGGCTTCAATAGTTGACTTTCCCACTGCCATACAGCAGCCGCAGTTTGACCAAGCCAGTCATCGACTAACCACTCAGCCGCTTGATCCGGACTATTAGTCAGCCGGCTGGTCAACGCTAATAAGTGCTTTCCAACACCGGCTGATTCGAGCTGGGACTGAAGTTCATTGACTGCTAATGGTTGCATCTCCATTTCCTGAGTCCGTGAAATGACAGTCGGTAAAAGCAAATTGGGATTGGTCGTCAGCAACAAGGCCGTAATGTTACCGCTGGGCTCTTCAAGAAACTTTAGCAAACTGTTGGCTGCGCTGGCAGTCATCGTTTCAGCTCCGGCAATAATGAAGACTTTTTTATTGCCTTCCATCCCACTTTTGGAAAACTCAGATTTCAGCAAACGAACTTGGTCAACTTTAATGGAGTTCCCTTCTGGTTCAACAATCAATACATCCGGGTGCTCACGTTGACTAATTCGCTGGCATTCCTCACATTTGCCACAAGGCTGACCATCTTGCAGGTTAATACAAAAAAGGCGCATCGCAATCCACATTGCGAGCTCCTCCTTGCCACTGCCGTTTGGTCCGGCAAATAAGTACGCATGGGCCAGTTCATTTTTTTTAATTACATTTTTAAAATGCTGAACCAGCACAGGTTGGCGCTGTTCAGCAATCGTTAAAACATCGTTATTTGTTGGCATATTTCCTCGTTAGCAGTGCGGTTAACGACTAAAACTGTTGAAATGCCTCAACTGGCAGTACAAAACAAGTTGCCCCACCAACTGTGACTTCAACCGGATATGAAGCAGTCTGGTCCATTGAAACATCCATATTAACTGGCGGTGTCATGAATTGATCCCGAGTGTGTGATGTCTCCTTAATGAGATCCATGACTTCCTGAACGCGATCATCTTCGATCCCGATCAAGAACGTGGTATTACCTGAACGTAAGAAACCACCGGTCGTTGACAGCTTTGTGGCTCTAATATTTTGTTCGATAAACTGATTA
The DNA here is from genome assembly GCF_048961765.1 of Furfurilactobacillus cerevisiae. Lineage (GTDB taxonomy): Bacteria > Bacillota > Bacilli > Lactobacillales > Lactobacillaceae > Furfurilactobacillus > Furfurilactobacillus milii_A. Next base: position 2,294,652 of record NZ_CP185253.1, read on the forward strand.
CTCAGCCGATTACTATCCTTATCTTGGACAATAGCAATAATCATTTTCATATGCGTAATTCCTCCTGTGAAAAAGCTCGCGACCGCGATAACGGGGCTCCGTACAATTAAAACAAATTCGGGAACCGTTGAGCAATCACCTGTTTCGTGTCGGTAATCACTTTTTCCAGCGGTTGGTTCGCGTCAATTAGTGTAATGCGTTGTGGTTCGTCTTGCAACAATTTAAGGTAAGCGTGCCGTACACGACGATGAAATGACAGTTCTTCATTATCCAAACGATTGATTTCATCTGATCGATATTCATGAATTCGTGTTAATCCTACCTCTGATGGTACATCAAAGTAGATTGTTAGGTCTGGTGTAAGTCCTTTCGTAGCAAAAAGATTCATTTCTGCTACGGCAGCCTCGCCAATTTCACGGCCAGCGCCCTGATACGCAATCGAACTATCAACGTACCGATCAGAGAACACAACCTTACCCGCATCTAAAGCTGGCAAAACCGTTTGGACCAAATGCTGGCGTCGCGCCGCTGCGAACAGTAAAGCTTCGGTACGCGCATCCATCTCCGTGTTGGCTTTATCCATGATAATCGCACGAATTGCTTCTGAAATCTTATTACCACCCGGCTCACGGGTTGTCAGCAATTTCTCCCCTAGTTGCAATGAATAATCATCGATCAGCGCATTCAGAACACTGGTTTTTCCTGCCCCATCGGGCCCCTCAAAAGTTATAAATGCGCCTGTTTTCACTATTCCAAACTCCCTTATCGTCAATACGTTCATTGTACTTTAGAATAGGGGTCGCTGTCTAACGTAATTACACGGCAGCTGGCAATTCCAATTTGGTTCCGACCGTTAAATGACTTTGGGGCGCGCGATGGTTGACCTTCGCCAATGAATCTATTGGCAACTGCAAGGTCTTCTCAATCCGATGTAGTGTATCTCCTTGTTGCACGGTATAATCCTTCATTTGTGGTAACCACAGCCATTGACCTGGATAAATCCACCACCGAATCGGTGTTTGACTCACTTGACTAATTCGGCCCATTGAAATACCACTGGCCATGCTGATTCGCCACCAGCTGTCACCCGGTTGAATCACGTACCGCCGCAAAGTATCTTGTTGACGGGGTTGATTAGCGCTGTCCGACGTTTCAACTGAGTTAGGCGCCGCCACTGTTGGGTGTTGACCAATGTCTGATTTTTCCTGATCCCATCGGGTTAAGTTATTAGCCCGGATGATTTGCATTAATTCATCCGCATATGCAGGATCAGTAGCATAACCATCGCTTTGCAATTTCTGTGCAGCCAGCCATGCATCTCGCTCACCTAAAACATTGTGATACCGACTATTCACGCTCAAAAATTGACCGTGATCCGCAATACTTTCAATAAATGACGGGTAAGCTCGAAAATTTGCCCACACAGACAGTGAATACCCGTTAACAACCTCGCGGGTTGGCATGCGAACCGTTGCCCCATCAATATTAGCTCCTTTAATGCCAAATAGATTATGAGCATTAGTGGCCAGTTGTGACGTCCCCCATCCGCTTTCCAAAATAGCTTGTGCACCAGTCACCGAGGGTAAAATTCCATAATGAGCCCAATTTTGTTGAGCACCTGACTCAACTTGCATTAAAAAATCTGTTTTATTCATTGCCCTTCCAGGCTCGCATAACCCCAATATGAGACCAATTACCGATACTGCTATTGCTAAACGTTTCATTCGAATCTCCTCCGTCTTTTGTGATCTACCCATTACATACGCAACATACGCAAAAGACCAGAGAAATTAACGCCATCAAAAAAAACGTTTGCCAGAGTTCAATGCACAATTCTCCAGCAAACGTTTTTCAATTATTGTGTCTAAATCTTAACCATCATTAATTATCAATCACTGAGGCCTGCAATCTGCCCCGAACTTTTCGTTCTCGTGCCTCACGGAACAATAGCATATATTTTTGTCGAGCCAACGCAGTTTGTGCCGAAAGTTCACGGCCATTACCTTCATCTACGACCGCAGTTTGAGTCTCAACAGCTCGGTCCCAGCTACGCTTTGCTCGATCAATATCATCCAATAACGCTTCATTATATTGCCCACGCAAGCGTGGACGACGACTAAATAACATTTTGACCTCCCACATCGCTCACGCTGATACAATTTCCATTCGTATGAGAGTACCAGCGTCTATCGTCTACATTTCAGTCCGACCCTCAACAGCTTTAAGTAAGGTCACTTCATCAGCGTAATCAATGTCAGACCCTACTGATAGACCATGAGCTAACCGGGTCACCTTGATGCCCGCTGGCTTAATCAACCGTGATAGGTACATAGCGGTAGCTTCCCCTTCAGGCGTGGCATTTGTTGCCACAATGACTTCCTTCACTTCGTCATGTTCCTGAAGCCGTTTGACCAAGCTAGTGATGTTAATATCTTCAGGCCCCTTACCTTCAATCGGGGACAAAACGCCGTGCAAAACATGGTATAAACCATGGTATTCACGCATTGATTCCATCGACATAATATCTTTGGGCTCTTCGACCACTAGAATCGTACTTTGATCACGCGATTTATCGGAACAAATCGCGCATGGATCTTCTTCAGTGATATTGCCACAGATTGAACAGAAATGTAAGTCACGTTTGGCCGAAATCAATGATTTAGCAAAGCCAGTCACATCATCGCCATCCATATCAATTGTATAAAAGGCTAGCCGTGTGGCAGTTTTTGCACCAATACCCGGTAACTTCATGTAACTTTCGATTAATTGTGCAATTGGTTCTGGATAATCCATTGTTTACCTCGTTTGTACTTACATCCCCAGGCCACGGCTGTATTTACCCATGGTACTGTCCGTTGCCGTGTCAATTTGTGTCATTGCATCATTAACGGCTGCCAAAACCATGTCAGCCAACATGTCAGGATCATCCGGATCAATCGCATCAGGATTAACGACTAAGTCAGTCATCTTGTGGTCCCCTGTAAATGTGGCCTTCACCATATCATCTGGCGCAGAACCAGTGAAAGTTTGTGCTTCTAGTTTTTCTTGATCTGCCTTCATCTGTTTTTGCATCTTTTGTGCCTGACGCATAATATTTTGCATGTTGCCACCCATCATAATCTTCATTCCTCCAAAAATAAGTTATTCATAATTGGTCATCAACTGACCGTTTAATCGTTTTTGATAGTTACGTTATCAGCGCCAAACAGCTGTTGCGCTTTTGTTACCAATCCATTCTCCGGCTCACTGATACCAGCGTCTTCCGATGGCGAATCAAGTGGTGCTGACGCCGGCTCATCTGAAACTGGCGATTGCTGCCGATCAGTAGTAGGCCCAGCTGGGGCCGCTCCGCCCGTTAATTCTTCTTTATGATCCGTCAAAAAGTCCTTACGAATCTGCGGCCACTGATCCTCTGGAACAAACCAAACATCCGTTGTATCGCCAGTCAATCGGTTAAGATTGTTCTCCAATGCTGTTCGCAAACCATCATCGGTAGCTGCCTTATCGAAGAAGAAAGCATAACTAAATGAAACAATTACACCCTCATTACTAGCAGCAACAGGCTTTGAAACATGCATCATCGCTTTTTGTGTCACGGGCAGCGTACCCAATAAGTCGTCCCATACGTCACGCATCGCATCTAAATCATGCTTTGTGGCGGCTCGTAACACTGGATAAATTTTCGCCAAGTTAACGTTTGCACTCGCATGGCTAGCAGTAGCAGTCGTCGTTTTGGCCCGTGCCGGCTTTCCTGTCTGCGTGCCCGTAGTTGATGCTGGCTGATTTGTTGGTGCTGGCGTCGCGCTAGTTGTCGAGGTCGTTTGAGTACCTTGAACACTATGAGACGAAGCTTCTACAGTAGGTGCTGGCTGTTGCGGTTGGGTCGTCGTTGCGCTTAAGCGGCTGACCGTTTGCTTCAACTGCTGAATTTGCGTCTCCAGTTCAGCTACTTCAGCCGCATTAGAAGCGTTCCCTGATGTAGGGGCCTTAGTTGTGCCCACATTCGGATATATCTGTGCAAGCTTAACCGTCAACACTTCTAAATAGACATCGGGATGCGTTGTAAATCGCAGCTGCGCAGCTACCTCATTTAAAGCATTGATCATTTGGTAAAAAACGTCAGGATCTGTATTCTTGCTCAACTGTTGAAAGACATCGCCGGTGGTATCACTACCGGTTACCATGTCAGGCGCTTCTTTATAAAGAAGCAGGTCACGAACGTAGCTAATTACGTCCTCTACAAACCGCCCAGCATCTTTACCATCGTCCAGGACCTTTTGGAGGGCCGCTAACCCAGCCGTCGTTTCATGAGCAACCACCTGTTTGACATAGTCAGCCAATAAGCTTTCCGTCACACTACCCGTGACCAACAGAGCATTATCGAGCGTCACTTCATTATCACCAAACGAAATCGTTTGATCCAAAATACTCAAGGCATCACGCATTCCGCCTTCTGCCGCATTAGCAATAACCTTTAAAGCTGGTTCCTCAAAATCAACTTGCTTTTGCTTCAAGATGTAAACCATTCGGTCAAAACTTTCTTGAGCCGTAATTCGTTTGAAATCAAAACGCTGCGTCCGTGAAATAATGGTCGCCGGAATTTTATGTGGTTCCGTGGTGGCCAAAATAAAGATCACATTTGCCGGTGGTTCTTCCAAAGTCTTCAATAAAGCATTAAAAGCACCAGTTGATAACATATGCACTTCATCAATAATGTAAATTTTATAAGTGGCCTGTGTCGGTGCGTACTTGGCCTTATCACGAATGTCACGAATTTCTTCAACACCGTTGTTAGAAGCAGCATCAATTTCAATGACATCGTTTAGCTGACCGGCCGTGATTGCTTTACAAATATCACAATTATTGCACGGTTCGCCATCTTTCTGATTTGGACAATTAATGGCCTTGGCAAAAATCTTCGCCGCTGATGTCTTACCGGTCCCACGTGGTCCACAGAAAAGGTAAGCATGACTCGTCTGCTGGGTCACAATAGCATTTTTTAATGTTTGTGTAATGACGGTCTGCCCAACAATTTCATCAAACCGTTGTGGCCGCCATACCCGATAAAGGGCTTGATAACTCATGTTAAACTCCTCATATTGATGTTCCTTATCGTGCGAAGTATCCGCACTTCGTTAGCATTCCTTTAAATCAGTATAAAGGTTTTAGACCCGAAAGATAACACCAGTGCTTCCAAATCTCAACTTGTATTTAAAAATAAATAAAAAGCGCTCAACCAGTTGTTAAAGCCATTGGTCAAACGCCGTTAATTTCAATAAAACATGAAGCACAAACCGTCGCGGACTTAGTGCTGCTACCTTCCGGTCCTGACACAATTCGTGAGGACGGCCTTGCCTCATGGCCTTTCGGCAATTAATAATACTACGCTATTTACGTCATAAAAGCTAGTGTTTTGCTTGTCATTTTGTTCGTTGTGAACTCGGTTTTTTTGCACCACGTCCTCGACGGATTGCCCGGAAAAAATTCTGCATAAGCGCGCTGGCTTGATCTGCCATGAGTCCCTCATGAACAATAACTCGATGATTAAAACGTGGGTCTTCCAGCAATTGGTATAAAGAACGCACTGTACCAGCCTTAGGGTCTCGGGCACCAAAATAGACTTCAGGAATCCGAGCGTTGATAATGGCACCACTACACATGGGACATGGCTCGATGGTGACAAACAACTGACAATCTTCTAGTCGCCAGGTGTTAAGTGTCTGATTAGCTTCACTGATCGCCATGATCTCCGCATGCAACGTTGCATCTTGAGCATGCTCACGCAGATTATAGCCACGACCCACAATTTTCCCCTGGTGCATGACGACTGCACCAATCGGCACTTCACCAACACTGCCGGCGATTCGCGCTTGCTTCAAAGCCTCTCTCATCCCTGCTTCAGCAATGGTCGGCGTTATATTTTCGTTCATCTCAGCCATTAGCCTGATCACTCGCAATTGATTCCAAGATATAGTAACCTTTATCTTTTTTGATAATTTCACAATTGCCAAAAATTTTCTGCATTAGTTTCTTTGCAGAAGGTGCACCTTGTTTTTTTTGCAAAACAACGGTTAGGCGACCATTAGGCAACAAATGCGTTTGGGCACCTGAAATCATGCCATCAACAACCGCTTTTCCTGCGCGAACAGGTGGGTTGGTAACAATGGCTGCATATTTATTAGTCACCTTTTCGTACTGATCAGACGTGTGGATGGTTGCATTATGAATTTGATTTTGATCTGCATTCCGTTTGGCCAGGGCTAGTGCCCGCTCATTTACGTCGACTAACTCGACGGTACGATCAGGATTGTCTAAAGCAATTGCAAGTCCAATAGGACCGTAACCACAACCCATATCTAAAATTGAACCTGACGGAATGTCATGTAGGTTTACCGCATCCAATAAAACCCGTGAACCATAGTCAACAGTACGTTTCGAGAAGACACCGTTGTCCGTAGTAAACATCATTTCATGACCTAATAGACGAAAATTCCACGTCGCTTCGTCGTGTACAACGTCCGGATTTGGCGTATAATAATGGTTGTTCATCATTTAAGTTAACCTCGTTTCTGTTTTCATCATAATGGAATCGCGGATAAAAGTAACGAAAAAAATTCGAAATTTTATAAACCCTTTGAGGACACCATATCTTGTGGATGCATCGTATAAATGCCACAAAATATGGTATTTTTTTGTTGCATTTCAATCTCCAGCCACTATACTTAGGTCATCAGCAAAACCAGTTTTTAAGTTCAAATGTGCAGAGAGAGGAAGTGGCCATTATGGCTAAAGTTGTTGTATTTACAAAGGATAATTGCATTCAGTGCAAGATGACAAAGCGTTTTTTGAACGCACATAACGTTGATTTTGAGGAACGTAATATTAATCAGCATCCAGAACTGATCGACTACTTAAAGGGTCGCGGTTTTCAAGCAATGCCGGTTGTTGATGCAGATGGTGTCGATGCAGTGTCTGGTTTCCGTCCAGACGTGCTGGCAAAGCTGGCTTAATTTCCCATCATTTTGTCAATGAACACGGCTCAGGCGTACGCGGAGCGTTGGCGTGCGTCTTTTCTTTTATCAAAAATCAATCAGGGAGTGACAGAAAAATGGCATTAAAGGATTTAAAGGACGTCACGTATTACGATTTGAATAATGAGATTAACATTCCCGTTAACGGGCAAATTCCGTTGAATAAGGATAAGGAAGCCCTCGCTGCCTTCTTAACAGAAAACGTTGAACCCAACACCATGAAGTTTGACTCGCTTCGCGAACGCTTTGATTACCTGCTTGATAACAATTACATTGAACGTGACTTTTTTGAAAAGTATGATTTTTCTTTTGTGGAAAAACTGTATGACTATTTGAACGCACAAGATTTTCATTTCAAGACATTCATGGCAGCCTACAAATTTTATGCCCAGTACACACTCCGTACAAATGATAATCAACAGTATTTAGAAGGCTTTATCGATCGTGTTGCAATGAATGCACTGTTCTTCGCAGACGGCGATGAGCAACTAGCTATGGACCTAGCCGATGAAATCGTCCACCAACGTTACCAACCAGCCACACCTAGTTTCTTAAACGCTGGTCGAGCTCGTCGTGGTGAATTGGTATCTTGTTTTGTCCTCCAAATGACAGATGACATGAATGCCATTGGCCGTGGTATAAACTCCGCTCTGCAACTGTCACGTATTGGTGGTGGAGTCGGTATTAACCTCTCAAATTTACGTGAGGCCGGGGCGCCAATCAAAGGTATCGCCAATGCTGCATCCGGTGTTGTACCTGTTATGAAATTACTAGAGGACTCTTTCTCCTACTCTAATCAATTAGGACAACGTCAAGGTGCCGGTGTGGTTTACCTCTCCGTTTTCCACCCAGATATTATCGGCTTCCTTGGTGCCAAAAAAGAAGCTGCCGACGAAAAGGTACGTGTTAAAACGCTTTCGCTTGGTGTAACCATACCGGATAAGTTTTACCAATTAGTGGCGGCTGATGAAGATATGTACCTATTTTCACCGCAAAGTGTTGAAAAGGAATATGGCAAACCATTTTCATATGTTGACATCACTAAAGAGTATGACAATTTAGTCGCCAACCCCAACATCGCCAAAAAGAAAATTCGTGCACGAACGCTAGAAACTGAAATCAGCAAGCTTCAACAAGAATCCGGTTACCCTTACGTCGTTAACATTGACACGGCCAACCTGCATAATCCAATTGCCGGCAAAATCATCATGAGTAACCTTTGTTCAGAGATTTTACAAGTCATGACCCCTTCTAAAATCAATAACAAACAAGAGTATGACGTTCTTGGTAAGGACGTTAGTTGTAACCTTGGCTCAACAAACATCGTTAACCTAATGGCCTCGCCTGACTTCGGTCACTCCGTTGAGGCAATGGTTCGTGCCCTCACTTACGTCACGGATCACAGCAATATCGATGTTGTCCCTAGTGTTCAGTACGGTAACCAGCAAAGTCATGCAATCGGTTTAGGTGCCATGGGATTGCACGCCTACTTTGCAAAGAACCATATGCACTATGGTGATGAAGACTCCCTTGACTTCACAAAGGTTTACTTCATGTTGCTGAATTACTGGTCACTTAAAGCGTCAAACGAAATTGCTCGTGAACGCCATGAAACGTTTGCTGGATTCGACAAATCTGACTACGCCAATGGAACCTACTTCGACAAGTACGTGACGAAGGATTGGGGCCCAAGCCGTGATAAGGTGGTTGAACAGTTTAAGGGAATTTTTATCCCCACTAAGGATGACTGGGCAGCATTGAAAGCAGATGTTATGAAGGATGGCTTGTATCACCAAAACCGGATGGCCATTGCGCCAAATGGTTCCATTTCCTACATTAATGACACAACTGCTAGTTTGAACCCCATCGTCAACCGAATTGAAGAACGGCAAGAAAAGAAGATCGGTAAGATTTACTATCCAGCACCATATTTATCCAATGACACCCTGCCATACTATCAGTCAGCCTATGACACAGACATGCGTAAAGTAATCGACATTTATGCCACCGCGCAAGAACACATCGATCAAGGAATGGCCTTAACCCTGTTTATGCGATCAACGATGCCTGAAGGCCTCTATGAATGGAAAAATGGTCGCACCGACAAAATGACCACGCGTGACCTTAACATTCTGCGTAACTATGCTTGGAAAAAGGGTTGTAAGTCTGTCTACTACGTTCGTACCTTTACCGACAACAACGGTGAAGTCGGCGCAAACGAATGTGAAAGTTGCAGTATTTAGTAAGGTGAGCGTGACCAGACCGAGGTTGAATCCGAGCAACAACAAGAGATTAGTATTGTACAAGCGGTCTTGGCTTGTACGGTACTAGTCTCAGGTTGTGCACAGGATTCAGGTCTGGGAGCGCGTTATCGCTACATAAAGGTATGCGATAGATTTTTGAGAATATATATTTCCAAAATTCACTAATGACAAACACCCATTCTCGTTCTACGATAATCATAATTAACTGATAGCATACAGAGACATCCGACACAGGAGGACAATATGGAAAACGGCAATTATAAAGCCATTAACTGGAATCAAGTTTCAGATGAAATTGATAAAGCAACTTGGGAGAAACTCACTGAGCAGTTCTGGCTCGACACGCGGATTCCCGTTTCAAACGACATGGATGATTGGCGCACCTTGGATGACGATCACAAATGGGTGGTCGGTCACGTTTTCGGTGGTCTAACCTTGCTGGACACGCTTCAATCACAAGACGGCATGGCTGCACTACGTCGCGACGTCCGGACGCAACATGAAACGGCCGTTTTGAACAACATTCAGTTCATGGAATCTGTTCATGCCAAAAGTTATTCGACCATTTTTGAAACATTGAACACACCCGATGAAATCGACGAGATTTTCGACTGGAGCGATTCTGAAGATCTACTGCAGAATAAGGCAAAACGGATTTATACGTTGTACCACGACGATGAGAACCCACTCAAAAAGAAGATCTCCAGTGTTTTCCTCGAAACGTTCCTGTTTTACTCTGGTTTTTACACACCACTTTATTATTTGGGTCATAACAAGCTAAACAACGTTGCCGAGATCATCAAACTGATTTTGCGTGATGAATCTGTCCATGGTACTTACATTGGCTACAAGTTCCAACTAGGAATGAAGGAATTAACAGAAAACGAACAGCAGTCCTTAAAGGATTGGATGTATGATTTTCTTTATTATCTTTATGACAATGAAGAAAAATACACGCACCTTGTTTATGACCGTGTCGGCTGGTCGGACGATGTTTTGAAGTTCATTCGCTACAACGCCAATAAAGCACTGATGAACTTGGGTCAAGAACCCCTTTTCCCTGATACCGCTGAGGACGTTAATCCAGTCGTTATGAACGGAATTTCAACATCTACTTCTAACCATGACTTCTTTAGCCAGGTCGGAAATGGTTACCTACTAGGAAACGTAGAAGCCATGAACGACTCGGACTACGATATTGGTGGTAAGAAGAAAAATTAGTCATTTATAGTAAAAGATGCAGTGAAATAAAAATCATCCTAATTTAAAGGATGGTTTTTATTTTTGATTACAGTGCAATCAAACTTAATCGGGAACTCCAAATTCGCTAATTACGCTATTAAACTGCAAATGAGTCACCATTTACCTTATGGTATACTGAATGCAAGTTAGTATTATGAAACATCGCTTAATTTGGAGATCGTAATTATGACAAAAATCAATTCACTTTGTGTCTTTTGTGGTTCATTACCAGGTAATCACCCCGAATATTCAGTGCAAGCTGCACTGCTAGGTGGCTATTTGGCCGACCATCATATTCGCTTAATTTACGGTGGATCTTCTGATGGTTTAATGGGCACGGTGGCAAATGCAACAATCGATGCTGGTGGTCAAGTAACTGGCATTATGCCTCGCTTCCTCAAGCGGATCAGCACCGAAAGTAACAACTTAACGGATCTAGTAGAGGTCAGCACTATGGACGAGCGTAAAGAAAAAATGCTCGCTATGTCTGATGCGTTTATTGTGTTGCCTGGTGGCTTTGGGACCTTCGAAGAATTAGGCACAATGTTGTCTTGGAGCAAAATTGACATTCACACTAAACCCATTGCTCTCTTCAACATTGACCACTTTTACGACTCTCTGTGGCAATGGTTTGTCGACGCAGCAGAATCCGAATTTTTGCCACTTAGCGACTTAAAGTTAATGGTTAACGCTAGTTCCATTGATCAAATTTTTGACTACTTTGCAACATTTAAACATGTGACAGCGATGCCACATGCTTAAGGCGACATTTTTAAAACGCCCCCCAAAAAAGGCCACTCAAGCTGGCAGAAAATCCTGCCTGCTCGAGTAGCCTTTTGCGTGCTATCCGTTTAAATAAAGCTTTTGCTTTAAATGAACGTCATTATACAAATTTAGAATTGAACGAAAATAGCGTAACTTCATGGATTAATTTTTAGCATGAAAAATCAGCAACCGTTTTTCTTTCTTGTTCGTCACTCGTTTGGCATTCACTACCATCGTAATCTGTAACATGGTGAAAACCAGCGAATTGCGACGGCGATAAGCAATATACTTTCCATGCCAACTAGTTACGTATTTTTCTTTGTAGTTTCTAAGTCCCTGAAACCCATAAAAACGATAGCCATATTCATAAATCAAATGTGCAATTCGTTCTTCAATAAAACTGAATCGAGAGACACCCACATTTGAAAGTGGCGCCATCCCCATATTAAAGTCCTCAAAGCCAGACTCGGCATTGTGTTGCAATAAATGGATAAACATAACGTTCATCGTTCCGGATGGTGCATTCTTACCATAACGCATTAAGTCAATCGAAGAAATGCCTGAATGCGTGGGCATGTTTGTCGTAAAGGCGAGAATTTTGCCTTCAGCAGAACGCATTACATAAATAGACGACTGATCTAAATAGTAATCGTCAAAGAAGCCGAGCGAAAAGCCACTTTCGTTTTGACCATCTAGCCACTCATCAGAAATGACTCGCAATTCGTGTAGCGTATCAGCATCAAACGGCGGTTTAAGTTCTTCAAACGTAATCCCGACTCGATCAAACTTACTCATCAGATTGCGGTCTGACTTCCGTTTTTTACCTTGCATACTAAACGAAGGCAGGTTGACGAAGCCCTCCTCACCGAACTTGAAAAAGTCATATCCTTTTTCATGAAGACTCATCGTTAAATCTTCATCGATCTCGTAAAACACGATGGAATAGCCTTCTTTGTCGGCGACGTCCATAAAATTATCAATAGCTGCATCGCGATATTGTTGATCGCCGACTGGTTCACCCATGACAATTAAACGATCAGCCTTCTTTTGATACATGAAGAACATCTTATCTTCACCATCGACGGTGTAAAAATAAAGGAGCTTATCGCGTAAGTACGCCAAATGACTGACTTCATTTCCGCCATAAGTATCAATAACATGAGCGACACGACGCTCATCGAACGGCACCTTAAAGATTGTCGACTTCCCATTATGCATATACCAGTAGACAATCGCCAATACCACCAGCGCAATCGCAATCGCAATTAAACCGCTTAGCCAAACACGCTCGGTCGGAAACAACGCTGCTCTCGGCACATGATGCATCCGCTGATAATTAGGTGTGTTGTACACGCCAACAATAATATACGTTACAAAAATACCAACAAAGCTGATGCCGTCAAACAACATGGCACCCCATGAATACTCAAAGTGCTCACGATAAAACTCTTTGTGGGACAACCATAGGGCCGCCAGCACTAGGACAAGGAAAACACTCATCTTGATAGACGGGTCCTTCCACATTGTGTTCAACGCAGCCATAATCAACACAACTGTCGTTGGCCAAAATGCGCGTTTAACACGCGAATTAACCCCACGCGCCAAGCCAATCAGTAAGAAACCCATGATGATGTTAATGGCCTGGTTAGCAAAATAAACAACGTATCCATACAAAGCGCCATAGACTTTGTTGTATTCCTGCAAGTGTGGAAAAGTTGAAACGAGGATAATCATGACCCCAGAAAACCACAAGAAAACAGTTAAAAATACGTGCGCGATGCGTTGAAATAACTGCATCGGCAGGCCTTCAAAGGCGTGGTTAATCTTGCTACCGGTATCTTGAATGAAGAATAAAACACCGACTAAGAATGGCAAAATGTAATAAAAGATTCGGTAGAACAATAACCAAACTAGTGCATCAGCTTTACCTACACCAATAAAACCAAGCCCCGTTAGCATAAACGTATCAAACGATCCCAAACCACCGGGAATCATGGAAACAACCCCAGCAACTGAGGCAACGGCAAACATTGGCAAAACGGCTGCAAAATCAACTTTGACACCCATTAATGCACCAATAAAAATAAAGAACAAGGCACAAAACAACCATTCAAAACTGGAACCGGCCATTAATGAGAGTTGCCGTTTAAGTGTTAAGTCATTAAAAAACTCTGAATCCGTGAAGTGGGTAACTAACATCACGGTTGGAAAGTATAGGGCGCCGCCAACCATCCAAATCCAATAACGAGCGAACATGCTGCCAGTATGCAATACAAAAATTTGAAAGAGCGCAATCCAACAAAGCAAAGATAGGCCAGTAACAAGGAACAATGCAATTTTTGAAATTGCAAACAGAATCTGTTTGCGAGTTGCACCCTTGCTATAGAAATTTGCTCGCAAACTTGCCCCAAGTAAGCCACCAAATCCAGCAATATTAGTGAACGTATTGACCGTCCATCCTGAACGAATAACATACCCTTTTTTAAACTTGCCAGGTAAAAATTTAACAATATTAAAATCGTAATTCAACATTGGAGTAACCGCAATAAAGCCTACGACTAACATCAGTAACAGACTAGTTGGCGTTTGCTGCGAGAATGTTTCTGCCACTTCTTGCCCACTGATTTGTTGAATGTCTCGTCCCACTTCATGAATCACATACAGCAGCACTGAGAATACAAACAGCAACCTTAGCAGCGTCATGTGGCGATTTATTGCCGCCCACATTTTTCGTAAAGTTTTCATGCCTTACTCCCCTCAAAATAATCTTCTCTAGTTTACCATGCCAAACAGCAAGTAACGGTGGATTTAGACTTTTTTAAGAGTAGTTTGATGCTCAAAAGACAATTTACCCAGCACCACTAGAACATTTGCTTACCACATTTAATCATTCAATAAAAGTATTGTCTTCATTAGGTAATTTATATAATGGCAAATTCTATAATTAATCCGAACAGAAATTAAAAAGCCCAAAGTAATCACTTACAATGGTAGTAGCTAATTCCAACCAATATAGGGAGTGATTACTTTGGGTACATCTACTTTATCACGTTTTCAACGTGGCGCACTAGCACAACTGGTCAATGAGGGGAATAAATCTTACCAAGTAATGGCTGACGCCTTAGGCGTCGCCAAAGCTACGATTAGCTATGAGTTGGACCGGGTTAAACCTTATGATCCAGAATTAGCTCAGCAAGATGCAGATCGCAAAAGGCGGAATTGCGGTCGTCGTTCGATGCTGACGGCAGCATTAGCGACTTTAATTACCAATCACTTACGATTAACCTGGTCACCAGAAACCATTGCGGCCGCTTATAACTTGAGCACTGCGTCAATTTATAATTGGCTTAATCGTGGCTGGCTCCCCTTCAAATTGACTGATCTACCCAATCGGAATGTCCGCCAGCACCGAGTGAGCGAAAATCGTGGGAAATTTACAAGTGGGACTTCCATCGAACAACGGCCAACAACTGTTAATCAACGGTTAGCTTTTGGTCATTGGGAAGTAGATACGGTGCTTTCTAGTCGAAGTGAGTCACGATCATGTCTGGTTACATTCGTAGAACGTAAGACCCGACTTCTATGGGCCATCAAAGCCCCTAATAGAACGGCTAAGGCTCTAAACACCGCCTTTGGCAAGTTTATGGGGGCCTTCGGTCCCCAAGTAAAATCCATTACTGTTGATCATGGTAAAGAGTTTGCCAATTATCAGGCCTTAGAACAGGATTATCAGATCAAAGTTTATTTTTGCCATCCATATTCACCATGGGAGCGAGGTTCCAATGAATATTTTAATAGACGGTTACGCTGGTTCTTCCCGAAAAAGACCAATTTTAGCCAAGTAACGACTGATGAGATCCTAGCAGCACTTGAACTAATTAATCAACGACCATTAAAAATACATCATCAACAGACTGCCATTGAAAGATTCCGGGCTTGTTCGGATTAAACTTGTAATTTGCCTAATATAAACGAATCAATAGCTTTCAGGAGGAATTATGCAAATATTCTTAACACTCGTTATAGCAGGCGCTTTCGGTTACGGAACCTACCGACTCTATCGTAAGCAAAACCTCAAACAATTAGTGAGATGGCCACTTATTTTATTAACTGGTTTCTTATCATTGATATTTTTAATGAGCGCATTTACTGGCAATTCTACAAAGTCGTCCACTAACAATACTTCAACGAGGAATGGTGTCCATGCTCATGTCAAACATCACAAAACTCACAAAAAAGAAGCTCATACGTCTTCAAGCAGTTCAGATGAATCATCATCAACAAGTGAATCTCAAAGCATCGCAGATAGCGAATCTCAGAGCGCCTCAGAAAGTGAATCGATTTCTGAGAGTCAAAGTAACTCGATATCCGAAAGCCAGAGCAATTCCATATCTGAAAGTCAGTCTGTTTCTGCCAGTGAAAGTAGCTCTGTCAGTGTAAGCCAATCCATCACAGAGTCTGTGAGCGAATCAAAAAGTGCTTCGCAAGCTGCAGAACAATCACAATCAGCTGCCCAAGCTGCCGCTGACTCCCAAAGTTCCCGGCAAACATCTACTGTAGATTCTACTGCAGGACCCGTTATTGGAGATTCGCGTAGTCACATTTATCATTTACCTGGACAAAGGGCTTATCACATCAGTCCTGCTAACGCAGTGACCTTTAACTCAGAACAAGATGCTATAAATGCGGGTTATCGAAAATCATTAAGATAGCTCTATGCTAAAGATTTTGCGTAAGGATTGAACACTTAATTATTTTCAAATCTTCTAATTTATCTCAAAAAAACATCGTTTACGGTCGCTCATAACGTTAGAAAAACCGTATTTATATCACAGATATTAAAACACATTTTTGAACAATCACCATATTTGTATCTGTTTGCTCAAAGGACAAAAAAAGCACTGATCCCAAGGATCAGTGCTTTTTATTCAATGCATTTAATTACTTAACAGTAACTGATGCACCAGCATCTTCAAGCTTAGCCTTCAAGTCGTTGGCGTCGTCTTCTGACAAGCCTTCCTTGACGTTCTTAGGAGCTGCGTCAACTAAGTCCTTAGCATCCTTCAAACCTAAGCCAGTAGCTTCACGAACGGCCTTGATGACCTTGATCTTTGATTGGCCAGCTGAGGTCAATTCAACATCAAATTCAGTCTTGGCTGCAGCGTCACCACCAGCAGCACCGGCAGCAGCAACTGGAGCAGCTGCACTAACACCGAATTCGTCTTCGATTGCTTTAACCAAGTCGTTTAATTCAACGATGGTTGCGTCTTTTAATTGATCAACAATGCTTTGAGTATCTAAAGCCATGATTGTTTTCCTCCAAATATTGGTTTTGCTGGTATTCCAGCGAATTAGTTTTACGAGTTAAGCTACATCTAATGTATCAAACGCACCAAACGATGCATCGTCAACATTAAGCAGCAGGTTCGTCATCCTTGTTGTCAGCAACTTGCTTAACAGCAAATGCGAAGCTGCGAATTGGTGATTGCAATTCGGAAGCAAGCATTGAAAGCAAGTCTTCGCGACTTGGTAACGTTGCGTAAGTGTTGATTTCGTCAACAGAAGCAACCTTACCTTCCATCATGCCACCCTTGATTTCAAGGACATCATGATCCTTGGCAAACTTGGCCAAGATCCGTGCTGGGGCGATTGAATCATCACCATTACCGAAAGCCACAGCAGTAGGTCCAACGAATGTATCGTCAAGGCCATCAATGCCGGCTTTTTCAGCAGCACGAACTAGAACTTTGTTTTTGATAACTTCCATGGCAACGTCTGAGTCACGTAATTGCTTACGCAAATCCGTAACTTCTTCAACCGTTAAACCACGGTAATCAACAATAACAACTGATTTAGCAGCAGACAACTTCTTAGCGACGTCATCAACTACAACAGCTTTTGCTGCAATCGTTTCTTTACTCACGTTTTACACCTCCATGATTGATTTTTTACCTAAAAAAATCCCGTTGTCCTAAGACAACGGGTTCAAAGTCATTCATCACGAATTGCTTTGCCTCGGCAGGATATTAAGATAGCTGGATTAACAACCGTCACCTGAGTCTTAGGTAAAATTAATTTACTTAAACACTATAGCAAAGCAGTGGTGCTTCGTCAATGTTTGATTTAGAAGCTTGCCAAATCGACAGCAACTGATGGGCCAAACGTTGAAGCTACTGATAAGTGTTGAACGTATGTGCCACGAACAGCGGCAGGACGTGCACGAACAATAACATCTTCGATAGCTTTAAAGTTACCAACCAATTGGTCAGCACTAAAGGATACCTTACCAATTTGAACGTGAACGTTTCCGTCACGGTCAGTCCGGTAAGTAACTTGACCACCCTTAGCATCCTTAACGGCTTGCGCAACATTCATCGTTACGGTACCCGTCTTAGGGTTAGGCATCAAGCCTTTAGGTCCTAATTGACGGCCCAAACGACCTACTTTAGCCATCATTTCTGGTGTTGCAATTGCAACATCAAAGTCCAACCAGCCATCAGAGATCTTTTGAACTAAGTCGTCGTCACCGACTTCATCGGCACCTGCATCTTTAGCAGCTTGTGCTTGGTCACCACGAGCAAAAACAATTACTCGTTGTGTCTTACCAGTTCCGTTAGGCAAAACCATTGCCCCACGTAACTGTTGGTCTGCCTGCTTGGTATCCAAGTTGAGCTTGAAAGCAATCTCAACCGTTGCATCGAACTTTGCATAGTCGATGTCTTTTACCAAGGCAACCGCGTCTTCTACGCTGTAAGCTTTAGTCTTATCAACTTGCTTAAGCGCATCTTGGTACTTCTTGCCCTTTTTGGCCATTGTGTTTTCCTCCTAGCAAATGTGGTATGGCGATGTTACACAAGGGTGAAACCAGGTCATCATATGATAGCCCTGCGCATCCCGTGAACATCTTCCACCTGATACATTCAGTTTTCACTGAGTATCCGTACTTGTCCGTTGTTTAGGCTTAGCCTTCTACAGTAAAGCCCATGCTCCGAGCAGTACCTTCAACCATGCGCATTGCGGCTTCAACGTCGGCAGCGTTTAGATCTTGCATCTTAGTTGTGGCAATTTCCTTAACTTGATCCTTGGTTACCGTAGCAACCTTTTTCGTGTTAGGTTCGCCAGAACCATGTTCAACACCAGCAGCCTTCTTCAATAGAACAGAAGCTGGCGGGGTCTTTGTAACGAAGTCGAATGAACGATCCTCATATACAGTGATAACAACTGGAATCAACAAACCTGCTTGATCAGCAGTACGGGCATTGAAGTCCTTTGTGAATCCCATGATGTTAATCCCTGCTTGACCTAAAGCAGGACCAACCGGCGGAGCAGGTGTTGCTTTACCGGCAGGAATTTGTAACTTAACAACATTAGCCACTTTTTTAGCCATGTCTAATTCCTCCTTGAGTGTGGTAGTTGATGGCGCGTTAGAATTACGCCTCCCACGATATGCTTAAACGCATACCGTAGTAGTTTACCATGATGGCAAACGGCTGACAAGTCCTACTGAATCTTTTCGACCTGATTGAATTCCAATTCGGCAGAAGTTTCACGGCCAAACATCGTTACATTAACCTTCAACTTTTGTTTTTCGTTATCAACTTCGGTAACCTTACCGACCATGTCTGAAAAGGCGCCATCAGTAATACGAACAGATTCGCCAACTTCGAGTTCAAAGTCGGCCTTGGCCTTCTTGTCTTCGCCCAAACGGTGAAGAATTAAATCGACTTCGTCAGGCAACAATGGTGTTGGTTTAGAACCACCACCATGTGAGCCCACGAACCCGGTAACGTTCGGCGTGTTACGCACGATGTACCAAGCCTGATCAGTCATGATCATTTCAACAAGCACGTAGCCAGGAAAGTCGTTTTCGATGACCGTCTTTGCCTTACCATCTTTTACCTGTTGCGTTTCTTCTTCTGGCACAACCACTCGGAAGATGTAATCAGACATCCCCATTGATTGCGCACGTGATTCCAAGTTGTCCCGTACTTTGTTTTCATAACCTGAATACGTGTGTAACACATACCAAAGTTTTTCAGCCGTTTCAGCCATGTTTAAATCCTCCATTTTTTAAAACAGTGCAAAATAAAAAAACTTCGACTTAGCCGACGAAGTTTTTCGATTAAATGCATTATAACAAAAATTCCACTGTCTTGCTACTGTCAATCATTGTGCCGCCAGTAGCTACAAACGTTCGCACTAGGCTAACCAAGTAAT
Source organism: Furfurilactobacillus cerevisiae (assembly GCF_048961765.1). Taxonomy (GTDB): domain Bacteria; phylum Bacillota; class Bacilli; order Lactobacillales; family Lactobacillaceae; genus Furfurilactobacillus; species Furfurilactobacillus milii_A. The sequence goes on from NZ_CP185253.1 coordinate 2,314,171, forward strand.
CAGGGCCTGTACGCCCCAGTCAATAAGTGCAAAAAATAACGCAAACGCCACCGAAACAGAAATAACAATAGATGAATCTCGCCGATTTTCGCGAGCCGTTGGCCAGCGAACAATTTTCAACTCAGCAAATACGCTCTTTAAAAAACGCCACAAATGCATGATTCAGCCTCCTTATTTTGTTTCTTGGTGCAGTGTGTATTGTCCACAGTGTTTACAAAACTTGTTTACCTCTAGTCGTTTTGTCCGACTAGGGTTCGCTGTGATGGTATAGTTACGTGATCCGCAGACTGAACATGCCAGTGCGACTTTTTTTGTGGCCATTACTGGCACCTCCGAAATTTCTTAACAATTACGATTTCACGGCTATTGACCACTTCAAATCACCAATATTTCTAGGCGAGCGTGAGTCAATAATCAGATAACAGATTATCACGTCCAGACCCCTATGTCAATTAGCGCCACTGGCTAACAGCACTGTCACCGCCTTTCCGTGACATCGATTGGCCGCATTGCGCACCTTTGTGTATGAACACTGAAAGTGAACTGCGATGTGCTCGATTGTCAGCCCGATACTTAACCCCCACCAAACCTGTTGCTCGAATTCTGAGAACTGATCGCACAGATAAACAAGTCGATCTTGCAATTCCAAGCGAGTCAGTCCGTCTGGCTCAATACTAGACAAGTTGCAAACATGACTATCTGCCGATTGGGCCTCTATTGACTCACTAACCTCCTCGTGAAGTCGTTTCTGTGCCTGTTGCCGACGACGCAAATCGAAGCCGCGGTTGCGCACATTCAGTCGGTAGTACGTTGCAAACTCACCAACAGTCCGGCCACGATACCGTTTTAGTGTAGTCATTAACACCATCCGACATTCTTGAAGCCAATCATCACGTTCTAACAAGCGACCCTTGAAGTTTAACTCGCGAAACCATTTGTTAACCAAGGGCAAATAACGTTGAAAAAGACTGTCAAACGCCAGTTCATCACCCGCAATTGCCGCTGTAATGACAACATCTTCTTCCTCACGACTCCAATAATTCATTATGACCCCCACTTTCCTGCTTGAATGCAAAATGGTCCAGACCATTTTGCTTAGCAGAGCTACCTTAAGGCCACAATAGTTAATCAGCAACCAAACGAACGTTCGAAAAAGGCCACTTTGTTGTCAATTATTATGATATTCATTTGTTCGACCATAAATAAATGGCCATTTTTTAAAATTTACCAACACAAGCAGCGAATGTAAGCGATTATTATGCCAAACTAAACCACAGAATTTAATAAATTGTTCGGTAGTAATGACGGTACGAAAAAAGAGCCAATTTAAACGGCTCTTTTGTTTAAAAATTTTACGATTATAAAAATTATTTTTCAAAATAATCGATTTTATAGTGGGTGACGAGAGTTGAATCCCGCATATATCAGTAAAGAAGCTGCTACCGAAGCATTCAAGCTTTGCACATGACCGACCATTGGAATGGTCAGCATTTCGTCAACTGTCTTCTTCAATAGCGCCGAAATTCCCTTGCCTTCGTTACCAATAACTAAAGCAGTTGGACCGGTTGCATCCCATTGACGGAAGTCCTTGCCCTTCATATCGGTGCCAAAAATCCACAGACCACGGTCCTTCAACTCTTTAACGGTCGCAACTAGATTTGTCACCCGTGCAACTGGCACATGTTCAATGGCACCTGTAGATGTTTTCGCAACAACAGATGTTAGCCCAACGGCACGACGTTTAGGAATAATAACACCATGAACACCCGCTGCATCAGCAGTTCGTAAAATTGAACCTAAGTTATGGGGATCTTCAATAGAATCCAAAATCAAGAAAAACGGTGCTTCCTGAGCTTGCTCTGCTTTAGCAAACAAATCATCAACACTAGCGTAGGCAAACGGCGGAATGGCAAGGACAACCCCCTGATGGTTTTGACCATTTGTCATAAAGTCAAGCTTCTTCTTAGGAACGGTACTCATCACAAGATGTCGCCCTGTCGCTAACGATTCAATATTGCGAATTGCATCTGCACGCAAACCCTCTTGAATAAAAACTTTATTAATTTGTTGATCTGAAGCCAAAGCTGCCTCGACTGGGTGTCGGCCAATAATAAAGTCCGTTGATGAATCATCATTTTGATCCGGTCTTTGTGTGACCCTAACCTCACGTTCCTTGTGTTCGTTACTTTTGCGGCGTTGAGGGCGCGACTTGTGATCGTTAAACCGATCATTGTGTTGACCGTTTCGTTGCTGTTTTTCTGCCATGTTTCTTTCTATCCTTCCGTTCTTCCCGACTCAACTTGATCAATGCACCACTGAGCTAACCAATCCGTGCGTTCCTGCTGAGCAGTGAGCTTAAGATAGCCAAAGATAGCTTCAAAACCAGTCGAAATTCGATACGTCACAATATTAGTATTCTTTGCACTGTGATGAGTGGTCGCGTTACGACCATGCTTAAACATTGTCGTTTCCTCTTCCGTTAATATCTCATCCGTTTGCATCAATTTGATCAATGCAGCTTGTGCCTTGGCCGAAACAAAGTGGGTCGCATGATGATGCAACTTTGTCGGCACCGTGTAACCTTGCTCAATCAAGTGTTGACGAACGTATACTTCATACACCGCATCACCTAAATAAGCTAATGTCATTCCATTTAATTCTCGATAATTAACTACTTCAGTCATTTGTTTCCTTCCGCCAACGTGTTCCTTGGGGAGTATCCTCAAGAATAATGCCGCGTGTTTTTAGTTCATCACGGATCTCATCACTACGCTGGAAGTCCTTATTTTTTCGTGCGGCCAAACGCTCTTCAATCAGTGCCTGAATTCCCTCATCGGCAGTATCTTCATCCGTAAGTTCAATCCCGAATACTGATAGTAGCGTCGACAATAACGTTTTAAGGTTAACGAGTGTCTCTTTGGCAACGGTACTTTCATTAAGATAAACGTTGATTAACTTGGCTAATTCATACACGGACGCGATTCCGTTTTGAACGTTAAAATCGTCGTCCATTGCGGTTTCAAAAGCAACTTGATGTTGTTTGGCTTGTGCCTCAATCGCTTCATCTCGGCCATCCTTGGCATCGCTCATTCGATAATTTAAATTATTAAACGTCGTTTGCAAACGAGCCAGGTTATTCTTGGCATCTTGTAAGTTACCACTGGTGTATTGGATTGGTCGCCGATACTGAGTTGTCGCCATAAAGAATCGAACAGCCTGCGGATCTTCACGTTGATTCATTTCGTGTAAGGTCACAAAATTGCCCAGTGACTTACTCATTTTTTCGTTTTCGTCACCAACAGTCACAAATCCGTTATGCATCCAGTAACGGGCAAACTTTTTCCCAGTATGTGCTTCGCTTTGAGCAATTTCATTGGTGTGATGGGGAAAAATCAAATCCTGCCCACCACCATGGATATCAAACGTATCACCCAAATACTTGGTCGACATTACTGAACACTCAATATGCCAGCCTGGCCGGCCCATGCCCCATGGTGACTGCCATGAAATTTCGCCCGGCTTAGCTGCTTTCCATAATGCAAAATCAATTGGATCCTCTTTTTTTGCATTATCACCGTCGTCAACACGGTCACTCGCGCCATTCTCTAAATCATCTAACGATTCATGAACGAGTTGGGTGTAATTAGGAAACTTACGTGCGCGATAGTACACATCGCCAGCAGACTCGTAAGCAAAACCCTTGTCTACCAGATCTGCGACAAAATCAACAATGTCTGAAATATTTTCCGTCGCCCGTGGATTAACAGTTGCCCGCTCAACGTTCAACGGCTTTGTGTCCTCAAAATAAGCATTGATGAAACGATTGCCCAATTCTGGCACGGTAATGTCTTCTTTGGCCGCTTCATTAATCATCTTATCGTCCACATCCGTGAAGTTCGAGACATATTTCACTTGGTAACCCTTATATTCAAAATATCTCCGAATGGTATCAAACGCTACAACCGAGCGTGCATTACCGATATGAATGTAGTTATACACGGTTGGGCCACAGACGTACATATTGACCTGGCCTTTATGCAACGGAATAAAGTCTTCTTTTTGCCGCGTAAGTGTATTAAAAATCTGAATCACGGTAACGCTCCCCTTCTCGAAAGATCAAGTTATAGTGATTTTACCATAGTTTAGGCTATTAACGCGATTACCATAATTCACCGTGGCTAGCGTTTAATCTGTCCGTTCCGCTGACTGGAGACGCCGTTCCTTGGGGATCGGTCTCAGCCTTCTGAAAGTCGAAGTCTTCTACCTCGATTATGAGCTGAAAACCGCATCTCATAACTCGTCCCACACCACTAAATGGCCAACCCCATGCCATTAAGTGGTGTCGACACGGAACTATGTCTCCAGTCAGCTTCACTCATATAACTCTATCATATCAGCACTCATTTCAAAGCTATGCGAACCATCCGAATAAACCACCGCATTCTGGTAATAACCATGAATATTAGCCGGAGGGCGTCAACAGTGGAACCAAGCCGTGAAAGTGGTGTTAATTCGAACGCTTTTCTCGAATTTACAGCACGAACTGGCGTCAAGACTCGGGGTTCCACGAGGCTTAACGGCGAGGTGAAAGACGGTGTGCTTCCGGCTTGAACCGGTCCCACGGCGGCGTTCCACTGTTGACAACCGTAGGCGAAAGAAAGCACAAAAAATGCCACCATACGGCAAATTGCACGCATGATGACATATAAGTGGTGAATTAAAGTGTTTCGATTGTGGCTTGAATATTCCGTAACGTTGCTTTACGACCCAACAATTCCATCGATTCAGGTAATTGTGGTCCGTGCATTTCATGCGTAGCGGCAATTCGAAGTGGCATGTAAAGTGCGCGCCCACGAATTTTAGTGTCTTTTTGAATTGACTTAATCGTCTTTTGAATTTGATAAGCATCAAAGACTGGCAATTTTTCTGCCCGGTTAACAAATTCTGTCAACACTGTCTTCGCCGTTTCGGCGGCCAGTTCAGCTTTGGCTTCATCATTAATTTGAGCAGGTTCTTGGAAGAACACGTCTTTACTCATCTCAACAATTTGAGCGGTGTATGACATTTGTTGTTTGTACAGGCTAACCAGCTTACGAACCCATTCCAAATGTAATTGGTTAGGATCCTTTTCAACTAAACCAGCGTTGATCAGTTCTTTCAAGCTGCTGTCGAAGATCTCGTCTTCTGGCGCTGCTTTCACGTACTGGTTGTTGATCCATTCCAATTTTTTACCATCAAATTTGGCTGGTGACTTGGACAACCGTTTTTCATCAAACATCTTAATCAGATCTTGACGAGAGAAGATTTCATCTTCACCAACTGGTGACCATCCCAATAAGGTAATGAAGTTCAACATGGCATCTGGTAAGTAGCCAAGTTCACGGTATTGTTCAATGAATTGAAGCACCGTTTCATCACGTTTGGACAGTTTCTTACCAGTTTCAGTGTTGATAATCAAAGTCATGTGACCAAAAATTGGTGCTTCCCAGCCAAAGGCTTCGTAAATCATCAATTGTTTAGGTGTATTGGCGATGTGGTCATCCCCACGCAAGACGTGACTGATTTCCATCATGTGATCGTCGACAACAACAGCGAAGTTGTAGGTTGGCATGCCATCACGTTTTTGAATGACCCAGTCACCACCGATAGTATCTGAGTTAATCGAAATCTTGCCCTTAACAATATCGTCCCAACCGTATTCACGATTCTTAGGAACACGGAAACGAACAACAGGTTCCAAGCCAGCCGCTTCAGCTTTTGCTTGAGCAGCCTTAATTTCATCATCACTCATGCCTTCATATTCGTAAACATAGTGAGGTGCTTCTTTGTTAGCCTTTTGTTTTTCACGGTCAGCAGTTAGTTCAGCTTCCGTTCGGTAAGACTTGTAGGCCAAGCCACGATCCAATAAATCTTGAATCAGCTTAACATAGATATCCTTCCGCTCGGATTGACGATATGGACCGAAATCCCCGGGCTTGTCGGGACCTTCATCCCAGTCAATTCCCAACCATTTTAGATTGTCCAACTGACTTTTTTCACCGTCAGCCACGTTCCGCTTGGTATCCGTATCTTCAATCCGAATCACAAACGTTCCTTTATTGTGCCGTGCAAATAAATAGTTAAATAGCGCGGTACGGGCATTACCAATGTGCAAATGTCCAGTTGGTGACGGTGCGTAACGCACCCGAATTTTGTTCTTGGCCAAAATCAGCGCCTCTTTCTATATAAAAAATTAATGTGTCTCATGTTAATGTTACCGTTTTAGCATCAAACTTTCAAATTCTTTCATTTTATGATACTGCGTGAATGCCTTGCAGCGCGTATTTTGTTTGTCAAACTAAAAAAGTGACCTCACGTATTGAAACGCTTAGTCGCTTTCCTATTCACAGTCTAATTAACCGACAACCAGTACCTAGTTTTTCCGTTTCTTAGCTGTTCTGTAATTCTTCTTGGCAGGTGCCTTAGTGCCGCGAACCGTTCGATCAACGGTGTTGTCAACGGCACTGGAACTTGCCGAAGCCTTTGCAGAGTTGCTCGCGGCAGTCTGCGATTGTGTCGAACTACTCTCGCTGGTTGCCTGACTATTGCCACTTGTCGCTTTATCACTGATGCCACGTGTAGAATGTGTTGGTTTCGCAAAAATCATTCGACCAGCATCCGTTTGTAAAGCACTCGTGACAGTCACGTCAATGTGGTCGTTAATAAAGTAGCGCCCATCTTCGACAACGACCATCGTGCCGTCATCCAGATACGCAACCCCTTGTTGACGTTCAGTCCCATTTTTAACCACCATAACGTTCAGCAACTCACCGGGAATTACCCGTGGCTTAAGCGACTTAGCTAAGGCATTAATATTCATAATCTGAACATTTTGGAACTGACTGACCTTGTTTAGGTTGTAGTCATTGGTAACAACAACTGCCTGTAACTGTTTAGCCAGTTCAATCAGCTTATCGTCCACTTCAGGAATGTCTTCAAAATCACCTTCGTACATTTCAATCGGCATGACTTTTTCACTTTGCAATTTATTCAAAATGTCCAAGCCTCGACGTCCACGCACACGCTTGATGCTGTCACTAGAATCCGCAATGTATTGTAGTTCATGCAATACAAAATTCGGTACCAACAACGTGCCTTCAAGGAATCCGGTCTTAATGATGTCGTAAATCCGGCCATCAATCAGAATATTGGTATCCAAAATTTTATAGTGATGGAAATTGGGTTCACTTTCATCCAGAATTTCGCCAGTATCCGATGTGCGTTTGTTACGACGAAAGCCGAGTGCAAATAATCGGCGCCATTCATCTGTTCGTGTAGTCCCAATTCGAAAACCAAGATATCCCATCAGCAGCATTAACACAACCGGAATCAGGGTATTGGTGACAAACCAACTGGTCCGGAAGAACACCGTCGAAATCAGAATAGCAAATACCAAACCGACGATAATGCCTAGACTTCCGAACAGAATGTAAATCGGACTTTGCTTAGCCAGATACTTTTCTAAGCGATTAACAAGTTTTTCAAGGTACCCGACCAACAGGAACGAAAGAAAATACAGAATAATTGCACCAAGTACGGCGTTGGTCAAAAAGTTATTGATAATGTGATTTTGGGCAAGACCAGTTACTGCCCACAGAATTGGGAAAAATCTGAAACCTAAACCAACACCACCGATCACAAATAACAATTGAATCACGAGTCTTTTCGTCATTTTCATCTATCTTCACCTCCTTTCAATGTCGTTATTAAATCCACAAGGGTTCTTATAATGTTAAGCCAAGGCTAACTTTAGTGCTTGACTGATCGTTGTCACACCGATTACTTCAATATCGGTGGGCGGTGTCCATCCCTGAAGATTATTCTTTGGTATATAAATTCGCTTGAACCCCAGCTTCTGTGCCTCAGCAACCCGCTGTTCAATCCGGTTAACACGCCGAATTTCACCGGTCAGGCCAACTTCACCCACAAAACTATCACTCGGATTCGTCTCCTTATCACGATAACTGGACGCGATTGCCACAGCAATCGCTAAGTCAATGGCTGGCTCATCGAGCTTCACACCGCCGGCCGCCTTTAAATAAGCGTCCTGGTTTTGCAACATCAAGTTAGCCCGTTTTTCCAAAACGGCCATAATTAGCGAGACCCGATTACGATCCAATCCCTGAGCAGTCCGCTGAGCATTCCCAAAAACTGAGGGTGTAACCAATGCCTGAACTTCCACCAAGATTGGTCTGGTTCCCTCCATCGATACCACGATAGATGAACCAGTAGCACCCGTGAGTCTTTCTTCTAAGAAGATCTCAGATGGGTTAGCCACTTCCCGCAGGCCGTCTTCTCGCATCTCAAAAATGCCTAGTTCATTAGTTGAACCAAACCGATTTTTAACGGCTCGCAGAATCCGGTATGTGTGGTGCAAATCGCCTTCAAAGTACAGAACGGTGTCCACCATGTGTTCCAAGATTTTTGGCCCCGCGATAGCGCCTCCCTTGGTAACATGACCCACGATAAAAATCGTAATCCGATTTGTTTTCGCAATTTGCATTAACTCGGCCGTCACTTCACGAATCTGAGAAACTGATCCAACTGCTGAGGTAATATCTGGCTCCTGCATTGTTTGGACCGAATCAATGATGACAAACTCTGGGTTTAATGTCGTTATTTGTTCACGAATATTACTCATGTCCGTCTCTGGGTAGAGATAAAAATCGTCGCCACCAACACCGAGACGATCAGCGCGCATCTTAATCTGAGTGGCACTTTCTTCACCGGATACGTAGAGGACACGACCCTTGCTACCCAACTGACCAGAAACCTGCGTCAATAACGTCGATTTACCAATACCGGGATCACCACCAATCAATACGAGTGATCCAGGCACCACACCACCGCCAAGAACACGGTTAAATTCCTTTAAACTGGTTTTGACACGGGGAACCTCTTCAAGACTAACATCCTTGATTAATTCGGCCTTAGCCGTTTCACCGCCAAGGCTCACCCGTGACTTACGATTGGGAACTTCATCAGCGATTTTCTCTTCAACTAGTGTATTCCATTCACCACAGTTAGGGCAGCGACCCAAATATCGTGGTGAGTTGTAACCACAGTTTTGACAAACAAATTGTGTTTTAGTTTTTGCCACCTTATGCTCCTTTTACTCTTCGCCGTTGGTCAACCACAATAATGTTTGACCAATATTAACCAAACGATGTTCACAGTCTAACATACGTTTTTTCAGCTGTCATTGTTTGCCCAGCACTTGATAATTTCTTAATTTATTCGCCTGGCTACGTTAACAATTGTTAGCTTATTGACCAGATGAGCCAAACCCACCATCGCGTTCGTTATCTGGGGTTGCTTCGTTGTCAACAGTCAGATAATTCACAAAGATACCTTGAGCAATGCGATCACCCTTTTTAATGTGAACATCACGTAGGCCGTAGTTAACCAGCTGAACAAAGATCTCACCGTCATTGCTATCGTTTGAATAGTAGTCCGCATCAATGACGCCAATCCCGTTTGGTAAAACAAGACGGCGTTTTAATGGCCCTGATGATCGATTGACCAGCATCAACACTTCGTTGTAGCGCATATAAGCCTTCACACCAGTAGGCACTAAATATGGCTTCAATTCTTTATCAGCCGCTTGCATTAACGGGTCACTCACCGTTTCCTTATGCCGCAAGTGCCATAGCACCTTCAAAAAGTTGCGCCGCCAAATGGATGGCAACGTAAAGTCCTCTGAGGCGGCTAGGTCGTAACCAGCTGCGTATTTTGTTTGTCGCTCTGGCAACGCTATCTTCGTGCCAACCAACCGTTTAACTACTTCAAAACCACGGTCTCTTGTCATTATTCATCACTCACTTTCTTCGACTTGGCCAAGCTTCCTAACACAAATGTTCAAAACTTGGCACCATGTTACCTATTATAATGGAAGCGTGTGCACATTAATAGCATTCGAAATTGACAGTTAGTTTGGACCCACCATCACTTGAATTATGATAGGATATTAAAGGAACACAGCAACCGTAATGAAAGGAACGCTAATGGATTTTCAACGTGAAGGACAACGTCTTTTTTTAACTGACCAAGACCAGCTCCAGGCTGAGATTACATTCCCAGTCGTGAATGATCAAACTTGGTTAATTGAACATATTTGGGTAAGTGATCGTCCTAATAAACGGCTAGTGGCACGGCAATTATTCGATGCCGTCATTGAATTAGCAGATGCCGCCCACGTCGACCTACTCCCGTTAGATCCATTTGCCCGCCACATTTTTGCTACGGATCCCGCTGTTAAAAAATACCAACATCATTAAGGAGCAAATTACATCATGGCAATGACACAAGACGAATTGAAACAACAGGTTGGTCAACGTGCTGTCGACTTTATCGAAGATGGCATGGTTGTCGGTTTAGGAACTGGTTCAACCGTAAAATACATGGTTGATGCACTTGGCAAACGTGTGAAAGAAGAAGGCCTCAACGTTGTTGGCGTGCCAACATCTGACCGTACCCGGGAACAAGCCCGTTCCCTCGGTATCCCCGTTAAGGGCATTGATGACGTTGACCACATTGACCTAACCATCGACGGTGCCGACGAAATCAGCGACGACTTTCAGGGAATCAAGGGTGGTGGTGCTGCGCACCTTTGGGAAAAAATCGTTGCGACTAACTCCAAGAAAAATATGTGGATTGTGGACGAAAGTAAACTTTCACATAAGCTTGGCAGTTTCCCCTTACCACTTGAAGTCATTCCTTACGGTTCTTCACAAGTTGTTAAAAAATTGGCTGCCAAGGGGTACAAACCAGAAGTCCGGATGCGTGATGGTCAACACGTTTTGACCGATTCCAAGAACTATGTTGTTGACCTTCACCTTGGTGAAATCGATCATCCTCACGAACTCGCCAACGAGCTGATTCAAATGGTCGGTGTGGTTGAACAAGGATTGTTTTTAGATACGGTCAACACCGTTATTGTTGGTCGTCCAGACGGCCCCGAAGTGCTTCAGGCCCGTTAGTTTGCTAAGAAACGGTCAAACAGCACTTTAGTAACACAAAAGACGACGTTCGCGGAAAAATCCATGAACGTCGTTTTTGTATTACCTAAGAAAGCCAGGCCTTGTCACGCCCGCTTGCATCCTATGTCAATTGATTAATCCTCAACACCTCGAGAATTACTGAGAAATTTAACTCGTTTTAACTTCGGTGCTAACCAAACATACAAGTATTCGGCACCTTGTAACCATGCATACGCTAACAGAACAGCACCAATCGTATCGGTTGCGTAGTGTGCTTGCAGGTAAACCCGGCTAAACATAACTAACAATACCCAAAGGCACAAAATTGTTTGAATCAATAGTCTTTGCAAATTGTTTTGCATCAGTGGCAGAACAACTAAAAATAAAATTGCGGCAACCATGAACGTGCCCAAAACGTGTCCTGATGGAAAGCTGTAGCCATCATCGCTAGCCATGTGACCTACTGGACGTTGACGCGCAACAATTTTCTTGATAATGGTACCAAGAACGTTGCCACCAAATCCGTACCCAATTGCCCACAATGCAGGAATTTTGTATTTAAATCCCCAAAGTAACCCGGCAATAATGATCATGTATAGTAAATCCAATGTTGGACTTGCCAGCGTAGTAATGAGTTTAAAAACGCCAGTTAGTGCTGTACTATCATGATGAACGTGAGAAATAAGTTCAGAATCAATCAGTGATAAAATTTGGGATTGACGCATTGCGGCAATCGCCAGGAATAAAAATAAGACGGTCGTGACGGCTAAAATTGCACCGCGACCACGTTCCTTTTCAATAAGCATGTGTACCTCCACCCGTCACTTTGGGTATGTATTCGGTCATTAATAACCATCGACAAAGTATAGCACATAAAAATTGCTGTTTTATAAGTTGCTTAATGGTTTTAATCACCCTTAAGCATTTAACCTTTTCTTAATACTTTTAGTCGAAATTAAACAATTTTAAATGGCATCGCTTACAGAGCATGATAACAGAGTGTTCATGTCCCTTTCGTGCTAAAGTAATAGCACAGAGGGGTGCTCAAAAACTAGCACCTAATCAAAGGAGAGCCTTCATGACACAAGTAATTCTTATGTTGGCCGTGGGTTTAATTGCCGGTATTGCCGGTGCAATCCTTGGCCTTGGTGGTGGTATTATCATCACTCCTGTACTTACATTAGCAATGGGGATTAACATCAAGTATGCGATTGGTGCTAGTATCATTGCCGTTATTGCAACTAGCTCTGGTGCCACCATTGCCTATTTACGTGATAACGTACTGAACTTACGAGTGGCCATGTTTTTGGAAATTTTTACAACTATTGGTGCCATTCTTGGGGCCATCTTAAACGGTATTTTGAGCCCTGTTGTCCTGTACTTAATTTTTGGATTGTTATTAATTTACTCTGGCTACAACATGATTCGTAAACTACGGGCTGGTAGTGAGATTCTTCAACGTGTGCACCCAGATCCAATTGCCGAAAAGCTGGAATTAAACAGCAGTTATTACGATAAAGCTGCTGACAAAACAGTGGATTACCAAGTTGAACACGTGCCCGCTGGGGCCACCGTTATGTTTGGCGCTGGGATTGCCAGTGGTCTGCTGGGAATCGGATCAGGTGCCTTTAAGGTGATGGCCTTGGACACCTTCATGAAGATGCCGCTCAAGCCGTCCACTTCCACTAGTAACCTTATGATGGGTGTTACTGCGGCTGCTTCAGCTACCGTGTATTTCTTCAACGGTTCGATTCAACCCCTAATTGCGGTTCCACTGGCCCTGGGCATCTTGGTTGGCGCAACGATGGGATCACGAATTATGCAGATTTTGCCATCACGATGGATTCGCATCATTTTTGTGCCGATTATCTTCTATATTGGTCTCCAAATGTTTCTTAAAGGATTCGGGGTGAACATTTAATGGACAATAAAGACGCAAAAAACGCAGAAGAGGAAAAGATTTCTAAAGAAATGGCCCAAGTTGAGATTATGATTGGTCAAATCCTTAGAATAGGAGTTATTATTTCTGCAGTTATCATGCTAATTGGTTTTATTGCTTATGGGATTCAGGGCTCGACTGGTTTACCAAGCCACGGTGCTGTCACCATCACTGCAATTGCCACCGGATTATTGTCATTTAAATCTGGTTCTGTCATGATGCTCGGATTATTTTGTCTGATACTGACCCCTGTATTACGTGTTGTTGTTTCAATTTACGCGTTCTACGTGGAAAAAGATTCCCTGTACGTTTGGATTACCTCTGCCGTGCTCGTGATTCTGCTATTCGCTTTATTTATCGGACACAGCTAACTCGGAGGCTTACATGGATAACAATAATAACGATTCGCGAATGAGTCGGGCGGATCGCCGCACCCAAGGCAACCACTTTACCAATGACACAACTGCTAGTGATGGCGCGATAAGCAGTGGTTCCAAACGTCCACAGCGACCGCACAAACACCCGATCAGAAACACTTTTTTTGCCATTATTGGTATCATCTTAATCATCGGTGGCGGTTTCGGTTACAAAATGTACAGTAACATCAAACATACTAGTAATGAGATGTTTGATTCTGTCAATGGCACAAAAGCGCGAAACGTTAGTAAGTTAATCAAGCAGGGTAAGCCCATTTCCATCCTATTGATGGGAACTGACGTTGGTGCCCTTGGTCGTAACTCTAAGGCCTGGGCAGGTGGACGAACAGACTCGATGATGCTGGTTACGGTTAACCCTAAGACGAAGACAACAACCATGGTCAGTATCCCCCGTGATTCGTTGGTTTCTATCACCGGGCACGAAGAGGAATTCCCGACAAAAATTAACGCAGCCTACTACTTTGGTCAAACAAAAGCAGCTATCTCAACGACTTCCCGAATGTTCAACGTGCCAATTGACTACTACGCCCTCTTAAATATGGGTGGCCTAGAAAAAGTTATCAATAAAGTCGGCGGTATCGACATTGTGCCACCGTTGACCTTCACGTATGAGAATCAACACTTTACAAAGGGCAAAAAGATCCATGTTAACGGCGCGCAAGCGTTGAAATTCACGCGGATGCGCTATCAAGATCCTGAAAGTGACTATGGTCGAACATTACGTCAACGAATTGTCATCACTGCCCTCTTAAAAAAGAGTAGCAACTTGACCAACCTATTAAATCAAGATTTTCTGGATTCCATTGCCAGCCAATCACGTACTGATTTCACATTCGGTGATATGTTGACCTTAGCCAACACCTACCGTGCCGCAACCAAGCACATTGTTTCTGACCACGTTCAAGGTGCCAGTGACGAAATTGCCGGTCAAAGCTTCGAAGTTTTGCCAACGACTGAAAAACAGCGTGTTACCAACAAATTGCGTAAACAGCTTGGTCTGTCAAAGGCTAAAACTGGTAAACGTTTTGCCAACACCGTTCCAGAGGCACTCAGTGTCTACGAACCACCTATTGGTTATGGTGAAACGGCTGATACGAAGTCAACTTGGGGTGCCGACACCAATACTGCTTCTGAATACAGTAAAGCATACAGTAGTGATTCCAGTGCTGCTGATCTCGATCCTAACTATGGTGCTGATAATACAGACTCCACTAGTCAAACAACAGGCGCCAACGCAACAGGCTCTGACGCCGATCAAACTGGTGGCTACACCGGTTATGGATACTAGCATTTAAGTCAACTAAAAAGGAGTTAATCAGGCTAGCGCATTTTAAAGTGCGCTAGACCGACTAACTCCTTTTATTTTGCTTTTTAAACATGCCGCAATCGATATGTTATTCGAACAAGTAATTCAGATAGTAAGAACCCTAGTGCTATCATCCCTGCAATGGCAATAACTTGGCCTAAATAATCTAAAGCAATGTTGCCATGACCGGTAACAAGGTTACGAATAACTTGATAGGCCTGCCCACCAGGCACCAATGGCACCAAACTAGGAATATTAAATAAAATTACTGGCATGTGTTTGACGCGAGCAGCCCAGTTACTTAAAACACCAATTAATAATCCAGCAGTTAACATGCCTATTGCCATTTGTGCTAACGGAATCTGTGCGCCTGACTTTAATACAATTAGTTCATATACCGCCCATCCTGCTGCCCCAATCCAACCGGCAACGTTTAGCGCATGACGGGGAATATTCAAAATAATGCCAAAACCGACTGTCGCGGCATAGGCGAGAATCCCTTCAATTATGATATGTATCATTAACAGAATCTCCTACTCAAAAAGCGTTATGTTGCTTTCATTTTTCACCACAGACTTACCATAATCGCGATACCAAGACCAATCGCACATACCGATAAGACCGCCTCAACTGCCCGGGCCGGACCGCTCAAATAATTACCTGACATCGTGTCGCGGAACGCGTTCATAATTGGCACACCTGGGACTAACGGCATCAATGCGCCGATAATGACCGCATCACCAGCAGTGTGCGTAAAACCAAGCCAACGAATGCCCACATAAGCCACGAAACCAATTACCAGTGAAGCCAGAAATTCGCTCAAAAAACGGACACGCAATTCATGATTCACATAGTAGAAAACAGCATAACCGCCCCCACCGGCCAACATTGCGAACAGTAATTTAACGGGTGCATCAATGCCGGTAAAGGCCACCGTAAGTGTCATACTGACAATAATTGCAGCTAATTCCTGTAGCCAAAACGGAAAAGTGGGCACAGCAACTTCAATTTGCCGTAATTGTTGATAGAATGTGGGTAAGTCAATCTCATCGCTGGCAAACTGACGTGACAACGTATTAACTTGGGCCACTTTTTCAAGGTCGATCGTTCGGCTGTGAATTGGTCGCACCTGTGTTGATTCACCGTCTGGCAAGGACATGGTAATACCAGTCAGCAACACAAAAATGTTTGCATACCGATAACCAGCGTTATCCGCAATTCGTTGCATTGTATCTTCAACCCTTGCGATTTCAGACCCGTTTGCTAGCAATATTTGACCAGCCAGCAACGCTGTATCCATGACTAATTGTGCTTCGTCCACCCATGATCACTTCCTTAACAGATTTAGAGCCTAAAAACGTATCATACAAAAAAACGACAGCCGCATCTCGTAAGAGATACAGATGTCGTTTTTCATTCACATCAAAGCGTTAACCCTAGGAGTTAACACCATTATTTGAATTATTAATTAGTTTTTAACAACGTTAGCAGCTTGTGGGCCACGGTCGCTTTCTTCAACGTCGAAGCTAACAGATTGGCCTTCTTCAAGCGTCTTGAAGCCGTCGCCTTGGATAGCTGAGAAGTGAACGAATACATCGTCACCACTTTCGCGAGTAATGAAACCAAAGCCTTTGTCGGCGTTAAACCATTTAACAGTACCTTGTTCTGACATGTTAATGAGTCCTCCTGTTGCGTTTGCACGCAGTCTAAGTGTTTTATGTAAATTGGAACTGGTGCAAATGGGGACTGGTAACACCAAAACATGAACCGACCTGACCATCATTCCCTTACCAAAGTACAGTTGTCATTGTATCATATAGACTGCTTTCTTTACCATATTTTATAAACAGAAACACAAAATAACCGGCAACTTTTTTTGTGCAAAGTCAGTCTATCCCCTGTCCCCAACCCTCTCAGCATCGGCTTGGCACCAAAAGTGCTAGAATAGTTAGTGAACAAACATATGGAGGCTCTCAACATGGCAGAAAACTTAGTCCCTGTTGACGAACTCGATGAATCCGCACAAACAACGGCCCTAACCGATTTCGCCAACTTTTACATCACGCTTTGGCGGCGGAACAACTTGGAATTGATTACACAATACGACCAACAACACGGGTATATTCAGGACATCAACCGTGAATTAGCAACAAACCGTTCTTTTACACCGGAACGTGAACGCGATACCAGTATTCAATTCAGCAAGAACGATTATATTCGTTTACTTGATGAAATCGGCGTCAAAT
The DNA here is from genome assembly GCF_048961765.1 of Furfurilactobacillus cerevisiae. Taxonomy (GTDB): domain Bacteria; phylum Bacillota; class Bacilli; order Lactobacillales; family Lactobacillaceae; genus Furfurilactobacillus; species Furfurilactobacillus milii_A. Next base: position 2,331,117 of record NZ_CP185253.1, read on the forward strand.
TTCATTCGACCGGTAATCCGGAAACTGACTGGTCAACGTGGTACGATCAGCACTTTGCAGCATTATCTAAATCATAATCCACATTCTTAACAGACAATGAATGGCTCATTTCACGACAAAACATAGTGAAATGAGCCATTGCTGTATCTAAATTTATTTACACTTTATCCTTGTTAACAAACAGCGCGTCAGTCTCACCGTGGTGAACTTCAGGCTGAATGGTTACGTGACAAATGTGATACCGCTCCGTCAACATACTGGAAATCTGAGCAACGGTCTTTTCCACCTCACTCAGTTTGACATCCTTCATGTTGACGTGTGCTGAAAAGACAATTTTATTTTCATCAATGAGCCAAGCGTGAATATGGTGAACACGTAGCACACCCGGGATTTCAACAATATCTGCAGCGATTTGATCATAATCTAATTTTGGTGCAGTCTGCATCAAAATTTGCACTGTTTCGTGAATCACCGGCCAAGTTTCATAAATAATGTAAAACGACACCAACAGCGTTAGTAGCGGATCAACCCACGTAATGTCAAAGAGCACAATTAAAATTCCGCCGATGATAACGGCAACAGACGATAACGCGTCTGCCAGGACGTGTAAATATGTCGCTTTAATATTCAAGCTATCCTTTGAGCCATGGTGCATCAACACCGCTGACAACAAATTAGCCGCTAACCCGATAACGGCAACAATCAACATAATGTCGCCATTAATCGGTTCTGGCTTGGCAAAACGCCGTGCGGCTTCAACCATCAGCACAATTGAAACACCAATCAGAAATAGCCCATTGACGAACGCGGCCAAAATTTCTGCACGGCGGTAACCAAAAGTTCGCTGCCGATTTTGTGGCTTGCCGCTAATTCGTTGAGCAACATATCCCAATACGATTGACAGTGAATCCCCGAGGTTATGAAACGCGTCTGACAATAAGGCCAGTGAGCCTGATAGCAATCCCCCAACAATTTCTGCCGCGGTAATGAGTAAATTCAGCACAGTTACAAACAAAAATCGCATGCCGGTCATTTGTTCTTCTTGGTGATCCATTTACCCATCCCCGTTTCTTTCGCATTCTTGTGGTAGTCGTTTACTCGTTTAAACCGTCTTGTTAACTGAAAAACATTTAGTCATATTATCGCACATCAGGGATAGAAGGGCTACCTGCCCTTAGTCTTGATGGCATTCACTAATCTGACACATGATTTCCAGGATGAATTTGCACTGTAAACGTTCGATCAACGTCAGCGAACAAACGATATGGTGGCTGGACATCTGCTCCCCAGCTATCAATGCCCCCAACGCCACGAACCGCTCCATAAATTGACAAAACGGTCCGTCTTGCCAATGGCAGTTCTTCGACGTGTGTTGCGGCTTCAAGTTCCATTGCAGTATACGGTAAACAACTGAAAGCAAACGGTTGATCAGCCATCTCGACACTGAAAGAAAATGGCTGTGCGTCAACGTCCGCATTGTTCAAAGTTCGCTGCCGGGTTACGGTTAGCCATCGTGTTTGCATATGCATGCCCATTTCCTGAGGCACTAGGTAAGGTGTCACTGGTAAGCCAGCCACATAATACTGGCCCCGGCTACCGCCAGCCATGCGGTCTGGGTAAGTTTCCCCGGACAAACCGTCATATTCAAATCCAGTAGCGACAGTCGGCATGATTAATTGAACGCCGAAAGCGGGCAGCTCAGGAAGTGCCTCGTTCCCCTGCAAATGACTCGTGAGTGTCACCATTCCATTGGCAACGATTTGATAATGCATTGTTACTTTTGTTGCTGGCGTTGTGGCTGTTTGAAAATCAAACATAATGTCAACCTGATCGGCCGTTTCATCATTTGAATATTGATTATTTTGAGGTGCAATGGGTAGCCCCAAGTCCTTGCCATCCACTTGTACATCAATATTCTGACATCGTGTGAAGCAATCCGCACCTAGCCACATTGCGGATTCTTCCGAAAAATGATTGCCCCGGTCATTGTCTGTTGTTGCTCGCCAAAAAATGGGCCGAATTGGCCGATATAACCACTCCTTACCGTGACTAACGATTGATTCCAACCCGCCTTTTTCATAACTAAACAAATAATGGACATCATCCGTTGCCACACCTAGTGTGCCATCTCCAAAAATCACGTGAAGCTTAGTTGTCGTATTGGCCATAGTAATAGCGCACCTCCTGCATTGCTGGCTTTGCCTGTCTGTTTGCAAACATTAATCCGTCCCCAGAAAATTCACCATCCGTATGACGATCATCAAAATCGCCACCATAGCGCAATACCTGTCGGCCGGTAACCTCATCCGTAACCCATAGTGCCTGGTCAATGAAGTCCCAAATAAACCCACCTTGATAGGACGGAAAGTCATCTAGTAACGCCATGTATTCACCCAAACCGCCTAGCGAATTGCCCATGTCATGCATATACTCACAATCTAAAAATGGCTTCATTGGCTGATTGCTTAAATACGTGCGAATTTCAGCTGGCGAAGCGTACATTCGGCTCTCCACATCAGAAATACTGGTTTCATATTTACGATTGCGGACAACACCTTCGTAATGCGTCAACCTTGAGGAATCCATTGTCTTGTAATAGGTGTTCATCGCTTCAATATCATCACCGGCGTATGATTCATTACCAAGCGACCAGAATAAGATGGCCGGATGATTCTTAAACGTTTCGTAGTTGCTACGTGCCCGATCTAAGACTGCTTCGCGCCATTGTGGCAACGATCCTGGCACATTGTCCGAAGGCTCAACAGCCCCCATCTTTTGCCATGTTCCGTGAGTTTCCAGGTTATTTTCAGCCATCATGTACACACCAGCCTGATCACACATGTAGTACCACGGAATTTGATCCGGATAATGACAGGTACGGACAGCGTTAATATGGTTTTCAGCAAACGTTTGTAAATCCGCCTTCATGTCAGCCATTGAGACGGTTCGGCCAGTAGTGGCATCCCATTCATGACGGTTGACACCGTTAATAATCAGTCGTTTGCCATTCAGATAGATAACTTGGTTACGCAATTCCAGCCGTCGAAAACCGATATCATAAGGAACCACTTCAATCGGGTTGCTATCCTCATCTGTAATTGTCACAGTCAAGTGATACAAATCCGGATTGTGATGCGTCCACAACATAACGTTCTCAAACGGCAGGTGACCAAAACTAATTTGTTTTGCCACTGACCGCTTTTCATCCACAATCAGCTTGTCCGCCTTATCAAACACCGTTAAGTGGACCCGCGCCTTACTTTCCACGTCCCCAGTCAGTTTCAGGGTCACATTAAGTTCACCACTGTCTAAATTCTCATTAACCACTGGTCGAATGTGCATATCAGCAATGTGAACAGTTGGCAATCCGACTAGCCTAACACTGCGAAAAATGCCGGAAAAACGGAACATATCTTGGTCTTCCAAAAACGATGCCGTACTTCGTTTGAACACTTCCACCGCAAGCACGTTATCACCGTCGACCAAGGCATCGGTCAAATCAAATTCTGAACGTGAAAAACTATCTTCGGCATATCCGAGAAAATGACCGTTGAGCCAAACATACATAGCTTCTTCCACGCCGTCAAATTGAACGATCACCCGTTGATTCGTCAGGCCGGGAGCCAAATGAAAATGCCGAATGTATGCACCAACTGAGTTGTCCGGTGCCTCGCTAAACATACCCTCGCCTGTCTGATCAGGTCCCATTGTGTAAGCTGGTCGACGATAAATTTTACCTTCCCATGGGTACAAGGTATTGATGTATTGAATCTGCGCATAATTACTCAATTCAATATGTCCCGGCACATGAATCGTCCCAAAATCACTGGTGTCGTAGTTGGGTTCATAAAAGCCAACGGGTCGATGTTGTGGACGGTCTGCGAACTTAAACTGCCACTGACCGTCCAAGCTTTGTGCGAAACTGCTGCTCTTTGAACGCGCCTCATCGGCGTCACGATACCAATAGTGATCACTGTGGGCGGGTAATTGTCCGACACGAAAAACTTGTGGATCGTCCAACCATTTAATGTCTGCCTGCATGTTTATCCTCCTGTGATAGCGTTTTCATAATAATGTTTATTTTACCGCATTTATTCAAACGGGGGAAATCTGTGTTGTTTTGTTCACCCTTGCTATATTGTCACAAACGCGCTTCCACCCCCAAGATGTTTGGGCTATATACCCAAACATGCTGCTGACGCTCAGAAGTCTGTGCATAACCCAAAACGACGGGTGCAAAGGAAAATTTACCTTCACACTCGTCGTTTACGTTATAGTTCAACTGGTCCCGGGCTTCATTCACTCTAAATAAAAAGCACTCCAGATCCCCTAAACTGGAGTGCCCGTGATGAGCAGTTGATTACACCATGAAAAACTTGGGTTGATTTTCATGAAACACATTGTTTTAAATACGATCACTAACCATCCCGAAAGGATGATTCTCGAGCGCATAATGCGCAGTTTAGCGAACCTTTTTAATCAAAAAAGTTTTCCAAAAAACACTCACAACATGAAGCAGTGACCCAGCCGTAAAGATCGGTCACCTCTTAGGGATTTTTGGGTAATCAACCATTCGCCTCACCACAAACACAGCTTAGCATGACTAGGAGCAGGCAACAAGCAAAGTCCCCTAGATTCAAGCTTTTTTCTGGAGTTCGAACCGAGTCTTACCGTCACGCAAACGCGCTACAAGTTCATATCGTGGATCTGGATCAAACAAGCCTAAGCTGACAATTTGGCTACCATCCTCGTCCGTACCGACCCCTTCTAGTCGGTTCATCATGACATCTTTTAACAAATGAATAACTTCGCGGTGCTTTTGCATCCGTTTGGTAGCAGCGACCAACGTAAAGCCCTCATCCATATACGCCTTGATCGCACGAACCTTAAACGCAGTATCGTACGTATACTTACGATTGCCTTCCTCCTGATTGACGACGTGAATATACCCTTTATCCGTCCAGTAACGTAGCTGCGCGGTTGAAACATCCGTCGCTCGAGATAAATCACCGACACCAATCAATATATCATCACTCTTAATAATGCTTCTTAACCATTCGGGCGAGCCCTCGGTTTGGGGTGTTCTTTCCATATAATTAAACCTCTTATTTCTTGAAACCGTTATCATAAAATCTGACGTCAATATTATATTTACTGGAACAATTATATATTTTAAAATAACTTTGTCAACTTACTTGACATGATTATCTGAAAGCATTATATTAACTCTCGTACTTTTTTAAGCAAACTAATTAATCAAATGAAAGAAGGACCTCTCATGTCAGAAGCTGTCGACACAAATGGCAAACCTTATAACCGCGGACTGATGGTTATGGTTTTGCTGATTGGTACGTTCTGTACCGTTTTGAACCAGACGATTTTGACGACCGCTTTCCCTACATTAATGAAAGCCTTCGATATTTCCACCTCTACGGTTCAATGGTTAACCACTGGATTTTTAATGGTTAACGGGATCATGATTCCTATTTCTGCCTACTTGTCTAACCGATTCAATTCAAAATGGCTCTATATTGGTGCCATGACGATTTTTGAAATTGGCACGATCATGGCCTACATCGCACCTAATTACGGCACCTTACTTGCTGGACGTTTAGTTCAGGCGATTGGTGTTGGGGTTACCATGCCATTATTGCAAACATTAATGTTGACGATCTTCCCAGCCAGTTCTCGTGGTGCTGCCATGGGGCTAGCCGGTATTGTTATCGGTGTTGCACCTGCTATTGGACCAACACTCTCTGGGTGGGTCATTGATAAGTTCCAGTGGCGTGATTTGTTTGGCATGATCATTCCAATCGTCGCTCTAGTTATCATCTTAGCGTTCTTCTTTATGAAGTCCGTTATTGAAACCTCTAAGCCAAAACTTGATTGGCTTTCGGCTAGTTTATCTACCATTGGTTTTGGTTCCTTGCTTTACGGATTCTCCTCCGTCGGTGACGATGGCTGGACATCCACTAAGGTGCTGTCCTTCCTCGCAGTCGGTGTTGTTGTCATTGCACTATTCATTTGGCGTCAACTCACTATGAAGAACCCATTCTTACAATTACGTGTTTTCAAATCCTTTGAATTCACCATTGCCGCAGTTTTGAGTTCCGTTGTTACAATTGCGATGACTGGTGTTGAACTGGTTCTGCCACTTTACCTGCAAATTGTTCACGGTATGAGTGCCTTCCATTCTGGATTAACACTACTGCCTGGGGCCTTAATGATGGCTGTCATGAGTCCAATTACTGGTCAAACATTTGACCGGATCGGTGCTCGGCGGATGGCTGTTGCTGGGATGTTCCTCTTAACGGCCGGCACTTTACCATTTGTTATGATTACCAAGAGCACACCTGTCATTTATGTTACCTTCTTATATGCCGTGCGGATGTTTGGGATTTCAATGGTTATGATGCCTGTAACAACGGCCGGTATGAACGCCCTGTCCTTTGACATGATTTCCCACGGGACTGCCGTTAATAACACAACACGTCAGGTTGCCACTTCAATTGGTTCAGCGATCTTAGTTTCCGTTTTATCAAACGTTACAAAGAACGCTATGCCAGCACATCACGTGTTGACACAAACGCCATTAGCATATAAAGTTCGTGCCATCAATGCCACAATGAGTGGTTATCATGCAACATTCTGGGTTGCTGTCGGCTTCTGTATCGTTGGTTTCCTGTTAGCCTTCTTCTTAAAGGGTGCTAATCACTCTAATGCTACCGTTACCAGTGACGATCTAAAAGATGCTTCAGAACCCGCTAATAATGGAGGTGAAGCCTAATGATTCTAGCTACACTTGTCATTGGTGCCATTGCCCTGTTCATTTGTTTCGTCTACATTAATAACCGGACTTGGCAAATCATCGGTACCTTACTATCAATCATCGTGCTATGTGGCTCACTCTTTATGATCACAGCCAACGACCACAGTCACTTTGGGATGCACAAAGTCACCACAACGACGACTAAGCAGATTTATTCCGCTAGTGGCAGTAGCGCTAACGGTGTCAATATGGTGCTCTACCAAAACGTTGGGACTAAAGGCACTGAAAACGTTCAAATTTATGCGACCAAGGCTAACCAAAAGAAGCCTGGTCACACACAGGCCGATGAATTCACCACTAATACAATTAAAAAAGCTAGCGGTAATAAGGCAACGTTAAAAACATCAGAAACACGTTGGGAATATAAGAGCCACACTGCTAAAGTTTGGTTCGGTATTGCCAAGGAAGACCATAAACTGACAAAACGGACAAATACATTCTATCTGCCAAGTTCATGGTTGCATCTCTCAACTAGCCAAGCAAAGAAGTTGCAAGGCCAGATGGCGAAGATGCAAACACCTCAGGCCAAGGCTCAAATGAAACAACAAGCTGAAGCCTACGTTAAAGCAAAGATGCAAGCGGCCGTTACTAAGGATCCAAAGCTTGCAACGGATCAAGCAGCTCAAGCAAAACTGACTAAACAATATGCGGCTGAATTTCAATCTCAGTTGATTAAAAAAGCAGTAGCATCAGTTAAGTAATTTTTGAGAGCAAGTAACTAATATGTATCTAAAACGACTCACGTCCAAACGGGCGTGAGTCGTTTTAGTCGTCATTCTTAAAGCAGGATGAGCTTTGAACAACCACTTATATTATCGTGCGGAAACGTTCTCGTTAAGTGTATGCAACCGTGTATTAATTAGGCTGGCATACGTATCAACGACCGTTTCAGGCGTGAAACCAAAGTGCTTAATAATTTCACTCCCCTTACCGCTTAGACCAAAGGTATCGATACCAATTACCTTACCGTCTAAACCGACATATTTACCCCAGTCACTCGTGCTCCCCATTTCAATAGACACCCGATTACGGACATCACGCGGCAACACTTCGTCCTTATAGTCCTGCGGTTGAGCATCAAACAAATCCATACTTGGCATTGAGACCACAGATACGTCCTCGCCACGTTCCCACAGCTTTTGCTGTGCAGTCAAGGCCAATTGAACCTCTGAACCGCTAGCAATTAAAATACCATCTGGTTTGAGACCCTTTTGTGCGGAAATAACGTAAGCCCCCCGACTCACACCTTCCGGATGCGCCTTAGCACCAGTCAAGACTGGTAATGTTTGTCGTGTCATAATTAGCACAGTTGGGTGATCATGCGCCCCCATCGCCTGTTGCCAGGCCGCAATTGTTTCGTTTGCATCAGCTGGACGAATAACAGATAGCCCTGGCATGGCCCTCATGCTGGCAAGTTGTTCAATCGGTTCATGAGTTGGACCGTCCTCGCCAACCGCCACGGAGTCATGGGTGAACACATACGTAACGGGTAGCTTCTGTAAGGCAGCCAACCGCATGGCACCACGCATATAATCTGAAAAGACCATAAACGTACTGCCGTATACACGTGAACCACCATGCAAGGCAATTCCGTTCATCGCACAACCTTCAGCGAACTCACGGACGCCAAACCACAGATTTCGGTTGACTGCGCTGTCCACGTCAAAACGCCCATTATCCTTAATATTCGTTTTGTTTGAAGAAAACAGGTCGGCTGAACCACCCCATAGTGAGTGTTCCCGTTTACTCAACGTTTGCAAAACCTTGGCACTAGTCAATCGAGTCGCTTCGGCATCACCAAGCTCATACTGGTCAGTTAAATCACTTAAGTCCACGCTCTTCATTTGACGAACATCGTCGGCAAAGTAAGCTGCAAGCTCAGGATACTGAGTCGCATAACTTTCCATCATGTGATTCCAGTCTTCTTCTGCTTTATGTCCGCGACGTTGAATCGTCCGGTAAAAACGATCATACACTTCGCCAGGAACATAGAACGGTGCATAAGGCCATTGATAATTTTCCTTGGCAACACGCAAATCTGCCGCGCTTAATGGCGCACCGTGAACTGCATGGGTGCCTTGCTTTGGTGCACCATAGCCAATCGTCGTTTTGACCTCAATAATTGTTGGCTTGGTTTGATCCATCTGCGCCGTTTTAATCGCCTTGTCGATGCTGTTCAAATCATTACCATCATCAACCCGCCGATAGGACCAGCCATAACTTTCAAACCGTTTCTGAATATTCTCGGCAAAAGCGTTGCTCAGTGGGCCATCCAAAGACACGTCGTTAGAATCATAGAGTACAATCAGTTTGCCTAATTTTAAGCGACCAGCTAGACTAGCTGCTTCATGGGAAATGCCTTCCATGAGATCACCGTCACCAACGAGCGTATATGTATAGTGATCAACAACTTTAAACCCAGGACGATTATACATTGCGCCTAAGTGCCGCTCTGCCATCGCCATCCCAACGGACATTCCTAAGCCTTGGCCTAATGGTCCAGTTGTTGCCTCAACGCCGTCAGTCCAACCATATTCTGGGTGCCCTGGTGTCTTGCTACCCATTTGACGAAAATGCTTAAGATCTGTGATGGAAACTTGATAACCACTCAAATGCAGCAGACTGTATAGCATCGCTGATCCATGACCAGCTGATAGCACAAAGCGATCACGGTTAAACCAATGTGAATCTTTAGGGTTAACCGTCATATTTCGAGTCCACAGCGCGTAAGCCATCGGAGCTGCGCCCATCGGCAAACCAGGATGGCCAGATTGTGCCTTATCGATTGCATCCAAGCTTAATGTCCGTACACTATTTACTGCTAATTGGTCGATTGAATCAAACATATTTATCATCCTTTTTCATAACCATTTAATAGACACGTCTGTTTTTCTTTCTTTGGTCTATGTTTGTCACAATACCGATTTCAATTTTAAACGGCAAGAATAAAATGATGATAAAAGTGGCATTTTGATTAAAATACGATTAATTAGCGTCTCTGAAATCATTGAATATTTCAGCAATAGAAAGGAGTCAAACGATTGGTCTAGATTTTGACATTCGTTTGCATTTTTTAATTATTTTATTGTATTACGACTTCATAAAGTTGCTTAAATTAGTCCTTTTATATAAATTGGTATAGCTGATATGGCCGGACGTTTTCAGCTTCTATACCTTTGCTTTCATTTTTGGACCTATTTTTGAACAATTCCTTTCATACGAAATAAAAAGCATCCTCCAATTCGAAGGATGCTTTTTGGTACCTAAAGTAAATGCATACAAGTGTATCTCTGTAACCTAATAATCACTATAACTTCTGATTTTTATTTTTTTGCTGCGCCTCAATTTCTTGGCGATTCTTCTTCGTCAAGAAATAAAACGGAACAGCGACTAATAACGCACCAAGACCCCAAAATAGGTTAATCGGTTTGGCCTGTGCTAGTAACCAGCATGAAACCAAAATTGCAATTACCGGAATCACTGGACCAAATGGTACTTTAAAAGAACGTGGTTGATCTGGTCGGGTCCTCCTGAATGTCAAGGGCAGTTTAAAAATGTAGGTTTTCGGCAGAAAGAAATGTAGGTTTTCGGCAGTTACTTGAGGCCACGTAATCGGTAAGATTTACCAGTGATCTTCACTACGTGAACATGATGAACCAAGCGATCGAGAATGGCTGCTGTCACAGTTGGGTTCTGGAAAATATCAACCCAAGCGGATAGATCACTATTGCTGGTAATGATCGTTGAATGCTTTTCATAGCGGGCATTGACTAGCTGAAATAAGAGGTTAGCTTCTTGGTGACCAATTGGCAAATACCCAATTTCATCAATAATTAATAGGTCATAGCGCGAATAGCGGCTTAGAGATCGATCAAGCAGTCCTTTTTCGTAAGCTGCTCTCAATCTAATCAACAGCTCATGACAATTAATAAAGAGAACCCGACAGCCCTGTTTACAGGCCTCAATCCCAATACTAATTGCCAAGTGGGTTTTACCGACTCCCGGATTGCCAATAAAGATTAAGTTTTCAGACTTTTCCATAAAAGCCAGATTCTGGAATTCCAGAACCTCTTGGCGATTCATACTGGGTTGAAAGCTAAAATCAAATGTATCTAGGGATTTTGTATTGGGGAACCGAGCACGGCCAATGGCCCGTGCAATCTGACCTTCGTGTCGATTCTGGAGTTCCGAATTAGTTAAATCAATTAGCGCCTCAGTTAATGACAGATTATCAGTGTGAATTTGATCAAGGTAATTCGGCAAGTATTCACGGATTTTGTTTAACCCTAAGCGCTCAAGATTATTTAAAAGAATTTGATTATTAGTGGTCATGGTAGCCTCCTATAAGTTGTCGTAATCAGTCATATGTTCACGAATGTAAGCTGAAATGTCTTCATCTGTCCGCCCTTTAAGCAAATCAGATTTGAGGATATTGAACTGATCTTGGGGGTCATAATTCAGCGAATTGGTAGTTATGGAGTGCGTACGAATTTCTTCTCCGTTATAATAAATGTGAATGCGCTGCTCATCATTGGAGATTTCAACAGCAACCGTACAACCAATGTATCGCGGATCTACTGAGTACTTACATTTGCGGAAATTGATCATGGCCTCCTTCGAAACGACACGGGTAATGTTTTCTTCGAAGTATGGTTCAAGGAGATTAACTGGAACGCGATGAAGGTACTCTTTTTCTTCGTCTAACCATTTCAGGTACGGGACTTCGTCCGTGGCCTGCGAAGTTTCATGATTTAGATCATCTCGGAGCATATGAACTAGTTCGATTAGCTCAGTTCCATCAGCAAATTCAGTATTGTATGGCCGTAAACGTTCAACCGTGCGAGCAAGGGCTTCAACTGCACCTTTAGTTTGTGGTCTGAATGGTCGACAAGCAATTGGTGTGAAACCGGCATCTTTACAGAATTCGTGGAACCGTTCGTTAAAGACAGCGTGGCCAAACTGGGATTTTGTATGATCCACAACGGTTTTCATATTATCAAACCAGATTTCCGTCGGAATACCTCCGGTATGAAGGAAAGCGTCGTGTAAGCAAGAAAAGAGGGTATCTTGGCTCCGATCAAAGGTTAGTGTCATATATTTGAGTTTTGAATAAGGCAATACATACAAGAAAATATTGAATTTAAACAGCTCACCCTCGCTGCTCACTAGGGCCATTTCTTCTTTCCAGTCAACTTGAGCAGAGAGACCAGGGGAATGTTCAATCCGAATGGTAGCTTTCTTAACTCGTTCTCGGCGGGTTTGGCGACAATAATCTTTCACGAGGGTATAGCTGCCGGTAAAGCCCTTCTTCTGGATAAATTTAAAAATTGAAGCAGCCGAACAATTTAGTTCAAGCTTTGAATCGATGGTTTGCTTGAATGGATCCAGTAAACTTGGCCGTTTCGGTCGACCACTTGGTCGGCCCTTAAGTCCAGCTTTGACTTCCTCATAGGCTTTCTTAACGGTTCGATAATCAACATTATATTGCCGGGCAATCTCGGCGAAGTTAGGCTTAATATTTTCAGTCACGTAAATCGTCACTCCTTCTCTTAAATCACGTCTCACATCAAATTCCTCCTACACTCTGATGTGATTCATGATACAAAAAATGTAGGAAAACCAACAGTTCTAACCTGCCGTTTTCCTACATTTTACGGGTGCCTTTTACATCCTGAATACTAAGACAGCAATGATCGTTGGCACATACTGAGCAAACCGTGACACAACAGAAATGGCAGCCAAAGTGCTAAACGTTCCTGTCAGTGCAAGAGGCAACGCTAAAGCAACTGAAATAATCACGGCCACGTACGGCACACCACGACGATTAACACGACCGACAATCTTTGGCATGACGCCATTGTCAGCCATTGCTTGCCCACTACGAGGAACGGTAAAGGACTGGGCAACGGAAATCCCTGTGATGGAAATAATCGTCCCCGCACCGATAATGTACTTCCCGACTGGTCCAATAATCTGAGTTAACGCCTCCTGCATTGGGGCCGTCGTTGTTGCTAGCTTAGTCCCTAAGACTCCGATTGACACCGTTTGAATGAGAAAGTACAACAATGCCACTATTCCCATCACCGTAATGATTGCACGCGGAACATCATGTTGGGGATTTTTCATGTCCTCAGCAGCAATCACAATGGCCTCAAAACCAGTAAAAGCGTAAAACATGACGATGGCTGCCTGACCGAATGAACCCGCAACATAATGACCGTGTGGGAAAAATGGTGTAAAGTTTCCTGCATGAAGGAAGAATAGACCAATGGCAACAAACAGCACTAATGGAATAATCTTCGCAACAGTGACCACATTGTTCAACCATTTTGTCACACTAACACCCAGAATATTGATTACACCCAGTCCGACTAGTAACACCGTAATAATGGTGGCATGCCAAACAGGTTTAGCCAATACAGGCCAAAAAGCGCCCAGAGCTGTCGCCAGCTCAGCGGCCATTGTGGCCCAGGCAATAATACTAATAACCCAAATAATGAAGCCAACTTCATAGCCAACAAAGTCACCAAATGCTGCCTTGGCATAGACGTAAGGTCCGCCATTCTGTTTGAATAAACTGGCATCCTCGGCAAAACACAATGCAATACTAATAACCAAAAACATGTCAAAGACAAACACCAGTAGACTAGCCGGACCAATTAGTTTCATCGCCGTATTAGGCAACAAGAAAATGCCTGATCCGACAATGGCGTTGATCCCGAATAATACAATACTTAAAAAGCCAAAACGACCTTTCATTCACCACTACCTCCTCACGTCAATCAAATAACTATGTAAAAAAGATTAATGCTTATTATAGTACATTCAATACGTATCGGATTGTCCACTTTAATAAACAACACTCTTTTATCAACAACACTAATCAGCTTACGCCCTTCGAGTAGCTGTAAAGCAATGATGAATTTAGGATTTTGGAGCAAAAAAAAATCATCCACTACAAAGTGGATGATTGATTATCAAAAATAATTTTCGGCGTCAGCCGGGGTTGTTTACCACCAACCCTGTGACTGCCAAGCGGCTTGGGCGCCAGCCCATGAACCGTAACGTGAAACTGCGTATTGTGTTGCAACAGCTTCTTGGTGTTGTGGTGATAAGTCACCACCCAATTTGTCTAGGCTCAATTGGTACTTACCGTAGTATTGACCGTTTTGAGCAGTGTATGAACCGCCTGATTCACGAGCAGCAATCCATGCTTGAGCTGATGAGTCACCAGTAGAAGCGGCAGGTGCAGCTGCTTGAGTAGTCTGTGTCGTAGCAGCTTGTTGTGCAGGCTGTGCTTGAACAGTTTGCTGTTGTGCAGGTTGCGCTGCTTGTTGTACTGGAGCAGCTTGTTGTGTCTGTTGAACAGGAGCAGCCTGTTGTGCAGGTTGTGCTGCTTGAGTACTTTGCGTACCGTTAGCACCAGGAATATCTAATGATTGGTCAACAAAGATTAAGTTACCACCGTTTTGTAAGTGGTTAGCGTTAACGATTGCATCAACAGTAGTGTTGTTAGCAGAAGCTAATTTTGAAACAGTGTCACCGCTCTTAACAGTAACAGTGGTGTCGGCATTTGCAACAACAGTACCAATTGAAAGTAACGCACCGGCACTAACAGTAGAAAGCATTAATTGTTTGATCTTCATATAGTAAGTTTCACTCCTAATTTTGTATGGTGAGCTCTTTTTCACTCACGCTGGCTAATAGATAAATCTTACGCGATGATTCGCTTGTGTTGTTTATTAACAACTCAACGATGACTACTATACAGCGCGTAAATAACAGAGAAATACCGTCAGCATTACAAATTTAGGCGTTTTTGTCATAAAACTCGAAATCTGAAATATATTGTAATATTTAAGGATGTTTCTTATTGAGCCATAAAACCGTTTGTTTGCAATCCACTCGTCTCAATTCAACGGACAGTTTGCGCCTAAGCCGTTGTATGTTTGCGGAAAACAAGGTCGGTAAGTCCTAGACAGAGCGCAAGCAGAATCCCCATTAAAACGAAGGTTCCGTCTCCCAGCCAGTCAATAACAAAACCAAAAATAAAATTGCCTAGTGGATGCATGAAGTCTACAGGGATAAACCAAATACCAAACACACGGCCCAAATAAGCCACATCCGTTACATTTTGCACTAGCGTAAACAAACCTACCCCGATTCTTGAGATCAAGAATCCATACAATCCTGTCATCACCAGCAACACTGGATACGGTCGCCAAAACCCTGCAATCAGCATAACGACGGCCAGTAGATAAATGTCACGCTCAATCTGAGGTAACGCACGGGCACTGCGAGCTCTTACCAAACTCAGACCGCCCAGCATGCCACCAATGGCCATTACAGCCATCAAATAACTATAAAGGTGTTCATTAGGTAGATTGCAAATTTAATCCGAATTTTTGGACAAATTGGTCAGCATAACCTGATACGGTGTTTTCCAGTCAAGTATTTTAAGCGGTCTCTGGTTAATTTGGAGTAACGTCGTCGTTAAATCTTGAGCACTAATGTGCTCAAAACGAGTCCCCTTAGGATAAAAATAACGTAAATTCCGATTAAAGCGTTCATTACTACCACGTTCAGCTGGCGTATAAGCATGACAGTAATAGGTCTTAATACCATATTGTGATTCAAATGATACTAGCCCACTAAACTCAGTACCACGGTCCACAGTAAAACTGTGCACCGGTCCATTAAAAGTTGTTAGGAACTTAGTCAGTGCTTCATTAACACTCGCTGTCGTTCGGTCCTTTAACCGATATGCCCAAAGGAACCGTGATTTGCGATCGATTAAAGTTAATAAAACTGCCTTACTATGCCCACGAGGGCCAACGACGGTATCTAGTTCAAAATCACCGATGCGATTACGTTGATTAATCATCATGGGACGCTGTTCAATCGATCGCCCCAAAGATTGATTATATTTGGATCGTTGGTCAACGTTACGCCGTTGGCGTACGCCATGTTCAGGTAGATCATTCAAGGAGAAACCAATTCTCCCCTGATTTAGCCAATTATAAATAGATTTAGTCGCTAGTTTAAATTCGTGAGCAATCATTCCTGGTGACCAGCTTAGATGTAAATGGTTGAGAATTGTTTGCTTTAACTCATCGCTCAGCTTAGTTTTCCGACCACATCGTGATCGCTTGTATTCGGCATCTGTTTGTGCTAATTCAGCCTGATAAGGTTGACATCGAGATAATTCATAAGAAATTGTTGACGGTGATCGGTTCAGCCGAACGCCCATTTGGATATTGGACAGCCCTAGTTCACAAAAGGTTTCGATTTTAATTCGTTCGGAATAGGTTATACTAGACAAAAGATCAGCTCCTAAAAGATGGGTTTGTTGTAAACACCATTTTAAAGGAAGCTGATCTTTTTTGTCCGAACAGCGTTCGGATTAATTTTACAATCTACTTAATTAATAGAAATTCTCGAAAGTTAATCCATGAAACAGCAAGTAACGCGCCACCAAGCAATGGTGCAAAAATGTCTGCCAAACTAAGTGACGTATTTGAAATCGCATTAAATCGTTGTAGCGCCGAATCTTGAATGAGTTCTGGCACCATTGCCTTTGCTGCAGGAAAGTTGAAACCCAATCCAATATCTAAAATAGCCGTTAATAAAACCAGCTGATAGAAGATTGGATGGTTGACATCTACAATCAGAGCCATTAACAAACAAGCAACAAAACTAATAATATCTGACCATAACATGACTCGTTTACGATTCACACTATCGACAAGTGGTCCTGCCAGCACATCGGCAGCAACCAATACGAGGCCACCGATTCCCTGAACGACCCCTAAGATAGACGCCGTTCCAGTTGCTTTCACAATAAACCAGTTCAAGCCAAAAATATAAAGTGCGTCGCCGAGCCGTGAAATAAACGGGCTTAAGAAAAGCGGCCAACTAAATTTACGTTTTTGATTAAGTGGTGCGTTTTGTGCCATCGATTCTCTCCCCCGTTTCACAGAATGTCAATCCATCATAACAGATTGCTTCTATAAATAGATAATTATTTCAATAATGGTGCTAAATTTCGTTATTGCCGATCTTTCTGCAAAGAAAAACATCCCAGTCCTTATCGACTAGGATGTTAACCATTGATTCAGCAATAACAAAAACTTTGCGACTAATGGATTCATGACGTTACGATGACCAGAAACGCCGTTCCATGAGGACCGGATTCAATCCGCACAATTCGCGTTTTTCATCCTTGATTATGAGCCGAAGTTCACGTCTCATAAGTCATCCCGCAACACTAAGCGGCCAAAATGCCGGCCGCCAAGTGTTGCCGACACGGAACTTTGTTTCCAGCCATCTCCACTTTTGCCATAATTTGTCAGTCATTGGCAAATGCCTCCACTGACCATCATCACGCTATATCAGCTGGAGAGCGTCAACAGTGATACCGAGTCGTGAAGGTGCTGTTAATTCGAGTGGTCCTATCGAATTTACAGCACGGACGGTCGCAGAGACTCAGCTTTTACGAGGCTCTGCGGCGAGGTGAAAGACCGTGAACTTCGGGCTTGAACCGGTCCCACGACGAGCGTGTCACTGTTGACAACCGCAAGCGTTATCTACCATTACAGTTAAAATTTAGTACTGACGCAAATAAACGGCATCGATAGCGTGATGCTGACGCTTGTGCAGAATGACATTGGCACGATTACGAGTAGGCAAAATATATTCGTTTAAATTGCGCAAATCTACAGCATCCCACACCTGACGCGCATACAAAAACGCATCTTCACGGGACCCCGTGGCTAGTTCATGATAATAATTCGTCTTATCGTTAAACGCCGAATCCAGCAAAATGCTGAACCGTTCCAAGAACCAGTGCTCAATTAACTTTGGCTCAGCATCGACGTAAATCGAGAAGTCAAAGAAGTCACTAACGAAAATTTCCACCTGTGATGGTAACTGCAGAACATTGATTCCTTCGACAATTAAGATATCTGGTTGATCAATCTCATCGTATTCATCAGGAATTACATCATAAACCTGATGTGAATATCGAGGTGCTTTGACATTTGGTCGTGACTGTTTCACGTCGTTTAAAAATTGAATTAGCCGCGGCATATCATAGCTGTCAGGAAAGCCCTTGTCGTCACTAATGCCCTTTTCTTCCAGTACATTATTAGGATATAAAAAGCCATCCGTGGTGATTTGCTGAACCTTCAATTGTGCATACAAATGTTTCAACATCAACGCTAACAAACGTGCCGTGGTTGACTTACCTACTGCCACAGATCCTGCAATACCAATCAAAAATGGCACATGTCGACGCGGCACCTTCAAAAAGTCGCTACGAGCATTATTGGCCAACTGAAATTCATGGTATTTAAGGAGAATATAGTGCACCAACGGCATGTAAATTTCCTTTACATCCGCTAATGAAATTCGGTCATTCAGAGACCGAATCTGATCCAAATCTGCTTCTGTTAATGGAACTGCCTCTGCATCAAATAAATCCTGCCACCGGTCACGCTCAAAACGATCATAGTTGCCTAATTTGTCTGCCATAACTCATCCACCATGTTTTCTTCAAAAATCCCTTAAAGTATAGCATAGCTCAATCTGTGATACTGGAATTGAACACAGATACTCCGAAATTTCAGCGAAAACGTTACTATTGCACTTCCATTACCTATTCACGCACGTATAAATCTGAATCCACGTGATCCATCAACGGCGTCAGTTCACCGTTTGCCAAAATTGTGAGCTGGTGCATCGCACGTGAACAAATCGTGTACAGCAATTGCCGTTCACTTTCATCGTGATAAACGGCTTTCGAGGCATCCCAAACGACGATGGCATCGAATTCAAGCCCCTTAGCCAAGTACGCCGGGATAATCAATGTGCCGGGCACTAACCGCTGATTTTCGGTCCGAATTAATGTGGCATGGACGCCATCAGCTTTGAGGCGATCAGCAACAGCCTCACACTCAGCCAGTGTTTTGCCGATGATAGCAGTCGTTTCATCGGCCTTATCATTGACCGCTAATTGTTGTTCCAAACGTTGATACAAGGCTTCTCTGTCATTGGCGACTAATACGGCTGGCTTGTCGCCATTACGATCAAAGGCTGTAATTTGTTCACCATCAACCAAAAGGTCCTTCGTGAAATCAGTGATTTGTTGTGTGGACCGGTACGATTTCGTCAGTTGAACTACCCGCGTTTTGTCCGGATCAAACATCGTGGACAGTTCGCCCAGAAGCGTTCGACTGTTTTCTTGCGTAAAGATTGCCTGGTTTAAGTCACCAAGCAAAGTGAACCGTGCACGAGGAAAACTAAACTTTAAAAAGGCCAATTGAAAGGCAGAATAATCTTGAACTTCATCGATAAAGACAAAACGGATTTCCTTTTCACCTTTTTTACCCGTCATTAAATCATACAAGTAAAGGTAAGCTGACGTATCCGCCAATGATAAGCGGTGGTCACGATAACCATTCAATGTTGCGTCAACACCGGCCTGCCACTGTTCCCTAGTCACATCGTGTTTACTAAGCTCAATCAGATTAGGCACATGTCGTAAGAAATGAGCATACTGCGCATTAATGTTTAAGTAACGACTGCGGACGATGGCGAGCTGGACTGGCTTGTAGGCTTGCATCACGATCTGACGAGCCAGGAAACGATATTCCTTATCCTGACTGTCAAACTCACGCGGTTGATCGCCAAACATCGTGTCAACCTGCTCTTTAGTTAAGTTTTGAACGGTTTCTTCAACCCACTTATCGTGCAAAGAAGAACTGATGCGCCGGTTCAACATCTTGATCAACTCTTCTCGAGTCGCAGATAATCGATTACCTAAATGATAGTTTTCATTAAATGAATAGTAAATTTCGGCAATCTTTTCCTTACTAATAAATACTTGATCCTGAAACTTAATGTCCCGGAACCGCATGTCAGCCTGTTCAAGATGATTGGCATAGCGCGTAATCACGTCGAAGTAAGCCAAGCTACCTTTCAAGGCATTGACCGTCTTAAATTTAGTATCAGTGGTGGCATCAAAACGTTGTTGCAACGTTTCAACCTGAATTTTCGGCAAACGCCGGTTAGTGTATTGCAGATAAGTCATCTGCACCATGTTTTGTTCGCCCAATTCAGGCAACACCTGGTTAATATAATCGTTAAAAAGTTGGTTTGGTGAGAACAAGACCACTTGTCCAGACGTTAAGTTACCGCGGTATCGATACAATAGCCATGCCACTCGTTGTAAGACAGCAGCCGTTTTACCGGACCCAGCGGCCCCCTGAACAAATAACAAGTCAGATTGCGTATCTCGGATAATTTGGTTTTGTTCCTTCTGAATGGTAGTGACAATGCTCTTCATCTTGGTGTTGGATGAGTTTCCCAACGCTTCCATAAGCATTTGATCGCCGACCACTTCATCTGTATCGAAGACAGTAAGGATGACGCCGTCTTTGATTTGGAACTGACGTTTTAACTTAACATCAACGGTTTGCGGTCCATCCGGCGTTTGGTACGTGATGTCGCCAAGGCCACCGTCATAATAGATAGAAGAAATTGGTGCCCGCCAGTCATAAACCAAGAAATGATCTGGTGAGTCAGCAAACGAACCCAACCCAATATAAATTGTCTCAGGACCGCGAGTACCATCTTCCTGAAAGTCAATGCGGGCAAAATATGGGGTACGTTCCAATTTTTGTAACACATCAAGTCGTTGAGTAGCGTGTTGCCAGCTGTTTTGCCGTTCATCAAGCATTTGTTGCTGTGCACGCAACGACATGGCAGTGTCGGTCATCCCCTCGTAACTACCGGTATTGAGGTGAACCTCACCAAACGCCCGCTCAATTTCCTTTGTATCACGCGAGGCAGTTTGAATATCCTGTTTGGCCACAACTTCAGCCTGTTTGACTTTTTTAACGACAGCATCTAAATGTTTTTGTTCTTGCTGCTTTACTGTTTCCGTCAACTGGTTTGCCCCCGTTTTTTGGCCGTTATTACGCGACCATTCTCATCAATAAACTCAAAAATTGTACTAAATATTATAGCGCATTTTCACAGTTGGTGACAAATTCTACTCACCATTCGAGTCATAAAACATCTAATTTCTAGCAAACCTGTATTACATCTGATTACAAATCCGCTTACTGCCGTTACGCTGATCTGAAACGCCGTTCCCTGGGACCAGGTTCAACTCGCACAAACCGCGATTTTCACCTTTGATTATGAGCCGAAAAACATGTCTCATAAGTCATCCTGTAACACTAAACGGCCCACCCCGCCGCTAAGTGTTACCGACACGGAACTCTGTTTCCAATCAGCTCCACTCCCGCAGTACCTACAGTAGCTAGTGAAACTTTGCGTAAACTACTACGCACTCAATCAGATGTATGAAACTTTGGGTAAACTGATACGCATTCGATTAGAGGTTTGAAACTTGCCACTCTGTCAGCTGGAGGGTGTCAACAGTGATACCGAGCCGTGAAAGTGGTGTTAATTCGGGACGATTTAACCGAATTTACACCACGGACGGTCGCAAAGACTCCGATTTTCAGGAGGCTTGGCGGCGAGGTGAAAGACCGTGAACTTCGGGCTTGAACCGGTCCCACGGCGAGCGTGTCACTGCTGACAACCGGAGGCAAAATTGCCATTGCACTATTTTCAATCACACTTTGCCTTAACTCATAAAGTAGATTGTAAAATTAATCCGAACGCTGTTCGGACAAAAAAGATCAGCTTCCTTTAAAATGGTGTTTACAACAAACCCATCTTTTAGGAGCTGATCTTTTGTCTAGTATAACCTATTCCGAACGAATTAAAATCGAAACCTTTTGTGAACTAGGGCTGTCCAATATCCAAATGGGCGTTCGGCTGAACCGATCACCGTCAACAATTTCTTATGAATTATCTCGATGTCAACCTTATCAGGCTGAATTAGCACAAACAGATGCCGAATACAAGCGATCACGATGTGGTCGGAAAACTAAGCTGAGCGATGAGTTAAAGCAAACAATTCTCAACCATTTACATCTAAGCTGGTCACCAGGAATGATTGCTCACGAATTTAAACTAGCGACTAAATCTATTTATAATTGGCTAAATCAGGGGAGAATTGGTTTCTCCTTGAATGATCTACCTGAACATGGCGTACGCCAACGGCGTAACGTTGACCAACGATCCAAATATAATCAATCTTTGGGGCGATCGATTGAACAGCGTCCCATGATGATTAATCAACGTAATCGCATCGGTGATTTTGAACTAGATACCGTCGTTGGCCCTCGTGGGCATAGTAAGGCAGTTTTATTAACTTTAATCGATCGCAAATCACGGTTCCTTTGGGCATATCGGTTAAAGGACCGAACGACAGCGAGTGTTAATGAAGCACTGACTAAGTTCCTAACAACTTTTAATGGACCGGTGCACAGTTTTACTGTGGACCGTGGTACTGAGTTTAGTGGGCTAGTATCATTTGAATCACAATATGGTATTAAGACCTATTACTGTCATGCTTATACGCCAGCTGAACGTGGTAGTAATGAACGCTTTAATCGGAATTTACGTTATTTTTATCCTAAGGGGACTCGTTTTGAGCACATTAGTGCTCAAGATTTAACGACGACGTTACTCCAAATTAACCAGAGACCGCTTAAAATACTTGACTGGAAAACACCGTATCAGGTTATGCTGACCAATTTGTCCAAAAATTCGGATTAAATTTGCAATCTACCTTATTTCATTAATAACACAATCATTCGAATCAAACGATTACCATTTGATAACAATCGTTAAATCACAAAACAAATAATAAAACGGTTAAAGAAAAATGTGAAAAACTGTTATACTAATAACCATATTAGGGGGATCTATATATGACAAAGAAGTTAGCAACCCGAGCGGAAGTCCCGGATGAATTGAAATGGAATTTGAAGGATTTATATCCAAGTGATGACGCATTTGAAAAAGCTGTTACAGCGTATAAGCAGCAATTAGCCGAGTTTAGCAAATATGAAGGACACGTAACGGAGAGTGCACAAACGCTTTATGAAACAGCCAGTGAAGCGGTAAGCTTATCTGGTGTGCTAATGCGAATTTATTTTTATGCTAACGCCCGTAATGATAGTGACACGACGGATCCGGTTGGTACCAAACTAGCTGGTCAGGCGCAGGCGCTTTACGCGCAAACGCAAACGGCCCGCAGCTTTTTAACGACTGAAATCACGGCGCTGTCCAAAGAAAAGTTTGACCAGTATCTAAAAGATGAACCTCGTTTACAGGACTATCGGCGATATCTGGAGTTGAACTTTTTACGCAATCAGGGACATGTGCTGCCATTAGCTGAAGAAAAATTGTTAGCGCAAAGTAGCAAGGTGTTTGAGGGTGCTGAAAACATTTTCTCCATGTTAAATGATGGCGATATGAAGTATGGCGACATTGAGGATGAAAATGGCGAAACGGTTGAATTAACAGATGCTAAAATCAGTGAATTTATGCAGTCAACCAACCGCGATTTACGCAAACGGACAAGTCACTTGATTAAAAAGGCCTATGATGGGCTTCAACATACTTTTGCCACAACCCTGTCGACTCATATGGAAGGGACGGTCCTTAAGAACCGTGCCCATCATTTTGCGACAGCGCGAGAAGGGGAATTGTTCGATAATGAAATCCCAGAAAGCGTCTATGACACGTTGGTAGCGACCGTGCATGATCATTTGCAGGGCGAACATGATTACATGCAGTTACGTCAAGATGTGCTGGGCTTAAAGCCAATGTACAATTACGATCGTTCTGCGCCTTTACTGGGCGACCCCAAATTGAAATTTACGTTTGACGAGTCTAAGGCCATCGTACTGGATGCATTGAAGGTGCTTGGTGATGATTATTTGGATGGTTTGAGGGCTGAATTTTCCGGTAGCTGGATCGATGCAGCCGAAAATGTTGGCAAACGTTCCGGCGGTTATGAGAGCGAAGTTTACGATGTTCACCCGTATATCTTGCTGAACTGGTCGGACAATTATTATGGCTTAACCACGTTGGCTCATGAGTCTGGACATGCGATGCAATCTTACTTTACTGATGCAACACAGCCCCTTCAGGATGCAGACTATCCAATCTTCACGGCGGAAATTGCTTCGACAACTAACGAAAACTTGCTGATGGACTACATGTTGGATAAATATGCCGATAACAAGGAAGTTAAGGCGTACTTATTACAACAATCTATCCAAACGTTTATCGGCACGGTTAATTTGCAAACTTTATTTGCAGAATTTGAGCATCAAGCCTATGAAAAAGTTGAAAGTGACGAAGCGTTAACTTCCGATTATTTGAGTACGATGTATGCTAAATTAGGCGAACAATACAACGGTCCGGCTGTTACCTTTGAAGATGAGAAGAATACAGGCTGGGCCGGCGTGCCACATTTCTATTACAATTACTACGTTTACCAATATGCGACATCGATGGCCATCTCCACGACCATTGCGGACCGAATTTATCGCAAGGTGCCTGGTGCGTTGGACCAATACAAGACATTCCTCAAAGCTGGTGGCTCACAAGCACCAATTGAGTTGATCAAGCAAGCAGGGGTGGACGTCACATCTCGACAATACTTGGACGATGCGTTTGCCGTGTTGGACAAGCGGATTGCAGAATTAAAGGAATTATTAGGCAAATAATTGCATATTAGCTGTATCGAAAAAGCACGATCAACGAAATTTTTGGAAATTTCGCTGATCGTGCTTATTTATATTAAAGTTATTCAATATTATCTAATCGGTCGGTATACAGTACTTTCACACTATCATTGTCTACAACTAGTTTGGTAACACTGCCATTTCGTGGGCCGGGGAAGGCACCAATTGTGTCAGAGTAATGATCCATGATGTGGCGCAGGTACGTGCCGTGAGTGACTAGCAAAATGTTATCGCCGTCCTTGGCGTTATCCCGTAACAGTTGCATTCCAGCTTGGATTCGTTCCCACAATTGCGCGTACGTTTCGGCGTCGTGATACTGATCCGCATTGGCCACTAGGTCTGTTGTTTCTTGCAGGCCAAACTTTTCGACCAACTCATTATAGGTGTTACCACCCTTAGGAGAGCCAATTTGATGCCACATTAACATGTCGTCATAGCCTTCCCAATACCCGAAGAATTCTTCGCGGAATTCTTTGCGGGCGACTGGTTCGGTGAGGGTGCTAGGGTTTTCGGCAAGAATCAACCGTCCTGTAGTTTGCGCCCGAGCAAGATCACTAGAGTATGCAGCGCCAAACTTAACATGGCTCAGTAACTGACCGGCATGTTTGCCGTCATTCTGGCCTTTTTCAGTAAGCGGTGCGTCTGACCAGCCTTGCATCCGGTGATACAAGTTTAAATAAGTTTGACCATGACGAACCATGTAAACGTTAAATGACATGAGAACCTCCACAATTTATGATGGTTCTATCATAGCATATCAACGTTTGGGATGAGACCACGTTATGGTTCATAAAAATGATTACTGTGACGGCGGAGGTAGCGCGTCGCACCGACAATGAATCCTGGCAAGATACCAATCACTGCCACACCGAGGAAAATGAGGGCAAAGTGTGACTTTACGAATGGCAAACGGCCAAAGTAATAACCTAAAACGCTACCGACCGTGACCCACAGTGCGACACCAATAACATTGAGGACGGCAAAACGACGTTCACTCATTTTTGTCGTGCCCGCCAAAAGTGGGACGAAGGTTCGAATCAGTGGTACAAACCGGCCAAAGATCACAGCTCGGCCACCATAACGTTTGAAAAATGCTTCGCCACGTTTTAAACCACCATGAAGACGTCGATTAATAAACTTAAAGTGCATTAACCACATGCCGATTCGAAAGTTCAGAGTGTCACCGAGAACGGCGGCAAAGAAGAAGATGGGAACCAGAACTTTGATGTCCAAACTGGATTGGGTGGCTGCCGCGATAGCACTCGTCACAAAAATCAATGATTCACCCGGCAACCACGGAAAAACGACCAAGCCAGTTTCAGCAAAGATCAACAGAAACAAGGTCACGTAGCTCCAGTTGCCCATCCACGAGAACAAGGGCAGAATATAATCCTGTAAATGGCTCAAGATGTGAATCAACTGATCCATAGGCGACCTCCCATTTTTACCTACAGTGTAAGCAACTGAACGATGAATAGCGAAACTAATCACTCAGCTTTGAGAAAACTTATGGTAGATTGCAAATTTAATCCGAATTTTTGGACAAATTGGTCAGCATAACCTGATACGGTGTTTTCCAGTCAAGTATTTTAAGCGGTCTCTGGTTAATTTGGAGTAACGTCGTCGTTAAATCTTGAGCACTAATGTGCTCAAAACGAGTCCCCTTAGGATAAAAATAACGTAAATTCCGATTAAAGCGTTCATTACTACCACGTTCAGCTGGCGTATAAGCATGACAGTAATAGGTCTTAATACCATATTGTGATTCAAATGATACTAGCCCACTAAACTCAGTACCACGGTCCACAGTAAAACTGTGCACCGGTCCATTAAAAGTTGTTAGGAACTTAGTCAGTGCTTCATTAACACTCGCTGTCGTTCGGTCCTTTAACCGATATGCCCAAAGGAACCGTGATTTGCGATCGATTAAAGTTAATAAAACTGCCTTACTATGCCCACGAGGGCCAACGACGGTATCTAGTTCAAAATCACCGATGCGATTACGTTGATTAATCATCATGGGACGCTGTTCAATCGATCGCCCCAAAGATTGATTATATTTGGATCGTTGGTCAACGTTACGCCGTTGGCGTACGCCATGTTCAGGTAGATCATTCAAGGAGAAACCAATTCTCCCCTGATTTAGCCAATTATAAATAGATTTAGTCGCTAGTTTAAATTCGTGAGCAATCATTCCTGGTGACCAGCTTAGATGTAAATGGTTGAGAATTGTTTGCTTTAACTCATCGCTCAGCTTAGTTTTCCGACCACATCGTGATCGCTTGTATTCGGCATCTGTTTGTGCTAATTCAGCCTGATAAGGTTGACATCGAGATAATTCATAAGAAATTGTTGACGGTGATCGGTTCAGCCGAACGCCCATTTGGATATTGGACAGCCCTAGTTCACAAAAGGTTTCGATTTTAATTCGTTCGGAATAGGTTATACTAGACAAAAGATCAGCTCCTAAAAGATGGGTTTGTTGTAAACACCATTTTAAAGGAAGCTGATCTTTTTTGTCCGAACAGCGTTCGGATTAATTTTACAATCTACTATAAGTCAATAAATTAGGAGTTCTCCATGAAAACGGTCATTAACGACACCACGATTCATTATGAAGTGAATGGTTCCGGCACCCCGATGCTGATCATTCACGGACTGGCGCAAAATATTGATAGTATGCAGATTCCGCTCATGCCTGTGCTGGCAGCGGCTAACATCCAACAAATATACGTCGAACTGCCTGGCATGGGCGAATCCTCTGCCAACATAGGTGTCGGTAGCAGTGACGCCATATTGGCATTATTAGAAACTTTCGTTAATCAAATCATCGGTGATCAACCGTTTTATGTTGTTGGTCACTCTTACGGCGGATATCTTGCCTTGGGATTGATCCATGACTGGCCCACTCGCATCCTCGGCGCCTTTCTCACTTGCCCTGTGACCATTGCGGATGCACCAGATCGCCATGTGGCTCATCATTACGTTGCCGTTCAAACGGACTTCCCAGTGAAATATAATCAAGATGCATTCGCTGCATTTAAGGATATGAACGTTAACCTAAACGCCGACGCTTGGAGTGCTTATCAATTGCAAATTTTGCCTGGATTACAGCAAGCCAACCGCGACTTCATTCATTTATTACGCAAGCACTACCAATTTTCGTTTGAATCCAGCTTAATGCAAACGCCGTTCAAGCAACCCGTCACCCTTTTACTGGGTCGTCAGGACGACATTGTCGGCTTTCAGGATCAATTGCCACTGCTTAACAACTTTAGCCGACTGACCCTGGGTATTGTGGACCGTGCCGGCCACAATCTGTCACAAGACCAACCAAAACTTTTTAAAGACTACTGGCGACACTTTTTGACCTCAATTAACAACGACGCTTTCACGCCTCATGCTGAATAATCTGACTATGTAACGAAATGGGCTCCTAACAGTTAGTAAATCCACTGCTAGGAGCCCATTTCATATTAAACATCATGGATATTTCCGTTTGACTTGCAGGTTCAATAGAACTCTGCATAAGCGCCACGAATTGCGGCATTAATGTGCTAACCTACTTGTTACCCGCCGACATAACGCCTGAGTCAATAATCTGCGCATTCAAAAACCAATAGTCATGCCAGTCGCCTCGCAATGAAGTAAATGCCACCGGTTGTTTGCCCGCGGCTTTTACCTTAGCAATCAGATAATTACGCATAATCCAAGCATCTTCGAAAGACCGCTGCGTCAAATGCATAATATGACTCAACTTTGTCGTACTAATGTTCAGTTCCTCTGTCGCCTGTGCAACAGTGAGCCCTGCCAACTGAAAGTTCTTTTGTAATTCTTGCTCTGTATTAATTTTTTCTTGTGGATTTAATGTCATTTTCAAAGTCTCCTAAAACAACGCTGTTTGCAAACCGCTCATGCATGATCAACCAATTGTTTAACCAGTGTCTCGATCGCCTCACTGGTTGCCGCTTGCACCTCTGCAGGCAACACTTGGTTCACCTGCTCATCCAACTTATCAAAGCACTGTTGAACACGCTCGTTAATTTGCTGCCCGTTAGCGGTTAATAACAAATGTTTTGTTCTCACGTCTCCATCTTCATAGCGACGCTCAATTAATTTCTTCGTTTCCAAACTTTTCAACAGGTTAGTCAAACTCGCTACATTGCGGCTTAATAATCTAGCAACCGTTTGCTGATTAACGCCTGGGTGAGCACCAACATATCGAATCACGTTCGCCTGATCGGTATTGAGTCCCAGCGTACGTAACTGGCGATTCATCGTTGCCGTTTGCCATGCGGCCAATCTGTGTATCATGCCTGCCAATGTTTCGTGTTCGTCTAGCTTCATATTCTCACCTCTTGTCGAACAAGAATATCTTATCACGTTAAGTTGTAATTGCAACTGTTTTATCCAAAACTATTAGATCTAAAAAAACCGAAAGCACTGATGGCTTTCGGTTCTCAATAAATTAACATTTTCGATTAACTCTGGTCAGTTGTATAGCGTGGTGCACTGAGCAACGGCTGCCCACCAACGGCTTTACGTTGGCCTGCCTGTGACAAAGCGGATTCTAACGCTGCCAGCTTAGGATCGCGGTGGACATGCGTTAAGTCTTCTGTAGGAGCTTCTTCGCTCCCTTGCACAAAGCGACGTGCAACATTATTAATGCTCGATGTTAATTGCTTAACATCACCATCGCGACGAGATGGTTCAAACGTCACAAGGTCACGTACCATTTTGCCCAGCAACTCATCATTATCAATGTGTTGCGCCAAGTAAGAAATTACATCATTCATCTGTTTGCACCTCACTTATCAACTAGAATGTGACAAACATCATAAAGCTAACTTGCGCTGATGTCAACGGGTTAACTTATTAAAAATAAGTCATGAATTCAAGCTCAATTGTCCACCAACTATCATGAAAGTTGAATGCCTGCTTTTCAGAGCCTCACTACCGTTACGCGTAATTGAAACGCCGTTCCATGGGACCGGGTTCAACCCGCACGAGCCACGGTTTTCACCCTCGATTATGAGCTGAAAACCACATCTCATAATTCGTCCTGCAACACTAAGCGGCTAAGTTCCCGCCGCCAAGTGTTGCCGACGCGGAACTCTGTTTCAATTCCACTCCACTCTCTAATGTAAAATTCTCCGGTAGCGACGGCAATCAGGTCTCTTTGAAATTCACCAAATTAAATGCACTGTTGCCAACCACTCCTAATATTAGCTGGAGGGCGACAACAGTGATACCGAGTCGTGAAAGTAACGTTAATTCGGTGGTTTATCCGAATTTAGGTTACGGCCGATCGCGGAGACTCGATGTTTCCACGAGGCTTTGCGGCAAAGTGAAAGACGGTGCACCTTCCGGCTTGAACCGGTCCCACGACGAGTGTGTCACTGTTGACAACCGCAAGCGGAATCACACCTATCTATTTGAACAAAATCTAAGCGAACCCAAACCAGTTTATCCAACTTCAACAGGCTTTTCGATTATGCGAATAATCTGGTCAAAGGCCTGCTCAGTTTCAGGAATTGGCAGCCCGAAGAAATCGTGAACCATATAGGGATACTCAAAGAAATTCAAATGAATGCCAGCTGCCTTCGCCTTGTCACGGAACTTAACAGCATCTGGATACAGAATTTCTCGAGTCCCAACGAATAATGCAATGTGGCCAAGATTACTGATGTCACCGTACAAAGGACTAACACGCCAATCAGTAGTATCCGTATTTCTGGCGTAATAGTGCCCCATCATCACTTGTAGTGAATAGCGATCCAAGATTGGATCCGCTGCCTCATAGTGACCGATTTCTTCGTTTGTTAACCCGACATCTAGCACCGGCGATAAGGCGATGATATCCTTCGGCTGTGGCAAATCAACCGTCTTTAAATATTCGGCCAACGTTAGCGCGAGACCACCGCCAGCAGAATTCCCGAGTAAAATGATTTTATCGGGCGCCGTCGTCTCAAGCACTTGACGGTAAACCTTTTCCAACATGTCCAACACGTCTTTAAAATCATGCGCCGGTGCTAGCGGATAAATCGGCATTAACACCGTTGCAGAAATCGTGTCCGCCAGCTTGCGTGCCAAACGGACCTGCATCCCCAGCGGCTGATTCCAGAAACAACCACCATGCAGGTAAATTACCGTGTACCGTTGATCGCCATATTTGCCGTGTAACTCATAGGTATTATCGTAACTGGTTGGAACCTGAACGTCATATTGACGTGACAATCGCGCGTCCATCGACCATGGCTGTTCATTTTTGTGCAAATAATAGTCGTAGGTTACGAGGTTTTCCATATGTTTGTATGGACTGAACATTCGTTTAGGCTGTAATCGCAAGAGATTTTCCAACACCTTGCTACTAACGCTCCGTTTTTCAACATACTTAGCCTGCACAGTTACAGCTGCAGCACCCACTAAGCCTGCCGTTGCTAGAATATGTTTCATTTTCATCACGTGTAACCTCCATCGTGTCATTGCCAAAAAGTGGCATCACTCTTTTATAATCTTACAACGAAAAGACAGATTTTACCCTCAAAACGTCATATCCATTTTAATTTAGTCATTAATAAATTTGTTACTAAATTTTGAGGTAGCGTTAAGGTCCCACCGTTATT
This sequence comes from Furfurilactobacillus cerevisiae, assembly GCF_048961765.1. Classification (GTDB taxonomy): domain Bacteria; phylum Bacillota; class Bacilli; order Lactobacillales; family Lactobacillaceae; genus Furfurilactobacillus; species Furfurilactobacillus milii_A. The sequence continues at coordinate 2,362,250 of NZ_CP185253.1, forward strand.
CTATTAAGCATAGACAACAACAAGTTGTCTATCACCCCTAATAGTACTCAAACAGTACAACTCCTGAATCAAATACCCCGTTGAAGCGTCCACCTGTTATGGCTAGCAGAGTGGACGCTTTGTTTTGTACTCAACTGCTACTTTCGTTTCGCTAGATCAAGACGACGTTCTGTGGTGACCGTTTCAGTCCTCTGGGAACCACGGTCTTACCTTCACTGGACCCTGTCTTCACCCAGCTGCGATAGCACAATCGTGGTAAAACCGTTTGAACATAATAAGTGTCGCCAGTGTTCCAACATAGCGGAGGACGTCAAAATTGAATGTAAGCCGCGAAGGTGTCGTTGATCTGGCGGTTTGTGCCGGATTTATTACACAGGACGGGCGTACAGACTCGGATTTTCACGAGGCTTAACGGCGAGGTGAAAGACTTCGGGTTTCAGAAGGCACGAACCGGTCCCACGGCAGTATTCAATTTTGACAACCGCAGGCAAAAGTCAACACCTGCGACCAGACCACGTTTGCTAAACAAAAAAGTGTCATTACCTAGGCTGTGAAACCAAGGTAATGACACTTTTTAGATTGACGTCTCAGAGCACATCAAGACCAGCCTTTTCGGCTCGTTCTTGATACATCGCAACCTCATCTTCAGCTGCACGAACAAAGTGGTGTGGTGCGATTTCAACCATTGTCCGTGGTTTATCGTCGCCTTCCATCGTTGGCTCGTACGGAATCTGCTTCCGTGCTCGCTCAACTTCAGGATCAGGAACTGGCACCGCTGATAACAAACTCGTTGTATAGTCATGCAACGGTTTTGTATAAACTTCGTCAGCAGGTCCAATTTCCAACATCCGACCATAGTGCATAACACCAATCCGGTCAGAAATATACTTCACCATTGATAAGTCGTGGGCAATGAACAAGTACGTTAAATTGTTCTTGATTTGCAATTCCTTCATCAAGTTAACAACTTGCGCCTGAATCGACACGTCCAATGCTGAGATGGGTTCATCGGCAATGATGAACTTCGGATCAACAGCTAACGCACGGGCAATCCCGATTCGTTGACGCTGACCACCTGAAAATTCATGCGGATACCGGCTCGAATGGTCTTTGTTCAACCCAACTGTTTCCAGTAAATTTTCAACCATGTCTGTTCGTTCTTGATCATTTTTCGCTAAGTGATGGATGTCGATGCCTTCAGCAACAATATCTTTAACCTTCATCCGGGGATTTAGAGAAGCATAAGGATCCTGGAAGATCATCTGCATTTCTTTACGAAATTCCAACTGATCTTTACGACCTTTGATTTTTGCAACATCCTTACCGTTGAATAAGACTTCACCAGCAGTTGGTTCGTATAAATGAATGATTGCGCGCCCTGTTGTCGTTTTACCAGAACCAGACTCACCAACTAAGCCAAACGTCTCGCCTTCGTAAATGTCGAAGGAGACGTCGTCGACAGCGCGAACTTCGTCGTTTTTGCCAACATTGAAATACTGTTTCAAGTTTTTAACTTCCAGAATCTTTTTACGATCTGTGTAATCCATGTGCGTCTCCTTTCTCTATTCGCGATCTGAGTCGTCTAAGTTATCAGCCGTGTTCAACGGTGTAGCTGGGCGAACCAGTTCGCCATCATCCGTGTGCATCTTGGCCCATTGCGCCTGCCGTTTGGCAATTGCCTCAGGTGGTGTCACTTTTTCAGCACGGGGATCTAATAACCACGTCGCTGCATAGTGAGTGTCTGAAACCTTAAAGAACGGTGGTTCCTGCTCAGCATCGATCTTCAATGCGTACGGGTTACGGGCCGCAAACGCATCACCCTTTGGTGGATCCAACAAGTCTGGCGGTGTCCCTGGAATAGCAGACAATTCACCGCTTTGAGTATCCAAGGTTGGCATGGAGTTCAATAACCCCCACGTATATGGATGTTGTGGATTGTAGAAGATTTCATCCACAGTTCCGTATTCAACAATCTTACCAGCATACATAACGGCAATTCGGTCAGCCATACCGGCAACCACACCAAGGTCATGCGTGATAAAGATAATTGAAGTTTCGATTTTTTCTTGTAATTCTTTCATTAACTTCAGAATTTGAGCTTGAATGGTCACATCCAACGCGGTGGTTGGTTCATCGGCAATCAACACCTCTGGGTAACAAATCAACGCAATCGCAATCACGATCCGTTGACGCATCCCACCTGAAAATTGGTGCGGATAGTCATTGATGCGGTGTTCAGCATCCGTAATGCCGACCAACTTTAACATTTCCAAAGCTTGGGCCATCGCCTGCTTTTTTGAAACATGGTTATGAATAATCAGCGGTTCAGCAATCTGACGGCCAATCTTCATCGTTGGGTCCAACGAAGTCATTGGGTCCTGGAAGATCATCGCGATATCTTTACCACGAATCTGTTGCATTTCTTTTTCGGACTTCTTCAACACGTCCTCGCCGTGAAACATAATCTGACCGCCAGCAATTTCGGCGTTGTCAGCATTAAGTCCCATTAACGAACGCGTGGTAACAGACTTACCAGAACCTGATTCACCAACGATGGCCAACGTTTCACCCTTTTTCAAATGGAATGAAACGTCGCGAATCGCCTTAACCTTGCCCGCATAGGTATCAAAGTTAATCTTCAGGTTTTTGACTTCAATTAAGTTTTCTGTGTCATTATTTTCCACGATTAACGTCACCTACTCTCTTGAACGTGGGTCAAAGGCATCCCGCAAGCCATCGGCAAACAGGTTGAAACAAATCATGATAACCATTAAGACAACGGCTGGGTACCACATCTGGAATGGCAAGAACTGGAAGTTCTTTTGTCCATCTGAGATCAATGTCCCCAGTGAAGCAGTTGGTGGCTGAATCCCGATCCCGATATATGATAGGAAGGCCTCGAAGAAGATGGCACTCGGAATCGTAAACATCGTTTGAATGATGATCACTGAGCTCATGTTTGGAATCAAGTGTTTCCACGCGATCTTCCATGAGCTTTCACCCAACGTCCGTGCGGCCAAGATATATTCTTGGCTCTTTAGCGTCAGCGCCTCGGCACGAATTAAACGGGCCATCGTCGTCCAACTGGAGATGGCAATCGCTAATGAAATAGACAGAAGCGAACCACGCATCACAACTAACAGTAAAATCATGTAAACCAAGTTAGGCACGGAGGACAAAATTTCAATGATCCGTTGCATGATCATATCCGTTCTGCCTCCACGCCATCCCGAGATCAGGCCATACCCGACCCCGACGGTCAAATCTAGCAGCGTTGCAATCAAGGCAACGGCTAGTGACACCCGGGTACCTGCAATAATCCGTGATAAGAGGTCACGGCCTAAATAGTCAGTCCCTAAAATCCAGTACTTACCTGACGGAACGTGTTGCTGTTGGTAAGCATCAACACGACCACCGTCTACAGCCTTTGTTCCATCCAGTCCAGGAATGTGGACGCCTGGAATTTTTGGTGGCAAGTTCGTATAGGCAGGTTGTGCGTTGTTCGGCTGGTGTGGTGAAATCAGCGGACCAGCCAGTGAAAGCACCAGAATCGCCAATAAAATCCACATTGAGATGAACGCAATTTTATTTTTCTTTAATCGACGCCATGCATCCTGTGTGAAGGTCAGCGAAGGCGCAGCAATCTTTTCATTATCAAGATGTTCTTCTTTACCAAGTGGTTCGAAGGCATCGTTTGAAACATTCGCGTTTTCAGCCATTAGCTTTGACCTCCTTGCAGACGGATCCGTGGGTCAACGATTCCGTAAACGATATCGGTAATCAATAAGACAACCACTAGTAATACTGAGTACATCATCGTAATCCCCATGATGGTTGGGTAGTCATTAGTCGTAATCGACTTAACGAATTGTTCCCCAATCCCAGGCACGGCGAAGATGTTTTCAACAACCAGTGAGCCGGTCATCAAGTTAACCGTCAGTGGTCCAATCAATGTAATCAGTGGAATCAAGGAGTTCCGCAAAGCATGGTGATAAACCACGCCAGTGCTGGTTAGCCCCTTGGCTTTCGCTAATTCAATGTAATCAGAGCTCATGACGTCAACCATTTCGGTTCGGATAAACCGCGCCGTCGTGGCAAACGGAGAGCCCGCCAGCGCGATGGTCGGGAGAATCGTATATGAGAAGTTCCCCCAGCCGGCAACTGGAAAGGCACCAGCTTTCAAACCAATGTAGTACTGCAACAAGATGGCAAGCACGAAACTTGGAATCGAGATCATTAAGATAGAAATAACCGTCATCGTGCCGTCGACCCAAGTGTTCCGACGAATTGCCGCAATTCCACCAACGATGATACCTAAAAGCACCCCAACGATCATCGCTTGAATCCCAAGCTGGAATGATGCAGGCATCCGGGTTGCCAAAAGGTATGATACCGGTTGGTTATCAAACTGGAATGACAAGCCGAAGTTACCACGAACCATGCCGGCCAGGTAAATTAGGTATTGCTGCCACACGGGCTTATCCAACCCATACGTGTGGTAAATCATTTGAATCTGTGTATGCGAGAGTTTTGACTCGTTACTTAACGGTGTCCCTGGCAACAGCTTCATCATAAAGAACGTGATGGTCGCAATCAGGAATAACGTTAGAATGAGGTAAAACAGTCGTTTGAGCAGGTATTTTGCCATAAACTTACTTCCTCACAATCTAAACCAGACAAGTAATAAGTGCGAGATTTCCATCGAATAATGAGAATTTGCTGAAAATCATTAATGTTCATCTTAAAGCAAAACGTGGGGATAAACCAGAATGAAATGGTTTTTCCTCACGTTTCCCTCTAAATTCGAGCCGTTAATATCAGTTAATTACTTAACCTCAACGTTCTTGTAGTTGAAGTTAACACCAGCTGAATTGTAAATAATCCCCTTGACATAGCTCTTTTGAAGCATTGGACCCGAGCCAGAAGCAGTGCCCCAGTACAATGGCACAATCCCAACATCCTTTGTCAGAATCTTTTCAGCATTAACCAGATCTTCATAACGTTGTTGCTTGTTATTAGCATCCTTGTTAGCTGAATCCTTGATCAGAGTGTCATATTCTGAGTTCTTCCATTTACCATTATTTTGTGAGTTATCTGACGTGAACAAGGATGAGTATGTGTACGGATCGTTGTAGTCAGCGCCCCAAAGTGTGATAACCGCATCAAAATCACCATTAGAAGATTTCGTCAGACGGTTCTTAAATGGCACATTTTGAAGAGAGACCTTAACGCCAGGTAACTTTTCAAATTGTGATTGCAAGAACTCTGAGTTTTGTTTACTGTTTGACGTATCATCAGCAAGTAAGGTGAAGTTCAAGCTTGAAATACCGGCTTCCTTCTCCCCTTCCTTCAACAATTGCTTAGCTTTAGCTAAGTCATGATCAGTTGTATCAGCAACCTTTGAATCACTAGCAAAGTCAGCACCCGTCTTTGGGTTCTTGGTCAACTTCGTTGGAATTAAACCAGTAGCGGCTTTTGAACCATCTTCTAGAACGTTGTTAACCAATTGCTTACGATCCAGTGCTAAGGACAATGCTTGACGAATCTTTTGGTTCTTAAATGCAGGCACTTTCTCTTCGTTCAATTCCATGTAAGCGGAAGTTGAACCTTGATAATAAACGTAGTTCTTGTTGTTTTTGTAGTTTGCAACTTGTGAACCCTGTAATTGCGTTTGATCAATCTTACCGGAGTTGAATAAGTTAAGTGCAGTGTTACCTTCCTTAACCACTTGGAAGTTGATGGTGTTCGTCTTAACAGCACTCTTATCCCAGTAACTGTTGTTCTTAACCCACTTCCACTTGGTGTTAGTACCAGTCCAGCCTTCAACCTTGAAAGGTCCGTTATAAACTTGCTTGTTGGCTGACATTCCGTACTTAGAACCGTACTTGTCAACAACCTTCTGATCTTGTGGGAAGAAGATTGGGAAACCAAGCAATAACTTGAAGTAAGGAATTGGCTTTTCAAGTGTAACTTCCAATTTGTAGTCGCCGACTGCTTTAACACCAAGAGACTTTACATCAGCCTTCTTGTTTTGGATAGCATCTGCGTTCTTCACACCATCAAATAAGTATGCGTATTGTGATGCCGTCTTTGGATCATTTGTGCGCCGCCATGAATAAACAAAATCTTTGGCAGTGACTTTATCACCGTTTGACCACTTTGTGTTCTTACGCAAGTTAAAGGTCCAGTGTAAACCATCTTTTGATTCAGTCGTCTTTGTTGCCAACGCATTTTGAATCTTAGAGTCTTTACCAATTCGGTAAATCCCTTCCTGTGTGTTTGACAAGGCTGTTAAAGATGAGTTATCCGTAACCTTTGATGTATCCAAACCTGGCATTTCCGCACTGGTTGCAAGATTCAGTACACCCTTGTGTGAAGAAGCACCACTTTTGTTGCCACACGCTGCCAATGTTAAGGCAGAAATGGCTGCGACAGCGCCAAGTGCTAATACTCTTCGCAACTTCATATCGCCAACTCCTTTGTTTTTTGTTACCCCGGTAACAATTTGTGACCTTCCGCAATAAAATATCTATTCGAAAAGTATGTGTCAAATGATAAATGAGAATTCAATGAATGTCAACGCAGCTTTTCCCATTTATTGCTTAGAATTTTTTAGCAAACAAAAAAGGTCGGCTTAAAGCCCACCTTGTTAGTGTTTGTTAACCATTATTACAATTATGTGTCGAATCATTTTAGTGGTCTAGTCTATTTAGTCGCTAATTGATTTTATACATTTAGTAGATTGTAAAATTAATCCGAACGCTGTTCGGACAAAAAAGATCAGCTTCCTTTAAAATGGTGTTTACAACAAACCCATCTTTTAGGAGCTGATCTTTTGTCTAGTATAACCTATTCCGAACGAATTAAAATCGAAACCTTTTGTGAACTAGGGCTGTCCAATATCCAAATGGGCGTTCGGCTGAACCGATCACCGTCAACAATTTCTTATGAATTATCTCGATGTCAACCTTATCAGGCTGAATTAGCACAAACAGATGCCGAATACAAGCGATCACGATGTGGTCGGAAAACTAAGCTGAGCGATGAGTTAAAGCAAACAATTCTCAACCATTTACATCTAAGCTGGTCACCAGGAATGATTGCTCACGAATTTAAACTAGCGACTAAATCTATTTATAATTGGCTAAATCAGGGGAGAATTGGTTTCTCCTTGAATGATCTACCTGAACATGGCGTACGCCAACGGCGTAACGTTGACCAACGATCCAAATATAATCAATCTTTGGGGCGATCGATTGAACAGCGTCCCATGATGATTAATCAACGTAATCGCATCGGTGATTTTGAACTAGATACCGTCGTTGGCCCTCGTGGGCATAGTAAGGCAGTTTTATTAACTTTAATCGATCGCAAATCACGGTTCCTTTGGGCATATCGGTTAAAGGACCGAACGACAGCGAGTGTTAATGAAGCACTGACTAAGTTCCTAACAACTTTTAATGGACCGGTGCACAGTTTTACTGTGGACCGTGGTACTGAGTTTAGTGGGCTAGTATCATTTGAATCACAATATGGTATTAAGACCTATTACTGTCATGCTTATACGCCAGCTGAACGTGGTAGTAATGAACGCTTTAATCGGAATTTACGTTATTTTTATCCTAAGGGGACTCGTTTTGAGCACATTAGTGCTCAAGATTTAACGACGACGTTACTCCAAATTAACCAGAGACCGCTTAAAATACTTGACTGGAAAACACCGTATCAGGTTATGCTGACAAATTTGTCCAAAAATTCGGATTAAATTTGCAATCTACCGTTAATCCAAACAAAGTTAATCCAATCAACAAAATCACAAAATAGCCAACATACAGTTTTTCATTTCTATTTAGCTTATTTTTTGCTTGATACGCGTTCTGCATACAATATAAAAAAATGAGTAAAAAACTGTAGCCTGCTAAACCGAACAACGTATAAGCTGTAATCGTACTTTTGAGCACTTCGTTCATTTTTGAGATAAAGGGTAGAATTCCAACTACAAATAAAGCGATAATTGTTGGAGCGATGGATATTGTCTTTTTCATCTTAATATCCCCTTTGTTCTATAGCCAATGTTAGTTTGTACCAATAACTTTAACGCTATGATTCGATAACCATATTTTATCTTACACATTTATATCTGTCATTTATCCAAGCTTGAAAACCATCATTTCAGTATAACCGCAACGAAAGTTTTCAAAATCAGACAAAAAAGTCGCTAACCACAATTTACACGTGATTAGCGACTTCATTTTATTTAACTTCAATCCCAAACATCCCAATTAACTGAGCGGCCTGATACTGGCTCACGACCAGTCCGCTAGCTAAGTTGGCGCTCATACTCAACGTGTCAAACTCCGCCTCATGCCAGTCAAAACCTTTCAACCGTGTTTCGACAAAGTCGGCCCCAGTTAGCCGCGAGCCATCGAACTTAATGGTTTTCTTAGCTCGGATGGCCTGAAATGCACTTTCAAGTAAGTCGCAATTTAAAAATTTGCTATTTTCTACGCGCATTTCGCTGAAGTTTGCGTATGTTAGTTTGCAGGCATCAAATGTCGTGTTCTTCATCACAGATTCGCTAAAATCACTGCCGGCTAACTGTAAACTCTTCAAGTTGCAATCGAACCAGCTCGTCTCACGCCAAGTCGCATTTAAAAACTGACTGTGCGTCCACGTTACGCGGCTAAAATCGCCGTTATCAAAGTTTGTTTGATCGAACGTGCAGTGGTCAAAGCTCGCATCCATCAGTCGAATCGGCGCATTGGAAACTGTGAAATGACACTTCACATAATGGTGATCCGGTTCTACATCGTCCAACGACAATGTTTGGCCCTCGACTATATTTATGTCTGTCATTTCTGTCTCCTATCTACTTATCTGACTTCCGTAAACTCAGCTTTTCAACGTTCAGTACTTCATCAATCCAGTCGTCGTAAAAGCCTTCCTCATGACTAACCATAATCAAATTGCCCCGGAACTTGTTCAGGGCATCAGCCAAGGCATGCTTTGTTTCATCATCCAAATGGTTGGTCGGTTCGTCCATGATTAGGAAGTTTGATGGCGTCAATTCCATGACAGCCAGCTTGACCTTCGTTTGTTCACCACCAGAAAGCAGGTTCATCGGCTTCATGACGTTAGCAGCATTGATCCCAGCCGCACCCAGTTTAGTCCGGATCGTTTTCGGCAACATGGTCGGAAATTCATCCTGAATAATTTGCAAAGGCGTCTTGCTGTCATCGTCCCACACCAAATCTTGGCTGAAGTAGTTAACCTTGGCAGATGGCGAAAACTCAGCTTCACCAGACAATGGCTTTAGCTGACCAAGAATGGACTTGATCAAAGTCGATTTACCGACCCCATTGAACCCGGCAAACGCAATCTTCTGACCGGTACCCAGCGTAAACGTCACGGGTGCAAGCAACGGATGTTCATATCCAACAGAGATTTTACGAACCACCAATGCGTTTTGCGAACCCGTATCCAAATATGGAAAGTCAAATCGTGCCTGCAATGCATCTGACGGTGGATCGATCCGATCCATATGTTTTAGCATCTTCTCACGTGATTTGGCCAAGTTAGAGTGTGAACCAGCCTTGAACTTAGAAATCAGCTTTTCGTTCTTTTCGATCACGACACGCTGTTTCTCGTAAGCCTTTTCTTGCGCCTCACGCTTCTCTTCCTTCTGCTTCATGGCCTTCTTGAAACTGCCACGATACTTCGTGATCTGACCAAACGAAACGTCACAGATGGCGTTTGTCACAGCTTCCAAGAAGTCATAGTCATGTGAAATGACCATCGCGGCACCTTCAAAGCCATTCAGATAATCTTCCAGCCACTGAATGTGTGAAACATCCAAGTAGTTAGTCGGTTCATCCAACAGAATGACATCAGGATTTTCCAGCAACAACTTAGCCAAAATAATCTTTGACCGTTGCCCACCAGACATTTCTGAAACGACGTGGTCCTTGCCGATTTCGTTCAACCCTAAACCACTGATGACCCGTTCAATTTCAGTTTCAACTTCGTAAAAGTTACGTGCCGCCAGTTCATCCTGAATTCGCCCAGCCTTTTCCAGCAACTTGTCATCCATGGATTCAGCATAATCTGCGTAGTACTTCTGCATTTGCTCGTCCATAGCGTACAAGTCAGCATAAGCCGTGTGCAAAAATTGAATCAGCGTCATCCCTTCTGGAATGTCAGCGTACTGATCCAAGTAACCAATACGAATATTTTTTTGCCACTTAATGCTACCTTCAACAGGCAACACCGTGCCCGTTAAAATTTTAATCAATGTTGATTTACCGGCACCGTTCTGTCCGACAATCCCGAGATGTTCACCCTTCTCTAATTGAAAGCTGGCATCTTCATATAAGTTTTTATCGGCGAAGCTCATCGATAAACCAGATACTTCTAACAAACTCATTTCGTTACTCTCTTTTTCCCTTAGTCGTGCTGTGTCCGATAGAAAACCGGCATGTCCAAAACGTCCATCCCGGCCCTTTAAATCGCGTTTTTAATTTCATCCAGCGACCGTTTGACACAGTCTTCTTCATATATACAGTATTTAATAATATAACACACTCGCGAGGGCTTTTACCAATGCGAACCCACACCTTAAACCCGCTTCGTTCCCTCAAAGAAAAGATAGGGAGATACAACAATGAAACGCGAACTCCGCGAAAAGCATCTAAAAAGATTTAACCATGTTTACTACAGTGAAAAACATCTTTCTAAGAAAATTGACACTTTACCTTATTGGATGGACTCTTACGGGTATTGGCTTAATAAGGAAGATGAAAATAATTTACCAAAATATTATCGTCGCTTCCGGGCAGGAATCGTTGTAATGGTTGACTTTGGAGTCCGAATTGGCAGTGAAATAAGTCAGGGACATTTTGCACTAGTCCTATCAAAAAAAGATTCTATCTACAACAGAAATCTAATTGTGGTACCACTCAGCTCTAAAGATCATAGAAAACAAAATTATTTACCACTAGGTGATGCTCTCTTTTCAAATATCTTGATTCATTTTCAAAAACAAATTTCCCCGCGTTTACAATTTAAGTGCAACACATAATTAAATAGACCAAAAAGGCCATGATGACCTATTCTTATAAGCAACCAAGCACATAAGAAAGGCACATCATGACCAACATCAAGCGTACCATCTCTAAGGCTTACCAACAACTATCAAATTTTGATCGCGTTCGCATTGAAACTCTGCTCAATCAGGGATTCTCCCAAGCACGGATTGCCCGCGAACTCAACCGCTCTCGTAGTACTATTTCGCGTGAGATCACTCGTGGCTCCGTTCTACAGCGAATTCCCGGGCATAAGGTAGCGTTGATTTACTTTGCTGATACGGCAGCTTATCTGCACGCTCAGCGGCGGGAGTGGTGTCGCCCCAAGACGATGCTTGAGAAGAACCCCGAGTTCTACGCCGCCTGTGCCGCTGCCATCAAGCAACGTCCACGCGTACACAGTGTGGACAGCTTCGTGCACACCTTCAAACGGGAACACGCAGACGAGGTTGTTCCTTCAACACCAACGGTTTACCGGGATATTGAGGCCGGTAGATTCGAACTACGGACCCACGACTTACCGCGCAAACCCAGCTTGCGAATTAAACGAAGCCATTCCCATACCCGCACCAATAAGACGAAGCTTGGTACCTCGATTGATGAAAGACCCATTGAAGTTCAAGACCGTCGGCAAGGGGGCCATTGGGAAGGAGATTTAGTGAAAGGTAAGCGCGTTGATAGCGAACCTGCGTTGCTGGTTTTGACAGAGCGGATGAGTCGCTTCGAAATCATCATCAAGCTCGCTAACTACAAAGCAAGTACCTGTAAGGTGGGACTTCAGTCCATCATTGATGATTACGGTGCGGAATACTTCACCACCATCACCTTTGATAACGGCAGTGAGTTCGCACAACTGGATTCAGTAGAAGGAACTGATGTCTACTTTGCTCATCCGTACTCACCATGGGAGCGCGGAACAAATGAGAACCAGAACGGCCTTCTACGAGAGTTTATTCCGAAAGGTCGCTCACTCCACCATTACGACATCATTGATATTCAGAGCTTCCAGGACGCACTCAACAGCCGGCCTCGTCGTATCTTGGGCTACCGGAGTGCGGCGGAACTGATGCCGGAACTCTAAGCTGTGTACCACTTATAGGATTGGACTAGAAACTGTTGCACTTAGATTGACAATACGGGAAAAACAAATTTCTCTTTTGAGAGATAAACTCATCCACCTATCAACACGCATTAAGAGCGTTCCTTCAGAATTAGATATCAACTTTTCAAACGCAGAAATAGCCTTTTTGAAAGCACGCAATCTTGATATCCGATCATTTGACAAAAATCTAGAAATAGAAAATTATCAAGCTAGCGGTTTGTATCATTTCATAAATCAATTGAAGAACGTTTCTAACCATGAAGATATCAATTCGATTGAACTATTCATTAAACACGCAGAGGCTATTTTCACTCAGGCAGACAAAATAAACATGGAAGCCAAACAAATTGACGCCGAATTATCACAGTTAACCATTTTACAAAAGAAAATTGCCAAATATAACAAAAACACTTTTGTTGATGTCGCAAACATTCAAGCAATTAGTAAGCTGAGAATTAAAAAATTCTCGACGTATAACATTTCCGAAAATATTATTTTCCACGATGCCATTCTGAAAAGAGTTAAAGACAGATTAATGGATTTTATTTAATTGAAAATCATGGCAACTTATTGTACATTTAGACTACAGACACACAGGTGTCGATCAGAAATGATCTTAAGGCGACAGGACTTCGGGTCCTAGGGAACTTCTTTAGTGAAGTTCCCTTTTTTTTGCGTTTAATGCCCTCCTTGATTCGCTAATCTGTCTCTCAAAAATGTCGGATTGCACTGGCAAAACACCCTTTGATGCAAACTGTCAAAACGAGAGATACAATGACGCAATATGCTACAATCGACATAAGATAATTATTGGGAGGCTTCCGCCATGAATGTGCGCACCATCAGTCAGTATCAAATTAACGTTAGCGATCCACAACGTGCTTGGCGTTTTTATCACGAGGTCTTCGACATGCCTGACGATGTCCTACCTGATGGCACTGAAACAGTCACAGTAGCTGGTAAACCACTGACTTTCATTATTGTGCCTAAACATGAAGCCCACAAAGATGTTGCCCAACCAGATTTCATTCTTCACGCTCATGACCGGATCAAGGATGTTATCAGTCACTTACAAAATTACTGGGTACCCATTATCGCTGGACCGACACCGGATGGCGATCTTCAAGCCATTTATATTAACGATTTTGAAGGCAATTTAATCGAAATTTTGGAGCGCGCCAAGTAGAATTGAGTTAGTAAAGTTGCCGTTCATTGTTCGTCACTCGCGATAAGGAGGAACGTATTTATGAAACCAGTTAAACACGATTACCATCGCTTATTCAAACCACGTCGATTCGGATGGGGATATGATTTTAACACTCGCAGTAAGGGTGGGCGTATGCTAGCTCGCGCAACCACAATCGCCTTTGTACTTTACATGGCCATTAGTATTCGCCACGGTAAGTGGGCTGAAGATCACCAAAAGTAAGTTTGACTGATAGCTGTTATGTTAATCGTCAGACCGACAGCTTTGATACGCGTTTAAATGTTATTACGATTTCTAAAGTAATCCTTTGTGGTAAAGTATGTGTGTAGATAAAAGGCTATCGGTGCTGGTACACTGATAGCCCCTCAGTTGCCGCTTTAAGAGCGGTGGCCCGTTTTCGAAGTTTAATTCAAATAGCACAAATTAAGCCTTCTCCGCTGGTCAAAGTTTACGAGGGCTTTTTTTTGCGCCATCATTACATAAGTAATGAAATGATTTGGATAATCACAACCAATGAGCGGTTGCTGGTTCACCCTCCTTATCCGCTTAACGCCTAATCAAATCGCTTTTCTTCTCTGTTTACAAAAAAGCATCAAGACTAAAATGTCTTGATGCTTTTACTATATAAGGAGAGTGAAGGATTTGAACCCCCGCGCCACGAGTGACCTAACATGTCAAGGGCAGTTTAAAAATGTAGGTTTTCGGCAGAAAGAAATGTAGGTTTTCGGCAGTTACTTGAGGCCACGTAATCGGTAAGATTTACCAGTGATCTTCACTACGTGAACATGATGAACCAAGCGATCGAGAATGGCTGCTGTCACAGTTGGGTTCTGGAAAATATCAACCCAAGCGGATAGATCACTATTGCTGGTAATGATCGTTGAATGCTTTTCATAGCGGGCATTGACTAGCTGAAATAAGAGGTTAGCTTCTTGGTGACCAATTGGCAAATACCCAATTTCATCAATAATTAATAGGTCATAGCGCGAATAGCGGCTTAGAGATCGATCAAGCAGTCCTTTTTCGTAAGCTGCTCTCAATCTAATCAACAGCTCATGACAATTAATAAAGAGAACCCGACAGCCCTGTTTACAGGCCTCAATCCCAATACTAATTGCCAAGTGGGTTTTACCGACTCCCGGATTGCCAATAAAGATTAAGTTTTCAGACTTTTCCATAAAAGCCAGATTCTGGAATTCCAGAACCTCTTGGCGATTCATACTGGGTTGAAAGCTAAAATCAAATGTATCTAGGGATTTTGTATTGGGGAACCGAGCACGGCCAATGGCCCGTGCAATCTGACCTTCGTGTCGATTCTGGAGTTCCGAATTAGTTAAATCAATTAGCGCCTCAGTTAATGACAGATTATCAGTGTGAATTTGATCAAGGTAATTCGGCAAGTATTCACGGATTTTGTTTAACCCTAAGCGCTCAAGATTATTTAAAAGAATTTGATTATTAGTGGTCATGGTAGCCTCCTATAAGTTGTCGTAATCAGTCATATGTTCACGAATGTAAGCTGAAATGTCTTCATCTGTCCGCCCTTTAAGCAAATCAGATTTGAGGATATTGAACTGATCTTGGGGGTCATAATTCAGCGAATTGGTAGTTATGGAGTGCGTACGAATTTCTTCTCCGTTATAATAAATGTGAATGCGCTGCTCATCATTGGAGATTTCAACAGCAACCGTACAACCAATGTATCGCGGATCTACTGAGTACTTACATTTGCGGAAATTGATCATGGCCTCCTTCGAAACGACACGGGTAATGTTTTCTTCGAAGTATGGTTCAAGGAGATTAACTGGAACGCGATGAAGGTACTCTTTTTCTTCGTCTAACCATTTCAGGTACGGGACTTCGTCCGTGGCCTGCGAAGTTTCATGATTTAGATCATCTCGGAGCATATGAACTAGTTCGATTAGCTCAGTTCCATCAGCAAATTCAGTATTGTATGGCCGTAAACGTTCAACCGTGCGAGCAAGGGCTTCAACTGCACCTTTAGTTTGTGGTCTGAATGGTCGACAAGCAATTGGTGTGAAACCGGCATCTTTACAGAATTCGTGGAACCGTTCGTTAAAGACAGCGTGGCCAAACTGGGATTTTGTATGATCCACAACGGTTTTCATATTATCAAACCAGATTTCCGTCGGAATACCTCCGGTATGAAGGAAAGCGTCGTGTAAGCAAGAAAAGAGGGTATCTTGGCTCCGATCAAAGGTTAGTGTCATATATTTGAGTTTTGAATAAGGCAATACATACAAGAAAATATTGAATTTAAACAGCTCACCCTCGCTGCTCACTAGGGCCATTTCTTCTTTCCAGTCAACTTGAGCAGAGAGACCAGGGGAATGTTCAATCCGAATGGTAGCTTTCTTAACTCGTTCTCGGCGGGTTTGGCGACAATAATCTTTCACGAGGGTATAGCTGCCGGTAAAGCCCTTCTTCTGGATAAATTTAAAAATTGAAGCAGCCGAACAATTTAGTTCAAGCTTTGAATCGATGGTTTGCTTGAATGGATCCAGTAAACTTGGCCGTTTCGGTCGACCACTTGGTCGGCCCTTAAGTCCAGCTTTGACTTCCTCATAGGCTTTCTTAACGGTTCGATAATCAACATTATATTGCCGGGCAATCTCGGCGAAGTTAGGCTTAATATTTTCAGTCACGTAAATCGTCACTCCTTCTCTTAAATCACGTCTCACATCAAATTCCTCCTACACTCTGATGTGATTCATGATACAAAAAATGTAGGAAAACCAACAGTTCTAACCTGCCGTTTTCCTACATTTTACGGGTGCCTTTTACACTAACATTCAAAAGAAGTAGATTGTAAAATTAATCCGAACGCTGTTCGGACAAAAAAGATCAGCTTCCTTTAAAATGGTGTTTACAACAAACCCATCTTTTAGGAGCTGATCTTTTGTCTAGTATAACCTATTCCGAACGAATTAAAATCGAAACCTTTTGTGAACTAGGGCTGTCCAATATCCAAATGGGCGTTCGGCTGAACCGATCACCGTCAACAATTTCTTATGAATTATCTCGATGTCAACCTTATCAGGCTGAATTAGCACAAACAGATGCCGAATACAAGCGATCACGATGTGGTCGGAAAACTAAGCTGAGCGATGAGTTAAAGCAAACAATTCTCAACCATTTACATCTAAGCTGGTCACCAGGAATGATTGCTCACGAATTTAAACTAGCGACTAAATCTATTTATAATTGGCTAAATCAGGGGAGAATTGGTTTCTCCTTGAATGATCTACCTGAACATGGCGTACGCCAACGGCGTAACGTTGACCAACGATCCAAATATAATCAATCTTTGGGGCGATCGATTGAACAGCGTCCCATGATGATTAATCAACGTAATCGCATCGGTGATTTTGAACTAGATACCGTCGTTGGCCCTCGTGGGCATAGTAAGGCAGTTTTATTAACTTTAATCGATCGCAAATCACGGTTCCTTTGGGCATATCGGTTAAAGGACCGAACGACAGCGAGTGTTAATGAAGCACTGACTAAGTTCCTAACAACTTTTAATGGACCGGTGCACAGTTTTACTGTGGACCGTGGTACTGAGTTTAGTGGGCTAGTATCATTTGAATCACAATATGGTATTAAGACCTATTACTGTCATGCTTATACGCCAGCTGAACGTGGTAGTAATGAACGCTTTAATCGGAATTTACGTTATTTTTATCCTAAGGGGACTCGTTTTGAGCACATTAGTGCTCAAGATTTAACGACGACGTTACTCCAAATTAACCAGAGACCGCTTAAAATACTTGACTGGAAAACACCGTATCAGGTTATGCTGACCAATTTGTCCAAAAATTCGGATTAAATTTGCAATCTACCTTATACCAATGTGAATAGTTTACATTTACAGAATTGATATGCAAGCGTTCAAACGTCTGCATTGACCTATACCAGTCTTCAAACTCCAACTGTACCAATTGTTTTCAGCAGCGAAAACTTTTTCAACTTTTTTCTTTCAATCCAATTTTGCTTTCACAGTTTTAAAATGGCATAACAAAAGCGTAATCGGTGTCTATACCAATTACGCTTTTCACGTTACTGAAATCGCTTTTTCAATTTGTATTGGCAGCCTTAATCAACCAATGTCTGCCAATCACGCGCATAAATGAATCCCATCGCTTTCTCACCCGTATGAACCCCGATCAGCGGTCCAATAATACTACTTTCAAACGTTACCTCGGGGAACTCATCTTTGGCCGTTGTCAGCCACTGTGCCTTCAGTTCAGGGTTATTCGCATCCACGATACTGACACGCATTGGATAGCCTGCATCAGCCACGATTTGTTTAAAACTCGTCTGAATCGTCTGAAAGGCGCGCTTCATTTGCCGTTCACGGCCAGTTGCTACAATCTTACCTTCTGGTGTAAACGCCAGCATCGGTTTGATCTGCAACATGGTTCCGATCAGCGATTGACCGTTGGAAATTCGCCCAGTGCGCATCAAGTGACGCATGTCGTTCACCACAAACATCACCTTTGTGGTTTCACGTAGCTTAGCCAGTCGCGAAAAAATCTGTGAGACGCTAAGTCCCTTTTCAGCCAACGCGGCAGCTAATAGCACCTGGTTACCAGCGCCGGAACAGGCAATCCGTGAGTCCCACACATGCACGTCAATAGTCTTAACTGTTGGCGCATACGCTTCAACGTTAGAGATAAAACCCGAGATACCGCTGGATAGACCAACGATAATGGCCGTGTCATAACCGTCGGCCACCACTTGATCCAGCACACGTTGCACTTCACCATTTGAGGCTTGTGATGTCGTTGGTGTCACATGCTCCGTTTTCAACATCGCGTAGAACTTGGCCGAATCCAGATCCACGTTTTCGTGATAAACATGGTTGCCGAACAACACTGGATCATTAATAACATAAATGTGATAACGGTCGAGATCGGTCTGACTGATATAAGCCGAACTATCCGTTAGAACTGCAATTTTCATTGTTTCTCCCAACTTTGCATGAAGTATTACTTTCAGTATACTGCAATTCGATTTTTCAAGTCTTTCAAACACCTGTCAGTTATTAGTTCAATTTCATACCAACCACTGCTGCCAGTACGCCGCAGAGAAGTGAAAATATCCCATACCAAACAGCCAGTCTTAAACGTTGATCACGTGCTAACAACACAATTTCGTTTGCCATCGTTGAAAACGTGGTGAAGCCGCCAAGCACCCCAGCACCAACCAGCACCTTTATGCCAGTACTCAAACCACTGCTCATCACCCAGCCCAGCATGAAACTGCCGCTAACATTGATGAGAAATGTCGGCCACGGGAATCGTGATGGCACGCGACCACTGTGTTGTAGACGCCAGTGTGAAATTAGTTGGGCAATCTGCATGACAAGATATCGCACTGTCGCACCAATTGCCGCACCGCCACCAGCCAACACTACCGAAGTCCAGTTAAACATTATCATCACCATCCATTCGGTCGCCTAGCAAACGATCTGCCAGGCGCTGACCACTCCACGCGGCTAACACCCCGCCGCCAATGGAAAGGAGGACATAAATAACCGGGATCACAATCTGACCAGCATCAAGCAGCTTCACGATTTCCAACGAAAAACTCGAAAATGTCGTAAAGGCGCCAATCATACCAGTCCCGAGCCCTAAGATAATCTGGCTAGGCAACGCAAACCGATTTGCCACCCAAAAGTTGATCATGGCGAGCAAGAACGCCCCGACAATGTTGATACAGATGGTGGTGCCGAACCAATTCGTTGAAAACGGCCACCACAGTTCTAGCGTTTCGCGTAAGGCACCACCAATAAACGCAAAGCCGGCAACTGCTAGGATTCGTTTGTACATACCACACTCATTCCTTTAATTCGAATATCATTTCAGATTACTGATATCGATGCGATTTAGCAAGTTTATGAATGCAAAAAGAAGTATAAACCTTCAGTACAAAGTCGTCGAAAAATGGCACACAATTGGCCGGCAATCAGTTCGTCTTTGGATATCAGCTATTCCTTAACCTAACGGACATGTGGGCTTGGATTACATTTCTCGAAACATTGCGCATAACGCGTGTTGGGAAACTATCTCATCGCCGACGCTGGGTACGGTTCATAAGCTAATTACGTCTTTGTTGCCGATTAACTTCCTGACTAAACACTGTTGATTACGTATGGCACGATGCTCAAGGGAAACGGGCACAAGTGCGTTCTTATGATTGTAAAGTGATGAGCTGGATTATCATGATAAAGATGGCTAGTATCTCGATTTCAAAGGTATACATCCCAACTTTTAAAAATACGTCATGCGAAAAGAAAAGTAGGGCTTTACACTTAAATTCCATCTCTATCTCCCTTAAATCTTCAATAAAAGCCAACAATCGATCGTTGATTCACTAATAAAAAATGGATGTTGAATCAGTTTTTGACCATCTGAAGGTTTATTTACACTTCACCAGATTCACGGTCAGAGAAAAAAGACCACGATTAGAAATCTTCGTAATTTCCGAGTCCTGATCTTTTTATCTGTGTTTTATCACAGCTTCATTTCAAACCATTGCTACCAATCAAAAGACTGTTTTTAGACTATTCTCAAATGCCTTACTATCAGTATCGCGATTGTGATTCCCAAAACGGGAAGATATGATATCAAAAAAATTCGGCTTCGAATTGCTTTAAGCCAACGATTCTGCATATCAGCGCGCATGTCGAAATCAATGGAAGCAGCCTTTGACTGACGAACGGTGTCGAATAGATCACGATATGCTCGCTCTAAACCTAGGTAATAGCTATCCATCAGCCAAAATATGCAAACAACACCTGCAATCACCACCAATAAAGGGTCATTGCCGCTTGTAGCATACAGCGTGTATAACCCTGTAAAAATTGTGACTGCCCACCCACGAGTTAAGAATGAGTTAGAAGACATTCGAGAAATTGTAGTCTGGATCATCGTGAGATGTTCTCGTCGATCTTGCCTGAATTGATTCATTTCAGTTTCCGTTTGGGAGTCAGACATGATAAGTCCCCCCGCGCTTGATTGCATCTTCAATCCAGCCTTCAATATTTTGCCGAATAACTGTGTACGGCGTCTGCCACGATGATTTTGGGTCATATATCGGAATTATTGTATCTAAGCTTTTTTTATTCAGTCCTTCACCAATAGACCATCTTGAAAAGGGATTTTTTCCTTTACGCGCCGTCTGCCCTTGAAGATTCCGAATCCGATCAATATATATTCCAAAAATTGGACGCTTTTGTTCAAAAGAATGCTTAATTTCATACTGAACCCATTTTCGGTCTGCCGTTTCTTCCCCCACCAGTACAATGGTACATGAGGTATACATCATTGCGTCATCAATCCAATTTTGGATAGCCAGGTCCCCTTGACGTTTAACGGCTTCCCATTCGTTCGAATTCACTATTTTCTGTCCTTCGATGGCACCGATATTTTTTATCTGTTGAACGCGAGAGGCGTCTAGCTGATAGTGAAAACTGTAAAAAACTCTTCGTGTCATATTTATCCACCCTTCAAAGTCTGCTGATTATTTTGCTGAAACATTTTGATAGATAGCATCTAACCCTAATAAATTGGGCGTCGACCTGCAATTATCGGCTGCTATTATTAAATCTTCTGAAGCTAACTTACCAAGCTTATTCAGTTCGTCTCCTACCAGATAATTAACCTCTAATTGTTCTCTTGCATACATGGCACGATCTCTTGTCTGCATCCCTTTTTTTAACAAGAATCGATTTGGCACGATTTTATGAATGATACTTGTTGTTTTCAATTCTTCGAAAATCCATGGCGACTTAGTTTGTGACTCCTGTTGAATCGAAAGCGGCAATGAATTATCTGACTTTAAAAAAACAAAGCATTCAGATTTGTCAATCATTTCTTGAAGCGCCATTGCCAACATTAAATGTACGTGAGCTGTTGTTTCATTTCTTTCTTCATAACTATACGTCTGCGAAGATTTTTGATAACAATATTTATCATCTAATTTCCTCAAAAGTTCATCTGAGTATCCCCACACAGTTGAATCAACAAAAACCCGAAGACCAAGATATTCGTGTAACCAAACCGCAAACCGCACCGCGCTACCTTTATCCAAATGTGAGTGCGATAAAAAAACATCGTACTCACTCACTGGAAACCATTGTTGTACTAACTTTTCTGCATCAATGCTTCCACTTAAATCCTCGATATTGAAGTTTTCAGCAATATCAAGATCAACTTCGGAACGTAACAGCTGCATCTCATCTTCAAAAGCTTTTACTTTTAAACCCCAATTAATTGTCGAATCAGTTAATAAATTTTTTTCTACATCGCTAGCACTAATTTGCAAACCCCGATACATACGCTCCTCCTCTTGATTTCAATCAGTCTTACTCTCATTAACTCAATTATACTGTGTTTTTTGTGAATTTGTCATAGTACTGAGTGAAACACTAATCCCCTAACTCATTGATTCTTACCTTACTCTTTTTGAATACCCCCTCTAATGTAAAACCATAGAAAAGTATGCTTATAATACTGCGATTGCCGCAAACTGAATAACTTTTCATTTTTCTCCATTCGCCACTGTTTGCTTTCAAATACTGAATATAGCCACTTATCTTGCTAACACGTCATCATTAATCATCTACATATTCACGATGTGAGGTGAACTCACGGAGAAACTCATACTCTATAATTCAATGCGTATACTTAAAAATAATTACTAGACTCAAACAAGACGAAATGATTCCTACTGACGAAAGCATGAAAGTCATGGAACAAGTTCTACGAAGCCTTGGCAAAGACAGCAATTCATCCCTCGCCTATCAAAAATGAGAATTTTTCTCAAAAACTTATTGACACTGTTTTACTGTTCCTCTACACTGGCTTCATAAAGACAGCTTAAGAAAAGGAGTTAGTTGCGATGAGTCAAAACGTTAAGAACCAGTTGAATACTTGGCAAAGCCGGTAATCAGATTGCTTAACCACCATCTTGCATGGATGCAATCTGAAGTCAGATCACTTCGATTGTATCTGTGCCGACTAACTTTGATGTGAATTCATCACCGAGAGCGCACGGATTTCATAAAACCTGTGCGGGCTCGGTGTTTTTATTTTTTAGGGCAGCTCGCAATAATTGCGAACTGCCCTTTTTGTATCCGAGCATGAGCAATTTCGGGTTGAAGTCTAACGCCTTTCACATCAAAGTCAGTCACTATCTAGCCAGCACCACATTCTGTTTGAAAAGGAAGTTATTTCTATGAAACGCATGTATGGGCTCATTGCCATTACTCTAGTTTTTCTCGGTGTCGCCTACTTCCAGGAAAGTAAGGAACAGGCGGCCCAACAAAAAGTACCAACAGTCGGGGTATTACAGTTACTCACTCACCCTGCGCTGGACGCCATCAATCATGGGATTGATGACAGCTTGAAGGCACACGGGTACATCCCCGGCAAGACAATTCACATCGACTTTCAAAATGCCGAGGGTGATCAAAGTAACCTGCAATCCATGAGCGCCCGTTTTGTTCACGAGCACGTCAACGCCGCAGTTGGAATCGCGACTCCTTCCGCACAGGCCTTGGCCAACGCCACTAAGAAGACGCCGATTGTCTTGGGTGCCGTTACCGATCCTAAGGGCGCCAAGTTGGTTGCCAACAATAAGCGCCCCGGTGGTAACATCACTGGGGTCTCGGATCAAGCCCCACTGAAACAACAACTCGGTTTGATCAAAAAGCTGACACCAAACCTGAAAACGCTTGGCATTGTCTACACTTCCAGCGATGATTCAGCGACCGCACAATACAAGCAGTTTAAAGCACTGTGCAAGAAGGAAAATATCAAGCTCAAGGTGTACTCCATCTCTAACACCAATGATTTAAACCAAGTTTCACAGACCATGGCCGGTCAAGTTGATGCCGTTTATGTTCCAACCGATAACACGATCGCCAGCGCCATGCAGACACTGGTTACCAACACCAACGCGAAGAAGATTCCGGTCTTCCCAGCAGCTGACACGATGGTTAAACAAGGCGGTCTTGCTACCTACGCCATTAATCAGTACAAGTTAGGTCGTTTGACTGGTGACATGACTGCATCAATTCTGAAGCACAAGTCCAAGCCAGCGACGACACCAATCAAGTACGTCCGTCACGGCGACTTAACCATCAATCTTAAAACAGCCAAGCAATTAGGCATCACCATTCCAAAGTCCTACATCAAAGAAGCACAACAGAAAGGGGAACTATTCAAATGAGTTTAATCACATCAGCTATCGGACAGGGCCTACTGTGGGCCGTCCTGGGGCTTGGCCTCTTTCTTACCTTTAGAATTCTCGACTTCCCTGATATGACCGTTGAAGGTACCTTTCCACTAGGCGCCGCAACAGCCGTCGCCCTTATCTGCCGTGGCATGAATCCCCTGTTAGCAACCCTTTGCGCGTTTCTAGTCGGGATGGTCGCCGGTTTAATTACGGGATTGCTTTACACAAAGGGCCGCATTCCGATTTTATTGGCCGGAATTTTGGTCATGACGGCCGCCTATTCCGTTAATTTGCGGATAATGGGCCGCGCCAATCTCAGTTTGCTTGGCAAGTCCTCCCTATTTAAAAACGACTTTTTAGCTTCACTACCACAATACTTTGACAGTGTCTTCGTCGGTTTAGTGGTCATCATCGTTGTCACCCTACTCCTTGTTTTCTTCCTGAACACTAACCTCGGTCAAGCGTTCATCGCTACCGGTGACAATCCAACCATGGCGCGGTCCATTGGGATCAAGACAGACCGCATGACGATTATGGGATTGATGATTTCAAACGGCATGATTGCGATGGGTGGCGCCTTAGTTGCTCAAAACAACGGTTACGCGGACGTTAACATGGGCATCGGGATCATCGTTATCGCATTAGCTTCCATCATTATTGGTGAAGTGGCGTTCGGTGACCTTTCTCTGACGCAACGTTTGGTCGCGGTCACGCTAGGCAGTATCCTCTACCGCTTCGTGTTACTGATCGTCCTCCAGTTAAACTTCTCTGCCAACGACCTCAACTTGTTATCCGCCATTATCTTGGCCATCTGCCTGTTGTTGCCACGGTTCCGCAAGTTCTTCCACTTTGACCGCCTGATTGAAAGGAGTGTTCGCGATGAACGCAACAACTAATGAAACTGCTAATGAAACTGTGAACGCTGATACAGCAACAAAAACACCACTATTGGAATTGAAAGACGTCTCCACAGTGGTTAACGCACATACTGCTAACGAAACGAAAATTTTGAATGGCCTTAACCTGACTGTTTACCCCGGCGATTTCATTACCGTCTTGGGCTCTAACGGGGCCGGTAAATCCACCCTATTCAACGTTATCGGCGGCAATTTGAACGCTGACGAAGGTGATGTCTTACTGCATGGCAAGTCAATCAAACGTGAGAGTGAAGAGCAACGGACCCGTTTTCTGGCGCGAGTGTTCCAGGACCCTAAACTAGGGACTGCACCACGGATGACGGTTGCCGAAAACCTCCTGCTAGCTAGCAAACGTGGGCAACGCCGTGGACTCGTACCGCGTGGCTTACGCAAACATCTCGACGAATATAAGACCATGGCTTCTACCATGAATAACAATCTGGAAAATCGTTTGAACACTGCAACTGGCAGCCTCTCTGGTGGACAACGGCAGGCACTTAGCTTCTTGATGGCCGTTGAGAGTAAACCAGAACTACTGTTGTTAGATGAACATACAGCAGCACTGGACCCCAAGACGTCGCAACAACTCATGACGGCGACTAACGATAGAATTGCCGCCGACCACCTCACCTGCCTAATGATCACCCACCGGTTAGAGGACGCCTTGAAATACGGTAACCGTCTGATCGTTCTGAACGCTGGCAAAATTACGTTTGACGTCCGTGGTGAGGAAAAGGAAAAACTCACGAGAGAACAGTTATTTAACTTTTTTGAGGATTTGTAAAACATCACAAATAAAAACTACGATGAAAGTGAAAATTTCATCGTAGTTTTTTTGTACATTGAGTGCTCGGTGCTTATCGTCTGATGTAAATTCGTGTATCCTAGAAGCAAGTTATCAGACGAATTTTGCTAATTAATATGCGTGAATTAAACTGAGTGAATTAGACCAGTCAAATTAACCTAAGGAGCTGAACAAATGCAACCACTTGTCACCATCATCGTGCCTGTTTATAAAGCGGTCGACTACCTCGATCGCTGTGTTGCCAGTCTGTGCCGGCAAACATACGAAAACATGGAAATCTTGCTGGTCGATGATGCATCCCCTGACGAATCTGGCACCTACGCTGACTTTTGGGCTTCCGCCGATGGCCGCGTGCGTGCACTGCACCAGCCGAAAAATCAGGGTGTGTCAGCAGCCCGCAACCGTGGCTTAGACGAGGCCAATGGTGATTACGTCTGTTTCGTTGACAGTGATGATTGGTGTGAACCCGATTATATCAGTCACTTTGTCACTAATATGACTGAGCAAAAAGCGGATCTGGCATGTTGCGGGTACTTTGCCGATGGCGGTTTGATCAAAGCCACCGTCAACAAACCACTGTCCCGTCACCTCACCCAGGGCGAAATGCTACAAGACATCATCAAACCGGGTGGCGACATTCGTGGCTTTCTGTGGAACAAGTGCTATTCCATGACAATCATCCGTGAACGCCAATTGCGTTTTGACACTGAACTCTCCGTTATGGAGGATCAATTGTTCAACGTGACTTACATTCGTGATGCCAACGTCTTCTGGTACGATGCGTACCAAACGTACCATTACGTCACCCACGGCACCAGTGCTAGTCACAACCTGTCTGCCAAAACATTCGCCTCCGAAATGGCCGCGCTAGATAAAATTAGCGATGTCATTCAGGAATCGGATTTACGTTTGTCACTGCAAAAGTTGTTGGCCTCGAACCGAACTTCGTTGAACGATGCGTTTAAGAATAAAGAATAACCTATAAATAGAACATGCCACCTAACCTTTCTGACAACATGCTGTCAGAAAGGTTAGGTGGCATATTATTTTTGGTATTAGAGCATAAACAGCTGTTTTAAATCATTGATAATCTCCGCCTTGTCTGTCATTGCACTAAGCTTCGTATTATCATCAAACAAAACTTTTGTTAATCGTTTATTTAGGTCAATCATCTCCTCAAGTATGTGAATAAACACTTGAACATCGTTTTTAACCGGTGCTTTCATATTCTCAAGGTCTAACTGATTCTCTGGTTCAACGATTTGCAACAAGCGAATCACATCATACAAATGTTTATTAAGATCACGATGATTAATTTGTTCACCTGCTTGATGACGTTGTTGAATATCCAAAAAGGCCTTCATTTTAAAGAGAATTAAATATTCAGGTCTCAATATTGGTTGATCCTGATTCACAATTTCAACGCCATGTTTGATTAGCTCATAGTAATTATTATCCAAAACAATGGCAGATAAAGAAGTGTAACCGAAATACGGTAAAGGAATTAAATGCGTCGGTATATGTGGATCTATAAAACTCACAGGAATTCGTGAAAATAACTCGATCATTTGGGGATCATTCGCTTGATAATCTCCGTCGCTCAGTTTATCTTTTGGCAGAGTAAAACGATAGTAGTTGGACGATCCTTCCATCTCTTTAATGCCCGTTAATTCATAATGCTTATCGGCAAGATATCGAAGCAATGTTTTAGAAAAATCGGCTGTCGTCAGTTCAAAGAAAACAACCATGTCGTAATCTCTTGTAGGACGAAATACGAAGTGCTTTTGTTCC
This sequence comes from Furfurilactobacillus cerevisiae, assembly GCF_048961765.1. GTDB lineage: Bacteria > Bacillota > Bacilli > Lactobacillales > Lactobacillaceae > Furfurilactobacillus > Furfurilactobacillus milii_A. The sequence continues at coordinate 2,389,419 of NZ_CP185253.1, forward strand.
ATTATTATGGAAGCGGCCATACCGCCAATAATGACATATTGATCACGAAAATCGGCAAACGTATCGAAAAAGTCGTTTGACACCGGCATGAATTAGTCCTCCAGATGAATTGGTCGATGTAATGCTTGAGATAAAATCTTTTCTTGAGCAATGATGATTCGTTCGTCCCTCGCAACACCAATAGATAAGCTCAAATTTATCGGATCTGGAATACGAGAATTAAATCCAAATTCGCCAGAAATGGTCGTTGGGCTACAGTTCCATTTTTGGACAGCAATATTTCCAGTTGAACGAAGAACACGCATCTTTTTAAGTTCGGGTGTCATAAATTGATTAAACAAAGATGCCTCCATCGCATAGGTAGGCATTGAAGCGTCGGCTAAATCTGTGATTTTAGATAACGCCGTTAATCCGCCCCACGAAATGCCTTTTTCACCAGGTTGCAAGTGATGCTGCACATCTGTTTTTAAAACAGCCTGAATATCTCTTTCCTGAAAATAATAGGTCGCTTCAACAGGAGATACCATCAAATCAGAATATGCTGAATATAGCCCATACTCAGGCACTTCCAAAACATACTTCTTGTGCGTTTGAGCGCCATTCGATTGAATAATATTAAACTGTTCCAAGCTTTGCATTGCCCGATTAAATTTTGATCGTGTTTCAATTCCTGAAGCACGCCACAAAAGATCCATTAGCGGTGTGCCTGAAAAGAATTCAAAGGTTCTGCCATCCCCATAAATTCTACCGGATGCAACGGCATACATTAAAATTGATAGCAAAAATGAACCTGTTTTCGTTAACTTTTCTGCATCCTGTTTTTGTTTTGAGGGGAAAAAATGTGCACCTAAAAAAGGTAAAAAATACTCGCCTTCGGAACTAATAAAAGAAATTCCTTGTTGGACTAATAACCGTCGCTCAGATGCGGTTAGACCCTGACATAATAAAATCACTTGTACCTGGTTACGTTCAGCAATCAATGAAAGCTGGCTCGCTTGTTGTGATACATCAAGATTCAAGCCGCTTTTTGGTGATAAAATTGCTGCGTCAATAGATCTAGTAATTCCAAACGTTAATTCAATTTGTTCATAATCAAAAAACTTCTTTTGAATTTTACTCAAAGTTAACGCTTGGATTCTTTGCGGAATCGTAACTCGCATATTCAATTCTTTTGCTATTACTGGTAATCTATTTTGAATTTGCCATTTAATCATAAAATTCTCCTCACGTTGTAACGATCATATCACATTGTAACGGTGTATCGTTACAATTAATTCTCGATGTTACAATTGTCGTGATTACGTCTTAAACGAAGGTTTTCTAATTCAATTTCATCACCAAAAAGTAGATCCAAATTTTTGAGTAATTTAATCCCGACAGCGATTCATTTTTTGGAACCTTCTTGGACCTTACTGTCAGCATGATGTTCCATCGCCCCTAACCTCCATTTCTGTTATTTTATCAGCTTCTGCACTAGCAATTCTCAGTTTACGTTTGAGGAGCAAATAAAATATGCCGCCTAACCAAACTAACGGTAATCGTCGCGTTTGGTTAGGTGACATATCTGCTTTGAAACCCTGTGTTTACTACTCAATTTACCTGTGTTAATAAAGCCTATCAAACCTAATAATTGTAACGTTCATACAGTTTTGTTGCACCGAATCGTTTCAAACAAGTTTTATCGCTACAATAGCTAGTCAGTTCTTAGACTTGCCATGTTTGAACCGTCGTGAAGTCCCAACAACTGCACTTAATCCAATCATTCCCAATAGACTTTCGCCAATCAAAGTGGCAGTCGAGGCATCATGCTCACCAGTTCTCGGCAAGGTCGTCTTGAGCGCATATTGTGGTTGCCGGTTCTTTTGAGGCTGTGTTGCGGCAACCGTGTCAATCGTAACGTCGTGAGACAATTGCACTTTTTGAGTTGGGACCAACCAATTAATGTTTTGTGCAACAGGTAGATTGCAAATTTAATCCGAATTTTTGGACAAATTGGTCAGCATAACCTGATACGGTGTTTTCCAGTCAAGTATTTTAAGCGGTCTCTGGTTAATTTGGAGTAACGTCGTCGTTAAATCTTGAGCACTAATGTGCTCAAAACGAGTCCCCTTAGGATAAAAATAACGTAAATTCCGATTAAAGCGTTCATTACTACCACGTTCAGCTGGCGTATAAGCATGACAGTAATAGGTCTTAATACCATATTGTGATTCAAATGATACTAGCCCACTAAACTCAGTACCACGGTCCACAGTAAAACTGTGCACCGGTCCATTAAAAGTTGTTAGGAACTTAGTCAGTGCTTCATTAACACTCGCTGTCGTTCGGTCCTTTAACCGATATGCCCAAAGGAACCGTGATTTGCGATCGATTAAAGTTAATAAAACTGCCTTACTATGCCCACGAGGGCCAACGACGGTATCTAGTTCAAAATCACCGATGCGATTACGTTGATTAATCATCATGGGACGCTGTTCAATCGATCGCCCCAAAGATTGATTATATTTGGATCGTTGGTCAACGTTACGCCGTTGGCGTACGCCATGTTCAGGTAGATCATTCAAGGAGAAACCAATTCTCCCCTGATTTAGCCAATTATAAATAGATTTAGTCGCTAGTTTAAATTCGTGAGCAATCATTCCTGGTGACCAGCTTAGATGTAAATGGTTGAGAATTGTTTGCTTTAACTCATCGCTCAGCTTAGTTTTCCGACCACATCGTGATCGCTTGTATTCGGCATCTGTTTGTGCTAATTCAGCCTGATAAGGTTGACATCGAGATAATTCATAAGAAATTGTTGACGGTGATCGGTTCAGCCGAACGCCCATTTGGATATTGGACAGCCCTAGTTCACAAAAGGTTTCGATTTTAATTCGTTCGGAATAGGTTATACTAGACAAAAGATCAGCTCCTAAAAGATGGGTTTGTTGTAAACACCATTTTAAAGGAAGCTGATCTTTTTTGTCCGAACAGCGTTCGGATTAATTTTACAATCTACTAACAATCGGACCAAATATTGGTGACACATTGCCCGGCACGTTTGGAACTAGTTTGGGTTCAGCAGTCAGTTGTTGAGGTGTTTCATTAACTGGCACTAATGGTTCCTGTCCGACAGTAGGTGTCGATACAACTGGTGTATTAGGCGTCACATTATTCGTCTTCGGGGCCGTTGGTGTCGGCGTGTTTCCCGGTGTCTCACCTGGTTGTGGAACAGGATTCGGTTCGTCTGGAGGAGTGACGGGTAGGACAACCTGTGGTTTAGCGGGATCTTTCGCATAGACCACATTGTAAATTAAATCCTGACTGTTGTTATCAACGCTCTGCGCACTTGTTTGAGTCAAATCAGAATTTGGCGCAGTTGTACTAATAACGTGATAGCCGGCTACTGTGGGATTTGAAACTGCATCAAAACTAACAGTCCCTGTTTGCCAACCGTCTCCTACTGGCTTTCCTGTGCCCGGATCGATTGTAGCATCGGTTGCAGATTTTGTTGTTGAATAATAAATTGTATCCGTCTTTGTAGCTGAATCGTGAACTGTTAGGAAATTGAGCGGCGTTGCTTTTTTCTGTGCTGCAACTACATTTCCATGCTGGTCAAGATAGTTAATGGTTTCATTGACTGTTTTACGAGCACTGATCGCATAGTTCGAAGAATAAACATAGGTCACCACTGCAGGCTTTCCATACGTAGGATTATTCAGGAAAATCGTCTCTTCCCAACCACGCCAATCTAATGCAGTATAAGACTGATAACTTTCGTCGCCTGCCTTAAAATGAAAGACTTTTGTCGTCGTTGGCGTTTTTGCATATTGATGATCATCCGTTATCGTCACATCAATATCCCCAGCATCCGTTAATTGAACAAACTTGGCGGTAACGCCATCATCATAGTCCATTGTTCCTGTCCAGCCTTTGCCAAACAACGTTAACTGACCTGTCTGATTTGTCGGCAATTTTGTTTGATCAAGTGTATACCCGCTAATCGTGGCTGGCGTATCCGTATATGTTTGCCAAGCTAGTCCTTGAGATGTGGCTGTCGGTTTAATGGCCGTTCCAGTTTCGTCAACAAAGTTTGTCGTCGCCGTAACTAATTTTGGCACCCACGTATAATGATCTGCCTCAGAGTAAGTACCATCGGCCAACCACCGAGCCATGTACGTCGTGTAATTCATTTTGTTAAAGTAGCTGACGCCGTAGTCTTGGTTTGCGTATTCGAATCCGTATTTTTTTGAAATAACGCGCTGACCCAAATTCAGTGTATAGGTTTCAACAGGCATGTACGTCTTCGGCATTAATTCATGGATATAGACCGTCCCATCCCCACTACGATCGGTTGATGTCACAATCAAGCCGCCATCATTAATCGCAATCTGATCAAACGTATAATGTGTCGGGTCAGGATCTAGCCAAGCGTAAGAACTAAAATAGGCAGGATCAGTATATTTTGTTATTGTATCTGTTGCAGCAGATGCTGGCGTCGTCGTGGCAGCCATGCGTGTAATTTCTTGTGGTTGTGAAGTTTGCTGGTACACCTTGTCAGCCGATGATTTTGCCTGTGCTACAACTTGATCATCAACGTCGCCAAGATTGGTAACATTAACTGGCTTGTTAGGACTAGAGGTAGGCGCTACATTAGCTACACTATCAGTGCTGGCAACCGTCGATGCAACGCTTATGGCCGCTTTGTCAACTGACGCAGTCACGCTTTGATCATTATTAGCATAGTTAGACGAAACAGAGCTGGCCAAAGATTCAGTCGTTGTATTATTGCTTGTCTGCGTCTTAGGTGCCGCAGAATTGCTTGTCAGTAACGTATCAGTTGCGGCGCTGCTTGTTATTGAAGCCACATTATTGGATGTAGCGGATGTTGCCTGACTTGTCGCACTCAATGTCACCTGTGAGCCGGCTAATGATGCCACATTTCCACTGCCACTGCTGACTTCCGGTGTAACCACGTTTGACGCTTCGTCCGCTTTTGCAATAGCAGTTCCCGTTCCAATAACCGCTAGTACTGTCGCCGCCAATGTAGTCCATTGCTTTCCATCTTTGTACATTTTGAAGTGTGTTTTAGTTTCCAAAATAATACCCCCTCATTTTTTAAAAATTGAGTCGCTAGAGCATGTGCAACAACGTTTCTGCCTTGTCGTTTATTCAGACTCATCATTACTGTAATAATGGGTTGAGTTAATAATCGTACTCGTAAACGTCGTAAAGTCGTTATGTAGCTGTTTGACGCCAACCATCCCCATCGTTTTAATGACATCATGGGCAACAAATTGAGTGTGATCGTTAACACGCTTCATTAAGCGTTCGCCCTTGCTTGTCAAATGAATATAATGCCGACGTCGATCATTGCAGTCCGCAACCACTTCGACTAAACCTTTAGTTAACATGCCGGTAACTTGAGTTGAAATCGCGCCTTTAGTAATGTGATTCCGCTCAGCTAAATCGGACATCGTTAGTCGCTGTCCCTTTGAGATTTGAGTCAATAGTGAAATACTGCCCCAGCCTTCGCCGAATTCTTGAACCGACTCTTTTAACATCTGCTCAATCGCCCGGAAATTCGTTTGATAGTCATCAGTCAATAACTTGACGACTCGATCCACTTCTTCCGGATTTGCCTTCATAGCCCCATCTCCCCCAAAGAATATTCCGGAAAATAAATAGCTTTATAAAATCATTAAAATAGTAAAAATCGTGACATATAAAAATAATGATTTACTAAGTTGTGTACATTGTATCACTTCGGGAAATATAAAGACATAAAACATTTTTCATGTAAAAGATGTAGACCTAATAAGCGTTGTCACATCATGTGATGACGTTTTTTAATATTTAAATTTAAAGATGAACGATGATTTTCAAAATCACATATTTAAAAGTTGAAAGGATAAAATTATTTCAAATTAATCGAAAAACCTGTCGTGTCAGGCGTTTGAGATCCCATAAAGTCACTAATATTACTAGAGTCGTGACATTAGCGATAAAAGTGCATCAATATTAGGAACTGACACAAAAGGACCGCCAAGAAAAGCTATTTTTTCTTGGCGGTCTTTTAACATTTTTTAGTTATGTTTCAACAAAATCTACATATTTCACTTTAACGAATTAACCAGATTCCCCACGCTACGTCAACAATCGCAATGACAACAGCGATAGCTAACATAGTCGGCATGCCCATGATTAATGACACTAACAATAAAATCACATCAATTGTCATGATCACGGCGAAAGCGGCAGTGGTCAGTCCTTTACGTTGACGCTTGGGTTGGCCCGTCATTTGGGCTGACAAACGCAGATCCTCAGGCATTTTTTCTGCCGATGTGGATGTTTCTGGCGTGTAATCGAAGTGTTCTAGCGGATCTTTATCCATAACGGTCACCCTCTTATTTTTAATGCTGTCAGTTTAACCCGAAAACAAAAAAATAAGATGAATCGCGTCCCATTTCACGCTTTTTACGCTCTTGTTAACGTGTTGGTAAGTTAAGATAACACGTTTAAATCTCCGTACAAAACTACGCTTCTTCGCCCCACCACAGTTTGACCAACGCTTGCGTGCCGTCGTTACCCAGATGTTTGTCATCAACCAACTGTTCGTAAAGCTGTTTGGCAGCGTCAGTTGCTGGCAGGCTCAAGTGCATTTTATCTGCTTCATCCAACGCAATTCGCAAATCTTTCAAAAAGTGTTTCGCAAAGAAACCAGGCGTGTAGTCATGCTTGAAAATCCGCGGGACATACGTGTCCATCGACCAATTATCCGCACCGCCTGCACTCAAGGTCGCCAACACGTCCGGTAAGTTTAGCCCTGCCGCCTTGGCGTAAACTAACATTTCGGTCAATCCTGTCATTGTGCCCGCAATCATAATTTGGTTGGCCATTTTAGCGTGTTGACCAGCGCCCGCCTCGCCAAACCGGTGGACAGACTTACCAACCTGATTAAACAACGGCAGTACTTTATCAAACGTGGCCTGGTCACCACTCGCCATAATTGTCAAAGTGGCATTCTGTGCGCCAATATCACCACCAGAAACAGGCGCATCCAGTGCTGTTACATGGTGCGCTGGTGCCGCCTCCGCGATGCGTTTGGCAAGGGTCGGCGTACTCGTTGTCATATCCACAACAATACTGTCAGGTTTAACACCTGCAAAAATCCCGTCATCATCAAAATAAATGGACTCAACATCTTGCGGATAACCCACCATACTAAAAATGACATCACTTTGTTCGGCAACCTTTTTTGGATTGGACGCCCATGTTGCACCATATGCGACCAATTTGTCAGTCTTAGACTTTGTTCGGTTATAAACCGTTAGCGTATTGCCGGCATCTAGCAGGTGCCCTGCAATCGCACTGCCCATAACACCTGTCCCAATAAATCCAATTTTCATATTCGTCCTCCTCACATCGTTCGTTTACAGACACAGTATACGTCCTCAAGTCGGGGATAGGTCAATCAACAACGTGCGGCTTTTTTCAAAAGAAAAACAACCTACTTCATTTAGTAGATTGCTTATCAAAAAATTCCTAGTTCCAAACGAATACTTACTTCAACTTACGTGGAATCAGATTCCGAACGCCACCCTCTGGCACCTTCATATCACCATAGTAACGTGGAATTAAGTGAACGTGCGCATGAAACACCGTTTGCCCAGCATCAGCCCCTAAGTTCATTCCAATGTTATAAGCATCTGGCTGGTAACGTTCGTCCAAAATCTGCTTCATTTGGACGACAAGATCATCGATGGCGTTTTTCTCGTCCTTAGTTAATCCCCACCAATTTTCTACGTGGCGGCGTGGCACAATCAAAGTGTGACCCGGATTAACCGGTTTGATATCCCAAAACGCTTTAGCGAAGTCGTTTTGCAGAATAATGTCCTTGTCCGCTTTTTCGCAAAACGGACAACCAGGTAACGTTTCAAACTTTGTTTCCAAAGTGTTCCCTCCCGTAATGTCTGTTACAACGTATTTTAAGCAACTTGCTTACGGCTCAAACGGCGAGCACGGCGGCGACGGTGATTGCTGACTAACAACAGGACCCACAAAATTCCACTAACAATAATGATAATCGTCGTCCACATCTGATAACTTTTCACGTGTTCGGCAAAATATCCTAACGTATCGTCGTGGTAATTAGCACTAGCTTGGGTCAGCACCTGACTACTAATCAAGTTAACAATGGCGTCACTAGCAGCGGTTCCCGCTAATCCAAGTGATGACGCCTGCTGATTCACATCATCGCGAACAGCACTGCGCATAGCTGCCGTGTTGAAATCCAAGCTTTCACCAGCATATGTTTCCCGCGTACCAGTCTTTAATGTGGCCTTGATTAAACCATCTGTTGCTAAGCTCGTTGGCAAATTTTTAGCCTGCAATTGACTGGTCACTTCTGTGCGCACCCGACTGATGACAGTCGGTGTTTGAATTTCCCCTTCCATAAAAGTGCCGCTTAACACGGTCAAACGGACGATCAGGGCTAACACGAAGATGAGGCCAACCAAAAAGCTCAGGAATCCATGGGGCTTTTTTTGCTTAGTGAATCCCTGTGATACTGGTTGTTGTGGCGATTGCGGTATCGAGCCACGTTGCTTGGCATCATACCGTTGTGTGCGACTCATTGGTTGTTCTTGATTGTTATTTTTCATATTGATAGTTTAGCACATTCTGCTGAAAATGCCCTTTTCGCAAACGTTAAGAATCGCATAAGGACGGCATTATAAATTTAAAATTATCATATAAGAAAATTTTCAACAGTCCGTTTGAAACCCTCGCTATACTTTAAAGCAATTAGAGAGAGCACTACGAAAGAGGGAATTCATATGCATGAATACAAAACAAATCGGGCATTCCGAACGCTCGTCAACGTTGGCATCATCGATCAAATTGGTAGTGGTTTATACAGTATCGTCTTTTTAATCTACGCCGCCACGCTGCCATTCAAAACACTGGCCGTTTCCATAGCCTCCATTGCATGGGTCATACCCGCCTTAGCAAACATCTTTACCGGATATTTGGCTGACCGCACATTTAATAAACGACACGCAATGTGGTTCTCGTATTTTGTACAGACCATCTTGTTCCTGATCATCGCATCACTGATTGGCCGTTCAACCAAAGAAAGTATTTTCTTCTTCATCATGGCATTGGATATCATAGCCCGCCTACTGGGTGATTACGGCAATAGTTTATCCACGCCACTCATGAAGCACATCGTCACGCCAGAACACATGAATGAAGCAACTTCAATCGGCACCGCCATTGGTAGTTTGGTTCAGATTGTGGCTTCAGCGCTAGGTGCCACATTAATCGTCGCACTTCACCATCAGTACGATCTATTCGCTTTACTTGACGCACTCACATTCTTGGTTGCCGGCGGGATCTTCTTTATTGCCCGTCATCAATATGATCAAGCCGAATCTGATGTTCATAAATCTGTTCTGGCCGCAAAAACGTCTCGCTTGGCAGAAAACAGTGAATCAAAAGAAGGCTTTGGCACTAGTTTCAAACTAGCAATGCAAGAATTTACGCAAAACCCATTCTTATTATTCATGATTGTTGCAGGCTTGGCCGTCAACCTACTAGGTACCGCTATCGATCCATTATCAAACTTGATTTTTATCCACATGAGCAGTTTTTGGTTTATCAATTATGGCTACACCATTGCACTGCTCGATATCGTCTTTTCCGTTGGTTCTATTGCGGGGGCAGTGTTCGTTAACGACATGCTTAAGAACACATCGATGGTCACCCTCCTGGCCGCTTCAATGGGACTGTTAGTACTAGTTGCAATCGACATGTTGACCCTCCACAACCTATGGATCCTGCTGGTTCTTTTCTTCGGCACCGCTTACTTACTAGGCAAAATCAATCCACGCTTCAACGCAGTCATTATTAACACTGTACCGGATGATCACCTGGCAGCTACCGGCGGCGTCATAAGCACAGTCATGATGATCGGTGCCCCCGTTGGCCAATTTGTCTTCCTGACATTAGCAAACGTTATTAGCATTCCTGTATCGCTCATTATTTATGGCATTAGCTCTCTGGTTGTTACCATTCTGATCTTAGTCCGCGGTGCTGGTCGCCTAACTAAAAACGATCCAACGACTGCTCGGTACAATGAAGCTCATGTTTAATTCTTCATACCAGGCAACCGCGGTACAACAGAAATTTTGAATCTGACTTCAAACGACTTTCACGAACGTTGCGGCGATACTCAAATATCTTCGCGTGAAACATGCGCATATGCTAGACCAGCGTGTCAATGTTGACGACCGCAAGTACAACAACCATCACAACTTTCAAACCCGAAACACTTGACCTTTAACCGTAGCGCTTCTATAGTGAATGCTAATTCAATAAAATAACTAACTTAATGAATAACATTAGAAAAGGAGTGGCTGCATGTACACAGTTCAAGAAGTCGCCAAGAAGCTCGGCATGACGACCTATTCAATTCGTTACTATGATGATCATGGCTTGTTGCCCTTTGTTAAACGTGACGAAAACAACAATCGGCTATTTGACGAGGATGCCGTTGAATGGGTCAACTTAGTCCGTTGCTTCCGCTCAACAGGCATGCCAATTGCCGAAGTACGACATTATATCGATCTGATGTTGGCTGGTGATGAGACAATTCCTGAGCGTTATCAAATGATGCTAACACAGCAGACCCGTGCCCAAGAACAGTTAGCAGACAAGCAGCGTCAGCTTGCGAAAATCAACACCAAGGTTTCCCATTACGCCAAACTAATGAATAACGATGCGCCCGATGATTACGTTCCTAATCAAGCACAACCTGATAATGATCAAGTTTCTGTGAGCTAATTTAAAGATTAAGTGCCGCACTTTTACGTGCCGTACTTAATCTTTTTTATTATTTCTGATAATTTTTCTATTATAGTTCAGCACCTGTCTTACTTGCTTTCATCCTTATTTTCAATGTTCACATAATAAAAAAGTGATAAAAACCATTTGACAGTTATAATAGTTTTGCTTATAGTAATCATTAGAGAAACGAATAACATTACACAATTCCATTACTGATTAAGCAAAATTGTGAGACATATACGACCCTCATGTCGTTTGCAAGACCCACTCACAATTTCCACACGAGAAGGACTGCACATGCTACACATTTACACGATTGGTTCATCAACTTCATGCCGCCGGGCCGTTAAGTGGCTCAAGGATAAAAAGGTTCCTTTCCAAGAACATCCTATCGACACAACAGATAACTTATCCGTCAAGACCCGTGAAAAGCTTTCGACGAGCACGGTTAAACAATTCTTGGCCGCTAGTAAAAATGGTTGCGATGAATTATTAGCCCCTCGCTCATTAACCATGCAGGAATTATCCAAAGTGATGGATCTGACTAGCCTAGGCCTAACAGAAATGATCAACGTCATCGCCAAACATCCAAAGATGCTCCGCTGGCCGATTGCGTTTGACGACCACCGTCAAATCTTACAAGTCGGCTTCAACGACGACGAGTTTGGCACATTTATCCCACGTAAACTAAGAAAAATGGAACTTAATAACGTCCTTTCCCGTTTGAACGGGTAAGAGAAAAGGAAAGTCGCATTAATTGAGGCTTTCCTTTTTTATTTGCGAATAAGCACAATAAGACATGTGTTATCTTTGCGCTGGAAAAACGTTTCATTAACGGTCAACCCTAGGCATATAAGCAAGGAGTCTAATAAATGTCCTTACAACGAAAAGCAAAACACATGTCAACATGCCACTACAAATTGTACAAGTCTGGTAAATTTTGGATCACTGCAAGTGTTGCAGTATTTGCCATCGAAGCTGGTGGTTTAACACAGGCCAATGCAGCGACCACAGTTATCGGTCCGACAACCACAATCACGCAGTCAACAACTCAGCCCGTTCCTGACCAATCTTCAACAGCTACTTTGACGACACCAAATCAACAGCAGCGTAGCCAATTACCTCAAAACTCACAGGTGAATAGTCAAACAAGCGTGACTACGACCAGCGCAACTACTAGCCAAGCAGAATCGACGGCAACTGAATCTTCAGCCACTTCATCAAGTTTGACCGCCCCATCGGCCGCCCCTGAGAAAACATCCTCATCCGCTACCATCTCTGATGAGGCTAAAACACCTGCCATTACGCCCATTAATAGTGAAGAAACAGGGGCATCGTCTGTTACGGCCACTTCTGAAAGCAGTCAGTCACCTTCAACGCAAGCAACAAGTGTCACCAGTGCTGCCAGATCAAGTGACAGCACTGAATCCACGTCAGTCTCAAATCGAAATGCAACGCTGATGGCGGCGGCTAGCATTCCCGCAACAACAAACGCCCAAATCATGGCGACCACAGCAACGATAACCGCTGATTCTACTCATGCGGATTCAGATATCGTTGACATTGAAGATGCCCAGCTAAAGCAGGCCATGTTGAACGCTTTTCAAGTAACCTCAGGTGAATTAACTTATGGTGACGTGCGCCACATTACGTTTGTCCACAGTAAAAATGAAATTACAATTCTCCTGATACCGACAACTACTGTGAATCCAATCACGAGTTTAAAAGGAATTGAAGTATTACGCGAATTGCCAGAAGGCTGGGGTGTTCAACTGTCGGTGTACCTTAAGCCTGGGGTTTCTTTGGTACCACTCACAGGGCTCCACATCACTACGGCTTTTGACATTCAACAAGATGGGGCCGGTAATTGGACTGACGCTGATATTGCGGCGTTGAACTCCTTGACGTTTGGGGGACTTGATTATTACTGGGGTATCGAATTCGCTGGGAAAACATCCATGACGAATACCACTGGCTTGCGTGGTGACCAAATCCTAAAATTAGATCCAATGTTTACCAAGGCTTCACAGGCAAATCCAAACGGCCTATTTCTATCCCTATCTAATCAGCGTCTTTCAGATTTTTCCTACTTTGCCAAGTTTTCCAATGTCCGCATTTTTTCAGTGAATAATTATCGCGTCTATACCGATCCAGTTCATATCGCTCAAACTGGTGACGACATCAACATCGTGAGCCAGACCATTGGCATCGATGGCAAACCTATTTTAACTGGCTACAAAACTTATAATAGCGATACCCCCATTGTGACGATTGATGGCGATCATTACGTTATCAGTGGCTCAAAACAGTATGCCAACATTGGTTACACCATCATTTCCAATCAGTACGGTGTCAGTGGCTACCCAATGTACACAGCCGTGGAGTACGCGAATGGTAACACCCTGCTTCAAACGGGCATGGAATATTATCGAATGATGTGGGGCAACATCAGCGTTAATTATGTTGATGAAAACGGCAATGTTCTCGCAGACGCACAACACATTAATGGTGATGTCGGCCGGGCTTATGCCACCACGCCTAAACCAATAGCCGGCTATAGTGTCAGCCGCGTTGATGGCAATGCTAACGGAACCTTTACCACCGAATTACAAACGGTCACGTATGTTTACACCAAAAATATTGTTCAGGGTGCTGATGTTCTAGTTACTTATGTGGACCAGCACGGCAATGAAATTTCCCCATCTGAAAAGTTAACGGGAAATATTGGGGACTCCTTTACATCGTCGATTAAGCCCGTTGATGGTTACACATTTGACCACGTTGAAGGTAGTGAAACCGGCGTATTTACGAATGAAAATCAAACTATCACGTATGTTTATACCAAAGACGCTGTTCGCGGCGGTGATATTACCGTTAAGTACGTTGATACAGAGGGCAATGAAATTGTCCCAACACAAATACTATCTGGCAATGTTGGTGACACTTACGAAACGGTCGTTAAGCATTTAAATGGCTACACGTTATCAACGATTGACGGTAACGCAAACGGCACATTTACGAATACAGACCAGACAATCACGTACATTTATGTGAAAGAAGATGGGCAACATCCATCTGACAACAATAATGACGGCAATGGCGATAACCCAACGGTTTCTGCGGAACCAGACTATTCAGACAATGCAGTTGATAGTGAAACTACAAATCAAATGACACCAGGCCAGTCCGCTGGCTTACTCCCGACCTCTGTTAGTTCTTCCTACGCTACATCTAACTTGTTAGACTCTGCTTCTTCTCAAAGTCAGCAGTTCCCACAATCGGAAACAGCTAACAACGCAAGTCGGACAGCTGATAGTCACAGTGAAGAATTGCCGAATACAGGCATGCACGAGAATCATTTGGCAGCGATGGTAGGTGCCATACTGTTAGGTTTGCTGGGAACAATTCCTTTTTCTAGCAAACGTAAACACGATTAATATCCTCATTGATTGCAAAACAAACACCCCGAAGGTGAATTGTCAAAACTCATTTCCGGGGTGTTCGCTTTAGTTTGAATTAAGTTATGCCTTACGCATCTTGGCGTGTAGCCGCAATGTCAACTTCACGAATATTAACTTCCTGTGGCATGTCATACATGAACTTCACAGTTTCAGCGACATGGACGGGATCGAGGGTGATACCACCCATCGTTTCCTTCCAACTTTCATAATCTGACAACGCAGACTTGCTGGTCACATGCGTCAACAATTCCGTTTCAGCAGCGCCAGGCGCAACCATCATGACACGCACGTTTTCGGCTGCACTTTCTTCACGAATGGTTTCTGACAAACCGTGAACACCAAACTTGCTGGCGACATAAGCCGCATGGTTCACAAACGTTTTCTTACCAGCCAGTGACGACATGTTCAGAATCGTGCCATGGTGACGTTCACGCATATCGTTTAAGACAATCTGCGTACCGTTCAACACACCCATAACATTGGTATCCAACATCGTTTGCCATTCTTTACGGTCTTGATTTTGAACATTGCCAAGCAACATCAATCCGGCATTGTTAACCAACAAGTCGGTCTTGCCGTACTTGTCTTCGGCTTTACGAATAGCTTTTTCAAACTGATCATAGTCAGTCACGTCAACCGTGTCGATCATGACATTATCCATGCCCTTAGCAACTTCGGCTAACTTTTCTTCGCGACGGCCTAGCAATAACATTGGGTACCCATCCGCAGCAAACTGTTTGGCAATCTCCTCACCAAAGCCAGAACTTGCACCGGTAATAACAACTAATGATTTCATTTTTAATAATCCTCCAAAATTCCTTTTATCAACGTTTGCAAGTATAATGGGCACATTGACAAAAAGGAAGTACGCACCTTAACGTAACTACGAATTGAAAGGATCAACTTAATTATGCAATCACGCCCTACCACGACTCATCCCCGTTACAGAAACGAATTCGACGCCACGATGCAATTGATTCAGGGAAAATGGAAAATTATGATCATGTATGAAATTGCGGAAACGGGCACCAGCCGGTTCGCCGACTTACAGCATCACATTCGCGAAGTGTCCCACAAGACCCTCACAAATCAGTTAAAAGAACTCGCCGATGATGGTCTTATTGAACGCCACGATTTCCAAACGGCCCAACCACACGTAGAATATACATTAACCGCCAAGGGCCAATCAATTATTCCATTGCTGGATGCCATTTGTGACTGGGGCGACACTCACATCGATCACGCCCAGATTGAACGCTCACTGTGTGACGAATAATCGCTAACGCGGATAATTCGTTTGCGGCGTAAATCGTGCTTGCCACAAGAAGTCCGTGACCGCGCGATCAACATGGGGATTTTGATGGAGCAGGTAATGGATGACGCTAATCCCGCCAACCAGAGTTTCACTCTGATAACCATCCACCCGGCCGGCCAACATTTCGCCTAGTTTATGGTCGCCCTTAACGGAAACGCCCAAATCACCACCGGTACCAAACAAATCACCGGCAATATTTAACACTTGGATGTGCCGCGGAAAACGATCCGCGGCTTTTTGTTCTGCTTTACTAAACGTCGTCGCAATATTGACGAACTTAGCGGTATCAGGATAATCCTCACGTTTATCGGCCGCCTTACCGGTCAAATATTGATAAACAATGTTTGCACCAGATGAATGGCCGACCATGTTGACAGTATTTATATGTTCACGTTGCTTCAGCATTTTCATCACACCAGTTAGCTGCCGTGCCTCACGTGACGCATGGTGGTTATCCGCAAAGAGCACAAGAATAAGTGGATTCCGTTTGCCTAGCGGTCCGCGTTTATCAATGGTCGCTTTACCATCCTTAGCCACATGAATCGTCCACACTGCCTGACCAATATCATAACGTTCAAGGCGTGCATTCATTGGTCCAAACGTCAGCCAGTTACTGTAGTCACCAGAGACAAAAAGTGTCGGTGTCTTACTGTATGAAACCTGAACGTGACCCAGTTGCTTTTGTTCACTCGCTTCCCAGCCCATGACGATGCCAGCTAGTACTAGCACTGCGCACAGAATGCCGATCAGCCAGCGGATAAACCGATCCTGCTTTGCTGGCCGCTGCGGCACTGCATGTTTTTGTTCACCCATCGGAAACATTCCCCCATTTAATGGCGTTATTATACCGCACCAACTAAACGAAACTGTGAACTGGCGGGGGTGCACTGCGAATCATTGGTAAAAATTAATATTTTGATTGTTAGTCAGATTATTTTCGTGACATTGGCTGAAAGGTATCCGTTTAAGTTTGCGTTGGATGCCGCTTGCGGTTGTCGACCGTGACACGCCACCGTGGGACCGGTTCAAGGCCGCAGTTCACGGTCTTTCACCTCGTCGGACAGCCTCGTGAAAAGCCGAGTCTTTCCGACCGTCCGTAACCTAAATTCGGATAACCCGCCGAATTAACGTTACCTCCACGACTTTGTATCACTGTCGACGCCCTTCAGCTCATATAGTAACCAAGTAGTGTAACCACGCTAATCTGACTTCATTTCTAACAAAGTGACGAGTTTAATGACCTGGTCCGACATCAAAGTGAGCACAACAATATATAGTAGTGAAGCTGGCGCAAAACAGAGTTCCGTGTCGGTAATACTTGGCGGCCAGGGTTTAGGCCGCCTAGTATTACAGGACGAGTTCAGAGACGAGTGGTTTTTTCGGCTCTGAATCAAGGTAGAAGACTCAGGGATTCAGGAGGCTGAGACCGGTCCCAGGGAACGGCGTTTTGTGCCAGCGTAACGGCATCATAACTAGCAAACCGCTGTTGAAACGAAAAATTGACCTACTCCTTAGATTAAGGAATAGGCCAATTTTTTATCTGAAATATCAACTGCGAAAGCACTACATTTCGGCAATTTTCGAATCGAGGTACCGGCTCAACTTTTCTTTAGGATAATAGCCGGACACCTTTTCGACAGCCTTGCCGTTCTTGAAAATCACTAAGCTTGGCACGCTCATGACCTTGTACTTTTCTGCAATCGCTTGGTGGTCATCAACGTCTAACCGCAAAAAGTTAACCTTGCCATCATAATCGTCTTCTAACTGACTCAATACTGGCTCTAACATTTTGCAGGGACCACACCAGGGTGCCCAAACGTCTAACACAGACAGTCCGCTAGTCGTTGCCATATCAATTTCCGTTTGCGTTGTTACATTTTGTGCCATGACTTGCCTCCGTAAAAATTCATGAGGCTAGTATACGCAATCGAACCATCCGTTTGCAACTGTCACTGACCGATTGCACCAACGTTACTTTTTAATAAACCTGACGCCACATCAACTGATTGTGTTTGACTTCATCAATCGTTTTGGTTCCCGCCAGCTGCATCGTGATCTGCAATTCGCGGTTGAAGTGCTGCATGACGGAACGAACCCCGGCGACACCACCAAGATTCAAGCCATAGAATAATGGGCGAGCAAACGCCACAATATCGGCCCCACTTGCCAGCGCTTTAAAAGCGTGCTCGCCGCGGCGAATGCCAGAGTCAAAAATAATCGGTACCTCATGGTTAACAGCTTTAGCAATTGCCGGCAACACGTCGAACGAAGCTGGGCCACCATCCAATTGACGGCCACCGTGATTAGAAACCCAAATCCCTTCAGCACCAGCACCGATGGCCAGCATAGCATCATCCGGCGACTGAATGCCTTTAACAATGACTGGTAATTTTGTATAGCTGGCGATGGCATCAATGTCGGCCAAACTCAGTGTCCGTTTGGCCTTGGCATAAATTTCCATGATGTTTAACCCTTCACCACTGTTGTCACTAGCAGAATAGTCCGCCAAATTCACCATCGGCAATGGAAATGAGAAGCCTGTCTTCACGTCGGCTTCACGATACCCGCCAAGCGACGCATCAGCGGTTAAGATGACGGCTTTCGCACCTGATGCGACTGCCTGATCCAAAATCCAGTGGTTGAAGCCATTATCATTACTCATGTATAACTGGAAAAATTGCGGACCACCGTGACCAGCCTTAGCAATATCTGTCACCCGCTCATTTGCGTACGTCGAAATCGACATGATGCTGCCTTCATCGGCCATCGCCTCAGCGGTTTCCGACTCACCGTTAACGTGTAGTAATCCATGTGCAGCGGCTGGCGCATCAATCATTGGCGTATTAAGTTCCATGTCCCACAGCTTGGTATGCAAGTCTGGATTTTCAAGGTTGCGCAGTACTCGAGGGACAATCTGCGCGTGATCAAACGCCGCGGTATTTTCACGCATCGTCCACTCTGTTTCTGCCCCACCCTGAATGTAACCAAACGCGCCGGGTTCCATGCGTGCCTTTACCAGTGGTTCCAAACTCGCTAAATCATTGATTTTTAGTTCCTTTTCGTCCGTACTTGCCTGATATTCAGCCATCGTTTTATCCTCCTGACCATGCGACTCATCACAATTTTCAACATGATAATGGTAAAACAAAAGGCCATCCACATAGGTGAACAGCCATTTCAAAATCAAATTTATTATTCAGTTTTCCGTTCATTGTTTGTTCGGTTAATATCCTATCCAAACCGTTAGCTGTCGCGCCGCGTTTGCCGAGACAAACGACGTGATCGTCGCACGTAATGAATAATTAAAGTGATCACCACGGCGACCAAGATAACGAGGCCAAACAGTGTTGAAGAAATTTCGATGTTGATGGCGGGAATGGAGATGAATAACTTAATCGCAATCAATGCGATCAGCACATAAGCCATCGTTTCTAGCTCCGGAATCTTGCGCATCAAGTTCATAATCACTTCAGCAATGCCCCGCATACACAGGATTCCAATCAAGCCACCAATTAAAACGATAACGGGATTGTTTGAAACTGCTAGTGACGCAAGTACCGAATCAATCGAGAACACAATGTCCATGATTTCGATCTGAATGACAACTGACCAAAATACAGAAATATGCCCGATGCGCCGCGGTTTAGCGGACGTTGCGTCAGCGTTTTCGGATTGGCCAACTGGATGTCGTTTCCGTTTGGTAATCAAGTGATGGAAATAGCGATAGACCAGATAACAAAGGTATAACGCTCCTGCCACCTTGATGATCCAAAACTTGATCAAATATGTCCCAACACCAATAATCAAAAATCTAAACAGATAAGCGCCCCAGAGGCCATAAAATAACGATTTTTCACGATCTTTTAGGTTACTCAACGAGGTCGTTTGCGCTGCCAGAACAACCGCATTATCAACTGACAGTAAACACTCAATCAAAACTAATGAACCAATGATTAACCAGTCATTACTACTGGTCAATACCGCCGCCCAGTTATGGCCGTCGAAAAACGGTCCGTACAGTTGGCTTAATAGGTGTAACAACGATAAAATCCTTCTTTCTTGCTCATAGGAGCATTGCCGTTATCCAAATCTGGAAAAAGCCTCTGGCAACGGTGCATTAATTGTGACGCGTTTATCACTAAAAGGCAATATCAAACTTAATTTAAACGCGTGCAAAAGCATCCGTTGGTGTGAAAAACTTTCGACATTCGGTTGATACAACGGATCACCAATAATTGGATGCCCATTACCGGCCAAATGAACTCGCAACTGGTGCGTCCGTCCCGTTTTAAGTGTTAATGACACTAGACTTGCCGTTGATGTGGTATTGAGCACTTCGTATTGGGTTAGCGCACTCTGGGCATTTTCCCCATTAATCATCCGTTTGCGCCGGTCTTCAGGATCACGACCAATCGCATTAGTAAACTCCCCAGTCGCTTGGTCGAAGTGACCACTCACCCACGCCTGATAAGTCCGCTGAATGCGTTTATCACTGATCTGCCGGTCTAAAATTGGGACAACTAATGGCGTCTTGGCCACAATCATCGCGCCACTCGTCGCCATGTCCAAACGGTGAACCATCCAGGGTTGCACCTGTTGAGACGCTAACTGTGTGGTCAAAAAATTCATCACAGTACCGGCTTCGTCCGTACGATTTGGGTGGCTTTTCACACCGCTGGGCTTATTGATGACTAATAATTGATCATTTTCAAACAGAATTGGCAACGTTAGGTGATCATCGGGAAGGTATGTTTGGACCGGTGTTTGTAGCTCATCGGCACGGACTGTGAGTGTGACCACATCGCCAGTGACCACGCGTGTATTGTAAGGACGATAGCTGTTATTAACGTGGATATCTTCGCGGACCCTGAGATAATGTTGCAGTCGCTTGGGAATTAACCACAAACGGAGCAGCTCACGAATAGTCAATCCTGCTTCTTGATCTGTCACAACTAGTTGCGTTGTCCATTCATTTTGATTCACCGTTGCCAACCGAAGCACCCTCCTTCTTCAACATTAACTTTCCTGCTGCACCATTAATTGTCAGTCAAATCAATTGTCTGCCGTTGCGCTGCCCAGAAACGCCGTTCCATTGGGACCGGTCTCAGCCTCCTGAAACCCAGAGTCTTTAACCTTGATTATGAGCCAAAAACCACGTCTCATAAGTCATCCCGCAACACTAAGCGGCCAAGTTCTCGCCGCTAAATGTTGCCGACACGGAACTCTGTCTCTGGTCAGCTCCACTACTGTCACAAATAAGAAACAGTATTTTACAAATTTGCAGCTCAGTTCAAAAGATTACCTATGCTAAAGACTGCTGATAGTCTACGAAACAAGCGACTATATTAGCTGGAGGGCGTCGACATTGATACCAAGCCGTGAAGGTGGCGTTAATTCGGGATGGTGTTACCGAATTTACACCACGGATGGTCGCTAAGACTCGCGGTTCTTACGAGGCTTGGCGGCGAGGTGAAAGACTCCGAACTTGGGCGGCTTGAACCGGTCCCACGGCGAGCGTGTCAATGTCGACAACCGTAGGCGACAGCCAACTCATTAAATCAGACATATGTACTGTTAATAAACTGTTCTTTTAGTCTAACCCAGTTGGAAACAAACTGAGCTTTTAATTTCGCTTACTTTTTGTAAGTTTTCGAGTATAAATCTGTGCATTTTCCAAATAGCAGTCTTAACATTCTAAATGAGTACAAGATATTTAATGAATTGGAGATGCACGTTATGGCAAAAATGATTGCTGGGCAAGCATTAGTAAAGGTATTGGAAGACTGGGGCGTTGACCACGTTTACGGAATTCCTGGTGGTTCTATCAACCATACAGTCGAAGGTCTGTACCTTGAAAAAGATAAAGTACAGTACATTCAGGTTCGCCATGAAGAAGTCGGCGCCATGGCTGCGGCCGCTGATGCCAAATTTACTGGCAAGATTGGGGTCGCCTTTGGTTCTGCAGGCCCTGGTGCAACCCACCTCTTCAACGGTCTATACGACGCCAAGATGGATCACGTACCTGTTTTGGCCCTCGTCGGCCAAGTTGGTCAGCCAGTTATGAACACCAATTACTTCCAAGAAATGGATGAAGACCCAATGTTTGCGGATGTTGCTGTCTTCAATCGCACAGTCACTACAGCAGAACAACTGCCTTACGTTGTCAATCAAGCGATTCGTGAGGCTTATCGGAACAAGGGTGTTGCGGTTGTGACGATTCCCGAGGACCTATCTGCCAAGGAAATCGACTACGAAGCCGTTAAGACACCAGTAACTGTATCTAACACGTATAAACAAGTGATTGATCCCAAGGCCGTGAGTGACACTTTGACGATGATCAAAGATGCTAAACACCCGCTGCTTTACATTGGGACAGGTTTAAAAGGCGCTCGTAAAGAATTGGATGCCGTTTCTGAACGCTTTAATATTCCTGTTATTTCCACTGTACCGGCAACTGGTGTAATGGAAACGGATCACAAGAACTACCTGGGTACTAATGGTCGTTTGGGTGGCAAACCTGGATTTGAAGCCATGCAACATGCTGATTTAGTTCTCTTCATTGGTTCTGAATATCCGTTTGCACGCTTCTGGCCGAAGGACGTCAAGATCGTCCAAGTCAACGATAATTCGTTTGATATTGGGAAAGTTGTGCCAATCGACTACGCTGTGATCGCAGATGGCAAGACCTATCTGCAAGCGCTACTTGACACTGGTGAGTCACTGCCTGAAACAGACTGGATCAAGGAAAACCGCATCAACCGGCAAAACTGGTTGAAGTGGTTGGACGATCGCGCCAATGATGACAGCAAGGGGCTTGAACCCGAAGCCGTTATGCGTAAAACACGCGAACTTGCTGGGCCAAACGACACGTATGGTGTTGACACTGGGAATGTTTCTGAATTTGCCGTTCGTGGTGTCAAGATGACAGAAAATCAGAAGTTTGCTATTTCTGGTCTGTTTGCCACAATGGGCTATGGTATTCCTGCCGGTTTGGCCGGTGCCTTAAGTGTTCCGGATGGACAAGCATGGAGTTTCTCTGGTGATGGTGGTTTCTCAATGGTCGTTCAAGACCTGATCACTGAAGCCCGTTACGAATTACCAGTCATCAACATCGTTTTCTCGAACCAGCGTTTCGGATTCATCTGGTATGAACAACAAGAAACTAAGCAACACTTCTACGGTGTCGACTTAACCGATGCGGACTGGGCTAAAGTTGCTGAAGGACTGGGAGCTGTAGGCATGACAGCCACTAATCTTAAGGAACTAGATGCCGCATTTGACCAAATCAAACAATTGAAGGCCGCTGGCAACAAGAAACCAATCGTCCTCAATGCTGTAATCGATCCAGAAGATCCCGTAGCTGCTGCATTTATGCCACTTGATCCAAAGCAATTCGGTCAAGACACAGTTGATGAATTCGCCAAGCACTACGGCATCGACACGAAGGCACAACCTTCTCTCGGTGAGTTACTGCGCGGTGAATAAACCTAGTTTAAAATTTCAATGACAATAATCGTCACGATGTTCAGTGAAACTAGCGGACATCGTGGCGTTTTTTAGTATCATTCCTAATTTTCGCGCATTTGACCTAGAAGCCCTCTTTTATCAGCGAAAATCAGAAATTCAGCCCATAAATTCGCGGTTTTGGCCCCACCAACAAACACAAAATGTTATAGTTAACTGGATATCTTTTTGAGGTGAGTGCATGAGTTACACGATTCACACAATCGAATCTGCCGATTATCAGGCCGCCGCTGAACTTTTAAAGGCGGCTTTTGCATCGTCAAAAAAGACGATCGACTTTGATGACCAGTTAGCCACGCTCCGTTTGGAACGAACCTATCTGCCTACCTTTGAGCTTGTCAGCAAAGATGCTCATGACAACATTGTCGGGTACGGCACGATTTCCGACGCCTATATTCAGGGTCAACCGACCGCAAAATTAGCCATTCTGAATCCGTTGGGCGTCCTGCCTGACTTCCAGAAACAAGGCATTGGTCGGCAACTAGTTGATGAGCTTGAGCATCGCGCATTTGTGCGAGGCTATCAAGCAATTCTGACCACAGACTGCCCAGACTACTTTGCCCTTTTCGGGTACGATTTAGCCGACCATTTCGACATTCATGATGCTCAAACAGCGGCAAGTAAACTGAGCCTTCGTGAGTTGCGGCCCGGGGCACTGCGGCATACAGCCGGTCTACTAATGTACTCTCCGGCTCTCAACCATAAAACTGTTGATGACAAAAACATCGATATCGTTGAATAAAATGATTAATAAAAGTAGGGAGTTTTGAACATGGCAAAAGTGACAGTTGAAGAAGTAGCAGACCATTTAAGACAGACCATGGGCCATGTCGCCACCAATGAGAACACGTTATTGCGGACACGAGCGGCTGCTCATATAGGTGCTTACCAGCTAAGCCTAACTCAGTTACAAATTCTGCAATTTCTACTTCAAAGTGATGAAGCCGTCACTAACAGCATCTTGGCCGACCACTTTTCCATTTCAAAACCCGCTGTTACAAAGGCCCTCCGTAAGCTCAACAAAGAATTGTTAGTTGATACTAAAGTTAGTGAAACAGATCGTCGAGTAACAACATTGGCGCTCTCAGGTGATGGCGTTACTCTAGCTCGCGAATACCAAGAAATCGACCGTGAAATTAACGAAACATACCTCGGCATCGCGCAAAAGTTCAGCAAAGGCGATCGCAAAACAATTCTCAAATTTCTCGAAACTGTTGAAGGTAGTTTGAACCAGGGACAACCATTCTAAATTATTGCTCATCCTGATTTGAATTCGTCACGAATATTGCTGTTCAAACATAAAACGTTCAAAAAGATTACTTAAAGTAGATTGTAAAATTAATCCGAACGCTGTTCGGACAAAAAAGATCAGCTTCCTTTAAAATGGTGTTTACAACAAACCCATCTTTTAGGAGCTGATCTTTTGTCTAGTATAACCTATTCCGAACGAATTAAAATCGAAACCTTTTGTGAACTAGGGCTGTCCAATATCCAAATGGGCGTTCGGCTGAACCGATCACCGTCAACAATTTCTTATGAATTATCTCGATGTCAACCTTATCAGGCTGAATTAGCACAAACAGATGCCGAATACAAGCGATCACGATGTGGTCGGAAAACTAAGCTGAGCGATGAGTTAAAGCAAACAATTCTCAACCATTTACATCTAAGCTGGTCACCAGGAATGATTGCTCACGAATTTAAACTAGCGACTAAATCTATTTATAATTGGCTAAATCAGGGGAGAATTGGTTTCTCCTTGAATGATCTACCTGAACATGGCGTACGCCAACGGCGTAACGTTGACCAACGATCCAAATATAATCAATCTTTGGGGCGATCGATTGAACAGCGTCCCATGATGATTAATCAACGTAATCGCATCGGTGATTTTGAACTAGATACCGTCGTTGGCCCTCGTGGGCATAGTAAGGCAGTTTTATTAACTTTAATCGATCGCAAATCACGGTTCCTTTGGGCATATCGGTTAAAGGACCGAACGACAGCGAGTGTTAATGAAGCACTGACTAAGTTCCTAACAACTTTTAATGGACCGGTGCACAGTTTTACTGTGGACCGTGGTACTGAGTTTAGTGGGCTAGTATCATTTGAATCACAATATGGTATTAAGACCTATTACTGTCATGCTTATACGCCAGCTGAACGTGGTAGTAATGAACGCTTTAATCGGAATTTACGTTATTTTTATCCTAAGGGGACTCGTTTTGAGCACATTAGTGCTCAAGATTTAACGACGACGTTACTCCAAATTAACCAGAGACCGCTTAAAATACTTGACTGGAAAACACCGTATCAGGTTATGCTGACCAATTTGTCCAAAAATTCGGATTAAATTTGCAATCTACCATAAGTTATGAGAATCGAACGTCTAACACAGACTTTATTAGAAAAAGATGATAAAATAAGAATTTGATTAGATAATCTTTTTTAGATTTGAGGGGCATAACATGCGGTTAATTCAAACGTTCCTATCATTTTGGCGCAACTATACTAATTTCCGTGGTCGGGCAACGCGGATAGAGTTCTGGGGCTGGCAATTTTGGCAAGTTATTTTTATGCTACTCTTTTTGATTCCCACGACTTATTCTATCCGCGACTTCTTATCTTCAATCGATGCTAATCAAAACAGTTTATCATTTGGATTATTAGTAACTGTAGCAACTTCATCCTTGCCACTCCTCCTACTGCTAATTGGTTATGCGATCATCGCTTTAATTCCTTCTTTAGCCTTATTTGTACGCCGCCTACATGATGCCAATCGCTCTGCAGGCTGGCTGGTTTTAAATGTCAGTGTGGATATCGCCTTGTTAATTACTTACACGGTCACGCGTGGCCTGAATGCCGACATGGCGCTCATTTTTGCGAGTGCTACGGCAACGCTTTTTACTCTACTTAGTATCGGCTTCATTTACTTATTACTACTGCCAAGTGAAACAAAGCATAACCGGTTCTTTCCTACCAGCGTCACGCCACCCACCGCAACACTATCGTTATAAGGGAACTCGTTTGACCGTGCTGTCATTAATTTTATTAAGGTTCGTCACGTTCGTGTTTGGACTGTCATACGACCCGCTCACCCGTGGTACAATTTAGAGCAGAGTTTATCTTGAATTTTCTGGAGGTGGCGATAATGTGGCGCCAATATCTTGAACCAATTCACGTGGCAGTCATCTTGTTCCCACTTTTAGCGATTGCCATGGCCGTACCGTTATTTGCCTACCACTATCATCGCTATGGCGCGATTTCACGTTGGCAGGTCTTTGTAAATTATAGTTTCTATTTTTATTTACTGTGTGCCTACTTTCTCATCATTTTGCCGTTACCATCGCGGGCTTCTGTAGCCGCGTTGACGACACCGACACACAACTTTCATCCCCTGCTGGTGTACTATACTTTTAAGGCCACTGGGTTCAGCCTTCATAACGCTGCGACTTGGATTCCAACGTTACACACCGCAGGATTTCAACAGCCATTTTTCAACATCATGCTGACCATTCCGTTTGGCTTTTATCTCCATTACTATTTCAAACGCGGTTTCTTCACGACCATTGTCTTGTCATTTTGTTTAAGTCTGTTCTTTGAAGTCACTCAACTAACTGGCTTATACGGCTTGTACGTTCGTCCCTACCGTCTGTTTGACGTTGATGATTTACTCCTTAATACGACCGGTGGTTTCATTGGTTGGCTGGGTGCCCCATTGTTTTCCTGGTTACTACCTAGTAAGGAACGAATCGAAACAGCAAATGCCAAACGCGCACATCAGGTTGGGTTGTTACGACGGTTCACAGCTTTCGTCATCGACATGCTGTTTGTCGGCACATTCACCGGTATTTTCATGATTGGCGGCCTCGCCTTTGATCACGATCCAAACATGTGGTTATTGCTAGTATTGGGGTTGTTGCTCTTTGTATTCATCCCACAGGGGCTTTTCAAGGGTACTACAATTGGCCTGCGCGCTGTCTACCTGCAAGTTAAGGCAACCAACTGGCGCACTGCTTCATGGTTACAGGTGATCATTCGAAATTTGGTTATTTATATTCCACTTATCTTAATTGGCCTTGGTCTACAGCATATTTTTAATATTCACGGTCAATTAACGTCGTTTGGACTAGTTGGGACGTTTACAGTATTGACGATCCTCATCTTCATGGTGGATATCGTTCTGGCTGCAATGATGCCAACGTATCCATTATTATTCGAGCGGCTGAGTCACACGACAACCATTTCGTCGTTTGTTACTGATGAGCAACAAACTGCTCCTATCCGCAAACAATCGACACCTAGTTCACCAAAGAAGAACTACACAACTCGTTCTGAACGCCATCAATCACGTTAAGGAGTTTCCATGTTTTCATTATCGCAAGTGACTAATTTTCTAATTTTCTTTCCTGCACTTATTTTTATTGTGGCCGTAACCTTGGCTATCTTTGGTTATCGTCACGATCCCCGACGCCTCTTGAATTCTTGGTATCTCGTCGTTGGAGCCGTTATTTTACTGGGCATGCCAATTATTTTATTGGCATCACTGTCAGACACTCATCACATTGGCTGGCGGGTTCTCAGTGCACTCGCTTTCTTGGCTCTCACACTTGGCTTATTCGATTGGGTCATGTTGATCAACTGGCACTTTCGACCATTACGGCGTCATTTTCGCGCGTTAACCATTTTTGCGATCATCCTTGGGCTTGCACTGGCTGTCCTGCCCTTTATTCCAGCTCACGTCTGGCCTACCGACTTACTGACACCAATGAAGTACGTCAACACGGCACTCACCCTGTTGGGTGCTTACATGTGTATCACAATTGCTGACTTCCTCGTGGCCACTTGGACTTACCCACGTCAGACAAAACTGCACGGTGAACATTACGTGATCGTTCTTGGCAGTGGGTTACATCATGGCAATCAACTGTCTAAGCTATTGAAATCGCGTGTGGACACGGCGATGCGCGTTGGCAGTATTGCCAAAGACGAAACTGGCGACTGGCCGATTTTGATCATGTCCGGCGGTCAGGGCGCTGATGAAACCATCAGTGAATCCTCGGCCATGGCTGCCTACGCGAAGGAAAACGGTTATCCCGCCGCGGCGATCCGTTTGGAAGAAAAATCAACAAGTACGTTTGAAAATTTTCAATATTCACTCGATGTCATTCATGAGCCACACCCAACAATCGAATTTGTGACCAATAACTTTCACGTCTTTCGGGCCTCAGTGTTCGCTGCGATGCTCAAATTAAACAGTCGTGGCATTGCTGCGCCAACACGGTCACATTACTATCATCGCGGTCTCATTCGTGAATATGCAGCCCTGACTTGGTTACACAAAACACGCCATCTATTAGCGCTGATTCTGATTGTTGTTCTAACAATTGCAATTCCATGGTTCTATGGTTAATAGGACTGTAAACGATTTTATTCTGAATTTTTGAGGCAAATTATGCTGACACCAATTGAAATCAATAACAACTTTGAATGGGTCGATGTGCAGGATGAAACAGCTGCTGAGCATCGCCGTCTCATTCAAAGTTACAAACTAACCGAAGAAATGTACGGGTACGCAACCGACCCTAGTGAACGTGCCCGCATCGAATTTGACAAGGAAGCGGGTATTTCACTGATGATTTTTAATGTCATCACTGATTTACCGGATGACTCCCCTGAAGCAGCCACCGCGCCAATTGGTTTTCTGTTCAAAGGCAAACGGGTATATACGTTCACCAGTGGTACCACGAACTATGTGCATAATCTAGTTATCAACTCCAATTCTGCATTAAAATTGCCGCCCATTGAGCAGCAGCAACCAATCGATGCCATTTTAGGATTGATGTACAAACTGACAACGACTTATTTGGACAAAATCAATCGAATTGATCGGCGACGGGCAGAGATTCAGCGGAGTTTGAAAACCAATCCTGAACATAGCGCCATTAACGAACTCATGGACCTTGAGACAAGTTTGGTTTACTATCTGACTGCGTTAAAAACCAATACAGACATGCTTAAGGATCTGCAGCGGACCCCAGTCGTACCGGTCAATGCAGATCAAAATGAACATATTACGGATATACTAGTTGAATCGCAACAAGGTCTAGAAATGGCCCAGATGGCTTCGGACGTGGTTGAGCGTGTGTCAAACGCTTATTCAAACCTGATTGATAACAGTCTGAACAACACGATGAAATTCTTGACAGCTTACTCAATCATCATGACTGTGCCGACCATCGTTTCTGGTTTCTTTGGTGAAAACGTTGCACTGCCATTTGAGCACAATCCCTATGGCTGGCAAATTACCATTTTGATCATGATTGCGCTTGGCGCCGTTGTTTATCTCATTTTGCGACACTATCGTTTTTTTGATCGGTAGATGGGTGATACTTTTCGTCACCACAATAAAGAAGGAGCTGTGACACAAGTCTGGTTTGAGAACGAGCATTAACGTAAAACTGACCTATTCCCGAACTTTGGGAATGGGTCAGTTTTGGGTTAAGCGGAATTCTCAGGGCTTTGGAGCGCGATATTGCTCATATTATTCGTCCCCAATAAACTTATGTCACAACCTCTTCTTTGTATTATTAAACTAATTATTTCTGAACGACAATCCACTTGCCTTCACATTATCGTACCGATGTCACCTGCAGTTCATCAGCCACATCGTAGAAGACTGGTTTCTGCCACGCCAACATGTCATCAGTCAGCTGCAGCTTCACAATGCTTTCTCGATTATATGGTTCAAAGTAGTACGTGCGACTCTCACAAACCGCTGCTGCGCGATAAACAGAATACGTTTGCTGATGGTCTGTGTTTCTCGGTACCGCGACACCATCCAATAAGTGCCAACTACTGATAATGGCATCGTCTTCATTAAATGGTTGATTGGCCCGTTCTTTGAAGTAAGCCGCACGAATAAAACGTGACGACGGACTATAGGAACCAGGTGGAATCGACTTACCCGATAAGTTACCGGTAGTGACCTTGGCGGTATTTAACGGAACCTGCCCCGCCAGAAATTCAGGAGTAAATTCCATATAGTCAGTTAATCGGTCAATCTGTTTTTCGAAATTGGGTACGTTTGTCAAAATTCCCAGTGGGTCATCGACAATCCGCATTGGCATAATCGTCGGTTCAATGGCCACCATTCTTCCAGTGCGGTCAGCCACTGCAAAATGCAGTTCTGCCTGTCCATACTTACGATCACTGTACGTGTCAGCCATAAGTTCGACCTCGTCAATGTGTGCTTCAATCTCTGCCACCGACCGAAAGTTACCTAGCAACCAAAATGCAAACTCATAAGGCGCCAGTTGCACTTTGTCGTCACGCCGCTCAATGGCACGTTTGGAACCATTGGCAAACGTCAATTTCTGTGCCGTCAGCCCCCATTCATTAACGCCATCAGACATGTCGATACGATGTGGTAATTGAAACGCACTGCCGACAATCGCGTACTGATTTTTATGCACACGATTGTCAAAATCGCTTTGCCATTCGTAATTCCGTGGCACAAACGTTGGTCTGACATCAAGCGTCGGCCAATCCATCGTCCGTGATAGTACGTGGGTTCCGTCACAGGCAATTTGAAAAATACTGGTACACATAAGTGTTAAGCCTCCAGCTTACTGGTTTGACGTCGATTATGGCTCAGATGCAAGTAAGCAATAAAGTGAAACGCAATGCCTGCCAACAACAAAATCCCGCCAATCCAATTGGACCAAATTGAGGTGATGATTGCTAGTCCATACAACACCATTGACCGTAAAGGATCCATTTTAATACCACGATCAAACACAAAGTGGTTCTTGTCCATCATCTGTTGATGGGTGTACAGATAGCGATACATCAAGTAGTAAACGGAAGAGATGAATAACGCCACTGCTGAATAAATCATAAACGACACGCGGATGTCCGCAGTATTTCGTTCTGCAATGGCTGTCGCTACCAGGCTCATTGGATAATCCAACAACGTGACACTAAACATTGATAACAAATTAATCAGGTTCAAATTTCGATCGATCACTCTCAAGCTCGCGAAGTAATCGTGGTGAAAGAGCCATAATGTCCCAACATAAAAGTAAGAGACTGCATAAGCCAAAAATTCCGGCCACTGTTGCGCAATTGCCGCTGCTAAATGGCCTTGGTGATATTCTGGAACGTGAAATTCCAATACAAGAATCGTAATCAAAATGGCAAAAACGCCATCACTAAATGCTTCCAAACGTGATTTAGACATCATCGATCAATTTGCTCCATTTTCTGGTTTAACAACGTAATGGACGCGATTATCTGCCGTCCTGTGAGCGTACAAACGTTGCGTATGATCTTCATCAAAATAACCAAGGTCTAGCATTGTTTGCCCATCAATCGTGGCCTCGCCATGATACGCATCCAGCAAAAAACCACGAATATTGAACGCTTCCGCCATCAAGGCATCTGTGCGTTCAACAGAGGCAGCTAAGGTGTATCCCTCATCCAACATCAGTTTGATACCAGACACTTTTAAAAACGTGTCATACCCGTACAAACGCGACGTATTACCATCTTCGCGCTCTTTAGGCTTAATGTATCCCTTTGATTCCCAATACCGAAGTTGACGAGTTGACACATTCGTCATTTTGCTAATCTGGCCAATACCGAAAATTAAATTCGCCGTGCTAAAAATTTTACCATTACTGGTGTCGCGCAAACTTGTTCGCGCCATCCACCCACCTCCAGGTTAATGCGTGTTGCTGAACTTCATTATGCTGTCCACAGTAACATTACTGTCCTACTCTTCTGGATATAGTTCCTTAGTCATCTTACGGTGCCAAATGTTAGCTTCCAAAAATGGTTGACCATAAGCTTCAAAACTTTGTTTGGCATAAAAACTGATAGCCGTTTCCTGCGCTTCTAGATATAACGTCTTGAAACCATTTTCCTTGGCATCAGCCGTAATCTGATTGATCAGCGCGACGGCGTAACCACGGTGCCGTGCCCAGTCAATGGTTGCAACCCGTTGAATCTGAAGTAGATCATCATCTAAGGCTTTGACCCTCGCCGTCACGACCGGTGTGCCATGATCGTAACCAACATAGTGCGTTGCGTCTTCGTCATGACCATCCAACTCTAATTCCTTATCAATACCTTGTTCGTCGACAAAAACAGCTAGGCGGACGGATACAGCATCTTCGTAAACCTTGCCGTCTGTTCCCTTAAGTTGTTCAATATCAAGTTCTGGTTTTTCTTCTTTCTTCTTACCCCAGTGAAATAAACTCATTAATTGCTCCTTAGTTATTTTGTTATTTATATTGATGTCGTGAGGCTACGCAGCCAAAACGTGTCACTGCCGCCCAGAACGCTGTGCATAACCCGAAGCTGATGAGACCCAAGCAAAGACCGCTTGATTCTCGACTGCTACATAGCCATAACGCGCTCTCAGCCCTAAAAGCCTGTGCACAACTGAAACTGACGATTGCACAGGCAAAACTACTACGTAGCCAAAACGTGTCACTGCCGCCCAGAAGACTGTGCATAACCCGAAGCTGATGAAAACCAAGCAAAGACCGCTTGATTCTCATCACCTCCACGTTATTGCTCGCCTTCTCCCGGGCTTCGTGAGCACTCTACTTTTCGTTATACCCCAACACCGTAATCTTCTGATCGTCGAGGGAAAGGCGGGTTACACTGCCGTTTTCTGGACGGACGCTGAGATCGTACTTGCCGCCACCGTAACGCTCCATCAGACTGAGCAACGTATTGCCGTGACTGATAACTAGTACATTATCGCCATCAGAAAGATCATCGTTTTCACGAATTAAATCAAAACCACGATCGATTCGCTGCCAATATTCATCGTTACTTTCAGCATCATGAAACGGATCGGCCTCTTTCATGAAGTCCTTCGCCTTGGCAATTGAATATTTTTCTTCGATTTCTTTAAACCCATTTAATCCATGTGGACGGCCGACTTGGTCCCACACATAATTCATGTTTTCGCCTTCAAACGAACCATAGAACTGTTCGCGGAAAAACGGACTGCTAATCGGCTGTTTGACATTTGAAACATTATTTTCAGTCAAAATCGTTGCAGCCGTTTGTTGCGCCCGCGTTGTGTCAGAACAATAGGCCGCGGCAAACGACACATTAGCTAACCGTTCACCAGCTGACTTAGCATCTGCTAGACCCTTGTCGGTCAGCGGTGAATTGCTCCAACCCTGCAGTTTGTTATAAATATTAAAATAAGTTTGTCCATGACGGACTAAATACAGTGTCACTGATGCCATGTTAATAACCCCCAAATTTTAATGTTTTCTAGACTCTATTATACACGACGGTGCCGCTGTTAAGTAAAATTGACGGGCTTCTTTGCGGAACGTAAACATTCTTTAGCCGGTTAAAGTTTGCGTAAGGTCAATTTGCCAATAGTGAACAGCCATTGGCCGACGTGGTAAACTATGTCATATGCTTTTTGACGAGTAAATTTAAAAAGAGGACCTTGATTCATGCGTAAGCTGCAAGCAAAACTTAACACCCGAATCGGTTTGTTCTGGCTTCTGGTCTTTGTCTTTTGGGCCAAAACGATGTTGGCATACGCGATCGACTTTCACATTTCCATTAGTGATCCCGTCCAAGCCTTCATTGTCGCCATCAATCCGATTGGAACCAGCCTTCTATTATTCGGCCTCGCTTTTTATGCACGGCGGGCGCGGTTCTTCTATCCAATCTTGACGTTAACCTACATTTTAAATACTGTCTTACTTTATCTGAATGTGATTTACTTCCGTGAATTCACCGATTACATGACGGTTTCGACAATGACTGGCTACGACAAAGTCAATCAGGGCTTATCAGGCAGTTCGCTCGCCCTGACCATGCCCCATGATGTCCTTTATTGGCTGGACTTAGTCATTTTAATTCTGCTGTTTGCCTTTCGTTGGTTGAAGTTTGACAAACTAGCACTGCCGAAAAAGACCGGCTTCGCCGTGACGTCGTTTGCTCTTATGTTTATTACATTTAACTTAGCTGTTGCTGAAATGGACCGCTCTCAATTAATGACGCGGACGTTTGACCGGACATATGTGGTTAAGTACCTCGGACTAGACTTTTTCACCGCTTACGATGGTGCTAGTGAATGGCACACATCCTCAATGCGGGCCGCGGCCACCAAGTCTGAACTAAAGGATGTCACTGACTTTACGCAAAAACATTATGCCGCTCCAAATAAAACAATGTTTGGTGCTGCTAAGGGCCGCAACGTGATTGTGATTCACCTTGAAAGTTTCCAACAATTTTCGATTGACCAAAAAGTTAATGGTAAAGAAGTCACGCCATTTTTAAACAGCATTTATCATTCTAAGGATACCTATGCGTTTGATAATTTCTTCCATCAAGTGGGCCAAGGGAAAACGTCTGACGCAGAAAACATGCTAGAAGCAGGTACGTATGGTCTGCCACAAGGATCGTTGTTTGCCCAACTGGGCAGCGACGAAACCTTCCAGGCCGCACCGGCGATTCTCGAACAGTCACCTGAAAAGTACACCACTGCCGTTTTCCATGGTAACGTGCCAACATTCTGGAACCGAAATAACGTATATCCAAATTTAGGTTATCAATACTTCTTCTCACAACCGTATTACAACCACAGTGGTGATCGTTCTATGGGTTATGGCTTGAAGGACAAACTGTTGTTTGACGACTCCGTGAAGTACCT
The DNA here is from genome assembly GCF_048961765.1 of Furfurilactobacillus cerevisiae. Lineage (GTDB taxonomy): Bacteria > Bacillota > Bacilli > Lactobacillales > Lactobacillaceae > Furfurilactobacillus > Furfurilactobacillus milii_A. Next base: position 2,424,244 of record NZ_CP185253.1, read on the forward strand.
CCAGCATCTGCAACAGCCGTTTTACGTTAAATATCTGACCGTTACAAATCACTTCCCGTTTGAACTAAGCAAAGAAGACCAGGATCCCAACTTCAAAACAACGGACACCGATGACTCCGCGGTGAATAACTACTTTGTCACGAACCACTATCTGGACCAATCCGTTGAAGAACTGTTCAACTTCCTGAAGTCATCAGGGCTTTATAACAAGTCAATGATCGTCATCTACGGGGACCATTACGGAATTTCCAATTCAGAAAACAAGAATCTCGCCAGTGTCCTTGGGAAGGACCCAGACGATTGGACCAATTTTGACAACGCCCAGCTACAGCGTGTGCCATTTATGGTTCATATTCCGGGCAATGGTCATGGTAAGATCGAGCATCAATATGGTGGTGAAATTGACGTTGAACCAACACTGCTCCACTTATTGGGCATCAACTCCAAAAAGTATGTTCAGTTTGGTACCGACCTCTTCTCCAAACACCATGATCAGGTTGTGGCCTTCCGAAATCAAGACTTTGTGACACCGACTTACACGTCTCTTTCTGGCACCATTTACAGCAACAAAACTGGTCAACCAGCTAATCTAACGGCTGCACAGAAGAAACATACAGCCGCTGAGCAGGCCAAGGTGACTAAGGAACTGAGCCTCTCTGATTCATTGAATCAAAAGAACCTATTGCGATTCTACAAACCAGATGGTTTTACCCCAGTTGACCCTAGCAAATATAAGTACACGAAGGGGTTACAGAAAGCCGAGCAGATCGAACGCGATCGCGGTGTCGGTAGCACCTCGCTGTACAGTCAAAATGGTAATAAATCAATCGAAGGCTTATATCACACGGATGCTCCTGAGGTTGATGACAAGGGTCGTTGATCCATTTCAATACCACACAAATACCCATCGCAAACGGAAATTAACCATTGCGATGGGTATTTGTTTACTTCTAAATTGTCTACGACATAACATTCTTGATTACAACCGCTACGCTGACCGAAAACGCCGTTCCGTTGGGACCGGTCTCAGCCTCCTTAAACCCGGAGTCTTTAACCTTGATTATGAGCCGAAACCCACGTCTCATAAGTCATCCCGCAACACTAAACGGCTAAAGTTCCGCCGCCAAGTGTGGCCGACACGGAACTTTGTCTTCGGTCAGCTCCACTCACATAGTAGATTGTTGGTTGCCTGCCAATTTAGTGCTAAAAATGCTACGTACAAAATTTCCAGTTATATCAGCTGGATGGCGCCAGCATTGACACCAAGCCGTGAAGGTAACGTTAATTCGGTGGTTTTCTCGAATTTAGGTTACGGACGGTCGGAAAGACTCGCGGTCTTCACGAGGCTTTACGGCGAGGTGAAAGACGGGGCACTTCCGGCTTGAACCGGTCCCACGGCGAGCGTGTCAATGTTGGCAACTGTAAGCGACATAACTAACGGGTCGGAAACGTTTGAAAGGCAACTGAACCGCCGAAAAGCAACCCATTTCCAGTAAATTCTGGAAAATTCCGTTTGGCATTGCGGCCCCGCTCACCTGTCAGTAAGAAAATGGTGATGGCGATAAAGATAACGGCTAGGATAACAGTCATCCACCAGTCAAACATCCCTGGCTTACCCATCGTCTGGGTGCCACTGCTCATAAACGCAAAGCTATCAACGCTGAAATGGAACAACATCGGCCACCACAAAGCACGTGTGTACAAATACAAAGCGGCTAACAAACAACCGATACTGGCTGCCGACAGCGCCTGTTCAAACGTAGCTGACCAGCTTTGCCCCTGAAGTGCGTTTGGCAGATGAAACAGGCCAAACAAAATACTCGTGACAGCCACGGACCAACCAAACTGATGTCGTGAAAACTCAAACGCACGCATCAGGAGACTAAGCGTGGCAAAGCGAAGTAGCCATTCTTCCACGATTCCAGGTTCCACTCCGTTTAACATCATCTTGAATGTCGGTGACTTCATGTGAAAGTCGAATTTCCACAGTGTTCTAAACGATGTTCCTGCGTCAAAACTATTAAAAATGACGTAGCCAACACAAAACAATGCCAGTAAAACAACGATCCACCACTGTGCCGTTCTGGAAAACCCAAATCGAGGCAAACGGAATCCCCAAACTTTCATTGCAAAGCCCGTAATAATCACGAAACTAAAGGCACCGACAAAACCACTGGTTGCCAGGTCTTTTACTACTGGCGCCAATGTCTTTTCAAACGCCATGACCGCAATTTCTGGCGCAGCCACGATGACCTCAAACCCAACTGAAAAGAGGACCACTATCCGGCCAACCAATGATTCAATACGGCCGTATGCAAACACGCCGATAGGAATATAAACCAGCAATGACATGATAAAGACTACGATTGCAGCACCATTAGCATTAACGTGTAACCGCTTCACACAGATAGCCGCCAATACCCAAAGTACCAATGAAACCGTCACCGTCTGAACAAATACTTGGCCATAGTGATTAAAACGATACAGAAAACGTTTGAACCAATGACGATTTGCTAATGTTTCCTCATTTGGGGCCAACAAAATCAATCCTAATAAATTCAATACCAGCATCACATCCAGTAGCACCACCAGCGTAGTTCGACTTTGATGGAGTACAACACGCCCTGCAATCAAAATAAGCTCTTGAATGATTACCTGCACGAAAAACCAGCGTCGCAATCCTATGTTTGTCGTTAACCCCTGTCTTGCCATATCCGCTCACCTTCGTTTTAGTAATTTCGTGTTATTCGATAACGGAAATTTCCAATCATTTATTAAAGTTTTATCGGTCACTTTAATTTTGCTGGAATCCTCTTATGATTTTATAATCATATCACTAAAAATATATCAACGTGCTGATGCGAGGCAATCATAATAAGAGATTAAAACCGCGATGATGAGAAAGAAGCAATCTACTTTTTTGTAGAATGCATTATTTACCGCCAACAGTTGAAAACAACCGTTCATCTCACACTCCCGTTATGTCAGAAACTGACATTTAAACGATGTGCAAGCTTGTAACTATGTGAACTGGAGGGCGCTAACATTGATACCGAGCCGTGAAGGTAACGTTAATTCGGTGATTTGCCCGAATTTAGGTTACGGACGGTCGGAAAGACTCGCGGTCTTCACGAGGCTTTACGGCGAGGTGAAAGACGGGGCCCTTCCGGCTTGAACCGGTCCCACGGCGAGCCTGTCAATGTTGGCAACCGCAAGCGATCAGATAATCACCGTTTTCCAGCGCACAAAAAAACACCAACACGCTATAAATATCCGCATTGATGTCTTTTTTATTCGAAGGTCGGTAAGGATGCACCAAGTTGTTCAATTAGTAGATTGTAAAATTAATCCGAACGCTGTTCGGACAAAAAAGATCAGCTTCCTTTAAAATGGTGTTTACAACAAACCCATCTTTTAGGAGCTGATCTTTTGTCTAGTATAACCTATTCCGAACGAATTAAAATCGAAACCTTTTGTGAACTAGGGCTGTCCAATATCCAAATGGGCGTTCGGCTGAACCGATCACCGTCAACAATTTCTTATGAATTATCTCGATGTCAACCTTATCAGGCTGAATTAGCACAAACAGATGCCGAATACAAGCGATCACGATGTGGTCGGAAAACTAAGCTGAGCGATGAGTTAAAGCAAACAATTCTCAACCATTTACATCTAAGCTGGTCACCAGGAATGATTGCTCACGAATTTAAACTAGCGACTAAATCTATTTATAATTGGCTAAATCAGGGGAGAATTGGTTTCTCCTTGAATGATCTACCTGAACATGGCGTACGCCAACGGCGTAACGTTGACCAACGATCCAAATATAATCAATCTTTGGGGCGATCGATTGAACAGCGTCCCATGATGATTAATCAACGTAATCGCATCGGTGATTTTGAACTAGATACCGTCGTTGGCCCTCGTGGGCATAGTAAGGCAGTTTTATTAACTTTAATCGATCGCAAATCACGGTTCCTTTGGGCATATCGGTTAAAGGACCGAACGACAGCGAGTGTTAATGAAGCACTGACTAAGTTCCTAACAACTTTTAATGGACCGGTGCACAGTTTTACTGTGGACCGTGGTACTGAGTTTAGTGGGCTAGTATCATTTGAATCACAATATGGTATTAAGACCTATTACTGTCATGCTTATACGCCAGCTGAACGTGGTAGTAATGAACGCTTTAATCGGAATTTACGTTATTTTTATCCTAAGGGGACTCGTTTTGAGCACATTAGTGCTCAAGATTTAACGACGACGTTACTCCAAATTAACCAGAGACCGCTTAAAATACTTGACTGGAAAACACCGTATCAGGTTATGCTGACCAATTTGTCCAAAAATTCGGATTAAATTTGCAATCTACCAATTAACTTAATTGCATCATCGATTTTTTCAATTGAAATGGTGTCACCTAAACTTTCAACTGATTCACGAATTGACTTTTCAATCTTGTGATGCAAACGAACACCCTTATTGGTTAAGAAAACCAATTTGGTTCGGCGGTCATCAGCGGTTGTTTTCATTTCAACCTGATCGTCCTTTAACAGCTTACCAATTTGTGTCGAGACAACGCTCATTGAAAATGGCGTTTCCTTGGTAAGTTGCGACACGGTGATGCCTTTGTTTGCAGCGATTCGTCTCAACAAAACGGCTGTTTGTAAATTAAGGCCGAAATGATTAACAAAATTAATTGCCGCACGATTAGCAACATAAACTTCGTTAACGTAGTGATCACACAATACTGCAACCATTGCATCAACATTTTCCTGATTATTCATTGGTTCGGACATTACGAGAACCCCTTTTCTCAAAAATTACTGTAATAAACCCAGTTGTCTTTGATCCACTTATAGCTTTGCCCAAGTGATTAAAGTTAAACTTATGAAATGAATTGTACTTAATTGTAGTTGAGAAACCTAAAAAATACCATAAACTTATTAATATTATACCCATTTAACCAAATTTATTGCATAAAAAAAGAAACAATAATGCCTAAACTTGGCGTTATCGTCCCTTCTTCAACTAAATTAAATTCATTTTACGTTAATTTGCTCATGATGCTCTGACCACGGATAGGCTTTAACGACGCCGACAACTTTGCTCTTCGGTACGAAGCCATAGTACCGACTGTCGTTTGATACCGCACGATTATCCCCGAGAACAAAGTAACTATCCTTAGGAACTTTAGTGACGCCAGCGTTACGTGTCCAGTTTTCATCATAGCTAAGTGTTTTTAGATTAAACCCTTTGTAGTCGTTACCGTTATGCGGCAAAGCTGTTAACGTACCAGCCTGTTGCTGTTTTTTGGTGATATAGCTCTGAGAAACAAACTTACCGTTTACGTATAACTTTCCATCAGCATGATAATCAATCGTGTCTCCAGGCATTCCAATAATCCGCTTAACATACATAACTTTAGTATCAGTCGCCTGTGGGTCCACACCGTAAGCCTTAAATACGATGACACGATCATGCTTTAATGGCGCCTGCTTAAAGGCCCACACCCGCTCGTCATTCTGAAGGTTAGGCAACATCGAGGGGCCGTCAACACGTACGTGTGCAATCAGAAGCCATTTAACTAACATTGCAATGGCAAAACCAATTAAAACTGGCCACACCCAGCTCATAACTTTTTTAATGTGAAGCACATCCTTTCACAGGGCTTTTACATAAATTAAAAAGACATTAGTAGATACCATTATAGCCGTTTTTCAACCGACATAAAGCGATAAAAACAATAATTGTCAGAAGTTATCGTTTTCACTGATTATTCGTTGGGTAAGTGAACCGACGTACTGTGCACTGGGCCACGGTGATGCGGATCAATAGCAAACGCAGCTGCGTGAACAGCCGTAGCTGCTTCGCCAAATCCTGTCGCAATTAAGGCCACCTTACCATCATAGCTGGCTGTATCGCCAGCGGCATAAATGCCGTCGATACTAGTTTTCATACTACCATCGACAGCCACTTGTTGCCGGTTTTGGTTAAACTGCAGGTCCCAGTTTTCAAACACGCTGTGATCAGAAATAAAGCCATAATTCACAACCAGATCGTCCACGGTAACCGCTCGGTGATTGTCAGTTTTCATTTCTTTTAAGTCGACTGTTACCTGATTGCCGTTTGCTGCCAGCCCGCTCACAAGATAAGGCGTAACCGTTTCAACACTGGATTCATTCAGCCTAGTCACGCTGTGTGGCAACGCTCGGAACGAATCCCGGCGGTGCATCAAATATACATGATGGGCCACCGGTTCTAACATCAACGCAATATCAATGGCAGTGTCTCCGCCACCAGCAATCATCACGTCATGATTCTTAAATTGAGCGACCTTCGGCACAAAGTACCATAGATTGCGCCCCTCAAACGCCTCTGCATTATCCACAGCCAGTTTACGCGGCGTGAAAGCACCATTACCCGTAGTGACCAAAACGGCCTTAGAATGGGTTACATCCTTGTTGGTCGTGATCGTGAAATCACCCAGTTGACCACTCACGTTAGTCACCGTTGTTTCCGTCTTTATCGTAACTGGGAATTCACTCGTTTGTGCCACTAACTTGTCGACTAATTCTTGCGCTGTTACATGGCTAAAACCAGCCACATCCAAAATGCGTTTTTCCGGATACAGCGTGGTTAATTGGCCACCGACCTGGGGCAAACTCTCAACAACTTGCGTTTTTAACTCCTGCAAACCTGCGTAAAAAGCAGCAAATAAACCGACGGGGCCGCCACCAATAATTGTTAAATCATACATTGTTTCATTCATTATTAAATCCTGTTATTCCTCTTCAAATGTGGGTAGTTTCAGCCGATGTTGTTGTTCAAACAAACGACCAATGCGCAACAACGCCAGTTCATCACCTTTGCGGGCGGTAAACTGAATGCCAATTGGTAAGCCTGCGTCAGTCACAAATGTTGGCAAACTGATAGCCGGTTGTCCTGTCAAATTAGCCTGTTGTGTAAATGGCGACAATGTCAGTGCCTGTTCAAAATAATCCCACAACAGCTGCAATCGCTCAGATGATTTCATCCGCGTCACATGATCAATTTGAGCATCTATATCTGGATCCACCAATGGATTGTCCAAACGTGGCGCTGGATAAGCAGACGTTGGGGTGAGGTACAGATCATACGTGTCCAAAAAGTCATTCATCTGTGCACTAGCCTGATCCCATAGACCCATTGCCTGACTATACTGTGCGCCAGTGACACCTAGCCCTGCCTGATAGATCAACCATGTCAATCGTTCCATATCGTCTGGCTCAACCGAACGTCCTAAGGCTTGATTAACGGAGTCAAACATCGCAGCTGTTTCAGCACCATTCATCATGTAGTAAGACCGCATGAGTGCCACACCATCCAATGGATTGCTCTTTTCGACCACTTCGTAGCCCTGTTCCCGTAAGAATGTCACGGCGTCTTCAACTGCCTGCACAGCCGCCTTAGAAACAGGCGTACCGACGGGGGATTTTGTACTGTAAGCAATTCTCAGATGAGCCGGCTGATCCCAGAGTTGCGCAGCGAACCCTTGTAGGTTAACCGGCGTACTAAATGGCGCCTCCGGTTGGTACGTTTGCAGCCAGTCTAATAAGGCTGCTGTATCGCGAATTGAATGCGTCAACGCAAAATTAATGGACGCGCCAGCCCAACCACGCCAGCCATCAGGACCGACAGGCACTCGCCCACGTGTGGGCTTCAATCCGATCAAGCCGGAGAATGAGGCTGGTATACGAATCGATCCGCCGCCATCATTACCGGCAGCCAATGGTACATAACCGGCCGCAACACTTGTCGCTGCGCCGCCTGATGAACCACCCGGATAATAGTCGCGATCCCACGCATTCCGCGTTTTACCGTACAGCACCGGATCAGTAATGTTTTTGAAGCCAAACTCTGGCGCATTCGTTTGACCAATTATGATAAAACCAGCATCTTGCAATGCTGCCACAAAATTATCTGTTTGACCCGCAATTTCATCTTTGAATAAGCGTGCACTCAGCGTGGCCGGTTCACCCTTCAAATTTTGGCCGAGATCCTTCAATAGCAGTGGCACGCCTAAAAATGGCTGACCAAGATCCTGCAACTGGCGGGCCTCCGACAGCGCTTTTTCACGACGCGTGTGAACGACCGCGTTCAAGTCATTGTTGGTCGCTTCAATCCGCGCAAGAGCCGCTTTGACCAAGGCCTCACTGGTCACTTCACCATCGCGGACCCGCCGTGCTAATTCCAATGCATCTGCCATGACAATTCGCCTCCAAACGTTTGTTGATTGTTAGCTAAATTATACCGCATTCCATGTTTTGCATGCGATTTTTGAGTGACACATTGAGGATGTCTTCTGCACAGACATAACATAAATAAAAATAAGGCCAAATGACACATTTAATATGCATCATTTAACCTTATTTTTATTAATAGTGACAACAATTGTTATCACTCGGCACGCTTACCTATGTAAGCAACCACGTTGGAAAACTAGTTTTCGTCTTCCAACTTCTTTGCATCTGCATCAATCGTGGCAAAACCAGATTCTTTTGATTCTGGCTTCGGGTTCTTAGCACGATCTTCTTCGGCCTTTTCGATCAAAGCCTTACGTTCTTCCTTACTCAATTTAGCCATGATATTCGCCTCTTTTAAATGGAAAAGAAACGGGCGCCATTAAGTCCCACGCATTGTGGGGACGGCTCGTTAATTTCATTGTAGCGCTTTTATCAGATTTTGGTAAACTTTGTTTTATCCAAAATTACCGTTCGTCTTGTTTCAGTTCAAGCTGTAGCTCACCCGTCGTCTCGCGACCCAACATGAAGCCCTGCCCCTTCAAGAGCATGACGGCCTGAACATTGGCTGGTTGCACGGTTGCAATAACCTTTTGAAGATCGAGTTCATCAAACGCAAACGACAACATATGACTCAACACTTCACTCATGACACCATGACGCTGAGCAGACGGCAATAGTTCAAACGTAATTGCTGCAGTTGTTCGATCCGCCACAAAAGAATCAAACCCAAATGTCCCTAAGAATTCACCCGTCCGTTTGTCACCAATGCCCCAAACCAAAGCATCATTATGCATAATCTTACTCATGACACGATTTACGTGGGCAGCCGTGTCCATAATGGTTGCATCAACGTCCCGATTAGTTAACTTTGCTACACTGGCATCATGACGTAATGCAAAAACCTCTTTCACTTTAAATGTGGTTAGCCAGTCTAACTCATAATGTTTGGTCATGATCGGATGGTACTTTTCAAAAATCATGGTTCGCCTTCTTTCTCATGACGCTATTATACAAATTTACGTTACCAAAGTCAGAATTAAGGGTTGCTTTACTTTTTTATTGCGGGGTCGCATGGTATAATTCTGCTAAGAAATGTGAGGGGAATCATCATGTTAGTCGCGTACAAAAAGTTTTGGCAACAATCATTTCATATTAAGGGTGTAGCGACCCGGGCCGAATTTTGGTGGGCTTTTCTAGTTAACCTCTTTTTTGAAATCCTGTTTCAGGCCATGCAATATCTGCGAGCCTTTGATTTCAACGACCATCCGTCGGCCCGTGTGGGAACTGGAAATCCTCACCTTACCCACTGGCTGTTTGCCGGTGGTGAGAACAGTGTATTCGCCAATACGTTTGTCATCCTTGCCATTATTTTCACGTTGGCAACGCTCATTCCTAAGTTCACGATTGCTGTTCGTCGCTCCCACGACTTTAACTGGTCAGCACACTGGATTATCGGCCTTTGGGTAACTCGCTTGCTATTATTCTTAGCCACTATGTATGAACTGATCTTGTTAGTCGTAAATTACGAAGGTGGCCATGTGAACGCTGCTATGATCAATTTTGAACGAGGATTTTTAGCACTACTGATTTTTTTCGCACTTGAACTCGTCGAATGGATATTATTAGCTAAGAAGTCCAAACGACCAAACCGCTTCTTAGTAGACCCAACGCCTACGACTAATCCCAACGATGATGGTGGCGACTCAAAGACGGTTAACAGTGAAAATGAAAGCACAACTATAACAAACGAAACAACAGGCAAATAAGCCCTTTGGTCCGCTGTTTGGCATGCCAACTTAAATTAACGGTATAAAAAGACCACAATTCTGAAACAAATCGGAATTGTGGTCTTTAAATTATTCAGCTTGTTTATTTACCCGCAGCGTCATCGCGTTAATCGCTACGATCACTGTACTTAGAGACATCAATACTGGCAAGTTTGTTAAACGTTTCAATTTGCTGAAAATTATCTAAGGCGAAGGCCCCAAAAAACGGTATGTTTTAGAAGTAACAACACCTAAATATGATAGTCACCGCTGACCGTTATGCTGGTAATAATAATCAACAAAACGGCTTCACAGTTAATAAAAAATCCCCTCACAGGTGACAGATGAACTATTCATAGCTCATCTATCACCCATGAGGGAATTATTGCCAGAATATGAGATTTATTTTTTATAGACTAGGTACTCAAGTAACTACATCTTCGTGAGAATTTAAATATCCCTAACTTCAAGCGCAGTGAGATGCCTTGTCTACCGGTATATCTACCTTATTTCATTTCGGCTGTCTTTAGTAAATCGTCACGGTGTCCCATCGTAGCGAGCTTGCTTAATGCTGCTGATGGCGTGTGGTCAAAAGCCTTTGAGCCATTCATTTCGGTACCCCAAACACCTGATGAAAATGGCGTCTTGTAATTACCCTTAGACATGTTTTTGATAGTAACCGTATATTTGCCATCGATTTCTTTAACAGTCGCCTTTAGGAACTTTGAAGTCTTTTCGTATTTCAGCTTACCGTCATTTGCTTTGACTGACTTCACAGTACTTGCGTCTGGGGCCGCAAACAATCCGATTTTATTCGTAATATTTATACTCTTACCATCTTTAAAGTCCGCCTTACTTAATTTGATTCCATCTGCTGACATTGGAGTAAAATACCACCCCTTTGATCCAGATGCGGCGTGCATAAAGGCAAAATGCAAGTATGTTGAGTCTCCTTTCAACATAGAGACCTTAAATGACACAGATTTACCAGGCAAGGTTGCTCCAACAACCTTCTTGTCCTTACTATTATAGCTTCCAACGATGGCACCAGACGTCTTGCTCATATCGTTTCTTTTCATTTCAAACGTCGTGGCATGTGTCGCATCAGCTTTGACATTTGTAGCACCGACAGTTGCTAAAGTCATTGGTAGCACTGCTAAAATTAGTCCCGTTGCAATCTTGTTTTTCATGATAAAAATATCTCCTTGCCTACTAATTATATTTAAATACTTCCTCGATTTAAAATTGAAGTGCAACACCTGCTCTAATAGACCAGTTCTTTATTCAGACTAGTCAAAAAGGCCATGAAGACCTATTCTTAATTCACCACAAACAAGAAAGAGGTATCTTCATGACCCGAATTAAGAATATCATATCTAATCAGTATCACCAACTCAATTTAGCTGAACGTGGTCGAATTGAATCCCTAAGGGACTTAGATTGGTCTATCCGCCGGATTGCCCAGGCCCTTCATCGTAATCCCAGCACGATTTCACGTGAATTAAAACGTGGGACAACGACACAGATTAACGCTAGTACTCATATCTTTGAACAGTCATATCTGGCAGAAACTGGTGAAGCAATTTATCGTAAGCACCGACTAAATAGCTGTTATCGTGGACTCTTTGATCATTGTCAAACCTTCTGTAATGCTTTGGTGACAGCTTTAAAAGCGCGTCCCAGGATGCATAGTGTGGATACTTTTGTCCACCAATTCAAGACTGATCACCCAAGGCTTGTCTGCCCCTCAACACCGACGGTGTACCGGTATATTGATGACCAGCGTTTAGCTATCCGCAATTCAGACCTACCAGCTAAACTACGTCGCCGGATTAAATGCCCCGGGGCAAAGCATCATCGAATCAATAAGAAAAATCTGGGCCATTCAATCGAAGAGCGTCCCGCCATGGTTCAAGCGCGTCAAGAGCTTGGACACTGGGAAGGTGACTTGGTCAAAGGCAAACGGGTTGAATCTGAGCCAGCATTAATGACTTTGACTGAACGTGTTAGTCGCTTAGAGATCATCGTTAAACTTCCCAATTATCATGCCGACACTTGCTTGAAAGCCCTCCAGAATACCTTATATGACTATGGAACCGAGCACTTTAAAACCATTACTTTTGATAATGGTGCTGAGTTCTCAAGCTTGAGTCAAGTCAAGGGAACTGACATCTACTTTGCCCATCCTTATTCACCATGGGAACGTGGAACCAATGAGAACACTAACGGCCTTTTGCGCGAGTTCTTCCCGAAGGGCAGATCCTTGGCTTCGGCCTCACTCATTGACATTCAGCTGGCTCAAGATACCTTAAACAACCGGCTACGGCGGTCATTGAACTATCGTTGCCCAGCCGATCTAATGCCTGAACTAGCTTAGCAACTAGACCACTTCTAAGAATAGATTCTTAGTGTTGCACTTGATTTGACAATTGAGGTATTTAAATACTTTCAAAGCTACTGATAGAAATACAATAGTGTTCTCTACCTTCTAACCAGATTATCTTTTTTCGAAAATTAGAAATATTTTATTGCCAATTATTTAATCCCCCCTTGAGTACATATGAGTATTCGCAGCGGCTAAGTCTTACAAACGCAATCACCAATTTGATGAGACGTTCACGACCTAGGGGCTCATTAAGACCCATAGCATCCCTCCCAAGTGATATGGTAGATTGCAAATTTAATCCGAATTTTTGGACAAATTGGTCAGCATAACCTGATACGGTGTTTTCCAGTCAAGTATTTTAAGCGGTCTCTGGTTAATTTGGAGTAACGTCGTCGTTAAATCTTGAGCACTAATGTGCTCAAAACGAGTCCCCTTAGGATAAAAATAACGTAAATTCCGATTAAAGCGTTCATTACTACCACGTTCAGCTGGCGTATAAGCATGACAGTAATAGGTCTTAATACCATATTGTGATTCAAATGATACTAGCCCACTAAACTCAGTACCACGGTCCACAGTAAAACTGTGCACCGGTCCATTAAAAGTTGTTAGGAACTTAGTCAGTGCTTCATTAACACTCGCTGTCGTTCGGTCCTTTAACCGATATGCCCAAAGGAACCGTGATTTGCGATCGATTAAAGTTAATAAAACTGCCTTACTATGCCCACGAGGGCCAACGACGGTATCTAGTTCAAAATCACCGATGCGATTACGTTGATTAATCATCATGGGACGCTGTTCAATCGATCGCCCCAAAGATTGATTATATTTGGATCGTTGGTCAACGTTACGCCGTTGGCGTACGCCATGTTCAGGTAGATCATTCAAGGAGAAACCAATTCTCCCCTGATTTAGCCAATTATAAATAGATTTAGTCGCTAGTTTAAATTCGTGAGCAATCATTCCTGGTGACCAGCTTAGATGTAAATGGTTGAGAATTGTTTGCTTTAACTCATCGCTCAGCTTAGTTTTCCGACCACATCGTGATCGCTTGTATTCGGCATCTGTTTGTGCTAATTCAGCCTGATAAGGTTGACATCGAGATAATTCATAAGAAATTGTTGACGGTGATCGGTTCAGCCGAACGCCCATTTGGATATTGGACAGCCCTAGTTCACAAAAGGTTTCGATTTTAATTCGTTCGGAATAGGTTATACTAGACAAAAGATCAGCTCCTAAAAGATGGGTTTGTTGTAAACACCATTTTAAAGGAAGCTGATCTTTTTTGTCCGAACAGCGTTCGGATTAATTTTACAATCTACTATATAAGTATATTAATGAACCTGATTAATATTAAAGCCGCTAACATTTTTTGGCAAAGAAATGTACTCAATATTCACTTATTTGAACGAATTACACCGAGCCCAAGATTTAGAGAAATTGGTTACACAAGGAGAAAGTCATAATTCCATGAGGATGACAGAAAAAGAAGCATTTAGTCGTATAAAAAAGACCACAATTCTGAAGTAAATCGGAATTGTGGTCTTTAAATTATTCAGCTTGTTTATTTACCCGCAGCGTCATCGCGTTAATCGCTACGATCACTGTACTTAGGGACATCAACACTGCCCCGAGCATTGGGCTAAGGATAAAGCCCAACGGTGCCAAGACCCCTGCTGCTAATGGGATGGCCAAAATGTTATAACCAGCTCCCCACCAGAGGTTCTCTGTCATCTTACCCGTTGTCTTACGGGCTAAATTCAAGAATTCAACAACATCGTTAGGGTCGCTGCGAACCAACACAACGTCGGCCGAATCAATCGCCACATCTGTGCCCGAGCCAATCGCCACACCAATATCTGCCCGTGCCAAACTTGGCGCGTCGTTAACCCCATCACCAATCATCATGACGGAACCATCTTCCTGATACTGACGAACAATTTTCTCCTTATCCTCTGGCATGAGTTGCGCCCGCACTTCGTCGATACCCAATTGTTTGGCAACCACTTGAGCCGTTTGTTCGTTATCACCTGTTAACATAACGGGCACAATTTGTTGCCTTTTTAGCATACTGATCATACGTTTTGCAGCTGGTTTTATTTCATCCCCCTGCGCCACAAAACCAGTTAATCGATCATCTACAAGCAAATAGCTAACTGAGTTGCCTGAACTGGCTAGTTGATCAAACTGCTGGTGGTCGTAAGCTATTCCCTGCTGGTTCAAATATGTGGCCGAGACAATGGCCACCTTATGACCATCTGTGCGGCCCTGCACGCCAACACCAGTAATCTGAGCAATGTCAGTCACTTTGGCAGCCGTGACTTGATGGTGTTTAGCCGCGTTCAGAATACCAACCGCTAATGGATGACTAGACCCATTTTCCAGGCCAGCCAGCTGGGCCAATACTGCGTCATCGCTCACACCATCAATTAAACTGCCAACGGCATGCACCTCAAAGTTACCTTCAGTTAAGGTCCCCGTCTTATCCATCAAGGCGTACTTCAATGTTTTAACACGTTCCATTGCGTCGCGGTTACGGATCAACAAACCATTACGGGCAGCAATAGATGTGCTTCGGGCAACGACCAGCGGAATTGCTAAACCAAGCGCATGTGGGCAGGCAATCACGAGCACCGTCACTGCCACAGATAGTGCCAGCGCTAAATTGCCGATGAATAGCCATGTTACAAAGGCTACGACGGCGACCAGCAAAGCCGCGTAAAACAGCGTCCCGGCAACTTTGTCTGCCATGTTTTCTTGTTCTGACTTCGACTGTTGCGCATTGGCCACCAAATCCATAACTTGGGCTAAATAACCTGAATCGCCTGTGCCAGTAATCGTCATTTCAAACGTGCCATCACCGTTGACTGAGCCGCCAATAACTTTATCATCTGCCTTCTTCTCAATCCGTTTGGCTTCACCTGTCACCATGGCTTCGTTAACACTGGTGGTTCCATTTACCAATACACCGTCGGCCGGAATTTGTTCACCAGCTCTCACAGAAACGTGGTCACCCACAGCCAATTCGTTAACTTGAACATCCTGCGTCTGTCCATTGACGATCTTGTGTGCCGTGTTCGGTAACAGCTTGGCCAGTGAGTCAACCGCCGAACCGGCATTCATCACTGCGTTCATTTCAATCCAGTGACCTAGTAGCATGATGTCGATCAACGTTGCCAATTCCCAGAAGAAATTCATCACCATTGGCTTCACGTCGAACACGTTGTTGGCGATAGTTGCATAAATACTGTAAATGTACGCAACAGAAATACCCATGGCGATTAACGCCATCATCGCTGGTTTGCGTGTCTTCAACTCATCAACGGCACCGGAAAAGAATGGTGCCCCACCGTAGAAGAACAAAATGGTGCCGATTAACGCCACCACCCAGTCAGAACCTGGAAATGACAACTGGAACGGCAACCGTGCGCCCATCATTGGCGTTAATAAAATGATCGGAATCGTTAAAACTAAGGACACCCAAAACTTCCGTTTGAGATTACCCATGTGCATCATGCCATGCCCGGCCATCTGCATCTCATCGTGCTTCATCTCATGATCCATCGACATGTTGTTCATCATGTGCCTCCCTTGACGCTTTTAATTTTACGTTTACATTTGTAATCGATAGGTACAGTTTACAATCGTAAACGAAAATCGTCAAGTCATAAGTTTCGTGATTTCATGAAAAAAAGAACTGGCTGGCTACTACGCCAAACAGTTCCCTTTCGTCAAGACAAATATTTAATTAGGCTTCCTGCTTCATGGCATCGCAGCCGTCTGGCAAACAATCGCATGCTACCGTCTCCGGCGCCGTCTTCGCCTTTTCTGCCAATTGAGCTTGCAAATCAGCAATGTTTGCCTTGCTGAGCGTCAGATCATCAATCAAGTCAGCTAACGTTTGACCGACTTTCATTTGACACAGGTGGCCAAACAAAGCGCGCGTTGCACTGTCCATAGCATCTTGTTCAGCAACCAACGGCGTATAAATAAATGCGTTGCCGTCTTTTCTCGTTGTGAGCGCCTGTTTCTTAACCAAACGGCCCAGAAGCGTCTTAACTGTGGCTGACTTCGAGCCCATCTTGTCGGCTAAAATTTCGGTAATCTGGCGGCTGTTTGATTCACCTAACGTCCAGACAATCCGCATTACTTCCCATTCAGCATCACTAATTTCAAGTTTTACTGTGGCTTCCATGCTGAGAACCACCTTTCGTCATCGTTAACTAGTTTCAATGACTAAAGTTTACACTTGTAATCGTGTTTTTTCAACGATGTTGTATTGTCAGCACGTGCCAGGTTGATGGCACACTGTACCCAACGTTATTATAAATCAATTCATGATTGTTACGGAGCCCTGCAAACATAATTTTTCCGAGTCTAGAATACTGCCACTCATGCCGTTTCGTCGTCATGATTGCCGCTGAATTAGCCTTGCCGTTTTGGCAAACCCTCACACGCGTGGTTTCTGGATTCGTATGCTTCGTTTGGTTCCCACTTGTCTTATAAACGTACGCCTTGTCGTGACCGGCATGATCCAGTTTAACGGCTAATAGTAATGGACCATGACGCGTCTGTTTGCTGGCTTTGATCACTGTTTGTTGCCGAGTTGTCGAGCGATGCATTGCCCAGTGATGCGTATCATTGCCAACGATTGCGGTCACTGATCCGATCAACAACAACCCAAACACAATGGTGCCAACAGCCCGCCACGAATTTTTTCTGCCATAGACGAAACTGGCGAACAAGCCAATCACACCTAAAATAATGCCAAACAATATCATTTCTTCAACCTCTCCATTTCGTTTTAGCTACGCCTGTTCAGTCGCAATCGTGTGATCCGTAGACGCTGCGTTATCAGAGACTGACTCAGTCACCGATCGCTCCTGTGCTAACAACGCCAGACCAATACCAATCAAGCTCATCAGTGCAGTCAGCCAAAAAGCAACGTGATACCCGCTGAGCAATGCATCAAAGGCACCATGTTTGTACGCCAATGGATCCACGGTCAATAGATGCTTAGTTGGCATATTTACTTTCGTTACGTTTGCAAACACACTGACCAACACTGCTGTGGCAACAGCACTGGCAATTTGACGAGCGACATTATTATTAGCACTGGCATGTCCCATCAGGTTCATTGGGGCTGCCGCAAAGGCCAACGTCGACGCTGGCATTAATGACAATGAAATGCCAAAAGTCCGTACCGCGTATAAAACGATAATCGCAACGATTGATGTGTGCGTCGTGACAAACGCAAATGGAACTGTACCGATCGTTAAGATACTCATTCCAATGACTAAAAGACGTTTGGCCCCGTACTTATCAACAGCCATCCCCGCAATCGGGCTCATTAACGCAGTCACCAGCGCGCCTGCCAATAACGACAAACCTGAATCGATTGCCGAAAGACCACGGATAATCTGTAGGTACATCGGTAAAACAATTTCAAAACCGATCATTGCTGCCATAACGCCACAGCCAACCAACGTTCCCAATGTAAAATTGCGTGCTTTAAACGGCGTTAAGTTAAGCAACGGATCCATAATGTGCAATTGTCGATACCCAAAAAGGCCAATGACAACAACCCCAATAAGGATTGCAATAATGACATTACCACTCAGCCAGCCGTCGTTTCCGGCCGCTGAGAATCCGTACAACAAACTTCCAAAACCAATTGTTGATTCGACAACCGACAATATATCTAATGGTGTCCTGCGTTGCGGAATAACATTTTTAATCGTCCACAATGAGATCACTAGTACAATCATCGTAATTGGTAAGATAAGTCCGAAAATGTAGCGCCAGCTAAAGCTATCCACCATCCAACCAGAGAATGTCGGTCCAATCGCTGGTGCTAAACCAAAGACAATTCCCATCAATCCCATTGCGGCACCCTGTTTTTCAGGTGGAAAAATGGCAAACAACATTGTCATGGTTAACGGACTCGCAATTCCTGAACCAGCTGCCTGAATTAATCGACCCGCCAATAAGGCACCAAAAGATGGCGCTATGAAACTTAAAAAGGTTCCTATCAAAAATAACAATTGTGAAAAGATATAGAGCCATTTCACATTAAAACGATCCGTCAACCAGCCAGTGATTGGCACCATGATCCCCATAACCAACAAGAATCCTGTTGTTAGCCATTGAATGGTAGCTGTTGATACAGAGAAAGTACTCATTAACTTCGGTTGTGCGACCGCCATAACCGTCTGGTTCAGCATGTCACAGAAAGTTCCAATCAATAAGGTCAGGACAAACAGTGTACGTGAAAATGTCTGTCCATTAACTTCAATTCTGTTTTTCATCTCAAAATAACCTCTATTTTCAAAATATATAGTTAGAACTCTAACTGTTCGTTTAAAGGTTAGACATCTAACTAACGAAATAGAGTGTAATTGTTAGAGTTCTAACTGTCAATCAAAAAATTAGATTTCTGGCAAATTTTGATCTAATCGAGTTAATAATGCGATTACATCGACCATCTCCGCTTCCGTCAGTCCGTCAACAGTTTGTTCATTAATTTTTTGGGCCAGTGAATCATACTGTACCACCATCGCTTTACCAGCAGCAGTTAAGTACAGTTGCTTATTTCTGGCATTATCAGCTGGCACCCGACGTTCGATTAAACCACGCTTTTCTAAACCTTGTAACACGCTTGTGATACTGGCACTACGACGTTGCACAGCCGTGGCTAATTCTCGTTGAATGACACCATGATCTTGATGATCTGCAATATAGCCAATAACTCTACCCTGGACCGCGTTAATACCCAACTCACGCAAAGCCGTGTCGGCCATCATCCGCTGCTTAATGCCGATGCTGCGAACTAAATCACTAATTTTTCTTGCGTCCATGTTTAAAACTCTCCTCTACTTTGCATTCAAACAATCTTGAATATAGTATTTAACTGACGATTGCGGTTGTCAAAATTGAATGCCCTTCAGCTCACACTATGCTTTTCTACTTCACACAAACATAAACCTTCGGTAATATGAGTACCAATTATTACCAATTTAACTAGCTACTACGTATACAAGTGAAGTCGACTAGAAACATAGTTCCGTGAAAGCATGACTTAGTGGACGGTTTATGGCCACTTAGTCATGCAGGACGAGCTTTGAGACTTTGGGCTGTAAGGCTCAAAATCGAGGTTGAAGACTGTGCAAAACAGGCTGAGACCGGTCCCCATGGAACGGCGTTTCTAGTCGACGCAACGGCCACGCCACAAGCACGTTATTAGATTAGACTAGTAAATTAACTGATAATCACTAAGTATACATCGCCAGTACACAACTAAGCAGTTTATCTAGAAACGAATTACGTTCAGCCTTGTAAATCAGTATTAATAGTGAAAATAATTCACTTTAAATTGAAAAAGTTGAGTTTTATTTATTTAATAACATCCTTTATACTTGGCAACAAGTAAAAGAGAGGAAGCGACAGTTATGAGTGAATTATTTGCAGATCGTGCCGCCATTGGCACAGAAAGTCGTTTGGCACAGTTATTTGGTGGGCAGTTAGGTCCGGACGGGATTAAATTTTCCGCTGGCAATCCCAACCCTGACCTGTTTCCAACCGCACAAATGCAGAACGCTTTTAACACCGCCATCGATACTGCGGGTAACCACTTGTTTGAGTATCAGGAGGTCGCTGGCCCCGTTCACCTTCGTCAACAACTGGCCAATCGCGTTCACCAAACGGCCGGCATCAATGCTACGGCCGATAATGTATTGGTCACCCAAGGCGGCCAACAAGCAATTGATTTAGTAGCAAAGTTGCTACTCGATACCGGTGATGAAGTTGCTGTCGAAACACCTACTTATGTTGGTGCCCTTGCTTCGTTTGATCAATATGGTCCTACCTACTTAGACGTGCCGATGGAAGACGACGGCATGAACGTTGACGCACTCACCGCATTGTTAAAAACCCATCCCAATATCAAACTGGTTTACACAGTGCCAGATTTTCATAATCCCACCGGTGTGACGATGTCCGTTGCCAAACGGAAGCGGTTGGTCGAACTAGCCGAAGAGTATCACTTCTATATTCTTGAGGATACGCCATACCGTGATTTGCGGTACCACGGTCACTCATTGCCAGCTATTAAATCTTTTGACCGCCATGGTCGCGTTATTTTCATCAGTAGCTTCTCAAAGATCTTAATGCCAGGTTTGCGCACCGGTTGGGTGGTCGCGGATGAAATGGTCATCAATAAACTTCGTCAACTGAAAGAAACCAGTGATCTTGAATCACCAGCCATTATGTTGCATGCCGTGTCTGCTTTTTTGGATAACAACGATTTAAACCAACACGTGGCTAACATGCTGACTACTTATCGCAATCGCCTAGACACCATGCTAAACGCACTGACCGAATTCATGCCAGACACAGTTAAATTCACACGCCCTGATGGTGGTTTCTTCGTTTGGCTGACACTGCCAGAAAATGTCGACACACAAGCGTTATTACAGGACGTTGTGATGCCGCAAGCACATATCAGTTACGTCCCTGGTCAAGTCTTCTTCGCTCACCAAAACGTACACAATGGCCTACGCTTGAACTTTTCCGGTGTTGATGAACAACAAATCACTGCTGGCATTCAACGACTGGCAACCGCACTAACTGAAAATACTGTCAAAGTGCAGTAAGTTTTTCCGCCCCCTCTTCGATTCATTCAAAAACAGCGTCCAGATTATTTTGATAGTCTGAACGCTGTTTTTTTACATGATGTGCTTTCGTTGCGCTGACCGGCGACGCCATTTCCGTGAGGACCGGTCTCAACCCGCAAAAGCCGCGGTTTTCAACCTCGATTCTGAGCCATAGTTCGTCTCAGAAATCGTCCCACAATACTAAATGGCTAGACCCCTGCCATTAAGTATTGTCGACACCGAAACTCTGTCGCCGGTCTGCTCCACTACATAATCGTAATTACTTAAGATTTTCAATCTTCACGCATACAGTGATAACGTCATTACTACGAAAAATCGTGGCACTTGCCATACTCAAGCAACATTGCCAAATACTGCTGTCTGAACGTGGTGTTGTCTAGTTTAGTGGTGACGTGGTGACCACTGCTATGTGAGCGAGAGGGCGGCAACATTGACACCAAGCCGTGCAGGTGATGTTAATCTGAGTAAATTTGCTCAGATTTACATCACGGACGGACGTCAAGACTCGCGGGCTTCACGAGGCTCGACGGCGAGGTGAAAGACTTCGGTTTTTAGAAGGCTTGAACCGCGTGTCAATGTTGCCAACCGGTAGCGAAAGCTGTCACGGCACTCACAATCTACCGTTGCTCACGCGCCAAAGCCAACTGAACAATCTTTTTGATCAAGTCAACCGGCAGCGGTTTGTCTAGTGGCAGTTGAATAGCACCTTTGCTAGTATGAAAATCACTTAGCTCCGTTTGCATCAACGCAATCGGTTCCGCGCCAGGATACAAGCCGGTATGGTGCTTCATATTCGCAAAGTGAATAATGTTATGTTGATCATAAAACGTTGGCATGCCATAAGAGATTTTCTCTTGTGCATTAGGCAACTCTGCTTTCAACAATGCATATAATTCGTTCAATCGCGCCTGACGCTCTGCTGGCTGATTCGCGATATATTGTTCGATTACCGTCATTTTTCCTCGATTCCAGGCCTAAGCATTTACAATGTCCGCCTTCAAACCAGCCAACTGGCTTGCTGGCCGTTTCTTCCCACGACGAGCCCGCAATGCAGAAAGGATCGACACAGTGTCCACGACTTCCTGTAACAAGGCACCGATTAATGCGGGCACAACTCCAGTAGCTGCAATCAACATCAGGCCGACACAAACGAAGATCCCGATCAGCACGGATTCTTTGGCAATTCTCATGGTGTCAGCGGCAATGATACGGGCACTCACTACACGACTCAAATCATCCTTCACGATAACAGCATCAGCAGACTCGCTAGCCGCAGTTGACCCGTGAGCTCCCATCGCAATGCCAACATCAGCGGTTGCCAGCGATGGTGCATCGTTCACGCCATCCCCGACCATAATGACTGGTCGTAAGTTTTTCGGCACTTGTTTGAGCGCAGCAATCTTATCTGCTGGCAATAGCTCAGCATGAACGTTATCAACGCCAGCCTGCTTTGCAATGACCATGGCGCCTTGTCGTTGATCACCCGTCAACATCATAATGTGGTCCACACCCAAGCGGCGCAAGCAATTCATGGTTGCCGGCGTTTCGTCTCGCATGGTGTCCATAAACGTAATAGCGCCCAAATATTTACCATCGCGTGAGACATACACGGCCGTTTGCTGCTGTGGTGATAACTTTTCTTCGGTCACAAAGCTAAGTTTGCCGACCTTGATAAGATGACCATCAACCTGTGCGCTCACGCCGTTTGCTGTGGATTCCGCCACATCGCTAACGGGCACCAAATGTTGTGCACCAACATGTTCAACCAATGATCGTGCCAGAATGTGGCTCGAGCCCTGTTCTACACTAGCCGCTAACTGCAACAACTGATCATTTGTAGTTGCGCCTTCCGGTACCACTTGATCAACGCTTAGAACACCATTCGTGATCGTCCCAGTTTTATCAAACGAAATACTACGCGCATCAGCTAGTTTTTCAAGAGTTGTCCCAGTTTTAACGATGATCCCGTTGCGTGATGCCCGTGACATTCCAGAAATTAGCGCAGTCGGTGCTGCCAAGATCAATGGACATGGCGACGCAACCACTAACACTTGCGCAAAGCGAACTGGGTCTTTAGAAATGAACCAGGCAATTCCCGCAATCACATAAGCAATCAATGTAAATGGGACAGCATAGCGATCCGCCATGCGCACGAAATGTGCCGGCCGTGCTTCTGCCTCACGAACTAATTGAATAATCTTTTGGTATTGGCTATCAGCCGCCAGTTTGTCAACCTGAACCGTGACGGTTTGATCACCATTCACTGCACCAGACATCACTTCATCCCCGACACCCTTTTCAACTGGCCGTGCTTCACCGGTCAGGGAAGATTCGTCAAACGTGGACGTCCCAATAACGACATGTGCGTCAGCCCCAACCATTTCGCCGGGCTTGATTAGCAAGCGATCGCCAACCTTTAGTGAATCAACGTCGACATCAGTGATGGTGTCATCCGTCACGCGGTGCGCAACTTCGGGTGTTTTATCCAGTAATGCCTGCAACTCACTGTTCGCACGCCGTGATGCAAAATCTTCCAACGCATCGCCGCCAGTTAGCATAACTAAAACAACCAACGCGGCCCAGTACTCACCAACGGCAAGTGTGGCAACCACCGCAGTAATTGCAAGGAGGTCGACACCATATTTACCACTGCGTAGCGTTCGAATCATCCCCATCAACATTCCAAACGCCATTACCGCCCCTACAATTGTAATCAACCACTGAGCAGCAAGCGCTTGATGTGCGATAAATTGCAACACTAATGCAATGACGGCGACCGTAATGATCAAACTCAGTTTTTGCCGGTTTTTCATGGGTAGCCTCTCCTTCGTTGTGTGTTGTTTGTTAAATTAATTATATTAGAATCATTCTAAACAATCAATAAATAGTTTATTTTTCTATCCTATTTATTCAAAAAATACTTTTCCTTTAAATTGGTCTCAATAACTATTAAGGATACGTTTAATTCGATACTGTTGTTTTCAAAAAATGACAGCTCAAGAGTGAGTCAAATTAAACTTATGAGCACCTATGCTGCAAGACAAAGGGCACGCCGCTTGTCTTATGAAGTGATAACCATCTGCAACATAATAATTATCAAGCAATCATTAATAAGAGACAATTTAAATGCTTATACTGTGACAATCACTCAACAATATAAAAATCGCTTAAAACCAATTGTGACGCCACTTACTTTTTCTCTATCTTCGCCGTCATTTACTTGTTATTTATGCGTAAATGGGCTATAAATGTTGTAACGCACAAAATTAAATTAACGGGTGGAATAAAATGACTCCTATGAAGGAAGACTACCTAAAAATGATTTTTGAATTAGGTGGCGTTTCTGGAAAAGTTTCAAATAAACAATTATCGTTGAGTCTCGACATTACGGCAGCGTCAGTTACTGAAATGATCAATAAATTAGTGGAAGAACGGTTGGTGTCACACACACCTTACGCTGGGATCTCACTAACTAAGTCTGGTCGTAAGGCAGCTGAGGAACTGGTTCGTAAACACCGTTTATGGGAGTGTTTCCTATTTCAAAAATTAGGCTACACTTTGGCAACAGTGCATCAAGAGGCGGAAAAACTGGAACACAGCTCAAGTGATCATATGATTGACGCACTTGATGCCTTTCTAGATCACCCTGGTCACTGCCCACATGGTGGTGCCATTCCTGATCAGGCCGGTAACTACGAAGTCGGCAGTCGGACAACGCTGGACGAAGTTGCAGATGGCACAAAGATTCGTTTGGCGCGGTTCGTGGATAACCACGACTTGCTGGACTACTTGGAAAGCCTCAACTTCTCTATCGAGCAAACGTACACGATCAAAAGTCATGCACCGTTTGAAGGTCCGTTGACGTTAGCAAAAGCCGATGGTTCTACTGTTGATGTCAGTTTTAAGGCCGCCAACAATATTTTCGTTGATAAATTATAATTGAATAGTTTTCCAAAAAGGCGATTTCAGCACGCAAAAACGTGCTGAAATCGCCTTTTGAGTTTTTTAAAATAAACCGCTACTTAAAATAATAAATAGACCAATGATAATGAACAGGCATGGAATCAACCATGTACCAAACCGTTCAATACCATGAGCGATAGCCTTCGTTTGGACCAAACGGTTACTCAACCATAACCAAAGGGCCGTCATCACGATAAATACGAAAACAATTGTGACCATTCGCCATAATGGTTGATGCACAAAAAACGGGATGTAGACACTTAGATTGTCCCCACCGTCACCAACGGTCACACTCCAAACCAATGCCACGGAGAGTTTGCCAGATATTGCGGAAACAGTACTAGCTTCCTCCGCCGTGGCTTCGGTTACGGCTTGTGGTCGTTTGAACCATTTCCAAAGATTGACAACCCCAACAGCCAACGGTAGCAGTCCCAATAAACCGACCCACTTTGTTGGGACTGTCATGAAACCTAAACTAAGTAGCCAACTGGCCGCAACCAGCGAAAGAATCCCGGCATACTGACCAACAATAACGATTGTCCGATCACGGGCCGTGCGCACAATGCCCCAAAACAACATTAACAGAATTAAATCATCTGTATTCGTGACCAAAAAAGCCACGACTGCTGACCATATCAACGCCATGCTCATCACATCCGTTTCCGGTCAGCACGGCGTTCGTCACGTCGCGCATGTCGTTTAATCGTTGCCCAGAAGGCCGGTGAACGACGTCCCAAAGTTAAGGTGTAACTCAGGCTGGAACTAGCAGACAATGCCCACAGGACCCACCAACCGCCGCCGTGAATTCGTCGAACCGGGAATAGCTCCTCGATAACACCCTGAAAAGCTTCCTTAGACACCGCCGCAATGGCAAGTTCCTCGTGTTTCAGAATCGCTTCAGCGACCACTTGAATTGCTAAAATCAACGCCCACCCGATGAGGTAGTGAAGCCCACCACGTACTTCCACGCGATCTTCTAAATTTGACTTTTTTATCGGACGAATCGTGGCAAATTGGCCTTGATACACACCTATTACGGTACCAAGTATCAACATCCCCAACGCGATGATAACGTTGACGCCGCTATATTTAAACGTTACGCCAAACATAATTAATGAAAAAATCGGAATTAACCAGTAGCGCCAGCGTTTAGGGCGTTCAAACCCAAACTGACCACGGATAAAATAAATTAATAATAGTAAACTCAAAATCACTGTCATCATGATGAATGTCCCACCTTGTCAATTGCCTCTCCATTATTATGGTTTTCGACAAGCGCGTCCATCTTTTTTATTGGCTATGATTATTTTGTTATTTTGTCACAGCACGATTTTCTAGTTACGTTATTTAGTGTGTTCAAACCACTGAATGGCTTCATTGGCGACTCGCGTTGATTGTTCACGTTGAAGAAAGTGTCCCGCTTGCGGCCACAATTCCTGTTTGAATGGGCCATCCATAAACGATGCCATTGAACTAGCTTGATGATAATCAGTGCAACCATCGGCCTGACCGATTATGTTTAGCGTTGGCACTGAAATTCGATCATTTCGTTGTAACCGTTCAGCTAACGGTGCGTAGTGTCCATCCGTCGGTGCATACCCCCAGCGAGACCGATACATATCGAGCGTCACCACTGCCCAATCTGGATTGGCAAACGTTTCTTTAAAGTCAGCTCGGTCGGTCTCAGTTAGTACGTAGCGCGGACTCCACACTTGCCACATGTGTTCGGCAAATGTTAATGGATGATTGCGCACGTAACGCTCACCCTGTTCCGTTGTCATGAACCACTGGTACCAGAAATTTTGAATTTGCTCTAGGGATAAGTTTCCAAACGTTTGCCACCCCTCTGCGAGGACTACACTACTGCGAGTAATGGTCGTCCCCCATAGGTTGCTCATCATTAACGCTGTAAACGCGCCCCAGTCTTGACCAATCACGCATACTTGTCCCAATTGCAGGACATCGATCAAATCCTTAATATCCTGAGCCAATGCGAAAAAGCTACCGGTCCGGCGCGTTTGTTCATGTCGGAAGCGAGTGTGGCCAAATCCCCGCAGTGACGGAACAAGCGTCTGGTAACCCGCTTGGTGTAATATCAGTAACATTGCATCCCAAGTGTGCCAACTGTCCGGCCAGCCGTGGAGTAATATCAATGGCTGCCCATCACTAGGACCACTGATGTTAACGGCCATGTGCAGATTCTGTGTATCAATTATTCTTTCCATTCTAAATCGCCTCCAGCTTGCGCAACGTTCTCTTTTTATTTAGTATAAGAACAAATTAGCATTCATAAAAATTGAACTTTTTAAACTAAACTATTGAAAATATTGAATCACACTAAAAGGACAAAAAAGTGATAGTTCTCTTTCATGTCACCGCTGGAGGCAAAACTTATGGATATTCAGTACTTTCGAACATTTAAAATCATTTTGGCGACTGGTAGCTACTCGGCTGCCGCTACTGAACTGAATTACACGCAGTCAACAATTACTGCGCAAATGAAACGACTAGCCAGTGTCATTGGCGAACCGCCCTTTCTTTTTCGTGGTAAGACACTACGTTTGTCCCCAACTGGCAAACGACTGGTCCCCCTTGCCGACGCCATTTTAGCGAACTATCAACAAGTCACTGATCTGGCAACACCTCATCAACTGAGTGGCTCACTGCGTTTGTCGGTCCCAGAATCGTTAATGCTGTACGGTTTGAATCCTGTTCTGCAAGGTTTTGCCGCCCGCAATCCCCTCGTTAATCTCACTATTAACAATGCAACCTGTGTTCAAAACCGCAAACTGTTACTATCCGACCAAGCGGACGTTGCCCTAATGCTGTGGCCATTATTTAAGCCAGATCCACAATTATCAGTCATTGACTTAGGCGCACAATGTTGTTCGCTCGTTGCGGCAAGAAATGCGCCGACCACATTGAAAGCTATCTTGGCACAACCGCAAGCCCACTTCGTTATCAATGAAAAGCAATGTGGCTACCGACAGGCGTTTGAACAGTATCGCCATCAACAATATCCCGAGACGCATATGCAAACGATGGAAGTCTGGAGTTTGGCAGCTATCAAGCAAACCGTAAGCGCTGGTCTGGGCTTTAGTTTTCTACCAGATTTCGTAATCCAGGACGAATTAGCAAATGGGTTGCTAAAACGTTTAACCCCGAACATTCCCACAAAATTGCACATTCAGCTATTGTTCCGCAAAAATTGGCACCCGGCCGCTGTTGAGCAAATGGTTCAGACCATCAAAAGCCAGCTACCAACCGCTATCCCTGCTACTGATATTGATTAACCTTGTCACTGGTCTATCCGCATTTGGCCTGGACTAACTTAATAAGAAAATGAGAAATGAACGGTAGGGCTTGAGTAAGGGCTTTCATTCGTCTATTATTGAGAGTGTAAATAGACACTTTCACAGTGTTAAATCTTATTTTTCGGGGGTTACAAGATGGCTACAAAGAAAATGATTCTTGATTTGGACACTGGTGTTGACGATGCCCTGGCTATTGCTTATGCGGTTGCTTCACCAGAAGTTGATCTGATTGGGATCGTTTCATCATACGGAAACGTACTGGTTGATAAATCAGCTGAAAACTCACTGGATCTATTGGAATTACTGGGTGCCACTGATGTGCCTGTCTTCTTGGGTGAATCACATTCAAGCACCACGGATCACTTTGACGTGATGGAAATCAGTCAAAAGATTCACGGTGTCAACGGAATTGGTGAAGTTAAGGTACCAAAGGCAAAACGTGCCGTTGAATCCGAAGGAGCAGTTGATTTCATCATCGACGCTGCTCACAAATATGGTGACAACTTGATTCTGGTTCCAACTGGCCCACAAACCAACTTGGATGCAGCCATCACTAAGGACCCTGAAATCGCCAAGTTAATTGGTAACATGACCTTTATGGGTGGTGCTTTGACAGTTCCTGGTAACGTTACGGCCTTCACGGAAGCTAACATTAACCAAGATCCAGCCGCTGCCGACCGTGTCTTCCGTTCACCATTGAAGTCCACAATGGTTGGCTTGGATGTTACGCTGCGGACATTGTTAACGAAGAAAGAAACACAACAATGGCGTGACTTAGGTACAGTTGCCGGTGAAAAGTATGCCGACATTACCGACTACTACATCGACGCTTACTACAACTTGGACATCGACAAAAACGGTTGTGCCATTCATGACCCATTGGCCGTTGGTGTTGCCATCGATCCTAGCTATGCTAAGTTGATCGATTTGAACATGAAAGTTACTCATGATGACCCAGCTAACCCTGCCGATGTTGGCCGTACAATCGGTGACACTGCACGTTTGAACGACCCAACAACCAACATGAAGGTTGCTGTGGATGTCGACAAGGAACGTTACCTCGCCCACTTCATGGACTTGTTAACAAACTTGTTCGCCAAACACTAAAATTAACTAACATTGCCTTGTGCGATATTAAATATCCGAAACGACTCCCCCTCAATTGGCGGAGTCGTTTTTTTCTCGCACATCTTCCTATGAAACTGTAGCTTTAAACAGCTCACCGCCGTTACGCCGATTGAAAACGCCGTTCCATGGGACCAGGTTCAACCTGCAAAACCAGCAGTTTTCACCTTCGATTCTGAGCCACAGTTCGTCTCAGAAGTCGTCCCACAACACTAAGCGGCCCCAGTTCATGCCGCTAAGTGTTGTCGACACGGAACTCTGTTTTCAATCAGCTTCACTTCGCTAGTGAAGCGCTAAAATACCAACAAGAAATTTCAAGAAAAACGGCGCCGGGAATTAAATGCCGTCCATGCAGAAATTTCGACCACGTTAGACGTAGGCGTCAATATTGATACCGAACCGTGAAGGTAACGTTAATTCGGTGGTTTTCCGAATTTAGGTTGGGACGGTCGCAGAGACTCGGGTTTCCACGAGGCTTTGTGGCGAGGTGAAAGACTTTGGTTTTCAGAAGGCTTGAACCGGTCCCACGGCGGAGCATATCAATATTGACGGCCGTAGTCGCCAGTGCTCCACTATCTCGTAGACGGTCAATTCTGAACAAAACTTTTGGCGTGATCAAACGGGATAGCGTAAAATAAAAGTATTAATTTTATCAATACAGGAGCGGTATCATGACACATAAAATTTTAAGTGCCCTCAGTTACCTAAGCATTCTATTTCTACCCGTTTTATTTCCACTAGTTGTTTGGATTGCAGCCGCTGGTCAACGCGATGTAACAACACATGCCGCACGTGCCTTCTGGACACAGTTATTGCCAACACTGATGGCTTTCGGAATTTTCTTCTTCGTGGCTGTTTACGGCCTAACCATCGGACCAAACGCTGGGATGGGTTGGTTAACACTCCTTTTTATTGGAGCATTTGGTCTTGCATCATTAGTATTGTGGTTTTATAACATCGTCATGGGCATTCGTGTCCTGCTCGACTAGACTGTTCATCAACGACTGAGGACTAAACTTTTATCCGAGAGGCTAACCATATGAAATCAAGTTCAAGCACAAATACCCGCAACCTCGTGTTGGCTGCGTTGTTTATTGCGATTATCATTGTTCAGGTTTTGGTGCCCTTTTTAGGTTACATTCCCTTGGGACTCACTGCACTGGGCATTCAAATTTCAATCATTCAGTTTACCGTTGCAATTGCCGCAATTGTCATGGGTCCATGGTGGGGCGGTCTTATCGGTGGCGTCTGGGGCCTAGCGTCACTCATTCAGGCTTGGACGACAGTCTACAATCTCGGTGCCTTTCTATTTCGTAATCCTGTCACCGCGATTTTGCCACGAGTGATGATTGGAATCGTCGTTGGGTACATTTTTCAAGAATTGGCGGTCAAACGACAACATCGTGGTTGGGCATTAACTTTGTCAGGCTTCATGGCTTCATTTACCAACACGGCATTAGTTGTTGTTTTCTCATGGATTACCATCGTGATGTTCCACATCTACTTTCCCGGAATTCCACACAGTGGCACCTTCACGTGGATTTTATTATCACTGGTTGGCGTCAATGGAATTGCGGAAATGATTGCCGGCGTCATTATTGTGCCAATCATCGGTGGAGCCATTTTAGCCGTTCGCCGCTCACGCTAATTAATCACTACGTTTGTTTGCTGACTAAACATAAACTTGTTTTCAAACGCCAGCGGTCAACTTCTCACTAAGGTTTCATTTGAAATATGAACCGGTTTCAGCTAAGATAATTGCGTAATAACATTATATCTGGGGTGCCATTTGGCTGAGATAAAACCCATTGAACCTGATCCGGTTAATACCGGCGAAGGGAGATACGTAACCGGAATCCGTGTAAAAACGGGTTATTTACAATACGGAAATACGACCTCTCACATCAGGCTCGACGATTGTGAGAGGTCTTTTTTTGCAATCATCGGGTTATTTTGCGGGCAAGCAGCATCCTCAACACGGAGGGAAAGACAATGCAACAAAAAGCAGCACATTCTAACCGGTGGCATTTACGCGATGTCATTTTGATCACCATTACATCCATTTTTATGGGGATTATTTTCTTTGTCACAGGCTTTCTGTACAACGGACTGACACTAGCTCTAACGCCACTTGGTATGGCGCCGTTTGCAAACGACATTCTGTTGGGCCTGTGGACGATGGCCGGTCCGCTGGCAGCATTCATGTTGCAAAAGGTTGGTGCAGCAACGATTGGCGAGCTTCTCGCCTCAGCCGTTGAAGCCATTATCGGGGGTCAATGGGGCCCAAGTACACTGATTTCTGGTTTTGTTCAAGGTTTCGGGTCGGAACTTGGATTTACGTTCACCCTGTACCGCCGTTATGACATGGCAAGTTTATCGCTATCTGCCCTGACGACCGCGATCGTGACGTTTGCTTGGGACTTGGTTCGTTCCGGTTACGCCGCTTATCATCCGTGGATGATTGTCGCCTTGTT
This sequence comes from Furfurilactobacillus cerevisiae, assembly GCF_048961765.1. Classification (GTDB taxonomy): domain Bacteria; phylum Bacillota; class Bacilli; order Lactobacillales; family Lactobacillaceae; genus Furfurilactobacillus; species Furfurilactobacillus milii_A. Next base: position 2,456,229 of record NZ_CP185253.1, read on the forward strand.
TATCACCCGCTTCATTTCCATGTGGGTCTTCGGCGCCCTGCTGGTTTCTGCAGTCACAAAGCTGCTTGACCGGTCACATTTATTAGACCGTCGTCACGCCTAATAAGCACCGCTAATTCTTAAGAAAAAGAGCTTGTCTGCATGTCAAAGATTAATTTGAACGATGTTACATTTCACTATGAAACCACATTACCGCCGGTCATTGAGCACCAAAACTTAGCGTTTGATGACGGCACCTTTAACCTGCTGACGGGTCCGTCTGGCACTGGAAAGTCCACGCTGCTCAAACTGATTGTCGGATTATATCCCGCTTTTATGGGCGAAGCGACCGGAACTATCACAGTTAATGATCAGCCAGTAGTCGATTTGCCAGCTTCCAAACGCGCTCAAGTGGTTGCGATGATGTTCCAGAATCCAAGTCAACAATTTGCGATGGAAACGCCACGCAATGAGTTAATTTTTACGCTTGAAAACTTGCAAGTTCCCGCCGACTTAATGGACGCTCGGGTTAATGACGCACTGACGTTTGCCGGCGTCACGGATTTCGCTGACCGAAAGTTCACCTCATTATCCGGTGGAGAGCAACAAAAGGTCTCCCTTGCTGTGATTGTCGCGCTGAACGCTGAGGTCATCCTATTAGACGAGCCGTTTGCCAACATTGACCCAGATGCACGTTTATTTCTGTTAACGCAACTGACCACATTAGTGAAAAAATACCATAAAACAATCATTGTCGCAGACCACGATTTATCCGATTATGAACCACTCATTGATCAACTGTATATTTTTGACGGTGAACGTCACCAAGTCCATCAAGCTGACGCTGGTGAAGCACAGACAAGATTCGCCGCTTTTGAACAGCGCCAACATCAGCCTGCGCCCATTGCCCTACCAGCCGCTGAACTATCGCCTGAGTTCACGCTAGATAGCTTCACAGTGAGCCACCAAACACCACTGATTCACGATGCCAGCCTGAACATCCCCCAAGGCAAATTCGTTGTGCTCACTGGGGCAAACGGCACGGGCAAATCAACGCTGTTTGATGCACTGGTGAAATTACAAACTTACACCGGTTCTCTCCAATGGCAAGGTCAGGAAATCAGCAAACTGCGCGCCCGAAAATACGCGCAACACGTTGCTCTCGTCTTTCAACAAGCCGCAAGTCAGTTTCTGACCATTACCGTAGCGGAAGAAATTGCGCTCAGCCTTAAATATCAGCAAACCGCAGCTTGGACGCAAAATCGTATTAACGCGACATTGGCTTCACTAGATTTATCTGGTCGCGATGATCAGGTCGTTTACTCATTAAGCGAAGGGCAAAAGAAAAAATTACAGGTCTTACTGATGTTGATTATGGATGTCCCCACACTGTTGTTAGATGAACCGCTGACTGGGCTAGACTTGGTTTCCGCTCACACCATCCTTAAACTATTACGTCATGCTGTAACGGAAGAGCATCATACAGTGTTGATGATTACACATCAACTCACTGATGTCAGTCAATATGCAGACTATCATCTTCATCTGAACAACCATCAACTTAGTTACGAGGCACGCCTATGAATCCAACAATTTTATTATGTCTTGTACTCTTTGTCGGTGTAGAAATCTCCTTCACTTCAGTCATTTGGGCAAACGTCGTTATCATCACTATTTCTGTTTTGGTCATGTTGTGGCATCGTGCACCGCTTCTCTCTTATGTTCGATTGCTGCTTGTTCCCTTAATTCCAGCAGTCGGCATCTGGTTCTCCATCCGTTACTTTTCAACGGCTCAGAGCGTCCATTTTGCCTGGGTAATGGCAACGCGGATTTATGCGTATGCTTTTCTTGGCGGATTATTCACCTTCTCCACAACAACAGAAAAGACGCTAGCCTCACTTGAGCAAAACGCACACATTCCCACAACGTTTGTCTATGGCATGCTTGGTGCCTTTAACTTTGTGCCAAAGATTCGCAGTGAAGTTAAAATCATCCGTGCCAGCGCACAAATGCGTGGCATCGATCTTCACTTCTGGTCACCACAGTTGCTTTTCAAGTCAATCGTCGCCGCTCTTAACTGGTCGGAGAATCTCGCTGAAGCCATGACGTCACACGGTTTTACCGAGAATGCCCCACGCACACACCGGACCGTTATTCGGATTCCCTGGTGGAATTATGTCGTAACGGTGATTAGTATTGTTGGGTTACAGGCAATTTTATTCAGTCCGCTTAAATAGCATAATCGCTACGAGAAAAGACCACTAAAATCAGTGGTCTTTTCTCGTACTTTCGATGTCAATTAGCATAAAATGACATAGATAAAGAAAGGGCGATTATGAAAAAATTTGATTACGACACACTCAATAACCTCGTTTTAACCCCTGAAATGGTCAATAAAATGAACCAAATTTATGAGCTTCGTGGTCAAATGGCCAACCTTCGTTTAAAGAATCCGGCTGTCATGACAAGAATGACCAAGGTTGCGAAGATTGAAAGTACGGATGCTTCCAATCGAATTGAAGGCATTTACACCAGTCAAACACGTCTTAAAAAACTAGTATCCCAAACAACGACGCCACAAAATCGATCTGAAGCTGAGATTTCTGGCTATCGAGATGTTTTAAATCTCATTCACACCAATTTTCGAGAAATCAATCTCACTACTTCAAATATCCTTACACTTCATAAACACCTTTTTCGCCTCACTGAAGATTCATGGGGCGGTCATTTCAAAGATATTAATAATCAAGTTCTTGAAACCGGCAAATTACAAGTTTAATCCGAACAAGCCCGGAATCTTTCAATGGCAGTCTGTTGATGATGTATTTTTAATGGTCGTTGATTAATTAGTTCAAGTGCTGCTAGGATCTCATCAGTCGTTACTTGGCTAAAATTGGTCTTTTTCGGGAAGAACCAGCGTAACCGTCTATTAAAATATTCATTGGAACCTCGCTCCCATGGTGAATATGGATGGCAAAAATAAACTTTGATCTGATAATCCTGTTCTAAGGCCTGATAATTGGCAAACTCTTTACCATGATCAACAGTAATGGATTTTACTTGGGGACCGAAGGCCCCCATAAACTTGCCAAAGGCGGTGTTTAGAGCCTTAGCCGTTCTATTAGGGGCTTTGATGGCCCATAGAAGTCGGGTCTTACGTTCTACGAATGTAACCAGACATGATCGTGACTCACTTCGACTAGAAAGCACCGTATCTACTTCCCAATGACCAAAAGCTAATCGTTGATTAACAGTTGTTGGCCGTTGTTCGATGGAAGTCCCACTTGTAAATTTCCCACGATTTTCGCTCACTCGGTGCTGGCGGACATTCCGATTGGGTAGATCAGTCAATTTGAAGGGGAGCCAGCCACGATTAAGCCAATTATAAATTGACGCAGTGCTCAAGTTATAAGCGGCCGCAATGGTTTCTGGTGACCAGGTTAATCGTAAGTGATTGGTAATTAAAGTCGCTAATGCTGCCGTCAGCATCGAACGACGACCGCAATTCCGCCTTTTGCGATCTGCATCTTGCTGAGCTAATTCTGGATCATAAGGTTTAACCCGGTCCAACTCATAGCTAATCGTAGCTTTGGCGACGCCTAAGGCGTCAGCCATTACTTGGTAAGATTTATTCCCCTCATTGACCAGTTGTGCTAGTGCGCCACGTTGAAAACGTGATAAAGTAGATGTACCCAAAGTAATCACTCCCTATATTGGTTGGAATTAGCTACTACCATTGTAAGTGATTACTTTGGGCTTTTTAATTTCTGTTCGGATTAATTATAGAATTTGCCAACCACTGAAAATGGCGAGACCACTGTCCGTTTCAATCCACCGGCCGCGCATTTGACCCCAAATTTAGTTGATGAATTATGTCAACAATTTTCAGGGACGGTCGACCAAAGCAAATTGCCCGTCCTATTACTTTGCGCCGCATTTACATTTGATTTCGTGACCATTCATCCATTTCGAGACGGTAATGGTCGAATGTCTCGCCTACTGATGCTATTAACGTTATCGCGAGCTGGTTTTACAGTCGGCCAATTCATCAGTTTGGAAAAATTAATTGAAGAACAAAAAGACGCTTACTACGCTATCTTGCAAGAGAGCACCGTTGGTTGGTCGGAGAACAGCAATAATTATGGTCCCTTTATCAATTTTTTCCTGAGTGTTGTTCTTCAGACATATCGAGATTTTCACGATCGGCTGTAAAAGGCACCCGTAAAATGTAGGAAAACGGCAGGTTAGAACTGTTGGTTTTCCTACATTTTTTGTATCATGAATCACATCAGAGTGTAGGAGGAATTTGATGTGAGACGTGATTTAAGAGAAGGAGTGACGATTTACGTGACTGAAAATATTAAGCCTAACTTCGCCGAGATTGCCCGGCAATATAATGTTGATTATCGAACCGTTAAGAAAGCCTATGAGGAAGTCAAAGCTGGACTTAAGGGCCGACCAAGTGGTCGACCGAAACGGCCAAGTTTACTGGATCCATTCAAGCAAACCATCGATTCAAAGCTTGAACTAAATTGTTCGGCTGCTTCAATTTTTAAATTTATCCAGAAGAAGGGCTTTACCGGCAGCTATACCCTCGTGAAAGATTATTGTCGCCAAACCCGCCGAGAACGAGTTAAGAAAGCTACCATTCGGATTGAACATTCCCCTGGTCTCTCTGCTCAAGTTGACTGGAAAGAAGAAATGGCCCTAGTGAGCAGCGAGGGTGAGCTGTTTAAATTCAATATTTTCTTGTATGTATTGCCTTATTCAAAACTCAAATATATGACACTAACCTTTGATCGGAGCCAAGATACCCTCTTTTCTTGCTTACACGACGCTTTCCTTCATACCGGAGGTATTCCGACGGAAATCTGGTTTGATAATATGAAAACCGTTGTGGATCATACAAAATCCCAGTTTGGCCACGCTGTCTTTAACGAACGGTTCCACGAATTCTGTAAAGATGCCGGTTTCACACCAATTGCTTGTCGACCATTCAGACCACAAACTAAAGGTGCAGTTGAAGCCCTTGCTCGCACGGTTGAACGTTTACGGCCATACAATACTGAATTTGCTGATGGAACTGAGCTAATCGAACTAGTTCATATGCTCCGAGATGATCTAAATCATGAAACTTCGCAGGCCACGGACGAAGTCCCGTACCTGAAATGGTTAGACGAAGAAAAAGAGTACCTTCATCGCGTTCCAGTTAATCTCCTTGAACCATACTTCGAAGAAAACATTACCCGTGTCGTTTCGAAGGAGGCCATGATCAATTTCCGCAAATGTAAGTACTCAGTAGATCCGCGATACATTGGTTGTACGGTTGCTGTTGAAATCTCCAATGATGAGCAGCGCATTCACATTTATTATAACGGAGAAGAAATTCGTACGCACTCCATAACTACCAATTCGCTGAATTATGACCCCCAAGATCAGTTCAATATCCTCAAATCTGATTTGCTTAAAGGGCGGACAGATGAAGACATTTCAGCTTACATTCGTGAACATATGACTGATTACGACAACTTATAGGAGGCTACCATGACCACTAATAATCAAATTCTTTTAAATAATCTTGAGCGCTTAGGGTTAAACAAAATCCGTGAATACTTGCCGAATTACCTTGATCAAATTCACACTGATAATCTGTCATTAACTGAGGCGCTAATTGATTTAACTAATTCGGAACTCCAGAATCGACACGAAGGTCAGATTGCACGGGCCATTGGCCGTGCTCGGTTCCCCAATACAAAATCCCTAGATACATTTGATTTTAGCTTTCAACCCAGTATGAATCGCCAAGAGGTTCTGGAATTCCAGAATCTGGCTTTTATGGAAAAGTCTGAAAACTTAATCTTTATTGGCAATCCGGGAGTCGGTAAAACCCACTTGGCAATTAGTATTGGGATTGAGGCCTGTAAACAGGGCTGTCGGGTTCTCTTTATTAATTGTCATGAGCTGTTGATTAGATTGAGAGCAGCTTACGAAAAAGGACTGCTTGATCGATCTCTAAGCCGCTATTCGCGCTATGACCTATTAATTATTGATGAAATTGGGTATTTGCCAATTGGTCACCAAGAAGCTAACCTCTTATTTCAGCTAGTCAATGCCCGCTATGAAAAGCATTCAACGATCATTACCAGCAATAGTGATCTATCCGCTTGGGTTGATATTTTCCAGAACCCAACTGTGACAGCAGCCATTCTCGATCGCTTGGTTCATCATGTTCACGTAGTGAAGATCACTGGTAAATCTTACCGATTACGTGGCCTCAAGTAACTGCCGAAAACCTACATTTCTTTCTGCCGAAAACCTACATTTTTAAACTGCCCTTGACAATCGGCTAACGCCCTTACCAACTGACTTCGAAAAAATCACACCTAAACGCGATTCACGTTCAACCACTAAGCCCAAACGCCTCACGCCACAATTACTAGTGATGAATGCTCTTCAAGAAGCACTCATCCCCATTAACAAGCAGCAAATTATGAATGCAGTCCCTCAATACAGTCAGAAAACGATCGAACGTACACTGAGGCAACTCGTTGATGCTCACTCGGTTAAAATGTCTGGTCGATCCCGTGGGACTAAGTATCAGTTAGCTTAAATGCCTTACTACTTTGAAAACAAAGTGGCCTTTTTCTTTGTAAAAAGAGCACCATGAACACCAACTCTCGCTGATGTTCATGGTGCTCTTTTTTCGTGAAAACTCACTGTCGTTCAAACTAACAATAAATTTTTGACCGTATCAATAGGCCAGAATAAGAATCGAAAAACAGACGATAATCACAATCTCTCCCAAGAATTCTGCTGTAATCAACGCTTCTGGTTCAATAAAGATACTCTCGGTGGTTATAGTACTTGCAGCTTTACGTAACCTTGTTCTGTTTATCCAACTGATTACAAAATACGCGATTAGTAATAGATTAATTGATAATCCCCACACCACAAGTACAGACATCGGCGCGTCAAGCAAAAGGAAGCCAACTGCCACTGACAAAACAAGCAAAATCCTTAAAACCTTTGCCAGTCTACTAAACATTGAAAACACTGGTCGAGGAGCAAGCGTCTTTATTTTCTTGTAGTATTCTCGCACAGTTTGTTTTTGAGCTTTGTGTTTACGATTGTGCTGACTGATCAAATGTTGGTCGATGGCTACCCAAAGAAACAGATAGAGTGCCACCACTAGAGCATTAATCACGAGAAAATTAAAATATTCGATTTTATCCCTCTTTTTCTGCGGACATTTTATCTTGGCAAATTCTATAATTAATCCGAACAGAAATTAAAAAGCCCAAAGTAATCACTTACAATGGTAGTAGCTAATTCCAACCAATATAGGGAGTGATTACTTTGGGTACATCTACTTTATCACGTTTTCAACGTGGCGCACTAGCACAACTGGTCAATGAGGGGAATAAATCTTACCAAGTAATGGCTGACGCCTTAGGCGTCGCCAAAGCTACGATTAGCTATGAGTTGGACCGGGTTAAACCTTATGATCCAGAATTAGCTCAGCAAGATGCAGATCGCAAAAGGCGGAATTGCGGTCGTCGTTCGATGCTGACGGCAGCATTAGCGACTTTAATTACCAATCACTTACGATTAACCTGGTCACCAGAAACCATTGCGGCCGCTTATAACTTGAGCACTGCGTCAATTTATAATTGGCTTAATCGTGGCTGGCTCCCCTTCAAATTGACTGATCTACCCAATCGGAATGTCCGCCAGCACCGAGTGAGCGAAAATCGTGGGAAATTTACAAGTGGGACTTCCATCGAACAACGGCCAACAACTGTTAATCAACGATTAGCTTTTGGTCATTGGGAAGTAGATACGGTGCTTTCTAGTCGAAGTGAGTCACGATCATGTCTGGTTACATTCGTAGAACGTAAGACCCGACTTCTATGGGCCATCAAAGCCCCTAATAGAACGGCTAAGGCTCTAAACACCGCCTTTGGCAAGTTTATGGGGGCCTTCGGTCCCCAAGTAAAATCCATTACTGTTGATCATGGTAAAGAGTTTGCCAATTATCAGGCCTTAGAACAGGATTATCAGATCAAAGTTTATTTTTGCCATCCATATTCACCATGGGAGCGAGGTTCCAATGAATATTTTAATAGACGGTTACGCTGGTTCTTCCCGAAAAAGACCAATTTTAGCCAAGTAACGACTGATGAGATCCTAGCAGCACTTGAACTAATTAATCAACGACCATTAAAAATACATCATCAACAGACTGCCATTGAAAGATTCCGGGCTTGTTCGGATTAAACTTGTAATTTGCCTCTTTTTAAACCTAAGTTCGTTTAATTCAGGAAATCGACAACTTGGAGTGCAATCAACACTAATGGGGGAAGCAAAAAAAGGATATAAAAGATCATCTCGATCAAAATTTGCTCTGGCTTGACTGTGAAGAAAAAAGTTTTGGAAGCGTTGTTTTCGTGTTGTCTAATGTATTTCACCGCGTGCAAACGATACCCACAATAGATGAGCAAGAAAGCAAACAGGAAAAACACGTCACCAAAAGTGAGCATTGCACGGCCCAGACCCCAAGCAACATTGGTAATCATTAAAAGCCAATTGATAGCAATAAAGGCTATGCCGGCAACACCACAAAATACGAAAATAAAGCGTAACCATCTTGAGGTTTTGTCTGGAAGTTTCCTTTTTAGCAACCTGTAATATGCATACGTCGTTTGCCGTTTTAGTCCATGAGTTTCCTCATTTTTTTTGCGCTTTCTTTGTTCTATCAGCTGAGATACCACTAAAGTTAGAATTACGGCCATTTGTATGACAGCTAAAACCATGTGTCAAGACTCCTTCTATCCCACTGCGCAAATGCTTACAAATCGAAAATCAGGGAATCGCTGATTTGAATGATAACTACCGTTTTAACCCGGCCTTGACGTTTTCACGGTTGCCGCGTTAATACGGAATACTCATAAAAAGCAGAAAGATGTCGATGCCCAAAGATATTGCTGCCAAAACCGGTAAAATCAATACCCAACCTTTAGAAATCAATTGAGTCGTTTGAGGAACGAATATATCTGGCTCACCACTATGTTGACGATTATATTCCACTTTTGCACGGACGCTTTCCATCTGTATCATCCATTCACAAATGGCGCCAAACATCATTGATACATCAATAATTAACAAACATATTCCAAACCAAAATGGAGAACTGAAGAGAAATGTTGCTGAAATCAATGCAAGTATAAGCACTATAAATATCGATATTAAAAAATAGACAGGCATTTTTTAACATTAGGTAGATTGCAAATTTAATCCGAATTTTTGGACAAATTGGTCAGCATAACCTGATACGGTGTTTTCCAGTCAAGTATTTTAAGCGGTCTCTGGTTAATTTGGAGTAACGTCGTCGTTAAATCTTGAGCACTAATGTGCTCAAAACGAGTCCCCTTAGGATAAAAATAACGTAAATTCCGATTAAAGCGTTCATTACTACCACGTTCAGCTGGCGTATAAGCATGACAGTAATAGGTCTTAATACCATATTGTGATTCAAATGATACTAGCCCACTAAACTCAGTACCACGGTCCACAGTAAAACTGTGCACCGGTCCATTAAAAGTTGTTAGGAACTTAGTCAGTGCTTCATTAACACTCGCTGTCGTTCGGTCCTTTAACCGATATGCCCAAAGGAACCGTGATTTGCGATCGATTAAAGTTAATAAAACTGCCTTACTATGCCCACGAGGGCCAACGACGGTATCTAGTTCAAAATCACCGATGCGATTACGTTGATTAATCATCATGGGACGCTGTTCAATCGATCGCCCCAAAGATTGATTATATTTGGATCGTTGGTCAACGTTACGCCGTTGGCGTACGCCATGTTCAGGTAGATCATTCAAGGAGAAACCAATTCTCCCCTGATTTAGCCAATTATAAATAGATTTAGTCGCTAGTTTAAATTCGTGAGCAATCATTCCTGGTGACCAGCTTAGATGTAAATGGTTGAGAATTGTTTGCTTTAACTCATCGCTCAGCTTAGTTTTCCGACCACATCGTGATCGCTTGTATTCGGCATCTGTTTGTGCTAATTCAGCCTGATAAGGTTGACATCGAGATAATTCATAAGAAATTGTTGACGGTGATCGGTTCAGCCGAACGCCCATTTGGATATTGGACAGCCCTAGTTCACAAAAGGTTTCGATTTTAATTCGTTCGGAATAGGTTATACTAGACAAAAGATCAGCTCCTAAAAGATGGGTTTGTTGTAAACACCATTTTAAAGGAAGCTGATCTTTTTTGTCCGAACAGCGTTCGGATTAATTTTACAATCTACTATATCATTAAGATCACTTCCAAATCAAAAGTATGAATGTCGTTAATGACGATTCATCATTTAAACCCAGCACGTACTTTTCAACGGTTAGGCCATGGATTAACTGAAAAAGTATCGCCAACAACCAAATAAAACTGCTAGCCACAAAACATAGAAAACTAATTTGAGCGAGATAAACCTTCCAGTCAATCGATATTCTTTTTCTTCATTTTTTGTATTAAGCTGTTTTACCTTGTAATGAAATTGATACTGATTTGCAAAATAGATACTCAGCATAGTCAATACAGCTATTACGTTTACGGACTGAAGAAGATTGATTAAAAATTGAACGTCAACAAAAGAATTGAAAAAAACAAGCCACACTGAAACCACGAAGCTAATTAAAACTAGAACTACAGACATTGCCGCCAAAATTGCTAGCCTTTTTGATGACCTTGAATCTCTACCTAGTTTTCTCCTGTACGCATTAACCTTTACATTGTAAATTCTCTTTTCATGAAGGAAATTAGCTATTCTATGATTTTCAAGAACTACTTCCAATATGTAGAACGTTAGAAGAAATATCATTAGTAAAATTAAAAACATCATATTAGAAGTTATCATCTAGTTTCTGGCCCTTTCAATCAGCTTCCAAGCGACATTAATAGCAAATCTTGATACTATGTCTGACTTTAAATCCAAAAACTATAATCATCACATTCATGTACTTCAAATGGCAAGATCATCAAGACTTGGCATAGACCCAAGAAGAAAAGTAAATCAATTTGCGAAGTCAATGTAAAGTAAAACTAAATCTATTCCAAACAAGAGCCCAGAAAGTCCGGAAAAAATTAAAACCCACCCTCGCTCAATCAGCACATTGGGTTTGCCGACAAATATTGCCTTCTCCTTTGGATGTTCCTGATTGTATTTGATTTTGGCATGTAAACCAACAAGGTGCAATTTCCAAGCAATAAATGATGTAATCACTATCAGTAAATCAACAATGAGTAGAAGCAAAAAGTATATGTTGGGCGCCTGCCAAAAAAATACAGTTATTATCAGCAAAGTGACAATACTAACGACCAACAGCAAGTAACTTCTACCAAGTATTTTTTGTGCTTTATTGAAGGTCTTATCAGTAATCGCCTTGTCATATTCAAAGTATGTCAAATCCGACTTCAATTCATTCTCTTGAGAAAAAGAAGCAAAGTCCTTTTTCGTTTTTTTATGATCCAATCTAAAAACAACAAGCCAAATTATTGCTAGGATCATAGAAAACACAAACAAAACTAGATAAAGAAGCATATATCCTCCTAGTAGCAAGAAAAGATGAACAAATCACTTTGTCCATCTCTTTCACTAATGCAATTCTTTTTAAACAATTATTATGCACTCGCTAAAGCCATCAAAGACCCCATTGCTTTGAGTAACACTGCACCAATTTCTGGCACACTAACAATCAGTATCCCTAACGCGACTGTTCCAATAAACGCCACTGCCAACGTGCCAATTAATGGCAAATTCCAGTTCTTTTCTTTTAATTCATCGGTTGCATTATTATACGTCACAACCTCCGGCGTTGAAACAGCGACATCAATTGGATGAAAGCTTATTGATACCAACACTTCAAAGTCCAGCGAAACTTCGTGACCATCTGTATCCTGCTTGGCTTCATTATAAATATCTTGGATTATTGCTAATTAAAACTGATGTTTACACAAATTAACCTACCAATATCTTGTCGATTCTCCGGGCTGTGTCCATACGTACTCTCTTTTTTGAATGCAAATTTGTTTCGGCGGCATTGTCAAACTGACCGTCAACATAACGATTGCGACAATCACACCATAGATCAATGTGGCGACACTCAGCCCGTAAGGCGTCAGCAACGTACAAGCAGCTATTTGACCGCCTAAGACTCCAATTTGAAGCAGCGTTCGCCAGTCCTGATACCATTTTTTGGTTCTTACGGGCGTCACAATAATTTTTGTCTGAAAGAAAAATTGCGTGTCATACGCGTGATTAATGCATAGATTGCATACAAAATAAACAATGGTCAATGTGCAAAAAATCACCGCTACTGCTTGAAAGGCAGTATTTAATCTTGTGACTATTGAAATTGCTAAAAGAGTGATTGGTAACCATAATAAATTTGCTATATACCGGTCTCCAAAACCGCTTGTTGTATAACCATAATACATATAATAATTTCTAGGTGGCAAAATCAACTTATTGCCGTGTACAATCCTTCCAGAAAGGGGTAAGCGAGAACTAAAAGCTGGGAATAATAAATACAAAAAATCACTAAAGATACTGACGGCCACGGTTGAACCATCATCCAAATTAAGAACATTCCAAAATCCGAAAAAACGTTGGCCAATGACAGTCCGTATCACGTAATCAACATCCTGTTCGTGGTCTCGTATTTTTGTCTTTGTAAACATCCGTTTCTCCATTCCGTTTGCAAAACTTTATTGAAACAAATGAGCATCACCATCACGTATGTAATGATAATGCTCATAAGGGCATTTGCATATTATTTATGCAACTTTTGTCGCTAACTAATCCGCTAATTCTTACGTATTCCTAACTGAATCTAGTACGATTCACCGGTATAATCTTGCATCAATGATTTGAATTCGTCATCTGATGTATCGAACTTCCACTTATGGTTAACTTTTGTCATTTTGATATCTGAATCATCCGCTTGGCGAATTGGCAACTTGGTTAATAACTCAGGAAATTTTTCATAAACTGCATTTTTTGCGCCAGCCTCTACGTCATCTGGTGAAAGACTTTCGCTATCATCTGCTTCGTCATCGTCCTCATTGCTTTGATCAACTGCATCCTGAGCTGAGCTCTGAACGTTATCAATAACCTCAGACAAAGATGTTAACTTAAGCACAATTGGCGTCACTGTAATCTCCGCACTATTTGGCGTGACTGACTTAATAGCATAAACGGCACGAGCTTTTTTACCATTCACATCTTGAATGTCACTAATCATTTTATTTGACGCATCATCCGTAATTTGGGCATCGAAGGCATCTTCAAGATACTTTCGGGTAGCACTTTGATACTGTTGCTTGTCAGTTTTTGCATTATTAGCAACTAACTTATCATAGTCTAAATTCTTTTTATTTAAGAACACTTCTGATATATAAGCCTGTAAAGCTTTTTTGGGCTCAGCCGTCTTATCCTTATACTTCTTCGGCGACATGGCAAGTTTGGTCGTTGACTCCTCTTTGCCGCTATCGGTCGTTGGTGTTAACTCAAGTGTGTATTTCTTACTCTTGTCAACATTAAACACGATATAACCCGTTGTCGTTGCACCATGATGCAACTTTTCAGTACTAATTGTTTCAAAAGAGTCGCCATCGCCAGAACTGGTAACCATTGTGGGCTTAACCTTGTTCTTTTTTGAATCCCGTAAAGCAAAGTCTTCATCACCCATCAACGTTTGCGCTTTGCCATTATTTTTCACCTTTAGCTTCAAAGCGAGATAGGCATGTCCCTTAGTCGGCGCTGAAACGTCACTCGGACGAACATAGGTACCCGATTGAATTGTTACCTCATCACCATGTGATGGTGAACTCTGACCTGATTTCGTTGAGCAAGCCGTTAAGAGTGCTGCCAGCAACACTGCTGGAACAATCAGTAACTGTTTGTGTGTCATAATATTTCCTCCTATTGTGATATGTGCGAAATCTCTGCTAATATTGTTCAAAATTGACCAATATTATTGGCTTAACGAATCCTTTCTTCTTTGCGTGTCAAAATACCCTCTGCAAATACGATATGTACGAAAGCCAAGTATTATTGTCCGAAAATAAACAAGATAAACAGTATTATCAGTTTATCGAATTTCCACTTAAGGTACAATATAAATTTTATCGTTAAATTAGATAAATTGTATGCACAACTTATTGCAACGCGACATACGCACGACATACAGAGGCACAATAAATTAATCAAACCAGATTACACGTCAGGAAAATATTCAAAAGCTAGAAATTTAAATCTATCACGCATCTTAGACTACAAATAAAGATCCTGACCATACGCCATAATTCACGTAATCAGGATCTTTTTAATTTCAGAAAAGCGTATCTATTCACTTAAAATATCGATTTAAAAACGCCTCTACATGTTGTTGATAGACTGCCGGATCATGTTTAAACGAGGCTGCGTGTTTAGCACCCTTAACGACCCACAATTCCTTTGGACCAGCGGCAGCCTTGTAGTTTTGGTAAACCATCTTTGTCGGCACAAACGTATCCTTGCTACCATGAATGAATAGCATCGGTCGCTGATTGCGTTTGACGGCGTTCACTGAACTGGCTTCCGTGTAATTATATCCGGCGCGCACCTGACTGATCGCACTCACGATAGGTACCAGCGGCCATGACGGAATGCCATACATCGACTTCGCCTGATAATTAATTTCATCCTTCACGGAAGTGTAACCACAATCTTCAATGTAGGCTTTTACCTGCTTAGGCACATTGCGTTCGCCACTGACCATCATGGTTGTCGCACCGCCCATAGAAACACCGTCCATCAGTATCTGGCTGTCTTGTCCGTTCTTTTCAATAACTAAATTAATCCATTTCAAATAATCTTTTCGATCCAACCAACCGTAGCCAATGTATTTACCCTGTGATTGACCAGCGGCCCGATCATCAGGAATTAAGACATTGAAGCCGAGGTCGTGAAACATCGTCCCATAAGCGGACATCTTTTCTTTGTTGCCACCGAATCCGTGGGCAATAACTACCGTTTTGTTGGTCTTCTGAGCCGCCGGTAAGTAGTTAGCGACTAATTTAAGGTTGCCTGGTTGACCAGTGATGGTCCACCGCTGTTTCTTCTGTTGACGGAACCACTGATCCTTTTGATATAAAGGATCAGTTTTTTTCATTGCTGCATTATTGATAAAGGCCTTGTGACTGCGCACTTCGGCGACTTGAAAGAAGTATGAGCCAGCGCCAAGTAACCCACCAACCAGCAATAAAACGACCACAATTAGTGTGATCCACAACACGCGGTGATGTTTTTTTACTGGCTGACCGCTATGACGCATCTGATGTTTAGCCATTAGTTAACCCCCTGCTCTAATTGTCTAACTTTAACACGATTCCTCACCTGACACAACGGGCGTTTGTGCACCAGGACTGGTATAATAGCGGTAACATTGTTGGTAAACGGAGGGATTTCATGAAGTACAAACAGAACTGGAATTTGGAAAACATTTTCCCTGGTGGTTACGATTCACCGCAGGCAAACGCACGTTTAAAGGAATTAAACCAAGATCTTGGTACGCTGGCAACTGAATTGGCCGCCCTTGACCTTGCGAAGGATGCACCAGCATACCACGGTCTGTCCGATTATTTGAAGCACCGGGAAACAGATATCAACGGTTTAATGGAACTCAACGTATTCTGGACCGCCCACCAGTCCGCAGATTTCAACAATACCGCAATTGGTCCCAAATTGGCACAAGTCAGCGAAGCATTCAGTACGTTTAAGGATCTGGAAATTTCGTTTGGCAAAAAATTGGCCGAGATTAATGACGATGACTTTAAGACACTGATTGCTCTGCCAGACTTCAAGGACATTGCCTTTAACCTCACCGAGGACCGCAAATTAGCAGCTGAACAACTGGATGAAAAATCCGAAAGTATTATTAATAAACTGGCAATCGATGGCTTTACTGGTTGGAGCACACATTACGACACCATCGCCTCACAAATCAGCGTACCGTACACCGATGACAATGGTAAAACGCAGACCCTTTCCGCGGGTCAAGCGCTAAATCAGCTGACTGGTGCGCCTGACAACAACACACGTAAGAACATCATGTCAGCTTATGAAAAGGCGTGGGGCAGCCAAGAAGCCGTTGTCGGCGACACGTTGAACCATTTAGCTGGCTTCCGTTTGCAGAACTACAAGCTGCACGGTACCGATGATTTCTTGAAACACCCATTGGAATTGAACCGCATGAGCCGCCAAACATTGAAGGCAATGTGGAATGTTGTTGAAGCTAACAAGGGCATGTTCATCCCTTACATGGATCGTAAGGCAGCCTTGCTGGGCAAACAAACGTATGACTGGCAGGATCAAACCGCACCAATTATGGTCGACGGTTATGAAAGCAAAGCGATTGACTACGATCATGCGGCTGACTTCATCGTCACTAACTTCCGTAAGTTCAGTCCTAAGATGGCGGATCTTGCCCAAACCGCGTTTGACAACCAATGGATTGAAGTCGAAGACCGCCCTGGCAAGCAACCTGGTGGCTACATGGAAGAAATCCCGGAACGCCAAGAATCACGAATTTTCTTAACCTACACTGGCACACCCGACGATGCTTCATCGGTCGCCCACGAGATTGGCCACGCTTTCCATTACAGTGTCGTCAAAGACCTGCCAGAAATGCGCCGCAGTTACGCAATGAACGTTGCCGAAACGGCTTCAACGTTCGCTGAACTGGTTGTGGCTGACGCTAACGTTAAATCTGCCACCAGTGTTGGTGAAAAGATCAACCTGTTAGACACCAAGATGAATAATCCCGTCGCCATGTTCATGAATATCCGCGCCCGCTACCTGTTTGAAACGAACTTCTACAAAGAACGATTAAACGGACAAGTGACCCCTGAACGGATGGATGCTTTGATGTTAGCCGCTCAAAAGTGGGCCTTCTCTGACCACCTTGGCACGTATCATCCACACTTCTGGGCCAGCAAGTTACATTTCTATATCGATGAAATACCGTTCTACAACTTTCCTTACACGTTCGGTTACCTCTTCAGTCTTGGTATTTACGCGAAGGCTCAGGCAAGCGGTGGAAACTTTGAGGACCAGTACATCTCCCTCTTACGCGACACAGCAAACATGTCGACGGAAGACCTCGCTAAGAAGCACCTCGACGTTGATCTTACCAAACCGGACTTCTGGCAGTCGGGAGCGGATCTGGTTAAGAAAGACATTGACGAGTTCCTCAAACTCTCCGACGACTTGGTTCACTAAATTCAAACAGTTTTATATGCCGTTACGATGTGCTGAGACGCCGTTCCATGAGGACCGGTCTCAACCCCGCTGGGTTTTCGACCTCGATTCTGAGCCACAAACCGTCTCAGAACTCGTCCCACAGTACTAAATGGCCAAAATCTCGCCATTTAGTACTGTTTACACGGAACTCTGTCTCCGCCTGTCTCCGCCCATCTCCACTTATGTAACAGTTAACTGGATCATCGACAGACCATTAACAACCATTGCGAATTCGATTTAATTAAATCAAGGTTGTAGTTGCAATCTTAGCTGAAGGGTGTCAACAGTGATACCGAGCCGTTAAGGTAACGTTAATTCGGTGGTTTGTCCGAATTTAGGTTACGGACGGCCGCCAAGACTCGGATTCTCACGAGGCTTGGCGGCGAGGTGAAAGACCGTGAACTTGCGGGCTTGAACCGGTCCCACGGCGAGCGTGTCACTGTTGACAACCGTAAGCGGAATTTCAACCCAAAATCCACATGACTCAAGGAGGTTATCATGTCAGTCACTGCGTTTTCATTTCCATCCACAGACCGCCGGCACGAACTGGAAGCCCGCATCTGGACGCCAGATGATCAGCAGCCCGTCGGTACCATTCAAATTGTGCACGGTATGGCGGAGCACATCGACCGCTATCAACCGTTTGCGGAATTTCTCAATGCTCACGGTTGGGTCGTGGCTGGCGATAATCATCTGGGTCATGGCCATTCAGTCGGCCATTCGCCACTCGGATACTTTGGCAAACAACAGCCGATTGAACATCTCATTAATGATGAGTTTACCCTGACTAAACGGCTACGCCACGACTATCCTGGTCTACCGCATGTCATCGTCGGCCATTCCATGGGTGCCATGATGGTCCAATTATTCTTAACGCAATATGGTAGCTGGGTAGACGCAGCCGTTGTGATTGGCTCGGCCGTTGCTCATCCGATCCTAGCCGTGATCAGACCCATAGTGGCCGTCCTCAACAACTTTGCGCCCCGCCGACCTAATCACACGCTGGATAGACTGGCCTTCGGTGCTTATGCCAAACGGTTCCCTGAGGATTCACCCTTTCAGTGGTTATCGGAAAATCCCGACAACGTTCATCGTTACAACAATGATCCGTTGTCTGGTTTCACCTTCACTAATAATGGTTTCTCCGTGCTGTTTCGGATGACAACTTTGTCGACCAAACGACAATGGCATCAGGGCATCCCCAAACAACTGCCAATTCTATTCACCAGTGGTAAAGAAGATCCCGTTGGCGGCTTCAGTTTGGGACCACGCCGTCATGTCCGTTCGCTAAAACGAGCGGGCTTTACCGACGTGACGCTCAAATTATGGCCGCACATGCGCCACGAAATTCTCAACGAACGCGACCATGAGCGAGTCTATGCAGTACTATTAAAGTGGATCGAAGATCATACAATCTCTGTAGAAAGGAAGTGAGAATATGTTCCCTGAACGTTTACGTGCTATCCGCCGTGGTCGTCACATCACACTGGACCAATTGGCGGACGCACTGAGTCAGAACCTCTCACCAAACGAAAAGCCGAACACTGCTTCACAAATTGGTAATTGGGAGCGTGGCATTCGGACCCCTTCCTACATTGAAGTGCGCAAACTTTCCGAATTCTTTGACGTCTCGCTGGATTACCTAACTGGAAAAACGGAACTGGATGAATATGATTTAGGCCGCCTATTTCTCTCTGGCAAACGGTTGACGTTTAACGGCGAAACACTAAGCAGCCAAGACCGTTATGAAGTGTACCAATTAATTGAAGGCTATCTTCATGGTCGGCAAACACGCCGTCCAGATGTTCCAATTGATCACCAAGAAGAACTTGATCTTGGTTATGATGACGAAAAAGAATAGAAAGGCAACCGTGTATGAATCCAAAACAACTTCGCAAACTTAAGCGTCAGGTTCAACAGCAACCCAAACGTAAAGCAGCTCCTTCAACGGATGCAAATGGCTTACGCCCCGACGCTGGTGCGCACAACGATTATATTGCCGAAATGAACCAATTTCGGGACCAATTTAACGGTTTGGGTGAAGCTGTCTTTCTGATCAATCAGGTATTGGAAGCTGACCGGTTGTTGTCGCGCGGACTGTTACCGCAGCCGCTGCCGGAACTATTGTTGCCAGACAACTTCCAGGACACCGTTTATCAGCATGTCTTGAAGCAATATCCGATTGGTGACAAACGTGGCGACAAGGTGTGGAATGCATTTTCCAACGCCCTGCCACGTTTGGACGCTGCCCTTCGGAACTTCCGCGACTACCTCGAAGATACGTATGGCATGTGGGCTTACATCTCCGCGCCGTTTGTTAACGACCTGAGTCAATATCTCGATGGTCGCCCAACGCTCGAACTCATGGCCGGTAACGGCTATATCTCAAAGGGACTGCGGGACAAGCAACCTTCACAACAGATTTTCACTACCGACTCCAAGGACTGGACGAAAGAAAACGAAACCGGTAAGCACCCCGTGACCGAGATTGAACAACTCGATGCGCTCAGTGCCATCGAAAAGTACGGTGATCAAGTCAGTGCTATTGTCATGTCCTGGTCGCCAGATGGTCAAGATATCGACTGGCAAGTCCTTCAGAAAATTCGCCAGCTGAAAAACCAACCTGAGTTCATCGTCATTGGTGAACAAAATGGTGCCACCGACTCTAAGGTATTCTGGCAAAACGCTGATCTGACGGAAAGTGAACCTTTGAATCGCAATTTTAGCCGGTTCGACCTCATTCACGATCGGGTATACATCGTCAAATAAGCCATTAAACGAGGTATTTATGAGTAAAACATTACGTGACGCATTATCCTTTTTGGCTGGTGGTATTTTTCTGTTAGCCTTTGGCATCTGGGACAAGCAATTAGCCAGTGGGGCGTTTGGATTCGTGTTATTGCTGATTGGTCTGTATAATCTGTACAACTATTGGCATGACAAACAAAACGAACAGAAAAAATAACAACGCATCACAAAACGGTGACCTTCAGAATAATTTTGGAGGTCACCGTTTTGCATATCAATTAAATTGATGTTAACTTTTTTAGTCAGAAAAAACATTTGCCAAGATTTTGCGTATGTAGTAGATTGTAAAATTAATCCGAACGCTGTTCGGACAAAAAAGATCAGCTTCCTTTAAAATGGTGTTTACAACAAACCCATCTTTTAGGAGCTGATCTTTTGTCTAGTATAACCTATTCCGAACGAATTAAAATCGAAACCTTTTGTGAACTAGGGCTGTCCAATATCCAAATGGGCGTTCGGCTGAACCGATCACCGTCAACAATTTCTTATGAATTATCTCGATGTCAACCTTATCAGGCTGAATTAGCACAAACAGATGCCGAATACAAGCGATCACGATGTGGTCGGAAAACTAAGCTGAGCGATGAGTTAAAGCAAACAATTCTCAACCATTTACATCTAAGCTGGTCACCAGGAATGATTGCTCACGAATTTAAACTAGCGACTAAATCTATTTATAATTGGCTAAATCAGGGGAGAATTGGTTTCTCCTTGAATGATCTACCTGAACATGGCGTACGCCAACGGCGTAACGTTGACCAACGATCCAAATATAATCAATCTTTGGGGCGATCGATTGAACAGCGTCCCATGATGATTAATCAACGTAATCGCATCGGTGATTTTGAACTAGATACCGTCGTTGGCCCTCGTGGGCATAGTAAGGCAGTTTTATTAACTTTAATCGATCGCAAATCACGGTTCCTTTGGGCATATCGGTTAAAGGACCGAACGACAGCGAGTGTTAATGAAGCACTGACTAAGTTCCTAACAACTTTTAATGGACCGGTGCACAGTTTTACTGTGGACCGTGGTACTGAGTTTAGTGGGCTAGTATCATTTGAATCACAATATGGTATTAAGACCTATTACTGTCATGCTTATACGCCAGCTGAACGTGGTAGTAATGAACGCTTTAATCGGAATTTACGTTATTTTTATCCTAAGGGGACTCGTTTTGAGCACATTAGTGCTCAAGATTTAACGACGACGTTACTCCAAATTAACCAGAGACCGCTTAAAATACTTGACTGGAAAACACCGTATCAGGTTATGCTGACCAATTTGTCCAAAAATTCGGATTAAATTTGCAATCTACCACAAAATCACCCGATTCTCTTTAGCAACTAAATACTCAAACGAGGGTAAATCGATGACTAAAAATAAACCGAATGTAGACTCACAATCACAAAAGCGCTATCGTACTCTATTGCTTGTTGCCGCAATAACAGCTGTGATAATCTTTTTCTTATCGGCTATCTCAGCACTGAATAAAAAGGTCCCCGTATTGTCAATCTAAGTGCAACAGTTTCTAGTCCAATCCTATAAGTGGTACACAGCTTAGAGTTCCGGCATCAGTTCCGCCGCACTCCGGTAGCCCAAGATACGACGAGGCCGGCTGTTGAGTGCGTCCTGGAAGCTCTGAATATCAATGATGTCGTAATGGTGGAGTGAGCGACCTTTCGGAATAAACTCTCGTAGAAGGCCGTTCTGGTTCTCATTTGTTCCGCGCTCCCATGGTGAGTACGGATGAGCAAAGTAGACATCAGTTCCTTCTACTGAATCCAGTTGTGCGAACTCACTGCCGTTATCAAAGGTGATGGTGGTGAAGTATTCCGCACCGTAATCATCAATGATGGACTGAAGTCCCACCTTACAGGTACTTGCTTTGTAGTTAGCGAGCTTGATGATGATTTCGAAGCGACTCATCCGCTCTGTCAAAACCAGCAACGCAGGTTCGCTATCAACGCGCTTACCTTTCACTAAATCTCCTTCCCAATGGCCCCCTTGCCGACGGTCTTGAACTTCAATGGGTCTTTCATCAATCGAGGTACCAAGCTTCGTCTTATTGGTGCGGGTATGGGAATGGCTTCGTTTAATTCGCAAGCTGGGTTTGCGCGGTAAGTCGTGGGTCCGTAGTTCGAATCTACCGGCCTCAATATCCCGGTAAACCGTTGGTGTTGAAGGAACAACCTCGTCTGCGTGTTCCCGTTTGAAGGTGTGCACGAAGCTGTCCACACTGTGTACGCGTGGACGTTGCTTGATGGCAGCGGCACAGGCGGCGTAGAACTCGGGGTTCTTCTCAAGCATCGTCTTGGGGCGACACCACTCCCGCCGCTGAGCGTGCAGATAAGCTGCCGTATCAGCAAAGTAAATCAACGCTACCTTATGCCCGGGAATTCGCTGTAGAACGGAGCCACGAGTGATCTCACGCGAAATAGTACTACGAGAGCGGTTGAGTTCGCGGGCAATCCGTGCTTGGGAGAATCCCTGATTGAGCAGAGTTTCAATGCGAACGCGATCAAAATTTGATAGTTGTTGGTAAGCCTTAGAGATGGTACGCTTGATGTTGGTCATGATGTGCCTTTCTTATGTGCTTGGTTGCTTATAAGAATAGGTCATCATGGCCTTTTTGGTCTATTTAATTATGTGTTGCACTTAAATTGTAAACGCGGGGAATAAAAAGGTCGCCTTTTTAGTTGCTTTTTTGCATTACTTCACCATTTTCTTAAATCCATTAGTTTCAATTGTCACTATTGCCGGCATTATTATTGCGCTCATTCAACTCAACTTGGCACAAAAATCCTATAAAGATTCGGTTGAAAACGTTAAGTTGCTGTTAAAGGATAAACAAAATGTCTACACTCTTGAAGCTTCAAATTACTATAATAAAGAAGTAAGAAGTAGCCTTATTTACTCGATTCAAGGCTATCAAAGGATTTTGCAGGGTGTTTACTATTCAAATTTAGACGATGAGACGCTAAAGCAAATTATACGAGAATTCGCGACTAAGAACTCTGACTTAAACTTAACTCTGTTAAAGTTGAGTCACTTTGCTTTCTACTTTAAGTCTAATATGATTGACCAGAATTATGTGAGGGCTGAGTATAAGCCAAGAGTAAGGGAGTTTTTACAATTGCCGGATATTGAATTAGTGCTCACAACTTATTACAATGACACTGGGTTAACGTCATTCAAACGCCTATTTGATGGGGTTAAGTAATCGCGGAGGAAATTTTCACTATGACAAAAAATGAAAAACAACAAATCGAGTTAAAAAGGCTTATGGATTCACCTACTACTCCAAAAGAACTAAAGGATCAGCTCAGGAAACGTGGCATAGAGGGCACGCTTAAATATTACCAGGAAGAAAACCGCCGACAGCGCGACATTGGAGATATTTTTTCAACAGGTCCTTCTGAAGGTCATTCACTAGATGAATTTTATAAATAATATTCAAACCCTTATTTGATGAAACTGGCTGAACGTGGAGGTCACGATTATGACTCATCAAGAAGAACAAAAACAACTCGATATTAAGAGAATCCTTGAATCTCCAACTGCGCCAAAAGAGTTTAAAGAACAGCTCATAAAACGTGGATTAGACGGCACACTTAAATATTATCAAGAGGAAAATTGGCGACAATTCGAAACAGCTGACATTTTCTCAAATCGTAATGGACGCATTGACGCGTTAATTCATGCTCTTAATCGATCCTCTAAATAGTTATTCTTAAATCAAACTCATTAAACCGGCTGATGTTTTAAAAACAGTCGAATACTTCCAGAAAATCAAAGACGATGTCAGAAATTGAAGTTACTCACCTTCAATTTCTGACATCGTCTTTTTCGATCATGATTTCTAACTTTTTAACTAATTTTGACGGTACTTTCGGACGCCAATAAAGATAAAACCACTTACCATCAAACTAATTCCCGCAATCGCCATCAACAGTGAGTCCCGCTCACCAGTGTGCGGTAATGTCACTGGTTTGTCAGTTTCAGAAGCCGATTGAGACTTTTGAACTGGCTGAGTCACTTTAGTTACTGCGTGGACAACGGCTGGTGCAGTCTTTTGCGGCGTTATCGTCTCCGGCATCGCTACTTTAATCGGTGTTGCCACTGGCTGTGGTGCACTTGGTTGTTGCGGTTCTACTGGCTTCGTCGTTTCAGTCGGTACAGTAACTGGTACATAAGTTACCTCAACCTGTGCTGGCTTCCCAGGTATCGTCACCACGGTCACCACGGGCGTATAGCCAGGTACTTGTGGCAGTTCACTGACTGGTACTTGCTGTCCTGGTACCCCTGTGACTTGCTTCACCGGTACATTCGGAAGCGTGTGTCCATGCTGATCAACTGGCACCACGGTCACGTTCTCAACGTAGTAATAATTGACCGCACCATTCGTCACACCATAAGTCCCACTGGCATTGCTTGGTGTCGCAACCAACGTATACCCTGCCACATTAGCAGGTACAGCTTGATAACTACTACCAAACGGACCACTCAACGTCACTGAATTCGTAATCGGTGTCGTCGTCCCTTGCAAGTAATAGTTCACCACGACAGTTTCAGTCTGCGGTGTATACACAACGTTCACATTACCCGGTTTATCCGGTATATTTGGTGTCTTCGTAACGGTGTAACCAGGAATAGTCGGCAGCCCACCTTTAGGACTGACCGGTTCACCCGGCGTCCCCGTGCCCGTCGGTGGTGTTACGCCCGTAATTGGCGTACCGGCTGGCGTAACAGGTACCGCTTTATAGTCTACGGTGTAATAGTAATCCACGGTTGAACCACCTGCCGCATAAGTACCGCTGGCATTAGTTGGGGTCGCCACCAAGGTATAACCAGTTACGGTTGCGGCTTGACTTGTATAACTGTCACCGACGTTCCCGTTGAGGGTTTTACTGTCGGTAATCTTAGTCGTGGTGCCCTTCACGTAGTAGTTGACCGTTACCGTGCTAGCATCAGCCTTGTAGTAGAAGATCACATCTGTTGGTGTGCTCCCATAGGTACCGGAAACCGTCTTGTCGCTAGTTAACGTATAGCCGCTAATCGTTGGTGCAGTCTCGGAATATGTGCCACCAACGACGCCAGGAGTCGTTGACTTCGCTAACGTCTCTGAACCCGGCACCGGTGTTGTGGTGCCTTTAAGATAGTACTTGATCTCATCAGCGGACTGTAAGGTCAGGTTCAAGGTCAAACTAGAAACTGGCTTGTCATCGGCATCCTTACCAGTCGTATTCAATACATTCCCGTCGGTGCTGGCATCATCCGTAATAAACGACAATGGCAGGGCTCGCGTAACGGTCCCAGCCTTGACGTCAGGCTTTAAAACCACTGTGATCGAACCATCGGCATTCACCGTAATAGACTTGAATCCATCTGGTAACGTCACTTGTCCAGTCGTAAACGAACGAGAATTCCCATTGGCAAACGTCTTTAACTGCTCGACGGTAAGTCCCGGTGTGCTTTCATCTTTGGCTGCCTTAGTGATATCAGCCGTCGTAATCTTGAACGATTGTCCATCACTATTTAAGACAGTGGCAGGATTAACCGTCTTCTCCACCGTCTGTCGGTTAGGCTGTTGCTTATTGACCGACAGATGCATGACGTCGCCATACTGGTCTTTAAGACTCGTGACCTGACCAATCTCGTCACTCACCCAGTTCGGATTAAATCCATTACCGTAAAGCTGTTGACGCAATGTGTGCTGACTTGCAGTATCCGTTGGATCATAAGTCAGTTGGTTACTCTGCGCATCGTAGGTCCAACCTGCCTTATTTAAATCAGTTTGGTGAGCGGTGTACCAACCGGACCAGTCAAAAATCTCTGATCCAGTATTAGTATCGTTTACTTTGAGACCCGGTATTGTCTTTCCATCTGCATCTTTAGTGTCTGGCGTCTCTTTGGCAACGGAGGTCGATTGACCGTTCAAGTTGATGACTACTTTGGCACCACCTTTAGCGTCTGTACCTACATTGGCAGTCACGCCTGTCTTTTCATTCTCAACGTTGCTTGCAACATACTGAATCGTTGTGGTCGTATTGGTCGCAGTACCTTTATACGTATCGGGCGTCTGTTTGTCATCTGGAACATTTGGTGTCGTGCCCTGAAATACCAAACCATTCGTATTCGTCTGCTTGGTATCGTTGTAAACGCTGCTGACACCGTCTTTGCCAGTCTTAGTATCTGGACTAAAGATAACCCCTTTATGATTCAAATCACTCAGGGCAACTAACGTCTCAGAAATATAGTCTGGTTCAACTGTGGTATTCCCTTTGCCGACTTCCGCAGTAGCCGTCATCAGTTTCGTGCCACCGGTTTCGACCAACAAAGCCGTGGTAATTGCCCGATTGTTCATTGGTGCTGGGGTAGGTGTTGGCGTCGTGTCAGTTGTGGCACTGCCATCGTTATCCACTTCAATACTATTCTGCATGACCGTCTGAAGCCCAGTCTCACTGACGTTCACGGAACCATCCTTGGCATAAGTAATCACCACCGCTGAATTCTTATAGCCCGGTTTCAATTGGTCACTTGGGGTTTCCTGGTTCTGGATTGTAACGGCCGAATCACCTGGATTTAAGGTGCCTGTTGCTTGTGTGGCCGATTGTTTACCATTGATGTCCGTGACGGTGTACGTCAGCTTACCGGTGGCATCAATCTGAATCGCTGCCGTGGATTTGCCTAATAAGGTCACTGACTGTGAAACGGTGTTGTAATCCTTGCCATAAACTGCATTCGGTGCCACTTGCAGAAAGCTTTGATTACCACCAACGATTCCATTACCAAAGAAACCAGCATAGGTCTGGTCAGGCACAACACGGTTTGTCGTATTGTCCGACGTATCTTTAACACCGTTGTAGTCCGTCTTTGCGACTCGTTGAACAAGTGTGATCTCACTGACATAAGATTTACGATAATCCCAACCAGCTTGGTAAACGTTACCGGCACTGGTGCCATCTTTAGTTGTCTGATCACCTGTAACAGCAGTCGTAATCTCACTTTGTGCGTCACGGATAAACTGGTAACTGAATGAACCATCACCATTATCAATGACAACTAACTTCGTAAACTTCGACGCATCCTTGGCGTTATTGTTGATCTGCATACTTGGATAGGTGACCAAAACACCATTGCCTAAAGCTGTGGCACTCGCCAACTTACTCGTGTAATCAACTTGACCACTACTATCCTGACCAATGGCAGCCATTGAGCCGCCGTCATTAGCGACTTGGTTACCGGTGCGCGCATTATCGATTTCGATCTGAACGCTGGTAATCTGTCCTAAATCTGGTGCTTTGGGATTGGCATTTCGTTTAATGGTAATGACCGCATTCGTCGCATCGGCATTACTGTAATGAACTGTCCATACCGTGGACCCATCGGGATTCGTTGTTGTTAAGACAGGGGTTAATTTATCCGTTACCGTACTGGTATTTTCATAACGATACGTATCCGCAGTTGGATCGCCTACCGGACTTTCACCAGTCTTAACAATTGGATGCAAGGCTCTTTGTACGGCGGCGTAACCGGCTTCATAAGCTGGAATGGCAACGGCTTCTTCATGCACGTAAGCATAGTTGACCGTATCTTGAATGACTTTTTGGGCATTGTTGATTTCACTACTGTCTGTGATACTACTACCCAAATCATCGCTGCTGATCGTACTTGTCGCATCGACGGCATTCTTTAATAACGTTGAAGTTTCAACTGGTTTAGTCGTTGCCTGTCCATCTTTATCTGTGGCTGGCACATCCGTCTCAGAGTACGGAATGATGTTGCCACTTGCGTCAACGCCATTGGTCATATCGGCATTTAAAGTAAAGCTTCGACCATTAGCGCCTGCAATTAACCCAGCATCTTTTTGACTTTGCGCAGTTTGGATATCCCATGGAATTGGCTTACCAGCGTGAGCATTACCACTTTGGATGACATGTTCATCTGCTTCTTCAAGTGCTCTGGCGACCATGTTAGTTGGCTTTCCATTTTTATCAAACAATGGGTTACCTTGTTTATCTAAGAAGAAACTCTTATAGAGAATGCTAAAGACTTTGTAGTAAACATAAGACGTCTTTTGATAATAAGCATACTGCGTATCTGATAGCATTCCATGATTCGAGGCTGTCGGTAAAATCTTCGACTCCTCAGACAAATCGCCAGTTTTGCCTTCGTTAATCAGTAATTAGTAGATTGTAAAATTAATCCGAACGCTGTTCGGACAAAAAAGATCAGCTTCCTTTAAAATGGTGTTTACAACAAACCCATCTTTTAGGAGCTGATCTTTTGTCTAGTATAACCTATTCCGAACGAATTAAAATCGAAACCTTTTGTGAACTAGGGCTGTCCAATATCCAAATGGGCGTTCGGCTGAACCGATCACCGTCAACAATTTCTTATGAATTATCTCGATGTCAACCTTATCAGGCTGAATTAGCACAAACAGATGCCGAATACAAGCGATCACGATGTGGTCGGAAAACTAAGCTGAGCGATGAGTTAAAGCAAACAATTCTCAACCATTTACATCTAAGCTGGTCACCAGGAATGATTGCTCACGAATTTAAACTAGCGACTAAATCTATTTATAATTGGCTAAATCAGGGGAGAATTGGTTTCTCCTTGAATGATCTACCTGAACATGGCGTACGCCAACGGCGTAACGTTGACCAACGATCCAAATATAATCAATCTTTGGGGCGATCGATTGAACAGCGTCCCATGATGATTAATCAACGTAATCGCATCGGTGATTTTGAACTAGATACCGTCGTTGGCCCTCGTGGGCATAGTAAGGCAGTTTTATTAACTTTAATCGATCGCAAATCACGGTTCCTTTGGGCATATCGGTTAAAGGACCGAACGACAGCGAGTGTTAATGAAGCACTGACTAAGTTCCTAACAACTTTTAATGGACCGGTGCACAGTTTTACTGTGGACCGTGGTACTGAGTTTAGTGGGCTAGTATCATTTGAATCACAATATGGTATTAAGACCTATTACTGTCATGCTTATACGCCAGCTGAACGTGGTAGTAATGAACGCTTTAATCGGAATTTACGTTATTTTTATCCTAAGGGGACTCGTTTTGAGCACATTAGTGCTCAAGATTTAACGACGACGTTACTCCAAATTAACCAGAGACCGCTTAAAATACTTGACTGGAAAACACCGTATCAGGTTATGCTGACCAATTTGTCCAAAAATTCGGATTAAATTTGCAATCTACCAATTGAACATCACTTAAGAAATCCATCTTTGCCTGATTGGCTGTGTTCCAAGCAATCTGATACATATCATTTTCGGCAGCTGGGGCAATCCAGTCAGCTTCAGTTTCGGTTGTTTGATTTCCTTGAAAAGCCGCAGAAACAATTGGATTCTTACCCTTCTCAATTGAGTAAATGAAACTTTTACCTGTTAACACAGAATAAATAGCCAAATCAAGTGGTGAAGGATTTTGGAAAGAACTTGGTTCAGGATTTTCCTTTAAATGTCCATTTGCATCAAGGGCTGTATTTATAGAGGTATTCCCTTTACCAATATTTTTATTTTCTGATGTTCCATTAAAGTGTCCACTCAAATAAGTTTTCGCCGCTATATAGGCAAATTTGAATAGGTTAGCACGGCTTGCTGAATCATTGCTAGTTTTATAGTATTCTGGCGTGATGCTCCCGATATAATTAGAAACACTGTTAATATCTGTTACCTTAGCCGACACTAAGGCATGTTCATCTCCTCTAAGAGCATCCTTTGTTGCTGCCTTAAATCCCTCTGTTACAACATTTTTCCAATCATCATAATAATCAAGGATGCCCTTTTCTGATAAGGCCCTTTCAAGAGAGTTTAAATTATTAATAGTTTTCCCAGAACCTGCATCACTTTGATTAAACGGAAAATAAACTTTTGATTTTTCATAGTCAACTAATCGGTTAGCCTCAACCGGAAATGTATAAAATAATAATGTTGGTGCATCAGGCGACCAAGTAAAAGTGGCCATCGTTAAATCGCCAAACGTATTGCCGACTCCAGATAACAAAGAAGAACTATATCCAACGCCCTGAAGTGCCAATATTGAGTCTAATGTCGAACTAGCAGTTGAATCACCAGAAATCCAATTAATCGTACCTTCGAACCCTGCATAATAAGCACTCAACTGCATACTAGATAAATCTTGAACATTTTCAGCAGTTAACATCTGTGTTCTCAGCTTGCTAAAACCGTCGAACTTGCCTTGGGCACCGTAAAATTCACTATTGGATGTATTTTCGGTATCCTCTAATAGCCACAAATAATAGGCCTCAGCAGTCAACTGTGCTCTTAAATACGCCTTAATCGTGTCAGTGAAACCTTCTTGTTGCGCAATTGAACTAGAATCGGGAATTGGATTTCCATCAATTCCTAATTCGGCTACCCCGGTATACGGATCAGATTTAGAAAGTGTACTAAAATTTACTTTCTGTAGTTGGGCATCAACCCATACGCTGATAACACTTTTGGCATTCTTATCAGCTACGCTATCAAGTGTTCCGTCTGAATTTCGACTCGATGTATCAAATTTCAAAGTCGATACATCGACATCACCCATCCATTCCTTGATATCATAATTGCCTTCAGAGGCATTGAATAGAACGGCTTTCAATCCTGTCAGAGCAGTATTTTCCCCAATTTTATAATCAACAGAATTGAAGAGATCTGAAATTACATCATCATTCACCGTGAGTTCAGCCCTGCTTATATTCAGGTTCTTAATACTGTTCTTAGCTTGTTGAATATCATCGCCAGAAACCCCCGCAGGCAAATCAACAATCAGCGTACCATCAGTAGAGATGCTGACTTTTGTGCCTTTAACAAACTTAGTTGGATCAATCTGCCCCAACGTTTGTAGTGCCTTAACGGCTGGTACAACCGTTAAGGCTTGGTTGGCGATTGAAGTTGCTTTGGTTGTGACACTGGCGGGTGTAACAGCAGATAGTTGTGTGACTGATTGACTAGCCGACATGCTGGTTGAATCAGTCTTTTTTGTTTGTGCAGAATTCGTTGATACGGTTGTTTGACTTGCCTGTACGTTACTTTGAACGGTCTCTGATTGTGGGGTTGCTGATGAAACGTCTGACGTTTTAGGCGCAGCTTTAGCCACTGTCGATGAAGCAGACATCAGTGACATGGCATCGGACTTGACTGCACTCGGTTGTTGACTAACTGGTTGAACGCTACTTGCGGTCACCGACTTTGTTTCGCCAGAGGTTGAGATGGAATCAGTCGTTGAGTCAACAGCAGTGGCTGTGTCAGACTTCGATGCAGAATTGGCACTCGTCATTGAATTGTCAGCGGTTTCATTTTTGACAGTCTTGACCGCTGTGCTGGTGTCCGATTGTGCCGTTGAACTAGTAGCAGTGGACGTCACTTTACTTGGCGCCGTTGATGAACTAGCCGAAGCAGCGGATTGATTGCTGTTCGAAGCCGTCGAGGAACTCGCCAATGCTGCACTCGTTTGGTTAGTCGATGAAGTTTCGCCTGAACTAGATGTAGCAGCGGTTGTTTCAGCTGTCACAATGCTTGTTTGTGACACAGTTGTAGCCGTGCCAAGACTCAACCCAACAATAGCCGCAAATAACCAAACTTTGCCGGCTTTATACATCTTATGGTGAGACACTTCGCTCATGTGCAAAAATTTACTTTGTTTCATATTTCTCTCCTGCCGTCAAAACTGCTTATTTTATTGCTTCACTATGACGTTCTGTATCCGAGGTTGAGCTTGCCGCATTGTCAATGAGTTGCGCAACCAACTTCGTGAGCGACAATTTGTGCGTCGTTTTGAGTTCTTCAATCTGCGCCCATTCAGTTGGCGTAATGGTGATATTGAGTCGTTTGTTTTCAGCTTTAATCATTGGAATGACCTCTTTGTTTGTAGTTCACAAAAATAAATTACCATCAGAATAATTAAGTATAGCATTATTAAATTAACCATAATTCTTTTTGGAAACGAAAACAATAGGCACAGCGGACTTCCGTTGCGTTATTTCGCTAAAATGAACTCAAAATGTTTATCCACTTCAATTTGTAATAGTGAAACACCTTTTATCCTCATCAGGTGGCCTAGATTATGGTATTCTTTTGATAATTAGTTTTTGTAGAAGAGAGGTAGTCTGCTTGATTAACGGCAGTATTATGCGTGATGCACGCAAACGTCAGCACTTGTCTCAAGCTGGGCTGGCAAAGGGAATTACAACTCAAGCAACAATTAGTAAACTTGAAAATGACAGTGTCGCTCCCAACAGTGAAATTATGACAAAGCTCGTTCACCGATTACATCTGTCCATGGACGACATTATGATTGAAGACGAGCAGACACCAGAACAGCTATTAACGCAGGCCGATCAGCTAACAGAAGTATTTGATTATCAAGGTACGGCAGACCTGCTCAATAAGATCGACCGTGAGTCGTTCTTTACTAATGAAGACAAATTTCACTATAGTTTTTTGAAAATCAACGCCACAATGTGGTTAACACATGACTTTGACACTAGTATTTTTGACTTTAATCGAATCTTGGATGAGATCACAGATAAAAGGCAGAGCATTTATGCATTGCTAGCTGTATGTCAGCTCGGTACTGCCTATCTTTCTAAAGAACAGCCAAAGCAGGCTGCTTATTATTTTGATCAAGTGGCATCTCTACTCGACGGAATAGACACAGAGAAATACCTTTACTGGACATTATTTATGCTGGATAACCTGACGAACTTTTGGTCAAAACAACGTCAGTTTGATAAGAGTAATAGTTACGGTCACCAAGCCTTAGCACTGGCTCGAGACCATCAAACCGTCTTGTTTATGGAAACCCTGAATTTTACTCTAGGTGAAAACATAGCCTACACAAAGGGATGGGACGATAAAGAAGCCCGTCAATATCTCATTCAGGGTTGGTCGTTTGCACACTTTGCCGGCAATCAGGTTGCTTTAAATATTATGAGTCAGCTAATGCGTGAACATCATATTACTGGTGACTGGTAGCTTCCTATAGTAGAGTTTGATTTATGTAAGCTAATTTAATGATAGATAAAACGGCGTTACGATTTTGCATATCAGGAATGCAAAATCGTAACGCCGTTCGTTTAGTTTATATTTGGTTCTAAAAATCTAAAGTTGTGCATTAATTTTAGTCAGTAGCTCCGCTAATAGTTGCTGCTCCCCGGGAGTTAACGACCCGATTGTCCGGTCAGCTACCCCTGCCTCAAATTGATGAATGGTTGGATATAGTGCCGTGGCCTTCTCTGTTGGAAATAACCGCCGAACTTTTTTGTTAACCGCGTCCGGCCGTTTCTCGACGTAACCTTCCGCAATCAACTTTTGAACGGCTCGAAAACTTGTCGTGCGGTCCACTGCCATATCAGCTGCCAAAGCATCAAAAAAGAGCCCGGGCCGTTCACAAATCCGCAGTAGATATTGAAAACGATTATTGTTCAGTCCTTGAGATGCGAATTCGTGATTGGCACTCGCCGTAGCACGCCGTGAAAAGGTACCGATTTGTCTTAATTCATCAATCATTTCAAACTCCTTGTTGCATTTGCAATAAAATAAAACTATACTAAATGCCATTAATAACGAAAGAAGTAACACTATGTGGCAATTAAAACGGTTCTCCAAATTAACTCCAAATGAATTATACGACATCTTCTATGCACGAATCCAGACCTTTGTGGTCGATCAAAACCGGATTTATCAAGAAGTCGATGAGCATGACAAAACAGCACTACATTTAATGGATTACGAAAATGGGCGTCTTGTTGCATACGCACGAATTTTCACAGAAGAAAAGCACGTGACGTTTGGCCGCGTGCTGTCGATTCCTGATGTTCGTGGACAAGGTTATGGACGGTTGCTACTCGAACAGATCATGCAAGTATTGAATGGTCACTTCAGCGATCTACCCGTCGAAATTGAAGCCCAAGAACAGGTTCAGGGGTTATATACAAAATTTGGTTTTCACGCTGTGGGCGATGTGTTCTTATTCAACCACACACCACACATCAAGATGGTTCACGAACCATTGGCAATTACTCATGCAACTCAATTGGCTGCCCATCAGGGTCGTGAATAAACGTCATTGCCTTCCCAGTGAACTCGTCATGGCGAATTGGTTCAGACTTCACACCCAGTTCAGCTAACTCAATCACTGTTTGCGACACATCTTTCACCATAAAGGCAATGTGGCGTAAACCAAGCGCCTCTGGATACGTTAACCGTGCCGGACTGTTTGGACGCACAAAGAGTTCCAACTGAACGTTGCCAGCACAAAGCATGATCACGGTATCATGTTTAATTGGACGGTCATATTCACTGACCATCTGAAAACCAAGCTTCGTGATGTAAAAATCCTTGGCCTTCGTGTAGTTTGAAACGACGATTGCGATGTGATGCAATGTGCTTAATTCCATGTGTGCCCTCCTCTGTGTGCGGCTTAGCGATTACTTGTGCTCAGGTCGCACTCCTTACATATTAGTGTAGCATACTCGCCAACTTCATCCATTTTGAATGCTTAACTCAAGCACTCAACAAAATGGGCAAAAAAAAGCTTCTATCATAAATGATAGAAGTTAGTTTGGCGTGTCTGGTATACCTCCCAGACTTGAGGGGTTCTTCAATCACGAAGAACTGAGTACCGGCACCCGATTAGTAGTCGGTGGGTGGGCCGCCGTGTTCCACAACACGAACGATCAAGCACTCCTTATACGAAGGAAAAACGTGCCCCCGGCTTCGATAGCCACTAGCCTCCGCAGAGGAACGACATTACTGCCGTCTGGCTGATCTCGACTCATCGCATGTAAATACACTAACATCTTATTGAGATGAATGCAAATGCGGGAGGCGCAGAAGTCAGAATTTTATGGGCTGAAAGTACATATTTAGTATCTGTGTGGATTTAGGCTGGCTCATTGAGCGAGTAGCATGCCGTTGCGCCGACCGGCAGTCATTATGGCCTGCTGTTAACGTAAAAAACGAGCAGTCGTCGTAAACTTTGGACAGTTGACGAGTGCTCGTTAACGCAACACACCACCGCTTTTGCGGATCGGTAGGATGCCATCTCTAGTGGCATCCTTTTTACGTTGTCATTATAACATGTTCATCCTAAAAAGAATCGGTTAAATTCAATGATTCATGTAAAAATAAATCGTTCAATTGACTGATATAACAGCATTTATAGAAGCTATCATCTTACTGATTTTCTCATGAAAACGGCATAGAAACCTCATCTAAATCGAGGGAACCGTCTCGTTCGGTTTGCTATAATTTTTGTTACCGAGAAGTGAAGACGGTGGTGGTCTTTTTGTCCGAAAGAAGATGGTGCCAATGGGGTAAAGATTTTTTACCGTATTGCCGTAGAATCTGCTGAAAGGAGATTGCCTCGTGTCCGTAAAGGATGCACTGCAGCTAGTGTTGGAGTTTGCCATGTTCGTTGTGGCCCTCCTCGCACTGGTCGTTCAGTTAATAGCGGTCATTATGGCCTGCTGTTAACGTAAAAAACGAGCAGTCGTCGTAAACTTTGGACAGTTGACGATTGCTCGTTTATCGTTCACACCACCGCTTTTGCGGATCGGTAGGGATGCCATCGCAAGTGGCATCCCTTTTACGTTGTTATTATAACATGTTCATCCTAAAAAGAGTCAGTACAATTGGATGATTCATGTAAAAACAAATCGTTCAATTGATTGATATAACAGCATTTATAGATACTATCATCTTACTGACTTTCTCATGAAAACGGCATGGAAACCTCATCTAAATCGAGGGAACCGTGTCGCTTGGTTTGCTATAATTTTTGTTACCGAGAAGTGAAGACGGTGGTGACTCTGGCGTATTTATACGTCTGAAAGAAGATGGTGCTAATGGGGTAAGAATTTTTTACCGTATTGCCGCAGAATCTGATGGAAAGGAGTTACCTCGTGTCCGTAAAGGATGCACTGCAGCTAGTGTTGGAGTTTGCCATGTTCGTTGTGGGCCTTCTCGCACTGGTCGTTCAGTTAATAGCGGTCATTATGGATTGCTGTTAACGTAAAAAACGAGCAGTCGTCGTAAACTTTGGAAAGCTGACGATTGCTCGCTGATCATCTAGCGCCACCGCTTTTGCGGATCGGTAGGATGCCATCACTAGTGGCATCCTTTTTACGTTTTCATTATAACATGTTCATCCTAAAAAGAGTCAGTACAATTGGATGATTCATGTGACAGAAAACATTCAACTAATCGTTCAGTTAATAGCAGTCATTATGGCCTGCTGTTAACGTAAAAAAATGGTCAGTCGTCGTATATTTTGGGAAGTTGACGAGTGCTCGTTAACGCAACACACCACCGCTTTTGCGGATCGGTAGGATGCCATCACCAGTGGCATCCTTTTACTTCGTTATTATAACACCTCCGTTTAGCAAGATGTCCAACAAAGTTTGCCCATGACGTACCCTCTTTGCTTGGCATTCTAGTCGTTTGCAAGTATAGTAAGACTACTATGACAAACTTCCTGACTTCCACCCGCCTGGCGTGGGTACTTGAATTTATTTTCCACCCACTAGCCTTTTTAGTGCCGTGGACCAACCAATTTAATTACTGGGGCTATGTGGTGCTATTTGCTGTCCTCTTTTTAGAAAGTGCCTACCTGTTATTCTCGTTCTTACCAGCGCAGTCGCTGCTGTTTGTCGCCGGAGCAATTTCTGCGAACCGGTCTTCGGTGCTCAACATCTACCTCTTGTTGATTGGTTTCGTGGTGATGACACTGGTCGGTTCGACCATTAAATACCGCACCGGTATCCGCATGAAAGCACGGGCCGATGCCCATATTCAACAAAAACGTGATGAGGGTAAATCGCAAAGTAAAACCATGAAGCGACTGTCTCAATCCGAGGTCTACTTTGAGAAGTACGGTGGTAGCTTCCTAATCATTGCACGGTTTGTTCCTATCGTCGGCCTTTTCATGCCACTCATTGCCGGTGAAACCAAGATGGATCAACGCCAATTTCATCTATTTAACACAATTGGCGTCGTGGCTTGGATCTTGATCGCCACACTAGCGGGATTTTTCTTTGGCAAAACACAGTTTGTCAAAAACTACTTTACGTTTATCTGCATTGGTATTGCGTTGCTGCCAATTATCCTTCACGAAGCCGTTCGGTTTGTGCGTGAATGGATTGATGCGATTCGCGACCTTAATTGAGGTATTTACTGCCCTCACGGACGGCCAACGAACTCATCTTGGATTGATGGTCAATTATAAATTGACGCACCCAATCCGGATTAGTCTTACTGTAATCACGTAACGACCAGCCAATCGCCTTTTGGATAAAAAATTCGTCGGTCGCTAAATCAGCCAGCATCATCTCACGTAAATATGTCTCATTCGTTAACGTTTTAAAGCCTAACTGCAAGGTAATGCCCACCCGGCGTTGCCAGAAGTCGGGCTTTTCTTTATACCATGAACCAACTTCTGCTAACCAGTCTGGATGACGTTTGACAACGCGACCAATTACGCCACGAATAGCGTCGACACTATCCCACCAAGGTTTGACCGTAATGTAGTCACTCAGCCATGCTAGATCATCCCGTGTCAGCCGAGTGACGTTATGTTGCATCATATCAACGGCGACGTATTGATACTCACGCTCTGGTAGCGCGTATAGTGTCGCAAACTGCCGTCTCAATTCTGGCAACGTTAACTGCTTACTATCAACCAGCAGCGTATGTTCCTGTTTCCTACGCTCCGGTGACTTAACACCAGCAAACGGAAACTTGTTCTTCATGTATGCGGCCATTCCCTCAGCCGTCTTGGGATCACCCTTTAAAAAAGCTGTTATCATCTTTCAAACCCACCTTATGTAAACGGCGAGTATCAGTGAAAGACCACTTTTCACTAATACTCGCCGCAATTGAAACCCTTATTTAATTGTGAAAACTAATCCTCGGCTTCTTTTTCAGCATCAGCTGTTTCCAGCTTTTCAATCTGTTCGCGAAGCCAGTCAGTAATTTTGGCACTCACGGAATCCGGATCGTCTAAAAATGCCTGAACAGAACTGGCCATATCAATCCGCATCTTGGACACATTGATCGCTGGCGAGTCGAAAATCATGTACAGGTTGACTTCACGTTCGTCGTCAGGATCAAGCATTTTATCAATCTCATTCGCATAAGCAAACGGCAAATTGATCAATGAGCTTTCTAAACGAACATTCATTTCAACATCGTGAAAGCCGGTGATATCAACCCGTGTTTGAATTAACTTACCAGCTGCGAGTTGTTTCTGTGCAAAGGCAATGCTGTCAGCCATGACGCCTTCTGGATCATCATTCAGTTTGTCAAACGTGGTTGTGGATGAGGTTGCCACATACGTTTCATCTTGCAATGCCTGTAAAAAATCGGCAACTTTTTCTTCCATGGTTATTTTCTCCCGTTCGCTTGTTTATTTGCCTTGCGCTCGACCCAAATACGGTTGTTTTCCTCGTAGTTGCGACGGAATCGTGCGCCCGCCACAAAGGCTTCGAAGTTGGTAATTAAACCAATCACCGCAAACAGATCGATCATTACGTTTATGAAAACCACCCCGTGGCCCGTAAACGTCTGCACCACCGCTAAGAGTAGCACAGCTGTCAAAATAATCAGAACGAAAGACTGCGGATATACTGAAAACCGCCAGTTAAGCGCAAACATAATGACAGGGATAGCGACAAAGACTAACATGATGCCTTCGTTTGCCAGAAAATGTGGCCACTGCTGGCTCGCACTCTTGCCAAAGCCAAAGTAGACCCCCGCATTCACGATCGTGTAGAAAATCCAGGAAGCAATCGTCAAGCTGACGACACGTACATCTCTCATCTAGACAAAAACCTTTCTATGCCAACAAATCGACCAATTGTTCTTTCGAAATGCCGACGAAGTATTTTGCCAGGTCCACGTCTGCCAAAGCAGATGCTAAATCGTCACGGTCATACTTCACGCCCGTCAGTTTGTCAGCCAGTGCAGAAACATCCTCTGGTCCGAAGAAATCCCCGTAGAACTTGATGTTGTTGATCTTACCGTCATCAACGTTCAAACGTGCATCAATCGTCCCGTAATCAAAGTGCTGACGCTTCTTTACCGTAAATTCTGGTGACTTACCGTAAACCCAGTCCCAATTATTGTAATATTGTTCGTACAACTTGTCGATTTCTTTCTGATCGTCATCAGTAACCTGGACTTCACGGTCCTTGATGTCAGCGAGGTCGTCAACGTTAAACAATTCTTTCAATAAAATATCACGGAACGTTGGGACATCAATATCTTGATACTCTTTATCCAAGTAAGGACGCAGGTTAGTAACCCGTGAGCGAACGGACTTGATCCCCTTCGAAGCAATTTTATCTTCTGGTACATTGAGCGCATGCGTCACAACATCAAGATCCACGTTAAGCATTAACGTGCCGTGTGAGAATGTCTTCCCATTACGGGTGTACATAGCGTTCCCAGAAAACTTTTTGCCATCAACGAGAATGTCGTTACGACCAGAAACTTCAGCGGTTGTCGCACCCATCTTGTGTAACGCGTCTACAATTGGTTTTGTGAAAGATTTGAAATCGCCAAATTCTTCACTGTTTGAGTCCACCACGAAACTGAAACATAGGTTTCCAAGATCTTGATAAACAGCACCACCACCGGACAGACGACGGGTTACCCGAATGTTGTGCTCTTGAACATACTTCTGGTTAATTTCTTCTTGAGTGTTTTGATTACGTCCAACGATGATACATGGTTCCTCGTAATAGAAAAGTAATAACGGTTCATCAAACTTTTTGTTGTTCATCAAATATTGCTCGGTGGCTAAGTTCTCGCCAATGTTGTGTGACTTCATCGAAACATAGTACATAACGTTAAATCCCCCTAAGCATTTTTTATAATTATGGTTCACCCGGTATAGCAGTTTTCAACTCCTGATACATAGGCAAATCACGTTTTCACCATTGATGTTAGCACTTTCTGAAAGCGGAAACAATCGCTAATTTAACGGCTTTTCGTTTTATAATTTCACAAACTTTTCGATTCGTATTTATTATAATTTCATTGGCCACGACGTTAATTATTGGTAACCAAATAAGTTTACATTTGCACATCATAAATTAGTAAATCGCTTACATTATGACTGATAAAAGGTATAATAAACATAAGGCAAAAACATCAGAGTTCCTGATTGATAGAAAGGTGGCACACAGCGATGTTACAGCAATACAAAAATATTCTTGCCCCAGTTGATGGTTCAAAAGCAACTGAACCAGTTCTGGAAAAGGCAATTGAGGTTGCCAAACGCAACGATACGCACCTAGACATCCTGAACGTTTTGGAGGTTAACCAATTCTCAGATAGTTATGGTGGCGCTGTAAGCGGCGATGTCATCTACCGGTTGGTTGAAGACGTTCAAAACCGTTTGGAATCTTTGAAACAACAAGCTGAAAAAGCGGGCGTTAAGGATGTCGACATCCACGTTCGTTTTGGTAATCCCAAGCCTGTTATCTCGCGTGAATTTCCTCACGACCATGGTAGTGAATTAATCGTCATGGGCACGACCGGCTTGAACGCTGTTGAACGGTTGATGGTTGGTTCTGTTACCAACTATGTCAGCCGCAACGCAGATGTTGATGTACTGATTGTTAAGGTTAACCAGAAGTAAGATAATTAAATCACGAAGTTAAGAAAGCGGTAGGTACTCTCGATTGAGGGTATCTACCGCTTTTTTAAGTTCTTATATTCGCATTCAAGTAGCGGATTGTACTCATAAAAGGTAAGTTGCGCGTTGGCAATTTGTTATTGAATTAGGTTTTGTAATGCTTGGATTACAAGTTCTTTTGACTTACGCGGATTCTGGCCAAATCGATCTAACTTTAAATTTACAACTGCGCATTTGCCTTAACAAAATGAGATACTCTGGCTTTAAAACAGGTGCATCTAACCACCCTACAATTTCAATACCACTTTTCAAAAGTGAATAATAATCAGCATTATGGGTAATAAACATTTTTACCCACATTTTGAGGTGAAAACATCAATTACCCATTTTCCCATTTAACCTCAATGTGAGCTGAAGGGCGTCGACATTGAAACCAAGACATGAAAGTGACCTAAATTCGGCGGACTTCCGAATTTAGGTCACGGACGGGTCGGAAAGACTCTTTACGAGGCTTGACGGCGAGGTGAAAGACCGTGAACTGCGGGCTTGAACCGGTCCCATGTCGGGGTTTCAATGTCGACAACCGCAAGCGTCAGTCAGCTACTATATTTATGCAATCATTTTAAGCTCCCTAGCGTTGGCGCAGCAATGCGACATCAGCCACTAACATTCAATAGCATTGGTATACCCGTTTTAAGCTCCCTTTTAGTTTCGCTTAAGTCATATTTATGCAAGCAGGTCTATCGTAATCAACAATGTTCAAGCAATTATTAATCACGCATTCTTGTTTGAAACTAAACGATAGGAAGTGACCTTATGCGTAAGTTTGTTAAACGATGGGACTGGTGGTTAGTCGCCATTCTTGTCCTCGCTGCCGGACTCTACGGGTGGAATATCTGGGAAGCCGGTCAGGCCAACGATTTTTATACGGCCGCAATCGTCAGCATGACGAAGAGCTGGAAGGCCTTTTGGTATGCCAGCTTTGATCCGGCTAGTTTTATTACGGTGGATAAACCGCCAGTGGCCCTCTGGTTCATGGCGATCAGTGCCAAAATATTCGGCGTTCACGGCTGGAGTGTCGTGTTGCCGTCCATCCTGTTTGGAATTGGCTCGGTCGGTCTGATCTACGCCATGGTCAAACCTTACTTTGGGCGTTTGGCAGGTAACTTGGCTGCCTTGTTCATGACGATTACCCCAATTGTGGTGGCCGATTCACGGACCAACAACATGGATGCGACGTTAGTCTTCTTCTTATTACTCGCAGGTTTTCTTCTACAACGTGCTGTTGCCAAACGGAAAACGTGGCTTGTAATCGTTTCGTTTGCGTTAATCGGCGTTGCCTTCAACGTCAAAATGTTGCAGGCGTTTATGCTACTACCTGCAATGTATTTCTTCTACTGGATTGCCAGCACGGTTGGTTGGAAGAAAAAGATAGTCCATCTGGTGATGGCCACTATTGCCCTAGCAGTTTTCACGTTAGCTTGGCCAGTCGCTGTTGACTCAACCAGCAAGAGTAACCGGCCCTACATTGGCAGTTCATCAACGAACTCCGTTTTAAACTTAGCCTTTGGTTACAACGGTTCACAACGTTTGCTCGGTCAATCGACCGGAACCGGTAGTCGCTTTCCTGGCATGGGCAGTAGTAGTAAAGGTAAATCTGGCCAGGCGCCAACGGGAACTAAGGGCAAAACGGGCACCCCACCATCAGGGTCAAAGAACGGCACTAAAGGCGTGGCGCCAACGGGTAAAAAGTCTGGTGGTCAGATGCCAGGTGGTTCCAAAGGCGGCGCACCAACTGGCATGACTGGTGGCAAACAAGGAACCGGTGCTGGTGCCGGCGGTGGTGGCGGTGCCTTCAACATCGGTACCGCTGGCCCATTCCGTTTGTTCCAGCAAGCACTTGGCGGTCAGGTCAGTTGGTTCTTCCCACTGGCATTAACTGGCTTAGTTGGCGCTTACTTGTATGAAGCCGACCGTAAGAAACGCTGGTGGCAAACAACGCGGAATCAACAACAGCTCTGGTACTGGGCTGGTTGGCTCGTGCCAGTTGCCGGAT
This sequence comes from Furfurilactobacillus cerevisiae, assembly GCF_048961765.1. Taxonomy (GTDB): domain Bacteria; phylum Bacillota; class Bacilli; order Lactobacillales; family Lactobacillaceae; genus Furfurilactobacillus; species Furfurilactobacillus milii_A. The sequence goes on from NZ_CP185253.1 coordinate 2,499,102, forward strand.
TCTTCAGTATCGCTAGTTTCTTCCATCCCTACTACATGATTATGCTCGCACCACCGCTTGCTGTTCTGGGTGGAATTGGCATTGCCACATTTGTAAAATCCGTCAAAGAAGGTCGTCAGCCTTGGCAACGTTATCTCTTTGCTATCGGATTACTTGCCACAGCGGCACTGCAAGCATGGTACGTTTATAGCTACTATCCGTGGTTGAGCTGGCTCATTGCTGGCGGATCTGTCATTACAGCAGCGTTGATTGCTTTCGTATTCACGAGCTGGCACAAAGTCGCTATTACCAGTACGTTTGCGATTACTCTGTTGTCACTGGCGCCTGGATTCTGGTCACTAACGCCAACTATTGCTGGTGAATCCGCCGCTATTCCGACAGCCGGTCCAGATCTATTGACCAGCGGCGGTGGTAACAGTGGTGGTATGGGTAACGAATCTGCGAATACCAAACTGATTAAGTATCTCGAAAAACACAACGGCAACGCCAAATATCTGTTTGCCACAATGGATTCAGGTACGGCCGCGCCATATATTATCAAAACCGGTAAGTCAGTGATGACGATTGGTGGTTTCAACGGTACTGATAATGCTATCTCGCTTGCGAAGTTTAAACAGCTTGTCAAAGCCGGTCAGGTCAAATACTTCTACGTCGCCGGTAAGAGCACTAGTGGCAGCATCGTGAACTGGGTTAAGAAACACGGTACCAAGATAAGCGCCAAAACTTACGGCGGTGCAAGTGCTAGTTCCATGATGGGCGGTGCCGGCACCATGGGCACCACAAGCACCTCAGAAGGCAAACCAAGCAGTAATGGTAGTACTAACAAGAAGGCAACTAAGCCAACGAGCAGCACACAAGGTGGCCAACCTGGCGGTCAAATGCCTTCCGGGTCGAAACCTTCTGGCATGAAGAAGCCATCGGGAACGAAGAAACCTGGCAGTGCTCAAAAACCAACAGCCACCAAAAAGGCTGGCACCAAGAAACCGTCAGGCACATCTAAGAAAATGACTAAGCCGTCGCAGAAACCATCCAGCAAAACTGGTTCATCCAAACAGGGTCAACCAGGTGCTGGCGGCATGGGTGGTAATGGCGGCACACTATACAAACTGAACTAAGGAGGATGACAGCCATGACGAATACTTCAAATCAACTAATTTCTATTGTAATGCCTGTTTTCAACGAAGAAGCGCTCATTATGAAGACGATTCGAACCGTTCAGGGGTTTGTCACCCAACAACCCGAACGCTACGAAATTATCTTTGTTGATGACGGTTCAAATGACACAACAACGGATAAAATTCGTAAAGCAATCGCCTTCCATCCAGAGATGCGACTTGTCCGTTTCTCCCGTAACTTTGGCCACCAGCTAGCGATTACTGCAGGTATTCGCTACGCTACTGGTCAGGCCGTCGTGGTCATGGACGCAGACCTGCAGGACCCACCAGCTGTCATTGCCGACATGGTGTCAGCCTGGCACCAAGGCGCAGATGTGGTGTATGGCAAACGACAACAGCGTGATGGTGAATCCTGGTTCAAAAAAACCTCCGCCAAAGCCTTCTATCGCATTCTACACAGCATCACCAACGTCGATATTCCCGTTGACACTGGTGACTTCCGTTTGATGGATCGCAAAGTGGTCAACGTCCTTGAACGAATGAATGAGGATGAACCCTTCGTTCGCGGCATGGTCAGCTGGGTTGGTTTCAAACAAACCGCAGTGGAATACGAACGCCAGCCACGCACCGAAGGCGTCTCCAAATATCCCCTTCGCAAGATGGTCCGTCTGGCAATGGATGGCATCACATCGTTTTCAAACCTGCCATTGAAGTTTGCTAATTGGACCGGCGGAGTTCTATGTATGGCCGCTGTCCTTACCTTAATCGCGGCTATCTGGACCGGTTTTACCGGAACGACACTCCTGTTGGTGGTCGACCTGCTGATAGGTGGCCTACTGCTGCTCAGTATCGGTATTCTGGGCCAGTATCTCGGCCGCGTGTTCAATCAGTCACGCGAACGTCCCCTGTACGTTGTGGCCGAAACAATGGGCTTTCCTAGTAGCGCCAGCAATCAACACAGTGTGGCTCGGACAATCCCAGTTAGTCAGGTCCAAAAGATCAGAAAACAATCCTAACTAAATTGACACAAATAAGGGTTCCAAACACCGTTAGCACTTGCTAATGATGTTTGGGACCCTTTGGATATTGTGTCTTTTAATTTATTGATGGCGCGGAGGGCTTCGGCATCACTCTATTATTCTTCTCCGAGCGTTTGCCAGTCTTCGGCCCAGACGAGTCCCATGACCTTTTCGCCGGTATGCGCACCGATGGAAGGCCCAATGTGAGCAACCTCAAACTGAGGATCTTTGCCACCGTCCGTTTTCAGGTTTTCACTGGTTAAATCACTCATCCAAGTGGCACTGGCGTCGGGGTTGTTCCCGTCAATCACGCCGACACGCACCGGATAATCTTCATCGCCCAAGGAAGCTTCAAAGTCACGTTTAACCTTCTGAAAGGCACGTTTGGCTGTCCGTTCCTTCGTTAAGGCCACGATTTTAGCATCTTCAAATGTCAGAATCGGTTTGATCCGCAATAAGTTACCCACGAAAGCGGAACTGTTCGTAATCCGACCTGTCCGGAGCAGGTGACTTAAATCGTCCACCACAAAGTACACGTGCGTCGTTTCACGCAAATGTTCAAGCGCTGGCAAAATTTCGGCAGCGTTTTTGCCAGCCTTAGCCATCTTGGCAGCTAATAAGGCCAACCAAGCTTCACCTTCACTAGCCATCCGTGAATCAAACGGATAGACTTTGATACCTTTTACAGTTGGTGCATACGCTTCAAGGTTTTGTAGGAACGTCGTAATGCCACTCGACAAGTGAATACAAATCACTTCGTCATAGCCTTCTTTGATCAGTTCATCAAACTGCTCCTGCATCTGCATCATCGTCACTTGGGCAGTAGACGGCATGGCCTTTTCTTCGCGCATTCGTTTGTAAAACTGTTCACTGGTAATATCAACATTTTCTAAGTAGGTTTGGGTGCCAAAAATTACAGTAATTGGCACCACTCGGATACCAGCAGCCTTCGCTACTTCAGGATCTAAGTAACTGGCGCTGTCCGTGATCACAGCTGTTTTCATCCCGCTGCCTCGCTTCATCTTTATTGGTTGAAGAGAATTTTTTCACAACCATTTGTGTACATTCATCATACCCGACTTGCCATCATTTTTCGAGCGAGCAATCACTTTAGTCGTCAATATCGTTGACGTATTGAACAACAGTAGGCAATGTTGTCGCTTGTCCAATGATTGCTGGATAAATTGGCAGGTTCGGAAAGTCCTGTAAGTTAATCCATTCAAACGCGTGACGACCGACGCTAAACCGTTCGTTTGGTAAGTTGGCTAATTGTGGACTGTCGAGTAAATGAACGAAATTAACCTGTTGCCAGATGTCTTCTGGTGTTCCAAACTGATGCTCCATCACCCACAATAATCGTGTGGGTAACACATCCAGATGCAGTTCCTCCTGATACTCCCGCTTTATCGCAGAAATAGAAGACTCGCCAAACTTAACTTTGCCGCCAACTAATGCGAAATACGGCCGACCATCGTCATCAATATCACAATGGAGCAACGCCTTGTCATCTCGAACTAGTAGTCCACTCGCACGGACATTAAACGTTCGTTTGTCACGCCTAAACAGCAGATCATCAGCCTCTTCAGTCATTTGAATTCGCCATCCGGATTCTCTAAATAGGTCAGTTCAGACACACTCCGTTTTTCAAATACATCAAGCAATTTATCCATGCCATCTGCAATCTCATGTTCAAACATTTCGTCACGGCGCATCCAGCAAACCTTACCTTCATCGGATGACCGTAACTCGCCTGAATACGAATCCGTTCTGAATAACGCGACAACATAACGCCCATGTTCAGTCATAAATTCTTTAATCCCGCAAAAGATGGGATTATGAATGTCCAAGCCTGTTTCTTCCTTCACTTCACGAATGGCAGAATCAACAAAACTTTCTCCAGACTTCACATGACCACCCGGAAATGTGTAACCAGGCCAATCAGGATTCTTGCGATCCTCAACCAAAATCTGGTTGGTTTCGTTATCTGATACCAACACCATATTAGTCAATTCAACTTCCTCAGTCTTCGCCATGTTACCTCCTCTTTTGCCTGTGCGTTTTGACAGCGTGGCTATATTATCTTGCTAATACAGTGGTTTTGCAATCATGAAATTTTGCGAATAAGCGTTCTTTTGATTTAGCGATTTGATTATAAACGCTAAAACTCAATCAAATTTATAAAGTTCAAAAACAAAAGTGTGGTCAAATGAGTCGAAGAGAGCCAAAACTGAGTAGAAGCCGTGAGGGTGCTGTTAATGAGACGGTTTGAGTCGAATTTACTGCACAGGACTGTCGTGAAGACGTGCCCCTTCGGCTTCACGGCGAGGTGAGAAACCCGCATCTCAGGGGTTCGAACCGGTTCCACAGCTGGAGTTCAGTTTTGGCAACTGAAGACGTCATTCATCCACCATTCTGCTATTGAAAACAAAAAAATAGGGTTCACGCAATCCAAACGGACTGTGTGAACCCTATTAATTTTCAGAGAAGAGATTAAGCAGTGAGACTACTTAATGTCTTTCCATTGCCATGCATTAACTTCTGGTAAATCAGTACCTTCATCACGGATGTACTGGTTGTGTTTAGCAACCATGTCGTCCATGTGTTGACTGAATTCGCCGGCTTTTTCAGCAAAGCTAGTTGCGTTGATGGCATCCTTAGCCAAGTGGAAGCGGTCCAATTCGTTCAAGACACGCATGTCAAATGGTGTAGTGATGTCCCCATTTTCACGGTAACCGTGGAAGTGGATGTTGTGGTTATGACGGTCGTAAACCAAACCACGCAATGTGTTTTCGAAGCCATGGAAAGCAAAGATAACAGGCTTGTCAGTCGTGAAGTAACTGTCGAATTCTTCGTCAGTCAAACCACGGTTGTCTTGGTCGTCACCCTTCTTACGTAACTTCAATAGGTCAACAACGTTGATGAAGCGGATCTTCAAGTCAGGGAAGCTGTCATGCAATAAGGTAATTGCAGCTAAGCTTTCCATCGTTGGTTCAGTACCAGCCGCTGCAAAGACAACATCTGGTTCTGCACCATCATCGTTAGAAGCCCAAGGAATGATTCCCAAACCGTTGTTAACAAGTTCCGTAGCTTCGTCAATGGAGAACCATTGAGTCCGTGGGTGCTTGGAAGCAACAATCAAGTTGATAACTTCGCGACTTTGCAAAGCTTTGTTCATAACAGCTAATAATGAGTTAGCGTCAGCTGGCAAGTATTCGTTAACCAGTTCGTGACCCTTTTCAGCCATATGACCAATCATACCAGGATCTTGGTGAGTGTAACCATTGTGGTCTTGTTGGAACACAGTGGAAGTGTTGATGATGTTCAATGATGGGTAATCATGACGCCAGTTTTGTTCTTGCGCCTTACGTAACCACTTGTAGTGTTGAGTCAACATTGAGTCAATAACACGTGTGAATGATTCGTATGAAGCGAAGAAACCGTGACGACCAGTCAGAACGTAGCCTTCAAGCCAACCTTCAGCTTGGTGTTCTGACAATTGTGAGTCAATAACTTGACCAGAATGTGCGACGTTTTCATCGTTTGGTTCGTGAATGTCTTCCATCCATTGACGCTTGGAAGCATCCCATAGACCCCACAAACGGTTTGATTGAGTTTCATCAGGACCAGTGATCCGGAAGCTCGTTGGGTTTTCCTTCATGATGTCACCAGCAAAGTGTGACATAACTTCCATGTCCATCCGTTGCTTGGAGTTATCCTTCAAGTCACTTTCAGGAACGGCAAACTTACGAACATCGTCCATCTTCAATGGTTCTGGGTGAATCCCACCGTTAGTGATAGGGTTCATAGCCATCCGCTTGTCACCCTTAGGTTCAACTTCTGACAATACTTCTTTAGGAGTACCATCTTCGTTGAATAATTCTTCAGGCTTGTATGACTTCATCCAGTCAACCAACATGTCTTTGTGTTCCATGTGGTTTGCGTCCACCGGAATTGGAACCTGGTGAGCACGGAATGAGTTTTCAATTGGGTCGCCGTTCAAGTCCTTCTTAGGACCAGTCCAGCCTTTAGGTGCACGAAGCACGATCAATGGCCATACTGGCAATGAATCGTCGTTGTTGTCACGGGCATTCTTTTGAATGGCCTTGATTTCTTCAACAGATGCATCGATGGCCTTAGCCATGTCTTGGTGAGCCTTCTTGTGGTCTGAACCATCAGTTTCAACGAAACGAGGGTTCCAGCCCATACCTTGATAGTACTTAGTCAAGTCAGCATCGCTCATCCGTGAAAGGATGGTTGGGTTAGAAATCTTAAACCCGTTAACTTGAATAATTGGTAATACAGCACCGTCGTGGATTGGGTTGATGAACTTGCTTGAGAACCATGAAGCAGCCAATGGGCCAGTTTCTGATTCCCCGTCACCAATTTCAACAGCAGCAATAACGTCAGGGTTATCTAAGATAGCACCAACACCGTGTGAAAGAGAGTAACCAAGTTCCCCACCTTCGTGGATAGAACCTGGTGTTTCAGGAGCAGCATGTGAAGCAACCCCACCTGGGAATGAAAATTGCTTGAACAAGCGTTGCATACCTTGTTCGTCACGTGTGATACGTGGGTAACGTTCAGTGTATGAACCGTCAAGGTAAGCGTTTGAAACCATAACTTGACCACCGTGACCTGAACCTTCGATATAGAACATGTTCAAGTCATACTTCAAGATGGCACGGTTTAAATGTGCGTAAATGAAGTTTTGTGGAACGATTGTGCCCCAGTGACCGATTGGCTTAACTTTAACGTCTTCTGCCGTCAAGTCACCCTTCAATAATGGGTTGTCCTTTAAGAACAACTGACCAACTGAAAGGTAGTTAGCCGCACGCCAGTAAGCGTCAACTTTGTCTAAGTATTCTTGTGAGTCGTAATCAACTGCCATGAATATTTACACTCCTTCGAGATAATTTTTAATAACACGAAATTTGCTGTGAAATCCACCGACTTTTTTACCGGTCAATTTACAGTTACTATAATAGACGCTTTTAAATAAAAGTCAACCTTTTAGAAAATTGGTACGACCCAATTACCAAGATCGAATGTTTCCATTGGTTAGTTCACCTTTATTTCCATAGCAAAAGCGCGCCCTTATCGGGATTAGTCCTTTGCTAATCCGACCCAATGCTAACAAATAAAGCCTTAAAATGAACCTAAAAAACACTGAGAAGTTGATATTCTTAGTGTTTTTTAATATGTTCTATTCAGTTTAGTCCGCATCTAGATCCACGAAGTTATTGTACTTCATGTATTTGTAGTGAATCCGCATGTTTGACACTTCAAACGGTGTCCCATCATCCAGGAAGAAAATTCCACTCATTACACCAACTGGCTCAGTTGGTTTTAATGACAGCAACTCCTGATCCTTATCGTCGGATGGTTCAGCACCTACCGTCATAAACGACTTAGTCACTGACACATGTTTAATATCTTCCAGATAATTAAAGATCGAGCCAGATACAACGGTCGTCGACAACTCGGGCATGATCTTAATTGGAATAAACCCAGTTTCAATCATTATCGGCTGTTGATCAAGTAACCGCAGGCGTTTAATCTGATACACAAAATCATCTGCATTCAAGAATAAATCCTGTTGCAACTCTGGCGTCGCCGGAATAACTTGAAAGTCGAGCAACTTAATTCCCGGCTTCTTGCCATCAACGCGCATTGAGTCCGTCACCCCAAGATTACGCCCTTCGTAACTAAAAACCGCCTGATTTTTAATGTACAATGGGTTCACAAACGTGCCGGACCCGCGCTTTTTGAAAATAATTCCCTGTTGCGCCAGAACGTTAAGTGCCCGTTTGACGGATGATCGGCTCACCTCGTAAGATTCACTTAGGCTCCGCTCGTCAGGCAGCCGTTTATCTGGAAACTGATTATCATTAATGCGACGTTTTAAGTCCTGCATTACATTTTTATAAACTAAGTCCGCCATCTCGACGCAAAGTTCCTTTCTCTTGTATACTGATTAATAAGAGTATACCAGAAAAATATTGGTCCGGCCAATTGTGTTTTAGGTTCGTACCAATTTTAAATCTCTCGGAGGTTCATTGAATGGCTAAGAAAAAAAGAATTCAGAAAACACTCGTTGAAAAGATCCTTGATAAAGCAAAGATTCCTTACCAACAAATTGAGTTTGCGACCCATCAAGCTGGTGATGTCGCTCAACTCGATGTTGATCATGACGATTACGATGAGCATAACATTTATAAAACCCTGGTTCTCACTGGAAATGTCACGGGTCCGCTGGTCGGCGTGGTGCCACTAGATACACACCTCAGCTACAAAAAATTAGCGGCCGCGTCTGGTAATAAAAAAGTTGGTATGGTGCCGCTCAAAGATCTGCTGAAAACGACCGGCTACGAACACGGTGCCAATACGCCAATCGGCATTTGGGAAAAATACCAGTACCCCATTTATTTCGACAACGTGGCACAACAACAGGGCGACATTGTCGTATCATCTGGCAAAATCGGCCGCTCCGTTAAAGTAGATGCCACAGCTGTTGCTGAACTTGTCCATGGTACGTTTACAGACTTAGAGGAAGAATAGGAATAACTTCATGTCATTTAGTACGTTAGGTCAGCAGATTTTGATCAGTCTGCTGACCGTCTTCTTTTACGGATTAGCTTTACCGCTACTATTCAGTTGGGCGCTAACCATCATCAATCGAAATACCAAACAACGGCTCGCAACTTACTACGGCATGAACGCACAAGTTTACCTAGGTTTTCTTGGTATTATTGTTCATGAATCCAGTCACTTGCTCATGGCCTTGTTGTTTGGTCACAAAATTACTGGTCTCCGTTTGATTAAATTCGCTCACCCTGAAAACCAGGGCAGTGATCCGGAGGCGCTAACATTAGGGTATGTCAATCACCGCTGGAATAGTGGCAACAGTTACCAAACAATGGGTAACTTTTTTATAGGTTTTGCGCCAATTATCGGCGTCAGTGCAGTCATTTTCGGTATCACCGCCTGGTTATGGCCAACAATGTTTCATAACTGGGTAATGTTCGCCATTCATCCAACCCTTAGTAATCTGTTTCAACCGGCAACTTCTGACGGTAACTTATTGGTCAACACAGTTCGTTGGATCATTTGGGCAATATTAGTGACTAACCTTAGTGTTGGTGGATTCGACCTAAGTAGTGCCGACCTGCGTAATTCCGGTGCCGGTGTCTCATCGTACATTGTTCTGCTCGGCCTAATCGGCTTAAGTGCTGGCGTTTTAACAAGTTCGTTTACGGAATGGTCTCGTGCGCACCTAGTGCCGGTCTTCTTTGCACTTAGTCTGGTCGTTGTGCTTTCTGCAGTCGTAAACCTAGTCACCCGTTGGTTAACCAAAGATAAATAAAATGATTCTTCTATCAAAACAAGAAACACGCTGATGTCCATTTTCTGGAGATCAGCGTGTTTTAAGTCTCTGTTCATTTATAGTCCAAAAGGTTAGGCTTCACCATTCCACTCTTGTTTGAATTCATGTAGAAAATCAAGCATTACGCGTTGGCGTTGCTCTGCCATCTTTCGTGCAGTAACGGTATTCATCTGGTCTTTAATAAGCAACAACTTTTCATAGAAGTGGTTAATCGTGGTGCCATCCGCTTTGCGGTACTCTGCCTTAGTCATATCGTGGCGAGGTTCAACCTCCGGATCATACAGCACCCGGTCATGATGGCCACCATAAGTCAATGTCCGAGCGATACCAATCGCACCAATGGCATCCATGCGATCAGCATCCTGAACAATTTGACCAGCCGGACTCAGCGTCTGATGCTGCCCAAGATTTTTGCTGAATGACATGTGATCAATAATTGCAAAAATATCCGTTACGTTGTCCTCACTCACATCCCATCTTGAAAGTTGTTCTTTCAACGCCGTGTGAGCGGCCTCAGGATCTTCAACAAGCTTATCGTCAATAACATCGTGCAAATAAGCCGCTGCTAAAACAACAAAACGTTGACCTGTCTGTTCGATTAATTCAATTCGATCTGCTAACTTTGCGACCCGTTCCAAATGGAAAAAATCATGTCCCGAACGATCGCTACCAAGTTGCTGACGTGCGTAAGACTCAATTTTATCCAATTGTGTTTGCTCTGCTGGGGTCAGTCCTTCTGCCATGCTGTCGCCTACTTTTCGCGAATAAAATCGCGTAATTTTTTGATGGTGCCACGCGAGAAATTCAACTCGTCGCCGTTACTCATCGTAACATGTCCCAACGTAAAGTTGACGGTCTGAATATGTTCTGTATTCAGAATATAACTTTGAAACCCATTAAAAAAATTGTCTGCCGTCAGATGACTGGCTAATTCATGGATACTCCCATTCACTTCGTAGCGATTATTTGTCGTGACTACCGTAACTTTTTTCAACCGGCGCACCTTTTCAATGTATAACAGATCATCTTGACGCAACCGAATTAGAAACCCACCGTTTTTGATTTCTAAATAAGCTGGCTGATTCGGATGGACCTGATTTAAGTGATCCTGAATCGTCACCAAAATTTGGCGAAGTTGAGGCGTAAACTTCTCAGTGTCAAACATAAATTCTTTGGAAAGAAATCCTGTTGGCATGGTCATCGACGTGATTGTTTCAAACGCACGGTCCTCACGAATAGAGACATAGACAATATAGCCTAAGGGGTCGACTTCGCGAATTCGTCGAGCTAGCTCAATACCGTCAACCGCAGCATTAAGTTGAATGTCCAGAAAGTAAATGTTTGGACCCGGATGGTCAGGCAACGTTGCCAACACTTTTTCCGGTCGTCCTTCACTTTCAATCGGAATATTCATATTCAATTCTTTAAGTTCGTTTTCAAGGCAAGTTGTCAGCCATAGTCGTTCCTTTAAATTATCTTCACAAACGTAAAGAATCATGACGATCTCTCCTTCTTTTACCTTGTATGCATTAAAAAATTCCATTATGCATTTTCCGGCGCCCTTTTTAACTGTTCATTGACAAGCAAACCGTCGCCAAAATATCTTGTCTTATCGCCATTCAATTGCAGCTTCATTACTAAAAGTTGTTTACCTCGTTACATAATGAGGACGGTATAAGTAAAATAATTGGCCTTCCGTTGCTTGAATCAATTATTTATGCCGTTAACAGCATTTTTTTGCTAATTATTTAAGGTTGTTTGTAATAGGCTGGCCGTTTTAATGCCTATCAAAGGAAAAAACGCCGCCGAGCCGGCACTCGAAAACAGCTCTCGAAGACTATTCTCGCACGGTCGTGACAACGCAAATAAATCCATTTAATTGTCATTTATCATGTACGCACATACGCAGAGATAGAACTGCCACATGGACACTTTAATACACGACGTCAACTCACAAACAATATTAAAAACCATTCATTTCTCACTCAATCATGCTAATTGACTATCCCGCAATAGATTGTAATGCACCATCCCATCTAAATGCGCATAGCAAACCCATTTTAATCAATTTCAGTCCTATATTACCAAAGCCTTGACGGAAGTTCGTAAATTTAATTAACAGATTTGAAAATAATGTCATACTTGGACCTGAATTAGTGGTTAAGTCGATTATTTAAAGTCCCGCAAAATTTTAAAATTGACACCCCTAGAATAGCACTCTACACTGACAGCGACAGGATATTTAACCTGCAAATTGGTAAGTCTTTCAACTGCAATTTCATCTGCCTAAAGGGGGCGTTGAACCATGCAATTATCCCCAGTAATTCACGTATCCCATCTTCAAAAACGATTTGGTAAATTTCAAGCACTAAACGATGTTTCGTTTGACGTACAACCCGGTGAAGTATTTGGTTTTATTGGTCCAAACGGCGCCGGAAAATCGACAACGATTCGCACATTACTTGGTCTCTTAAGAGCAACAAGTGGTACGGCTACAATTTTTGGCAAAGACGTTTTTCACGACGCGGTCAGTATTCATAAAAACATCGCCTATGTGCCCGGCGACGTTTATCTGTGGCCAAATCTTACCGGCGGCGAAATTATTGACCTATTTCTCCGGCTCAGTCACCAGCAACATTCTAAACGAACGGATGAGCTAATTAAGGCGTTTGGACTCGATACTGGTAAGAAAGCGCGCACCTATTCCAAAGGGAATCGTCAGAAAGTTGCCCTGATTGCCGCCTTATCGCAAACAGCCGATTTATATATCTTCGACGAGCCAACATCTGGCCTCGACCCACTCAATGAGCAAGTTTTTCAGGACGAAGTAAAAGCTTTAAAAGCAGCCGGCAAAGCAATCTTGCTGTCTAGCCATATTTTGTCAGAAGTTGAACAAATGTGTGATCGCATTGGTATCATCCGCGAAGGCCAAATCATTGAAACAGGTACACTCACTGAAATGCAACACTTGACCCGCACGCAAATTTCAGTGACCACTAAAACGCCATTGACTGATTTAGGCAATCAATCTGGCGTTCATCAGCTCAAACAAACTAATTCAACTACGGCAATTTTTGCAGTCGATTCAGACGCCATGACTGCAATCACTCAATACCTAGCCGATCGTCAGATCCTAACGTTACGAAGCACCCCGCCAACTTTAGAGGACCTATTTTTACGCTATTATGGCCGTGAAAATGCGCAGCCTGTGAACTCCAAGACGGGAGATGGTCCCGATGCCTAAACAACCGTTCTTTCAAACAGGCCAAATATTGCGGATCAATCTCCGGCGCGATTGGCTTAAGTTGTTGATCTGGCTGATTGCACTGGGAGGCTTATTCGCAAGCATTGCTGCCAAGTTCAATAATCTGTACGGTAGCAAAACCGCCATTGAAAAAATTACGGCAACGTTAAATACGCCGGCAATGATTTCACTTTTTGGCCGTCTCCCCCATGGCCCGTACAGTTCCGCTGATGTCTTTGCTGGTGAAATGACGGTGTTTATGGCCATTTTCGGGGTCATTATGAACTATTCATTAGCCATTGCACTGACACGTGGTGATGAAGATAGCGGTGTGACGGAACTAGTGTCAGCGCGCTATGTTGGCCCTTATGCCACGATGATGGCAGCAATTAGTGAACTGGTGGTTGCAAACGGCCTGTTAGCATTACTTTACTCAGGCGGCCTGCAGGTTGCTGGTTTAAATGGCACAAATACGGGTGGCAATCTCGTTCTTGGTGTCACCCTTGGCCTCAGCGGTCTGATGTTTGGACTACTCGCCGTCGTTTGTGCACAACTAACATCCAGTAGCCGTGCCGCAACAAGTCTCGCCTATCTGCTTTTTGGCATTGTCTATCTGGGACGCATGTTAACCGATGTTTCCCATCCCCGCTACACATGGCTTTCTCCATTAGGGTGGGTAGAAAAGTTGCAAACGTACCGTAGCAATAATTGGCTTCCGGCCATGTTAATGCTGATCACTATTGTCGTTTTAACGGCCCTCGCAATCATGCTGCGCGCACGCCGTGATCTTAACGCCGGCATTTTGGCCACCCGACCTGGTCGGCGTCATGCCAGCCCCCTTCTTCGCGGACCAGTTTCACTAGTGGGTCGGTTAGAGCGCAATACTATCCTAGCCTGGGTAATTGGTCTCTTTATTTTTGGGGCAATGTACGGTTCCGTTTTTAACACCGTTGCTGACATTCTCAAGTCGAATCCAATTACGGTAAAACTATTAGCTGATCCTCATACTGCCGTGTTGGCCACTGCTCAAGTTTTAAAATCATTTATTGCCCTGTTAATGATCATTTTCACGGTTTGCGCAATCATTCCCGGTTTACAAATTATTTATCGAATCGCTACTGATGAACAACGGGGGCTGCTTGAAATGTTGCATGCCCGTCCTGTTTCCCGTTTCCGACTTAACCTGGTCCTCAGCCTTTGGGGCATCGTCACCAGTTTATTAGCACTTGTGGCAGCCGTTGGTGGTTTGGCCGTTGCGGCTAACATGGCTCTTAATCATCCACTAGCCAACAAATTGTTTATTCATGGTTTACTCGCCAACATCTCACCACTGCTCATTTTCTTAGGTGCCGGTGCACTCCTCGTTGGTTGGCTGCCTAAACTACGCAGCCTTGTTTGGCTCTACCTTGGCGCAACCTTTGTGATGAACTACTTCGGTCGCTTATTTAATCTACCTCAGTGGGCAACTAGATTGTCTCCGTTTGGATTCATTGGTCATGTGCCCGCTTCGTCGCTGAACTGGTCTGTATTCTGGTGGCAAACCGGGATAGCCGCAGTTTTATTTGTTGTAGGATTGATTGGATATCAGTTGCGTGATCTGAATAGTGCCAACTAACTCTTAAATGTAAAAGAAAAAAGACTATAACTCATCTAGCCGTCTCCCGCTACGCTGAACACAAAAACGCTTCATCCCGTCGTCACAAAAAAATGGCGGGATGAAGCGTTTTAAATTAGACAATGGCCACATATCTATCGTTAAGCAATAACCTAGCCAACAATTATTCTTGTGGCAATCGATAGGTCAAATACTGATCGAGAAATTGTTTGACATGTTGTTGATAGGCCTCTGGATCAATCCAGAAACTTTCAGCATGTGTCGCATCTTTCACGATCCACTTTTCCTTTGGACCCTGAGTCGCATCATAATTGGCTGCCAGCATTTCCGCAGGAACGAAAATATCTTTTTCACCATGAATGAAGAAAATTGGCCGGCGATTATGTTTGAGTTGCTCGGCCGATGAAACCTGCGTCAGACTAAACCCTTGTTTGCGTCGATTGATTGCGTTCACCGCTGGCAAAAACGGGTATTTTGGTAGATGGAAATTCCGTTTGAGCAAGTACACCAACTCGTCGTCAATGCTGGAATAACCACAATCCGCAATGATACAACGTACCTGCTCTGGGAGGGCTTCCCCACTCATCATCTCAACCGTGGCGCCGCCCATCGACACACCAAACAAGACAATCCGCGCATCCTGACCAGTTTCTTTGATAATGCGCTGAATCCAATCCAAATAATCCAAGCGGTCCAGCCAGCCAAACGTAATGTAGCGACCTGCTGAGCGGCCATGCGCCCGATCATCTGGCAACAATACGTTATACCCTAACTCATGAAACATTTTCGCGTAGTTGGCCATCGTCTCGCCGTTGCCCTTGTAACCGTGTGAAATGATCACCGTGTCCGTCGTTTGCACATCAGCTGCTAAATAAGTAGCTGCTAATTTACGCGCAGCATCATCTTCGTGCAAATGCCAAGCCTGCGTTGGCTGATTACGTAGCCAGTCAACATAGCCGTAGTAGGCATCTGCATATTTCTGCTTTTCCTTCGAAGTTTCAGGAACCTTGTTTACGCGGTTGAAGGCGTACCGATACAGTTGTTCTGAAATGCCGGCAACGCCTGTTGCAATCACAAACGGCGCTGCCAAACTGACCATTGTTCTCTTTTTCACTGTCAATCTCCAATCCCTGAGTGCGGCACCATTGCCGTTTGAACACTACTTTGACGAATGCTCGTGCCTGCCGAGCCAATAGTAACTAATTACTACTGCCAATACACAAGTAATCACACTGCTAATCCAACTCGCCAATACCTGATTCCAAGTGTTCCAGTAGCCCGCGCTCACTAAACTAAATACTGATATTAATCGTAATTGCTGCGACCAGTCAAACATTAACCGTCCAACGGCAATAAAAAAGGTTAACCCAAATGTCGCGGCTAGCGACCACCACATTGTCGCCGTGTAGCTTGCCTTATGAATGCCAATGACTTCATAAATCACCTGACCGCTTGCTATCAGTGGGAACAGACCTAATTGCATTTGCCAGTATTGTTGCCAAGGAAAGGCAACGGTGTGTCCTAAAAATAGTGTTCCAGTAGTTAGTAATGTCACTTGATTAACGACCATCAATGCTATATCAACACAAAGCGTCATTAAAAAGACGTTTTGCCAGCGGTGTTTGCCCGTCACATTGCCATTTTCCTTTTTTGCCAGGCTAAGTAAAATGCCAGGCACAACCCATGATAAAAAGAACACAAAAACGCGTGTTTGCGCTAATATTGGCACAACCGTTGCAAACTCAACACCACGTAATGACGCTAGCCAGCTCGTGAGACCAAGCGGCAATACGATGGCACAAGCGCATAGTAGCCAAAATAAACGATTGCGTTTTAATTGATTCATCATAGTGGTCATTGTTGTCACGATCTGCCTCCGGCCCTCTTACTAACATTTTTTCAGTAAATGGCGTATAATTTTCGTTTGGACTTTCATCATTTCGAATGTATGTTTCAATCTATTTTAGCGCTAACGTGTCTGACTGTGCCAACTTCATAATTGACTGAGGCAATCACTGTCTTCGTTAGTGTCACTTATCTATTTCATTGTCAAAACGATTTTTATAATTGGTAGATTGCAAATTTAATCCGAATTTTTGGACAAATTGGTCAGCATAACCTGATACGGTGTTTTCCAGTCAAGTATTTTAAGCGGTCTCTGGTTAATTTGGAGTAACGTCGTCGTTAAATCTTGAGCACTAATGTGCTCAAAACGAGTCCCCTTAGGATAAAAATAACGTAAATTCCGATTAAAGCGTTCATTACTACCACGTTCAGCTGGCGTATAAGCATGACAGTAATAGGTCTTAATACCATATTGTGATTCAAATGATACTAGCCCACTAAACTCAGTACCACGGTCCACAGTAAAACTGTGCACCGGTCCATTAAAAGTTGTTAGGAACTTAGTCAGTGCTTCATTAACACTCGCTGTCGTTCGGTCCTTTAACCGATATGCCCAAAGGAACCGTGATTTGCGATCGATTAAAGTTAATAAAACTGCCTTACTATGCCCACGAGGGCCAACGACGGTATCTAGTTCAAAATCACCGATGCGATTACGTTGATTAATCATCATGGGACGCTGTTCAATCGATCGCCCCAAAGATTGATTATATTTGGATCGTTGGTCAACGTTACGCCGTTGGCGTACGCCATGTTCAGGTAGATCATTCAAGGAGAAACCAATTCTCCCCTGATTTAGCCAATTATAAATAGATTTAGTCGCTAGTTTAAATTCGTGAGCAATCATTCCTGGTGACCAGCTTAGATGTAAATGGTTGAGAATTGTTTGCTTTAACTCATCGCTCAGCTTAGTTTTCCGACCACATCGTGATCGCTTGTATTCGGCATCTGTTTGTGCTAATTCAGCCTGATAAGGTTGACATCGAGATAATTCATAAGAAATTGTTGACGGTGATCGGTTCAGCCGAACGCCCATTTGGATATTGGACAGCCCTAGTTCACAAAAGGTTTCGATTTTAATTCGTTCGGAATAGGTTATACTAGACAAAAGATCAGCTCCTAAAAGATGGGTTTGTTGTAAACACCATTTTAAAGGAAGCTGATCTTTTTTGTCCGAACAGCGTTCGGATTAATTTTACAATCTACTAATTGTTTACATAAACGTTGTTCACAAGGAGGCTTTTTCGTGTCCAATTCATCATCCGAATTTAAAGTGGTTGATGCCAATGGCAAACCTTATAACCGTTTGCTTCTCATCATCACAATGCTCATCGGGACATTTAGCACATTTATCGTGCAGACGACCCTGACCACCGCATTTCCAACCCTAATGCGCACGTTCAATATCGACGCCGATTCCGTTCAGTGGTTGACTACCGGATTCATGTTAGCGATGGGCATTACCATCCCTATTTCTGCATTTCTTCTGCAACGGTATAGTTCCAAAGCACTGTACTTAACCGCGATGGCCATTTTCTTTGTTGGAACCTTTATTTGTATGATTGCGCCGACGTTTGGCGTGCTTCTAGCCGGCCGTTTGATTGAAGCCGTCGCTGTTGGAATCACCGCACCGACGTTTCAAACAACGATGCTGACAATTTTCCCGCCTGAGCGTCGTGGCTCAGCAATGGGCTTGGCTGGAATTGTTATCGGATTAGCACCTGCTATTGGACCTACCTTGTCTGGATGGTTATTGCTGAACTACTCTTGGCGAGCATTGTTCGTCGTCATCTTGCCATTCCCAGTCATCGTTTTCACTCTTGCCATTTTCACCATGCGCAAGATTTTTCCAACCAAGAAGACCAGCGCAGATTGGATATCCGTCGCACTGTCCACAATCGGTTTCGGGAGCATGCTTTACGCATTCAGTAGTGTTGGGGCTAGCTCATGGACTGCACCAAAAGTGTATATCACACTGATTGTCGGGATTATTTTCGTTGGCTTATTCATTTGGCGATCACTGACAATTGAAAATCCGCTACTGCAACTACGGGTGTTCAAATCACCGATTTATACCCTGTCTGTAATTGAAGTGGCCGTTGTTAACATGGCCATGATGGGCGCCGAAATGGTGGTACCGCTCTATATTCAAACAGTTCGTGGTGAATCAGCCTTTCATTCTGGATTGATTCTGTTGCCCGGAGCGTTAATGATGGGAATCATGACTCCCATTACCGGTCGCATCTTCGACCGCATTGGCGCACGACGTTTGGCAATTACTGGGATGTTCTTACTGACGATTGGAACAGCGTTCTTCGTCACATTGACGGAAACAACACCGATTATCTTCGTTACCATCCTGTACACCATCCGGATGTTTGGAATCTCAATGGTCATGATGCCAGTGACAACCACTGGCATGAACGCTTTACCATTAAGCCTCATGAGTCACGGAACATCTGTTAACAACACCGGGCGTCAGGTCTTCTCGTCAATGGGAACGGCCATCCTCATTTCCGTGTTAACAAACGTGACCAACTCAAACATGCCAGCTAAGTCGTTGCTGCACAGCACGCCCCTTACTTACGGAACACATGCTTTATCCGCAACACTAGCGGGGTATCATGCGGCCTTCCTTACCGCAACGATCTTTGCATTAATTGGCCTCGTACTAGCCTTCCGCATTAAACCAGGTAACTTAAGGAGGCGTGGATAATGGTCATTATCACATTAATTATTGCAACGCTTGGGTTATTTTGGGCCGTCGTGCTTCTCAATGGTCATCAATTACGCCGCTGGCTAATTGGTGTTTTCCTAATTTTATTCTTGGGCATGATTGGTTTACTGATTGCAAACGACAATTTTCAGTACGGCATGATAAAAACGCATCAACGGACGACATCAACGTTGGTCTCCAGTATTCCGAATCAACCAGCTAGTGTGCCTAATGTCTTTCTCTATCAACCATTAGGCAATGGGACAGAAAAGGTCTATCTGTACCGGACCAACACATCGCAAGCCCAACCGCAGGCAGTACCAACTAAGCATGTCAGCTCTAAACTAAAAACAACGACGAGCGATCAGGCAACTTTAACCGTAACCACCACTCGTTGGCAATATCGTAACGATTGGCAACATGCGCTGTTTGCCTTTTCTGGCGAGCAAAACCGTGTTTCCCATCGTGATTACACATTCCGTTTGCCACAAACGTGGTTAAGTCTTAGCACCACTGAGGCAAAACAACTTGCCAAAGTTATGAAATCACCTGCCCAACAACAAGCGATTAAGGCAAAGGTTACTGAACAGGTAGCTCAGGCCGTTAAAAAAGATCCTAAAATGTCTGCTGCAAAACGTTCTGCGTTGATTCAGAAGACAACAATCGCCGTAATTAAAGCGCAACTAAAATAAAAAACATTTAAAAAGAGTGGCGACTTAGCTTAACTAACGAATTGATAAACTGTTAGTTACGTTAAGTTGCCACTCTTTTCTTATTCTTGATGGCGTTTCTGCGATAGGTCCCGCTGGAAACGACTACAACGTTCCCACAGCCGCTAGCTCCACCAAGTTTTGATCCGGGTCACGAACATATAAAGATGTCATCGTCCCCCTTGCACCGTGGCGCACCACAGGACCAGTTTCGATAATTAAATGTTGCTGCTCTGCCCATGTGACTAAAGCGTTCGGTGTCTCATCCGTCATGAGACAAAAGTCACTGCTACCAAACGTCGGCTGCGCAGCTACCGGTAAATGAGGATGGGCTTTTATCTGAAGATTAATTTTCTGATGCGTAGACAATCGAATCGCTGTCCGACCATCCTCAAATTGTTCAATGGTCAATCCTAACCGGTCCCGATAAAATTTCACGCTCCGCTCAACATTGGCCACCGTAAGGACAAAATGATCAATTTCAAACGCACTCATTTTTTGTCAGCTTTCTTGCGGCTACCGGCATTCTTTTTGGTGTTGGAAATATTATCCTTTTTATTGCCAATTTTCCCTTTAGCCCGCAACTGATCAAGATGTTCATACAAAATGCCTTCACGAACTCCATTCTCCGAGAAAATAACACGGCCGGCATCCAAGAATCGCATAATTGTAACAATTGGCGTAATCCCTGCCGCAATAATATCTGCGCGATCCTTTGAGAGACCAGGAATAGCCTTTCGCTCCGCCAAGTTATGTTCAATAATTTCTGCGTAAACATTGTCAACTTCGGAAACGCTCATGCGAAAACCATGAATATCCTCAAAGTCGGCCACATTCTTTTGTTTTCGCCGAATCTTTGCCAAGGTTCGGTTTGAACCGCCCAATGCGACGAGCGGTAAATTCTGTCCCCGTTGCAGCCACCACAGTCCATTGAATAATCGTTGAACGGCTGTCGACAGTCTAAATAAGTCAACTGCAGCGAGCTGATCCAAGCCGTGCTTTAAAAAGGTTTCCGACAAGTTGACTGAACCAAATGGCAAACTCACTAAATTTTGTTCCCGTCCGTTTTGAACCAAAACCAATTCACAAGAAGCACCACCGGTATCCATAATGACGCAGTTAGTCACGGGTAACGTATTGATCACGCCTAGATAGTCGTAATGCGCTTCTTCCGTACCGGAGATCACTTCAATGTTTAAGCCATGAACCTCTGAACGTACCCGATCCAAAAACGCCTTTTGATTGGATGCATTGCGGACCGCCGCCGTTGCCACAGCCTTTAGCGTTAGATTGGGGAGTTGTGAATATTCTTCATAAAAGCCCTTCAGTGCTTCAATGGTTCGATCCATTGGCGCCTGTTGTAACGCGCCAGACTGTCCCATGTCTTCTGACAAACGGACAAACTGTTTGCTCATTTGGCTACGTTTAAAGCTACCATCGTCGTTGATTTCCGTAACTGTCATCCGACACGAATTGGAGCCTAAATCAATGACCGCAAAATTTTCCACAATTGCCCTCCTTATCAAACTCGCTCAACATTTAATCTCAAGTTACTCGTCATCAGAATCGTCATCAGTAGCCACTTCATCCAAAGGCCGCATCAGCGGTACGAATGGCGTCTGCGGTTGACTAGTTGCCAGCTTAGCATCTGCCTGAGACTTACGAGCTGCCTCTTTGATCAAGCTATCCTGAACATCTAATGGTGCCAAACCACGCCGGTCCACCTTTTGCCACGTACCATCCGCATGTAACACGCGCGTTTTGACATTATCATGCCACATTTGATCATAAATGTGGCCTACCCGTTCCTTAATATCATCTTGGAGAATCGGAAAGAGTAATTCTACCCGACGGCTAATATTACGTGTCATCAGATCAGCTGATGATAAGTACAATTGATGCTCGCCATTCGCATAAAAGTCATAGATACGGCTGTGTTCCAGCAAGCGGCCAACGATCGAATGAACGGTAATGTTATCAGATACACCAGGCACACCGACCTTTAAACATACGATACCGCGGACAATCAGGCTTATTTTAACCCCAGCGGCCGAGGCTTCATATAATTTCTCAATCATACCTTTGTCGGACAGTGAATTCATCTTCATCTTGATGGCCGCCGGTAAACCAGCCTTAGCGTTGGCGATCTCATCATCAATGCGATCGTACAAGAAGCCACGTAACGTCGTCGGTGCAATAGCTACCCGTTCAAAGTGATAAGGCTCGCTAAACCCCGACAACATGTTAAAAATGTTTGAAGCGTCAATGCCCATCAGTGGATCTGCTGTAAACAGGCCCATGTCAGTATATAAGTGCGCCGTCACATCGTTATAGTTCCCCGTTGCCATGTGCATGTATCGTTTGATGCCGTCGGGTTCTTGACGAACGACTAACAGTAACTTACAGTGCGTCTTTAAACCGACCAGTCCATAAATAACATGACAGCCCTCACGTTCAAGCATTTGTGCCCACTTCACGTTATTCTCTTCATCGAAACGTGCTTTTAATTCCACAAGCACGGTAACTTGTTTCCCATTACGTGCGGCCTGAGCCAAGTACTTAATGATTGGTGATTGTGAAGAAACCCGGTACAGCGTCATTTTAATGGCTAACGTGTCAGGGTCTGTCGCCGCTTCATGCACAAACTTCACGACTGGATCGAAACTATCATACGGATGCTGAACGAAAATATCGCGTTTTTTAATTTCGTCAAACAGATTATCCTGTCGCAACGCTGGTTGAATATAACCGGTGAACGACGGATACATCAATTCGCTGTGTCCTTTCACCTGCTTAACCAGCTTGCTCAAAAAGCGCAAATCGATGGGACCCTTAATGTCATAAACGTCCTTTTCTCGTGCCTGCAAATCGTGAATCAGTTGTTTTCTCAACTGTTTAGACATATCAGCTTCGATTTCCAAACGCATAACTTGCGTATGATCGCGAACAGCTAGTTCATGTTCAACTTCCTTTAGTAGGTCGCTGGCATCTTCTTCGGTCACGTCAAAATCCATATCGCGAATCACACGGTACGCACGCGCCTCTTTCACTTTAAAGCCAGAAAATAACTCACCCAAAAAGTGCTTGATGACTTCTTCTAACAAGATAAACTCGTTCGCGCCAGGCAAACTAACCACTCGGTTAAATGTATCAGGTACCTGAATCGTTGCAAAACGGTGTTCCTTTTTGCCGCTTTCTTCATCCTTGGTATTCTTAACCAACCGCAAAGCAATGTTTAATGTATTATTACTGATAAACGGAAATGGCCGGGAAACATCCACTGCCATTGGCGTCAGCACTGGGTACAACACTTCACGGAAATACTGTGTTAGGAAACTGACCTGAGCAGAATTCAATTCGTCATACTGACGCAAATGAATACCAATTGTTTCCATCTGGGGCACGATTGACCGATTTAACGTACTATATTGTTTCTCAACCAATTGATGAACCTTTTCGCTGATTGCTTCCAGCTGTTCACTAGGTTGCATCCCCGACACATCTGGCTTGGTGTAATTAACATCTTCCATCTTCCGCAGTGAGGCCACACGAACCATGAAAAATTCATCTAAGTTACTTTGCGTAATCCCAATAAACCGTGCTCGTTCCAGCAAAGGATTATTTTTGTCACGCGCTTCTTCCAATACTCGGTCGTCGAAGTCAACCCAGCTTAGCTCCCGGTTGACATATAAACTTGGATCTGAAAAATCCATCCTTATCCCTCCTGTCGGTTCAACTCTCCTATATTGATTCAAACCGAATACGTGTCATTTCGCCACTGCCGCTTAGCAGTTCTTTAAAAATCGATACACCACTAAAATCGACCAGTTCTCCTCAAAATCGGCGTCATGCCGTAAACCTCTTCGAAGAATTTACGTTTGCCATTGAAAGTCCAAGTTTCCAACTCAATGTCATCATTAGCGGTGGCATGGATGATGATCTCTGGCTTCTTGATAGAAACACTGATTTTAGAAATCTTATGCAGCCGACTGTCATCTAGCGCATCTGCCAAACGTAAAATAGCCGCCAGCTTTACCATCACTAACCGATTATCCATTGTGATGTTAAAACGGCTCAAATCAGCCGATACCGTTTCAGAACTGTGGTACCGGGCAATAGCGGCCACTTCCACCTGTTCATCAGCGCGCAAGCCCAACATTTCGGAGTGATTAATAATGTACTCGGAGTGAAAAGCATGTTGCGTACTATCAATGAACAAACCACTGTCCTGCAAAATAGCGGCCAATTGGAGTAGCAGACGCTCACGAGAACCCAATCCATGAATCTTCTTCAAACGGTCAAACAGCTGGGTTGCAAACAACACGACAGACTGTTGGTGCCGTTCATCGACGTGAAATCTACGCGCCAACTCATAAGCGGCCCCCAGCATAACCTGACTGACCGCATCGGTATTCCGTGGATGTTTCTTCCGACTCATTTCTTCATCTACGACACACCCATCAATCACTTTAAAGTCAGTTAAGTGAATGGACTTTGTGTGCAAATGATTGAAGACCTCATCCAGTAATAGGAAAAGTGGTAACACCTCATTAACTTGGTCAGCCGGTAGATTGTTTTGGTTCAACATGTCCTGCGGCGTCATTTGTACAACTGACTGGAATTGTTTATCGAAGTCTTTGCGACTTAATTGAACGTACCGTTTACCCTTGGGAATAAGGTTCTCCAACAAGTTCAGTTTGGAACCCATCAAAATAACCTTGTCAAACGGCTCATCGGGTAAGTATTGATATAGACTCACTAGCTTTGAATGCAAATAATCGCTAAGGACTTCCTGATAGGACTCCACTTTATGCTCTAAATTCTGCAACTGGGTCGCAACTTGAAGCGGGCCTAGGAACAACTCCCGGGTTAACGTTAAGTGCCCATCAACAAACATCATGAAATGCACCATGCTGGCACCAACTTGCATCAACACGGTTCGACCACTAATGAGTTCGTTGAAGTTGGACAACAACTGCGCTGCTTCATAAGAAAACAGCGATTCCTCATTGACCGTCATAAAATGCAAGGTCACGCCCGTCATGATGTAGATGTGATCACGAATATAATCAATGTTCTCCGCTCTGGTAATTGTATGTGAGGCCACCAGGCGATAATCCGTCACGTTATAATCCTTCAGCAATTGCAAGAAACGCTGAAGAATCGTGACAACTTCGTCAGACCGTTCCGGGTCAATTCGTTTCCCCGCAAACAAATCGTTGCCTAGATGAATGGGTGCACTGACCCGCTCAATGACTGCTTGTCTCTTAACATCAACGATAATTAGCTGCATGTCCTGCGCGCTAATCACCATTGCGCCATATAAACTTCCTTTGGCCATGACATCCCCCTCTTACTTATTTCACGCTTTTTTGTCCGTTTGCAAATGATTCAAAATTTCATGCAACTGCTGTTTTTGTTCGTCGGTAACCGTTGGATATTCTGGCTTCAAGGCCGCTAATCTGGTCGTTAAAATGTCTGAAACAACCATCCGTGAATTCCATTTAGAATCCGATGGAATGATGTACCACGGATTTTCCTTTGTAGCCGTGTGATTCAGCATATCTTCATAGGCCTTTTGGTAATCATCCCAAAAGGCACGTTCCTTGATGTCAGCCGCGGAAAACTTCCAGTTCTTATCAGGCACTTCAATGCGTTTTTCAAACCGACGTTTCTGTTCGTCCCGCGAATAGTGGAGAAAGAACTTCACCATGATAAAACCGTTGTGCTTTAAATATTCTTCAAAGTGAGTGATGTCACGAAAACGTTGATTAAAAAAGTCATCCGTGACGTCGCTAAGCTGGTTAATGCCAGGCAAATGCTGACCCAATAATATTTCAGGATGAACACGGCTAATCAACACGTCCTCATACTGGGAGCGGTTGAAAATTTGAATACTGCCGCGACGTGGGAGTGCAGAAGAAATTCGCCATAAATAATCGTGGGCCAACTCGTTACTCGTTGGTTGTTTGAAGCTCACCACTGATGTCCCTTCTGGGTCTAAACCGCTCATCACGTGACGAATCATGCTGTCCTTACCAGCCGCATCCATTCCTTGCAACAGCACAACCACACCATAGCTAGATTGTGCATATAAACGCGACTGGAGATCGGCCAATTTCGTAATGTTGTCAGCTAACTGAGCCTTGATTTTATCCTTGTCTGGCACGGGGCTTGGCAAACTGGTTGCTTGATTCTTTAAATGAAGCCGTTCACTACCATCAAAACGATATTCACTTTCATAATTCATCCTACCCACTCCCAACTTTCTTGCTAAAATCCTTGGCCGTTTCATGTTAACTTCCTGCCAATTTTCTTAGCAATTCTCTTGCTAACTTTATTTTACTGGCTTCCCTAACAAAGTTAAATCAAATTAATCAAAAACACGCCCCTTTTTGGAAATTGTCGAAAAACTTGTTCTCGAGTGAACAAACTATGCTACCGTTATGATGTAAGTTTGTTTGATTCGTCAGTGTTCGTTGTCCTTACGAATTAGACTGAAAACACGGTGGCATCGTCCACAAATACGGAGGATTCTCATGATTAAAATGGTTGCTTTGGACTTAGACGGCACTCTATTGACGAGTGACAAAAAAATCAGTCCACGTAATGAAAAGATTTTAAAACAACTCCATCAGCAAGGCATCAAAGTGGTGCTCTGTACTGGTCGACCAATCAACGCCATTTGGAAATATATTGAACAGCTTGGTCTTACTAACGAAGACGATTACACCATCACATTTAATGGCGCATTAGTTATTCAAAATGTGGGCCACCAAAAGCTATTTCAACAAGGCATTAGAAAGGAAAATTTATCCTTACTCCACGACTACTGCAGTGAACACCACTATCCACTCGACGTCTTGGACTTTGAACAGGTTTGGCCACTGGCTGACTTGCCTAACTCCTATTACGAAAAAATGCTCAACGCGGGGTTAACCTTTACTCACCGTGATTTCAAAGACTTACCCGAGGGTGACTACAGCAAGGCTGTCATGTCCTACGACCCAGACGTACTGGACGATGCCGTTGCCAACCTCACGCCGGCAATGACAGCCAAATATCACGCAGTTCGCTCACAACCAAAGATTCTTGAATTTTTGGATAAAGACATGGACAAACATGTTGGCCTTAGCGCTTTGTTGAAACACTACAACATGACGTTTGATAACCTGATGTCATTCGGTGATGCTGAAAACGATCTAGGTATGTTGAAAGCAGCCAAAGTTGGCGTAGTTATGGATAATGGCAAACCCGAAATCAAAGCGGCGGGCACCGACGTTACGGGTAACAACGATGACGACGGTGTCGCTCAATTTTTAGAAACGTTTGCCTTCTAAAAATTGACGGAACCATCTTCTCATACACTTAACATACGTAAAAAAATTGGCTATGTTCGTTTGAATTGAACATAACCAATTTTTAATAGACTGTCACATATTTTTACCTAAAAGCATAGGAGGTTTATATGAAAGTATTACTTGGGTTAAAAGGCAGCACGGATCCCGCACAATACCGTAACCGGCTCCAATATCATCCCGATGTCTTCGAATTTTATTTAGATCAACACGATTTAACACCAGAAGGCCTCAGCCATTTGCAGGATGCCATTGACGAAGCAAAGGATGTCACGCCAAGAATTGTGATGCACCAACCGATGCGGTATGGCAAGTGGTTCAACGAAATGGTCACGCCGGAAAAAGAAATGCCGGACTTGTACCATTTTTTACGGTACAGTTCCGACACATTGCTAAATTTAGCCGTTAAAAACGACATTCAGTTATTACTACATGGTTCTTACTCGCGGCAAACGCAGCATTTCATCGATCTGTATCCCAATTTTGAAACAGCTCAACATGTTGTCTTCGAACGTTTGGATGAATACGCCAAACAAGGCGGCGACCACATCATGTTCGAAAATTCTATCTCGCCACTATTTTTCTATGGTGATCCCCACATGGATCAGGTTATTTTCGATCGTAACTACCGGTTGGCGTTTGATACCAGCCATTGTTTCATCAAGAATCACGGCAGCAATGATGTGCTGGCAGCATCCCTAGCCAAACTGGGTGATCATGTCGTTCACTACCACCTTGTCGATTCAATGGGCCTAACGCACGATAGCCTAACGCTTGGACTTGGCCGGATTGACTGGGCTCGCGTATTGCCACTGCTGAATCCTAAAGCATCCAGCATTTTCGAAATTAATCTGGCAGATCCTACCAAAGCCACAGAAATGCTCAACTCATATGACTACCTAAAACAAGTCGCAGCAAATTTAGAGTAGCATCGAAAACATGGCAAACGCATTATTTGCAAAGTGGAGACCAATGTCGAAGCGGATATCTTTTGTTTGAACATAAGTTGTCGCCAAGATAGCGCCCATAACGAAGTATACCCAAGCATCTGGTGTCCACAAATTTGTGTGCAGTTGGGCAAATAGCAGGCCATTCACGATGATTCCTAGAACTTTCACCCACCGTTTATTCAACTTCATGAAGAAGTAATTAAAGAACAGGCCACGGAAAATGAGTTCTTCCAGAATTGGTGCGCCAAACACGCCAAAGTACAAAGTTAACCACGGTGTTGTCTTAAACATCTGTTCAATGGCCCTCTGATTCTCCGACGACTTGCTGTGAATCAATCCTTCTGCCACGATCAACGCAATCAGTGCAATCACCATCAAGCCAAGTACGAGCCATTTGTGACGACGGGTGGGTTGTTGATCAAAATAACGTGGTTCGCGATTAGCTAATCCATTTTGATATGCTCGCCATAACGCCCAGAACACCAAAATACTTATTATTGTGGTAAGTACGCCAAACGTGATTTGGGCAGGTACACTCGTCAATCGGAGCATGCTGGGCAGTTGTGAAAGCGTTGCCGCCACTTGTTCAAGCAGGAACAGGCCAAACATTGCGCCGGCTCCCATTAGATACCTTCTGATACGGTCTGCTGTCATTTATCGTCACCACTTTTAATCCATTTATTAGGCATATCATAGACAGTATATTGCGATGAGTGCAAGGAAAACTGTCTTGACTAATTTTTATATTAGCAAAGCGTAAACACGCTGGCCTCTCAAAAAAGCTGAGAAGTCAGCGTGTTTTTTATCATATGGCTTTGTTTGTACTAAAAAGTCGCCTGCGGTTGTCAATATTAAAACACTGTCGTGGGACCGATTCGAGCCTGTTAAACCACAGTCTCTCATCTCGCGACTTGGTTTCAATATTGACGCCCTTCGGCTAATCTTCACTAGACAGGCCATCTACGATTTTTTTAATATTTAATTAGCCGTTTTCTCTTACGTTGTATAACGCTAGCTGACTTACACTATCGCCGGATTGCTGTGCCTCCGTCAATGCCGTTCTCAACAAACGTGTCGGAACGTACGACGATGATGTCGTTGGCTCATAATCGATTTTATAAGCCTTAGCAGTTCCTGAGGACGTTACGGGAGCGACCCAAATACGATAATGACTTCCTGCGCGTAAGCCATCAAAACGAACCATATTTTGCTCTGATGTACCAGACAATGCTGCACTAGACAATCTTAAGGTGATTGGTGCTGACCATCCTGCCGGTGCCTGTCCACTTGCTAAGCCTGATGGCAAGTCAGTCGCCGTTTTTGTCAGCGTATAGTTGCTAACTGTTTCCGTACTGATTTTTTTGGCCGGTGCCTTTTTAGGCGTCGTTTTTTTAGTTGAACTCTGTGAAGACGCTTTTGATGAATCTTTCTTTGATGTTGCCTTTGTTGAACTTGACTGCGTTTGGCTAGTGGCTGGCTTCGACTCTGCCACCGGTTTAACGGTCAGCATGCCGACACCAATTGCCGCCAAAGCAACGATTAAAATATAAATATAATTGCGGGGCCGCATAAAAACCTCCTCAGGGGGTTGCTGCTTAAGAACAGAACAATAACTTTAATGCATAATTATCGCCTCAAACGGAAACGGTGTCAAATTTGCACAGTTTGCGCGCAATTCTGCCAAGCTCATAAAACGCGGTCAATTGAGTGCGTCAGTAATATTCGCATTGGTATCAAGCTGATATTTTAGACCACTTACTATTGCGACTGGAATACCTGCATCACGCTGTCCCATCTCCAACCCAGCCGCAGCAGCGACCATATCACACAATGTTTCTGTAGACCGCATTGGCGTTAATCCATACACACCAATTGCTACTTGTGTTGCACCCTTTTTGTCAGGCCGTCCATCGCTATCTGTAATGACAACAGACACGGGCACACTAGTCAATCTTGTTATTGTCTCCGCGATACGTTTAGCTGATTGATCTGGATACCGTGGCAACAGAATAGCTGATTGTGAATCGAGTTTATCTACGCCAGCGCTCGTTAAAAACAGGCCATTCGGTAGCCGGGCACCTATAAATCCCTCACTAATCGTTAACCGTGCACTACTTGCATCATCAATTTCATTCAACATTAACTGAATTAAACGAGCATCTTTGCGAGGAACCTGTTGATGAATCTTCATTGCTTCAGATGATGGTTGAACATTAGACAACAAAACTTGCCGTTCTTCAGCAACTGAAACAATTTTCGATGCCACGCATAATATGTCATACGGTTTGATCACAACATCATTATCCTGGAAACCTGTAACAATCAGTTTTCCAAGATCATCTTTTGCTTCAATTTGGTTGATGCCTTTTAGACCTATCACTTCTACCAAGAAATCATCTTCCTCATGTCATTTAATATTAACGAAGTTTTAAAGCACAGAGATCAGATTATTAAGAAAATGAAGAGCAATAGGTAGATTGCAAATTTAATCCGAATTTTTGGACAAATTGGTCAGCATAACCTGATACGGTGTTTTCCAGTCAAGTATTTTAAGCGGTCTCTGGTTAATTTGGAGTAACGTCGTCGTTAAATCTTGAGCACTAATGTGCTCAAAACGAGTCCCCTTAGGATAAAAATAACGTAAATTCCGATTAAAGCGTTCATTACTACCACGTTCAGCTGGCGTATAAGCATGACAGTAATAGGTCTTAATACCATATTGTGATTCAAATGATACTAGCCCACTAAACTCAGTACCACGGTCCACAGTAAAACTGTGCACCGGTCCATTAAAAGTTGTTAGGAACTTAGTCAGTGCTTCATTAACACTCGCTGTCGTTCGGTCCTTTAACCGATATGCCCAAAGGAACCGTGATTTGCGATCGATTAAAGTTAATAAAACTGCCTTACTATGCCCACGAGGGCCAACGACGGTATCTAGTTCAAAATCACCGATGCGATTACGTTGATTAATCATCATGGGACGCTGTTCAATCGATCGCCCCAAAGATTGATTATATTTGGATCGTTGGTCAACGTTACGCCGTTGGCGTACGCCATGTTCAGGTAGATCATTCAAGGAGAAACCAATTCTCCCCTGATTTAGCCAATTATAAATAGATTTAGTCGCTAGTTTAAATTCGTGAGCAATCATTCCTGGTGACCAGCTTAGATGTAAATGGTTGAGAATTGTTTGCTTTAACTCATCGCTCAGCTTAGTTTTCCGACCACATCGTGATCGCTTGTATTCGGCATCTGTTTGTGCTAATTCAGCCTGATAAGGTTGACATCGAGATAATTCATAAGAAATTGTTGACGGTGATCGGTTCAGCCGAACGCCCATTTGGATATTGGACAGCCCTAGTTCACAAAAGGTTTCGATTTTAATTCGTTCGGAATAGGTTATACTAGACAAAAGATCAGCTCCTAAAAGATGGGTTTGTTGTAAACACCATTTTAAAGGAAGCTGATCTTTTTTGTCCGAACAGCGTTCGGATTAATTTTACAATCTACTAATACTGTACTTAATATTCTTGGTTGTCACATACGTTGTCGCAAAAATCATTCCCATCACTGCGTAGACCCACATACCTGGTGAAAGTAGCGATGTGTGCAAACTGGCAAAAAATAACCCGTTGACAACAATTCCTAAGACTCGTTTCCACGGGTTAGCCATTCCCTTGAAAAAGAAAACAAAAAATAGCCGTCGGAAAAGCAACTCCTCAATTATTGGTGCCAGAACAACTTCGACATATTCGGTAAGAACTGGCATCCCCATCATAGACCGTTCAATCATTTTCTCGTTTTCTGGCATTGGCGTTTTAATGAGTGGTTCAACGCTTAAAAATATGATTAATGCGAGAAACATGACGCCAAACATCAGCCATTTATGCTTACGGGTAGTCTGATGTTCAATATACGCATTACCATAATAGCGTCGTGCATCGTCGATCGTATACAATTCTAGCCAGATAAATAGAATCGAAGTAATTGTCACCAAAATAATAAAGAGCCATTGATAATCTCTAGATTCAGATACACCTATTATTTCAGGCATGTGTACTGGAAGCTGTGACGTTTGATACAAAAATAGCATCACCCAAATGGTAATAATACCAATGACATAACGACTAATTCTTGCTTTCATAAATAACACCGGCCTTATATCATCATTTATAATCTTTTTAGTTATTTTACAACGATTGCAGTATTTAGACACGAAATGACTTTTAACAACGTTTTCGCTGAATTATTTTTAATGGTAAAGTAGATTGTAAAATTAATCCGAACGCTGTTCGGACAAAAAAGATCAGCTTCCTTTAAAATGGTGTTTACAACAAACCCATCTTTTAGGAGCTGATCTTTTGTCTAGTATAACCTATTCCGAACGAATTAAAATCGAAACCTTTTGTGAACTAGGGCTGTCCAATATCCAAATGGGCGTTCGGCTGAACCGATCACCGTCAACAATTTCTTATGAATTATCTCGATGTCAACCTTATCAGGCTGAATTAGCACAAACAGATGCCGAATACAAGCGATCACGATGTGGTCGGAAAACTAAGCTGAGCGATGAGTTAAAGCAAACAATTCTCAACCATTTACATCTAAGCTGGTCACCAGGAATGATTGCTCACGAATTTAAACTAGCGACTAAATCTATTTATAATTGGCTAAATCAGGGGAGAATTGGTTTCTCCTTGAATGATCTACCTGAACATGGCGTACGCCAACGGCGTAACGTTGACCAACGATCCAAATATAATCAATCTTTGGGGCGATCGATTGAACAGCGTCCCATGATGATTAATCAACGTAATCGCATCGGTGATTTTGAACTAGATACCGTCGTTGGCCCTCGTGGGCATAGTAAGGCAGTTTTATTAACTTTAATCGATCGCAAATCACGGTTCCTTTGGGCATATCGGTTAAAGGACCGAACGACAGCGAGTGTTAATGAAGCACTGACTAAGTTCCTAACAACTTTTAATGGACCGGTGCACAGTTTTACTGTGGACCGTGGTACTGAGTTTAGTGGGCTAGTATCATTTGAATCACAATATGGTATTAAGACCTATTACTGTCATGCTTATACGCCAGCTGAACGTGGTAGTAATGAACGCTTTAATCGGAATTTACGTTATTTTTATCCTAAGGGGACTCGTTTTGAGCACATTAGTGCTCAAGATTTAACGACGACGTTACTCCAAATTAACCAGAGACCGCTTAAAATACTTGACTGGAAAACACCGTATCAGGTTATGCTGACCAATTTGTCCAAAAATTCGGATTAAATTTGCAATCTACCGTAAAAGTACTAAATCGAGCTTTAATGATGTTGAAATATCGTTCATTGCCAACAGACGAACGGAGCTCTGATGCTTAACTTCGGTGACTCAGTCAAAATGCACAGCACAATCTGAGCTGGATGGCGTCAAACATGAACGCAAGTCGTGAACGTGGTGTTAATCAGGCGGCTCTAATGCCTGATTTACAGCACAGGGACGGTCGTGAAGACGTGAACTTCGGCTTTACGGCGAGGTGAAAGACGGTGAACTTCCGGCTTGAACCGGTCCCACGACGGCGTTCATGTTTGACAACCGCAAGCGTCAGCTTAACCATTAACTGACCTCTGCATTAACAATGAGTACAGCAAAAGGTCGCTACCAATTTGTCATCGGTAACGACTTTTTCAAACTTCATTTATTTCAAAGAATACTTAATCTTAGTAGGCACCGCGAGTCTTAGTTTCAACACCCTTACCGTCGTAATCCTCTTCCAAAATTTCCTTCAATTCAGAAATCAGAGGTTCCTTAGGGTTGGCAGTTGTACATTGATCTTCGTAAGCCAATTCTGCTAATTTGTCGACAGTTGCATCGAAATGCTTCTTGTCCACGCCGTTAGCCTTCAAGCTCAATTCAACGCCGACACTGTGTGCTAAGTCGATAAATGCTTGAACCAATGCTTCAACTAATTCTTCAGTCGTGTCACCCTTCAAACCAAGGTAACGAGCAGCTTCAGCGTAGTCTTCGTCAGCACGGTAGTATTCGTACTTAGGCCACATAGCCAACTTAGTAGGCATCTGGGCGTTGTAACGAATCGTGTGTGGCAAAGTGATGGCGATACATAGACCATGGGCTAAGCCGAATTCCCCACCAAGTTTGTGGGCAACAGAGTGGTTAACACCCAAGAATGCGTTAGCAAAAGCCATACCAGCTAAGGTTGAAGCATTGTGCATTTCTTCCTTGGCATGGGCGTCACCATTGTATGAAGCAGTCAAGTTGTTGTAAACCAACTTCAGGGCTTGTAATGACCATGGCTTCGTGTAGTCTGAGGCCAAGCTTGAAACGTATGATTCAATGGCGTGACAGAAAACATCCAACCCAGAGTATGCGATTGTCCGCTTAGGCACAGTCATGATGAACTGAGGGTCCACGATGGCAACGTCTGGTGTCAAAGCATAGTCAGCCAATGGGTACTTAACGTGAGTCTTGGAGTCAGTGATAACAGCGAATGGTGTTACTTCTGAACCAGTACCCGAAGTAGTTGGGATAGCAACGAACTTAGCCTTGTTAGGCTTTTCAAACGTGTATGTCCGCTTACGGATATCCAAGTACTTCTGCTTAGCACCGAAGAAGTCTGCATCTGGGTGCTCGTAGAACATCCACATGTTCTTAGCGGCATCAAGTGGCGAACCACCACCGATGGCGATAATCGTGTCAGGCTTGAATTCGTTCATCAAACGAACACCGCGGTCAACCGTGTCTGTTGATGGGTCTGGTTCAACCTGGTCAAAGACTTCGATTTGAATGCTGGTAGCGTTTGGACGTTTGCGAAGACGATCGCGGACGATGTCAACGTAACCGTTCTTAACCATTGAAGGTGAAGCAACGACGAAGACTTTTTCGACACCTTCCATATCAGTTAAGTAACGAACAGAGTTCTTTTCAAAGTAAACTTTACTTGGAATCTTAATCCATTGCATGTTATTTCTCCGTTTGGCAATCGTTTTAACGTTGATTAAATCAAATGATGAAACGTTGTGCGAAACGGCGTTCTTACCCCATGAACCAGTTCCTAATGTTAAGGAAGGAATCATGTTGTTGTAGATGTTACCAATCCCACCAACGGCGGAAGGTGTGTTAATCAAGACACGGCTAGCCTTCATGCGAATACCGAATTCGTTCATCAAATCTTGATCTTCACTTTGGAGACCGGCTGTATGGCCAAGACCACCAAAGTCTAGTAATTCTTCACAAGTCTTCAAAGCTGCTTCACGTGTTGCTGCCTTGTAAACGGACAGAACTGGTGACAATTTTTCAGCTGACAATGGGTAATCAGGACCAACGCCATCGATTTCAGCTAACAGCACTTTAGTGTCTTCTGGAACTTTGATGCCAGCTAATTTAGCAATTTCGAATGCTGACTTACCAGCGATAGGTCCTTTGACACCATGCGTAACTGGGTTAAACATTGCATCGGCCAACTTCTTCTGGTCAGCTTTCTTGATAACAACTGAGCCCAAACGTTTGAATTCAGCCATTACATCATCGTAAATGTCGGCATCGATAACAGCTGAGTTTTCAGAAGCACAAACCATCCCGTTATCAAACGTCTTAGATAAAGTAATGTCGTTAACGGCACGTTTGATGTTAGCAGACTTTTCAACGTAGACAGGACCGTTACCAGGTCCAACACCTAAGGCAGGCTTACCAGTTGAATAAGCAGCCTTAACCATGCCAGGACCACCAGTAGCTAATGTTGAGGCAATACCATCGTTATTGATCAACAGGTTCGTTGCTTCAATAGAAGGTGTTTCGATCCATTGGATCATGCCTTCAGGAGCACCGGCTGCAATTGCAGCGTCGCGAACAACTTTACCAGCTGCCACACAAGATTTTTGTGCTTGTGGGTGGAAAGCAAAGATGATTGGGTTCCGTGTCTTAACGGCAATTTCTGCTTTGAAGACAACCGTTGAAGTTGGGTTAGTAACTGGTGTGATACCAGCAATAACACCCAATGGTTCAGCAACTTCAGTGATTTCTTCAACATCATCTTCACGGATGATACCAACAGTCTTGTCATCCTTGATCTTGTGCCAAATGTTTTCTGAGGCAAAAATGTTTTTAATTGCTTTGTCTTCAACAACACCACGGCCTGTTTCTTCAACAGCTAGCTTAGCTAGTTCCATGTGTTGGTCTAAGGCAGCCATGGCCATTTCGTGCACGATGTGGTCAATGCGCTTTTGGTCAAAGTCATCCATTTTGGCTAATGCTTCATGGCCTTTGTCGACTAACTTCTGAATCGTTTCTGCGATATCAGTTGTGTCTTTTTCAGCCTTCTTATCAGTTTTAACAACCATTGTTTGATTTCCTCCATCAATTTACAGGTTATTGTTATCTCTTTCACAATTAGTATCATATCACCATGTAAAAACTTTGCAAGTCTTTTTGCTCACAAATTAACAAAGAAAATTATAGTAAGCGTTTACATCTTTACTATCAAGGGATTTAGTGCCGTAACATTTTTTCTAGTAGCGTTTTTTAAAATCTGAAAAGTTATTGTGAATATTTAAACTAGCCATCAAATATATGTGCAGTACTGCGCTAACTTACGTAAGTGATGACGCGGCAACCGTAAGATACAAATAATCGCCGTAAAAATCTTGATGATCTTCACGGCGATTATTTATGTCATAACGAATAAACGTATTTCTGAAAGGACCAGCAAAACAAGGTCCACATTTAAAAACTAATATTCTGGTGATTCATCCGGTGTCGGAACATCCATTCCTCGATCTACCTTAGAACGACCGGTCGCGTAATGAAACTGAAAATCAGGCTGTACATTGAAGATATACACATTAAAATTCAAACTGCCATCCGTTGAAATCGCCTGTAAATGGACACCATTAGCCATCTCGTTATCTCCTTGAAAAATGGCCTGTGCCTGATAAATAACCTTCTTATTATCACGCAGTGCATTGCGCACCTTGCTTTCGTAAATCGTTTGTAGCGTCTGATTGCTAAAAGCCGTTTGGGTGAACAAGTTCTTTGGATTGTTCTGATCACCCGATTCATTGTTTGGACTGTACTCACCATCCTGATCAATCCCGCCTGACAGTGAATAGGCAATCAAATGACCGCGATTAATAATGGCTTGACCGTTGACCATCTTTTGATGCCAGCCTGTGGGTTGGACATATTGTCGAACCCTCAGCGAATCATTGGCCACGTTACGGGACTCTAAATAGGCTGTGTTGGCCGTTGACGTCCGATTTTCATTATCCAGTGCACTGTAAATCACATGATTACGTTGCCAAGCGTTCTTGTTTAACGTACTGCGATTATGGTTGACCGCAACCACCGCTGGTTTGCCCGACGCATAAGTTAGCTTCGCTAAAGCAGCAGCATCTGTAGCTTGAGTACTTCCCTGCTCAGATGTTTGTTCATGGCTGGATTGAGTCGTCTGTTGTTGACTTTGATTGACTGGCCCGCTGGCCTGACGACTCAACGTAAACGCTCCAAAGACAATTGCGACAACTACCGCTGCTACTACAGCGTATATTACATTCTGACGATTTCGCATGTTTTCTCCCCGTCTAGTTATCTTTGTATTTTATTCTACCTAATAAATAGAAATGACGGGGCACATTGCGTAAAAAAAGTTCATGACCCAAACTGGATCATGAACCGGAATTTACTTTTGTTCAACTGGCTTTGGCTTCACGATCTCTTTCGTGAGTGCCAGTAACTTCTCCGATTTCATCTTATCTAACACTGCATTAACGGCGATTTTCATCATTTGATCATTCAAATTGGTCGCTGCATCCGTACTCAGCGTGCCTTGCAGACCGGCCAGCATAAGGTCAATAAACGTATCATAAGCGCGTTTAGGGAATAAGCTTGCAGTAACTTGATCCATCCCCTGGCGAATTGTATCCATTGAATACGTTGGCTTCAGCAAACCTATCAACAAGATATCTGCCACCTGCATAACCTGATACTTCTTCTTTGCTGGTGCCAAAATAATGTTGTGCTTAACGTAATTATTGATCATTGCCGGCGTCACCGAATCAACATCCAGTGGGCCCAGGGTGTCATTAACATAAGCAACAACTTGATCCATATAAAGATCAAACTTTGGCAGCTCATCCCACTTAGGTAGTTTAACCTCCGCAAGGTGTTGTTCCCACTTGTGATAGTCATTAAAAGAATCAGCCATGCTCGTTGTCCTCCTTAGACACTTTGACTAGTTATGCTCTAAGGATAGAATAACAGCTTCATCTAGTTTTGTAAACTAGATGAAGCTGTTATTTAACTATATTATGGTTCATTCACATCACGAAAGGCAATGTTGATATTGCTAGTTGCTTCAAGTTCATCATAATAAGCGGCCATCGTCGCGTCATAATACGGTGTTACCCACAGTGTTGCAATTCCGAGTGAAATCCCGCATAGCAGCACCAACCAATAAAGCTTAATTGCATAACAAAGTATTCCCACTTATGTCCGATCATCAGCTGACGGCTGAGTGACAAACTTGTCCAGACCCCCGACCAGATGGATGCTTGCGGATCACTATCGTGCAAATCTTTGTAAACATAAACTGACTGTGAAAACATCAAAGCAAAAATAAATCCCGGAATGATTACTAGCACAAATCCGATTCCAATTATAAAACTTGCAATTATCCCCATCGCAAGCAATCCAAAGATAGCCGCTGAACCAATAACCCGAAAGGCATCGGTCCCGGGATTTACCGTCCGTTTGGGATTGCGAATCCAGTCTAGGAACGTATAAGTGACGCCAAGATTAATGCCCCACGCCAGCACACTCAAAATAAACGGCCAAAATGACATATGAACATTCATGTTTGTCATATCAGCATAAAAATTTGCCTGATGCGTCTGATATGAGCCACTGAACCATGACAAAAGCAGTGGAATAATTACCAGCAGAATTGCCCGTCCCCAGTGTCCACGCAACAAGTCCTTTGCATCTTGTTTTAACTCAACTCTTGTTTTCATTAAAAAAGTACCCCTTTCAAATGACGCTGTTGACATGACGCCAACAAAGTCCTTGAAATAAAGGTACTTGAAAAGTTGCTTAAACACAAATTGTTTGTCGCTATTATTATTTTTATGAGTTTAGGCATGTTGTGCAATCTGTTCACGATTTTCAGCGGCCAGTGCAACATAGTAGCCTGTCACCGTCAATTGATAATACGGCGCTAACCAAATGAAACCAATTCCAAAAGTAGCAATACTCAACAAAAGCCATCCAAGAAAACTCAACTTCAGTTTGAATAGCTCCCATTTATGGCCAATCATCATCGACTCACTTAGAGACACACTGTTGATTACTCCTGACCAGACGTTCATGTTCGGATCTGCTTCGTGTTGATCCTTATAAATATAAACTGACTGCGAAAACATGAGCCAAAAGATAACGCCAGGGACGATTAAGAGACTGCCGATCAAGATAACGAAACTCATAAACAGAGCCTGCACTAATAACGCTAACATTGTATTTATGGATAATCCAAATACGTGAGCTGGTAGTGACTGGTTGATGACATCCTTATCTCTGACCTAATCTAATAGTGTATACATGACCCCAATCGACAAGGCTACCGAAACAATAGTAAATGACAAACTGGGCTGATCAACAAAGAAACTATTGCTTGGCCATTTAAAGTTACCATAAAGATAACCCCATGAGATCAATCCCAAAATCACTGGCACAATCGTAAGTTTAATTGCACGTTGCCAGTTACCACGCAACGTCTGACGTGCATTTTTCTTCAATTCAGAATTGGCAAGCATGATGATTCCCCCGTTCTGATAATCAACTTAGTAATACATTATTTTTCTATAATATATTCTTAACCAATCCAAAATAAAAGCAAAACGTCTTGTGTAATAACAACGTTTTGCTTTTGTCTTTTTAGCTATACCAATTAGTTAATTTCTCAATTAATCGTTGCCTTCAATCAGGGTATCCAACACCCGATTAATATCGTCAAACTGATAGCCCTTACCATATAAAGTTCGTTTGGTCCGATTCAATCGTTCACGATCATCATAGCGACGATTGCGATGCCAAACTTTTTGCGCCTCGTGGGTCAATAAGTCGGTTTCCGTATCTTCATCGCGTGTGAGTTCAATTTGATTCATGACTTGGTCAATGGTCTCACGCTGAAATCCTTTGGTCATTAATCCCTGAATCACCTTTTGTTTTTGAGTTGAAAATGGCTTACGAGCGTAATGTTTTGCTAGCTTTTCAGCCACCGTCACGCCATTTTCGACCAATTCATCGTCCTTAAATTCAACCAATGCGTTATCAATTAGATTCTCGCCAATCCCTTTTTGTCGCAAATGTTGACGAATAACGATTGGCCCCTTGTCCGATGTATTGCGCATTGTGCGAACATAAGCACTTGCGTAAGCTTGATCATCCAGAAGATTGAATTCTCGTAACCGCTCCAATGTGGATTCAATGACATCATCATCAATCTCCAGCGTTTTAAGCTTGTCCGTAACTTCTTTTTCAGAGCGTAACTGACCAGATAAGTAGTCTAGCGCTCGATTATAAGCTTTAGCGACATCATCTGCCGCAATAATTTCCGTTTGTAAGTCTTTGTCGATGACCATTCCCTTAAAAATTCGGTATTTGATCATGACTGACTCACTGATAGGAAAAGCATATTTACCATCTAAATAAACGTTGTAACGACCAGCGCGTTTCTGTGCTTCAATCATCGTCACTTCGTTTTTAGTCCGACTGGTTCGCGAACTATGATCAGTCGGCGCTTTCTTGTGTTTAGCCAAGAGATCGGCCGCAATGTCAGCGCCGTTAGTTGAACTCGTATGTGGTTTGGAACGTTTTGATTTTGGTACACCCACATCGCCAATTAAAATTGGTTTATTTTCGTGATCGCTCATTGTGGCCTCCTTGTTTGCCAAATTTGATCAAACTTTTTTCTATTATTCAATCCGCAGTATTGGTACTTAACCGTGACACTTCCCGATTCCACCACCACGCAATCCCCAGTAAGAACAAAGCGATGAGAACCATGACGATATCTTGCCAAGCACGACAAACCCAAATAATCGCACCAGCAAACATAGCCGCGCACGTTGCGTTGCCGAACAACAAGCGCCAATGTTCGTTTGCACGATGAGAACCATAAGTGGCTAACATCATCGCAGAACCACCTAAGAAAAACCACAGTCCAATCGTCATTAATAGTGCAAATTGCCAGCCGATTAACTCGTGTTTCAAATATAACGTCACAATCGCGGCGACTAAATCTAAACCGACAAATACAAAGTAATGGATATTAATGAGTGCGATGCCCGCCGTCCGTTTGTGCCGGTCAATACCTTGTTGGTAAATCGTAAAGTAGACCCAAAAGAGTGCCACAATAATGAGAAAAAACGGAATCGACAGCCAGTCAAAATGGTGAACATCGACAACTTCGGTAACCGCGATAATCGCTTCACCAAACAGTAACAACGTAAACAACGAATACCGTTCCGTCAGATGTTCAAA
This sequence comes from Furfurilactobacillus cerevisiae, assembly GCF_048961765.1. Taxonomy (GTDB): domain Bacteria; phylum Bacillota; class Bacilli; order Lactobacillales; family Lactobacillaceae; genus Furfurilactobacillus; species Furfurilactobacillus milii_A. The sequence goes on from NZ_CP185253.1 coordinate 2,540,674, forward strand.
CATCGCTGGAAAGGCGGTCAATCTGTCCTTCATAAAGATTGGCGCAATGTTGGCATAAATCATCGACAGAATATAAACAACCTCGCGAACACTGTATGGCGCCCACGGAATGATCGTAATGGCACCGATAACACTGGTAATAATCAAAATACGCGCCAGCCCATAAGCCACCTTCAGTTGTCGTGGATCCGTTAAATGACGACTGCGTAATAGGTACTGAACGGCAATGCTAAACAGTAACAGCGAGGTTGCCCCGGGAAAGGCAATCTGTGTGGACGCAAAATTCGGCGTCAGTGACTGTGACAACACAATCACGATAAACATGTCAAACAACATGAAGACGCTGTGTTGAATGTTCTCTTGAAAAAAACGGTTAACCAACACCGTTTGATACGTCCACACCGTCCAAAACATAAACACCATGACGGCAAATTCGACCAAATACAGTGCAGGAATGGTGTCATGGTGAACTAAATGCAAAACCGTCGTGATGCGACTAATCGCATAGGCAAAAATCAAATCGTAAAACAGCTCGATATTACTTACTTCTGAATGTTGACGCAATTCTCTCATGAACTACACCTACTTTTGCGGCTGAACAGCAGATGATTCGCCCATAACTTTCTCTTCATAAGCAATAACATGAGCAGGATACTCAGGAAAGTCAAAACCAAGTTGATCCGCAACAATTCGCGCCGTTTCGATAAACAGTTGACTGGCAGTTTGCAACGAGTGCCACGTTGCCGCCGCGCTATCCAAACGATACGTTTCAATCAGCTTATCGTAGTCCTCTGTCGGTAATTTATCCTTTAGTCGACTGTCATTCTTACCAACACTGATCTGAAAGTTAGTGTTAACGCCCACTGACCACTCCAACATTTTTAAGAGTTCTGCACGGACTGGCGTTTCCATATATTGGTTGGCATACAACAGCTCACCACGTTTGAGTCCCTTCATGACGTACAGGCTGACCCAGAAAAACTCATTTACACAATTTTGATAATCCTCTTCCGTCGGCTGAGCAATGTGAAAATCCCAGTCAGAAGTCTCAGGTTGCGCCTGAACCGGATGATCCTTGTCAAAAATCACCGTGTTTAAGTGTTCCGCCGCTAAATAGGCATCCATATCACCCACGCAGGCAATCTTAAGATCCAGCCGATTTCCATCCGTAAACTGCATTAAATATGGGTACCATGGCTGCATTGTGCCACTAAACAGTGCACCCGTTGGCTTTTGCATCATCAATCGCTCGCCAAACACATTTAGCCAGTCATCATTTTGCCGAAACGGTGTCGGGTCCTTTACAAAATAAGTAATATCAAAGTCTGCAAACTGATCCTGGTGGGCCGCCGGATTGTTACGTGAACCCTCCATGCCAATCGCCCGAATATTATCGTCCTTCTCGGCAACGGACTGAATCAATGTCATCATTTTTTGTGCACTACGCTGTGTCATGATGTTCCTCCTAACAACCCCAAACTCACGGTTACTCTTATGAGCAATTATAGCGCAGGTTTTGACGCAGGTCTTTGATTAGCCCTAGTTAAACATACGCAAAAAAGTCCGTTTGAAACGAAAAAAGATGGTTTTATCAGCAGGAAATGTGCTGGTAAAACCATCTGATAAATCATTACCCAGAAAGCTTGTTTAAACTAGTTAATTTCAATATCGTGATTACGTTCTTCATTGGCATCCGTCTTAGGCAACTTGATGGTCAATACACCGCCATCGTAATGTGCTTCAATGTTATCACGATCAACGTTTGGCAAATAGAACGAACGATTTACATTACTGTAACTACGTTCATGGCGAAGAACACGCCCATCATCATCTTTGTCATCACGGTTGTTTTCATGTTCAGCTTGAATGGTCAACGTATCATTGTTGTACTGCAACTTAATGCCATCTTTTTTAAAGCCAGGCAACTCGGCACTTACTTCGAAATCCTTGTCATGTTCAACCACATCGGCACGCATTGAGCCACCGTGACGTGTCATGTCAAACATGTTGCGTGGGAAACCAAAGAAAAAGTCGTCCTGAGGGTCGTTAAAATCATCATTTCTTAAATCGTAACGCATATCAAAAGTCTCCTTCTTTTTAGTCTTAAATGGTTACTCCCATCTACACGGATTATAATAGTCAGTATTGGTCAAACATTCAAGTGATTTGACTCATTATTTCAAATTATTGCAGGCTGTGTGTACGAACTAGTTCAATTGCTTGATGCGGTTGCGTTTTGCAGACTGAAAACGCCGTCCCATGAGGAACCGTTTCAGCCTCCGAAGAGCCGGAGTCTTCAACCTCGATTCTGAGCCACGGCCCGTCTCAGAACTCGTTCCACACTACTAAATGGTCAAAGTACGCCCATTAAGTAGTGTCGACATGGGACTCTGTTTCCAGTCTGCTCCACTCGGCTACACAGCGGTTTTCACTGTAATGTTGTGTCTTGCTAACAAATTTTGAAACAATAAAAGACCGCGAACTTTTTATGAATTCGCGGCCTTACTGTCTATACTGTTTAGTAGGTTTCATCTTCAACCAAACCACCGTTTGGCTTCAACTCATTTACACCCAATTCTTTACCCAAAACAAGTAATGCGTCTTCACGCGTCTTGATTTGATCCATATCCCAAATTGCGGAATGAATGGATGAATCATCGTAATCAAATTGTTCAAAGTAAATATATGGGTCTGAGTTACGGTCTTCTGAAGCTGCGATAATCTTAGTCGAGAAGCCATGCGCCCAATCCCGATCGTCTAATTTCGGAAAGTCCTTTACTGAAATAAAGCCCTTGTCTGCAATAATATCTAGGGCTTTCTTAACGTCGGCATCGTCATATTCAATGTTGGCATCATTATATTGTCCGTTCTCGTCTGCCATCATCAGCATCTCCTCTTTATTTATAAATCCAGCATAGCACTGTGGATTTTAAATGGTAAGCGAATCCACTCTTTTCTGCTGACCTTATTAGTAGCTGGTTAATGTGCTCATCGTTCCGGCAAATAGAGACGCCGTTTCATGGGACCGGTCTCAGCCTGAAAGACACGGTCTTCGACCTCGACTTGAAGCCTAACCCTGTCTTCAAGCTCGTCCCGCACTCACTAAGCGGCTCAACCCTTGCCGCTAAGTGGTGCCTTCACGAAACTCTGTCTCTATTTGCTTCCACTATGTAATAGCTGGTTTCTTCCAACATTCAGATAAAAGTCTAATCACATAAATGTCGTTCATCTATTCTGTTATATGAGCTGGAGGGCGTCAGCATTGAAACCAAGTCGTGAAGGTTCTGTTAATCCGCGATTTTACGGATTTACAGAACGGACGGTCATGAAGACTCGGTTTTAGAGGCTTCATGACGAGGTGAGAGACTATGGTTTGCAGGCTCGAACCGGTCCCACGACGGTGTTGCAATGTTGACAACCGTAAGCGCAAGCACAACTATACGGAAGATAAAACGTATTAGCACAGTGTTTAAGGTCAATAACGACAACTTAATCGTTACTTATTTACGAATAAGCGCGTAAAGTGTTTTGTTCTCTATAGCTGGCGCGTTATAATTGTGGCAGACTTTTGAAACAAGAAATGGGGAATATTCCGTTGGATAGTGGTGAAATAATTAGCAACTTAGTCATTATGCTAATTACTTTTGTATTTGCTACCTTTTTCGTGGCGGCTGAATTTGCGTTGGTGCAAACGCGGCCAAGTGTTCTGGAAGAAGAACAGGACAAACGCGATAAGAAATCAAAGAAGATCGATGTGGCTACCAGAATGGTCCACAACCTAAATGAATATTTATCAACAACACAGATTGGGACCACACTGTGTGGGATCATCCTTGGTTGGATTGGTGAAGAAACAGTAACAACGATGTTGGTTGACCTGTTTGGTATCGTTAACCTCAATTTCAACACAACCTTGGCACATGCTATCGGTTCTGTTGTTGGGATTATTTTACTGACGTACTTTGAAGTGGTTATTACCGAAATCGTACCAAAGAACATCGCAATCGACCGACCATTCCAAGTCTTGATGTTGGTTGTTACACCATTACGTTACTTCCACGTGGCCTTCTACCCATTCGTTTGGCTATTGAATACTTCGGCAAACGGGATCGTGAAAATGCTTGGGATGAAACCTGCCTCTGAAAGTGATGAAGCTTTCAGTCAGGCTGAAATCCTGAATTTGTCACGAAACGCCGTCTCCGGTGGTGAACTAGATCAGGAAGATTACGTGTTCATGCAGCGGGCGTTTGAAATGAACGACAAGGTCGCTCGTGACATCATGATCGACCGTACGCAGTTGGAGGTCGTTGATGTTACTGACACCGTTAAGGACGCTCTGCAGGTTTACTTGACTGAGCAATTCAGTCGCCTCCCCGTTGTCGCTGATGGTGACAAGGATAAGATTTTAGGTTACGTCTTTAACTACGACTTGATCCGTCAAAGTCAGGTTGACGATTCCATCAGTGTTGCGAAGGTGCTACGGAACATTATCACGGTGCCTGAAACCATGCCAATTCAAGATGTGCTGAAACAAATGATCAACAAACAAACGCCAATCGTTGTGGTTGTTGATGAATATGGTGGTACTTCTGGGATCGTTACGGATAAGGATATCTACGAAGAACTATTTGGCACTGTTCATGACGAAATTGACGATGTCTCTGACGAATATATCTTCAAGCAAGATGACGGTTCTTACCATGTTTCTGGGAAAATGACGTTATATGACTTTGAACGTTATTTCCAAACGGACATCAAGAAGTTTGAAGAGTCCGAAGTGGTTACGCTGACAGGTTACATCATTGAAGCAGACCCAGATATCAAAGCTGGCGACAGTTATCAAATTGGTGACTTCCAATTTACTGCTCTTGATTACGAGAACGCCTATATCAATTGGTTTGAAGTAATTCGCAAACCAGTTGAAGATACCGAAGAAAACAGCGACTCTGAGGCCCCTGTAAGCGAAGAAAAATAATTGTTTTAAAAAAAGGTTCATCACTCCTCCGAAAACGGAAGAATGATGAGCCTTTTCAGTTTCGTTTTACGCTATAGTCTAGTTCAGCCAACTGCCCAGCACGTGACACGTCCATTAATTCAAATGCCTTTTGTTGCGCTCCAGACTGCCATAATTGTGGTCCGGCACCAATAAACGTAGGTGCAACAAACAATCTTAACTCGTCGATGAGTTCCGCCTGAATTAAATCACCAACAATTTTTCCACCACCGACGATCCAGATCGCTTTTCCAGATTTTTGGCGTAACTGTCGCACAAGTGTGACTACATCGCCATGATAAGTTTGAACGCCATCGGTCGCGGAAATCTCGTGATGTGTGAGAACAATACTGGTTAGGCCCTCGTATGGATAGACATCAGTGTGGTTAATTACGTAATCGTATGTTGTACGACCCATGATTAAGGTGTCAATTTCGCCCATCAAACGATCATAACCGGCATCCCCATCAACAGCCGTATTGGTTAACCAGTCTAGTTCCCCGTTGGCATCAGCTAGACGCCCATCAAGACTAGTAGCAATGTACAAGATTACAGATCTCATTTTATCTGAACCTCCGCCAAGTCTAACGCAGTGATACCAAACATCTTCATCAAAAACTTTGGCACGCCATCTTCGTCCACCGGAACGGTTGTTGTCGCCGCTTGGTCAATCACTGCCTGTGGAGAATCAGCCATCGCGACGCTGGTCTGCGCCTCGCTGAACATTGGCGCATCATTGAGTCCGTTACCGAACACAATAGTATGCGCGGCATCGATATGTAGCTGTTGTTGTACTGACCTAAGCGCAGTTGCCTTACTGATACCCTTGGGAATTAACTCGATGTTCCACGGATTTGATGCTGACAATGAGAATAAACCAGTCTCGGCAAACGCTTGACGCGCTAAAGCTAACTTGTCGCCGTCATGTGACACTGCCAGGCCATTTGTAATCGTATCCGCGATCGTTTTTACATCGTCGATATCTTTCAAGTAAATCGTACCGGTGTCAACGCCGCGGCGTAAGAATCGCATATGCTCAATCGCCTCGTGTTCAGTAGACGTATGAAAAGTATCCTTCAAGTTGAACAAACGGAGTGTTAGTCCGTAGCGCTCACAAATTTCATACGCAGCAATGGTGGCATCCATGCCAAGCAGCGTTTGATGAATCTGCTCACCTTGCGCAATCACCGCCCCATTGGAACAGATGATGTTCATATCAGGACTTAATTGATTCCCAATTGACTGCGCCAATGCGAGCAATCGTCCACTAGCAATATATGTTTCGTGACCATCCGCACGAAGTTTGGCAAACACTGCCTTCGTCAGGGGGGACACAATTTGGCTCTTCGGAATTAACGTGCCATCAATATCTGTAACAATTAAATAATGTGTCATTAACAATTCCTCCGTTAACACCATTTTACGCCTGTTCATGATGCGTCTGGAAGCTAGATTGCGAATCGTCAAGACTGGTTTCAAAAAAATCCTTGCTGTACACTCAACTTAAATCAAAAATGAGGAGTTCATATGTATGACGCCATTAAACATTCGCTACATATCTATTGAAGGAAACACCCGCAGTTTCGTCAGCCACCTTGCTGAATATGCTGACAAACAACATGAAGAAAATGCTGACCAACCCACACTGAAGGTTGAAGAAATCTCTGAACAATCAGATTTTATCGATGAAACAGAGCCCTACTTTGCGTTTGTTCCGACCTATCTAGACGGCGGCAATGGCATCGACAATGGTGTTAAAGAGCTAATGACAAATGTCCTTGGTGAATACATTGCCTATCATGATAACCGCAAACAATGTTTAGGCGTGATTGGTTCCGGTAACCGTAATTTCAACGAACAATATTGTTTAACAGCCCGTCGCTATGCCGACAAATATGGCTTCCCATTTTTAGCCGATTATGAGTTGCGCGGAACGACTCGCGATGTCGCTCGCATTTATGATTTAATCGTTAAAACGGCCATTCAAGCGGCCAAATAAAAATATCCTGAACAATGCGGCACTTGCGAACGTGCCCATTGTTCAGGATATTTTTCATTTAACGAATCATTATTTCGAAATTTTAGCTTGTTGTTTGACCCGTTCTGAGTGTGCGCGCCAATAAACGGCAACCAACGCAATCATCTGCACACCACCAACCGCCATGAATAAAACGGGGAATGTTGCATAATCTAGCATAAAGCCACCAAATAGCGGACCCAAGGCTCGGCCAAACGCAATCGCCATGTTGGCAAAGCCCTGATAACGACCAGCTTCACTAGCTGGCGCTTTAACTGCAATCCAAGCCGGCAAGGCCGGATGACCAATCATTTCACCAAACGTAAGCACGATCATAGTAATCACAAACATCGCGTAGGTCCTGGCAAAAATCAACATAAAGAATGACGCTGCAAATAGTGTGATCCCAACAACAATGACGTTTTCAATCTTAAATCGCTCACTCCAGCGCGTAATTACTGGTTGTAACAACACGATAATGACACCGTTCAAAGTCCACAACAGGCTATAATTCAGCACGGGAATGCCTAAATTGGTCATGTGAACCGAAATCACACTCTCCCATTGTGAGTACGCCAGGTTAATCGCCAGCAATAATACTAAAATCAACGTGATCAAAACAGTTGGCCGTGAGCGCTTTGGCGTACCATTGGTCTTAGGATTCTTAGATTGTGCCGTTGGCCTGTTCGTTTGTGTTTGCGGTTTAACATTAAAGTGTAAAGCCACGACGAGCGTTAGCGCCGCATAACAAACAGCCGCAATAATGAAAACCGTCGTAATCCCAAATTTAATGGCATAGCCGACAATCAACGTTCCAATCACGACCCCGATATTCATCGACACGTAAAGCATGTTAAACACATGCCGTGTCGAGGTAGATTTCATCCATGTTGCCAGAGAATTCAAAATGGTCATGTTGACACCGTCGCCAAACCCGACAACTAGCAACAAAATGCCATATACCGGCCAACCATGCCAGAATATCAAGGCGACTACAGCTAGAGTAGCCAAAGCTGCTGACAATACCCCCGTTTGATATGGTTTCCAATGATCGAATAAATAGCCACCAACTGAGTCACCGACGATCATCATCAAGGACATCCCCAATAACACCAGTCCTGATAAAGTAAGTGATTCATGAAGATAATTATGTAGATAAATCGTCGTTAGTGGCCATAAGAAACTCGCCCCGCTGTTATTCAACATGGATGCTACAAACAACCAGCTAAATTTAACTTCTGAACGTTGGGATGACAGAAAAATCCACTCCTTTAAGTTCGTTTGTCCTACTTATCTCATTCTATCACGACGCCTAGATTAGGTCGCCTATGGACGGTTAATTGATATTTCTTCACAAGAATATTTATGAAAGTTACTTACTTAAAATTCGTGTATCGCCTTTTTGTAAAGTTCGTTTCGTTTACGTTTAAATTAAAAACATGTAAAAAATTTACAAATGCTCATTTATTCACTTTAAATTCAACCGTTTGCCTGCTATGATGTAAACGTAAACAAATAAGGACACATAAAGGAGATTGCTTCATGAAAGCTGCTGTTGTTAGAGAACCAGTCGACGGATTTGTTGACGTTAAAGATGTTACATTACGTGATTTAAAACCTGGTGAAGCTTTAGTAGATGTTGAATACTGTGGCCTTTGTCACACTGACCTTCACGTTGCTGCCGGTGACTTTGGCGAAAAGCCTGGCCGGATTATCGGTCATGAAGGTGTTGGGATCGTTTCTAAGGTTGCTGATGGCGTTGATGCTGTTAAAGTTGGTGACCGTGTATCTATCGCTTGGTTCTTCAAGGGCTGTGGCCACTGTGAATACTGCCTAACTGGCCGTGAAACACTTTGCCGTAACGTTGAAAACTCTGGCTTCACTGTTGACGGTGCGATGGCTGAACAAGTTATCGTTGACGCTAACTACGCCGTTAAGGTTCCAGATGGCTTGGACCCTGTTGAAGCAACTTCCTTAACTTGTGCCGGTGTTACGATGTACAAAGCAATCAAAGTTGCTGACGTAAAGCCTGGCCAATGGGTATCTGTTGTTGGTGCCGGTGGTTTAGGTAACTTGGCTATCCAATACGCTAAACACGTATTTGGTGCCCATGTTGTTGCCGTTGATGGTAACCCTGACAAATTGCAAGCTGCTAAAGATGCCGGTGCTGACTTGCTGATCAACCGTCACGATGGTGATGTTGACAAGCAAATCCAGGAAAAGGTTGGCGGTGTTCACGCTGCCTTGGTTACTGCTGTTACTACTGCAGCCTTCGACCAAGCCGTTGACTCACTCCGTCCCGATGGTAAATTAGTTGCCGTTGCCTTACCACAAGGTGACATGAAGTTGAACATCGCTAAGACGGTTCTTGATGGTATCGTCGTAACTGGTTCATTGGTTGGTACTCGCCAAGACTTAGCCGAAACATTCCAGTTCGGTGCTGAAGGTTTGGTTCACCCAATCGTTAAGACTCGTAAATTATCAGAAATTAACGACATGATCCAAGAATTAATGGACAACAAGGTTGTTGGCCGTAACGTCGTTGACTTCGTTCATAACAAGTAAAACCAGTGCGGACAAACCCGTTCTGAAATTGAGCACTAACGGAATAAGAACGATTAGCCGCACTTTGGCTAATGGTTCTTATTTTGTTAGGCGGAAATTTCAGGGTTTGGTAGCACGACGAGTTTAAACCAGTGTGAGCAACCGCGATAGGAAGCGAGCACTAATGGAAAATCGGTCGTTGGCGCATTTTGCCAATGATCGATTTTTGATTAGGCACAGCTTTCTGCGGTCGCGAACACGACGATGCCAAACCAGTGTGGAAAAATCGCATTCAGGAAACACAAACAAGATTTTAAAAAATCATGCTCATCCTTCCTGATAGACAATATAGGAATGTCCCCTTTCCAATAAGTGTATTATTTCAAGGCCTCGATTTATGTACATAAAAATGTACATAAATCGAGGCCTGAGTTATGCTATGTCTAAACTATCTAAAGGGGGTCTATTTCATGGCAGTAAATATCTCTGCAACTAGTGTCAGCGATTTTCGAAAAAACTTTAAATTATATGCTGATGACGTTAGCGACCTTAACGAACCGCTGATTATAACGCGCCCTAAGCAAAAGAATGTCGTTTTAATCAGCGAACAAGAATATAATTCCCTAAAAGAAACAAACTATTTATTAGCAACATCTGCTAATCGAAAAGCGCTTCAAACCTCTCTAAATCAAATTGATCGCGGTCAAGGTCACATTCTGACACCTGAGGAATGGGAGAACCTCCAAAATGATTAAGTTCAATATTGTTTTCTCCCCAATAGCTTGGAATGAATACGTCGCATGGCAACAAGAAGACAAAAAAACACTAAAACGAATCAATAAGCTTATCAATGATATTCAACGGCAGCCTTTTGCTGGATTGGGAAAACCTGAACCGCTAACATATGAGTTATCAGGAACATGGTCAAGACGAATTGATAAAGAAAATCAAATTGTCTATAGCGTGACCGATGCGGCCATAACCATCTTCCAGCTTAAATATCATTACTGATCGTTTAAAATTAACCTATCTTGGCAAAAAAATGTGCTACACCTCTGTCTCAGACTTCTTGATAAAAATAGCAATCATCATTCCCGGCGACATTAATGCTGACAAATTGCTATCAAAATCAGACCTCGCTTACACAACGCTTCGTTTGCCTTGACTAAATGACCGTAGCAAGATTAATTATCGCATCACAACGCGTCATGAACCTTACGTCGGCGTTTCTGTCTCGCGCCAAAGCATCCCTGATGTCGTGTTGAAAATTGTTGCCGACCCGACAGTCGCGGCAAATGACAGCATTGGAATTGTTGATCCAGCCACTCAAGGTGAAAATTGGCCTGTTTACTAAAATAAACATCAAATGAAAATACGGATTGGTTAGCTCTCAAAATGAGGCTAGTCAATCCGTATTTTTTGTATCCACACTCCATATACTAATGAGTTGCTACATACTCATCTAATTCTTTCAGGTAAAGTGCCTTTTGTTCCTTGCTAATCCATGAGCTTTCAAACGAATTTTTAGCCAATTGAACGACCTGTTCCTTCGTTAAATCAAATTTACTGGCAATTGCATAATAGTTATCGGCAATATACCCACCAAAATAAGCAGGATCATCTGAGTGAATCGAAACTTTGACGCCCTTTGTCAGTAACTCGAGTACTTCTTTACCCTTCATTTCAGGGGAAATAAAGGCATTGGACAGTGGACAAGAAGTCAGCCCAATATTTTGTTTCTTTACAAAGTCGACTAAATCCGGATCCTCGACAATATTCGTGCCGTGGTCTAAACGTTCGACACCAATGATTTCAAGTGCCTGTCGAATATGCTCGATAGAATCCTTTTGGTCAATATCCGCGTGAGCAGTTAAATGCAGACCAGCGGCAGCCGCATCAGCGAACTGACGCGCAAACTTAAGGGGCGGATTGTTGTGTTCGTCAGAATCCAATCCGACACCCACCAGCTGATCCTTGTATGGCAATGCTTCATTCAAAGTCTGTCGAGCAGACTCACTAGTAAAGTCACGCAGGAAACACATGATCAATGCTGCATCAATATTCAGTGCTCGAGCATCAACGATTGCGCGATGCAGTCCGTGAAGCACTGTTTCAAACGCAATCCCACGACTGGTGTGGGCCTGTGGATCGAAGAACATTTCCACATGCCGAACGTTACTAGCAGCCGCTCGTTGCAAATATGCAAAAGCTAGGTCATAGAAGTCTTGTTCTTTTTGTAAAACATCCATTGCTGGATAATACACGGCCAAAAACGAGGCCAAATCGTTATAATCATACGTTTTTTGAACTTCTTCCACGGTCTGTTGACCGATATCGATATGATTTCTTTGTGCCAATTTCAACTTCAAATCTGGTTCCAGTGTTCCTTCAGTATGTACATGTAGTTCCGCTTTGGGTAAACCACTAGTAAATTCACGGGTAATTGGCATTGCTTGAAATCCTCCTCAAGAATAAGTTCGTGTAATGGTAATGGTAATTATCATATCACAATTTTTTGTCGTGTAAATACCGTAAAATACGAACTATATCATAAAGATAATTATAAGCGTGCATATTTTAAACTAATATTGTTGATTCTTTGTTTGCATATTCTTAAATCATCTCTGAAAATTTCACCTGTATTATTTCACTACCTTTTTACTTCATTACCATACTTATGACATAATAACAGGAACAAACAAATGCCGTCATTACGCGATTGCGCCCATTAGGTGCTACCCAGTTTCAGTAAATCATGCGACACTTTGCTCATTAAGAAAGGAGCAACTTATGGAATTAGCCACTGCATTAAAAGCTGCTCGCCAACAAGCCAATTTATCACAGCAGGCCGTTGCCGATGAGCTTCATATTTCACGTCAATCCATTTCGAAATGGGAAACTGGCAAAACGTTGCCGGATATCGAAAATCTAATTCGGTTAAGTACTCTTTTCGATTTGTCTTTGGACGATTTAATTAAAGGAGACACTACAATGATGACAAAAATTTCGCATGACTCTAAGGTGTTTACAATTTTAAAAATCGCATTAGCAACACTTGTCCTGACAATTGTATTTGCGCTAACAATTGCTTTCACACTTGTCCAGCTTGTCCCAGGTACCGTTCACCCAATTCTAGTGTATGTGCCGATTTTGTTCAGCTTAATCGTACCGGTTGGTGCGCTCCTGTACATGCTCATCAACATTCGTAAACAGCCTAGTCGTGGAATGAAAATAGCACTTGTTCTAGCTCTAGCAGGTGTACTCTGCGTATTTACTTTGCGGATTCTGGCCACCTTTTTTCAATTACCATATTTAACAGATATCATTTAAGTTTCGCTGAACCTTCATTTGATAATCTGGTCTATAATTACCGTAATTGAAACTAACATCGTAATCGTTATCAAACGAAGGAGACGCGTGCTTATGAAAAAGTTGCTATTCATCCTCAGTTTAGGATTTAACGTTTTATTGGCCTTTCAAATGAACCTAGCGCACCAGCGGCTTGAAGCGTTCCGGCAACAACAGGCCGAAACTGACAGGCGAAACGAATTATCAGCTTCGCACACAAAGGGTGGCGATTAGCATGCACGTTTCAGACGATATGATTCGACCTGAATTACAACGGTTTGGGCATATTGCCCGTCGAGTTGTACCTTATTTGACGCCAACTAAAATTCACGTTATCAATGCCCTTACGGGGGCGCAACGGGGCATTGGTCATCAATCACTCAGCTATGAACAGCATTTCATTGACCGTCCCGATGGTAGTCAATTGCGCCTCTGCGTGTATACATCGTTGAATCGACCTCGCAACGTTCCCGGCATTCTCTATTTGCACGGCGGTGGTTACGTTATGGAACGATCCGAAACAGAGGCGTTTGCCATTCAACGTTTTATCAATGCCACCAACGCAGTCGTTGTTGCCCCAGATTATCGGTTGGCAAGTGAGGCACCTTATCCGGCTGCTCTAAATGATGCCTACCTTGCCTTAAAATGGCTTCAACGTCATGGTGGCGAGTAATGGCATGCGCGACGATCAAATTATGGTCGCTGGGGCCAGCGCTGGTGGTGGCCTGACTGCCGCATTGACATTGTATAACCGCGATCACGGAGACGTTGGTATCGCCTTTCAAGTGCCGCTGTATCCCATGCTGGATGACCGCATGCTGACAGAGTCGTCGCAAAACAATGACGCCCCTGTTTGGAATACATTATCCAACAAACTTGCATGGCAGATGTACTTGGACAATCAGTTTGCGCCAGACGAAGTCCCAATTTATGCAGCACCCAGTCGGGCGACTGATTTCCACGGTCTGCCAGCTACGTGCACGTTCATCGGCGATGTCGAACCATTTTGTGACGAAACAATGCTGTATCTGCAGAAACTTAAGAATAGCGGTGTCCCAACCTTTAGCAAGGTCATGGAAGGTTGCTTCCACGGTTTTGATATGGTTTGTCCAAACTCGGCCGCGGCTCAAGAAGCAGTCAACTTTTTAACTGAGACACTACAATATGCCACAACCCACTTCTTCCAAAAACAACCTGAATAAAAAACGAGTAAACCTCGTGCAATTACTGTCGCTTAGAACAGAGTTGCACGAGGTTTACTCGTTTAATGACTATTCAATTTATTACGCTGGTTCATTCATTGGCGCTTCATCAATAACGGGGGCATTTTGAACCCAGTCATGTGGACGGCAATTAACGATCCAGTTAACACCATATTCATCGGTGAACTCGCCACGTTTGCCGCCAAAATAAGCGTTCGTATATGGTTCAGTCACACGTACTCGACCAGAGTTGGCCACATGTTCAAAAAACTTCTGAGCCTTGACCACGTCCGCATTATCATCAGCGTTAAATTCCAGTAAAATCGCAATGTTTGTCGCATGCTGTGGTTGATTCATGAAGTCATCGGCACATAAAATTTCTGAGCCCATGACTTCAAAACCACCATGCATCGTTGAGTTATTTAAATCAGTATCAATTAAATCTAAATCCCGCGCTGCGTTCTTTGTTACCGGAATGCGGAATAGATGGTCTGCGTCAAAAACTTCATGGTAATAGGCCATCGCTTCTTTAGCGTTGGGGAAGTGGATATATGGATGTAGTGAAGATGCGATAATCGGTCCCCCATTTCAAATGTAAAGACAGTATAGTGAACAATTCCGCCGCTGTCAATTTGACAAAACGATTATTTATGTTACATGCCAAGGTCAACAAGATTAAATAAATATGCTAAAGTAAATATATAAAGCACGTCATAAACGTTGATTTATCAGGTGATAAAGGCAATTCAGACTCTTTTACATAAATTTTAAATCACAAAAAACCTAGGAGACGATTTGATGAAAGTGCTCGGTACCTTGGGCGCTCATAAACAGCACGGTGTGACCGCAAAGTTGCTTGCCACAACTTTGGCCGCAGTGCCTGATTCCACAGAGACTGAAACGATTTACTTGGAGGACTATGATATTCGTCCAGATATTAAGGGTCAGCCAAATCCAGTTTTAGATCAGCTCACCGAAAAGTTATTGGCCAGTGATGTCTGGGTGTTTGCTGCACCAACATTTTGGGGCGGTTTATCCGGTGTCACAAAGAACTTTTTGGACTGTTTACGTTGGCGTTTGGTTCGCATCGATCATGTCGGTGATGCCCACCCTGCCCGTTTCAAAAACAAACATTATCTGTCCATTACAGACTGTTACATTAGTCCCATTAACAACTTCTTCACGGGCATTACTGATGAAACGTTTAAACAGATTGATCGTGTCATGTCTGCGGCTGGCGTGATTAAAATTCATGAAATTGTCTGCCCTAATACTTTTAAAAATGGCGACCACATTCCCGAAAGCAAACTTCAACTTTGCCGCAAATGGGGCGCCCGTCTACCACAAAAATCGAAACGAGATGATAATACAATGAAACGCTACGTTGAACTTTTCTGCATGATTGCCGTGATGTCTTTAATTACCATGGGCATTCAACGCGCCCTCAGTGGTGTGTTAGTCCAAACGAACTTTTGGGTTAACTGGGGAATGTTTGTCATTATTTTCTTCGTTTTGCTAGCCATCATTCTCCACACGGTTACTTTTTTGGTTCACAGACGTCGATAGGAATGGATCACCATCCGTGTATCAATTTTGTGTGATAAGCATTTTGAACGATTATTTAGTAGATTGTAAAATTAATCCGAACGCTGTTCGGACAAAAAAGATCAGCTTCCTTTAAAATGGTGTTTACAACAAACCCATCTTTTAGGAGCTGATCTTTTGTCTAGTATAACCTATTCCGAACGAATTAAAATCGAAACCTTTTGTGAACTAGGGCTGTCCAATATCCAAATGGGCGTTCGGCTGAACCGATCACCGTCAACAATTTCTTATGAATTATCTCGATGTCAACCTTATCAGGCTGAATTAGCACAAACAGATGCCGAATACAAGCGATCACGATGTGGTCGGAAAACTAAGCTGAGCGATGAGTTAAAGCAAACAATTCTCAACCATTTACATCTAAGCTGGTCACCAGGAATGATTGCTCACGAATTTAAACTAGCGACTAAATCTATTTATAATTGGCTAAATCAGGGGAGAATTGGTTTCTCCTTGAATGATCTACCTGAACATGGCGTACGCCAACGGCGTAACGTTGACCAACGATCCAAATATAATCAATCTTTGGGGCGATCGATTGAACAGCGTCCCATGATGATTAATCAACGTAATCGCATCGGTGATTTTGAACTAGATACCGTCGTTGGCCCTCGTGGGCATAGTAAGGCAGTTTTATTAACTTTAATCGATCGCAAATCACGGTTCCTTTGGGCATATCGGTTAAAGGACCGAACGACAGCGAGTGTTAATGAAGCACTGACTAAGTTCCTAACAACTTTTAATGGACCGGTGCACAGTTTTACTGTGGACCGTGGTACTGAGTTTAGTGGGCTAGTATCATTTGAATCACAATATGGTATTAAGACCTATTACTGTCATGCTTATACGCCAGCTGAACGTGGTAGTAATGAACGCTTTATGTAAAAGGCACCCGTAAAATGTAGGAAAACGGCAGGTTAGAACTGTTGGTTTTCCTACATTTTTTGTATCATGAATCACATCAGAGTGTAGGAGGAATTTGATGTGAGACGTGATTTAAGAGAAGGAGTGACGATTTACGTGACTGAAAATATTAAGCCTAACTTCGCCGAGATTGCCCGGCAATATAATGTTGATTATCGAACCGTTAAGAAAGCCTATGAGGAAGTCAAAGCTGGACTTAAGGGCCGACCAAGTGGTCGACCGAAACGGCCAAGTTTACTGGATCCATTCAAGCAAACCATCGATTCAAAGCTTGAACTAAATTGTTCGGCTGCTTCAATTTTTAAATTTATCCAGAAGAAGGGCTTTACCGGCAGCTATACCCTCGTGAAAGATTATTGTCGCCAAACCCGCCGAGAACGAGTTAAGAAAGCTACCATTCGGATTGAACATTCCCCTGGTCTCTCTGCTCAAGTTGACTGGAAAGAAGAAATGGCCCTAGTGAGCAGCGAGGGTGAGCTGTTTAAATTCAATATTTTCTTGTATGTATTGCCTTATTCAAAACTCAAATATATGACACTAACCTTTGATCGGAGCCAAGATACCCTCTTTTCTTGCTTACACGACGCTTTCCTTCATACCGGAGGTATTCCGACGGAAATCTGGTTTGATAATATGAAAACCGTTGTGGATCATACAAAATCCCAGTTTGGCCACGCTGTCTTTAACGAACGGTTCCACGAATTCTGTAAAGATGCCGGTTTCACACCAATTGCTTGTCGACCATTCAGACCACAAACTAAAGGTGCAGTTGAAGCCCTTGCTCGCACGGTTGAACGTTTACGGCCATACAATACTGAATTTGCTGATGGAACTGAGCTAATCGAACTAGTTCATATGCTCCGAGATGATCTAAATCATGAAACTTCGCAGGCCACGGACGAAGTCCCGTACCTGAAATGGTTAGACGAAGAAAAAGAGTACCTTCATCGCGTTCCAGTTAATCTCCTTGAACCATACTTCGAAGAAAACATTACCCGTGTCGTTTCGAAGGAGGCCATGATCAATTTCCGCAAATGTAAGTACTCAGTAGATCCGCGATACATTGGTTGTACGGTTGCTGTTGAAATCTCCAATGATGAGCAGCGCATTCACATTTATTATAACGGAGAAGAAATTCGTACGCACTCCATAACTACCAATTCGCTGAATTATGACCCCCAAGATCAGTTCAATATCCTCAAATCTGATTTGCTTAAAGGGCGGACAGATGAAGACATTTCAGCTTACATTCGTGAACATATGACTGATTACGACAACTTATAGGAGGCTACCATGACCACTAATAATCAAATTCTTTTAAATAATCTTGAGCGCTTAGGGTTAAACAAAATCCGTGAATACTTGCCGAATTACCTTGATCAAATTCACACTGATAATCTGTCATTAACTGAGGCGCTAATTGATTTAACTAATTCGGAACTCCAGAATCGACACGAAGGTCAGATTGCACGGGCCATTGGCCGTGCTCGGTTCCCCAATACAAAATCCCTAGATACATTTGATTTTAGCTTTCAACCCAGTATGAATCGCCAAGAGGTTCTGGAATTCCAGAATCTGGCTTTTATGGAAAAGTCTGAAAACTTAATCTTTATTGGCAATCCGGGAGTCGGTAAAACCCACTTGGCAATTAGTATTGGGATTGAGGCCTGTAAACAGGGCTGTCGGGTTCTCTTTATTAATTGTCATGAGCTGTTGATTAGATTGAGAGCAGCTTACGAAAAAGGACTGCTTGATCGATCTCTAAGCCGCTATTCGCGCTATGACCTATTAATTATTGATGAAATTGGGTATTTGCCAATTGGTCACCAAGAAGCTAACCTCTTATTTCAGCTAGTCAATGCCCGCTATGAAAAGCATTCAACGATCATTACCAGCAATAGTGATCTATCCGCTTGGGTTGATATTTTCCAGAACCCAACTGTGACAGCAGCCATTCTCGATCGCTTGGTTCATCATGTTCACGTAGTGAAGATCACTGGTAAATCTTACCGATTACGTGGCCTCAAGTAACTGCCGAAAACCTACATTTCTTTCTGCCGAAAACCTACATTTTTAAACTGCCCTTGACACGCTTTAATCGGAATTTACGTTATTTTTATCCTAAGGGGACTCGTTTTGAGCACATTAGTGCTCAAGATTTAACGACGACGTTACTCCAAATTAACCAGAGACCGCTTAAAATACTTGACTGGAAAACACCGTATCAGGTTATGCTGACCAATTTGTCCAAAAATTCGGATTAAATTTGCAATCTACCATTTTTGTAATTAAAATTTTCTAAATCACTAACTGAATTAACTAATTTCCAATATCTTTTCAAACGACGCCAGTTTATTTGCTTGCCTAAAAGCCGATAAACTAGCGTTGTTTTCGTCTCTAAAGTTAACCAATCTGCTAATCATGATAGGACGCATCAAGTATGAAAAATTGCGACAAGATTATATTGCAATTATGATGAACGTGTTCACTGAAACCATATTTTATGTCAGTTACTAATCAGGGTTACTGATGAGCTCTTGAAAAAGCGAACGGCAATTAATTATATTTTCAAAGAAATGAGGCGATATTATGCTTGCAATGGTTTTAGATCGCGTAAATGGTGTTTTACAGTTTGTACCCGAAAATCGTGATATTCCCACTCCCACTGCCGACAGTAGTGTTATGCAAATAAAGGCCTTTGGTATCAATCATGGTGAACTCATTAATGAATTAACAAATCCAACCGTGCCACGCGTTCGAGGTATTGAGGCCGTGGGTACAATCTACGCAACCGCAGAAAATAGTGGCTTTGCGATTGGTCAAAAAGTCATGACCATTATGGGCGGCTTTGGATCCACGTTTGACGGCGGTTATGAAGAATACGCCACCGTTCCCAATACTGTTTTATATCCACTCAATATCGACATGGACTGGAAAAGACTAGCAACGCTTCCTGAAAGCTTTTATACAGCCTACGGATCACTAAAGTTGTTGCACTTAGGTGCTGGGAAGAGGCTGTTGATTCGTGGTGGTTCTAGCAGTGTCGGTCTTGCCGCCTTGATGCTGGCCAAGTCACAAGGCGTCATTGTAACTTCAACCACCCGAGACCCAAACAAGGTCGCAGATCTAAAAAAATTAGGCGCTGATGATGTCTTACTCGACAACGACACGCTGAAAACTGACAACGAATTCGACTCTCTTCTAGAGCTAGTCGGAGCAAAAACATTGCTTGATTCTGTGTCACATGTGTCCGCTGATGGTTACTCAGTCCTAACTGGCGGTCTCGGCGGTCAGTGGACTTTAGACAACTTTAGTCCGTTTGCCATTAATGGTTATTTAACTAAATTTCAATCGACCATCGTTAATAAGGACGATGTTGCCGCAATGAGTAAGTTAATTCAAAAGGGCAATTTGAGTTTGCCCATCATTGATACATTTTCATTAAAACAAGTTAGTGATGCGCAAGATGATGTTGCCAAAACCTCCAAAATGGGGAAAGTTGTTGTCCTTGTTTAAAACTAAGTAGGTGACTGGAATGGTGAATTTAATTCAAAAAATCATCCAAAACAATTTAGAAAATGAACTTTGGCAATCATTGATGGGCATTGAAGTTGAAACTCAACGCGTTGACTTGTCTGGCAAGCTGAGTAAATTGCCTTATCCCGACACGCTTGGAAGTCGTGTCTTCCATCCCTATCTACAAACCGATTTTGGCGAAACTCAAACAGAATGGATAACTGACCCCATGTCCGATAATCACCAGTTAATTCAACAGTTACAGGTTCTTCATGACGTATTCACTAAGGAAATGTCTGATGTAGATCGAGTGTGGTTATTATCCATGCCGCCTGCCCTAACACACGAGGATCGATTATTTGTACGAGAACATTTTGATCGCCCAAAATACCAACACTATCGTGATTACTTGGATGGCAAATTCGGTATTGCTCATGGACTAACGACTGGTGTTCATCTCAACTTCAGTCTCACAGACAAGTTCATCGAAACATTTTCCAAAATCCGCGGGACTTCAAAGGTAAAAACGACAAACTTTCTCTATTGGCGCATATTACAAAACTTTTTGAAATACAGATGGTTATTAACTTACTTCTTTGGAGCCTCACCGATAGCAGAATCAGGATATTTCCAGCAAATGCCGACCGAACTTCAAAACCCTGTCCGAAGTATTCGCAACAGTAACTTTGGTTTCAACAATGGCGGTCAGTCGCACATTTCATATACGACGTTTGAACAGCACATCGAAGAATTACAAAATGCCATTGATAATGGCGAATTGTATGCTCAAATGGAATTCTACGGTCCGGTTAGAATTAAAGATCAAACGCGCATCTCCGACTATGCGACTAAAGGAATCAAGTATCTGGAATTTAGAGTTTTTGACACTAATCCATTCGTCCCTCTGGGTGTGGATGAGACGGAGCTTAACTTTGTGCGCAGTTTTTTAATCTTCTGTTTAGTTCAACCAATTAATCCGGTTGAAATTAATGCGCAATTAAACAAGGCGGCCATGCAAAACAATATCGTGGCCTTGCAGTCCCCATCGGACACCTTGCCAAATTTATCTGATAGTAAAAACTTGTTGGCAGCGATTTCCGCAATGCTAATACAATTTAATGCGCCGGCATCACTCTTACAATCAGTTACATTCTACAATTCACAAATTATTCATCCTGAAACAACTACTGCCGCTAAAATAGTTAATCTTCTATCACAAGGCAGTATGAGGCTAAATATGCTCGCATTGGCCGATAAACGCTTCGTTAGGTCCAAAAATACTAGTAATGAACTTTTCCCCGATCTCGCTGTTGGGCCAAACACTCAAGCGTTATTGTTAGCTGGTGTAAAAATCGGGTTGCACGTTGATTGGTCATCTATCAACAAAAAATCTATCATATTTGACAATGGTCATCGCTGGCAGAAAATGACATCGATTAGTCCTCAAGTGAACCCTAATGTTACACAACTGTTTAGCGCTTTCCCGTCGAATGAACAACATCCGTAATACTATTTACATCAGTATCGCTTGAACCCGAATTTTAAAAAAAGACGAACCTTAGCGTAAAGAATAATTAACCGAAATTATTCTTCGTTCACTAAAGCTCGTCTGTTTTTTTACGCTTATCGTCAAATCAAGCTTAATCTTGAAACATTACTCCAAATCACTCCAATAATGAGACCAACTAGTGAGTCTCTAGCTAATTAGTGCATCGCTCTTGCCGTCATGCGCATAACAATTTTATGGAACAAGGTTGGATGCACGCGTGCAACATGCGCCATCATTCGGTCACTAAAGCTGAAGTAGTAACGTAACTTTGGCTTTTCTTCTGTGGCCGCACGATAGAATACTTTTGCTAAATCTTCCGAAGTAGCAGACGAATGACTGCCAACGTTGGCTACCATTGCCATAGTTCCATCGATAAGCGATTGGTAAGGTGTATTTTCAGAAACATTATTTTTAATTGATCCCATCGCAATTTCGCCCCATGACGACTTGGTTCCTCCAGGTTCGACCACAACAGAGCGTAATCCGAATTGCTGCACTTCTGTATCCAAAACATCAGAC
The DNA here is from genome assembly GCF_048961765.1 of Furfurilactobacillus cerevisiae. Classification (GTDB taxonomy): domain Bacteria; phylum Bacillota; class Bacilli; order Lactobacillales; family Lactobacillaceae; genus Furfurilactobacillus; species Furfurilactobacillus milii_A. The sequence continues at coordinate 2,562,891 of NZ_CP185253.1, forward strand.
CAAACATTCAACGCATGTTTTGAGACGTGGTACCAACCGCCAAGAGCACTATACATGTCGCCACCAATGGAGGAATTATTTACAATTCGGCCAAAGTGTTGCTGACGCATCGTTGGCAGAACAAGTTTGGTCAGCTCAGTTGCGCCAAATAAATTAGTTTCAACTTGTTTGTGCGCCTTCTCATAACTTACTTCTTCTAGCGGACCGTATTCACCATAACCAGCATTATTAAGTAACACATCAATTGTCGGCTCTGCCAATGCTGCTTTGACAAACGCCTTCCGTGAAGCATCATCCGTTACGTCCAAAGCCAATGGATGAATGCCGGATCCTGTTGGAATCTTTTCAATCCGGCGAGCACCTGCGTAAACTGTCCAACCATTTTGAGCAAATAGTTTTGTTGCTGCATATCCCATTCCACTTGAAGCACCTGTAATTAAAATTGTTTTTTGTGACATAATATCATCCTCCATATTATTAAAAAGTTATCTATAATTTTTGAAATTTTGAAATCAATATTCTTGTCCGAACATTACAGACTGAGTTTGCTAATTAACCCATGTGACCTTGTTGCTCGAGCATATCGAGAATATCTTCGGAAAACCATCCGTGAACAATTTTGCCGTTTTCAACGGTGTAACGGCCAAAGCCATTCCATTTTGCAAATTTGTTAGTTGCTGGGTAGCCCATAAACTCACCAGTTTGAACACCTTCGTTAGTGAACTGTACCCAAACGTCATTATCGTTAACCACGTAATCAAGCACCGTTAAGTGCATCTTACTAAATGCTTGAACACCACCACTCATGAAGGCATCCAAACCGTGCACCGTCCCCAGTGAGCCACCTTCCCAAAGCAGGTCTTTATCCCACACCTCAGGGATAACCTCTACTTTGCCCTGATTTAATGCTTCGTCGATGAACCTCATAACTGGTTTTAAGGTAGATTGCAAATTTAATCCGAATTTTTGGACAAATTTGTCAGCATAACCTGATACGGTGTTTGCCAGTCGAGTATTTTAAGCGGTCGCTGGTTAATTTGGAGTAACGTCGTCGTTAAATCTTGAGCACTAATGTGTTCAAAACGAGTCCCTTTAGGATAAAAATAACGTAAATTCCGATTAAAGCGTTCATTACTACCACGTTCAGCTGGCGTATAAGCATGGCAGTAATAGGTCTTAATACCATATTGTGATTCAAGTGATACTAGCCCACTAAACTCAGTGCCACGGTCCACAGTAAAGCTGTGCACCGGACCATTAAAAGTGGTTAGGAACTTAGTTAGTGCTTCATTAACAGTCACTGTCGTCCGATCTTTTAACCGGTATGCCCAAAGGAACCGTGATTTTCGATCGATTAAAGTTAATAAAACTGCCTTACTATGCCCACGAGGACCAACGACTGTATCTAGTTCAAAATCGCCGATGCGATTACGTTGATTAATCATCATGGGACGCTGTTCAATTGATCGCCCCAAAGATTGATTATATTTGGATCGTTGGTCAACGTTACGCCGTTGGCGTACGCCATGTTCAGGTAGATCATTCAAGGAGAAATCAATTCTCTCCTGATTTAGCCAATTATAAATAGATTTAGTAGCTAGTTTAAATTCGTGAGCAATCATTCCTGGTGACCAGCTTAGACGTAAATGGTTGAGAATTTTTTGCTTTAACTCATCGCTCAGCTTAGTTTTCCGACCACATCGTGATCGCTTGTATTCGGCATCTGTTTGTGCTAATTCAGCCTGATAAGGTTGACATCGAGATAATTCATAAGAAATTGTTGACGGTGATCGGTTCAGCCGAACGCCCATTTGGATATTGGACAGCCCTAGTTCACAAAAGGTTTCGATTTTAATTCGTTCGGAATAGGTTATACTAGACAAAAGATCAGCTCCTAAAAGATGGGTTTGTGGTAAACACCATTTTAAAGGAAGCTGATCTTTTTTGTCCGAACAGCGTTCGGATTAATTTTACAATCTACCTTAAAACTTCTTCTTTTGACATTTGTATTCTCCTCTAATCTTGTATATATACAGATTCCTGTTCGTATCGATGATTTGTTAGGTTGGTAATCATAAACTCAGCTAGATCAGCTCTAGAAATATGACCATTAATTGATTTATTAGAATAATCCCCATACCGGTAAGCGTGTGTTGCTGGCCCATCCGTTAACGTCGGCGGCTGCACGATGGTAAAGTCTAGACCGGCGTTGCGAATGATTTTATCTTGTCTTTCTTTGGTTCTTAACATCGGGTGCATACCAGTCATAACGGCGCGCATGCCAATGCCTAATTGTCTGCGGCTCTCAGGACTAGTACCAAATCCTGTTAGTAGCTCAATTCGATGCACAGCAGCCCGTTTCAGAGCCAATGCAATATTTTCAGTCGGTGTGACCACATCGTAATCTCCCAAAGAAACGATTGCTGCATCGCTACCGGTCAATGCTGTCACAATGCTTGACACGTTTTCATAATCAACTGATACCCATTGGACTGCAGTGTTGGCACTGCCAACGTGTGCATGCCGACTAACCGCCACAACAGTATGACCTTGTTTTACTGCTTCATCTATCAAAAGCCGGCCAACACTGCCAGTAGCGCCAAAAATCGTAATTTGCATAACTTCACCCCATTTAATTAAATAATCGTTTAATTAATTAGCAAAAAATAAAGCTTGAGCACTTTATTTTTTTAAAATTCCGTCAACCGACGTATGAACGAGTTCTTCCAACTCGCTTAAAGTGATGTCTTGCTTGGCCGACATCCGTTCTTGAATCAACATGATAAACGGTCCAAACAACAATACTGTGACGTAATCCGGATTAGTGACTGTCAACGCATCTTGATCAATTGCACTTTGAAGCAGCAATGCCAGTGGTTGAGCAGATTGATTGCCCTTTATTAAGGCTTCTTGCGAAATTAATTCTGGGTTCGCACGAACGGCAGTCATAAAAATAGCTTCTAAAGGATAATTGATATACATCCTGGCAAAATGGGCCACAGCCAAGTAAACTTGGTCGCCAACAGTTTTGCCCTTATCAATATCCGACACTAGATTTACAGTAGATTGTAAAATTAATCCGAACGCTGTTCGGACAAAAAAGATCAGCTTCCTTTAAAATGGTGTTTACAACAAACCCATCTTTTAGGAGCTGATCTTTTGTCTAGTATAACCTATTCCGAACGAATTAAAATCGAAACCTTTTGTGAACTAGGGCTGTCCAATATCCAAATGGGCGTTCGGCTGAACCGATCACCGTCAACAATTTCTTATGAATTATCTCGATGTCAACCTTATCAGGCTGAATTAGCACAAACAGATGCCGAATACAAGCGATCACGATGTGGTCGGAAAACTAAGCTGAGCGATGAGTTAAAGCAAACAATTCTCAACCATTTACATCTAAGCTGGTCACCAGGAATGATTGCTCACGAATTTAAACTAGCGACTAAATCTATTTATAATTGGCTAAATCAGGGGAGAATTGGTTTCTCCTTGAATGATCTACCTGAACATGGCGTACGCCAACGGCGTAACGTTGACCAACGATCCAAATATAATCAATCTTTGGGGCGATCGATTGAACAGCGTCCCATGATGATTAATCAACGTAATCGCATCGGTGATTTTGAACTAGATACCGTCGTTGGCCCTCGTGGGCATAGTAAGGCAGTTTTATTAACTTTAATCGATCGCAAATCACGGTTCCTTTGGGCATATCGGTTAAAGGACCGAACGACAGCGAGTGTTAATGAAGCACTGACTAAGTTCCTAACAACTTTTAATGGACCGGTGCACAGTTTTACTGTGGACCGTGGTACTGAGTTTAGTGGGCTAGTATCATTTGAATCACAATATGGTATTAAGACCTATTACTGTCATGCTTATACGCCAGCTGAACGTGGTAGTAATGAACGCTTTAATCGGAATTTACGTTATTTTTATCCTAAGGGGACTCGTTTTGAGCACATTAGTGCTCAAGATTTAACGACGACGTTACTCCAAATTAACCAGAGACCGCTTAAAATACTTGACTGGAAAACACCGTATCAGGTTATGCTGACCAATTTGTCCAAAAATTCGGATTAAATTTGCAATCTACCTTACATCAAATAAATTTTTGATGCGTAGGAACATTTTAGATAACATATCAGTCTTGTCTTTATAGTAAACGTACGGTGTTCCTGAACTGACGTGTGCATGTTTAGCAATTTTACCAAACGATAATCCCTGAATCCCTTCTTCCTTGGTAATTACTAAAACCGCCTGTTCAATCAACTGACGCTTTTGATCATCTCTCTTGCGCATGTTTATATATTAAATGATCGTTTAGTAATTGTCAATAATTAAATGTCCATTTAGAAAAAGAAAATATTCATTACACAATCTGTACTCTATTGTGAATCAAATTAACACAGGTGCTGGTAAAGATTGCCACCACTGTATAAACATTCAACTAAGAATGCATACAAAATATAAATCAAAAAATTGATCAGTGCAGGCAAAAAGTGCCTCTCGCCGGTCAATCTTTCTAGCTGCTTATAATGCCCGTTTAATCTACCAAATTTTCTCAAGAATCCATCACACAAAATCCGAGCCGCCGAAATCATGATTCACTTTTACGATCACCAGCTAACCCGAATAAAAACAAAGACTCAAGTTGACTGATTAATTCTTCATTCATGGTTCCAGAAGGAGCATTTGTCACATATTGAGACAACATTATCGCAAATGTTTTAATTGCTTCATCCGATACAGAAGTCCGAATTTCTCCTGTTTTTCTGCCATAACTGATCAGTTTTTCTCCCAAATCATCTTGCCACTTTTGAATTTTTTCTTGAATTTCCGATGATGAGTTAATGATTTTAGAGATTTCATCTAACTCGGCCTGTGAAATATTGGCTCTCAACTTAGCCGAATCGGCAGTATACTGCCGGAACTTTTCGATAAAATCCAATGAGTCATCCTCTAGTACATCTTGTGAATGAACTATACTTTCACGAACCATTTGAAGGATCACAGCATGTACAAGTTCATCCTTACTTGGAAAATATTTATACATTGTCACTAAAGAAATACCAGATTCACGACTGACATCTCTGACGCTAGTTTTTTGAAAACCATTATGAAGCATGAGTGAATACGCAGCGGCAATAATCTTATTGCGATTGACTGCTTTTTTTTCATTTCTTTTCATAGATCTCCTTGTAGGACTCAATCAAGTAATTCATTTTTGTTCCTCAAAAAGTATAACATATTTTCAGAATATTAAACTTTTATTGACATCTAATTATGAAACATATACAGTTAGTTTCGTGAAAAAAGTTTAATATTTTTCAGTTTTGTTATACTTTTTAAAAATTATGGAGGAAATAAATGTCATATTTACAATTGAGTAATATTCATAAATCGTATTATTTGGGTAAAGAGGAATTTCCAGTTCTTAATGGAATTAATTTAAATTTTGAACTTGGTGAATTCGTGTCAATTTTAGGGGAGTCCGGCGGCGGTAAGTCCACTTTGATGAACATTATCGGAGGACTGGATCGAGAATTCACAGGGTCCGTCACTGTTGATGGGCGTAAATTAGATCATTCGCAGGAAAAAAAGCTTGACGCATATCGCCGAGATACAATCGGTTATATTTACCAATCATACAACCTGATCAGTCATTTGACTGTTTTAGACAATGTACAGTTGTCTTTGGATATGACCACTCTAGATAAGTCACAACGGGAAAAACGTGCACTAAACTTGTTGGATCGTGTTGGCCTATCAGAGCACGCCTACAAGTATCCAAATCAATTATCTGGTGGACAAAAACAACGAGTCGCAATTGCGCGAGCTCTTGCCAGTGATCCAAAAGTAATTATTGCTGATGAACCAACTGGCGCGTTGGACGCTCAAAATACCGAAGAAGTTTTAGAGATGCTTAATTCCATTGCACAGGAAGGGCGATTGGTTATTACTGTTACCCACTCCCAACATGTAGCAGATGCCGGAACTAGGATTGTTCGTTTAGCTGATGGGAAAATTGTTGACAACACAGAAATTAAATCACCTTATACGCCAAAACAGTCACCTTCAAAATTAAGATCCAGACTTCTTCCCTTTAGCGTTAGCCTTAGAACTGCATTTAAGCATTTTCGTTTTCATTTAGGTAGAAACTCACTTATTGTGCTTGGCACCACCATTGGTCTATTTGCGGTAATGCTTTTTTCCGGTCTTGGCAATGGAATAAGTGGATACATTAGTAACCAGATCACAAAAATGACCAATCCTCAAGTTATTACCGTCTCCCGTTACGCAAAAATGGATCCAAGTGCCGCGCCAAGTCCAACCGCAGCAATGGGAAATGGAAGTTCTCCCTCAATGGGCGCCTCACAAACTGTTAAGAATTTCAGTAAAAAACAAATTGACCAACTTAGTGCTTTAAAGCACGTCTCTTCAGTAGAAAAGACATACAATTTGTCAAACATCAAAATTGATTACCAAGGAAAGTCTACGAAAGTTGCATCGATGTCTAACTGGACTCAGTCACAATCTTCTTCATCCATTACACAAGGAAAACAACCTAAAGCTGGAGAAGTCATCATAGATAAAAAGGCAGTTGCCAAAAAATTGTCAAAACCTGATCCTTCGAAATTAATCGGAAAATCTATTACTCTGAACTATCAAACAATGGACAGAACCGGCAAATTAGTAAACGTAAAATTTAAGGCCAAGGTCTCTGGAATTGGGAAGAGTAGTAGTGGTATCTCTTCCGTTAACGCCGTCAATACAAAAACGCTAACTAAGGCAATGAAACAGGCAAACGTTAATACAGACTCCTCTTCCTTATCCCTGAAAATCAACTCACTAGATTCAGTCAAAGGTGTAACCCAGAAAATTAATCATGTTAAATCAGACGGTAAACGATTATATTCGGCCACTGCCATTACTAGCATCATTGATAAGGTGCAAACCTATGTGAACTTAGCCTCACTGCTATTGGCTATCATCGCAGGAATTTCACTTTTAGTTTCCGCTCTAATGATTATTGTCACTATGTATATGTCCGTATCCGATAGAACCAAGGAAATTGGTATTCTACGAGCGCTCGGTGAAAGCAAACGAGATATTCGGCGGATGTTCATTAGCGAGTCATTGATTATTGGTGTTTTAAGCGCAAGCCTCGCCACTATTTTAGCCTTAGGTATCGGAGCAATCGCAAATATATTCATTAAATCTATTGCCGCATACGCATTTGTACAGATTAGTGTTACCAATGTAGTATCCGTCTTTGTAATTGCGTTAATTATCTCTTTGATTGCTGCTTGGCTTCCAGCCCGACATGCAGCAGCTTTAAATCCAATTGATGCGCTATCTGCGGATTAATTAAATACAATTTTTAAGAGCAAATGAAATCAAAAAGTACCAAAGGTAAACAAACCTAGATGTTTTAAATAAATGAAAAGAATTCTGTTCCAGACTCTCAACTTTAATTAAACGTTTTTTACTCTGAGAGGCCCTAATAGGGTTTCTCAGAGTATTTTGTCTTATTTCAAACCGCAGCTGAATCCGCTGATACATTCTCACGTTAACTCATCAATTAGTAGATTGTAAAATTAATCCGAACGCTGTTCGGACAAAAAAGATCAGCTTCCTTTAAAATGGTGTTTACAACAAACCCATCTTTTAGGAGCTGATCTTTTGTCTAGTATAACCTATTCCGAACGAATTAAAATCGAAACCTTTTGTGAACTAGGGCTGTCCAATATCCAAATGGGCGTTCGGCTGAACCGATCACCGTCAACAATTTCTTATGAATTATCTCGATGTCAACCTTATCAGGCTGAATTAGCACAAACAGATGCCGAATACAAGCGATCACGATGTGGTCGGAAAACTAAGCTGAGCGATGAGTTAAAGCAAACAATTCTCAACCATTTACATCTAAGCTGGTCACCAGGAATGATTGCTCACGAATTTAAACTAGCGACTAAATCTATTTATAATTGGCTAAATCAGGGGAGAATTGGTTTCTCCTTGAATGATCTACCTGAACATGGCGTACGCCAACGGCGTAACGTTGACCAACGATCCAAATATAATCAATCTTTGGGGCGATCGATTGAACAGCGTCCCATGATGATTAATCAACGTAATCGCATCGGTGATTTTGAACTAGATACCGTCGTTGGCCCTCGTGGGCATAGTAAGGCAGTTTTATTAACTTTAATCGATCGCAAATCACGGTTCCTTTGGGCATATCGGTTAAAGGACCGAACGACAGCGAGTGTTAATGAAGCACTGACTAAGTTCCTAACAACTTTTAATGGACCGGTGCACAGTTTTACTGTGGACCGTGGTACTGAGTTTAGTGGGCTAGTATCATTTGAATCACAATATGGTATTAAGACCTATTACTGTCATGCTTATACGCCAGCTGAACGTGGTAGTAATGAACGCTTTAATCGGAATTTACGTTATTTTTATCCTAAGGGGACTCGTTTTGAGCACATTAGTGCTCAAGATTTAACGACGACGTTACTCCAAATTAACCAGAGACCGCTTAAAATACTTGACTGGAAAACACCGTATCAGGTTATGCTGACCAATTTGTCCAAAAATTCGGATTAAATTTGCAATCTACCTTACATCAAATAAATTTTTGATGCGTAGGAACATTTTAGATAACATATCAGTCTTGTCTTTATAGTAAACGTACGGTGTTCCTGAACTGACGTGTGCATGTTTAGCAATTTTACCAAACGATAATCCCTGAATCCCTTCTTCCTTGGTAATTACTAAAACCGCCTGTTCAATCAACTGACGCTTTTGATCATCTCTCTTGCGCATGTTTATATATTAAATGATCGTTTAGTAATTGTCAATAATTAAATGTCCATTTAGAAAAAGAAAATATTCATTACACAATCTGTACTCTATTGTGAATCAAATTAACACAGGTGCTGGTAAAGATTGCCACCACTGTATAAACATTCAACTAAGAATGCATACAAAATATAAATCAAAAAATTGATCAGTGCAGGCAAAAAGTGCCTCTCGCCGGTCAATCTTTCTAGCTGCTTATAATGCCCGTTTAATCTACCAAATTTTCTCAAGAATCCATCACACAAAATCCGAGCCGCCGAAATCATGATTCACTTTTACGATCACCAGCTAACCCGAATAAAAACAAAGACTCAAGTTGACTGATTAATTCTTCATTCATGGTTCCAGAAGGAGCATTTGTCACATATTGAGACAACATTATCGCAAATGTTTTAATTGCTTCATCCGATACAGAAGTCCGAATTTCTCCTGTTTTTCTGCCATAACTGATCAGTTTTTCTCCCAAATCATCTTGCCACTTTTGAATTTTTTCTTGAATTTCCGATGATGAGTTAATGATTTTAGAGATTTCATCTAACTCGGCCTGTGAAATATTGGCTCTCAACTTAGCCGAATCGGCAGTATACTGCCGGAACTTTTCGATAAAATCCAATGAGTCATCCTCTAGTGTCAAGGGCAGTTTAAAAATGTAGGTTTTCGGCAGAAAGAAATGTAGGTTTTCGGCAGTTACTTGAGGCCACGTAATCGGTAAGATTTACCAGTGATCTTCACTACGTGAACATGATGAACCAAGCGATCGAGAATGGCTGCTGTCACAGTTGGGTTCTGGAAAATATCAACCCAAGCGGATAGATCACTATTGCTGGTAATGATCGTTGAATGCTTTTCATAGCGGGCATTGACTAGCTGAAATAAGAGGTTAGCTTCTTGGTGACCAATTGGCAAATACCCAATTTCATCAATAATTAATAGGTCATAGCGCGAATAGCGGCTTAGAGATCGATCAAGCAGTCCTTTTTCGTAAGCTGCTCTCAATCTAATCAACAGCTCATGACAATTAATAAAGAGAACCCGACAGCCCTGTTTACAGGCCTCAATCCCAATACTAATTGCCAAGTGGGTTTTACCGACTCCCGGATTGCCAATAAAGATTAAGTTTTCAGACTTTTCCATAAAAGCCAGATTCTGGAATTCCAGAACCTCTTGGCGATTCATACTGGGTTGAAAGCTAAAATCAAATGTATCTAGGGATTTTGTATTGGGGAACCGAGCACGGCCAATGGCCCGTGCAATCTGACCTTCGTGTCGATTCTGGAGTTCCGAATTAGTTAAATCAATTAGCGCCTCAGTTAATGACAGATTATCAGTGTGAATTTGATCAAGGTAATTCGGCAAGTATTCACGGATTTTGTTTAACCCTAAGCGCTCAAGATTATTTAAAAGAATTTGATTATTAGTGGTCATGGTAGCCTCCTATAAGTTGTCGTAATCAGTCATATGTTCACGAATGTAAGCTGAAATGTCTTCATCTGTCCGCCCTTTAAGCAAATCAGATTTGAGGATATTGAACTGATCTTGGGGGTCATAATTCAGCGAATTGGTAGTTATGGAGTGCGTACGAATTTCTTCTCCGTTATAATAAATGTGAATGCGCTGCTCATCATTGGAGATTTCAACAGCAACCGTACAACCAATGTATCGCGGATCTACTGAGTACTTACATTTGCGGAAATTGATCATGGCCTCCTTCGAAACGACACGGGTAATGTTTTCTTCGAAGTATGGTTCAAGGAGATTAACTGGAACGCGATGAAGGTACTCTTTTTCTTCGTCTAACCATTTCAGGTACGGGACTTCGTCCGTGGCCTGCGAAGTTTCATGATTTAGATCATCTCGGAGCATATGAACTAGTTCGATTAGCTCAGTTCCATCAGCAAATTCAGTATTGTATGGCCGTAAACGTTCAACCGTGCGAGCAAGGGCTTCAACTGCACCTTTAGTTTGTGGTCTGAATGGTCGACAAGCAATTGGTGTGAAACCGGCATCTTTACAGAATTCGTGGAACCGTTCGTTAAAGACAGCGTGGCCAAACTGGGATTTTGTATGATCCACAACGGTTTTCATATTATCAAACCAGATTTCCGTCGGAATACCTCCGGTATGAAGGAAAGCGTCGTGTAAGCAAGAAAAGAGGGTATCTTGGCTCCGATCAAAGGTTAGTGTCATATATTTGAGTTTTGAATAAGGCAATACATACAAGAAAATATTGAATTTAAACAGCTCACCCTCGCTGCTCACTAGGGCCATTTCTTCTTTCCAGTCAACTTGAGCAGAGAGACCAGGGGAATGTTCAATCCGAATGGTAGCTTTCTTAACTCGTTCTCGGCGGGTTTGGCGACAATAATCTTTCACGAGGGTATAGCTGCCGGTAAAGCCCTTCTTCTGGATAAATTTAAAAATTGAAGCAGCCGAACAATTTAGTTCAAGCTTTGAATCGATGGTTTGCTTGAATGGATCCAGTAAACTTGGCCGTTTCGGTCGACCACTTGGTCGGCCCTTAAGTCCAGCTTTGACTTCCTCATAGGCTTTCTTAACGGTTCGATAATCAACATTATATTGCCGGGCAATCTCGGCGAAGTTAGGCTTAATATTTTCAGTCACGTAAATCGTCACTCCTTCTCTTAAATCACGTCTCACATCAAATTCCTCCTACACTCTGATGTGATTCATGATACAAAAAATGTAGGAAAACCAACAGTTCTAACCTGCCGTTTTCCTACATTTTACGGGTGCCTTTTACACTCTAGTACATCTTGTGAATGAACTATACTTTCACGAACCATTTGAAGGATCACAGCATGTACAAGTTCATCCTTACTTGGAAAATATTTATACATTGTCACTAAAGAAATACCAGATTCACGACTGACATCTCTGACGCTAGTTTTTTGAAAACCATTATGAAGCATGAGTGAATACGCAGCGGCAATAATCTTATTGCGATTGACTGCTTTTTTTTCATTTCTTTTCATAGATCTCCTTGTAGGACTCAATCAAGTAATTCATTTTTGTTCCTCAAAAAGTATAACATATTTTCAGAATATTAAACTTTTATTGACATCTAATTATGAAACATATACAGTTAGTTTCGTGAAAAAAGTTTAATATTTTTCAGTTTTGTTATACTTTTTAAAAATTATGGAGGAAATAAATGTCATATTTACAATTGAGTAATATTCATAAATCGTATTATTTGGGTAAAGAGGAATTTCCAGTTCTTAATGGAATTAATTTAAATTTTGAACTTGGTGAATTCGTGTCAATTTTAGGGGAGTCCGGCGGCGGTAAGTCCACTTTGATGAACATTATCGGAGGACTGGATCGAGAATTCACAGGGTCCGTCACTGTTGATGGGCGTAAATTAGATCATTCGCAGGAAAAAAAGCTTGACGCATATCGCCGAGATACAATCGGTTATATTTACCAATCATACAACCTGATCAGTCATTTGACTGTTTTAGACAATGTACAGTTGTCTTTGGATATGACCACTCTAGATAAGTCACAACGGGAAAAACGTGCACTAAACTTGTTGGATCGTGTTGGCCTATCAGAGCACGCCTACAAGTATCCAAATCAATTATCTGGTGGACAAAAACAACGAGTCGCAATTGCGCGAGCTCTTGCCAGTGATCCAAAAGTAATTATTGCTGATGAACCAACTGGCGCGTTGGACGCTCAAAATACCGAAGAAGTTTTAGAGATGCTTAATTCCATTGCACAGGAAGGGCGATTGGTTATTACTGTTACCCACTCCCAACATGTAGCAGATGCCGGAACTAGGATTGTTCGTTTAGCTGATGGGAAAATTGTTGACAACACAGAAATTAAATCACCTTATACGCCAAAACAGTCACCTTCAAAATTAAGATCCAGACTTCTTCCCTTTAGCGTTAGCCTTAGAACTGCATTTAAGCATTTTCGTTTTCATTTAGGTAGAAACTCACTTATTGTGCTTGGCACCACCATTGGTCTATTTGCGGTAATGCTTTTTTCCGGTCTTGGCAATGGAATAAGTGGATACATTAGTAACCAGATCACAAAAATGACCAATCCTCAAGTTATTACCGTCTCCCGTTACGCAAAAATGGATCCAAGTGCCGCGCCAAGTCCAACCGCAGCAATGGGAAATGGAAGTTCTCCCTCAATGGGCGCCTCACAAACTGTTAAGAATTTCAGTAAAAAACAAATTGACCAACTTAGTGCTTTAAAGCACGTCTCTTCAGTAGAAAAGACATACAATTTGTCAAACATCAAAATTGATTACCAAGGAAAGTCTACGAAAGTTGCATCGATGTCTAACTGGACTCAGTCACAATCTTCTTCATCCATTACACAAGGAAAACAACCTAAAGCTGGAGAAGTCATCATAGATAAAAAGGCAGTTGCCAAAAAATTGTCAAAACCTGATCCTTCGAAATTAATCGGAAAATCTATTACTCTGAACTATCAAACAATGGACAGAACCGGCAAATTAGTAAACGTAAAATTTAAGGCCAAGGTCTCTGGAATTGGGAAGAGTAGTAGTGGTATCTCTTCCGTTAACGCCGTCAATACAAAAACGCTAACTAAGGCAATGAAACAGGCAAACGTTAATACAGACTCCTCTTCCTTATCCCTGAAAATCAACTCACTAGATTCAGTCAAAGGTGTAACCCAGAAAATTAATCATGTTAAATCAGACGGTAAACGATTATATTCGGCCACTGCCATTACTAGCATCATTGATAAGGTGCAAACCTATGTGAACTTAGCCTCACTGCTATTGGCTATCATCGCAGGAATTTCACTTTTAGTTTCCGCTCTAATGATTATTGTCACTATGTATATGTCCGTATCCGATAGAACCAAGGAAATTGGTATTCTACGAGCGCTCGGTGAAAGCAAACGAGATATTCGGCGGATGTTCATTAGCGAGTCATTGATTATTGGTGTTTTAAGCGCAAGCCTCGCCACTATTTTAGCCTTAGGTATCGGAGCAATCGCAAATATATTCATTAAATCTATTGCCGCATACGCATTTGTACAGATTAGTGTTACCAATGTAGTATCCGTCTTTGTAATTGCGTTAATTATCTCTTTGATTGCTGCTTGGCTTCCAGCCCGACATGCAGCAGCTTTAAATCCAATTGATGCGCTATCTGCGGATTAATTAAATACAATTTTTAAGAGCAAATGAAATCAAAAAGTACCAAAGGTAAACAAACCTAGATGTTTTAAATAAATGAAAAGAATTCTGTTCCAGACTCTCAACTTTAATTAAACGTTTTTTACTCTGAGAGGCCCTAATAGGGTTTCTCAGAGTATTTTGTCTTATTTCAAACCGCAGCTGAATCCGCTGATACATTCTCACGTTAACTCATCAATTAGTAGATTGTAAAATTAATCCGAACGCTGTTCGGACAAAAAAGATCAGCTTCCTTTAAAATGGTGTTTACAACAAACCCATCTTTTAGGAGCTGATCTTTTGTCTAGTATAACCTATTCCGAACGAATTAAAATCGAAACCTTTTGTGAACTAGGGCTGTCCAATATCCAAATGGGCGTTCGGCTGAACCGATCACCGTCAACAATTTCTTATGAATTATCTCGATGTCAACCTTATCAGGCTGAATTAGCACAAACAGATGCCGAATACAAGCGATCACGATGTGGTCGGAAAACTAAGCTGAGCGATGAGTTAAAGCAAACAATTCTCAACCATTTACATCTAAGCTGGTCACCAGGAATGATTGCTCACGAATTTAAACTAGCGACTAAATCTATTTATAATTGGCTAAATCAGGGGAGAATTGGTTTCTCCTTGAATGATCTACCTGAACATGGCGTACGCCAACGGCGTAACGTTGACCAACGATCCAAATATAATCAATCTTTGGGGCGATCGATTGAACAGCGTCCCATGATGATTAATCAACGTAATCGCATCGGTGATTTTGAACTAGATACCGTCGTTGGCCCTCGTGGGCATAGTAAGGCAGTTTTATTAACTTTAATCGATCGCAAATCACGGTTCCTTTGGGCATATCGGTTAAAGGACCGAACGACAGCGAGTGTTAATGAAGCACTGACTAAGTTCCTAACAACTTTTAATGGACCGGTGCACAGTTTTACTGTGGACCGTGGTACTGAGTTTAGTGGGCTAGTATCATTTGAATCACAATATGGTATTAAGACCTATTACTGTCATGCTTATACGCCAGCTGAACGTGGTAGTAATGAACGCTTTAATCGGAATTTACGTTATTTTTATCCTAAGGGGACTCGTTTTGAGCACATTAGTGCTCAAGATTTAACGACGACGTTACTCCAAATTAACCAGAGACCGCTTAAAATACTTGACTGGAAAACACCGTATCAGGTTATGCTGACCAATTTGTCCAAAAATTCGGATTAAATTTGCAATCTACCAATTAATTAAAATTGATAAGACAAATTAGCACAGGTGTCTCATTCTTGTGTACAGTGTTCGACAACGATGATATACTGTATCGATTGTATGAGTAATTACTCAAAAAAAGTCCGTTTATCGGCGGATTACATACTAAAATCACAGCCTGAATTATCTTTAAAAAATTAGACAACGGCACAATTCAAGGAGGCCTTAACATGCTCGCCAACCTGGCGGCACCACAAAAAAGTGCGGTGCCAATGGTGTTTGAACGCCATGAACAAAAATATGTCATGGATCAGTCCACCTATCAACAACTTCTTAAAAAATTGGGCGATCAAATTCGCATGGATCAATATGGTAAACAGACGATTTCATCACTGTATTACGATACCGAAGATTACATGTTTGCTCGCCGACAGCTCGACAACAGTAAGTATCGTGAGAAATTACGTTTGCGTGCTTATGGTGACCCAGTCGATCATCATCAACCGGCCTTTGTGGAATTAAAGAAAAAGGTCAACGGTATCACTTACAAACGGCGCGTTACCCTGCCTTATAACCAGGCTCACCGTTATCTTGCCAGTAACAGTGGCAGCATCAGTCGTAACGATGATATGAACGCACGCGAAATTGACCGTTTCACGCACTCGCATACATTAACTCGACAAACGGCTGTCATTTACGAACGCACTGCCTACAGCACCGCCGACGGTTTACGTTTGACCTTTGATGAAAATATTCGCTGGCGCTCCCGCAATGTCAATTTAATCAACAACAATCACGGAGTACCATTGCTGGCATCGGGCATGGTTGTTATGGAACTTAAGCTACCGCAAGCGCTGCCCTTTGAGTGGAGCCAGTTATTTGCTTCTCTCAAGCTTTATCCACAGCCATTCTCAAAATACGGATTAATTTACAAATACGGGATTCAGGGAGGGCAACAATGCTTATCAGTTATTTAGGGCCTAAACACCACCTTGTGACGTTTGAACAGATTCTTATTACCACACTAGTCACGTTGGTACTTGGTCTTATCATCGCCTTTGTTTATATGTATCGAAATCACTATTCTAAACACTTTATTTTCTCAATTGCCCTGCTACCAATCTTAGTGCAATCCATCATTATGATTGTCCACGGCAATCTAGGCGCCGGGATCACTGTTGCTGGGGCCTTCAGCCTGGTGCGCTTCCGATCAGCACCGGGTAATGCTCGGGAAATGGTCACCATCTTCTTTGCCATGACGATTGGTTTGGCAACAGGACGTGGTTACCTACTTTATGCCACATTTTTCACCATCGTCGTCAGTTTAGCGATGCTGCTGTACACGATGCTCGACTTTGGTGCCAGCAATCAAAACGAACGGTTGATGAAAATCACTGTACCGGAAAATTTGGATTATGAGCATGAATTCGATGCCATCTTTGACCGTTATGCGAAAGAAGTTACCCTCGATAATGTTCGAACGACGAATTTGGGGAGTCTGTTTGAACTGCAATATCGACTTGTACTTAAGAAACCAGATCAACAAAAAGCCTTTATTGACGCCTTACGGGAACGCAATGGCAATCTTGAGATTTCCATGCGGACAGACGTTACTAGCAACAACTCGCTTTAATATTTAGGTTAGGAATCACCGTTTCATGAGGAAGTACCAAGGAGAACAGTTATGAAAAAAGCACTATCACGCGACTACATTGTCACGGAGGCCTACCACGTTGCCGAACAAGGCAGTCTGCAAAAGTTATCTCTACGCGGCATGGTCCGTCATTTGGGTGTACAACCGCAAACGTTATACCACTACTTTCCAAGTCTGGATGATCTAAAAGCGGGTGTTGCTGATTACGGCCGTCAGCTCGTTGAATATGAACTCTACACTAAGCTCGTCCCTGTATCTGGTAAGGATGCGCTTAAGGTTTTCGCCATTACACTATTTTCGTTTGCTCAAGATCATCCATCCTTTCAGGAAATGTTAACGACGGAACATCACGGCTTTCGTTCACCACTCAAACTCGAAGACGCACCAGCTGGCGCAATCGTAAATATTCTGCGCGACATTTTAACGCCAATGATTGCTGACGAGCAGGAACGTGAACGAATGATGCGGTTCTTTTTGAGTACCCTATTTGGATACGCCAAACTGTCATTTAACGGTTTCTTCCCACAAAGTGTTAACGCTGAAGCAGACCTGAGCGACCTTATTGATGTGGTTACTCAAGTCATCCCCAATGGATCGAAATAAATCACGGAGGGTTTCGCACCATGTTAAAGAAACGCAGACCACGTGTCGCACTCATCAGCTTAATTAGTCTCATTATTATTTTGCTGGTGGGCACGTTTACGTGGCTTCATTTTAATTCCACGCGTCAATTGCCGCTTGGCTCACGACAAAAGGTCGAGCGATTACCGCGCGTCAAAATCAAGGGTGCTGTCTCTCAAACGGTCGATAAGAATCCTACCGTTCATTTTTCGTTTAAAGACCGTAAAACGGGTGTTCAAGAAGAAGGTTACGCCACCATGAAGTGGCAGGGTCAAAGTTCACGCCGCTACCCACAGAAAAACTGGAAGATTAAGTTTTATAAAGATAAGTCACTAAAACACAAACTAAAGTGGCGAGCTGCACCGGGGTGGAAAAAACACAGTAGCTACGTGTTAAAAGCCAACTATATTGATGCCACGCAATCACGTAACGTCGTTAATTCACAACTATGGTCAGACATGGTCGCCACTCGTTCTGGTGCACCAAAACAGTTAGCTGCCTCGCAAAATAACGGCGCCATCAGTGGTTTCCCTATCGAAATGAAGGTTAACGGGGACCGCTGGGGACTGTACACGCTTAACACACCCAAGGATGCCAAGTTATGGGGACTAGATAAACATGATCCCACTAACATCGCCATCAGTAGTAATGAGTGGGATAAAGCCGATATGTTCTGGTCCGACAAAGTTCGCTACAATGCGACCGGTTGGACACCTGACGTGCCTGATGCGTTAACTCGTCAACAAAAACAAGACTTTGAACGCTTGGTTCACTTCGTCAATACCAGCGACACGCAAACGTTTAGACAACATGCATCTGAATATTTAGACGTTAATTCCGTCATTGATATGTATCTGTTTGCCAACCTTATTCACGATCAGGACGGCCTCGGACGTAATCTTGAACTGCTCACTTATAACGGCCAGATTTGGCATGCCACCATGTACGACCTTGATTCTACTTGGGGTCTGTACGAAAATGGTCGCCACATTTATCCGTCCGGCGAGTCTGTATCCCATAACTATCCGAATCACGGTGACCTCAAAACGGCAGAGGGCAATCGTCTGCTACAACAAGTGGTCCAAGCCTATCCGGAACGCGTTCAGTCGCGTTGGCGTCAGTTACGCAAATCCACACTGACACCAACTAAGGTTAATAATGAATTCACAACATTCATGACCACAGTCGGTGACCCTAATTATCAAGATAACTTCCAACGTAATCCTGGAATTCCCTCCAAGAAAATTACGAGCTTGATGCAAATTCGCAGTTCGGTTAACCGGCAGTTTAAGGACTGCGACGCACTTTTCAACGACTATACGAGTAACGTCAAACGACTGAACTTCAATTACGTCGCTCCGACGCCGACTGAATCCGAAAAAGCAAGTTCTCGCGCAAAGGCTAGTTCAGCGAAAGCTCAGTCAGAAAACAGTCGTAATGACGATAGCAGCGATGTCAAACTCCCATAGCTAACTCTGCCTGCTTAAGGTGTAAACTATTGTTGACTGAAGTGCTGATTGATTAAAAATTGTCAGCATTGTTAAACATGCGGAAGAAGGCACTATTATGCAGTATGAAGGCGCACAATTGGCACATTATGTAGACCGACCCAGTCGCTTTACGTGCAGGGTCGAACGAAACGGCAAAACCATTGAAACTCATCTAAAGAATACCGGTCGCGGTGCTGATCTGCTGATTCCCGGCGCAACCGTTTCAATCGTGCCAGCCAAGAATCCTGAACGAAAAACGCACTGGGATATGGTCTCTGTCATCAAACGCACTGACCATGGTGACTTCTGGGTAAACATTGATAGTGCCATGCCAAATAAAGTAACTAAGGAAGCGGTAGACGCCGGTTTACTCACCTTTCCTGACTTACCTGGCACAATTACTGAATTCCGTCCTGAAGTGACGTTTGGCGATTCCCGTGTCGACTTCAAAGGTACGACGAGTACCGGACAAGAGTTCTTTGTTGAGACTAAGGGAGCGACGTTAGAAAGCCATGGTATTGTCGGTTTTCCCGATGCACCAACGATTCGCGCGGTTAAACACGTTTATAATCTTGAACATGCGATTGATGAAGGCTACATGGCCTATCTTTTCTTCGTCATCCAAATTGATAACATTGACGTGCTCACCCTCAATCATCATATGGCGCCCAAACTTACAGCTGCTATCAAGGCGGCCGTACCACATGGGGTTAAAATTGCCGCCTACTGTTCAAAGGTTGATGAAAACGTCATGACATTACACCGGCCAGCTGAATTTCGGATCGATGAACCGTTTATCGATCCGCAGGTGGAAATGGGTTTGATTAAATAATCTGTCCAACAAGCACATCTGGTGAGAAACAAGTGTTACTCATGATATAGTTTGGTCACAATTAAACCGAAATGAGGGATACGCTTATGTACGATGTTTGTCAGAGTTGTGGCTTACCCCATATGAACCAGTTTGGAACGGAGGCCAATCAACGTGTTTCAAACATTTACTGTCGTCATTGTTATCAGGATGGTGAATTTATTGACGCCGCCATTACATTTAATGAAATGAAAGTTCGCGGGCTAGCCATTATTGATCAATTAAATACGTCTAAGCTGAAAAAACGCTTCATGAAATTCTTCTATCCGGGTGTATTGAAACGGACTGAGCGTTGGCGCAAACGGAAATAAGTTAACTATCGAAAATGTACCAAGTAATTTAGTGTATAGAAAATAATCCCTTTTAAAGTCACCGAAGATGATACCTGTCTGATGATTTTTAAAGGGATTATTTTTGTGCAATTTAGGGCTAAAGACACTATTTTCAATAGTTACTGTTGTGGCATTGCATTCAGTTTACAAGCTGCTATTAAATGCTATTCGCACGAAAACAGCTGTGAAGCCAATAGGAGGGCGTCAACAGTGATACCGAACCGTGAAAATGTTGTTAATCCGAATGGTTCTCTCGGATTTACAACACGGACGGTCACCAAGACTCGGTTTCCCACGAGGCTTGATGGCGAGGTGAAAGACTTCGGATTTAAGAAGGCTCGAACCGGTCCCACGGTGAGCGTGTCACTGTTGACAACCGAAAGTGCCTCTCAACACTTCTTCAAAAGTCTGACACGAACACGTATAATTAACTCTGTAACTCGCAGGATTTAATCGGAGGAAATATGGCAACCCAACTTGATTCAACTTTACTCAAACAGGTGGCCGATGCCTTACCGGACATTCGGTCACGGCAGATTACTGCCACGCTTAACCTTTTGAATGACGGGAACACAATTCCGTTTGTCTCACGGTACCGGAAGGAAATGACTGGCAGTCTTGATGAAGTGCAGATTCGCACCGTTCAAGATACTTGGAACCATTTCGAAAAACTGGCTAATCGAAAAACGGAAGTCATCAATAGTATTACTGAACAAAAAGCCCTGACACCGAAGCTGCAGCAACAAATCACCGCTGCAACAACAGTTCAGGAAGTTGAAGATCTATATCTACCCTACAAACAAAAACGACGTACAAAGGCTACCATCGCCAAAGAGGCCGGTTTAATGCCGTTTGCCAAATGGTTACTCGGCTTTCATAAGGAATCTGTTGAAACGGAAGCAGCCAAATACGTCAATCCAGATAAGGATCTTCCTGATGTTGACGCCGTCCTTGCTGGGGTTCACGAAATCCTGTCAGAAGCTTTCAGTGAAGAAGCCTCATTCCGTGAATTTATCCGTGACTATACGCGTAGTCATGCCAAACTGACGACGACAGTTAAGTCAAAGGGTAAAGAGGCCGATGAAGACGGCGTTTACCAACAATATTACGAATTCGAACAACCCTTCACGAAGATGGCAGCCTACCAAACGTTAGCCATTAATCGTGGTGAAAAAGCTGGCGTGTTGCGTGTGAGCCTCGACGTTGATACTGACGCCATCATGAACTTCTTTCACTTTCGGACTGTCGGCCATCGACAGGGCCCTGCCGTGGTAGTGATTGAAGATGCTTACGCGGATACTTACAAACGGTTTATTGGCCCTGCCATTGAACGTGAGCTGCGTAATGAATTGACTGATGCGGCTAACGAACACGCTATCAAAGTGTTTGGTACCAACCTGTATCACCTGCTGATGCAGGCACCGATGAAAGGCAAGATTGTGCTCGGTTTCGACCCTGCCTACCGGACTGGTTGTAAGCTTGCAGTCATGGATGCTAATGGCAAGTATCTCGACAAACTCGTCATCTACCCACACAAACCTGCTCCTGCCAACAAACGTGCAGCTGCCGCTGGTGAATTCCATGATTTTCTTGAAAAATATCAAGTAGAAATGATTGCCATTGGTAACGGAACAGCTTCGCGTGAATCGGAAATCTTTGTCAGTGATGTGTTAAAAGGCATCAAGCGCGATGTCGAATACGTTATTGTCAACGAAGCCGGCGCGTCCGTTTATTCTGCCAGCCAAGCTGCTCGTGACGAATTTCCCGACTTACACGTTGAACAGCGTAGTGCCATCAGCATTGGCCGTCGCTTGCAAGACCCATTAGCTGAACTGGTTAAAATCGATCCTGAAAGTGTCGGCGTCGGCCAGTATCAGCACGATGTGCCAAACAAAGAGCTCTCTGCTCAACTGGATACCGTCGTTGAAACAGCCGTTAACCAAGTCGGTGTTAACCTCAACACCGCCAGTTCAGAATTATTGGAACACATCTCTGGTCTGAATAAAACGATTGCCAACAACGTGGTCGCCTACCGTAATGAAAATGGCCGTTACACGGATCGTCGTCAGTTGAAGAAGGTGCCTCGTCTTGGACCTAAAGCCTACGAACAGGCCGTTGGTTTCCTGCGCATCATCGGTGGTAAGAACCCCTTGGATAACACGGATGTTCATCCGGAAAGTTACCCTGTCGCCAACGAAATTCTGTCGCTGACGAACACTGATGTAGATAGTTTAGGTTCAGCTGAGTTTGAACAAGCTACTGCTAAGCTGGACAAGCACGCCATCGCCACGGAAACCGGTGCTGGTCTAGAAACAGTCACGGACATTCTCGACAGTTTAGCTAAGCCTGGTCGTGATTTACGTGACGACATGCCTGCCCCACTGTTACGCCATGATGTATTGACTATCGAGGACTTGAAGCCTGGTATGGAACTTCAGGGTACCGTCCGCAACGTCATCGACTTCGGTGCGTTTGTCGATGTTGGTGTGAAACACGATGGCCTCGTCCACATTTCCAAACTAACAAAACGGTTCGTCAAGAATCCGGCTGAAATCGTCTCCGTTGGTGATATCGTCACCGTATGGGTTGATTCCGTTGATTTGAACCGGCAACGGATTCAGTTAACGATGTTGAAGCCAAATGAAGAATAGATAACTATTAAGGTCTGTCAGAAAACTCATTGTGAGCTTTTCGACAGACCTTTTTTCGTCCCTATGTTTATGAATGTGCTCGACAATTGCCTAGCATTACTAACACAGCCGTGATACCTAATATCGTATACACCACAGCGGCAAAAATCCACGTGTCGTCGTTTAATGGTAATACAGGTGCACCGTTTAAATAGAAATAGAAAAAGGCAATCATCCCCATCTGAATGGCACGGGTACTACTTGTCACCAGACCCAGCGTCTGAGCAACCAAAGCCAGTTGAATCCCCCAAATAATTAGTAAGAATGCTGAGTTTGCCGACAACTTGGGCAAAATAGGCAAGATTAAAACAACAGCTAATATCACACCGGCAAGGCCTTCTTGAAATAGGGCCTTCGATTTTCCGTTTGGAATCGTGCGTAAGAAACTGTTAACACCGGTTTGCTGTCCGAGAACGCCTAGCTGCGAAAACAGCGGTACAGACATCAAAAATAATAGCGGTAAATTTCGTTGAGTTGCCTGCATAGCATTGCCACTCCATCTCAGTAACCAGACAATTAAGATCATTGCCAACCAACTACTGTGTGTTGTACCAGTTAGTAACCGAAATTGAGTATAACCCGGCAACTTCATCAGTGCCGTAAATCGATTCTGTGAACGATTAAAACGTAGCGGTTTTGTTCTTTGTTGTGGTCGTCGTTCAATCAACATGCTGGCCAACAGAACCAACAACAAGCTAGCACCAACAAGTATCGCCATATTCAAAACATCCGTACCCGTTAGTTGAATCGTTGGAAATGTTAAATTAACCTTGCCCGTATATTTAGCCGTGGAACTTCCAATCACACGTAGCAATGTTAGTGATTAGCCCGAGGTTTGGGCAATTGCAGTCTTAATATTGCTGACTAAATACTGACTCCCAGACAAATTGAAGATTCGTTGAATATGACTTGGTGTTCCCTGATAACTAGTTCCTGAAGCATAGATCACGGCGATAAGCGCTAATAATCCTGTTGTGCCAAACCAGCCTTTCAGTCCTGGCAGTGTTTCAGTTAATAACGTCAATGCTGCCACGAAACATAAACCTGGAATAATGATTACAAACGGCATCAAAAATTGCCTAATATTAACTGCCGAAAAGCCATACTTCAACCCAGAGCCCAATAGCGTAAAACTCATAACCGTCAGTAAAAAAATCAGTAAAAACGCTAAATTACTTACGAATTTTCCAAAAACATATTTTAATCGGTTGCCTTTCGTCGTCATCATAAGTGTCATGACACCATTCACCCTGTCTAGAGCAATCGTATCTCTGAGAAAAGCAACACCAATCAATGGCAAGAAGAACCCCATAATGAAACTCACACTGACTGGTATCCACGTCGCATTATTTGCTTGCGCATATGTATTGGGATTGATAATAAGCGGTCGCATCGCCCCTGAGCTCTTCGGAAACATGAAAACAACAGAAAAAGCGAGTGCAACACAAATCCCCCAAAATGATGCATGACGACTTTTCTCGTGGAATGTTGCCGCAATGATTGCCCTCATAGTGGTATCACCCCGTTCAATGCACCTATGTATGCCTCTTCTAGAGTTGGAACAACTAAATGAGCATCTGAGTGGCCAACTTGGGCAGCGATTTGTCTGACATTAATGCCGTCAATTCCTTGAACTAAAGAAACTAGCGAAGCTTCATCATTTGAAACCTGTCCACGCTCAGACATTGGGTATTCCCAAACGTATCCGTCACTCCGCCTCAACAATTCGTTAGGTGAGCCATGATACATAAAATGCCCCTGATTTAAAATGAGCAGATCGTCAGCAATCGCTTCAATATCTGAGACGATATGGGTCGAAATAATAACCAATCGTTCCCTTGCCAGTTCAGCCAATAAAGTTCTTAAAGCTACACGTTCTTCGGGATCTAATCCGGTCGAAGGTTCATCAGCTATAATAACCAGCGGATCATTCAGCAATGTTGCAGCAATTCCAATCCGTTGCTGCATGCCGCCTGAAAAATCTTTCAATTGTTTATTACCAGTGTTTTCAAGATTCACTTTTTCCAATAACGCGTGAATTTGTGTCTGAACATCTCTGCGTGACATTCCCTTAATATTCGCAATATATGCCAAGTATGCATTGGCCGTTAAATTGGGGTAAAACGGCACTTGCTGAGGTAAATAACCTAGTACTTGTCGCATCCGTCCCGGCTTGCGAACAATGCTCTGCCCGTCAAATCGAACATCCCCGCTTGTCGGTTTGACTAAAGTCGTCAATATTTTTATAAGTGTCGACTTTCCGGCACCATTTGGTCCCAATAAACCAATGAGACCACCTGATTTAAGCGTTGCACTCAATCCAGAAAATATTTGTATCTGACCAAATTTCATCCCTAAATTGTCTAATTGAATTTCCACTTGCATCCCCCTAAATATGAAAACAGCCTAGAATAGCAGATTCTAGGTTGTCTATTATCACTTATATAACATGTTTCACTAATAGTACATCAAGCATACCATTGACCTCGTTTGAAAATAAATCAGAATTTTAGTCATTGGCAAGTTCTCTGCGTAACCCTTCGGTCAGCACATGCGATAACACAATGTGCCGTTCTCGGGCTTCATCGCGTAAACCTTCAGGAATCGTCACAGTCACCTTCACCTTTTTGGTTTGTTGCTCCCGACTACGATATTCATTGAGATCCAATGGCACAATTACTAGTTGGTCGCCTGGAACGAGTGGGATTTCAGCGACATCAGTTGGCTCTGGATAGTGTTTTTCAGAAAACAAATAGCCGCCAATAACATCTTGGGCGCTGTGAAACGCTGTCATCATATCGTTACCATACGTCACTGCACCTTTTAAATCCGGCACTTTAACGGTGAAAGCACCGTCTTCTTGATGGTGAAAAATAGCGGGATAAAATACTTCATCCTTAGACATAATTACTTTCCTCCTTTAAATAAATCTTTTAACCCCGCCTCAGACAAAACCAGCCTAACGTAGCTTTTGGGCAGCTTGCTTGGGCTCATCTTGATAGGAATCTTTGTACGTTGATACTGTCGCGTCATGAAGTGGTGATCACCGTGGTCAGCACCTAATGCATCCTGCCAACCATATTGTTTTAATAATCTGATCAATTCTCGACCCGTTTGTGGAAATTTAGATAGTGATGTCATAATTTAATCTTCTTTCAGATTATACGTACTACACGTTTGTTTTTCAATTATTTAAGCACGTATTGAGGCTATTTTTAATTCATATCTAAACATACGTAATTTGATCAACATTTTCGTCTGGGCAATAAAAAAGTGCTGTCCATTTCTGAACAGCACTCAGCAAACTTTTATTTATGGTACTCAATAGAAACTCTCTTTGCACCCTCAGGCACGTGAACCTGTACCGTCCCACGTTCAGAGACGCTCACATGCAATCCTTTGGCATCATCCGTTTTTACCACATAATGCTGACTGCCGTAGTTAAAAACCGGTAAGTCTACCTGGTGACCACTTGCTGTTTTTGGCAACCGAATGGTCATCCCATTAGGCTGTGCAGTCATTTTCACATGTGGATGACTAATGGCTTTGCCGTCTTCAAAGACCACTGCCTGATGTGCATAGATAGCTTTCAGACGAGGCACACTACGTTTGGGCGCGTAATCGAAATAATTCGCATCCGTTGCAAACTGTTCATAGCTATCGGCACTCACTTTCAGCGATGATACACCAGCGTAGACGAATCCGGTCACCATCGTGAGTAACAGTGACAAGCCAACAATCCAGCCCTGCCAGTTGAAACGTAATTGCGTACGATCAACGAGGAGCACAAAAGCGACTAGGACGAAGAAACTGATAAACGTGTAAAACCGCCATGGATGCTGAATTAGGTTGATCGGCGTATGTTCCAGAAAACGCCATGGAAAGAGTTTTGTCGTCATCCAGAACAGAACCGTGCTTAAAATCGCCAGTGTTTTGCCAAACCGATCAAGATGACGAAAACCGATCCATAGCGCCACAAGTGCCAATAAGACAATCGTGCCCAAGGTCACGCCGTGCGTCAACAAGCCCGTTTTCGTGACATTGCCAAGACCAAAGACGACTGCGACGAAGGATGAAATAGCCTGTTTTGCCAACGATCCGATCAACGGTGAGGCCACCGTTACTTGTTTCGTGGTACCAAGCATCCCCAGTAGCTCTGGCAAACTCAGTAGGCCGGTTGCCACTGCTGTGAGTACTAAATCCAGCCATGTTTGCCACCGATTAAGGTAGTGCCAACCAATTGCTAGAACGACAACGACCATCCCAGCTGCCAACAAAGCTGACAAGACGTGCGTGTATACAAGCATCGTCGCACCCAGCGTTGTCAACAACCAGCCACGTCGGTGTTCAGTCAGTGTGAGGTATAAGCCCAAAAATAAGATGGGATACCACATCATTGATTGTGCTTCGGGTAAGTCGAAACGCACTGTTTCATTAAAGACCATGTAGCCAGAAAGGTTATACAAGATGGCGAATAACCACGCTCCAGAGATTGGCCGCCGTGCTGCTCGCAGTTTTAGAAATACGCGCATACACCAGTATGAAATCCAGCAACTTGCGACGATATAAAAAGCATTGCCTAGGTACAACGCCATAATCCCTGGCAGACCGACCAACCTCAATATCGCATACGGATACAGAAAGACATATGGATAAAAGATTTGAATACCAAGACCAGACCCACGAAATGTGTATGTGCTAATCGCGTTATGCCATACGCCATTTTTAGCAGAGAGATACAGTTCTTCGATACGATTGACGTGGAATTGTTGGTCCCACCCGCCGAACAGGTGATTATTCAATAAAAACGGCAGCTCCACTGCTATGGCGACGAGTACAAACGTTAACCATAACCAGAGTTGCCGGTGTTCTCTGGCCCAACCATAGAAGCCAGCCGTTCGTTGATGCTGACTTCCTTGTGCCATTAATGATTCACGATAGTCCACAATGTTCACCCCAAAATTAAAAATAACGTTGGTATCTTACCATAGTTAAAGTGAAGACAAAATGAACACCACATGAGAATCCGTTATTGATGTGTGATTTTCTACAACCAAGTTTGTTTTACCTTAAAGAAGCTGCCTCGAATTTCGCCTGCTAGCTTAGAACGTTGATGAGCAAACTTAAATTTGCCTTCCAACTCAGGTGGTACTGGTGCACCAACTGCTAACTTGATACCAACGGCACGTTTTGGCTTTTCACCCTTTTTCTCATACAGCACGTTCAATACCATGCCGTTTTCAAAGTAAAATTCTGGCCAGTAAAGATCATCGTCTTCATAAACGGCGACTTCTAACAGTTTCTCACTGAATGTTAAATCGCGTTCCGCCTTAATTAGCTTTTCAAACCAGGCTACTTCTTCCTGCTTTTCACTGGCTGGGTAGGTCACGTATTCAAACTTATATTTGTTCCAGAAATAACGGGCCTCATTTGCTCGCAAACCTGCCAGTGCATCGGCGACCGGTGAACTTTCCAAACCAACTGGTGAAACTTCTTTAAAATCAACTTTATATGCCATTTACATAACCTCATTAAATGATGTTTTTAAAATAAATCATGCTCATAGTTTATCGCCGTTTCGGACTGATTGACAGTTTTACGACCGCGTCAATTTAGAATTATGACTGGCGCCAATCATCTTGTAGCTGCCGCATCTGTTTATCCAACTTCTTCTGCGCCTTCATTGAACCACGATCCAGATCCCGCTGGAACTTATAGTCATCGTACTTCTTAAATAGCCGCGTCATATCATACCCTGCCGGATACAAATCGGCCGCTTTACCTAGTCGAGTTAACCGCCGTTCCGGAATCGTTTCAAACTGATCATCCACATAAACAGTCACCGTCTCAGCCCGCTTGTCTTGAGCATAGACGAGTCCTTGACGACCATCCGTGTTCAGACGCACCCGGTCCCCTTGTGCATAAGTAATTTGCTCACGTTTTTCAACGTGTTGGACGGCCTTCATCTGGTAGATATCCGTCCGATAATCATGGTCGGTTAGATAATGATCTGCTTGCTGGATAATGTTTGGATTTAATTTCAAACGACGAGCCAGCCAAAAGGCATTACTATCGCCGACCTCATTCATCAATAACTGATATTTCGGCATCAAAGTCGCTTCATCAAACGCCATCGCCGCAGTGGTAAAGGCAGGATGCTGCTGAGCATACCGTTTGATTTCACCATAGTGTGTTGTGACAACGACGAGTGCGCCATGCTGATACAGATATTCAATCACCGCAATAGCCAGTGCTGCCCCCTCATTCGGCTCAGTTCCGCTACCAATTTCGTCGAGCAGGACTAAACTATGTGGTTTAATCGCATTCGTGATGGCCGTTAAATTAGTCAAATGACTCGAGAAAGTGCTCAACGCATTCTCAATGCTCTGGTCATCTCCGATGTCAGCAAACATCTGCTGCAAAATCGGTAATTCAGTTGTGTCGGCAGCTGGTACTTGTAATCCACACTGCGCCATGATGATGAAGAGGCCAATCGTCTTTAGCACAACTGTCTTCCCACCGGCGTTTGGCCCGGTAATAATCAAACCACGATGGTCATATCCCAACCGGACAGATAGTGGTACCGCATGTTCGCCCAATAGTGGATGACGGCCTTCGTCGATTCTCACTTGATCACGTTCATTCAAACGTGGTCGCACGCCATTGATCGATGCACTGTACTTGCCGCGAGCCATGATTTCATCTAGCGCTGTGATGACGTCCAGATTACGTAGGATTGTAGTTTCATATTCACTGACGCGACCGTTTAAGCTGGCCAAGATCTGATAAACCTCAGCTTCGACACCACTGGTAACTTCGGCCAGTTCACTATTCAGTTTGCTAGCCGTCTGTGGCTCAATGTAGATCGTCGAGCCCGTCGCAGAGCTACCGACAACCATGCCTGGAACTTGGTTTTTAAACGTGGCTTGAACAGCTAGTACAAGATGATCAGCCTTCGTAACTGGCAAACGTTCCTGTAGCATCCGTGCGTATCGCTGACTCGCCTTCTGCACAACCGCTTGAACCTGTGCCTGAACATCGCGTTGATGGCGCCGCAACTTTCGCAGATTCCCCGTTGCATCATCGATAACCTGGTTGTTATGAATCACGTTATAAATATCGTCCGCCAATTCGGTCACTGACGTTAAGGCGTCCGCGTAACTAGCTAATGTCGGTGCAATCGTGGCATTTCGTTTGAGCACCGTCGCTACATCAGCATTGCCTCGAACAAAGTCAGCAACTTGCACGAGTTGTTCAGCAGTCAGTAGATAACCACGGTGTAACTTAGTTAATAAATTTTGGACCGTATCCAAACTTAGAAATGGTAAATGCACATTAGCATCAAGTAACTGCCTAGCCTCAACCGTTTCAGCTTGTAACGCTTGAACTTCAGCTAAGTTCGTTAGGATCGTCATGTGTTGCAAACGTGTCTGCGCTGCTTCACTCGTCGCAAGTTTGGCAACCTGCTGGCGAATAACGTTAAAGTCCGTTTTTTGATAAGTTTCTTCATTCATGATGGTTTGATTCTCCTACAATTCCGCATTCGTGCCGGAAAAAGTGCACAAAAAGACCGTGCTTATTGCGTTTCAGCAACTCACACGGTCTCCATCATGAATTGACTCCATTTTGTTTGGCGTGCGAGTGTCCTAACCTTTAGTCCAGCACAAACTAACCCTTGTTTCGGGTTCGTTCAAAAACTAGTTACTAAAGGTAGATTGCAAATTTAATCCGAATTTTTGGACAAATTGGTCAGCATAACCTGATACGGTGTTTTCCAGTCAAGTATTTTAAGCGGTCTCTGGTTAATTTGGAGTAACGTCGTCGTTAAATCTTGAGCACTAATGTGCTCAAAACGAGTCCCCTTAGGATAAAAATAACGTAAATTCCGATTAAAGCGTTCATTACTACCACGTTCAGCTGGCGTATAAGCATGACAGTAATAGGTCTTAATACCATATTGTGATTCAAATGATACTAGCCCACTAAACTCAGTACCACGGTCCACAGTAAAACTGTGCACCGGTCCATTAAAAGTTGTTAGGAACTTAGTCAGTGCTTCATTAACACTCGCTGTCGTTCGGTCCTTTAACCGATATGCCCAAAGGAACCGTGATTTGCGATCGATTAAAGTTAATAAAACTGCCTTACTATGCCCACGAGGGCCAACGACGGTATCTAGTTCAAAATCACCGATGCGATTACGTTGATTAATCATCATGGGACGCTGTTCAATCGATCGCCCCAAAGATTGATTATATTTGGATCGTTGGTCAACGTTACGCCGTTGGCGTACGCCATGTTCAGGTAGATCATTCAAGGAGAAACCAATTCTCCCCTGATTTAGCCAATTATAAATAGATTTAGTCGCTAGTTTAAATTCGTGAGCAATCATTCCTGGTGACCAGCTTAGATGTAAATGGTTGAGAATTGTTTGCTTTAACTCATCGCTCAGCTTAGTTT
Organism: Furfurilactobacillus cerevisiae; assembly: GCF_048961765.1. GTDB lineage: Bacteria > Bacillota > Bacilli > Lactobacillales > Lactobacillaceae > Furfurilactobacillus > Furfurilactobacillus milii_A. The sequence continues at coordinate 2,594,286 of NZ_CP185253.1, forward strand.
TCCGACCACATCGTGATCGCTTGTATTCGGCATCTGTTTGTGCTAATTCAGCCTGATAAGGTTGACATCGAGATAATTCATAAGAAATTGTTGACGGTGATCGGTTCAGCCGAACGCCCATTTGGATATTGGACAGCCCTAGTTCACAAAAGGTTTCGATTTTAATTCGTTCGGAATAGGTTATACTAGACAAAAGATCAGCTCCTAAAAGATGGGTTTGTTGTAAACACCATTTTAAAGGAAGCTGATCTTTTTTGTCCGAACAGCGTTCGGATTAATTTTACAATCTACTAAAGATTAATCACACTCATACAGCCCAACCTCGTTTTAATTGATACAAATACGGTAACACACGTCACGTATAACTACAACTGGCATGATCTAGGCTCTCAGTGGTACATTATTATTGAATCATTAATCATACATAATATTCACAGGAGGAATAACTATGCCAACTAACGATAAAGAAACCATCCTCGGCCTTTTCAGTGAATTCAAACGGGCTGTTGCCACTGCTAACGAGCAAGAGAACAATCGCCAACACTTATTAGAAATCATCGATCAATCCAGCAAAAAGCTGGCCCATCAACAACAGACGCCACAAAACGAAGCACGCTCTGTCTATCAGAACATCAACACGATGTGCTTGGCTGATCATCTCAAGCTAACTGCCGATGAAGGCGCGGCTCTTAAAAAGATCGGTGATGCCGCACAACCTAAATCAGCTTGGCAAGGTTTGAATAATTTTAATACAGTCAATACTTGGCCAAGTAACTAAACAGTTCGAAACAAATTAGTACCCTTATTTTGTTGATCGTAGTAAAACAATGTTCAAATATAATCATTTTGTACAATTTAACTACTCTCAATGAAACGAGGTCTAATTATGACAAAAAAGGCGCTTGTTTTAAATCTACTCATTTTGGTGACAGCACTAACAACAATCTTCGGCACGTTGTTTATTGGAAACAATAGTCTAATCGTCCAGTTATCTTATATCACCATTTTGGCCGAAATGTTTGGTTATTACACCATCTTTGACGATGAATGAGGCCCAGAAAATGAAGATAAAAGATTTCATACTACGTTTGCTGGTACTCATCACTGTTTTTATCGCGTTATTTGGTACTTTTGTCATTGGTTTCGATAATGTCATTGTTCAGGCTGCATACTTTGCAATCTTGTTGGAAGTTCTAGGATATTACACAATTTTCAAAGGTAATCACAAAAGCTGATTCACTATCATGGCCTTAGTCTTAAGCCCTGATAATGAATCAGTTTCTTTTATTTCATAAAATTAGTTCGTTACTTTCTCGTTAGCCTTAGCAACCGCGGCCATTGCAACCGCATTGATCCAGTTTAATGGCTGATCAAAGTTTGGCTGGAACAGCATGTCAACCATGGATAAGGTTTCAATGGTCATTTCCGTTTGGATGGCCATTGAAATGACATTAGCTGATTGTGAAACATCGTGGTCACTGTAGAAGGCACCGCCAAGGACACGGTGTGTTTCAGGATCCCATGTTAAGCTACATTGAACTGGTGTCGTGCTTAACATGAAGTCTGGGCGATAATCCTGTTCAATTGTCACAGAGTCCACATTAACGTTGCGAGCCTTGGCGCCCTCTGTCGTCAAACCTGATGCAGCAATCGTCTTGCCAAACAACTCAACGGCTGATGACGATTGTGTACCAAGGTATTTAACCGTTGGCTTTTCGATGTTGTGACCAACTAGAATGCCTTGGCGAACCGCATTAGTAGCCAATGGAATGTAATCATTCTTGTGCGTTGGGTTATAGTGAACGGCAGCTGAATCACCGGCTGCAAAGACGTTTGGTAAGCTCGTCTGCATGTATTCGTCGGTCACAATAGCACCGTTTGGCAACATGTCGACCTTGCCCTTCATCAATTCCGTGTGTGGACGGAATCCAGTACATAAAATGGCGATATCCGCGGTGTAACTGCCCTTGTCAGTGGTGACCGTTACTTGATCATCCCCGCTGAAACCAGTTACCATTTCGCCCAGTGCCAGTTTGACACCGTGATCCGTGTATTCTTTTTCCACACGGTCCGTGATGTCCTTATCAAAGTTCTTCGCCAAAACTCGTGGCAAACCATCGATCAAGGTCACTTGCTTACCCGTCAGTGCATATTGTTCTGCCAGTTCCGCACCAATGTAGCCAGCACCAATCACAACAGCACTCTTGATTTTGCCAGCCAAGTTCTTCAATTCGTTAGCGTTCGTCCAGTTCTTACATAGGTAAACATTCTTGTTATCAATCCCGTCGATTGGCGGAATAACGGGCCATGAACCAGTTGTAACGACCAGTTTATCGTAAGCGACCTCGCTAACTTCGCCTGATTCCAAATCCTTAACAGTAACGGTCTGATTATCCGTGTCGATGTCGGTAACATCATGCTTCATTTCCATATCTGCACCAAGTTTGGCTAAGGCTTCTGGACTTGAATAGAACATTTTGTCTGGGTCTGATACATGACCTCCAACCCACAAAGCAATCCCACAGGACAAGAAGGACAAATTATCGTTTCGTTCGTAAACTGTGACGTCATAATCCGGATGTTCAGTCAAAATCTGTTGAGCGGCAAACGTACCTGCATGTGTAGCACCAACGATGATTACTTTCATGGTGAAGGCCTCCAAAATTTCTAGTTATTGTTTTTATATTGTGTACAATTTAATTTAACCATACTACTAGTAAATGTCAACGCTTACACTCTGATATAGCGCTTCTTCACAAGCGTTGTTTGTTCTCATCAAAACGTTTAAAAACACTTTGTGAAATTAATTCAGGGCGTGTTATAAAATCCATCTTTGTAGTGAAACTTTTCCAACTGCTATTTCGCTTTTTGTCGTATACTAGCGCTGAAAATACTACGTCACACCATACCAGAGAGGTCATGGATATGCGAAAACTTCTACAAAAACGAGCAAGTTTCATCACACTAATTGTCATCTATGGTTTACTAGCTATTTTTCTGTTATTTAGATCAACTAAACAAACATTACTACCGCTAATGGGCATCTTGGTCATTGGGGCCGCTCTCACAAGTATCGGCGCTATTTGGATGGATAATCATCAAACTAATTTTGCAAAGGGATTAGAGGTTCCGACAAATTACACGTTGAGTTTTGATTTATTACTATTAATTTTCGCTATTTGGCCAAGTTTCCTAAAACCAAGTTTGGCAACTGGCATCGGCATACTATTTTTCTTAATTGGCGTTGGCAGTCTATTCATACCACAAAATCATCTGATGGGCATTCGCATTCCACCAACCTACAGGTCACCTGAAATGTGGCATAAAGTGAATTACTTCGGCGGTTGGCTTCTGGCGGTAGCAGGGTACTCAATTATTATTTTCGGTAATTTATGGCCAGCTAATACCGCAACAATCATGCTAACGACCGTCATCATCGCTGTTGTGTTGACAGTCGGTTACGCTTACCTACCCTCGCAACCAAAAACACCACAACGATAACGAAAAGGAGGCAACTCTCAAGCTGAGAGCTGCCTCCTTTTTCCAATCCACATAACATATTTTATTTTTGATCATCATTCAACCGTGACTCCGGTGTTGGATACGTAATCTTCATCACTGCTGGCATGATAATCGGAATCAAAATAACTAGTAACAGGATCCCGACAATCACTACTAGCGCCACTTGAATCAACGTCATCACACCAGACGGAATCAGTGCTGCGAATGTTCCACTCAGGATAATTCCCGCTGAAATAACCACGGTTCCAATAATTGTCGTAGCTTTGAGCATCTTAGCATCGGTCGAAATCGGCTGATGCAGGAACTCACGGTACTTCGCCATGAGGAAGATACTGTAATCAACACCCAGTGAAACCAACATAATGAAGGCAAAGAATGGTGTGTTCCAGGTCAGCATGCTTTGACCTAGGAAGGCCTTCACCAGCCAGTGTACGATGTTCGTTGCGCCACTGTAAGCAATCAACAAGGTTCCCTCAATCGCGATTGGTTGAACCAATGAATGGGTTACAAACATCAACGCAATGAAGATGCCAGCTAACATAATGATGGCGGTACGACTGAAGTCTCCAGCCGCCATTTCATTGATATCATTGGTTTGCGAGGTACTACCACCAAACGCAACCTTGGCATTATTCATCGATGTTCCTTTAAGAGCGCCACGAACGATGCCTTCCAACCGTGGCAAACGTTTCATCGCAGTCTGTGAGCTTGGATCGTCCTTAAGAATGACCGTCATCTTCGTGATCTTGCGATCCGGCGAGAAGTACGTTTTAAGGACTGGGGCAAACGTTTTGCTCTTTAACTGCGCAGCTGGAATATAGTAGGTTTCCGCTGCGCTGGCATGTTGCAAACCACTCAAGTACTTATTTGCCTGACCTGAACCAGCGGAAATCTTGCTGAGCCCGTCTGTCGCGGTGCCTAAGCCATTGGACAAACTAGCTGTTTGACCGCCAAGTTGTGACAGTTTCGAAGCCATTTCTTGGTTTCCGCTCGCAACTTGGTTAGCGCCACTGACTAGTTGACCAGTATTGCCATTGATCGTACCCATCGCACTGGCTAACTGATTGGTGCTACTACTCAATTGTGAGAGACCACCGCTCAACTGCGTGATTGCTGTCGCAGACGCCGGCAATACTTGATTCGAGGCTGTGTTCAACTGACTAACAGCTTGTTGCAATTGCTGCGTTGACCCTTGCAAGCTCTGTAATTGGCTAGCAACGGATTGATCACTGCTACCAATGTTTTGCGCATCAGCACCAATTTTGCTTAATGAACCTGCCAATGTTTGTTGCAAACCAGCACTGGCCTGACTCTGCTGTTTCAGCGCGGCATCAATCGTCGCTGTGACAACTTGTTGCTGCTGAGCGTTTAAGTTAGCACCTTGGCCCTGCATTGCTGCAACTAACTGACCGGCGTTAACATTTGGCGTGCTGATGCCCTTCATCGCATTTTGAATGGCACCTAGTTGACTGCCAATATCACTGGCGGAACTACCGATGCTAGTCAGGGAATTCGTCACGCCACTGGTCGAACCAGTTGAGGCAGCGTTAACCTGATCGTTCAAACTACTGATGGCCTGATTCAATTGTGGTAATGACGTCGTTAACTGTTGCAACTGTGCCTGTTGACTGCCACTAGTACTATTTTGAAGCTGTGCGTTCAGTTCATTCACACCTTGGGTCACTTGGTTAATTCCGGAACTCAAGGTTGATGTCCCAGCAGCAACCTGTTGCGAACCAGACGCTAACTGATTAGCAGAATCAACGCCACCACTGATATTAGCACCGTCCAACTGTTGTTTTGCTGATCCCAGACCACTATTAATTTTATCCAGCCCTTGTTGTGACTTAGTTAAACCACTGGTGACCGTTGCCATCTGGTTGCGAACGTACAGTGCCTTAATGGCTGATCCACCAGGCTGCGATGCGGACAAAACCGTTTTAACGCCGGCCGAATTCTGCAATTGTTTGGTCAAACGATCGATAATTTGAAGCGACTGTTCGTTGTTCAAACGGTGATCACTCTGAATGTAAATCGTTGTCGGTTCAGCAGTCCCCTTTGAAAAGTGTTTTTGAACCACTTGAAAACCACGTTTGGCAGGGACATTGTCACCAATTTCAACGGTATTGTCATAATCCAACGTACCGTGGCCCATTAAGGCTAACGGAACCATCACGATCGCCATCACAACTAGCGTCAAAATCGGACGAATCATGGCCGTACTGCCGAGCGCGTGCCACAGCTTGCTGTCACCTTCACCAGCTGACTTACGAACCGGCCAGAACATGTTTGGCCCGAGAACGGTCATAAAGAACGGGTTCAGTGTGAGCAAAACTGCCAGTAACACAACGACCCCAACGGCAATGCCGACCGCCGAACGATACAGGGAGAACTTGGCAAACGCCAACACGGACATCCCGATTAATACGGATAATCCAGAATATAGAATGGTCCGACCACCGATCTTGATCGCACTGGCAGTTGCATCATGCGGATTCTTGCCATGCGCCATTTCCTGCCTAAATTGATTGTATAGGAGAATGTTGTAGTCCGTCCCAATCCCAAACAGCACAATGATAATGAACACTTGCGTAAAGTTTGAAAACGGAAAGTTGAAGTGCTGGACCAAGTTGGTAACCACACTAATGGATACCAGGCCCGATACTGCGACGGTTAATAAAGAAATAATCGGTGTGATCGGTGAACGGAAGACTAACAGTAACACCACGAAAATGAAAATCGCCGCAATAACTTCAGTCTTTCGCACCCCAGCCTGAGTGGCATCCGAAAAGTCTTGGTTCAAAATATCTGAACCAGTGACATAGGTTTTCACACCGCTCGTTTTAACCGCTTTCGTCAATTGATCACGGATTAAACTTCGCGTGTGCGTTTTACTCAACTTAACGTTTAACTGAACCAGCTGCGTTGTCTTGTCTTTAGATACCAATTGTTGTTTAGCGGTAGCACTGTCTTGAGCAGTTGTAATGCCCTTAATCTGATACTTTGACTTATCGGACTTTAGCTTATCAATAGTTCGATCAATCGCAGCATTCTGTGCGGGCGTCAGTTTGTCATCACCATTACTGAACACCGCGACAACTGCCGTCGTATTTTTCTGATCGCTACCCCACTTTTTTTGCATCTGCGTAGCGCGGACACTTTGATATGTACTAGGAATCTTAATTTGGCCCTTGTCGGCCACCAGCTTCCCCGTGTCAGGCGTCATCATGATGGCAACCACTAAAACGACCAGCCACCCTAATAATCCCCAAACGTGATTTTTAGTCATCCACTTCATGTTCTCTCTAACCTCCTAAAACCTATCTTCCACGTTATTGATCAACTTCTCCCTGGGCTGCGGCATCACTCTTCGCTTGCAACCATGGCGACCAGTCGATCGTAATCAGTTTGCCGTCACGATGCGGGCACAACTCATTGAGCGTGGACGCAGCTAACTTGTCACGATAACTTTTCTCGGCCTCCGCAAAGATGGCCAACGCCTCTTCCTTGACATCCCCAGGATTATGGCCTTCATCCAGGCGTCCCATGTGATAACAAGCATCAAATGACGGATCCTTGGACATGCCGAAAACGTGGTCGGCAAGTCCGGATGAAACACCGAACGGGTCAGTTCCTTCAATAGTGTTAAAAACGTCCAGCATCGTAATTTGATCCGGCTCGCGATTGATCACGAAGCCACCGTCTTTCCCAGAAACAGATCGAACTAAGCCGGCTCGGGACAGATGTTGAATAACTTTTTTGGTATATGAATCTGATAGTCCCAGCCGTTGTGAAATCAAAGTACTGTGTAATGGTATTTCACGTTTTTGAATCGCCAAAAGCATCAACACACAGATGGCTTGTTCCAAACTTGGTTTAACTTTCATTGCGATATCCTCCAGAAATGTGCGTTTATAAACACGACATTCGGTATCCTTTTTATTAACAGGATATATAATATCCCGTTTAAAAATAAATACAAGATTAAATTTTAATTTGGAGTTTGTTCATTGCCCATTGATTCGCTATACTGACAGCATTAGTAACCGGTTACAAAGGCAAAATAAAAACGAGGCAAACTATGGCATTCGTCACTGAACATTACATTTTGGCCGTGGATCAAGGCACCTCTGCATCGCGGGCAATTATCATCAACAAAAATGGCCGACGGGTTACCGCGGCTTCCCAACCATTACCACAAATCAATCGCCATCCCGGATGGGTGGAACATGATCCGAACTTACTGTGGAATTCCGTTCAATCAGTCATTTCGTCTGTTTTGATTAACGCTGGTATCCATCCGGACCAAATTGACGGTGTCGGTATCGTCACACAACGTGAAACGACCATCATTTGGGATCGAACAACTGGTGAGCCAATTGCACCGGCTGTTGGTTGGCAGTCTAAGCAAACGGACGACGTCACCCGGCAACTCATCAAAGATGGTTACGGCGAGATGATCCACCAAAAAACAGGACTCTTTATTAATTCTTACTTCTCAGCCGCCAAAATTTGCTGGCTGCTTGATCACGTCGAAGGTGCGCAAGAACGCGCTGAAAAAGGTGAGCTCTGTTTTGGCACAGTTGATTCGTGGCTGGCATGGAAATTGTCGGGCAGTGCGCTGCATGTCACTGATTACTCCAATGCTAGTCGAACGATGCTGTTTAACATTCACACATTGGATTGGGATGATGAAATTCTCAAGCTGATGAATATTCCCCGCGCAATGTTGCCTGAGGTTAAATCATCCTCTGAAGTCTACGGTCACACCCAAAATTATCAATTCTTCGGTGCCGAAGTCCCCATTGCTGCTCTCGCTGGTGACCAACAGGCCGCTTTGTTTGGCCAGATGGGCTTCGATAAGGGTGTCATCAAAAATACGTATGGTGCTGGTGCCTTCATCGTGATGAATACGGGTGATGAGCCGTTGATTTCAAACAACGGGCTGCTCACAACCATCGCCTATGGTCTAAATGGCAGTGTGCAATACGCCCTTGAAGGCTCTATCTTCGTGGCCGGTTCAGCGATTGGCTGGCTACAAGATGAAATGAAAATGATTCCGGACGAACCAGCCGCCAAACGAGCCGCGTTAGCCTCAACCGATCACGACGAAGTCTACGTAGTCCCCGCTTTCTCTGGCTTAGGTGCTCCTTATTGGGACGATGCTGCTCGTGGCGCTGTTTATGGAATCACCCGTGGGACAACTCAAAACGATTTTGTTAAGGCCACTTTGCAATCGATTGCCTACCAAACACGTGATGTTATCGAAACTATGCGAAAAGATACGCAGCTTGCCATCCCCCGTTTGAAGGCCGATGGCGCCTCATCACGAAACACTTATCTTATGCAATTTCAGGCTGACATTCTCAATATGGAAATTGATCGTTCCGCTGATGAGGAAACAACAGCACTCGGTGCGGCCTTTCTAGCAGGTCTCGCCGTTGGCTTTTGGGATAATGTCGACGCCCTTCAGGCTATCTACCAACAGGGCAAGACATTCTCCCCCAATATGCCTGAGGACCACCGTCAACGTTTATATCAAGGCTGGCAAACAGCGGTCAAAGCAACAGAATTATTCAAACTATAATCAAACGATGAATTTTAATTTTCTAAACTGTTGGTCCACCTTAATAATGGATTCAGCAGTTTTTTAGTGGCATTTTGCAGAAGAACACAGGACTGTTGACTGATAGCTAGTCGATTGCGTTGCTATATGAGCCGAAGGGCGGCAACATTGACACCGAGACGTGAAGGTAACGTTAATTCGAGTGGTTTGCTCGAATTTAGGTTACGGACGGTCGTGAAGACGTGAACTTCGGCTTTACGACGAGGTGAAAGACGGTGAACTTCCGGCTTGAACCGGTCCCACGGCGAGCGTGTCAATGTTGCCAACCGTAGGCGTCAGCCTCTCACCCAAAGATAATATCGAATCAATCACCAGACCTTGTAGAAAACTTTTTTCACCAATGTTTTCCATAAGGTAGATTGCAAATTTAATCCGAATTTTTGGACAAATTGGTCAGCATAACCTGATACGGTGTTTTCCAGTCAAGTATTTTAAGCGGTCTCTGGTTAATTTGGAGTAACGTCGTCGTTAAATCTTGAGCACTAATGTGCTCAAAACGAGTCCCCTTAGGATAAAAATAACGTAAATTCCGATTAAAGCGTTCATTACTACCACGTTCAGCTGGCGTATAAGCATGACAGTAATAGGTCTTAATACCATATTGTGATTCAAATGATACTAGCCCACTAAACTCAGTACCACGGTCCACAGTAAAACTGTGCACCGGTCCATTAAAAGTTGTTAGGAACTTAGTCAGTGCTTCATTAACACTCGCTGTCGTTCGGTCCTTTAACCGATATGCCCAAAGGAACCGTGATTTGCGATCGATTAAAGTTAATAAAACTGCCTTACTATGCCCACGAGGGCCAACGACGGTATCTAGTTCAAAATCACCGATGCGATTACGTTGATTAATCATCATGGGACGCTGTTCAATCGATCGCCCCAAAGATTGATTATATTTGGATCGTTGGTCAACGTTACGCCGTTGGCGTACGCCATGTTCAGGTAGATCATTCAAGGAGAAACCAATTCTCCCCTGATTTAGCCAATTATAAATAGATTTAGTCGCTAGTTTAAATTCGTGAGCAATCATTCCTGGTGACCAGCTTAGATGTAAATGGTTGAGAATTGTTTGCTTTAACTCATCGCTCAGCTTAGTTTTCCGACCACATCGTGATCGCTTGTATTCGGCATCTGTTTGTGCTAATTCAGCCTGATAAGGTTGACATCGAGATAATTCATAAGAAATTGTTGACGGTGATCGGTTCAGCCGAACGCCCATTTGGATATTGGACAGCCCTAGTTCACAAAAGGTTTCGATTTTAATTCGTTCGGAATAGGTTATACTAGACAAAAGATCAGCTCCTAAAAGATGGGTTTGTTGTAAACACCATTTTAAAGGAAGCTGATCTTTTTTGTCCGAACAGCGTTCGGATTAATTTTACAATCTACTATAAATGTAAATTTTTTTGAAATTCATTTTGGTGGACCAGACCAATGCTAATCGTTGATATGATAAGTTTTCATAACTAATTCACGGCCTGAACCTAATGAAACCGGTTGCTCACGGTGGTGCATCGCGCTAGATATTGTTATATAATGAACCAGTCAACGACGGAAAGCGGTTACGTTTTCTGTCAATACAACCCTACATTTACAGGCATTTAAGGAGTGAAAACCGTGGCAACAGAATACAGCTCATTGTTTACTTTCTTTGGTGGTACTGGTGACCTTGCCAAACGTAAACTGTACCCATCCCTCTTCAAACTTTACGTTCGCGGAAACTTAGGCGAACACTTTGCCGTTCTCGGAACTGCTCGTGATAGCTGGACCGACGACAAATTCCGTGAAGTCGTAACACAATCCATTAAGGATGACCAACCGGATGCAGATATGCACGCGGCAGAAATCTTCGTGTCTCATTTTTACTACATTGCACACGATGTTACGGATAAGGCGCACTACGCTGTGATGAAGGACCTCGTTGAAAAGCTGGACAAACAATACAGCATCAACGGTAACCGGATCTTCTATCTGTCCATGGCACCACGTTTCTTTGGTGAAGTTGCCCTCAACTTGAAGTCTGAAGGTTTACTCTCTGATGACGGTTCCAACCGTTTGGTTATTGAAAAACCATTTGGTACCGACTTTACGACTGCTAAAACTTTAAACGATCAATTATCAGGTGCGTTTGACGAAAAGCAAATCTACCGAATCGACCACTACCTTGGTAAGGAAATGGTTCAAAACATTCAAGCTTTGCGTTTCGGTAACACCTTCGTTGAATCCTTGTGGAACAACCGTTACATCGACAACGTTCAAGTTACCTTAAGTGAAAAACTTGGTGTTGAAGACCGTGCCGGTTACTACGATACTGCTGGTGCATTACGTGACATGGTTCAAAACCATATCATGCAAATCGTTTCTCAGTTAGCAATGGAACAACCTGTTTCATTCACTGACGCCGATGTTCGTGTTGAAAAGATCAAGGCATTGCGTTCACTCCGGGTTTACAGCCCAGCCGAAGCTGCTAAGAACTTTATCCGCGGCCAATACGGTGCTAACGATACTGAACCTGCTTACCGTGATGAACCAAACGTACCAAAGGATTCACACAACGATACATTTGTTGCCGGTAAATTATTATTCGACAACTATCGTTGGTCAGGTGTACCTTTCTACGTCCGGACTGGTAAGCGTTTAGCTGACAAGTTTACACGGATCGACGTTGTCTTCAAGAAGCCTTTGATCGACATCTTCGCTTTCCCACAAAACCGTGATAACTCATTAGCACCAAACGTTTTAACCATCTATGTTGAACCAAACTCAGGCTTCTCTCTCCAATTGAACGCTAAGACTGCTGGTCAAGGTTTCGAAACGGAACCAATCCACTTGGACTTCCAGCAAGATGTTGCTCAAAAGGAAGAAACCCCAGAACCATACGAACGTTTGTTGCATGACACCTTGAAGGGTGACCAAACTAACTTTGCCTCATGGGATGAAGTTTCATACGCATGGAAGTTCGTTGATGTTATCCAGAAGTTATGGGATTCAGAAACACCAGACTTCCCTAACTACATCTCCGGTTCTATGGGACCAGCTGCATCAGATGAACTGTTGCAACGTGATCACCGGGCTTGGGTATATCGCTTAAACCGTTAATTTAAAACATTAAAAGGTCACATCGCAGAAAAATGGCGATGTGACCTTTTTGTCAGTTTCAGACTTATTTAATTTGAAATTTAGTTTTGTGAATAAATCGCCTTCAAGCCAGCAATATCCCCACTGGTTAACTGCACCCGGCCCTGCGTCACTGGGTACATGACAGAATTCGGATCACTACTATGATCAAGCCCCAATGCGTGGCCCACCTCGTGAATGGCCACAGCATCATTGTATGAACTCAAATAGGCTGTATTCAGCTTGGCACTTCCATGATTCGTTGCGTTAGCACCACTAAAATTCGTTTGATAAATTTCTGGACCGCCATGACCTACCTCGACCGCACCATCGCTGGCTGCTTTTGAAACTTCATGATAGGTGCTAAACGTCAACTGGTTTTGTCCACTCCCCGCGTGACCGGGTTTAAGGGTGACGATCCCGGTCGCATTATACGTTTGCACGGCAGTATCAAACGCCAAACGCACGGCCGGCGAATCAGAAGCTGCGTACTCGTAGTAATACGTGGATTGCAAATGAACATTGCTGACAATCGATTCAACTGGCGTTGCATCAGTGGCAGTCGAATTGTCTTTAGACGCCGCAACGTGTGGTGACGGCCTGCTGCTAGACGATGTCGCCTGTGAGGCCGTTGAATTCTGGGGGCCAGCATTGGCGTTTAATGTAACGTCCGTAAAAAAAGTATTTACTTGTTCGTGAACCTTTTGAAATGACCGTTGAATGTTGGCCGGACTAACCTGGGCAGAAAGTTGCTTTTCCAGTAGTGGGTGATTTTGTAAAAACAGTGTGCCGCCAATAATCACGACAACGAGTCCTACAAGTCGGCCCAAATAATTCTTACGCATAATCATAACCTCGCGTGAGCTAAACTCACTTTCCAAACGAGACAAATTCCTTGAACTACCCACAAAGTATAAAGGCTAACTACACAGCCTTTCAACGTTATTGCTATTGATTAACAGATGTTTAAACAATGAAGACGCATGATTTGGAACGGAGCTGTGACACAAGTCTGGTTTGAGAACGAGCATTAACGTAAAACTGACCTATTCCCGAACTTTGGGAATGGGTCAGTTTTGAGTTAAGCGGAATTCTCAGGACTTTGGAGCGCGATATTGCTCATATTATTCGTCCCAATAAACTTATGTCACAACCTCATTGTAGTATTTGATGTTTTTATTAAATCAATTGCCCAACGACTGGTTTATCAGTTAATGTTTTTTTACCATGCGGAGATTTTTTAATCATTTCCGTGAGGTCTCTGCCGGCCGTCAGACCGTGGTGTTGGCCACCCTGCCAAGCATCAACACTCGTCAGATCATAAACAGTGCCATCCACGGCCACATAGGCCTTATGACCATCTTTGCCATCAAATTGCTTTAGTTCATCCACAGTGAAATTTTGCATTTGTAAGCGCCTCCTTATGTTTGCATTGAGTATAGCACCTCAATTAACAAACACGGTAAATTTTGATTAGGGCTTGTAGATTAAGTGCTGTCACAAACAAGGTGATTTGCTGAAAAAATGTGCCTGCACATGGAGGGGAGGGACTTTACGAAACCAAATTTTTCCTGTTACATTGTCGCAAACGCGCTCACAACCCCAAAAGTCTGTGCATAACCCAAAATAAGCGTCGTAAAGGAAAGTTCACCTTTACAACGCTTATTTTATGTTATTGCTCGGCTTTTAACCGGGCTTGTTTACGCTCTCCCCTTTTCCGGGTGCCTCTGCAAATAAACAACGTGGGTGTTCAAGAATTCATCCAAACCGTGTTTACCATCAGCACCACCAACACCGGACTCCTTCCAGCCGGCATGGAAGCCTTGAATAGCCTCGAAGTTGTAACGGTTGATGTATGTTTCACCGTCTTGCAATTCGTTGGCAGCCTTAGCGGCGTTATCCAAGTTTTCAGTAAAGATGGATGAAGTTAAGCCCAAGTCGTTGTCATTTGACATCTCAATGGCTTCATCCAACGTCTTAAAGGTGACGATTGGAAGCACTGGTCCAAAGATTTCGTGCTGGATAATCTCAGAATCCTGCTTAACGTTTGTGATAACCGTTGGCAAGTAGTAGAACCCTTTATCAATGTCAGCTGGGTGACCACCAGTAGTGACTTTGCCGCCAGCCTTGACCGCTCGTTGAACCATGCCGTCAACGTTATCCAAAGCAGCCTTGTTGATCAGTGGCCCCATGCCGATGGTCTCATCCTTATTCGGGTCACCGACAGTAATCTTGCTCATCTTGTCGGTCAGCTTCTTAACAAATTCGTCTGCAACATCCTCTTGTACGTAAACCCGCTCAGCGTTGTTGCAAACTTGCCCATTGTTGTCGACACGTGAATCGATGATTGCTTGGACAGCCAAGTCAATGTCCGCATCCTTGCAAACAATGGCAGGCGCCTTCCCACCTAATTCAAGTGAGACCTTAGCTAAGTGGTCAGCAGCATCGCTCATGACTCGACGGCCAGAGTCAACGGACCCAGTCAAACTGATAATGCCGATCTTCTTGTTCTTGGATAATTCACTGCCAACAACTGCACCAGGACCAGTAACAAAGTTCACAACACCCTTTGGTAGGCCAACCTTGTCACAAATCTTAGCAAACGCCAGAGCGTTGTTTGGTGTATCGGAACTTGGCTTGATCACAATGGTGTTCCCAGTTACCAAAGCTGGTCCCATCTTCCGCGCAATCAGGAAGAATGGGAAGTTCCACGGTAAAATCCCAGCAGCAACACCGATTGGTTGTTTGGCAATCATGATATTTTCGTTAGGGTTATCAGATTGAAGAACTTCGCCTTCATACATCCGTGCTGCGGCAGCCATGTAGTCAAAATAGTCAGCTGAGAACATGATTTCCGTTTGAGCTAAGGACTTAATCTTCCCTTGTTCTTCCATCAAAATGGAAACTAGATCGTCTTCTTGGTTCCGAATTTCTTCAGCAATCTTGTGCAGATATGCACCGCGGGTTGCGGCTGGGACCTCTTTCCATGACTTTTGTGCTTCAAACGCATCATCGATTGCTTCACGCGTTTCTTCAACCGTTGCGCTTGGAACAGTTGAGATTGGTTGTTCATCGGAGGGGTTAATGACAGTTAGTGTGTTACCTGATTTCGAATCAACAAACTGACCATTGATATACATTTGATAATGCTTTAACGCAATTGCTTCAGACATAATGTGCTTCCTTTCTGCCTTGTCGCTTGTGGCAAGGAAACCTAAAAACGTCTTTTGAATTTTGTTCGGCCCTTACCGAGCTTCGGCATCACTCTTCTGGCTTATACTGATCATCAATTACCAAAATTGGCTTGATGGTCTTACCGCTACCGGAATCAGCATTGGCCTCGTTAATTTGCTCAAATGGATAGAACTTTTCTGTCTTGTCGAAGTCAAACATGCCCATCTGGTAGAACTTGATCAAACGAGGAATGTCGACTTGTGGAATGGAATCGCCCATGTTGACCCCAATGATGGAGCGATCGTTTGTGCAAAGGTCGTTCCATGTATCTAGGTCAATGTGGTTAGCTGTAACAGCAATGGTTGCCGTTGTTCCACCCTGGGCGAGTGCCTGAATGGAATCTTCCATAACTTTCGTCACACCAGTGGTATCAACTGCATAGTCGACACCCTTGCCATCCGTTAGCTCCTTGATTTTAGCAACGGCATCTTCGTTCTTGCTGTTGATTGTGTCAGTTGCGCCAAGTTCCTTGGCTAATTGCAAACGTGAATCGACAACATCAACGGCAATGACAGTGGTACAACCAGAAATCTTGCCAGCCATCATCGCAGCTAAACCAACGGCCCCGGTCCCAAACACAGCGATAGTGTCGCCAGGCTTTGGTTTCAATGTATTCAAAACAGTCCCACTACCAGTTACATAACCACAACCTAAAGGTCCAAGACGGCGCAAATCCAAGTTCTTAGGAACCTTAACCGCGTTACGTTCGCGAACAACAGTGGTTGTCGTAAATGATGACTGATCAAACATGTCACTGACACGATGACCATCCTCAGTAAAGTGATCACTGCCATCCGGACGAACACCGGACAAATTATTAGCTGCGTAATTGAGGCAGCGGGTCGGCATCCCCTTCAAACAATTTTCACAGTTACCACAGCCGTAGAATGACAAAACAACGTGATCACCGACCTTGAAGTTTTTAACCTCTGGGCCTACCTTTTCAACTATTCCTGAACCCTCGTGCCCCAAAACAATTGGGTAGCCGATTTCAGCATCACCTTTTCTTAAGGCTTCGTCTGAATGGCAAATGCCACTGGCAACCATGTGAATTTGTAAATCATCGGCCTGCATTTCGGATAACTCAACATCATCCTTGATAACAAACGGACCACCCTTTTTTTCAACAACTGCTGCTTTAATTTTCATGATGTTTTTCCTCCAAATGATTATTTGGTGAATTTTTGAGCAAATGAGCTCGCCAAGAACAACTTCAATTAAGAGCAACTGTAATAACATCTTTATGTGCTTGTTTATCTTTTTATGCACATTGTCGATATGTAATTATAGCTACTTTGGAACGTTCCACGACTTTATGATATTTCGAAATGTAATCGGTTTCAACCCCCGTATGAATAATTCAGTGAAATAAAATCGTTTATCTTCAGTATCTTTGAGAACCATTGAGCAAAACATATTATTCCTCAAAATCTGATTAAGATTCATGTTTAAAACCGATTTACGTCTGTCTTACTGCGCATAACTGTGACAAGTTTTTAACTATTGAACGACCAAATAAAAAAATGAATTCTGAAATTGTAAGCTGACCGTACAAACTCTTTTTTGCAAATCAAAAAGAAGCAGGGCATAACACCTCGATTTAAATTTAAGTGAAACTGCAACAAGCAATTTTTCTTCAACCGCAAAAGGCTATGCGGATGAAAAATTACCGTAAACACGAGACATAACACTGACTTTTGCTCATCTAACATAAAATGGATGTTCGCGGGAAATCACCCGTAAACATCCATTTTACGTTACCTGAGAAAACAAACCTTGTTATGTCGGCGCGCTCTGTTTCAACATTTAAAATTTAATCTGCTGCTTCATATAATCTTCATAACTTGTCGGTTTGCGTCCAAGTAACAAGCGTAGGACATTCGAGTTACCGTCGAGTCCCCACTTACTATACGTATCTGCTAGGTGGCGAAAGGCATCTCGTGAATAAACATTTTGAATACCTGCCTGATTAAGAAACTCTGTCATATCGACACGCTTGGCAACGGCATGCTCGCCTGTTAACCGGTTATACAATGCTACTAGATCTACCGGTGAAGCGTAATCCGTACCTACCAATTCATACGTGGCTTTATTATGCTTTTCAGGATTTTGGGCAACCTCTACGACCACATCACCAACGTCCTCCGGTGCCACATAGGAAAGTTTGGTATTGATATCATAAAAGATATTGTAGGCACCCGTTTCATGAACCACGTTTGGATTGAAATTATGCATATAGTGCATCGGTTGTAAAATCGTGTATTGATAATCCTTAACCATCCCGGTATAAATCATGTGCTCTTCCACATCACGTTTCATCAAATGCTGACGCAACGTAGATAGAATTGGATGCGTAACCGAAATAAAGATAAATTGTTTGTGGGCAGCAGCCAACTGGTCCGTCAAATACTTGCCAATATCCGCTTCTTCTGCGACAAACAAGGGTGGAATTTCGACGACACTGTCAACATCTGCAATCAGTTTATCGATTTCATCTGCACGGGTTAAATCTGCAATGACCCCTTCACGAATACCTGGCAAATCTTTCACGGCTGGATTAATGTCCGTTGCTTTTACGTCGAATCCAGCGGCTACTAGTTTGCTCACAATCACGCGACCAGTGTGACCAGCTGCTGAGGTTACTAAAATCATTATGCTTACCTCCCGATTAAATTTTTGATTTCCGCTTTATTGATGTCATTTCCGCTGATTAAGGCATCCGCAAAATGGCCTTCACTGTGGTTCCGTTTAATGAGTCTTCAAAAGCTTGGTTAACATCTTTTAGGTCGTAAAACTTAACCAGTTTATCAAACGGAAAATCACCCTGTTGATACAACTGAATCAGTTGAGGAATAAACGACTTAGGCAGTGAGAATCCTTGTAACACACCCGTGACTTGGCGAGCCGGCACCAGAATGTCATTCATCATGCTCAAGTCCGCATGTGCTGCGCCGCCAATGATTGCGGTATGACCGAGAATCCCCGTACTGCGGATGGCTTGCTCTGGTAATCCATTAGCAGGAGCCGAAACAACCGCATAATCCACACCACCGTCAGTCATTTCTTGAATCATTGCGGGCACATCATCAACTGTCTTGCTGTTAATAATATCCGTTGCCCCAAGTGCCTTGGCTTCTGCCAACCGTGTATCAAAGATATCAACAGCGATGATTTTGGCAACGTGCATCGCCTTGGCCGCCATAATGGCTGCATCGCCGACCGTTCCAGTACCGAACACTGCCATTGAACTGCCAACTTCGGGTTTAAGAATGTGCATAATGGTACCAGCCCCCGTTTGTAAACCACATCCCAGTGGCCCGAGCAGACTGACATCAACGTCCTTGGTTACTTTGACAGCGTTTCGTTCCTGAACCTTCGCATAGGTACCAAACGACGATTGCTGGAAGAACGACGTTACTGGCTGACCATTTAAAGTAAAACGGCTGCCACCGTAGTAATCAACACCGCCAAAATTCAATTCATCTGAGCGTTCACACGCATATGGGCGACCAGCTAAGCACTGGCGACAATGACCACAGCTAGCATATGAAATTGCCACATGATCACCAACTTCAAATTCACGAACATCTTCACCGACCTGCTCGACAATGCCGGCACCTTCATGCCCCAAAATAATCGGAAATTCACTACGTCCCATACCGGTTTTGGCCCGCATGATATCTGCGCCACAAACGCCGACGGCAACGACCTTAACTAACAATTGATCACCGCGTAATGTGTCATCTAATTCAACGGGTTCAACAACTAAAGATTCACCTTTAGCTGGCGCAACAGCTGCTGTAATTTGCATGATTTGTACTCCTTATCTTTGCTGTGTACACAAATTGACCATCAAATGCTTTGTAAGTTATCTCACATGAGTATCGTAACAATTTTGGGGCAATCTTCGCTAGAATCCGTTTTCATTTTGACTATTTATTTGCTCGTGCAAACATTTTAGTTCGGCAAGTCACCTTACTAACACTCAACAGGTTCGCAAATTGATCATTTCACCAACAATTCGTTGTTCCTATCGCGCAAAAAAACACCAGTAACAAAAGTAACTGATGCCATCAACAATCATTTATTCAATTACTAACAATCTTAACTACTCGATTTCAATAACACGTTCTTGATCGCCAAGCGTGGTTAGAAACGTGCCATCATTCCGACGCGATTCAACAATTCTTCCTTGATAAATCAAACTATCAATATCGAACTGAAAAAAGCCACTGCCCAACTCCAAAGCGGTCATTTTATAATCGCCAAGTTGGTCATCATGATACTGTTTCTTGTTTGTTAATGAAGCCTTTAATTTCTCCACGACTGCTATTTGCCTCCTAAGCACAAAAATGTCTTAATAAAATCATTTCCGTTATTCTAAAGATACAAATTGAAGATTAAAACTGCCTTGCAATAATTCAAAAATTATCGAAAAATTTGAGAACCACACGTTTAGTTTAGTGGGTAAATTAATTAATGGCAACAGTTATTTACGACACTGAGGTGGAATAATGAACAAAGAAGATCTTTTAGAGCCGTTTGAACGGCGACAGATTAGGATTTTGCAATATCTATACCGTAATAATGGCGAGGCCAAAATTTCGAAAATTGCGAACGCCTTACCTTTTTCAAGCCGCAATTTATTAATGGACGACCTGCAAGCCATCCAAATGGTGCTGAGACCTTCACTAATCCAATATGATATTTCCTTTAAATGGAACAATGAAAAAGTTCATTTACACATCAACGGTCAAATGAGTTTAAAAACGCTCATTTTCTCGTACTATCGCCAAACACCCAAAATTAGTATTATCGAAAACATCGTCCTTAATCCCAATCTAACCAGCATTCAATTGGCCACGAAACTTAACTTCAGCGTGGCTACTCTTTACCGTAAGATTGCCGAACTCAATGATCTTTTAGCGCCATTTCACGTCAAGATCAACCAACTGCAGCTCACTGGCCCAGATCTCGCTATTCAACATTTAATGTATGAACTGCTATGGAATGTTTGCCCAAAAGACCAGTACGTTTACCGTCGTTATTTGCAGCGCAACAGTCCCTTAGCGGAGACAATGCATCGTTTATTAATCGATGGGTCTAATAAATATCTAGCAGCTGACGGGCCTCGCAAACTGTATACATGGCTGCTGATTATTCGGCTGCGCAACCGACATGCGAACACGACAATGACCTTATCGCCCCTCGCCCGCCAAGTCTATAAGACCATGGTGGATGCGCCCCATTTTCAACAGCTGTGGCGGCAATTACAGGATTCGATGCCGACGTTTATGCAGCGAATCGAGAAGACCGAACTTGAGCAAAGTTTATTGATCTTTTGTATTGCTCATGAAGTTTTTCCCATTGACGACGCCTTTTGGCAACCCGCTGTGGACATGGTCAATCCCACCGATTCCTTGGCAAGCACGGCGCAAACTATTCACCAAAAACATGTTCAGCCAATGCTCAATTTAGACACGCCAACCATTACGCGATACAGTGTCGCTACTCTCTATCGCACATTGGTCAACCTCACCGTCTGTACTGGTCATATCAACGTTATGCGGCCAGATACAACAACACGTTACTACCAACGCCTTCATAATGAATTGATCATCCGTCAGGCCCACGAGCTTACTCGCGTCATCGTTTCATCCTTAGCAAACAAATTTAAGATTTCTGTCGATCCAGGATATGTCCAACAGCTTATGGTACTACTACGTTTAACGTTGAGACAGCGATTTGCCCCAACCTACAGAATTGCCGTCGATCCGGAAATTGGTGAGATGTGGCTCGAACCCTTTATTCAAATTTGCCAAAACTACTTTAATCAAACACTGCGAACGACAGTTGAGGTCTTTGACCCAAATAAACAATACGATCTTTATTTATCCGATCATTGTCCCGATCAACCTGTTATTCAAGCTACCCAAACGTATATTTTGACGGATCTAGGATCTGAAGATGATTTGACTAAAATAACTGAATTACTCCAAGCTACCCCAAATAATCGAGGCTTAACTGAGCATCCCCACGAACTATCGGCAACGACCCCACCATGCCATCGAACGCCAAAGAGCGTCCTTTAATCGGCGCCGAATATCATAAATTTATCATTTTTCTAGGTATATCAATTTTTCACCAATTGGATTTCTCGTAAAAATCGAACTGGCCGTGAAGTTTGAGATATTATCCTCTCATTTCTCTCGTACGCTATTTCCAAGAGTAATTTGGGAGGAAGATAGAATTATGAAACGTTCTCGATTAATAAACTGGCTACTTGTGGTGCTCACCGTGATGATTGGCTTCCTTTTTAACACTCAAGTCGCACAAGCCGCAACATACGGCAACGAATTCATCACTAGCGGAACAATTACAAATGGACCTAATTTTAGCTATGCTAGTAACGTCAACGTGCGCTACGACTGGGCAGTGCCAAACGACGTTCACATCGTTGCTAACGACCAAATGAAAATTCAATTGCCAGACGCCCTTCGTGTCTCAAAGGAATCAACTTTTCCGCTGCTTGCTGACGATGGCACGGCGTTAGGAACTGTCGACGTAAAGACTGATGGCACAATGGTGGTTACGTTTAACGAAACTGCAGCAACCCTGAGTAACCTCCATGGCACCATTACCTTTTCGACCAAACTCAATGCGGCAGCAATCGGATTAGGTGAACAAAACGTGCCGTTTGAAACTAACAATGGGACGTTAACAAGCCCAGTGATTGTCAGTCCATCCACAAATAACTTGTCCAAAAAGGGGAGTTTCACGACTGACAGCACCGGCAACCCCGCAATCAAATGGACTATTCTGGTTAACCGTAATGAACTGCTGATGGAAAATGTAAAAGTTTCAGATATCATCACTGATGCTGGTCAACAATTAGTCCCTGGCAGCATCACTGTGTCTAATGGACATTGGACAGACTCCACCACACAAGCAAGCTATAAGCGTGATGAAACCCTGACTGCTGGAGCAGATTACACAGTGTCAGTGACTGGCGACAGTTTTGAAACAACGTTTGCTAAACTCGATTCACAGATGGTTGTCATTGATTATCTAACAACGTTTAAGGACCCAACCGTTGCCTCTGATGGCAGTTCCGTGTTCAAAAATACGGCCACAATGAGCTGGGGAACAAACGGCAGTGGGTCTAATACTGAAAAGGCCACTGCCAGCGTGAAACAAACTGCTGGTTCAGGAACAGGTAGTGGTTCTGAGAATAATAACTCTGGCGAAGAATCAAACAGTAGCTCGGACAACAACGATTCCAATGAAAGTTCGACTAGCGAATCCAATAGTGCCTCTGAAAGCTCAAATAACAGTTCATCAGAAAATAGTGACAGCAGTTCTGTTGAAAACAATGATCATTCAGACAGTCATCACGTAGATACTAATCACACTAACGAAAGTTCAACGGATAACTCTGTGGTTGTCTCTAACGATTCAAGCGCTAGTCACCTAACATCCAGCAACCACTCTTCGACATCCGACAATCGTGACCAAACAATAGTTGCAGGCCCATCAAATTCGTCCTCAAATGCGCCATCTACTGGACAATTCGTTTCAACCAAAGAATCTGCAAAACAGAAGGATTCTCTGGCAGAGGCTTTGCCACACACCGGTCAGCAAATTAGCATTTCGCTGATTATTGTCGGTATTATCTCGCTTGCTGGCCTCGTTATTTACAGGCTAAGTCAAAACTAAATTGATGAAAAAGAGTCGTTAACAGTCACAATTAGCATAGAAATTAAAAGTCTGAGTCATTTTGCTCAACTTTTATTTCAGCAAAATGGTAGCAGGTTGTTTCGGTAAGCAATTTTTCTTCAATTGCAAAAGTTCATGCGGATGAAAAATTGCCGCAAACGCGAGACATAACACTGACTTTTGCTCATCTAACATAAATCCGGCGCTCATGGGAAAAACACCCATAAACGCCGGATTTATGTTACCTGAGAAAGCCAAAGCGTGTGATGTCCCGCTCTCTCATACTAAAGGTTTTAATTAACTTCCACAGAAAGCGCAATGCCCAGTCCGCCACCAATACATAAACCGGCAACGCCTGTATGTTGATTGGCATGCTTCAAAGCATAAATCAGTGTCGTTACGATCCGAACACCCGTCGCCCCAAGGGGATGACCAATGGCAATCGAACCACCGTTTGGATTTAATTTGTCTGCCGGAATCTTCAGGTCGCGGGCAACTGCCACGCTTGGTGCTGCAAAAGCTTCATTCAGCTCAAACAAGTCGATATCAGACACCGTCTGATGCTGTTTATCAAGTAACTCGCTGACTGCTTTAACCGGTGAATAGCCCATCGTTTGTGGATTAACGCCAACCTCTTGATAACCCCTAATGGTCGCCAATGGTTTCAAACCTAACTCGGCAGCTTTGTTTTTACGCATCAAGATCATGGCAGCAGCACCATCATTCAGTGGCGCCGCATTGCCGGCCGTGACAGTACCGCCCAGTTCAAAGCTCGGCTTAAGTTTAGCCAGCTTCTCAAGACTGGTATCTTCACGAATCGTTTCATCGCGGTCGATAACGGTTTCTCCATGCCGATTTTTAACGGTTAGTGGCAGCATTTCATCGGCAAACGCACCATCGTCACTGGCTTTGGCTGCGTGCTGATGTGAGGCCAATGCAAAAGCATCCTGTTGTTCGCGACTAACGTGGTACTGCTCTGCAACGTTCTCGGCAGTCACACCCATCGGCTGATTTGAAAAGGCATCCGTCAGGCCGTCATGCTCCATGCTATCAACCATCGTTGTGTCACCAAACTTAGTCCCCAATCGCATGCCATTCGTCAGGTAAGGTGCATTGGTCATGCTTTCCGTGCCAACTACTAAGACTGCATCGGCATCACCCATAACAATGGCTGATTGACCCAATCGAATCGCTTTTAAACCTGATCCACAAACTTCATTAACAGTCATCGCTGGGCTGCTTTCCGGAACGCCAGCGTTGATTCCAATTTGACGACCAACATTTTGCCCTGAGCCAGCCTGTAAGACGTTGCTGACAATCGTTTGATCAATGATACTTGGATCAACGTTTGCCCGCTTAATTGCAGCCTTAGCCGCTAAGGTCCCTAATTCAACTGCACTAAAGCTGGCCAATGCGCCACCCATTTTTCCTACAGGTGTGCGCACAGCACTGACGATAACAACGTCGTCCATGAGTCTCCCTCTTTCTACTCCGTTTGACTGCTTCTTTTTCACAAGTAATTCCAAGTCTAACCGATGTCGAATATTACGGCAATTATTTAAGAACAATGACAAACGATTGTAACCAAGTTTTATAAACTGTCCGCGTAAATTTATTTCACAACTAATTTCATTAAACGAACCCCTAGCGGTTGAAAAATGTAAGCGTATCAACTACCATAATAGCTGTAATAGTGTTGCTCTTCACAATTGTGGAACATCGTTGACATAACGGGTTTGTGCCCATAATGATAATGATTTTCACAATAAAACATAACAAGGAAGGTTTATCATGGCAGATCAAAAAGCACAAATTGGTGTTATTGGTTTAGCAGTTATGGGTAAGAACTTGGCCCTAAACATTGAAAGTCGCGGTTTCACTGTAGGTGTATACAACCGTTCACGTTCAAAGACCGATGACATGATGAAGGACCACGGCGACAAAAAGTTAGTTCCTAGTTATACGATTGAAGATTTCGTTAAGTCTCTTGAAACACCTCGTCGGATTTTGATGATGGTTAAAGCTGGTGCCCCAACGGACGCCGTTATTCAAGAATTATTACCATTACTCGACAAGGGTGATGTTTTAATCGATGGTGGGAACACTAACTTCCACGACACCATGGCTCGTAACGCTGAACTGGACAAGTCCGGGATTAACTTTATCGGCATGGGTGTATCCGGTGGTGAATTAGGTGCCCTTCAAGGTCCTTCACTAATGCCTGGTGGTCAAAAGGCCGCTTATGACTTAGTTGCCCCAATCCTTGAACAGATTGCTGCCAAGGCACCTCAAGATGGCAAACCATGTGTAGCGTACATCGGCCCTAACGGTGCTGGTCACTACGTTAAGATGGTCCACAACGGTATCGAATATGGTGATGAAGAGCTGATCGACGAAAGCTACAACATCATGCGTAACGTTGCCGGCATTTCTGTTGATGAAATGGCTGACATCTTTAAAGAATGGAACAAGGGTGAATTGGACAGTTACTTAATCGAAATCACCGCCGACATCTTGACTCATAAAGATGACTTAGGCGACGACAAGACAAAGCCTATCCTTGACATGATCTTGGACCGTGGTAACAACAAAGGTACTGGTAAGTGGAGTTCAGAAGATGCTTTGAACATCCAAGTACCACAATCTGTTATCACTGAATCCGTTTACGCTCGTTACATCTCAATGATGAAGGACGAACGTGTTAAAGCTTCTAAAGTCTTACCAGCAGCTAAGAGCCAAGGTAAAGCTGAAATCGGTGACAAGAAAGAATTCATCGAAAAGATTCGTCAAGCTTTGTTCTTCAGTAAGTTAATGAGCTACGCACAAGGTTTCGAACAATTGCGTGTTGCTTCTGAAACTTATGACTGGGACTTACAATTTGGTCAATTAGCACAAATCTGGCGCGCAGGTTGTATCATCCGTGCCGGCTTCCTTCAAAACATCACTGATGCCTTTGACAAGGATCCTAAGCTGACTAACTTGTTGTTCGACGACTACTTCAAGGACATCGCTGCTAAGTACCAAGAATCAGTTCGTGACGTTGTTGCCATGGCTGTTAAGGCTGGGGTTCCAGTTCCTAGCTTCTCAGCTGCCATCACTTACTACGACAGTTTCCGTGCAGAAGTTCTGCCAGCTAACTTGTTGCAAGCACAACGTGACTACTTCGGTGCTCACACTTACGAACGTACTGACCGCCCTGGTAACTTCCACTACACTTGGTACGAAGAACAATAGACTTCGGATTAAATGTTGTGAGTAATCTATTTGTTTGAATGCATTTAGATTAGACAAAAAATCCTGTTCATAGTTAAGACGTTAAAATCTTAACTGTGAACAGGATTTTTATTTATTTAAAATTGATTATCAATTATCCTTGGTCTCGGCACTGACAGTCATAGCAGCGTGTAAGAATGTTCACCTGTCTCATACACTAAAACGGCTACTAGCTGAACTATCCAAATGATCTATGGTAAGTTATGTGCTTGTGTTTGACACAGACATGTTCAAATGACATTTACCCTATTACTTCGCATTTGCTCAAAAACATGATAAACTGTATTTACACCGATAGTTAAATGTAACATATTCGTCAAAACCCCGAAGCGCTGCCACTCTTCGGGGTTCTTTTTTCGAATAATATGTACTTAAACGGACGGGTTAGATTAGTAGTCGATTACCACTTATCATTTCGATCCAACCACTGCTTAAATAAGATAAGCAGTACGCCGACAACAAGCGGGCCCACTATAATAGTCAAAAACATTTGTAACATATTCGTCCTCCTCTCACCGTTTTTATGCGATGAGCCGGAATCGACTACAATAGAGATTTTACAGGAATGTTTGCCTTAATTGGATTAGGAATACAGGTGAGTTTTGAGCGCACTGGCTTTATTGTGTAAAAGGCACCCGTAAAATGTAGGAAAACGGCAGGTTAGAACTGTTGGTTTTCCTACATTTTTTGTATCATGAATCACATCAGAGTGTAGGAGGAATTTGATGTGAGACGTGATTTAAGAGAAGGAGTGACGATTTACGTGACTGAAAATATTAAGCCTAACTTCGCCGAGATTGCCCGGCAATATAATGTTGATTATCGAACCGTTAAGAAAGCCTATGAGGAAGTCAAAGCTGGACTTAAGGGCCGACCAAGTGGTCGACCGAAACGGCCAAGTTTACTGGATCCATTCAAGCAAACCATCGATTCAAAGCTTGAACTAAATTGTTCGGCTGCTTCAATTTTTAAATTTATCCAGAAGAAGGGCTTTACCGGCAGCTATACCCTCGTGAAAGATTATTGTCGCCAAACCCGCCGAGAACGAGTTAAGAAAGCTACCATTCGGATTGAACATTCCCCTGGTCTCTCTGCTCAAGTTGACTGGAAAGAAGAAATGGCCCTAGTGAGCAGCGAGGGTGAGCTGTTTAAATTCAATATTTTCTTGTATGTATTGCCTTATTCAAAACTCAAATATATGACACTAACCTTTGATCGGAGCCAAGATACCCTCTTTTCTTGCTTACACGACGCTTTCCTTCATACCGGAGGTATTCCGACGGAAATCTGGTTTGATAATATGAAAACCGTTGTGGATCATACAAAATCCCAGTTTGGCCACGCTGTCTTTAACGAACGGTTCCACGAATTCTGTAAAGATGCCGGTTTCACACCAATTGCTTGTCGACCATTCAGACCACAAACTAAAGGTGCAGTTGAAGCCCTTGCTCGCACGGTTGAACGTTTACGGCCATACAATACTGAATTTGCTGATGGAACTGAGCTAATCGAACTAGTTCATATGCTCCGAGATGATCTAAATCATGAAACTTCGCAGGCCACGGACGAAGTCCCGTACCTGAAATGGTTAGACGAAGAAAAAGAGTACCTTCATCGCGTTCCAGTTAATCTCCTTGAACCATACTTCGAAGAAAACATTACCCGTGTCGTTTCGAAGGAGGCCATGATCAATTTCCGCAAATGTAAGTACTCAGTAGATCCGCGATACATTGGTTGTACGGTTGCTGTTGAAATCTCCAATGATGAGCAGCGCATTCACATTTATTATAACGGAGAAGAAATTCGTACGCACTCCATAACTACCAATTCGCTGAATTATGACCCCCAAGATCAGTTCAATATCCTCAAATCTGATTTGCTTAAAGGGCGGACAGATGAAGACATTTCAGCTTACATTCGTGAACATATGACTGATTACGACAACTTATAGGAGGCTACCATGACCACTAATAATCAAATTCTTTTAAATAATCTTGAGCGCTTAGGGTTAAACAAAATCCGTGAATACTTGCCGAATTACCTTGATCAAATTCACACTGATAATCTGTCATTAACTGAGGCGCTAATTGATTTAACTAATTCGGAACTCCAGAATCGACACGAAGGTCAGATTGCACGGGCCATTGGCCGTGCTCGGTTCCCCAATACAAAATCCCTAGATACATTTGATTTTAGCTTTCAACCCAGTATGAATCGCCAAGAGGTTCTGGAATTCCAGAATCTGGCTTTTATGGAAAAGTCTGAAAACTTAATCTTTATTGGCAATCCGGGAGTCGGTAAAACCCACTTGGCAATTAGTATTGGGATTGAGGCCTGTAAACAGGGCTGTCGGGTTCTCTTTATTAATTGTCATGAGCTGTTGATTAGATTGAGAGCAGCTTACGAAAAAGGACTGCTTGATCGATCTCTAAGCCGCTATTCGCGCTATGACCTATTAATTATTGATGAAATTGGGTATTTGCCAATTGGTCACCAAGAAGCTAACCTCTTATTTCAGCTAGTCAATGCCCGCTATGAAAAGCATTCAACGATCATTACCAGCAATAGTGATCTATCCGCTTGGGTTGATATTTTCCAGAACCCAACTGTGACAGCAGCCATTCTCGATCGCTTGGTTCATCATGTTCACGTAGTGAAGATCACTGGTAAATCTTACCGATTACGTGGCCTCAAGTAACTGCCGAAAACCTACATTTCTTTCTGCCGAAAACCTACATTTTTAAACTGCCCTTGACATTTATTGTCCTCGATAGCATACTTAGGTTAACTTTAAATGCAAAATTGGAAATGAACGTCCCTGATTATCCTCAGCATCACGGTTCGCAATGTGAAACCCATTATGTTGATAAAAGGCTAATGCATCAGGATTTTGTTCGTTAACATCCACTGTTTGAATGTGGTCCTCATTGATCAGACGTTCCAAAATTTGACTTCCGTAGCCCTGATGCAGACAACGAACGTCCAGGAACAGCATTTCAAGTTTATAATTCTTAGTGCCAGAAAAACCAATTAGTTTTTCGCCGTCAAACCATGTCAATAAATTAACTGCATCAAAGTACACTGGCAACATTCGTTGAATCTGGTCAATATCTGCCACCTTCAAAAATTTATGCGTTGTTACAACCGTTTCACGCCACAGTATAGTTAGTGCGTCATAGTCTTCTGTCCTAACATGATGGGAAATAATAGACATTTTGTTTCTCCATTCAATTCTATTTAACGCTACTAAAATAACCGTTTGGAAATTACTGTGCAACTTGTAATTTTCAAACGGTTATTTTCTTTATCTTTCAAATCTCAACTTTTTAGAAACGTTTGCTACGCCCCAACACTGTCTTAATAGCGTTCAACAACTTGTAACGCCATGGAATCAACACTTTGGAGAATTCACCGATCATTTCGTCAGTGTAGCCATTAAAACCTTGTTTGAATTCAAACACACCGTCACTACCATCGAAGAGTCCGGCAACACCCAAGAAGTTGTACGTCGGAATATTTTGGTCAACAGCGGCCTTCATCATGGCATCTTGCAACATGAATGGACCCTTGAACGTTTTGAATTCTTCATTCGTGTAACTAAATACGTAATCGATTTCTTGTGGTTGAATCACAAACATCGCTCCGGCAACATTAAACTTGGCAGGATAACGTTTTTGAAGATCTTTGGCGACATCGATTTTCTTTTGATGGTTAGCCTTTTGACGTTCAAGGTCATCGATTTTATGCTGTTCGTAGCCCTTGTTTTTTTGTTTGAGCGCTTCAATCTTATCATCGGTAGCAGCAATCTTTTTTTGATACGAATCGATATATTCGTTTGAATCGATTTCAGCAACCACAAAGCGAACTTTATTACCAAACTCACGGTACACATTCTGATAGTAATCTAGTGACTTATCTGGGAAGTGTAACCGTTCAGCCGTAAGTGCAGTATCTTTCTTGAATTCCTGTAATTCATCGTAAGAAATATCGCGTAACTTAACACCAAATTCTTTGGCTTTCTTAACGTTATAGCGCGCTTTCTTGTCGAAGCTTTTTTCCAACGTCTGTTCCGTCATATCACGAACGTCTTTTTTATACTCGTAATGGGTCACATGAGTTGCTTCGTCATAACCAGCGCTGTGGTAACTCTGATAGTTATATCCTAATTCTTTAAATAATGCAGGTAACGTGTCAAAATGACTCGCAATTAGTTCGCCATCGTCCTTGTATGTTTTAAAAGCTAAGTTAGGAATCAGTCGCAAGAACATCCCATTCTGCTGACGAACATATTTTTCAACTGGCTTTACAAAAGCAGCTAAATTAGCCTTAGTTTCTGAACCGGGCATAAACAATGGACCACCATAAATGTCAAACCGGTAACCAAAGTGCACCTTCATCCCAACGATTAATCCGGCAACGATAATCTGATCGTTTTCTACAAGACCCATATAGACCGCTTTATGGCCTTCTTTTAGCATCAAGTTACCCTGTTCCACAGATTGATAAAAAGAACCATAGGGACATTTCTCTTCAAACGTTCTGAATTCTTCAACTGTTAATTCGCGTACTTTTTGCAAAGTTTTCACACCATTTCATTTTATATGGTAGATTGCAAATTTAATCCGAATTTTTGGACAAATTGGTCAGCATAACCTGATACGGTGTTTTCCAGTCAAGTATTTTAAGCGGTCTCTGGTTAATTTGGAGTAACGTCGTCGTTAAATCTTGAGCACTAATGTGCTCAAAACGAGTCCCCTTAGGATAAAAATAACGTAAATTCCGATTAAAGCGTTCATTACTACCACGTTCAGCTGGCGTATAAGCATGACAGTAATAGGTCTTAATACCATATTGTGATTCAAATGATACTAGCCCACTAAACTCAGTACCACGGTCCACAGTAAAACTGTGCACCGGTCCATTAAAAGTTGTTAGGAACTTAGTCAGTGCTTCATTAACACTCGCTGTCGTTCGGTCCTTTAACCGATATGCCCAAAGGAACCGTGATTTGCGATCGATTAAAGTTAATAAAACTGCCTTACTATGCCCACGAGGGCCAACGACGGTATCTAGTTCAAAATCACCGATGCGATTACGTTGATTAATCATCATGGGACGCTGTTCAATCGATCGCCCCAAAGATTGATTATATTTGGATCGTTGGTCAACGTTACGCCGTTGGCGTACGCCATGTTCAGGTAGATCATTCAAGGAGAAACCAATTCTCCCCTGATTTAGCCAATTATAAATAGATTTAGTCGCTAGTTTAAATTCGTGAGCAATCATTCCTGGTGACCAGCTTAGATGTAAATGGTTGAGAATTGTTTGCTTTAACTCATCGCTCAGCTTAGTTTTCCGACCACATCGTGATCGCTTGTATTCGGCATCTGTTTGTGCTAATTCAGCCTGATAAGGTTGACATCGAGATAATTCATAAGAAATTGTTGACGGTGATCGGTTCAGCCGAACGCCCATTTGGATATTGGACAGCCCTAGTTCACAAAAGGTTTCGATTTTAATTCGTTCGGAATAGGTTATACTAGACAAAAGATCAGCTCCTAAAAGATGGGTTTGTTGTAAACACCATTTTAAAGGAAGCTGATCTTTTTTGTCCGAACAGCGTTCGGATTAATTTTACAATCTACTATATACTACAAAGTTAGATATTAAAAAGGCACCGAACTTCGATGCCCAAGAAGGAGAGTGAAGGATTTGAACCTCCGCGTCATTGCTGACCTCACAACCGAAATTGTGTCCCTTCAACCAGACTTGGGTAACTCTCCATATTTACAACTGTTAAATTATGCAACTATATGAATGCTAGGCACTAACGCTAATCCGACGTTACCATGGATTCATAAAGGAGAGTAAAGGATTTGAACCTCTGCGTCATTGCTGACCTCACAACCGAAATTGTGTCCCTTCAACCAGACTTGGGTAACTCTCCATAAGGCCTTAAAAATACCGCCATAAAAAAATATAACCCTGTTCCAAAGAAGATTCAAGGTAATTTCACAAACGTCAGACATCCGTTGACTAGTAAAAATGGAAACATCTTTATCTCTTTGGGTACACTGTGATATTACCGCATAATATTTTTAGCTGGTTAATATCAGTAGTGTCTTTACTAAACTTCAAAGTTTATTTATTAATTTATTAATGTTGAGTACTCATCCATACTGACATTGACGGTAAAAACGACCACGACCTATAATATCAATTAACACTGACATTTTGAACTTACTGAAAGATAACCAATAGGACCCAAACTATGATTAATAATCTCGCATCGCAAAAACTAACAAAAACAACCCATGCGCTCGGCACTCGCATTGTGCTAACGGTCATGGGTGAGACAGATGAAAAGGTACTGGATGACAGCATCGCGCTCATTCAGCTGTACGAACAACAGCTAACCGTTAATGCCCCTATTTCCGAAGTTATGGCAGTCAACAATGCGTCCGGCAAACATGCTGTACAAGTATCCCCAAGCACGTTTGCACTCATCAAAACTGCCGTTGAGCAGAGCCACCAACATTTTGGCTTCAATGCTCTAATTGGACCACTCGTTAAACTTTGGAAAATTGGCTTTGCTGGAGCAAACGTTCCCAATGAAACGGATATTTCCAAACGGCTAGCACTGTCTAATGGAGCAAATGTCATTCTAAATGACGCCGATCAGAGCGTGTACCTCACTGAGCCAGGGATGGAACTGGATCTAGGCGGTATTGCCAAGGGCTACATTGCTGATCGCATTCGCGATCTATGGCGTGCCAATGGCGTGCAAGCAGGTATCATCAACCTAGGCGGAAACGTTGAATTTGTCGGTACTTCGCCTAAACGCGATAATGGTCAATGGCTGGTTGGCGTTCAGGCACCAACAAAAGCACGTGGTGAGGATCTTCTGACTGTGCTAATGCCAGCTGGTTCCGCCGTCACGTCAGGCACCTACGAACGCGTTTTAGTTAAGAACGGTCATCGTTACCACCACTTGTTGAGTCCTGAAACCGGTCATCCCCTGCAAACACACGTCAGCGGTGTCACTATTTTTGCCCGTGACTCAATCACGTGTGAAATAGAAACGAAGCGGCTTTTCTTTGCGGGCAAACCAATTCCAGGTTGGGGAGAAGACCGCGACGATATTTACGGAGCTGCTTTCGTTTACGATGATGACACTGTTGATCTAGTGATCGTTCATCATCGTTTAAAATTAATTGAGTAACCAAAGATAACAAATAGCGGCAACATTCACGCGAAGTAATTCGGGCGAACGTTGCCGCTATTTGAGTTCTATTTAATTTGCCGCTTCAGCATCCGCCGCCAGCACTTTAGTTAGTGTTGCCTTCAGCGTTTGCTTCATCTTGTCAAGTTCTTCAGGTGTTGGCCGGTTGCCGTCACTGAACATAACGTTACGATCTAACCACCAAACTGGCCCCGGTGTTTTCGTATCGCCTTTTCGGCGAGGGAATAGGTGCCAGTGAACGTGGGTGTCGCCATTTCCTAATAACTCATAGTTCATTTTTTCAGCATGGAACGCGTCGTAAACAGCCTCCGCTACCAAACTCATTTCGTGCAAAAATTGCTCTTTAAAATCGCGTGGCAAAAAATGCAATTCTGTCTCATGTTGTTTGCACAAAAACAAGGTGTATCCCTTAAAGTGCTGATTGTCGCCAATTACTACATACCCTGTTGATAATTCAGCAACAAAATAGGGATTCGTCCCATCCTTAATCATTTGAATCCGTCTGCAAATTTCACAGTTATCGTTCATCATTTCATCCACCCTCTCTATATAATGTCGATTCTCTCCCCATGAGACTCGCAGTTATGCCATCAATTACTTTCTCAATCAGTAAATTATCACATTTTCAAATGCTAGACGAGTTCAAATTAATTTCTTATTCAATTATTAAAATTAAATGAATTAAGCCGAAATTGGACAAAACACGATCATTAATATAGTATTCAATACTATATTAATGAAATCAATATCGTTTCAAATACGACTAAGAAGGTAAACTCTTGATGACAGAAGAAAAAATTGCTTTGCTCGTAGATTCGGCCTCCGATGTGCCTGAACATATTTTTACACACTATCAAAACATCGTTGCTGTGCCAATGCAGTTAATGATCGATGGCAAAACATACGCCGACCGTGAAACCATTGAACCAGATGACTTTTATCGTTTACAATCCACTGCTAAAGAGCTTCCTAAAACTGCCAGCCCCGTGATGGGCGATGTCATTAATCGCCTCGCAACACTAAAAAGCCACGGTTTTACCCATGTCATTGGAATCACCATATCTGGCGCACTATCGGTAACCAACAGCCTTTTCAAACAGATCGCAGAGTCACAGGACGACGTGCAAATGGTAGTTATCGATACTAAAAACATTGGTGTTGGTAGTGGCCTGTTTGCCAGCTACGCAGAATCGCTCATTGACCAGCAATTGCCATTTACCACAATCATCGATAAGCTCAATGCCTCCGTTCCTAAAAGTTCCGTCTACATTTATATTCCAACATTAAAATATCTAAGAGCCGGAGGTCGAATCGGCCGTGTTGCCGGATTCTTTGGTGCAGCACTTAACATTAAACCGATTATTACTTGTGATTCAGATGGTGTTTATACAGCTATCGCTAAAGCGCGCACAGAAAAGAAGGCTATCCAGAAAATGGTCGAACTTGCTTCTCAAAAAATCGCCGCCAACAAAAACGCGCGGGTAGCTGTAGCTCAAGGTCTCAATGAACCGCTATTAAATCAGGTAACAGGGGATTTACAAAACCGCTTTCCATCACTTAATATTGAGACAGGAAACATTTCCCCTGCCCTTGGCGTTCATACTGGTCCCGGACTTGTCGGTATCGCGGTACAGGTAGGTTAATGTCAGAAAGGACGCCCCATTAATATGTCAAAGCCATTGAATCAATCATTCGAAAATAATAATTTGATGATTCTGCCACATTGGTCAGACCTACCTGGATTCGACCTTCATCTCGACCAGCTGATTGAACTCACAAATGGGTATTTACGCCCTATTACCGGCGGATATAGTGACTAAAACAATGATGCATAATTACTTTAAGGCTGACGTTCTAGTCGCACCCGACAAAAAAAGCTATCATAAGATTCATTTAGCAGGTGCTATCATTGTTGGTCTCTTAAAAAACATTTTTTCGCTTGAAGAGCTTAGAGTTGCCCTTCAATACATCATCGACAATGAGTCACCGCAAAAAAGTTACGATCATTTCATAACACTATTTAATCGAGAAGCTGCTAACGACTCCTTCAAACATTTTCGTTTGGCCGAACAGCAACAGCAAGAAATGTCTGCCGCAGAGGTTATTCGTTATGACGCACTGGAAGCCTTTCTATTTTGGCTCTCCGCTAAAAAGGCTCTGCATCGTGTAATTGATGCTAATCAACAATAAAAAAACTGATTTTCTTCTGTGCTTACGCCAGTTAACGTGTAAGTCATCAAGAAAATCAGTTTTTTATTTATATTTCAATCGGTCGGCTGGCATCTAACGCGTAAAGAATTTTGTGCGTTACAGGTAATCTAGTCATGTTTGTCAGCGCGGCAGCGTAAAGGTTCAATTGGCCTCGGTAGCGCTCAACCAACTTTTGAAGTCCCTCATCTTGATGTGCAGGGTCAATATAATCAGTCTTGTAATCAAATAACGTGACCTCGTCATCCTTGATATAATAACCGTCGATAATTCCGTGAATGAGCACTTGCTCAGCCTTCGTCTCATCTTCTGGCTGATGAATGCCCTGATATAACTGATAAGCAGGTATTAGCAAAGAAAAGGCCGCTTCACGATGAACCTCATTCGCATGTTCAAGCACCTGCTTGCCTAAATCGCTGTGAAAGAAGCTCTCAATCTGAGACAAGTTGATTTTCAAAGCCACCGCATCAGTCAACACATGATCTTTAACCAGTTGATTAACAAGATTCTGCAAGTCTTCGGGACTAGGTTGACCAGCGCTTAAGTCTACTTCCTGCAGAACTAGATGAGTCGCTGTCCCAATCTCAGTAGGCTTCGGCGCCGTGACCGTTTGCATAAACTGTGGTGTCCTTAATTCGTTGTTAGTAACCCGTGACCGAGCCTTGGCCTGATCGTCTAATTCCAGCGTACCAAACTGATTCTGGTCGGGTTCTTCGAACAATCGCTTCAATTCTGAGACAGATTGATACGCAGTCGTTTTCGTTGCGGCTTCGTTTGCATAGCTAAAAGACAATACCTGCTCTAACGCATCAACGTTAAGGTCACCAAACTTGGTTTGTTTGGCCGTTTCACGTAATTCATCCAAGTAAGTTTGTTGTTCGTCATCCGCTGCTTGTAAAATG
Organism: Furfurilactobacillus cerevisiae; assembly: GCF_048961765.1. GTDB lineage: Bacteria > Bacillota > Bacilli > Lactobacillales > Lactobacillaceae > Furfurilactobacillus > Furfurilactobacillus milii_A. The sequence goes on from NZ_CP185253.1 coordinate 2,631,133, forward strand.
CCGGCAGCCTCTAAATCAGCTTTCGTTTTTAAGACCAATTCGAAGCTATCCGCCCGCGTGTCGTTCACAACCTCAGACGACAACGGAATCACAAAGTCATCCACTCCTAATTGTTTGGCCACTGACGGCAATCGTAAAAGAGCCATCCCAATCCAATCCATGAAGTTCTTAGTTTCCGATCTTAGTGTCGTATTTAACGTTAAGGCCGCATTGTTAGCTGCTTTTTGCCAATGCTTTAATAGATCATCCTGATCCTTATACGTGCCAACCACAAACAAACGTTGTTGTGCTCGTGTCAGAGCAACGTACAGCACCCGCATTTCTTCAGATAAAGTCTTTTTGAGTGACTCGCTGGCAACCAATTTTTTCTGCAGTGTATCTATCTTCAAATGACGACTTTGATCGTACCACGTGATTCCAATACCAAGATGGTCGTCCAACACCACAGCGCTCCGCTGATCCGATAGATTGAAACCGTGGGACGCGTCCATGACAAATACCACTGGAAATTCCAGGCCTTTGCTACCGTGGATTGTCATTACTGAAACAGCATTGTCATTGCTTGTCGTATTAACCTCAGCCAAATCCTTATCGCGTTTTTGCATTTCCGTAATGAAGTGAACAAACTGAAAGACGCCTTTAAAGCTGCTGTTTTCATAATCAGCTGCCCGTGCGTATAGTGCATGTAAGTTACTTGCCCGTTGTTGTCCACCTGGCATTCCGGCAACATAATCAAGAAAGCCAGTATCTTGATAGATAGTCCAGATTAACGTTACCAACTGATTTTGACGAGCAATATCCCTAAAGTGATCTAACTGCTTTAAAAAACGTTGCAAACGTTCATGGACACGCTGACCAAAGTCACCTATCTTATCAGGTTCTGATTGAACACGTTGTTCAAAATCCAGCAGGGCTTGGTAGTAATCACTTGTTTTGTTTTGAATGCGTAGGTAGGCCAATTCATTTTCATTTAAACCGACAATCGGAGAACGCAAAACAGCTGCTAATGGAATGTCTTGGTATGGGTTATCAATAATTCGTAAAAGAGCCATCATAATTTGAATTTCGGTTGTTTGGAAGTAATTCGCAGTATCGCGGACTTCTAGAGGAACCCCCAGCTTAGCAAATTGCTCTTGAAGTAACAGATTGTTGTTACGGGTTGGAACAAGTAATGCGACATCCCCATACGTCATGTCTCGATTGGTGCCTTGCTGGCGATCAAAAATTTGTGTCTTTTCGGCTACCATATCACGAATTTTAGCTGCTACCATCACGATTTGACCTTCTGCGCGATCATTAATGGTCAAAGCGTCAGTGACGTCCTCTTCGTCATCATCACTATCCGCAGACTCATCGTCAGTGCCGCTCTCATAAATCATAACCTGCGTTTTTGGAACATCCTTCTCCGGATAATCCTTTGGTCCATATTGCAATTCAGCATCCCCGGCATAATTCATTTCGCCAAGAGATTCGTCCATTAACTGTGAAAAAATCAAATTTGTAAAGGCGTCAACATTCTTCATCGAACGAAAATTATCGGCCAGGATAATCCGCTCACCATCGCTATTTGGCTTTTCGGCCAATTGGTCATGAGTATCAAACGTATTATATTTTTTTAAAAATAACGTTGGATCAGCCAAGCGAAAGCGATAAATTGATTGCTTCATATCGCCCACCATGAACATGTTTCCGTGACCAGCCGTCTGGCTAGCCACTGATTGCAAAATTGATTCTTGCAGCTCATTGATATCTTGGTATTCATCAACGAGTACCTCGTGATACTTTTTCGTAATTTCTTGATGGACACTGTCATCTTGCAAAATTTGATACGCAAAATGTTCTAGGTCACCAAAGTCAACTAAGTGTCGTTGACGTTTTGCAGCTGCAAAGGCTGACATAAACTGCTTTACCACGTCAGCAAGTTGCGCAACTAATTCACTCGCATGCTGGTTAACCTTTTTAATGTCAGCTTCGTTTAAAACAAAGTAACGATCAATTAGCTGTTCTAGGCGCTTTTTCAAACCACCTCGTAACGTTTTTAACTGATCATGAACACGTTGATCATCGGCTTCTAATTTTCTTAGCCCAGGTGCCCGACCAGTATCAACACTAGCCAATTCATCTCGCAGTGAATCCCAGTTTGTCGTCGTTAGTTCATCCTGCAACTTTGTAAATCGGTCGGTTAAGGGCGCTAGGACCTTCTGCCACTTGGCAATATAGTCATCACTTGAGAAACCAGCAACAATGTTATTAGCCGTTTGAATATCTGCCAAACACTGTTGAATTGCGCTGGTCACACTCGGCTGGATGTATTGCTGCGCTAAATCGCTTTCCCAAAGACTTCCATCGGATAATTTGTACTGATTGACTAAACTCTCCAGCCATGCATCAGGCTTAGCTTTTGCAGTGGCAAACGTTGCGAGTCTAAAGACTAGGTCCTGTAATCCCTCATCATCACGATCGTTAGAAAAATTACGGGTTAGCTCAGCAAATCGACCATTATTATCGTTGGCGTACAAGGTTTCACGTAAATCGCCCCAAACATCTTCTTTTAGTAACTGGGCTTCTGTTTCATCGGCCAGCTGACGAAAAACTGGATCAAGTTTAATGACATAATAGTATTTCTGAACTAGTCGCAAACAAAATGCGTCCAAGGTACTAATATCGGCGCTGCCAAGCAGATTTAACTGATGTAACAGCTGACGACGCCGTTTGTTACTGTCGGCATCTTCACCGTCATTTTTATTTATTTCACGCCTTAATGTGGTTTGAATACGGTCACGCATTTCTTTAGCTGCTGCATTAGTAAACGTCACCACCAGTAAATTAGTGATGTCTGTATCATTGCTCTCATCCAATAATTTGGTAATTACACGTTCGACTAATACACGGGTTTTCCCAGAACCAGCTGAAGCTGAAACTAAAACATTGTGGCCGGCATGATGAATGGCGGCATCCTGGGCCGGTGTGAAATTTAACTTAGTTGTTGCCATCTTTATCATCCTCCTGTTGCTTTGGATCAATGCGATGAAGCACATCTGCTGGCGTTAATTTATCCAACACGTGATAGCGATTTTCAGGTAGCATTGCGTCAAATCGCATAACCGCAGTGTATGGTGAATACTGCAACCCTGTCTGTTTGCGGGCATTTTGGAATGGATTGAGCTTATCTGATCCGGCAAAAATCTGATTACCCGCGTTAACAATGAGTTGTTCCTCGTATGACAATAAATCATTCAGTTGTTCAGCAGTAATGACTGTCTTAGCCGTCGCGGACAATGTTTTATCTTTTTTTAGAGCCAATGGATAAACTTTTGAGTGGCCGCCATCTGCAATGTCCTGATCTAAGTTTGTCAGAATGACAGGATCAGCAACCAACACACCTTGGTACTTGTGGGCTGACAGCAACGCATCGCTGATAGATGCCAAGTCATTTAGGTCCAAACGTTTACCCTTACCCAGTTTATTTAGCGAAATGCCTGCACTTTGAATGTGTAGGTATAAAGCACCTGCTAGTGAGTTTAACTGACTAGGGCTCACTGAATCGGCATCTTGGCGAAGGGCATCAAGGTACGTCAGCATCTGCATTGATAGCCCGTAGTAGGCTTGCTCAAAATCAAATGTACGTCGGCCAGATTTATAATCCACAACACTCAAGTATTCTTTACTGCCAACATTCATTCCATCAACTCGGTCTATTTTTCCACGCACGTTAATGTGACGATCCCCGTGCAGTTTGAACGACAAAGCTGGCATCCCTGAATCCGCCCCAACATGGCCGAACAATACTTCCGTAGCTAACGTCCGCATCGGCGTAATTTGCTGTTGTTGCCCGATAACCGTCGCCATCCGTTTGATGGTTTCAATTAACTGATTGCGAATATATCCCATGCGGTGGGAACTGTTAAGAATAGCAAATTGCGGTTGGTCATTGACCGTTGGCATCACTTCACTTACGAGATCATTGATGGCAGATTCACTCAGCTGACTTAAATCTAGTTGCCGACTGACTACCAACTTCATCAGCTGATCCAGCGCCATATGGAAATACTCCCCAGTGCTAGCGGCAGATAATTCGAATTCATCTCGTTCATTTAAACGTAGCCCAAACTTAAGAAAGTACTCATACTGATTTCTATAGAATGTCTCAAGCTGTGAAATGGAAGTATTTAACTGATCACCATAAAGACCTTGTACAATATCAGGCCGTAATGGTTGTGGTGTATTTCGGTAATCTATTCCCGCTAATAATTGATCCGTTAACGTTTTAACGGAAGACAATCGCAACCAGCGGTACACGAACACCCATGGCTTTGGCAACGGTAACTGGGTCTCTTTGGCCTGATAGCTAACCTTAATCAAATTAGTCAGTGCAAATCGTGGCGAGCCAATAAACGGTTGCAGTGCACTGGCTTGCTGCGTTGCCACATTTGGAGTGGCGGTGTAGGTAACGACAGGCAATTGAAAGTGGTTCACAATGCTCGTGACGTAGCGTGACGGTTGAAGGCCGTTTTCATCAGTTCCTCCTTGCGGATACGATAAGATCAATTGCTGGCATCCTGTCAGGAATCCCATGTAGTTAATATATGGATCAAATGTCATTCGCGTACCCGCGCTTAACGTTAAAAATTGATTATCCGCGAGTTTAGGGGCTAATCGGTCTCGATCACCATCGGTTAAAATACTACTTTCAGCGACCTGATCTGGCATAACATCATCAGTAGCCCCGATTAGGAAAACAACCTGATAATCATTTAGTTGGACAATTCCCGTTTCTGAAATAGTCACTTGGTCTAAGGTTGCCGGAATTTGAGTATAATTGGTGCCTTCGAATCCATTCAACAGCAACGCAGCAAATTCATCGACATCAAAGTCAGCAGCCTCTCCTAAGAGACTGACATACTCGTCCAAAATGCCGGTAAATGTATTCCATGCCTGCTCATTGCGGCTTGCACGATCTAAGTCTCCGTTATCGGTAGCCGTTACCCGCCATGAATTCAGGCAATCAATCACCCCATTATCAGCTAAAAACTGATACAAAATCTTGGCTGTCTCGGTACCATTAGTGGCTTTATCTAATTTTTTGAAAAAGGGGGGCAAGACGGCCCCAATGAAATGGTGAATAACGTTTATTTGACGTTGAACCTCAACGTCTGCTTCCGTGAGGGTCTCATCATCGACATGTTGTAAACGCCAATACGTCCAATCTTCTTTTTCAACCCAACGAGAGCCCTCAATACCGGTTTTCAATACCCAATTTTCCGTTAGCGACAACGCCTGTCGAAAATCTTTGACTGACATTTCCTGTCCCAATGTACGGGGAATTAACAGCTCCGTTTTTAACAACCGCATCACATCTTGATAACGGTAATAATGGTCGCGTACGTCAAATAAAGCACTGATTAATTCAATCAGTGGGTGCTTGTCCATCGGTTTGTCTGAATCATCGAAATAAGGAATTTCCATCTGATCAAACACTGGACCAACAAAGTTTTCATACGGTGCTAAATGTCGGCTCAACACTAAAAAGTCACGATAATGATACCGTTCAGGCTGTTGGGCAACCATCGTTCGAATCTGGCGGGCAACTTGGTTAAGTTCGTCCAAACGTGTTTCAGCAGTGAACACACGTAAATTCGTTTGAGCTGAGAGTTGCTCAACCGGCAGGCGTTTGGCGGGAACGCTGGCGACCCAATAATCGTCTAACTTAGCTAATTCAGTGCTTACCCGCAATTTCTTAGCAGTCGTGTCTAACTTAATCTGAATCTGGTTTTCACGAGCTAACTGAACTAGTTTCAAATACGTCAATGACGGCTCATAAAATAGATCACCTAATTCAGGCGTTTGTTTCGGAGCACGCTGCATAACCAACGAAACGGTGACCGAAGCAGCCTGTTTCATCATTACGGTGACTAATTGTTGTTCCTGTGCAGAAAAAGTAGCGTATCCGTCTAAATAAATATGGGCGTGTTTAAGTTCATTGCCCTGCGCCAAAAAATCAGTTAACTGGTTCACTAGGTCAGCATTATCGACATAATTGCCGCTTAAAGTCTCTGTGTATGCCTCATATACAATTGCCAAATCATGGAGTTTGCCGCCTAGATCTGCCTGTTCACTAGTTTCCAAAGAACCCGCGATATGTTGCAAATCCGCCGCACTAACCTGACCGACCTTTAACTCGGAAAATTGGCGAACCAGCTGATTAATAAAACCGGTTTGGTTAAGTTCACCGGCAAAAACGGTCAATTCAGCCTGGTGTTGCGCAATAATGTGATAAATCAGCATACTTAACCCAGCGTTTGATAAACGCGGTAGTTGATAAGTCGGCGTGTTTTTCATAAAATACCAAGCTAATCGAGTAAACGAAAATACTTGAATTTGGCCATTTGCATAGAGTGACTGGTTCGTCTTATCCGTGGCTTCTTTCAATGCATTTAATACACCAACCTCAGCATTGAACTTAATGTGGTTAGGAACCAAAACGAAGTATTGATCTTTTGGATGCTCAGCCATGGAGGCACGCATTTGCTCAATCATTTCCTGACGATGATCAAATTTGGCTTGGCCCAAAATAAAGTTTAACGACACGTTTTTTGCCCCTTTCTTCTGCGGAACTAACTCGTTGTATCCATTTTACCCGAATCTGATTCTCGGTGAAATAGATGTACAAACATTTGTTCGATTTAAATTTTAATATCGAAAATAGTAAATAATGGTAGCGCTTTCATTCAACGTTTGCTATACTTCTAAGTGAGGAAGGAAGTTGGCCTTTAATGAGTTTAGAACACAGTTTGGACTACGTGTCTGAATGGTTGGTGTTAGACATCATGAAGTCACTTCACCGTGAAATGGTATTGTTCTGATAAACATCGTCCAGGGAGCGAACATCCCATTACAATTAGACGCTTAGACGAATGGCCAGTGAGTGAATCATGACCACGAAAAAAGCGTTGGCCTTAGAAAGATTCCTTCCTAAGAACCACAGGGTCAGTTGGATGAAGTTGTTCATCAGCTGATAACAGGCAGGCGGCAACCTAGAATCCGCCACCAATATAAGTGACTCCCGCGGGGTCGCACAATTAAACAGCCGGTGTGTGACCGGCAGTAATCCGTGAGCAAAGATCAACTTGGCAACAGCGTCATGAGATGTTTGCGATGACCGGATGACAGAGAAACCGTCCACCTTAATTGATGGGCGGCTTTTTGGTCTGATTTAAATTAAGGTCTCAATGCCGGCGCATAATTAGCCACCAAATCAATTGACAGGCACAAACGAAAGCAATAACTATCCCTAAGATTACCAGTGAAATAATTCGCAACGCAGGCGTTTGTGTCACACCTGCCCCATCCACCGTACGTGTCATGACAATTGCCACTGCGCATCCAAGCAGAAAGCTCCAGATAATAGTCACCAACCACCACAATCGTTTCATCGCTAACCACCCCGAACATCAATGTTGAAAATGATGGTTCTCAGTGATCCTCCTAGTCAAACCAATAATAGCTTGTAACAGCAGCAAAATGCCTGCTACAAAACAAGCAAATCGCATGCCAAAATTTAAGTCGATCTGCGACTGCCACGCGGCAATAAGGTTTAACACACCTATCAATATCGTTGCAGAAACAAGTTGCGTTCTTCTAATCTTGAATATAAATAGCAACATTGCCACAATCACAATCAAACCATCCATCATTCTTAGACCAGCAATTGTGGATAACTGTGTCATCCGAATAGTTACCAAGATAGTTTCTGCGATTACGATCAAGACTTTTGAGAACTTAGCCGATATCGTTGTCACTGCGGAAGCATTCATCAATGCGTCAACAGACGTTTGATAGACGTCTGCCGCTTGTTGCAGCAATAAAACATCTGGCAGATTGCGCCCTGTCTCCCAGTTAGAAATAGCCTGACGTGAAACATTTAGTTGTTTAGCAGCCTCAGACTGTGTGAGCCGTAATTGATTACGTGCCCTCTTTAAATTGGCCGAGAGAATTTCACCTTTTGTTTGCATCATCTTCACTCCTAAAAGGTACCAGTAGCTTGCTTCATTGACGAGCAAGGAACGCTTGCATCCGCATTAGCACAGTGTTTGTAGACCAAAATGAAATCATAATTGCTAAGTTATACATTAGCATTGATGTGAATAGAATTGCACCAATTTTTTAATTTACGAGTATCAGGTATTTCAAAGAAATTGTCCACTATCTCAGCGACAGGGCCGTCAACAGTGAGCACAGTAACTAGGCGGCTGCATTTGAAACTTGAACAGAAAACCTTAAACAATACTTTGACACACACAGTAATTGGTGATAAATTATACTCAATCAAACGAACAACTACTGGAGGTGCATTCATGAAACCCGAAATTTCTAAAGATATCATTCGGGGACACACGACGACCATCATTCTTAATATTCTTAGCCAGGGCGACAGTTACGGTTATGAAATTGCTAAGGCCGTCCGCGAACTGAGCCACGATGCATATGAATTAAACGAAGCCACTTTATACACTGCTTTTCGCCGCATGGAACGCAATGGTGATATCGAAAGCTATTGGGGCGACGAGACTCAGGGTGGCCGCCGAAAATACTATAAACTAACCGAACAAGGTACCCGCCTACTCGCAAAAAACGTCGCAGACTGGGCGTTTGCCAAAAAGATTATTGATGACCTGATTACCGGGAGGATTGATGACAATGGACACAATTGATACGATGGTTAACCGGCGTTTGGATGAAACGTTTAAGGCTTATCCTGACACGGAAGAAATGCATGAATTACGTGAAGAGTTGGCTGCTGATTTAAGTGAGGCCGCCCACGACAATGAAAAAAAAGGCGCCACCATCACGGACGCCGTCAACAGAGCTTTTGAAGGATTAGGCAATCTCGACGACTTAGTGGATGAAATTAACGCCGAAAAAAATGCTACTGATCAAGATACTCATTCCGACGATGCCAAACAAACGTCACATGAGCATGCCTACAGTCACGGTCACCACATCGATATTGCTGATGGCAAGGTAATTATCGATGGTGGCAAAGTGCTCAGCATCGACGACAATGGTATTAAAGTTAACGGTGGCAAAGCAGTGAATATTGATAGCGATGGCATCAACATCAATAACGGTACGTTTACTGTCACAAACGACGGTATTCGGATGGGTAATCTTGTAATCGACAATCGTGGCATTCACACGGACGGCGGCAAAACAGTTGCCGGTTCGTTTGCGGAAAAAAAGCAGCAACCACATACTGACAAGTTCGATCCCCATGCCAATGACGACACATTTTCAAACTTCGATCAGCAATTTAATGAACAAGAACCGGTCGATACTGAAATCTACGTGGACAGTTTAGCGCTTGCCAACGAACAACAATTTTCTGCCGATCAAGTTCAGCGAATCGACTTTAAATATGCTGACAGTAGCGTCCGAATTTTAAGCAATCCCGATGATGATCACATCATCTTCCGGGAATACATGAATCGTGCTAATGACAGCTATCTTGCACAAACTAAGTTGGAGAATGGTACCCTGTCGATTTATAACGGATCACGGCCTCACCTGTTACCACTGCGGGTTCGTGTTCAACTACTCATTCCAGCATCCTTTGCAGGTGATTTACTGGTTAACAGTGCCTCAGGCAGCGTTAATTTCAGCCATACCGGTGCTCTGAACCAGGTTCGTTTGGAAGCAAACAGTGGTTCCATTCGCATTAATGGTGCCCACTTTAAAGATTTGGATGTCAACGCATCCTCTGGTTCCGTTCGCATTAAGCAAACCACTGTTGCGGGTCTATTACGTGCTCGTGCTCATAGCGGTTCAATTCGTTTGGCTGACACTACGGTTGCTAAGTTCGATGTTGACTCACACTCAGGCTCTGTCCGCGGCACTAACTTAATCGGTGCTGGTGCGTTCAACGCCAATTCAGGGTCAATTAGCCTAAGTTTCAGTGACCTCACTGGCAACCTTGATACCACAGCGCACTCCAGTTCAATCAAACTAGAATTCGCTAAGGGCGTCGAGTATAACTTTGACTTAGACGCCAAGAGTGGTTCTATCACCGGTCCTGACAACGCCATCTACGATCACAATACGACTAACTTCAAAGATGGTGCTGTCGGCGATGACCCTCATTTCTATGTCACTGCGGCAACTAAGTCGAGTTCGATCCACGTTTCTTAGTCTCATTAACTGGTTAATTGTTTCAACATCATGTAATCAAAGTAACCTAAAACATCACGCTGATATTAAAAAATCAGCGTGATGTTTTTTGCACTTTATTTAGTTACTTCAGGAACACGCACTAAATCACGTTTAATCAGTTCCTGTGCGATTTGAACCGCATTCAATGCTGCCCCTTTAAGTAGGTTATCAGCAACGACCCACATGTGATAAGCGCCTGGATTTTCCCGGTCTGCTCGCATCCGGCCGACAAACGTTTCGCCATGACCAGCTGCGTTAATCGGTTGCGGATAAACTTGGTGTGCGGGATCATCCTGCAGCACGACACCCTTTGAATGTGCCAGTAGATCCTGCATGTCTGGTACAGCTGGTGTTTGGTGCGTTTCAAAATAAACGCTTTCACCATGGGCAATTGGCACAGGCACGCGGACACAGGTTGCAGACACCTTGAGTTCTGTGTCATTCATGTCGCCACGCAAAATCTTTTTAGTTTCGTGAATCATCTTCCATTCTTCGTGAGTAAAACCATCATCTTCAAAGACATCAATCTGTGGCAACAAGTTAAACGCCAATGGATAGTGATGTTCAGCACCCTTGACGGGTAAGATGGCAGCCGTCTCCTCTTCGCCTTCATGACGTTGTTGGGCCTCATCGAATAACTCGTTCATTGCCCGTTGACCAGCACCAGAAGCCGCTTGATAAGTCGAAACTAGGACTTGATGTAACTTATACTGACGATCAATCGGTGCCAACGCAACAACCATTTGAATGGTACTGCAGTTTGGATTGGCAACAATACCTTGATGCTGACTCAACATTTCTGGATTCACTTCAGGCACGACCAAAGGGACATCCGGCTCCATCCGAAAGGCACTGGTGTTATCGACACAAACGGCTCCTGCCTTCACCGCTGCTGGTAGCAATGCTTTGGAAACTGAACCGCCAGCTGACGACAAGACAATATCGATACCTTTAAACGAGTCCGTTGTGGCCTCTTCAATCGTATAAGACTGGCCACGAAAGGTGCGTGTTTGACCAGCTGAACGTGCTGATGCCAACAGCACCAATCGATCAACCGCGATATCAGACTTTTCCAATTGTTGTAACATCCGTGTGCCAACTGCACCAGTAACACCAAGAATTGCGACATTAAATGATTGCATTAAATTGCTTCCTTTCAAGTTTCACTCCACTCGATCATTTAGTTAAGCCGAAACATCAACCGATAATTTATTGGCACGATAGGCTGCCAGTCGTTTGACAGCTTCCTGCAATTTGTCCATGTCGGCGGCGTATGACAACCGAACGTGGCCTTCACCACCAGGTCCGAAACAGCTGCCTGGAACAACGGCTACCTTTGCCTGTTGAGCGACCTTAAGTGCAAAAGTTCGGTCATCTTGTTCCTTTGCCGGTATTTTGGCAAACACATAAAAAGCGCCATTTGGTTGAGCCGTGGTAAAGCCCAGTTGATTGAGCGCCTGTACCAGAAAATCACGACGTTCGTGATACTGAGCCTTCATGGCTGCCGTGTCTGCTGCCCCATGTTGCAAAGCATCAGTGGCCGCCGCCATCATTGGTGTCGGTGCGGTGGTAACCAAGGCGCCATGTAGTTTGGCAATCTGCTGGGTTAGTGCAGCCGGTGCCGCTAAGTAACCAACCCGGTAACCAGTCATGGCAAACGTCTTGGAAACGCCATTAATCACGATTGTCCGCTCTGGTAACAATGTGGAAATGGATACATGAGGCTGGTCGTAGGCTAATTCACAATAGATTTCATCAGCCAACACGAGCAACTTATGCTTACGAATCACTGCGGCCAATGCTTGCAACTGCGAGTCTGTGTAAGTGACACCAGTTGGATTGGTTGGATAATTCAAAACCAACATCTTTGCACGCGGATGGGCAGCCAATGCAGCCGTTAGCCGAGCCGGTGTTAATACATAGTCATCTGCTGAAGTATCAACCAACACTGGCGTAGCGCCATCAATCTGGGCAGTCGTAATGTACAACGGAAAAATGGGTGTTGGAATAATCACCTCGTCGCCCGCTCCCAAAACAGTTCCCATCGCGGCCGCAATCGCTTCTGTGGCACCCACTGTTACCAATATTTCCGTTTGGGGATCGTAAGTAACCTGATTCAATTTGGTTAAGTATGTACTAATCGCTTCTCGTAGCTCTGGTAACCCGGCAGCCGGTGCGTAATGAGAGCGATTCTGATTGATTGCATCGATGGTCGCCTGCTTAACATGGTCTGGCGCGTTAAAATCTGGCTCACCAAGCGTTAATTTCAGGATGCCAGGAATATCCTTTATTTGATTATCAAATTGACGAATCGCTGATGGCACAATTTGGTCAAACACGGGCCGTGTCATCCCCGTTAACTGAGCTTCTAATTCTGGCATATACATTCTCCTTTGACCGTATCAATTCGCGGTACGACGCTAATCTAAAACCTGTTCCAAACCAACCTTTAATTCTGTTAATGTTGTCACTTTGCTCAATGCTAGCTTGACGCCAACCATAAATGACTCACGATCATACGTGTCCTGCCGAATCGTCAGCGCTTCGCCCGTTCCGCCAAACAACACTTGTTCATGTGCTAGATAACCAGGCAACCGGACTGCATGAATCGGAACGTTGTCGACAATTCCGCCACGCACGCCATCCACGCTGCTTTCAGTATGATCGGGATCTGGCTGTTGTTGCCGACCAGCGGCGATTGCATGGGCAGTAGCAACGGCCGTACCAGATGGTGCATCCCGTTTATCGGCATGGTGCATTTCAATAATCTCCGCGTTCGGAAAATACTTAGCCGCCTGTTTAGCAAACTGAGTTAGTAACACCACTGACAATCCAAAGTTGGGAACGATCAACCCACCTAAATGAGCTGAGGCAGCCAATGCTTGTAATGATTTTATTTGTACTGTCGTTAAGCCACTCGTGCCAACCAATGGGACTAACCCGTGTTGCAGGGCCACTTCAACGTTGTGTTCAACTACAGTGGGCGTTGTAAAGTCTAACCAAACGTCCGCCTCAGGCAACTCGTCTTCCGTAGTGGCAACGACAACTTGGCTTGGCAAATGTGTGTCATTCCCGTCCGTTAGTGCAGCATGAGGATCAAACACACCAGTCAATTCAAACCGCTCATCGTTTAAAATTGCCTGGCAGCTAGCAGTCCCCATACTGCCACGAAAGCCAGCGACAATAACACGAATCTTTGACTCACTCATTTTCTATACCGCCTCCGTGTTTTCTGCCAACGGAATATCGCTTAGTTGGTGAACGCCTAAGCGTTGTGCCAAAATGGTTTGCTCAGTGTCATTCAGAGGAACGATTGGCAAACGTGGGTTACCAACCGGTAGTCCCTGAGCATTTAAAACGGCCTTGACTGGTGATGGTGATGGATACATGAATAACGCAGCCATCTTTGGCATCAAGTCACGTTGAATCTGACCGGCACGTGTAACATTACCTTGTTCTAGTGCGTCGTATTCCTGTCGCATAGCTGGACCATATACGTGACTGGCAACGGAAATAACGCCAGTTCCACCCAGTGCCTTCACTAATAACGCTTGGGCATCTTCGCCACTGTAAACAGCAAAACCTGTCGGCGCATCATTAATTAACGCCGCCAAATCTGCATCACTACCACACTGTTTAACACCACTGATGTTCGGCACTTGTGCAAGTTGGAGAATCGTTTCGTTGGTCATGTTGACACCAGTTCGGCCAGGAATGTTGTAAATGACGATCGGCTTAGTAGCAGTTTGAGCAACCGCTGTAAAATGAGCAATCATCCCCCGTTGATTAGGTTTGTTGTAATAAGGGACAACGACCAACGTCGCATCAATCCCGTCAATCGCATCGACTTCCTGATTTAGGGCAATTGTCGCAGCTGTATTATTGCTGCCTGTCCCAGCGATAACGACACCACGACCGGCCACAATCTGTTCAAAACGGGTATAGAGTTCAATCTTTTCTTCGTGCGTTAGCGTTGGTGTCTCACCCGTCGTCCCACCGATGACAAACCCGCGTGAACCAGTTTCAATGAGCATATTTGTTAATCGCGTTAATGCCTCGAAATCAATATGATCATCTTCGGTAAATGGTGTGATGATCGCTGTTAATAAATCATTTTGTTCAAACATTTTAAATTCCTCCCTATTGGTGAGAACTATTCGGAAAACCACCGAATCATTTGTTTTGCTTCTTATTGCTCGGATTCAACCGAAGTCGAGCATCACTCTCTTGTCATCCGATCCTCCAAAAACTCGGTAATGGCGGTGACACCCTTGCTAATAGCGGACTCGTCCGGCGTCATTTTGGCAGAGTGCAACGGTGCGTGACCGTCCACCCCTAACCAAAACATCGTGCCAGGAAATTGATGCAGCATATATCCGAAGTCCTCGCCGGTCATGGCCGGTGCCGTTTCAACAAAGTCCACATCGGGTGCACTTTTCATAAATTGAATGAACGGGATCGTCAATTGGGGATCATTTTCTACCGGCAAGTAACCGCCCTGATTCAGTTCAACATTGACTTCACACTCGAAACTCGTAGCAATACCATTGGCGATTGCCTGTAACCGCTGATCAATGTGTTCAATCATCGCTTGCGTTAGTCCGCGAATGGTCCCTTCTAGCCTGGCACGGCCAGCAATGACGTTACGGATACTACCGGCATTCAGTTTGCCAAACGTCACCACGCCGCCTTCTATTGGGTCAACGCTTCTAGAGACAACGGTCTGGGCTTGCATGATAAAGCTAGCGCAGGCAACTACCATATCATTAGCCAAATGCGGATAAGCCGCATGCCCACCCTTGCCAATAAAGTCCACGTTAATTTCAGTCGTGCCGGCAAATAACGTGCCATTGCGACATCCAATCACGCCTGCAGGCAACTCTGGATTGACGTGCAACCCATAAAACTCATCTGGTCGCCATTCGCCAGTAAAGGCGCCAGCTTCAACGGCCAACTTGCCGCCGTTGTCGTTTTCTTCAGCCGGTTGAAAGAAAAACAATAAGTCATCTTTTGGCTGATGATTCGCAAAGTAATTGAGCACCCCTAGGGCCACCGTCATATGAATATCATGCCCGCAAGCATGCATCCTACCGGGATTTGTCGACGCATATGGCAATCCAGTCGCTTCTGTAACTGGCAAGGCATCAATATCAGTGCGGTATCCAATACACCGTTGCGGCTTACTTCCTTGAACTTTAACCATCAAGGCCGTTGGCAAACTTGGGATGTGATGCGTGGTCAACCATTGTTGAGGCATCGCTTCAATAACTTGCCGCAGATATGCAGCTGTTTGAGTTTCACGAAGTGCCAACTCTGGAATTTGGTGCAAGTGACGGCGAATATGAATTAAATCTAACGTTTCAGACATGCAGTACCAGCTTTCTTTCAGTCAAACGTGCTAGAGCTTTCGTAACGAATCTTGCAGTTTCGTTTTAGCCTGCGTTTTTGCATCGTTTACTTTAATCACCTTAGCTGGAACACCGGCAACAACGGTATTGGCTGGCACATCCTCAGTTACCACGGCGCCAGCACCGACCACCGCGTGTTCACCGACATGAACACCCTCAATAACCACTGCATTAGCTCCAATCAACACATCATCATCGATGCGCACGGGTTCTGCAGAAGCCGGTTCGATTACACCAGCTAGGACCGCGCCGGCACCGATATGACAATGTTTGCCAACGATTGCCCGGCCACCAAGTACGGCACCCATATCAATCATGGAATCAGCGCCAATCTCAGCGCCGATGTTGATCAGT
Organism: Furfurilactobacillus cerevisiae; assembly: GCF_048961765.1. GTDB lineage: Bacteria > Bacillota > Bacilli > Lactobacillales > Lactobacillaceae > Furfurilactobacillus > Furfurilactobacillus milii_A. The sequence continues at coordinate 2,647,101 of NZ_CP185253.1, forward strand.
GCACCCATCATAATGACAGCGTGATCACCAACCACTACTTGATCACGAATGATGGCACCTGGTTCGATGCGGGCATTAACTTCACGCGCATCTAATAACGGAACAGCTGAATTAGTAGCATTGGTTTCCACATGCGTTTGCACAATCACATCTTGGTGTGATTCAAGAAATGGTTTCACTACCGGCCAACTCCCAAACAACGTCCCCGTGTGATCTTCCATAAACGCTTCAATGCCATCTGGAATCGTCAGTTGACGTAAGTGATCGCCACTAACAGTGACCTTAACCGGCGTTTGTTTCTTAGCAGTCGCTATCGTATGAATAATCTGTGTCGCATCTAATTCTGCCATTTGAATCCTCCTTAATGATTGCGTTACCGAGCTTCGGCGGCACTCTTTTAAACGTGCACCTGTCCGCTCAAGGCCCTGTGCACAACCCAAAGCTGTCACCTTTACGTTGTTGCTCGAGCCTTACCGAGCTTCGGCGGCACTCTTCCTAAACGTGCACCTGTTGCCCAGAAGCCTGCGCATAACCCGAAAGTCGTTTCATCCGGCAGCCCACCGAATGCTACGCCTTCCACGTTATTGCTCAACTTCTCCCAGGGCTTCGGTGCCACTCTTCTTAAAATCCTCATCTAATGCGAGCATGTCGCGGATGGTTTCACGCCGGACGACGATACTGGCTTGTTTGTGATCGATAAAAATGACGGCTGGACGTGGATTGCGGTTGTAATTGCTGGCCATCGAATAACCGTAGGCACCGGTAGCTAAGAGGGCAATCACATCGCCCGTTTTCGTAACCGGCAACGTCGCTTCTTTTACTAGAATGTCGCCGGACTCACAATATTTACCGACAATATGGATGGTTTCTTTAGATGAATCTTCCACATGATTGGCTAATACTGGTTCGTACTCAGCCTGATACAGCGCTGGTCGAATGTTATCCCCCATGCCGCCGTCAACAGCCACGTAAGGCAATAAGCTGGGGACGCGTTTGTTTGCGCCAGCCCGATATAAATTGATTCCTGCCGGGCCAACCAACGACCGGCCAGGTTCAATCCAAATATCCGGCATTTCTAAGTGATGATTACCTAACCTGGCTTCAATCGTCGTTAACACGGTGTCAAGCTGGGCCTCCGGTGATTGTGGATCGTCACCTTCTACATATTTAATGCCGAACCCACCGCCTAGATTTAGCACTTGGGCCGAATAGCCAAACGCCTCATGCCAATGGGTCAACAGTTCAATCAATTTCTCGGCTGCCATTACAAAGCCGGTACTCTCAAAAATTTGTGATCCAATATGTGCATGAACGCCACGAACATTTAGATGATCATCCGCTAAAGCCTCTTTCAGTGCCTGATCCGCTTGACCAGAACCGATGTCGAAACCAAACTTACTATCGACCTGACCCGTTTGAATGTACTGATGCGTATGAGCACTAACGCCGGGGGTCACCCGAATTTGAATCGCAATGGTTTCGTCCCGTTCCTTTAGCAAACGTTGTAACAAATGAAGTTCAACGAAATTGTCAACAATGATCGTGCCAAGGTGATGATCCAATGCCATTGTTAGTTCATCCACAGACTTATTATTCCCATGAAAACTCAGTCGAGATGCAGGAAAATCGGCCGCAAACGCGGTTGCCATTTCTCCTGCCGATACAACGTCTGCATGTACGCCAAGTGGCGCCAACAGCTGATAGATTCCCTTCACGCAGAAGGCCTTCGACGCGTAACTCACGACGCCATCAATTCGGTGGTTAGCGAACGTCTGTTGAAAGGCCTTCACCTGACGAACGATATCCTGCGTATCGTAAGCAACCAGCGGTGTGCCAAACTGCTCAGCCAGTTTGACAGTGTCCATGCCGCCGATCATTAAATGATTTGTCGTTGACTCAACTGTTGTTGTCATTTTTTTGCTCCTTTTAGTTTTTAGAAGTTATGTGTCTGTCCAAATGGTTATGCGCTTTGCCTATACGACGATCATTTTTGCAAGGTGAACTGAAGGGCGTCAACATTGATACCGAGTCCTGAAAGTGATGTTAATTTGAGCGGTTTCCTCAAATTTACAACACGGACGGTCGAAGAGACCCGGGTTCCCACGGGGCTATTCGGCGAGGTGAAAGACTCCGAACTTGAGAAGCTCGAACCGGTCCCATGTCGAGTGTGTCAATGTTGACAACCGAAAGCACAGAAACATAGCACGAAAAAAGGGGCTCATTTGCATAGGTGCGTACGCAAAAGAGTCCCGAAAATAAATTCATTTCGTTTCTGAATGTCGTAAGCGCCCCGCGATGAATTTTTCATCACGACAGTTTGCTGATTATTCATCAACATCCCAGCCAAAGCGATGGTCAATCGTCCAGCTTCGGCAACCGCCCCTTTCATCAGTTTCTATGTCGTGACCCGACTCCGCTGATTACTCTTGTTGGTTGCAACCTCTTTTCACATTTAATTTTAATGAGCATATCGCTCTTTTCATTACCCGTCAAGTCCCCATTTAAATTTTATGTTCCCAAGTAAAGCGCTGTACCAACGCGTTTACATTTATTTTCATTTAGCTATTGTAATTGAAAACTAATTCGCTATAATTGCCAGTAATCATAGAAGAGGTTGCGAAGATTAAAAGTAACTAAGAGGAAATCGACGAGGTTAACGACGCTTAGTGAAAGGATGATTCGCCGAAACTTTGACTGACTCGTCTCAGTTAGGGTTGGGACTCGGGTTAACAGCCCAAGGACTGTCGCAACTAACAAAAAAGTTGCGGGGCGCTATCTACGACCATACATAACCGGTACTATATCGATTACGTTCGATTAGACTAAGCGCACCCAATGACCTCGTTAAACAAAGTCATTGGGTGCGCTTTTTAAATGTAATCGTGGGTGTGAATGATTTCAGTGTCGATTCCCCTTCTAACATCAAAAACAATGGTCTGTTTGGACAAACGACCGTGGTAAGCGAGGTTAGGATCGATGAAAGTAATTAAGTTTGGTGGCAGTTCTTTGGCAGATGCGACGCATTTTAGTGACGTAATGCAGATTTTACGAATGGATAGGCAACGCCGCGTGGTTGTTGTTTCAGCACCCGGCAAACGAAATGAGAACGATGAAAAAGTTACCGATTTACTGATTGACTACGCACGTGCGCATGGTAAAACACAACAGTCGATCGGTCAGCAAATCATCGACAGATATCAAGAAATCGCAACAGCGTTTAATATTTCCGCAGCTCAATTTAAACCATTGGCGGACCAAATTTTGGCCCTACCAACGACATCATTTCGTGGCCCAGCCTTTAGAATGGCTGCGTTTAAGGCCCACGGCGAAAAGTTAAACGCCCAGTTACTGGCGCTGGTGTTAAATACACAAGGATTAAGTGCCCGTTACGTTGACCCACACGAACTCGGCTTAATTGCTACGCAGGAACCAAACAACGCGACCATTTTATCTCAGACATACACACACCTGGCCGTTGCCCGTCAGGAGCTTCTAGCGGAAGACAAACTGTGGGTCGTTCCTGGTTTCTTTGCCTATACAACCGGCGGTCAACTGGTAACCTTTTCCCGTGGTGGCTCAGATATCACAGGTGCCATTCTTGCTCGTGGTTTGCATGCGACTGAATACGAGAACTTTACGGATGTCGACTCCATTTACGCTGCCAATCCTAACGTTGTCGCTAACCCAGCACCAATTACTAAGATGAGCTACGTCGAAATGCGGGAACTTTCATATGCCGGTTTCTCAGTTTTTCACGATGAGGCAATTATTCCAGCCATTGAAGGCCAGGTTCCCATTTGCGTCAAGAATACCAACCATCCTAGTGCGCCAGGAACACTGATTGTACCAACGAATCAATCGCAGCCTAAGCGATTAATTACGGGAGTGGCCAGTTCCAAACGGTTTGCAGCGCTCTACCTGCATCGTTATCTATTGAACCGGGAAGTTGGCTTCACATTAAAGTTGCTCAAAATCCTCTTCCGCTACCACATCAGTTACGAACATATGCCTTCAGGAATTGACGATTTAACGATCATCTTTGATCGCAATCAAATTCCGACGGATGTTCTCCCTCGTTTGCTAGCAGATATCAAAGAAACATTGCAACCCGATCGTCTTCAGTGGATCGATGATTACGCGATTTTGATGGTGGTTGGCGAAGGCATGCGCAATCAGGTCGGCGTCATTGACCGGATCTTGCACCCACTAGCCACTCATCATATCGGTGTTCAAATGATCAACCAGGGGGCGTCACGGATTTCAATCATGATCGGTGTTCGGGAAGCGCAGGCTGATGATGCTGTTCGCCTCATCTACAATGACTTCTTTAACCAACCAGTTAGCTTGCCACTTCGTCAACCAGCACAGGAGGTCACTCATGGTTAATTTAATTCGTGTTCATGGCTCGGAAAATAGTTTTTACCTGCTCGATCAACGGCAACTTAAACATGCCCTCACCACGGCTGAACTCAGTCGTTTGGCAAAACAAGTCAACGACACAGCACCAGCAGGTCTAGGCGAAGTAGATGGTGTCCTGGTCGTCAGTGACAGTCAGCATCCCAACGCAATCGGCCGGATGCAGGTTTTTAACCGCGATGGCAGTCAAGCAAGCATGTGTGGCAATGGCCTACGAACCGTCAGCCGCTATCTTGCAGAACAAACGCACCAAACGGACTTCCAAGTTGAAACAGATGCGGCTGATTTACCAGTTCATCAAGTCACTCCGTTTGCGCCAGATGTGCCTGCATTCAGTGTCAGCATCCAACCCGTCAGTTTCGATGCGACTTCGATTGGCTTACATAAAATCCCGACAACACCACTTTTAAATCAAAACAGCTTGCCGTTTGCAACAAATTCCACTGCAACCTTTTCCGCTGTGGCAGTGCCAAACCCACATTTGATTAGTCTCACAGACCATAACCATCCTAATGCCTTAACAACCGCGTTCCTAGGGCAACTCGGACAACAATTAAACGGTCAAAACCCGTGGTTCCCTGACGGCGTCAATGTCAGCTTTAGTTGGGAAATCAACGACACTACCCTCTTTGTGAGGACGTTTGAACGCGGCGTTGGTTTTACAAACGCCTGTGGTACTGGCATGTCGGCCACATCGCTAATTTGGGTGCTGACTCACGCAGCCGCTCAGTTTGACCAACTCCTGACCATTTATAATCCAGGCGGGATGGTTCAAACGCGTGTCCATCATCAAAACGCCGCGTACACTATCGACCTAATCGGCAACGCGACCTTTACTGATCATTTGCGTTTGAGCGAGGCTGACTTGCACGCTGGGAACCTCGCCAGTGCAGAAGTCGCGGCAACACAAGAAGAGACCGCCTATCATCAATTCGTATCACAGTTACCACATTGGTCATTTGGCGATGTCCGCCCAACTGCAGATGAACACTAAGTTTGCTAAAGAGGGACCGGTTTCGCAGTCTAGCTACGAAACCGGTCCCTTTCTATTGTGATAGTTATTCTCTACAAAATTGGTGACAATAGGCGTGAAAATATTTGTTTGAACTTACGCCAATACGATTGTTGGGCGAACGTCTCGTAAGTCGTCAGCTCACTCACGCGCATATCAGCTTCAAACAACTTAGCCAACTCAGCAGTCACTTTAGGATCATACAGGAATGCATTGACCTCAAAGTTTAGTTTGAAACTACGAAAATCTAAATTTGCCGATCCAACAGATGCGACCCCATCGTCAACGACCATCGTTTTAGAATGGATAAAACCGTTGCGATATTTGAAGATTTTTACCCCGTTACGAGACAACTGCTTCGCGTAATACTCGGTTGCCCGGTACACAAAGGCATGATCCGGCTTGCTTGGAATCATAATGCGGACATCCACGCCACTGCCGGCCGCTACTCGAAGCGCATCAAGGACAGAGTCATCTGGAATTAAGTACGGCGACTGGATCCACAGCCGTTTGCGTGCTGAGTTAATCAATCGTAAGTAGCCCATCTTAATCTGCTCTTTATCAGAATCGGGACCAGATGACACGATCTGCATGTTGGTTTCGCCCTTCACCTTAGTGATATGGAAGAAATCATTGGTAACGTTTAGTGGTTTGGTACGACTGGTAGCATTCCAATCACGGATAAAGCGTGACTGAAGCCCGTAAACGCCAGCCCCAACGATGCGAAGATGCGTATCACGCCAGTAACCAAACTTTTCTTTACGGCCTAAATACTGATCACCGACGTTAAAACCACCGGTATAGCCAATAGCTCCGTCAATCACGACAATTTTACGGTGATCACGGAAGTTCAACCGGAAATCCACTAGCGCACTGCGCGTTTGCAGGAAGGGATATGCTTCCCCACCAGCGGCCCGTAATGGATCATAGAATTTGGGCCGAACACCCATCGAACCCCATGAATCGTACAATACTCGCACAGCCACGCCGGCTTCGGCCTTACGAATCAATAAACGCAACAATTCGTTACCAATGTCATCGTTATAGATCGTGTAAAACTCGATATGGATACTCTGTTTAGCCCGCTCAATGTCTTCAAACATCTGGTGGAACAGCACTTTCCCATCAGAAATGATGTGCACCCGGTTGTTGCGAGTTAAAAAGGCTTGATCCGACTCAATAAACAAATTAACTGTACCCAAAGCAGTGGCGGTTACATCATCCGCGTCATTTCGCTCTGATGACAGCTCCGCTCGCTGGAGCGCTAGCTGCTCATCAAGCTGCAGTTGTTCCTGCTCTTGAATTTGAAATAATCGATTCTTCGGCAATCGCCGACCGACAAAGGCGTAGGCAATGAAACCGATGATTGGCAAGAACACCAGCACCAGTAGCCAGGCCCAGGTCGCTGAAATATCACGCGGTTCACGGAACACGGTAATAAACGCCAACACCGCGTTTACATAGATAATTGTTTCAAAAATAAAATGTGCCCAGTTCATCTGGATTGGTCCTCCAATACGCATAAATGCTAATTTCATCTTACTCATCTTTAGGAAGCAACGCGACCCCTTTTTGTGGAAATTTGCTCACAAACAACTTATTGCTTTCTCATAATTTTTGTAATGCGTATAATAAGTCAAACAAAGTAATTTAGGAGGCAACACACATGTGGTCCATTTCAGGCGTCTTTTTGCCTCACGGGATTGGGTATTTCCGTTTGCTTCGACAGGCTTTGGGGCATGATTCGCGGAGCACCATCATTCTGCTCCTCATCATTGTTATCATTGTCGCCATTTATCTTCATCGGCGACACTAAGCATCTATTCAGTTTTTTCAAGACTGACCGTTACAGCAAACAGGGACGCCGTTTCGTGGGACCGACCCAAGCCCATAAGACGGTCTTAGGTCTCGATTCTGAGCTCATAACCCGATCTCAGAAGTCGCCCTGCAATACTAAGTGGCCCAAGTACGCCCACTAAGTATTGCTACCACGAAACTCTGTCCCTGTTTGCCTCCACTCACATTTCAATAAAAACTCCGAATAGTAATAGTCTGTCACAAACTCAATTGTAAACAGTGTTAGTAAAGCTGTTTTAATGCAAGATGTGAGCGAAAGGGCGTCAACATTGAAACGAAGCAGTGAAAGTGGTGTTAATTCGAATGGGCTTCTCGAATTTACAGCACGGACGGTCGCCAAGACTCGCGGTTCTCAGAGGCTTGGCGGCGAGGTGAAAGACGGTACACTCCCGGCTTGAACCGGTCCCACAGCGAAGTTTCAATGTTGACAACCGATAGCGTAAGCCCGACACTCAAAATCAAATTAGCAATAGTTCATAGAAAGAAGGTTAATTAACTTTGAAAATTATCCGCGCCAACATAAAACCCTTTGCCTGGGGGATCTTCTGGGCCGTTTTTTCGGCGGCCGTAATGGCTGCCGCCAGTTTGTGGCAACCTAAATTGCTGCAAAACGTGATCAATGCCATCATCGCCAACAACAATCATAAAATACTAACGATCGGAATCACATTAATCGTCATCGCGCTCGTTGGTTTGATTGCCGGTGTCTTGAACACTATCTTCTCCGCTAAAGTAGCTATGGGAATGGCCGCATCGATTCGGGAAATGGCCTATCGCAAAATTCAGGCATTTTCTTTTAGCAACATCGAACGTTTTTCAGCCGGCAGTTTAGTTGTCCGGTTAACTAATGACATCAACCAGGTTCAGAACCTGATTATGACGGTCCTTCAAGCGCTGATCCGAGTTCCTATCATGTTTGTCGGTGCGCTGATTCTCGCACTGAACACGCTGCCTCAACTTTGGTGGATTATTGTGATTCAAATCGTGCTTGTTATGCTCGTCGTTCTCAGTACGTTTGGTCGAATGGGACGCCGCTTCGGTTTAATGCAGACCCTGATTGACCGCGTCAACGAACTGGCTAAGGAAAACTTAACTGGAGTCCGCGTAGTTAAGTCATTCAATCAAGAAAATAATGAACAAAAGCGATTCAATACTGTCTCTGACAAACTGAATGACCAAAATATTGGCGTCGGTATTCTCTTTTCATTAATGATTCCCGCCTTTATGTTGATTGGGAACATGGCAGTGGTTGCCGCCATCTACTTCACTGGCGACATTGCCCAAACACACCCCGGTGCTGTTGCCGCCATTGCGTCATTTATTAATTATCTCATGCAAATCATGTTTGCCATTATTAATGGTGGTATGATGCTCACCTTCTCTGCTCGTGCAATGGTGTCCTTAAACCGGTTAAACGAAATCATGAACACTGAGCCGAACATCGTTTACAAGAAGGATGTGCCGGAGCAAGACTTAACCGGATCTGTTAAATTCGATCACGTCTCCTTCACTTATGATGGTGATGACCAACCAACCCTGTCAGATATTTCCTTCGACGTTAAACCCGGCGAAATGATCGGCATTGTTGGTGCTACTGGGGCTGGCAAATCCACTCTAGCTCAGCTTATTCCCCGTTTGTTTGACCCGCAAAGCGGTACGGTTAGTGTTGGCGGCGTTAACTTGAAAGATGTCAACGAACGTTCACTACGTAAAACAGTCGCCTTTGTACTGCAACGGGCCATCCTATTTTCCGGTACCGTTGCGCATAACCTTCAGCAAGGTCTCAAAAATGCTTCAATTGCTGATATGGACCGAGCCAGCAAGATTTCGCAGGCGGCTGAGTTCATTGACCGTTTGCCAAATCGCTATGATGCTAATATCGAGGAACGTTCCAGCAACTTTTCTGGTGGGCAAAAGCAACGATTATCCATTACGCGAGGCGTGATTGGCCGGCCAAAGATTTTGATTCTGGATGACTCTACTTCTGCGCTAGATGCCGAGTCAGAAAAGCTAGTTCAGGAAGCTTTGAACCATGAACTAAAAGGCACAACGACGTTTGTCATTGCAGAAAAAATTTCATCCGTAATCAACGCCAATCGCATTTTAGTCCTCGATAACGGCAAACTCGTTGGTGAAGGTACTCATCAAGAACTGGTTGCTAATAATCACTTCTATCAAGAAATTTACGAGACACAAAAGGGAAAGGGGGAAGCCTAATGTCAGACGTTGGTCGCTCCATGCGTTTCTTCTATCATTATCTGAAACGTTATAAGATTAGTTTTACGATTGTTATTATTGCTATCATCGTCTCTACCTACTTCCAGGTTAAGGCCCCCATTTACCTGGGCAAGGCCGTTACTTCCCTGGCTAAGTATGTATTCGGGCTAATGCACGGCGTCAGCAATAAAGGCGAGTTCGTTCATTTCGTGTGGTTACTGGGTCTGTTCTATTTCATCGGTATCCTGGGAACATTCGTCATGAACATCGCAATTACTTACATTACAGGTTACTCAACGAACTGCATGCGTCGTGGTTTGTTTGGCAAACTGCAACGGATGACGATCCGATTCTTTGACTCCCATCAAGATGGTGATATTCTTAGCCGTTTCACCAGTGATTTGGATAATATCTCCAATGCCCTCAATGAGGCGTTAGGTGAAATCATGGCAAACGTCGCCTTGATGATTGGCATTTTGATCATTATGTTCCAGCAGAACGCGCAAATGGCATGGGTCACCATCGCCTCAGCTCCTGTTGCTATCATCCTGGCTACCTTTCTAATCAACCGTACCCGCAAGTATACCGATATTCAGCAAGATGAGGTCGGTAAACTGAATGGGTATATCAATGAGCAAATTGCCGGTCAAAAAGTCAACATTACCAACGGTCTGCAGCAGGAGTCCATCGACGGTTTCCTGCCTCACAACGAAAACGTTCGTAAGGCCACAACACGGGCGCAAACGTACTCCGGGATGCTCTTCCCACTGATGCAAGGCATGTCATTAGTCAACACGGCGATTGTTATCTTCGCTGGTAGCTGGATGGCGATGAATTCTGGGATGAGCCGCGCCGCTGCCCTTGGTTTGGTCGTTGTCTTCGTCCAATATTCGCAACAATTCTATCAACCAATCACCCAAATTTCGACACTCTATAGCATGTTCCAATTGGCTGTTACTGGTGCCCGACGTTTGAATCAGATGTTTGATGAACCCGAGGAAATCAGACCAGAAAAAGGCGCAATTATTCCTGCCGGCTCCACCAGCGCTGCGTTAAACGATGTACATTTCAGTTATGATAAAGGTCGTGAAATTCTACACGGCGTTTCCATTGACGTTGAACCAGGTAAAATGGTCGCTCTAGTCGGACCCACTGGTTCAGGGAAAACAACGGTTATGAACCTGCTAAATCGGTTCTATGACGTCGATTCAGGGACTGTTTCCATTGATAATAAGGACGTACGTCAGGTCGACATGACAAACCTGCGTGACCACGTTGGGATCGTCTTACAGGATAGTGTACTCTTCTCCGGCACCATTGCCTTTAACATCAAATATGGGAAGCCTGATGCCACCGATGAAGAAATGATTGCGGCGGCTAAGCAAGCCAATATTCACGACTTCATCATGTCGCTAGACGATGGCTACGATACCAAAGTCACGGACGAAAATTCCGTCTTCTCGACAGGGCAAAAACAATTGCTCAGTATCGCTCGGACAATCCTCACTAACCCATCATTATTGATTCTTGACGAAGCAACCTCAAACGTTGATACCGTCACTGAAGCGCGCATTCAAAAAGCGATGGATGCTGTGGTTCAGGGCCGAACCAGCTTTGTCATCGCTCACCGATTGAAGACCATTCTTAACGCCGATAAGATTGTTGTGTTGAAAGATGGTAATGTGATTGAGCAAGGAACACATCAGCAGTTGCTCGATGAACATGGATTCTATTCGGAACTGTACCATAATCAGTTTGTGTTTGAATAAGCTATTTAGATCATCTTCATAAAAAGAACCAGCGAATACAATTCTTCGCTGGTTCTTTTTACATAGTATAAACATTTTTCGTGATATATGTTTACTTCTTAAATTGAGGGCTCGCCGTATCATGCTGAACATCCCCGGCTCGCACCATTGTCACTGCCAGCGGCTCTTCAAACCCGTTGCCGACAAAGGTTGCTTCACCCACGTTTTGTTGGGCCAATTCTTTCCCAATATCATTAACAATTGGTAGTTTACTCAATTCATCAATCGTCGTCACACGGTGAACCAATAAATTGCCGAATTCACCTAACAATTGACTCGGCAAGTCGAGCGGACTCTGCGTTGTTAGCATCAGGTACAGTCCTGCTTTACGGCCTTCTCTGGCAACTCGCGATAATCCGTCTTGGTCAACCCAACCGACGTGACTAGCAGCCTCGGTCAAATAACGATGCGCCTCATCAACCGTCAGAACAATCGGCACGGTGTGTGGCAAGTTCGTTTTAATTGCCAGCAATGTCGCGGCCAATGTGGATACAACCAGTTTGCCAACCTTAAGATTGCTTCGCAGTGCCGATAAGTCGATCACGAGAAAACGGTGTTGGGATTTCATGGCAGCAAACATCGTCAGCAGATAAACCACGTCATACTGTGTCTTAACTGAAGCGTCCACATGTGCCTGTTCGGATTGTCGTTTTGGCCGGGGCAAACGGAACAACCGTTGCATCGTCGGATCGGCCAAGAACTTCCGAACTGATGCCAGTACCGGTACCAGTTGTCGCTGGCGAGGACGATCATACTGCTGACCAAGCAAACTAAAATCAGCATCCACATCACTAGCGGGTTGAACGCATTCTTCCAGCAACTGATCGGGTAACAAGCGAATGTCATATGGTCGGGGGAAATCATGCAGCCTTTCTAATTGTGCCTCATAGTCCGTCCAAGAAACGCCCACTTTCACGTAAGGTGTCTCCTGATGTAAAACATTATAAGCAAGCCGCAGACTTGTCATCGCAGCGCTCAACATCGCCACGACAATATCGTCATCAATACCGATAATTTCCGCCAACTGATCAGCCGATAGTTTGGCAAAATCAATAAAGGCGTTATCGCCTAATTTGCCAACCACTGCATGTGGCAAATGTGCATATTCGCCCGTGGGATCCAAAATGATTCCCGTTTGGTTCTGGCGCATCAGTGCATTCAGCAATGCCACCGCTGAAGTCGACTTGCCACTGCCTGTTTGTCCCACGATTAACAAGTGCTGGCTAAATAAGCGATTCGCCTCAATCACTACTGGTTCAGCAGAGGGGCGACGAACGGCAAAACCATCTAAATTAGTTGTTCCTGTCATTTGACTGTCCTTTCTGTACCGGAGAGCGTAAATCCGCCCATAAAGCTGGCATCCCACTGCTGTTGATTCTTAACCTTCTTACCAAATTCATCGATCAGAGCATGCAGTTCCTGATATTCGTCCCAGTTCAGGCCAGCGTCTGCCTCCACCAACGTTTGAAAATCACGATATTTTTTAGGCACGTCTATGCCAAGCCAACCAAAATGACGACGGGCATAGGTGTCCGCAATAAATAGCGGTTTATGAAAGCCATACAGCATAATGTCATCTGCGGTTTCATTACCGAGACCCTTTACGTTAAGCAGTTCTGCCTGCAACGTCTCTCGATCTAGGGCTTCAATTTCCGCCACGTTGTCATCGTGAGTACCAGACCACTCAGCGGCGGCCATGATGTATTTTGCTTTTGTACGGTAGAGTCCCGCTGGTTTAATGATGTCGGCCAATTTTTCTGGTGTGCATGCTCGAATCTTAGCCGGATCATTGTCCGTTGCCGCTAATAGCGACCGTGCCGCTGCATCGCCATTGTTTGCACTGGCATTTTGAATCAGAATGGCTGCCCACATCACCTGAAATGGCGACTGTGCCCACAACGCATCCGTCGACATCCAATTTTGACGGCCCATATTCGTTTCTAAAATGTTGTATAGTGGTTTTAAATTCATATCTTATTCCTCTAATGGTATTTTACCTTATTTTGAATTTTGACGAAAAATGGAGTTTTAGTCATGTTAGATCAGATTCGTATTCGACCCGCCGCAATTAGTGATTACGCAATACTTGAAAATATCTATTTATTAGACCGCCAGCAGGAGTTTCCCTGGGTCGCCAATCCACAATTAACAGATTTTGAGCGCGATAGTCATCACGAAATGATTATCGTCGCCACCATTGATGAACGCGTGGTTGGTTTCTTGTCATTTTATCGGTTAGCCAATTTTATTCATTTGCTTTTTATTGACCCAGACTACCGTCATCAGGGCGTTGCTAGTCAACTCATCGATTACATGCGGTCACAAGCAACTGGACCAATGCAGTTAAAAGTTGTCATCGCCAATCAACCTGCCCGTGATTTCTACGCGCGATTACAATTCCGCGAGGTCAAACGTGATAATCTAGCCACGCCACCAAACATCACCTTGGAAGATACCCAATTAGACCGTTATCCTTTTATCCCTCACAATTAAAAAAGCGTCAATATAAACGGTAAGTCCGCTAACAAACGAAACACCGCGTCAGATCAACGTTAATCTGATGCGGTGCTTTTTATTTAAACTAACGGACACCACTAATCCGCCTAATTTAATCACAATTGCCAACGGTCGAAGACAGATAATTGCGTAAAGGAACGTCGGTGAATACAATGATCGCATTAAGTGAACGCGTTCAGTGAATCAATCTATTAACTCATTAATCCATGCAAAACGGTCGTCAAATAGGCCCTGCCAGATGCTACTAAATCAAAGTTACCGCGACTATATGCCCAGGTCGCCATGATTCCCCGAACAGACGTATATAACTGTTGAAATGCCAACTCTGGATCGTGGTTTGCCAATCTTTGTTCATCGTTTAGCTGTTGCATTAATTCTCTTAACGTATTAAGCATCTTCCAGTCACGTAATTTGAACTCCTGGTTCAATGTTTCCTGAAAGAATGAAGTAAACACCAATGTAACCACTTGCCAGCCTTGATCCGCAGACAATTGCAACTGAAGCATGCTGAACGCCAAAATACGTTCTTCTACCGTTGCTGACGGATGTTCTGATACATAAGCGTCATAGTTTTCTCTCACATAGTTGGCCAATTCGTCATAATAACGCTCACGAATAATGTCTTCTTTGGACGTGTAATGAACGTAAAACGTGCCTGAAGACACATTTGCCTCACGAGTTATCTGACGAATCGTGGTCTTTGCGTATCCTTGCGCTTTAATCAATTTTACCGCCGCCTGAAAAAGACGTGTTTTGGTTTGTTGTTTCTGTTGTGCTCGACTCACTTTAGCAGACACGCTGATCATCCCTTTCACTGACCTCGTTCACTAAACATGGTCATTATAGCATGTCATTATTCTCCTGCCTGGTTATCTACGTTGTTAAGGAGCTGATTTTATGAACGAATTTTGGCAAACATTAATTAGCAGACGATCTGACCTGATGAGTGCCATTTGGCAGCATATCCAAATATCGCTGGTGTCCTTGCTGATCGCTATGGCAATTGGAATCCCACTTGCTTTATTGGTTGTCCGTCATCGACGAGCTGCCAATGTGCTGACCCAAATTACTGGTGTCTTTCAGACCATTCCATCGCTGGCCCTACTTGGATTATTAATTCCCATTGTCGGGATTGGGACTGTCCCAGCCGTTATTGCACTAGTCGTTTACGCGCTCCTTCCAATCTTTACGGGCACGTTAACTGGGATCACCGGCATCGACCCGTCACTTGAAGAAGCAGC
This sequence comes from Furfurilactobacillus cerevisiae, assembly GCF_048961765.1. Taxonomy (GTDB): domain Bacteria; phylum Bacillota; class Bacilli; order Lactobacillales; family Lactobacillaceae; genus Furfurilactobacillus; species Furfurilactobacillus milii_A. The sequence goes on from NZ_CP185253.1 coordinate 2,662,169, forward strand.
CGATGCGTTTGGCATGACACGAACTGAAAAGTTAATCCGGGTCGAATTTCCCCTCGCTATGCCAACCCTTATTGCTGGCATTAGACAAGCGTTAGTCATGATTATTGGCACTGCCACCCTAGCGGCCTTAATTGGCGCTGGTGGCCTAGGGGACTTCATCTTGCTGGGGATTGACCGCAATAACAATAGTATGACCCTTATTGGTGCGATTGCGTCAGCGTTACTGGCAATTGTGTTCAGCGGCATTATTTTCATCTTACAGAAGAGCAAGTTACGCTATGCCGTGGCGACTCTTGCCCTGATTATTTTAGTCCCTTCCGGCGTTGGTCTCTATCATGCTGTTCAACCCGCACCACAGACCATTACGATTGCCGGTAAAATGGGCTCTGAACCAGATATTTTAATTAATATGTACAAAGATATGATTCACCAAGTAGATCCGCGCGACAAAGTCGTCCTCAAAGCTAACTTTGGTCAAACAGCCTTCTTGTTCAATGCTCTCAAGAGTCAGCAAATCGACATTTACCCTGAATTCACTGGCACTGTGTTGGAAAGTTTGGTCAAACCAACGAAAAACCAAAAAGAAATTGGCACACCGCCTGCTCAACTTTACCAGTACGCTAAAAACGATCTGTCTCAACAGTTCCACATGACCTATTTGAAACCGATGGCTTACAACAACACCTATGCCGTTGTGATTAAAAAGAGTTACGCGGACGCGCACAATATTAAAACAATTGCTGATTTACAAAAGGTTGAGGGTAACTTGCTTGGCGGTTTTGATCTCGAATTTTTGGATCGCACAGACGGTTACAAAGGTTTGCAAAGCAAGTATGGCCTTAACTTCAAAACGCAATCAATGGATCCGGACTTACGATATGAGGCGATTAATAGCGGCAAAATCAATCTGACAGATGGTTACTCCACTGATTCTCAAATTCGCCAGTACCGGTTAGTGGCTTTACAAGATAATCGACAATTATTCCCGACATATCAAGGCGCACCATTAATGAATACGACGTTTGCTAACAAGAACCCTAAAATTATTGCAGCACTCAATAAACTCGCCGGCCACATCAGCGAGCGTGATATGCAAGAAATGAACTATGAGGTTAATGTTAAACAACAATCCGCCGCCAGCGTGGCCAAGCACTATCTGACGATTCACCATCTTTTAGGAGGTGCACGATAATGGCAGAAACTTTAATTACGTTTGATCACGTCAAAAAAAATTACGGCAACAAGCAAGCAGTCGACGACGTGTCCTTCACGGTCAACCGCGGCGAAATCTTCGTTCTCGTCGGCGCCTCCGGTAGCGGTAAAACAACCACTTTGAGGATGATCAACGAGCTGCTGGAACCTACCGATGGCAACATTTATTTCAACGGCAAACGGATCAAGGACTACAACGTGCGTGAACTACGTTTGCAAACTGGCTATGTTCTTCAACAGATTGCCCTGTTTCCTAACATGACTGTCGCGCAAAACGTCGCCCTCATCCCCAGCATGAAAAAGCAATCCAAGGCTGACACAAGCACGCTGGTCGATCAGTTACTCAACGATGTCGATTTAGATCCGCAAACGTACCGCGATCGCATGCCAGACAAGTTGTCCGGTGGTGAACAACAGCGGGTCGGCATTCTGCGTGCGTTTGCTGGTCAGCCACAGATTGTCCTGATGGATGAACCATTCAGCGCCCTCGATCCCATTTCGCGAACCCAACTACAAAATCTGGTCATCGACATCCATCACCGACTCAATACCACGGTTGTTTTCGTCACTCACGACATGGATGAAGCGCTGAAATTAGGCGACCGCATCGGCGTCATGCGCTTAGGCAAACTCTTGCAGGTTGGTACACCAGACGAAATCGTTCGCCATCCAGCCGATCAATTTGTCCAACGTTTGTTTGAAAATTCAATGGCCCATGATGTGTATCATGTGTTACTCAGCAAGCTGTCTGTAATGGGTTATTTGCAAGATGTTAATGACCCGAGGACGACGGCAAGTGGCGATGAGCGCGTCACGCTAACCGGTGACCAAACCGTCAGCGATGCGCTCACACCCTTAGAAAGCAGTGAAGCTGTGTTAATCCAGTCTGAGGGCGGCCCCGCACGGCTATTAACCCGTGATCAGTTATTCAAGTTCATCGGTGATTATCGCAGTCATTAACACATCATCCGTTAACCTGATGATATTGTTTGGAGGTCTTATGATGTTAGCTATGGTTTTGAATCATCCAGGAAACGAACACACCTTTCACGCAGAAGAACGCGCAATACCAGTTTCAACATCCACTGATAGCGTGTTGAAAATTATGGCTTTTGGCCTGAATTATGCTGAATTGCTCACACGTAACGGTGAGTCACCAGACGTTAAGTTCCCACGCGTCATTGGTATCGAAGCAGTTGGCACAGTTTCTGACACCACGACTGATAGTGGTTTTCATGTTGGTCAAACGGTGATGACACTCATGGGCGGTCTCGGTCGCGAGTTTGACGGGAGTTACGAAGAATATGCCCTCATCCCCAATCATCAGCTGTACCCATTACCAATTAAAGACTCGTGGGCGCAACTCGCAACCATTCCAGAAAGCTTTTACACCGCCTACGGATCGTTGAATCGTCTGCGCCTATCGACAGGTGCGCACCTGTTGATTCGTGGTGGAACCAGCAACGCCGGTATTGCCGCTCTGTTATTAGCAAAAGCGATGGGCTACACCGTTTCAACGACTTCACGGAATTCTGACAAACTAACCACATTACAAAACCTTGGTGCGGACGAAACTTTACTCGATTGTGGCAGCTTGGAGACCACCACTTCATTTGATGGCATTCTGGAATTAGTTGGCACCTCAACGCTCCGGGATTCTCTGCAACACCTTGCTCCTACGGGTACTGCCGTTGTTACCGGCGGTCTTGGTGGCGAATGGTCATTACCCGATTTCAGTCCGTTTGAAATACCTGGTTACCTCACCAACTTTCAATCGACAAACGTTAACGCTCAGTTATTGAGTCAAGCCGTCGCGCTCATCAAGGATCATCGTCTACAATTACTTATCGCCCAAACGTTTAAACTGACAGACATTGCTCAGGCTCACCAGGCTATGGTTAACTCGCACAAGATCGGCAAGATTGTCGTTATTGCGAATCATGAGTAATGAATCTTGCAGGATATCCAGAACGACAAAAAATGACTTCCTCTCGATTACCGAGAAGAAGCCATTTTTGTATTCGTATGCCAAATTTTAAACTTTAATGAGCGTTACTTAATCGCATCTGGATCCGTGAATGTGTTAACCACTTTTCCGTTCGCAAAGACATAGTAGGCACCTGTTTGACCACGTTGCCCGCTTTGCATGGCTTGTTTTGAGAAGCCATCAAAGTTATACGCCGTTTGACCATTGATTGTGGATGCCCCGAGGTACTGATAGGCGGTATCCCCATTATTGGTCCCATATTGGCTAACCAGCGTGTTTAAAGCTTGCGCCTGACTCGTTATCACGGCCGAAGCTGAACTAGCTGTACCGGCCTGTGTGGCGCTTTGTGATGAAGTAGCCGAGCTCTGAGCCGGTTGTTGACTGGCAGCTTTTGAACTGGTTGCGGCAGCACTGCTACTTACAGCAGCGCTACTAGCACTTTGACTAGAAGTTGCGGCGCTAGACGTTGAGGCACTGTTATCATCTGTCGTTGAGGAAGCATTATCGTCCGTTTGACTTGATGTCGAGCTTGCTTGTTGGGCATCACTGGATGAAGAAACTTTCTTTGAGGTAGATGATTGCGTTTTACTGCTCCGAACTGATGAACTATTCGATGACTTAGATGTTGCTGACGATGAACAACCGGCCAAAACCAAGGCTGATAAAGCAACCACACCGAATTGAATAACCTTCTTCATAAATAACTCCCTCCAGGATTTCCCTGCGAACTGAACTCATAATGTAGATTATAATTTCAAACCTAGTTCACATGCAAATAAACTTGAGGTAATTCTCATTTTTTAATCTTTTCTTTGTTTCACTAAGCCAATGGATCCCAGCTTGGCAAAATTGTTGGTTCAGTCGTCAATAAGGCCTGTTGATCAGATGTCAGATACTTTTTATTAACGACCACTTCATAAACGTAATCATTAAACCAGTCAGCACTCATGACGAAGTAACCATCGGCCCCGTTTTCTTTGCCCCATGAGTTTTCAACCTTCCAACGTCGTGGTTGATCATCGACGACATCAACACCGGTTAAGGTCATCGCATGGGAAACTTCACCTTGCCCCGTGAGCAAACGATCAGCCTTACTCATCTGAGAGTCAACGTTAAATAAGGCATCCGTTTGGAACAGATTGCTATCCAAATAACCAGTCTTCCGGTCCATTTGTTGTAACACGTCATTACCAAACCAAACGGTCTCACCATCTTTTAGCTGAGCTGTTGCGACCCTGTTCAGTTCATCCATCGGCACATTTAAAAAGTGAATTGGGTTGCCACTTTCAATATTGTCTTGAGCCGGCATTGCATACAGTTTGTTGTACGCCTTATCAGGAGAATTAGTGACCACCACATAGTCGTTAAAGTCAGCTGTGAAGTATTTGTTCAAGAAATCCTTCGGGGTCAAATCGCGATCAATGTGATATTTTTTATCGTCATCGGTATATTCGAAATCAAACTTTACCGGTGGTTCACCGAATGCGTAGGCCGCCATGCGGTAAACTTCTCGCAACATTTGTCGACGAGCCGCCTCAAGTTGTTCCTCACTAGCACCATTGCTAACCAATGTGCGCAACGCAACAGCGTCTTTACGTTCTTTAGTGTTCAATGCTAATTCAATTTCTGAGCTATCCTCAGTATTGTGCACTTCAGGCATTACATAACTAGGCACGACGCCGTACTTTTGAACTAAACCGGCAGCCATATTCCATTGGCCACCATCGGTACCGGCCATCGACATTAACTTTTGCACTTCACGGTCATCGATTGGCCTTGTGGTATCCTCAATCATCTTTGTATAGAAAGTATTGGCGCGTTCAACACGGTCCCAGAAAAATAAATAACTCTGTGATAACTCGAAATCCTTAATCTTATATTGCTTGGCCATGCTGTGCCTCAACGTATTGAGCGTTGCAAACAACCAACAACGACCGGAATGCTTCTGATTAGAGACCGCACCTGTATCAACTTCGATTGAAAAAGCTCGGTTTAATCGCGTCGCTGCATGATTATCCCAGCTGGCTGCTTTAACACCGTTTTTCGTCACCGTACGTTCCAAAATAGCCGCCTGTGGCTGTTTGGCATAGTCTGCTTGTAAATCTGCAATTGTGGCCGCGTCTAAAACCGGTCGTGTTAATTCTGCTTCACTCATTCACGATGCCTCCAAAAATTAGAATAAAATAATTTTACTCCTTAATGAGAAAAAGTCTAATCAACTTTTCACATTTGACTGTTCTTGTTGAATTAATCATTGTCTTAAACCAGTTTTGTTTTTTGGGGTTTTCAACGCTGACAAACGAAATAATGGTAACCGTTTTCTTTACAATCACAACATTGCTTGAATAAATGCGGGTAAAACGGTAAAAATTCGCATCAACCATTTTCATTACATCATAAGTCAAAAGTTTGTATAGTTCACATTCTGTTCTAAATGATTTTATTAATATATTTATTTATGAGTTTTTAGTTAAATAAAACGAACATTAGATAACTTGAGACTCGTTTTCAATCGTGTATACTGATTGTTGGTTAGACATTGCCAATCATTTTCAAATCACGATTAGTAATGAGTAAACGACGTCAGTACAACAATCTATCGGCGCAGATATTCCTTGTTCACGCTTTCCAATATCTGCTTACTATTCAGTTTACGAAAGGGTGTCTCATTGTGGATGTAAAGTTTCAAAACGTTTCGTTAGCATACGACAACGTAAACAACATTTTAAATAATATCAGTTTTACCATTCCTGAAGGACAGTTGACCTGTTTGCTCGGCCCAAGTGGCTGTGGCAAGTCAACAACCTTGAATTTGATTAGTGGTTTGCTTTCGCCAACCGGTGGTCAAATTTTCTTTGGTGATCAGAACGTTACGAAAAAAGACGCTCTGGCACGCAAAGTGGGAATGGTTTTTCAGAACTATGCACTTTATCCTCATATGTCCGTGTTGGATAACATTTGTTTTCCGATGAAAATGGCCAAGGTTAAGAAAGCAGACCGACTCAAACGAGGGCGTGAACTCGCGGCATTGGTCCATGTTGAAACTGAATTATCTAAGAAACCCAGCGAACTTTCCGGCGGACAGCAACAACGAGTCGCAATCGCTCGTGCCCTAGCAAAATCGCCGAGCATCTTATTACTTGACGAACCCCTTTCTAACCTCGATGCCCGATTGCGGGTAGAAATGCGTGAAGAGATCCGTCGCATTCAAAAGGAAACTGGCGTGACCACTGTTTTCGTGACCCACGATCAGGAGGAAGCCATTCATATCGCCGACCAAATCATGGTTCTAAACGAGGGCAAAATCCAACAGTTCACGACACCTAATCGCCTTTACGATCAACCTGACAACCTTTTTGTTGCTAAGTTCATTGGATCGCCAATCATAAATACCATTCCGTTTGCAAACGTTCGTGACGATTTTAAAACTGTTGTCCCTACCAGCGTCCTTTCAGACGGTACTACCGTTGCCATTCGTGCTGAGAGTATCGTGCCCGCTACCGATCCGCATGACCACTTAACTATGCTTCCGCTTACTGGCACTCAGGTTCAATCCAACCGCTTCGGACGAGAAACAAGCCTTTCCCTTAATTATGGCGGTCACACGATTATTGCAGACGGTTTCCGAGAACAGGATTTAGGTCGCAATGGCAAATCACTTCAGTTTGCCTTGAGACCACAAGGTGTCTTTGTTTTCAATCAGTCAGGTAACCGCATCTGGCCTGAGACCGTTGCGACCAACGTATCACCGTTGAAACCAACCGAGGTAATCCACGCATGATCAAACAACATCCGACAATTAAGTCAACGTTGATTGCATTCGCCTACCTTGCGCCAATGCTGATCATTACGTTGGTGTTTAACATCTATCCCATTTTTAAATCTTTTGCGATGAGTTTTTATACGAAGTACGACTTCTTTACCGATAAGGTCAGTGCTCTTGGATGGGCCAATTATAAGTTTATTTTTTCGGATCCTGACTTCTATTTGTCTGTTCGTAATACGCTGATCTTTGTCCTCGGGGTCGTGCCATTCTCCGTTCTTTTATCACTGATCATTGCCCTTTTATTACACCGCGTTCGCTTTTTAGCCGGCCTATTCAAAACAGCTTACTTTCTGCCCTTTGTTACCAGCACGGTTGCCATCTCTCTGGTCTGGCAGTGGATTTATAACGATCAATACGGCCTGCTCAACGCATTCTTAAGTCATTTCGGCGTTCATCCTATTGACTGGTTAAATGATCCTCATTGGGCAATGCCCGCATTAATTATTATGACCATTTGGAAAGGATTGGGATTCAATATCATTCTCTTCCTCGTCGGCCTGAGTAATATCGACAAACGTTACGATCAGGTAGCACAAATTGACGGCGCAAATGCTTGGCAACGCTTCATTCATGTTACCTTGCCACTGCTTTCACCAATGACCTTCCTAGTTAGTGTCACCAGCGTCATCAGTGGTTTCAAAGTATTCGACGAAATTTTTGTTCTGTTTGGTGGCTCACCTGGTCCAGGTAAATCGACGCTCACCATTGTTTTCTACCTGTACCAAAAATTTTACTCAGAATGGAAATATGGTATTGCGGCCGCATCAGGTGTCGTCTTATTTTTACTTATTCTCGTCGTCACCATCATTCAATTTTGGTACAGCAGAAAGCACGTGCACTATGCTTAGTCGATTGTTCAAAAGGAGCTTCGCATGACGAAAAAGCGAATCAGTCAGGCTTTACTCATAATCATTTTGACGCTGGGTGCCATTACGATGTTAGTGCCCTTCATCTGGATGCTCTCAACCGCTTTAAAAACAGCCCCAGAAACGGTTAGGGTGCCGCCAACATGGATTCCAAAGCACCTGCAGTGGCAAAACTTCGTTACTGCATGGCACGCTGCCCCATTTTTAACATATTTTATCAATAGTCTTATCGTCACCACGGTCACAACGATTGGTCAGTTATTTACAACGATTTTAGCCGCCTTTGCATTTTCCCGGCTTAACTTCTATGGCAAAAACTTTCTATTCGCGCTCTTCTTATCGACCATGATGGTTCCTGGCGAAATGTTGATTATTCCAAATTTCGTTACCTTATCAAAATTTAGTCTGATTAACACCTTTGGTGCGTTGATCATCCCCTGGTTAGCCAGTTTTTTTGCCGTTTTCACCTTACGTCAGACATTCAACGCCATTCCAAACGAACTCTATTACGCGGCCAAATTAGATGGTTCATCAGATTGGCACTTCCTCTGGACTATGATGGTGCCGCTATCCAAGTCGGCCATCACCGCAATCGGTATCTTGGAAGTCATTGGCAGTTGGAATTCATTCATGTGGCCACTTATTGTGACTAACACGGCTAAAGTAAGAACGCTTCCCGTTGGTTTGAATGCCTTCACCAGCGACGCCGGGACACAATTTCAACTCCTCATGGCGGCATCAACATTTGTTATCTTGCCAATGATCATCGTTTATCTGTGCCTACAAAAATACATCATTGCTGGTATTAGTAAATCAGGTCTTAAGGGTTAAACCGCTTTAACAGCTTTGCACCGAAAGGGGTGTTGCCATCGAGAATCAGGTGTTTGTATCGGGAATGTCACTTCTGTTTGAGAAAGGATGAAAAAGATCATGAAGACCCATAAAGGTTTGATGCTGCTGGCAACGCTAGCTGCTGCAGCCGGTATTACATTAACGGCGCTGCGACCTGCACATGCCGCCGATACTTCGACAAACCGAACAAAGATTACTTTTTGGAGCGGTTTAACTGGCCCTTATCAAAAGAATCTCAACACAATCGTTAACGACTACAATCAGTCGCAAACTAAGTACCAAGTTGTCGCCACCTCGCAAGGTGACTACACCCAAATGAACCAAAAGGTCATGGCCGCAGCCAAGTCACATAGTCTGCCTGTTTTGGGCATGACAACCTATACAAACCTACCTGATTATCAACACCATGGCTTTATCGATAATTTAAATCCAATGTATAAGGGCATGTCATCAAAAGCGAAAAAGGACATTTACCCAGCCTTTCTTTCCGGATCCAAGATTGATAACACTTACTACTCAACACCATTTTCAAAGTCAACGCGCATTATGTATGTAAACAAAGACATTCTGAAGAAATATCACCTGAGCATTCCTAAGACTTGGGATCAATTGAAACAAGATGGTGCCAAGCTGAAAAAAGATGGAATCTATGCTTACGGATTCGACAAGAGTTTTGACATGGAATGGGAAGGTATGGCGCACGCGGCTGGTGTAACGCCCGTCTCCAGCACTGGCAAAGTTCAGGTAGCCAACAAGAAGTCCATTGCGGCCGCCAATTTGGTTCTAGACATGGTTAAGGATGGCACGGCTAAATCAGCTGGCTCCGATAACTACTGGACCAAAAACTTTGTTAACGGGAAATCGGCTTTCTACATTGGTTCTTCCGCCGGTTTGACCCAAACGAAGTTACAAGCACCTAAAACATTAAACTGGACCACCGCCCCTGTTCCTTCATATGAAGGTAAGAGTGGTACGGAAGTCGCAGGTAACGACTTAGTGCTATTTAAAGGTGCAAACACCAAGCAAAAACGTGGCGCTTACGACTTTATGAAGTATCTACTTAAAGCAAAAACTGCTACTAAGTGGGCTAAATTAACTGGTTATGTACCATTATCAAAATCAGCTACTAACTCCGCAGATTACCAAAGCTTTTTGAAACAACACCCTGAGAACAAAGCAGCTGTAAACTCATTACCAAAAGCATTCGCCCAACCTGCCTTTGCTGGTTTCGGTGAATACTATAACGACAAAGGTGACGCATTTAACAGCATGCTCACTAAGAACACGTCCGCAAAAGATGCGTTAACAAAGCTTGCTAAACAAGCAAAGCAAATTACTTCAGCAAACTAGTTTTTCAAACATTGTCACATTAAGTATTTTTATAGTAGATTGTAAAATTAATCCGAACGCTGTTCGGACAAAAAAGATCAGCTTCCTTTAAAATGGTGTTTACAACAAACCCATCTTTTAGGAGCTGATCTTTTGTCTAGTATAACCTATTCCGAACGAATTAAAATCGAAACCTTTTGTGAACTAGGGCTGTCCAATATCCAAATGGGCGTTCGGCTGAACCGATCACCGTCAACAATTTCTTATGAATTATCTCGATGTCAACCTTATCAGGCTGAATTAGCACAAACAGATGCCGAATACAAGCGATCACGATGTGGTCGGAAAACTAAGCTGAGCGATGAGTTAAAGCAAACAATTCTCAACCATTTACATCTAAGCTGGTCACCAGGAATGATTGCTCACGAATTTAAACTAGCGACTAAATCTATTTATAATTGGCTAAATCAGGGGAGAATTGGTTTCTCCTTGAATGATCTACCTGAACATGGCGTACGCCAACGGCGTAACGTTGACCAACGATCCAAATATAATCAATCTTTGGGGCGATCGATTGAACAGCGTCCCATGATGATTAATCAACGTAATCGCATCGGTGATTTTGAACTAGATACCGTCGTTGGCCCTCGTGGGCATAGTAAGGCAGTTTTATTAACTTTAATCGATCGCAAATCACGGTTCCTTTGGGCATATCGGTTAAAGGACCGAACGACAGCGAGTGTTAATGAAGCACTGACTAAGTTCCTAACAACTTTTAATGGACCGGTGCACAGTTTTACTGTGGACCGTGGTACTGAGTTTAGTGGGCTAGTATCATTTGAATCACAATATGGTATTAAGACCTATTACTGTCATGCTTATACGCCAGCTGAACGTGGTAGTAATGAACGCTTTAATCGGAATTTACGTTATTTTTATCCTAAGGGGACTCGTTTTGAGCACATTAGTGCTCAAGATTTAACGACGACGTTACTCCAAATTAACCAGAGACCGCTTAAAATACTTGACTGGAAAACACCGTATCAGGTTATGCTGACCAATTTGTCCAAAAATTCGGATTAAATTTGCAATCTACCTTATCCCAAACAGGCGACGTTTGTGTCAGAACGTCGCCCTGCTACATAGAACATCTGCTTTCCCCACATATGCCAATATCTGTATTTATATTAAGAGGCTAATCTATGACTACTGTTCGATTTTTAAACGGTTTATCCACCATTGGCGGCAACATCATGGAAATTGCCACCGAAACATCTCGAGTCATTATGGACTTCGGTATGACTGAAAATAGCGAAGAAACAGATGTCCGAACGTTGATTGCACAACACAGTTTACCTGCACTTAATGAGCTGTTTCAGGATAATCAGAAACACGCCTTTCAACATGAAGCCATTTTTATCAGTCATTTGCACTTAGACCACACGGCAGCATTAGCCTACCTGCGCAGTAACATTCCGGTTTATATCTCTCATGAATCGTATCGACTGTATCAAAACTTAGCTGGCTCTGGCCTGGCAATGCCTCTAGGAATTAATCTTCATGCATTTGAATATGATCACACTATTCAAATCGGCGACCTTTCTGTAACAGGTTTTGCTAGCGACCATGATGCTTTCGGAGCCGCTGCTTTGCTAGTTAGCGATGGTCACCACTCCTTTGGTCACTCTGGCGACGTTCGTCTTCATGGTCCTCACCTAGAACGTGTTCACAACTGGATAAACGCATTTCGAGCAGCTCATCTGGATCTCTTTATGCTAGAGGGCACGAGCTTCAGCTTTGAACCGAAACAGAATTTAGAATTTTCTGAACCAGTCAGTGAAGATGATGTTCAGCGTACCTTTAGGCAACTGATTCAAAATGATGAGCGTCTCCTTGTCATTAATCCGTATCCACGAAACCTTGAGCGATTATTACGCTTTAATCAAACAGCAAATGCGTATAATCGCCCCGTTGTCTGGGAATTACCATACGCCCGCTTATTAAGTAGCTTTTATCCTGAAGCATTAATTCACGTTCAAGAAACAGAACGACTTAACAAACAGGATTTTGCGATGTTAATTCCCGTTTCCATGTCCACTATTCAGCACGAGCCAGAACGTTTTTGTCTACAGAATAGTTACGCTGATTTACAAGTATTGTCTCGCTGCCCAAAATTCCTATATTTACACAGTAATGGCGAACCACTTGGCAATTACGATCCTCGTTACATGAAACTACAGGAATTTCTCGCACAACATCACGCCGAATATCAGTACTTAGGCAGTTCAGGCCATGCTACTCGGAATGCGCTCATTGCCATTGCTAAAAACGTTAACGCGCAAACTACAGGTATCTGGCATTCATTTCATCCAGAAGCGGCCGTCGCTGCCATGTCAGAATTAGATACTCGGTAGATTGCAAATTTAATCCGAATTTTTGGACAAATTTGTCAGCATAACCTGATACGGTGTTTGCCAGTCGAGTATTTTAAGCGGTCGCTGGTTAATTTGGAGTAACGTCGTCGTTAAATCTTGAGCACTAATGTGTTCAAAACGAGTCCCTTTAGGATAAAAATAACGTAAATTCCGATTAAAGCGTTCATTACTACCACGTTCAGCTGGCGTATAAGCATGGCAGTAATAGGTCTTAATACCATATTGTGATTCAAGTGATACTAGCCCACTAAACTCAGTGCCACGGTCCACAGTAAAGCTGTGCACCGGACCATTAAAAGTGGTTAGGAACTTAGTTAGTGCTTCATTAACAGTCACTGTCGTCCGATCTTTTAACCGGTATGCCCAAAGGAACCGTGATTTTCGATCGATTAAAGTTAATAAAACTGCCTTACTATGCCCACGAGGACCAACGACTGTATCTAGTTCAAAATCGCCGATGCGATTACGTTGATTAATCATCATGGGACGCTGTTCAATTGATCGCCCCAAAGATTGATTATATTTGGATCGTTGGTCAACGTTACGCCGTTGGCGTACGCCATGTTCAGGTAGATCATTCAAGGAGAAATCAATTCTCTCCTGATTTAGCCAATTATAAATAGATTTAGTAGCTAGTTTAAATTCGTGAGCAATCATTCCTGGTGACCAGCTTAGACGTAAATGGTTGAGAATTTTTTGCTTTAACTCATCGCTCAGCTTAGTTTTCCGACCACATCGTGATCGCTTGTATTCGGCATCTGTTTGTGCTAATTCAGCCTGATAAGGTTGACATCGAGATAATTCATAAGAAATTGTTGACGGTGATCGGTTCAGCCGAACGCCCATTTGGATATTGGACAGCCCTAGTTCACAAAAGGTTTCGATTTTAATTCGTTCGGAATAGGTTATACTAGACAAAAGATCAGCTCCTAAAAGATGGGTTTGTGGTAAACACCATTTTAAAGGAAGCTGATCTTTTTTGTCCGAACAGCGTTCGGATTAATTTTACAATCTACCACTCACCTTTTTTTACTGTAAAAGGCACCCGTAAAATGTAGGAAAACGGCAGGTTAGAACTGTTGGTTTTCCTACATTTTTTGTATCATGAATCACATCAGAGTGTAGGAGGAATTTGATGTGAGACGTGATTTAAGAGAAGGAGTGACGATTTACGTGACTGAAAATATTAAGCCTAACTTCGCCGAGATTGCCCGGCAATATAATGTTGATTATCGAACCGTTAAGAAAGCCTATGAGGAAGTCAAAGCTGGACTTAAGGGCCGACCAAGTGGTCGACCGAAACGGCCAAGTTTACTGGATCCATTCAAGCAAACCATCGATTCAAAGCTTGAACTAAATTGTTCGGCTGCTTCAATTTTTAAATTTATCCAGAAGAAGGGCTTTACCGGCAGCTATACCCTCGTGAAAGATTATTGTCGCCAAACCCGCCGAGAACGAGTTAAGAAAGCTACCATTCGGATTGAACATTCCCCTGGTCTCTCTGCTCAAGTTGACTGGAAAGAAGAAATGGCCCTAGTGAGCAGCGAGGGTGAGCTGTTTAAATTCAATATTTTCTTGTATGTATTGCCTTATTCAAAACTCAAATATATGACACTAACCTTTGATCGGAGCCAAGATACCCTCTTTTCTTGCTTACACGACGCTTTCCTTCATACCGGAGGTATTCCGACGGAAATCTGGTTTGATAATATGAAAACCGTTGTGGATCATACAAAATCCCAGTTTGGCCACGCTGTCTTTAACGAACGGTTCCACGAATTCTGTAAAGATGCCGGTTTCACACCAATTGCTTGTCGACCATTCAGACCACAAACTAAAGGTGCAGTTGAAGCCCTTGCTCGCACGGTTGAACGTTTACGGCCATACAATACTGAATTTGCTGATGGAACTGAGCTAATCGAACTAGTTCATATGCTCCGAGATGATCTAAATCATGAAACTTCGCAGGCCACGGACGAAGTCCCGTACCTGAAATGGTTAGACGAAGAAAAAGAGTACCTTCATCGCGTTCCAGTTAATCTCCTTGAACCATACTTCGAAGAAAACATTACCCGTGTCGTTTCGAAGGAGGCCATGATCAATTTCCGCAAATGTAAGTACTCAGTAGATCCGCGATACATTGGTTGTACGGTTGCTGTTGAAATCTCCAATGATGAGCAGCGCATTCACATTTATTATAACGGAGAAGAAATTCGTACGCACTCCATAACTACCAATTCGCTGAATTATGACCCCCAAGATCAGTTCAATATCCTCAAATCTGATTTGCTTAAAGGGCGGACAGATGAAGACATTTCAGCTTACATTCGTGAACATATGACTGATTACGACAACTTATAGGAGGCTACCATGACCACTAATAATCAAATTCTTTTAAATAATCTTGAGCGCTTAGGGTTAAACAAAATCCGTGAATACTTGCCGAATTACCTTGATCAAATTCACACTGATAATCTGTCATTAACTGAGGCGCTAATTGATTTAACTAATTCGGAACTCCAGAATCGACACGAAGGTCAGATTGCACGGGCCATTGGCCGTGCTCGGTTCCCCAATACAAAATCCCTAGATACATTTGATTTTAGCTTTCAACCCAGTATGAATCGCCAAGAGGTTCTGGAATTCCAGAATCTGGCTTTTATGGAAAAGTCTGAAAACTTAATCTTTATTGGCAATCCGGGAGTCGGTAAAACCCACTTGGCAATTAGTATTGGGATTGAGGCCTGTAAACAGGGCTGTCGGGTTCTCTTTATTAATTGTCATGAGCTGTTGATTAGATTGAGAGCAGCTTACGAAAAAGGACTGCTTGATCGATCTCTAAGCCGCTATTCGCGCTATGACCTATTAATTATTGATGAAATTGGGTATTTGCCAATTGGTCACCAAGAAGCTAACCTCTTATTTCAGCTAGTCAATGCCCGCTATGAAAAGCATTCAACGATCATTACCAGCAATAGTGATCTATCCGCTTGGGTTGATATTTTCCAGAACCCAACTGTGACAGCAGCCATTCTCGATCGCTTGGTTCATCATGTTCACGTAGTGAAGATCACTGGTAAATCTTACCGATTACGTGGCCTCAAGTAACTGCCGAAAACCTACATTTCTTTCTGCCGAAAACCTACATTTTTAAACTGCCCTTGACATTTTTACCAAACTATGATGAAATTTACTCGTTTTAAAGGGGTTCTCCATGAAATTAACAATTTTATCTACTAGTGATATTCACGGCTATTTCTACCCAACAGATTTTCGAACTGCCAATCAGCAATCACCGTTTGGTCTAGCGCGTGCTGCGACAGTCATTGACACAATAAGGAGTCAGTCAGATCCACAAGATATGGTGCTAACCATTGAAAACGGCGATTTTATTCAAGGTTCCCCGCTAACCTACTACCTAAATCATTTTGATCAGACATCTGCACCCTTGCTCAGTAACGTCGCCAATAACGTCAATTATGATGTCGGTATCTTGGGCAACCATGAGTTTAATTACGGTCGGGAGTATATGGAACATGTACTTTCAAAACGGAATTACCCTATCTTGTGTGCAAACATCCTGGATGAACAAGGACGGCCTTATTTCGGTAATCCTTACAAAATCTTCACTCATAACGGTCTTCGAGTAGCTATTTTAGGGCTCACCACCTCTTACATTAGCCACTGGGAACCTTTAGATCACGTTCGTGGTTTATCCTTTGTTTCCGCATTACAAACGGCAAAAAATTACGTGCCTAAGCTTCATCAATTAGCTGATATTGTCATCGTTGCCTATCATGGCGGATTTGAATGCGATTTGGATACAAATCGACCAACTGAACTAGAAACTGGCGAAAACGAAGCTTCTGCCCTTTCTAAAGTTCCCGGCATCGACGCCCTCGTTACAGGCCATCAACACCGTTCTATTGCAACCCACGTGAATGGTGTGCCAACAACACAGCCAGGCTATCGCGGTGCTTACGTTGGCCAAATTAACCTCACCGTGGAAGATCATGTCATAACCCATAGTGAAGCTTCGCTGATTAAAACCGCTACAGTGCAGCCACGAATACAAATCAATGAACCATTAGCAAAGAGCGAAATGGCTACAGAGAACTGGTTGGATACGACCATTGGTCAGCTAGAGGAAGATGCACATATTAGCGATCCTATGATGGCCAGATTACACGGGCACCCCTACCTCGACTTTATTAACCAAGTTCAGATGGAAGCCGCCGGAGTTGACCTCTCCAGCACCGCCTTGTTCACCAACGAGGTGGCAGGGCTAGACCGTGAAGTTACAATGCGTGATGTTGAAATCAGCTATCCGTATCCAAACACCTTAGCCGTTTTAGAAATCACCGGTGCAGATTTACGTGCGGCCGTAGAACAATGCGCGCATTATTGGCAGTGGGACGGTCAGCAAGTTGGTGTCAGCAAAGATTACACCGATCCAAAAGTTCAACATTATAACTACGATCTATTTGCCGGCATAAATTACACGGTCGATGTAACCAGACCACTTGACGATCGTGTTACCGAACTGATCTACCATGGCGAATCAGTCAAGAAAACAGATCGTTTGCACATCGTTCTCAATCAATATCGTGCAATTGGCGGTGGCGAATTTCATATGTTCTCTGCTGATAAAATAATTAAAACTGTGCCCATTGACATGGCCGAGCTAATTGCCCATTATTTTTCAAAACGTCAAATCGTCTCTGTAGTGCCAACTAGCACTTATCGAGTAGTAGCGAATACAAAAGTTCTGTGACTAATGTAAAAACTCTCCCACCGAAAACGCGGTGAGAGAGTTTTTTCTGACTATTTTTAACTTAGATTTCGCATCATGTTTGCAAAGCCACTTTCTTCCATAATTGAACGGTCATTAACCATCTTTTTAACAAGAGCAACTTTACGACCCTTCAATTTAATCCGACCTGAATCACCTATCTCTGCAATACCAGTCGTTGGTCCCAGTGAACAAACTGTTCCCAAAGATTTATAAGTAAAGTCAGATAATTGGGTCCCGTCAATCGATGCCTTAATATTCTTGGCTGTGTGGGTCGCTTGAGCAATAGAAATTTGTCCCGTAGTTGGGTAAAAACGTCCACTAGCTGGATCAGGAACCGCACTACTATCACCAATGATGAACACTTCAGGATGATCTTTCATAGTAAGCTGACTCGTCACTGCCACGCGGTTTCGTTTCTGATCAAATTGTGAATCACTGATAACGTGGCTGCCGCGAACCCCAGTAGTCCAAATAATGGTGTTGGCTTCGTAAACATTATCCCCACTAATGACACTGTGATCTGTCACTTCGTCAATTGGCGTAGATGTATGAATGATTGCACCATGATCTGCTAAGAATTGTACGGCAAAATCGACAAGCTTTTGATCGAACATTGGTAAAATCTTTGGCATTGCTTCAAGACAAGTAATTTGAATTTTATCTGCTGGCAAATGATACTGTTCAACTAGTGAAGGCATGCGATAGACTAATTCTCCCAGCAGTTCGATACTCGTGAAGCCGGCACCACATACGATAATGTGCAGATCCCGTTCATCGTGTGTGTCATTGTATGCGGCCAAACGTTCTTCAAGATGTTTCCTAATTGCTTTGGCACTATCAATATCTTGGAGTGGTAATCCGTATGTCGCCGCTCCTTTAATGCCAAAGTCTTCTGACTCAAATCCTAGTGCAACAACTAGATAATCATATTTTAACGGTGTTGCTTCTTTCTCTAACGTTACCGTTTTATCTTGGGGATCGATGCGTGTCACATTGTCTTGCTTAAAGGTTACTTCTTTAGGAATAGCCTTACGGATGTCAAAAGTGATGTGGTCAGCTTCATTTGTGCCAATTGCCACAGTATGTAATGCAGTGGCCTCATAGTGATATGAATTTCGATCTATTAAGGTTACGTGTACGTTCGATGTGCCGCTCAATTCGCGGACCGTTCGTAATCCAGCGTACCCAGCGCCTAATACCACAACTTCTGTCATAATAATGACCTCCCTCAGTGTTTTTCTTCTCATGACTATTATAAAAGCAATCGCATTTAATTGTCCTAATTTACGCTCGCTATTTCTATTTTGCACAATATAATCAATTAATAAACTTAGAAAAATAAAAAACGCCTCAAATAACGAGACGTTTTGCACTGGAATATTCAATTAAAAGATGCCGGATAGGTGACTTGAACACCTGACCCTCGGTTTACGATACCGATGCTCTACCAACTGAGCTAATCCGGCAAATAGCACATCTGTTAGTATAACGGACTTTTTCACTGGCTTCAAGGTTTAATCAACGCCTAGCTAGCATTTCTTGCTGAAAGGCGCCGTGCCTTAATCAGGCGCCTTTCAAGATACAAAAAAACGCCAATCATCAGATTGACGTTTCAATCGCATGGCGACGACCTACCCTCGCAGGGAGCGATCCCCCAACTACTCTTGGCGCGACGAAGCTTAACTTCCGTGTTCGGCATGGGAACGGGTGTATCCTTCGTGCCATCATCACCACACTCTGAGCGTTATCCACTCAAAACTGAATCATGATCTTCTTTTCTTTAACCGGACCACCACTTCGTGGTTAAGTCCTCGACCGATTAGTACTAGTCCGCTCCATGTGTCGCCACACTTCCACTTCTAGCCTATCTACCTCATCATCTCTGAGGGGTCTTACTTCCATATAGGAATGGGAAATCTCATCTCGAGGCGAGTTTCACACTTAGATGCTTTCAGCGTTTATCTCATCCATACATAGCTACCCAGCGATGCGCCTGGCGGCACAACTGGTACACCAGCGGTATGTCCATCCCGGTCCTCTCGTACTAAGGACAGCTCCTCTCAAATTTCCTGCGCCCGCGACGGATAGGGACCGAACTGTCTCACGACGTTCTGAACCCAGCTCGCGTACCGCTTTAATGGGCGAACAGCCCAACCCTTGGGACCGACTACAGCCCCAGGATGCGATGAGCCGACATCGAGGTGCCAAACCTCCCCGTCGATGTGGACTCTTGGGGGAGATGAGCCTGTTATCCCCAGGGTAGCTTTTATCCGTTGAGCGATGGCCCTTCCATACGGTACCACCGGATCACTAAGCCCGACTTTCGTCCCTGCTCGACCTGTCTGTCTCACAGTCAAGCTCCCTTGTGCCTTTACACTCTACAAATGATTTCCAACCATTTTGAGGGAACCTTTGGGCGCCTCCGTTACCTTTTAGGAGGCGACCGCCCCAGTCAAACTGCCTACCTGACACTGTCTCCCGCCACGCTAAGTGGCGCGGGTTAGAGTGGCCGTATAACAAGGGTAGTATCCCACGGTTGCCTCCTTCGAGACTAGCGTCCCGAGCTCTACGGCTCCTACCTATCCTGTACAAGTTATACAGACACCCAATATCAAGCTACAGTAAAGCTCCATGGGGTCTTTCCGTCCTGTCGCGGGTAACCCGCATCTTCACGGGTAATATAATTTCACCGAGTCTCTCGTTGAGACAGTGCCCAGATCGTTACGCCTTTCATGCGGGTCGGAACTTACCCGACAAGGAATTTCGCTACCTTAGGACCGTTATAGTTACGGCCGCCGTTCACTGGGGCTTCAATTCTGAGCTTCGCTTACGCTAACCCATCCTTTTAACCTTCCAGCACTGGGCAGGCGTCAGCCCCTATACGTCATCTTACGATTTTGCAGAAACCTGTGTTTTTGATAAACAGTCGCCTGGGCCTTTTCACTGCGGCTGCACTTGCGTGCAGCACCCCTTATTCCGAAGTTACGGGGTCATTTTGCCGAGTTCCTTAACGAGAGTTCACTCGCTCACCTGAGGATACTCTCCTCGACTACCTGTGTCGGTCTGCGGTACGGGTAATTAAACTCTAACTAGAAGCTTTTCTCGGCAGCGTGACATCAACGACTTCCCTACTTAAATTTCGGTCCTCGTCACAGCTCAATGTTAAAGAAACAAGCATTTAACTCATCTCACACCTCACTGCTTGACCGGACATTTCCAATCGTCCGGATCGTTTAGCCTTCTGCGTCCCTCCATTGTTCAAACAAGTTTAACTAGTACAGGAATCTCAACCTGTTTTCCATCGACTACGCCTTTCGGCCTCGCCTTAGGTCCCGACTAACCCTGGGTGGACGAGCCTTCCCCAGGAAACCTTAGTCATTCGGTGGATCAGATTCTCACTGATCTTTCGCTACTCATACCGGCATTCTCACTTCTATGCGCTCCACCAGTCCTTACGATCTGGCTTCACCGCCCATAGAACGCTCTCCTATCGCGCCACTTACGTGGCACCCACAGTTTCGGTAATATGCTTAGCCCCGGTACATTTTCGGCGCAGAATCACTCGACTAGTGAGCTATTACGCACTCTTTAAATGGTGGCTGCTTCTGAGCCAACATCCTAGTTGTCTGTGCAACTCCACATCCTTTTCCACTTAGCATATATTTAGGGACCTTAACTGGTGATCTGGGCTGTTCCCCTTTCGACGGTGGATCTTATCACTCATCGTCTGACTCCCGGATAACACATCAATGGCATTCGGAGTTTATCTGAATTCAGTAACCCATGACGGGCCCCTAGTTCAAACAGTGCTCTACCTCCATGATGATTCATCCGAGGCTAGCCCTAAAGCTATTTCGGAGAGAACCAGCTATCTCCAAGTTCGTTTGGAATTTCACCGCTACCCACACGTCATCCCAGCCTTTTTCAACAGACACGGGTTCGGCCCTCCGGTGCGTATTACCGCACTTTCAGCCTGCACATGGGTAGGTCACCTGGTTTCGGGTTTACTTCAACATACTTAGTCGCCCATTTCAGACTCGCTTTCGCTACGGCTCCGGTCTTTCCACCTTAACCTTGCATGTTAACGTAACTCGCCGGTTCATTCTACAAAAGGCACGCTATCACCCATTAACGGGCTCTAACTACTTGTAGACACACGGTTTCAGGAACTATTTCACTCCCCTTCCGGGGTGCTTTTCACCTTTCCCTCACGGTACTGGTCCACTATCGGTCACTAGGGAGTATTTAGCCTTACGGGATGGTCCCCGCAAATTCCGACGGAATTTCACGTGCTCCGCCGTACTCAGGATCCTGAACTGAGGGACTTTGATTTCGTCTACGTGGCTCTCACACCCTATGGCGACGTTTCCCAACGTCTTCGACTATCAAGGCCTTTGGTAACTCAAATGTTCAGTCCTACAACCCCAAACTGCAAGCAGCTTGGTTTGGGCTGTTCCCCGTTCGCTCGCCGCTACTTAGGGAATCGATTTTTCTTTCTGCTCCTGTTGCTACTTAGATGTTTCAGTTCACAACGTCTACCTTCAACTAGAGTATGTATTCCCCTAGTGATAATCAGCGGTTAAACTGATTGGGTTTCCCCATTCGGAAATCTCCGGATCAAAGCTTACTTACAGCTCCCCGAAGCATATCGGTGTTAGTCCCGTCCTTCATCGGCTCCTAGTGCCAAGGCATCCACCGTGCGCCCTTTATAACTTAACCTAACAGTTCATACGAACTGCGGTTATGAGTTTAGCGATAAACAATTTAACTTGTTAAAAAACTCAAAAACGCGGTGTTCTCGGTTTAAATAATAAAAAGAATCATGATTCAGTTTTCAATGTACAACGTTTCAGGTTGGTCACTTGCGTGACCGATTGGAGGATAATGGGCTTGAACCACTGTCATTCATCTGCAAGCAGATGCCGCTCTCCCATCTGAGCTAATCCCCCATGTCATCGTCTGACATGGTGTGAGGTAAATCCCTCAAAACTGAACAACGTTTCCACTAATGTGTAAGGTTCCGATTTGTTTCCTTAGAAAGGAGGTGATCCAGCCGCAGGTTCTCCTACGGCTACCTTGTTACGACTTCACCCTAATCATCTGTCCCACCTTAGGCGGTTGGCTCCCGAAGGTTACCCCACCGACTTTGGGTGTTACAAACTCTCATGGTGTGACGGGCGGTGTGTACAAGACCCGGGAACGTATTCACCGCGGCATGCTGATCCGCGATTACTAGCGATTCCGACTTCGTGTAGGCGAGTTGCAGCCTACAGTCCGAACTGAGAATGGCTTTAAGAGATTTGCTTGGCCTCGCGACTTCGCTGCTCGTTGTACCATCCATTGTAGCACGTGTGTAGCCCAGGACATAAGGGGCATGATGATTTGACGTCGTCCCCACCTTCCTCCGGTTTGTCACCGGCAGTCTCATTAGAGTGCCCAACTTAATGCTGGCAACTAATCATAAGGGTTGCGCTCGTTGCGGGACTTAACCCAACATCTCACGACACGAGCTGACGACAACCATGCACCACCTGTCTTTCCGTCCCCGAAGGGAACATCCGATCTCTCGGATTAGCAGAAGATGTCAAGCCCTGGTAAGGTTCTTCGCGTAGCTTCGAATTAAACCACATGCTCCACCGCTTGTGCGGGTCCCCGTCAATTCCTTTGAGTTTCAACCTTGCGGTCGTACTCCCCAGGCGGAATACTTATTGCGTTAGCTGCGGCACTAAGGGGCGGAAACCCCCTAACACCTAGTATTCATCGTTTACGGCATGGACTACCAGGGTATCTAATCCTGTTTGCTACCCATGCTTTCGAGCCTCAGCGTCAGTTACAGACTAGGTAGCCGCCTTCGCCACTGGTGTTCTTCCATATATCTACGCATTCCACCGCTACACATGGAGTTCCACTACCCTCTTCTGCACTCAAGTTATCCAGTTTCCGATGCCCTTCTCCGGTTAAGCCGAAGGCTTTCACATCAGACTTAAATAACCGCCTGCACTCCCTTTACGCCCAATAAATCCGGATAACGCTTGCCACCTACGTATTACCGCGGCTGCTGGCACGTAGTTAGCCGTGGCTTTCTGGTTAAATACCGTCACTATCTGAACAGTTACTCTCAGATACGTTCTTCTTTAACAACAGAGTTTTACGAGCCGAAACCCTTCTTCACTCACGCGGCGTTGCTCCATCAGGCTTGCGCCCATTGTGGAAGATTCCCTACTGCTGCCTCCCGTAGGAGTCTGGGCCGTGTCTCAGTCCCAATGTGGCCGATCAGCCTCTCAGCTCGGCTATGCATCATTGCCTTGGTAAGCCGTTACCTTACCAACTAGCTAATGCACCGCGGGTCCATCCTAAAGTGATAGCCGAAACCATCTTTCAAGCGAAAGCCATGTGGTTTTCGTTGTTATGCGGTATTAGCATCTGTTTCCAAATGTTATCCCCCACTTTAGGGCAGGTTACCCACGTGTTACTCACCCGTTCGCCACTCACTTCAATGTCTCGTCAATCTGGTGCAAGCACCGTCAATCAAAAACCGAAGTGCGTTCGACTTGCATGTATTAGGCACGCCGCCAGCGTTCATCCTGAGCCAGGATCAAACTCTCAAATTAATGAGTTATTTGAAATAGCTCTTGTTTTGTTGTTACTTGGTTATAAAGTGAATTGACTTCACAATTGTAATTGCTTCGAACTTTCGTTCAAAGACCCTACACATTTGATTCGTCGAAACGTTGTTCAGTTTTCAAAGATCTACATCGCTGTCATGCGACAACTTAATTAGTATAACATGCTGTTTTTAATCGGTCAAGCAAGAAATTAAACATTTTTTTGAAATCCGTTTAGCAACTTGACGACCTCTCGTAGCAGCAAGTAATACTATATCAACAAGTCGAACATCGGTCAAGCGTTTTGTTCAAAAAAATATCGCACGAAGTCAAACAGACAACTTCTTTCATTATATGTGCGATTGATTTCAATTCGAATTAATTCCACATCCTCGACACACAGTGACTACAACCGGGTCCTAAAAAGTATTCGTCATATCAAACCATGAGGTTCGAATGACGAATACTTTTTAAACACCGCCGTTGTTTTCAACGTCACAAAGCAAATTTACTTGTCTGCTGTCCATGTTTTGTAAGCCTGGTTAATATTAAATCGTTTGCTGGCGGTACTCGTCCAAAACGGAACCTTAACGACGCCAGCGACTTTCTTTTGCTGTACAAAGCCCCAATAACGACTGTCGTTTGACACAGAGCGATGATCGCCCAGGACAAAATACATCCCCTTAGGAACTGTCGATGACTTCACCCGCCAATCATGTTGTGCGGCTAACGACGATAAAGTCCAGTTACCAGTCCCCTGATTACGCTCTGTCATGCCTATGTAACTCTGATTGATCTTACGGTCATTAACATACAGGACACCATTCTTGCTTTCAACCGTGTCACCTGGCATGCCAATGACCCGTTTGACATAATCAATGTGTGAGGTGGCGTTCGGATCTTCACCCTGCGCATCAAAAATAATCACAGAGTTATGGCGAATCGGAGCTCGGTTAAACATCGCCACTCGTTCGTGGTCCTCTAAATTAGGTTGCATCGATGGACCTGCAACATAAGCAAACTGAAATAATGTCGCCTTAATTACCACCGCCACGATTACCCCAATCAACAACGCTATGATCACACTTACAATGCTCTTTAAAGTTTTCATCAATCCTGTACCAACCGTCTGATAATTTTCGTTTAACTCTCTCCAGAAATTTATTTTAGTCCACTTGCGGCACAATACAATTCTTAATCTCAAACTTAATTGAACAGGCCAATATTTTTCAATTCCTTGTCGCCACACATAAGAATTTTACGCAATTGTTCCCTCAACACTCTCAATATCTGCTTTACCATCGTAAGCAACCATTGCCTCAATTGCGGCCGTAATACCACGCACATCATCCGCTAATGACAATGAAGGCACGTTTGGACGGCTCACAACCTGCTCGGGCAGAAACGGAATGTGCATGAATCCTGCCTTCAATGCGGGAAATTGTTTATCTCGCATATACTGCACCTGATACATGATGTGATTGCAAACGTAAGTCCCTGCCGTTGTCGACACTGCGCTTGGCACGCCAACTTTGCGAATGGCGCGTGCCATTGCCTTAACCGGTAACTGAGTAAAGTAAGCCGTCGCACCATCGCTTTGAATCGTTCGGTTGATCGGTTGAAAGCCCTCGTTGTCCGCAATCCGGCCATCATCAAAATTAATGGCAACCCGTTCCGGCGTGATAGCAGCCCGGCCACCAGCCTGACCAATGTTTAAAACATAATCTGGATGTTCTTGTTCAACAGCATCCTGAACAACCGTTGCGCAACGATCAAACACCGTTGGAATTTCTAGCTTCACAATATCGGCACCCGCAATTTGTGCTGGCAATTGCTTCACGGTTTCAATCGCCGAATTAATTTTATCCGTGCCAAACGGATCAAAGCCCGTCACTAAAATTTTCATACTGACGCATCCCCTTCGCTTGCCATTATCTTAGTGTTTCTGACTGATGGCGTTGTTATTCATCATTCTAATCATCTGCCAACGACTTTCAATAAAAAACGCTAACCTCCAATACGGAGATTAACGTTTTTCACATTTGTAAAACTAGTTTATGTTGTTACTTTTACGATCGGCGATACTTACGAACACCGAGAAAAATGAATCCTGCCGCCATCATACCTAACCCGGCAATAACCAGCGCAAACGAACTTTGCTGGCCTGTATGTGGTAAGACCTTTGCCTGCGACTTAGCAGCCACACGCGCAGGGGCATAAACTTCTGTAGCCAATTGAACATGCGTCTTCTTAACAGTTGTTTGCTGTGCCGGAGTCGTTTGCTCAACCGTTCGAACTGGAACCGGTTTTGCAGCTACCGGTGTAACAGTCTGTGTGTCCACGGGTTGTTTTGGTGTCTGTTCATTTGGTGTTTGTTCAGGTGTGGTCATCGGCGTGTAAATCACCTCTACCACGCCTGGTTGACCCGACACCTCTGGTACAACTGTAACTTTGTAGCCAGGAATTTGAGGGACGTTTGAAATTGGCTGTCCCGGAACGCCAGGTTGTTGCGTCGGCGTCGTGCCAGGAACTGGTTTGCCATCGGGCGTCTTTGGTACAACCGTCACAATGAGCTCGTAATAGTAGTCCACTGCGCCGTTCGTTAAGCCATACATGCCGCTGGCGTTGGCCGGCGTAGCAACTAGCTTATAGCCGCTAACATTGGCTGGTGTCGACTGATAATCACTACCAAACGGTCCAGACAGCGTGGCAGAACTTGCAATTGGCGTCGTTGTCCCTTGAATGTAGTAATTAACCGTAACAGTTTCCGTCAGTGGTGTATAAACGACATTGACCTGTCCCGGCTTATCCGGCACATTCGGTGTGGTTGTTCTTGTATATCCTGGAATCGTTGGATAGCCACCCGTTGGTGCGACCGGTTGGCCTGGAGTACCTGTACCTGAAGGAGCTGGCACATTTGGAATTTTATTACCATTACTGTCCACTGGAACAACACTGTAATCAACAGTGTACTCATAATTGACGGTGCTGCCAGCCGCTACATAAGTGCCAGTGGCATTGCTTGGCGTTGCGACTAATGTATAACCCGGAATTTGGGCTGCATTCGTCGTATACGTCAGACCGACACCACCGTTCGTTGTCGCGGAATTAGCAATCTTGTTTGTAGTGCCAACCACATAATAATTGGCCGTAACGGATGCATTTTGGCGATAAACGACTTTCACAGTCTGTGAACCGGCACCGGTCAAAGTGTAGCTAGTTGGTTGATTGCTCTCAACCGTATAGCCCGCAACACTTGGCTAGGCAATCGTTATTGTGGCGCCCTTTTTCTCGTCAGTTATATCGACTGCTTTTTTACCAGCCAATTCATTACCGTCCTGATCAACATACTCAACCGTTACAGTCGGCGTAATCGTTAACGTACCATCAGTCAACTTGGCTAATGTTGTGGCGTCAATCGTAAAGCTCTTGTTTGCCGCGGCCAAATCACTGATTCCCTTTGCGCTCAGTTTAACATTATGATCACCAACATCTTCGCTAGTGTCATTGTCTCGTTCAAAGTCATCTTTTGTCCACTTAGGTGCCGTTAACCAGCTTGGTAGCGTCACCGTATATGGCGTGCTAGGATCATCTTTACCGTAAACTTTGGTTTGTGACCCGATACTGCCATCGATTTCTGCCTGGGCATAGTTCCACGTGATCTGATCAGCAACTGGATCGCCCGTTTCAACGCCCCAATCGTAATTAACCGCATATGACGCACTGCCATCAGCATTCTTCGTGATCTGCAAAGTTTTATTATTCTGATCCGCCGCACTCACGACTGCGTAACCAGTCACGGCCTGTGATTTAGCAACAAATCGACTATTTAATGCTTGGTCAGCTTCGGTTGGGTAAACAGGTTGTGATTCCTTAGGCAAGTCTGCTGGTAAACCACTAGCCTGTTGTTTTAAATCATTAACAAGTGTTAATTCCAAATGGATCCCAGAAGCCAACGGTGAGTCTCCATCAGCGCCTAACGTCAATACGGCACCCTTTTGAACATTGCTCTTAGCAAACGCCGTATTTAACGTTGCCACAATGTGGGCTGAAGTTCCATCGGCGCCCAAACTCATAGTTACACCGGTGATATTCTTCCAATTATCAGCATTAACCGATGAATTGCCTTTTTCCAAATCTGCTTGCGACGATCCTGACGTTAATACTAATTTCTGACCATTTGCTAACAGCGCCAATTGTTTCACACTCAGCGCCGTGCTTGGAACATCAAACGTATAAGTTTTAGCACTAGCATCGTAGCCATCGCCGCTTTTGGCTACGTTAATGGTAGCTTTCTTTGTGAAGTCCGCTAACTTAAGCGGTGCGGTTTTAGTTTTCACATACAGCGCGTTATGCATTACCGGCGTTTTACTGCCATCAGGTGTTTGCGTATCTGTTAGCCACCCGTTCAAATCAAAGCCATCTTGATAGGTATCTGCCAGAAAATCTAAGTCGGCAGCAGCGTTCCTTGGTTTATAGGTCACCGTTAGACTCTTGGCATCTTTATTGACCGTCACCGTAGTTGTGTAATTTGCAGCTGTGTTTGCATCAGGCTGGAAGCTAACTGTTTGCCAATTAAAGTCTTTAGCAGCGTTGCTTAAATCAATTGTCGTCGTTATTCCGTCGGATACTGGTGCGCTTGGCACATCTGTTAGGGACGGCGCTGTACTCGTTACATTCCACACACTGCCGTAAGTCTTCGCGTAAAGATAGGTACTCGTGTTGCCACCAAACGTCAATTGGGTGTCGTTAAAGTTAACAGCATTCGGATCATTTGTCGCAACACCGTTGATCAACTTATAAGAAGCGCCTTGGTAGTTCGCCGTGCTAGCGGCGTTAATTGTGGCGGGTACTGTTGCACTGTACGTGCTGCCTAAAGCTAGCCCATTTCGAGTTACAGGGGACTGTAAATCTTGCCCCGCCTGAACGTACGCAACATTATCAGTGCTATTACCGTCTTTGACCGTCGTGTCAGCACCACCAGCAGCAGCCTGATAAGCAAGCTTCAGATCGGCCTGCATATTCATGTTCAGCGTCAAATTGTCTAATGGCGTTTTATTGGTAGTATCCCCGGTATCAGGAATATATTGGC
Organism: Furfurilactobacillus cerevisiae; assembly: GCF_048961765.1. GTDB lineage: Bacteria > Bacillota > Bacilli > Lactobacillales > Lactobacillaceae > Furfurilactobacillus > Furfurilactobacillus milii_A. The sequence continues at coordinate 2,691,168 of NZ_CP185253.1, forward strand.
CATTACTATCAACCGTGAACGGCAACACTAGCTTAATTACATTTGTATTTGTCGCCTTATCATAATTGGCTGTGGCCTTATCTGGGTCAAACGTCACGGTCACGGATCCATCAGCATTCAGCGTAACTGACTTAACACCATTAGGTAGAGGTAATCCATTCATGGTTCCCTCGTAAGTCTTTCCTGACGTGCCAGCCAGATTTTTAATAAACGCTGTGACCATTCCGTTTGGATCATTAGCCTTGGTTGCACTCACAATATCAGCATTGCTAAATGTATATTGATGATCAGCATTAACCTTCGTTGAATCTGAAGTGTCAACATTAGCTGTTATGCTATTTTGACTCTTCACTTTTGTGTCAATAACGAGATTCATGACATCCCCAAACTGATCAACAAGCGCCGGTGCCGTCGCATCTTTAGCACCTGACCAGTTAACAGCATACGTGCCTGTTTTAGCCAATGCGTTAATTAGCGCTGCTTTGTCAGCATCAGATGTTGGCTTATAGGTGAGCGTTTTGTTTGTGTCATCGTACGTCCAGCCGGCAGGCAAGTTAGTCACACCGCTCCACTCAAAAATCTCACTACCCGTATTATCGGCAGTTACTTTGCTTGTATCAAATGAGGTTGTTAACTGAACGTTGCCGTTAGCATCCTTGCCCAGTGAAATGGTAATACTTGGTCCAGGCTGTGTTGTATTAACTGTCATTGCTGTCTTTGTAGCCGAGTTAGAGACATTCGTCGCAATATATTGGATCGTCGTGGTCGAATTTTCGGCGGTGCCATAATCTTTTGTGTTGTCCGTAGATGAGGCATCAGTCACGTATCCATGATAAGTCAGCCCATTTGTATCATCCGGAGTGTTTGTCACAGAGCCGTCTGCATTTTTCTTTTCATAAGTGCTCTTAATGCCGTTGGTACCAAAACTTGGATCAGCTGTTAAAACAACCCCTTGATGTAATGCGCTGACTGGTGTCACGATCGTTGTCGATGAAAATGACGGTTCAACATTTTTACCCATCACAACCGTCGCATCGGCCGCCGTCTGTGTGTTTGTTACCGTTAAATCATTAACCATTTTGTCTTGGAGACCAATTTCGCTAACCGTAATGGCATCATTCGAGGTCCGCCTAATTGTAACCTGCGATGGTTCTTCATCAGCTGTGGCATCTTGATTCGTGATAATAACTTGACTATCCTTTGCGCCAAGTGTTCCAGTTCCATTAGTGGCGGAAACTTTACCATTCACATCATAAACTGTGTAAACTAAACTACCGTCTACGTTTAGCGTAATATCAACTTTCGAACCATCAAGGTTAGTAATTGTTTTCTTTAGATAAGTCCCATATGCACCATTTACATCCGTAATTGGTTGTAGCTGAATTGTACTGTTGTGGACAATCTTGCCGTCTTTATCCGTGCTCTGGAAGAAACCAGCGTACGTTTGGTCCTCTGTTAGTTTAGTAGATTGTAAAATTAATCCGAACGCTGTTCGGACAAAAAAGATCAGCTTCCTTTAAAATGGTGTTTACAACAAACCCATCTTTTAGGAGCTGATCTTTTGTCTAGTATAACCTATTCCGAACGAATTAAAATCGAAACCTTTTGTGAACTAGGGCTGTCCAATATCCAAATGGGCGTTCGGCTGAACCGATCACCGTCAACAATTTCTTATGAATTATCTCGATGTCAACCTTATCAGGCTGAATTAGCACAAACAGATGCCGAATACAAGCGATCACGATGTGGTCGGAAAACTAAGCTGAGCGATGAGTTAAAGCAAACAATTCTCAACCATTTACATCTAAGCTGGTCACCAGGAATGATTGCTCACGAATTTAAACTAGCAGTAGATTGTAAAATTAATCCGAACGCTGTTCGGACAAAAAAGATCAGCTTCCTTTAAAATGGTGTTTACAACAAACCCATCTTTTAGGAGCTGATCTTTTGTCTAGTATAACCTATTCCGAACGAATTAAAATCGAAACCTTTTGTGAACTAGGGCTGTCCAATATCCAAATGGGCGTTCGGCTGAACCGATCACCGTCAACAATTTCTTATGAATTATCTCGATGTCAACCTTATCAGGCTGAATTAGCACAAACAGATGCCGAATACAAGCGATCACGATGTGGTCGGAAAACTAAGCTGAGCGATGAGTTAAAGCAAACAATTCTCAACCATTTACATCTAAGCTGGTCACCAGGAATGATTGCTCACGAATTTAAACTAGCGACTAAATCTATTTATAATTGGCTAAATCAGGGGAGAATTGGTTTCTCCTTGAATGATCTACCTGAACATGGCGTACGCCAACGGCGTAACGTTGACCAACGATCCAAATATAATCAATCTTTGGGGCGATCGATTGAACAGCGTCCCATGATGATTAATCAACGTAATCGCATCGGTGATTTTGAACTAGATACCGTCGTTGGCCCTCGTGGGCATAGTAAGGCAGTTTTATTAACTTTAATCGATCGCAAATCACGGTTCCTTTGGGCATATCGGTTAAAGGACCGAACGACAGCGAGTGTTAATGAAGCACTGACTAAGTTCCTAACAACTTTTAATGGACCGGTGCACAGTTTTACTGTGGACCGTGGTACTGAGTTTAGTGGGCTAGTATCATTTGAATCACAATATGGTATTAAGACCTATTACTGTCATGCTTATACGCCAGCTGAACGTGGTAGTAATGAACGCTTTAATCGGAATTTACGTTATTTTTATCCTAAGGGGACTCGTTTTGAGCACATTAGTGCTCAAGATTTAACGACGACGTTACTCCAAATTAACCAGAGACCGCTTAAAATACTTGACTGGAAAACACCGTATCAGGTTATGCTGACCAATTTGTCCAAAAATTCGGATTAAATTTGCAATCTACCACCACTTTGTAACCTTTTATTTGGTAGTTAATCATTAGTCCCAATCATCACCGTCTTCGTCGTCTAGACCAGTTCTGGCATCGTTCCCCAAAAACGCTTGTAAATCTGCAATCGTTTTTCTGTTTTCAAAAAGCAGCGACGTCAAATATTGCATCAGAGCCGGACGATCTTCTTTTTCCGATAACTTAATTGCACGGCTGACAAATAAATTACTTGTTTCAAAATCATGAATAAATTTATCAACCAACCAAGAAGCATTTTGATACTTATTTTGACCTGCTTCTGTCAGCATCGTGTACTCAGTGAACGCTTTGGTAGTGCTTGGTACGATTTCTCCCTCAGACAATAGGCATTCTCCTAGCTCATCCCGTTGACGTTGCACTGTCACGAGTAGCTGTTTGAATTTTGGCTGCAAGGCGAAACGTTCAGGCCCCTTAACATACCACTTTGCCTGCTGCAGTTTATTTGCTAACACCACTAAGTTAGCGACGATATGGCCTGTCATCGCACCCGCTGTCGGTTTGTGATGATCAATATCTACTTGCTTCAATTCTGCTTGGTAACGATCTTCCACGGTTTCTGTCATATTTCTTGCCTCAATTCACTTTATTGTTGAACTGCCTTCACTTTTACACTTTGGACTTCGTACCCTAATTTTCTAACAACGTTGGCTAATGCATCGCCAGTTACCGAACTTTCATCAAAGTTCAACTTAACTTTAGCCGCGTTGAATAAGACCTTTACATCCTCAACACCAACTTGCTTTTCCAATGCACCTTGAATCTTCTGCATACATGATGGACAGGACAACGCATCTAATTGCAAAATTGCTTTACTCATTTTAATAACCTCCATATTTGTTTGATTGCTTTTATTCTAATGTCTAACCACGCATTAAGAATTGACGCCGATCAAGTTCGCAAAATTAATTTGTCGTGACCGCCGAATTCGTTGGTTCTTCTCGTTTAACCGATGCTTTAATCGTTTTTGGTGCATAACGAATCAACCGCATTGCATTGAAGATAACGACTAGAATGCTGGCTTCGTGGACAAACATACCGCTGGCCATATAAATGTATCCGAAGATTAGACCAATTAATAAGAATGCTACTGTACCAATCGCAATAATAATATTTTCACGCGTATTGCGAACCGTCTTCTTAGCTAACCCATACGCGTGAATTAGTTCACCAAACGAAGATCGCATCAGCACAATATCAGATGTTTCGACGGCCACGTCAGTGCCACCACCCATTGCGATGCCGATGTCTGCCGTTGCAATTGACGGACTATCATTAATGCCATCCCCGACAAACGCCACCTTGTGGTTTTCCTTTTGCAGCTGTTTAACAAACGTGACTTTATCTTCGGGCAATAGGTTGGCGTGGACTTCATCTATGCCAAGCTGGCTACCAACCGCCTGTGCGGTCAGGTCGTTATCACCAGTGAGCATCACGAGTCGTTTGATACCCATCGTCTTTAGCTGGCGAAGATCTTCTTTAACGCCATCACGAATGACATCGGCAATCCCGATAATCGCTTGTAATGTTCCATCAACTGCCACTAAAACCGTTGAGCTGCCCTGATGTTGAATCGACGCTAACAACTGTTGCTGGTCACTATTTAAGATGACCTTTTCAGCAGTCATTAATGTTTGGTTACCCACCGCAACATGATGATCATTAACCTCAGCCGCCATCCCTTGACCCTTAATCGTATTAGTTGCGTTAACAACTAGATCAGTCACTGACAAGTCATGGTTGGTCGCATAATTCACGATTGCACGTCCAAGTGGATGATCTGACTCGCGCTCCATTGCGGCAGCATAGAGCAAAGCGCGGTCATTCCCATACGTTTGAATGCTGGCAACTTCCGTTTTACCTTTCGTCAGCGTACCTGTTTTATCAAACACGAGGGTGTCAACCTTGCTAAACGTATCAACCACTTCGCCACCCTTGATCAGAACACCATTCTTAGCGCCATTACCAATACCAGCTACGTTTGAAACGGGGGCGCCAATTACCAAGGCACCAGGGCATCCAAGGACCAGCACCGTAATCGCGAGTTTGAAATCACGGAAGAATATACCCACTAGCAATGCGAGAAGCAACACGGCCGGTGTGTAATATGTGGCAAAACGGTCAATAAACTTCTCCACATGGGACTTGGTATCTTGTGCATCCTCAACTAATTCAATGATCTTGGCAAATGTAGTATCGTCGCCAACTTTGGTCGCCGTGACTTGAATAGTCCCGTTATCAACCATTGTTCCCGAGTAGACCAATTCACCCGGCCGCTTAGTGACCAATTTTGATTCACCCGTAACGCTGGCCTCATTCAGATAGGCACTGCCGCTGATAATTTTGCCATCCACCGGCACCTGAGCTCCCGTTTTAACCAACACAACGTCGCCTTCGTCAACAAAATCGACATCCGTTTCCTCTATGCTGCCGTCTGTTTGGACAACTTGCGCAGTCGTCGGTGCCATTTCAGTGAGTGACTTGATCGACTTTCGCGTTCGCGCTAACGTTTTCTCTTCTAAGAATGTCCCGAACAAGAATAGAAAAGTCACAATTGCGGATTCATCGAATTCCTGGATGACAAACGCACCAATGACCGCGATGCTCACCAATAATTCAATGCTAATCGTTTTAACCCTCAGTGCCTCCCAGGCCCTGATAATAATCGGTGTCGCCGCAATAATTGAAGCGAGAATAAACGCCGATGTGTCTAACCATGTTTGACCCGTAAAGCGGCCGATGAAACCGAGAATAATTAAACCGGCTGTGGTCGCCGTAATTTGATTCGTGTGATGCTGAATCCAGCGTTGAAATTTCATAACATGCAACTCCTCTTCGTTTGATGATGAATTCAGTATAGGTGGGATTACGCAATAGATAATTGACGGGCATCAAGAACGACAAAAAAGACTAAATCCGAAATTAATCGAATTTAGTCCTTTTAGTCATTCATTTTAATGATTAGTGTTGCTTGCGACGAAGACCGAGCAACGAAAGTAAACCAGTTAATAATGCTAAACCGGTGCCCATCGCTGCTGTTGTGGCAAGTTCGCCAGTATGTGGCAACTCTGCTGCAGCAGGCTGATCAGTTTCGTCAGTAGTTTTCGTGGTTGGTGCAGATGCTTCTTTAACGACAGTCGCTGGTACACTCTGTTGAGCAACTGACGCTACAGTTTCTGTCGTTGTTGCAGGAGCCACTGTGTTCTGAGTGGCAACCGCTGTTGATGTTTGATCAATGGTGTTAGCAACTAAGTGAACCGTCTGTGGTGTGACATCGTTCAGTAAAATCCAGTCACTTTGACCTGGTGCCAAATGATAACCGGCAGGAACCATGTTACCAATGTAAACCCAGTTGCCGGTATAACCCTGAATTTCAGTGGTTGTGATAGTTTGACCATTATCGTCATCCGTCATAATCAATTCGATTGGGTCCCAAGGACGATCTGATGACACAGGCGTTGATGGTTGTGCGGTAGCCGTTGGTGTCAGCACTGGTTGTGCCGGTACGTTTGGCGTTACATTTGCGACCGTTGCTGGTTGTGCAGGTTCAGTCGGTGTCGTTGGTTCAGCCGGCACTTCTGGAGTTTGGGCCGGTGTGATTGGCTGATCAACTGGCGTTGGTGTTTCGGCAACAGTTGCTGGCTGCTCCGGTGTCGTAACTGGCACTTCGGGAGTTGTGGCCGGTTTCTCCGGTGTTGTTGCTGGTGTTTCTGGAGTTGTAGCCGGCTGCTCTGGCGTCGTTACTGGTGTTTTATCACCAGTAACTGGTTGTGCTGGCTTAGTATCTGGGGTTTCAGTGCCGTCACTCGGCTTAATTGGCGTTGTGACAACAGGACGGTCCAAAACTTTAACATACGCCGTAGCATAAACTGGGTCACCGTATTCAAATACAACTTTCTGTTTGTCTGACTTGTAATCAGTAGAGATTCTCCCAGAAACTAGCTTTAGCATGTCAAACGACATTGGAGTGCCCTCGGCCGTAGTACCGCCCACGAAATTATCAGATTCAGTCCAAGTATCCCCAACATAAAGGGTCAAATCTCTCAAATTAATTTCAACAACATGAGTATACACGGTTGTTGACGCCCCATCTTTAGTAGTAATAGTGACCGGATAAATACCTGGTTTAGTGATATCTACCTTGCTCGTATCAACGGATACCGTTTCATATGCAGCATGCTTCAAAGCGGCATCATCAGTTGAGCTGGTTTTTCCTTGACTATCTGTAACGGATACAAAGTTTCGTTCTCCAGTATAGTCCTTATCGTTAACCATAATATCAACGTCTTGACCAGCAACGACACTTTGAAGCACATAATCAAAGGCAATGCTTTGATTTTGCGAATCATTGTATGTGCCTTCCTGCAGATTCTTGCCTTTCAAGACATACTTAACATTATCAACAGAAATCACTTTCGGTGCAGTTACTGAATAGCTACCAAGAACAGTTCCACCATCGATTTGCGTCTCAAACAAGGATTTTTTATTTTCATCCTCGAAAGTTACTTTAAGAGGTGCTGCTTTCGCCTGATATGCAACGTCATGTGACTGTTGTCCTGTCAGTGTATAAGTGTATGAGCTGGGCAATCCATCGTTAAGTTTAACAAAATCAGAAGCAGTCAAATCCTTTTTATTAGTAATTAATTCCTGTTGTAATGAAGGCACGTTAACTGTTACGTTAGACGAAATTTCCGGTCTAATATCGCTCTTTACGTAAGTCATAACACCCAGGCTTGCGCTCGCATCACTTACTACAGTTTTAGAATCAGAATCAACCTTTTTATTCTCATCAACATTTATTGTCGTATTCGTACTTTTGGTGGCGGCAGTGTAATTCAACCTGATAGAAGGTGCAACTTCATATGGCACTTTTACCTCATATGACTTCTGGGGGAGATTTGTACCTACATCTATCTTAGTAAATGAAAGCGAAAGTGGATGTGCATCAACCGGCACGTAACCAGGTATGATTGGCAGAACAATTGGCTTATCTTTCAATCCAAACTGCACTGGTATATTTGCCAACGCCCCTTCAGTATCTAATGAGGTTTGCTTTGGATCATTTACATCAAAAGGAATCACAGTATACGTGACTGTGCTTGGAACGTACCAAACTTTGAATGAATTAAGTTGATCTTTCTGTATTGCAAAAGTTGCTGTATTTCCTTGAAGTGAGTAATCAAATTCTGCACTTGCATCCGAATATTTATCTTTATTAGCGCTCTGTAACAATGTGTAACCTGGAATCTCTGGCATATCTAATGCGCTAGATTGTCCATCTGTAAAAATTTGTTTACCAATGTTAGCGGGGTTTTTACCATCTTCGACACTCATTGGAATTATTTGTAGAAATGTCTTGTTAGGAACATTACGTGCGTACACAAATACAATATCAGGATTCAATACTTTGGCATAGCCGGCTGCATTTTCTACCGTTTGGTCCTCTGCAATGGTCTTGCCATCATTCAAAACATAATTTCTTTCAACAGTGCGATCATAATGAAAACCCTCAATTTCGGGATTAGAGTACGCATATTGATCGCCAATCGAATAGTGATTTGTTACTTCAGGCAGCAAGTCATTTCCGTCTTCATCCTCATACTTAACGTTAATAGCAGCCTTCGACGTGTATGAAAAGCCTTCATACTTCATCCCTTGAATGTTGAAAAAGTTACCAGAAGATGCAGCCATAGCGAATGATAATGGTTCATATCCCCCTTTGCCATCTGAAGTCAGCCAAGGTGTAATATCTAGAGTCCATTCTTTCAATGGTTGATTAGTTGTGTCGTTGTCTGCGACTCCTTGAACACCATACTTCACAGTCATAATATGCTTGAAAACATTGTTTCCAGTCGCATCTACTAATGGATTGCCCTTATCGTCAAACTGTTGTACAGGTGCGTAATCAATTTCAATTGGCACTTCTTTGCCATTAAGTTGAGTAGGTGTGCGAACTAACAGTGCCCCAGCAGACTGGTCAGTTGTAGTATTCACACCAGTTTTAGAGTCAACATATTCACCGCTAGGATCTACGTGCGTTGAAGGCTCGTTAATGTGAATGCCCAACTTAATATCGCCTTCATAATATGGATTATAAACAGTGCCATCAGGTCCACCATATGTTGCCGCTACACCAGATGCATCAGTATGGACAAACGCGCCATAGGCTTCTCCGCCAGATATTTTCTGGCCCGTTCTGTCAAGGGTTGGATCTGGCAAAAAGTCAGAATGAACATCTGTATCGTCACCATTAAAGTAAGTATCTACCTTAAACCCAAATGCATTGGGCAAGTCAGCAATACCAAGAGCTCCACCTTTACCACCAACCTGATCAGTGCCGCCAGGATGGAAAATAAATGAAATACCATCTGCATCAGTCACTTGCCCTGGATTATCAGGATCCGGAGCCGGAGAAGTCATACTGACACCACCAATAACCTTAAAACCAGCAGATGGATCAATTTGGTTTCTTAGAGTAATATTACCTGATTGACTTTTACCATCAGTTAATTGAACAACACCACCAATGTAAGTAGCATCCCCGTTGGTTTTGAAATACTTATCAAAATTATCTGAGTGGATGTTAATAGTCTTGCCATCTGTGTCCACAGAATCGTTAGATTTTACATCATCCGAATTGGTTGAATTGGATATGTTTGATGCAGTTTGAGTGCCGTTAGTCGTTTCAGTTGAGTCTGTTGGATCAGTGGGATCATTCGCCAAAAAATTCAGTGCCGTAGCCTTTTCAATTGATGCAATTTGCGTTGTTCCCTGAGACTTAGTTGATGCTCCGTTCACTGATGTACTAGACTCCACTTGCGATTCTTGGCTGGCCTGCGATGTAACAGACTGTACATTTTGACTAACTTGTGAAGGCTGTGACGCCTGGCTTGCCACAGAGGTTACTGATTGTGCATCTGATTTTACTGAACTTGAGCCATTTGCTGAGTCTTGAGACTGTTGGTCGCTGACCTTTGTATCAGATTTTGCAGCTGAAGCGGTTGAGGTTGTGCCACTTTCGTCTTCATTTGCTGTGCTTTTTGCCGCGCCTGAGTTTGAGGCCACATCGCTTTTGGCAGAACTAGCAACACTTGTAGCTTCACTAGCTGTTGAGGCTTTTTCGCTGCCAACTGATGTTTGCGAAGCCGCAGCACTTGTGGCCTGACTGGCCGGAGCACTAACAGGCTTTTCAATTGGTGCCTGATCTGTCGTCGTTACATCAGTAGCGTGAGCAGTGGTCGTCATTGCGCCCACGCCAAAAAAAGCAAGTGCAACTGCGGCGAATACCCAGTTCTTGCCATCTTTATACATCCGATAATGCAGCTTCGTTTCTGGTTGCATATGTTTATAACTCATTCGTTTAAATACCCCTCAATTTAAAACCCTGTTGTATTTTTACTCACCAATGAATTCTTTGGCGATTAGCTAATCTTGCATGGGAAAGAGGTCTGCGATGGTTGTTTGCAAACAGAGAAAGTCATGCATAATCGATTACATTTATATAATTAAATTGTGTAAGCGTTTTAGTTACTTAACCTTTTAGTAATCAAATTTATTCTGTGGGTATTTATACCATACAAATATTGCTTTTGAAAGGTTGTCAAGTTGCGCTTTTTGCCGCTTTTGGAACAACCAATATTTCAGTTTTCACTTTTTGCACTACAGCTAAAAAGTGCTTTCATCGCACAGTAGGTGCAATCGTTTTCCTTTAATAGTAATCATTTTTGTAGCTATACCAATTTAGTCAAAAAACATTTAAATAACTAAAATAATTTGTGCGTACAAAAAAAACGATCACGAGTTTCCTCGCAATCGTTTTTTCGTAATACCTATTCGATTAAGCTTCTTGTTTCCGCACATAGTAGGCAAATCCTGCAATAACACTGAGCAGAACTAAACCTAGCATTGCTAGTAATGAAGCTGATTTCTCACCAGTCTCTGGTAATCCAGTCACACCATGTCCTTCTTGTTTAGCAGGTTGACCCGCAGGACGACCGTTGGCAACAAATTTTTGTGATGCTACAGGAGTAACAGCGACAGCCACATAAGAACCATTTTGTGCTGATACAATCGGCGTTTCAGGTTTAGCTGGACGCGCTGGTTGATTTGGCATCGTTGGTGTCATTGGCTTGTTTGGTACGTTTGGCATTACTGGTACGTTCGGTACAGTTGGTGTCGTAGGAACGTTTGGTACTTCAGGGGTCGTTGGTACATTTGGAATGTTTGGTTGACCCGGAGTCGTTGGTACGTTCGGAATATTCGGCACATTCGGCGTTGTTGGTGTATACGGAATGTTTGGTACATTCGGTGTCGTCGGCGTGGTTGGAATATTCGGGATGTTTGGTGTCGTTGGTGGTGTAACTGGTGGCACCTGTACGTCTTGGAACTTAGCCGAGACCGCAACAGGTTCGTCAGTTGCATGATCCAGAACAACAATTTTCAATAACTCAGTGCTCAATTGATAACCAGTTGGGGCGACCGTTTCCTTGAAGTAGTAAGTACCAGGCTTCAAGTCAGTAACGGTTAACGTCCCGTTGGCATCCGTCGTCAAGCCTGTCTTAATAACATTCTTGTCGGCATCGAGCAGTTCAAACGTTGCATTGGCCAACACGTGACCATCCTCGGCAGCGACTTTCGTCAGTTTGATACTGCCTTGGTAATCAATCTGTGAAGCAGTTACGTTACTTTGACCACCACGAGTGGTATCCGCAATAACAAACTTCGTTTCGTCAACGTTGTCGTTGATTAGGTAACCATCAGGTGCAGTGATTTCCTTCAAGTAGTACGTACCAGGTGCTAGACCAGTGATGGTGAAGTTACCATTTGCATCAGTAGTGAGCTGGCTAACTTGCTTGCCATCCATTGTGACTTCAATAGTCTTCTTATCACTATCAAGCAATTGGTAAACAGCACCGGCAAGTTTGTCACCCTTACTGTTTGTCTTGGTAAACGTCATTGAACCCTGGTAGTTCGTTTGATCACCAGCGAATGCAACGGATTCCACGTCACTTGCTGGGAGAATTACAAAGTACAAACGGCTACTGAAGTCACGGTCATCAGGTGCTGAAGTTACGTGGCCATTTTTGTCAACCACCGCAGAGGTGCCATCAACACGTGAGAATTCCAATCCTTGTGGTTTGTCAACAAAGTTTGCACTGCCCAAACCTTTACTCAATTCAGGTTGCAGGTCAGGTGTGTCATCACGCAAAATGTAACCGTCTGCGTGGGCAACTTCTTTGAAATAGTAATTACCAGGTTTCAACCCTTGCAAGAAGATTTGACCATTAACGTTGGTTGTAAATACTGTCGTCCAACCTTTGGCGTCTTCCCCTGCTTTAAAGTAATGAATGTTGTGTTCATTATTTGGATCAATACCATATAATTCTTCGCTACCATCATCTACGACATAGTAGAGGGCGAACTTCGTACCCGGCAACATGACCCGTGTACCAACGTTTGTAACATCTGGTTGACCGTATTTGGTCATCTTAACGGCACCTAACCAATTCACAAACGTTCCTTCATCAAGGGCAACGTCATGATTGCTCTTGTTAATAGAGAAATGAACCAAATTTGAATTCAAAATGTAACCATCTGGTGCTTTCATTTCTCTGAAGTAGTAATCACCGACTGGTAAGAACTCAGTTTTAACCAATCCATCCATACCAGTCGTAATTGTTTGAACAATTTTACCTTCTGAGTTGTAAACGCTGAAAATTGCGCCAGCCAATGGGACCTTAGTATCAGCGGAAACTTTCTTCATAAAGGCATAACCTTGGTAGTCGATTTGGTTAAGAGAAAGTTCAGGCTTTCCATTGATCAAACCTTTTTCATCAACGGTGAAACTAATGACATCTGGATTAAGCATATAACCTTTAGGTGCGGTAATTTCAGTAATTGTGTACGTACCAGCGGCTAGCCCTGATAAACTAACTTGACCGTTTACAAACGTGAAAGCTGGTTTTTCACCGGTAGTTGTGTTCAACAAAGTATATTCGGCGCCATCTAGGACGTTCCCTACATGGGTACCATACTTAGTGAAGACAAGCTTGTTTTGGACATTAGTTAATGTGGTATTGGCTGAATCATCTAACCACGTAGCATTTTGACCTTTACGATCAGCGACAACTACTTTGATTGGTGTTGCATCAAGAATGTAACCGGACAGTGTTTGCTTTTCAACAAAGTAGTATGTGCCAGGTTTTAAATTCTTGGTTGTAATCACACCATTTGCGTCAGTGATTAAGTTAGCTTGTTCAACCGTCTTTTGATCTGCGTCTAACAAGTCGAACGTCACACCCTGCAAAGGACCGTTGGCACCAGTCTTCGTCAATTGCGCATGACCTTGGTAATCAATCTGGCTCAGGCTGGCAACAGAAATTTTGCCATCAGCGTCCACCGTGAACGTTAGTGGTGTGTTATTTGTCGCATAACCCATTGGTGCTGTTAGTTCAGTCAGTGTGTAACTGCCTGTCTTCAAACCTGTAAACGTAATTAGTCCGTTTGCATCCGTGGTGAATTGTTTTGATTCACCAGCACCATTTAATTCGTAAACTGCATTGGGACCTTTAGTACCTTTGTCAGAATTCAAGAATTTAGTAAACGTTACTTTGTTTTGGTAGTTCTTGTAAGTTGCTGACAAATCATATAACGATTTGTCGTCACTAGTCACATCCGCACTAATCGTAAATTTGTAAACTTTGGTATCACGAATGTAACCATCTAATGACTGAGTTTCAACAACAGTGTAATCACCGCTGCTCAAATTCTTAAACGTCGCAATTCCGTTTGCATCAGTCGTCGCAGTTTGTGTACTACCATTTCCAGTTAACGTGTAGACAACACCTTCAAGTTTCTTTGAAGCGTTATCTCCGTCAATTTTCGTAATTTGAATCTGACCTCGATAATCAGTCATGGTGAAATAGAATGTACTATCCAGCTTTGCAGAAATAGTGAATTTCTGAATCGTGCTGTTCAAAATGTAACCTGCGGGGGCAGCAACTTCTTGTAGCGTATAGTCGCCGGCCGTCAAATCATCAATGACAATCTGACCGTTACCATCCGTTGTCCAAACATCATTCGATGTCTGTTTGCCGTTTGCATCCGTGGTCAATGTTTTAATAACGTTTCCTGCAGCATCTTTCAAAATGAAAGTTGCACCAACTACTTTACTATTATCGTTACCAACTTTTGTGAGAACAACATGGTCAGTATAGTTAATAACATGATCAGTGTGATCATCTGGATTTTCGTACTTAACGTTATCAAGGCCATCTTTTGAGTTCGTATTCACAGTAAATGACACGATATCAGCATTAGCATCTGGATTGTAGTAACCATTTGGTGAGGTTGCTTCACGAACGCAATAAGTCCAGCCAGCATTTAAACCGGTGAAACGAACTAAGCCGTTTTCATCCGAGTTAGTCTTTGAAACATAAACACTCTTTTTAGCTGCGTCTAAATAGTAAAGATCGAATTCGGCGCTAGCAATCGCTTTGCCTTCAGTACCCACCTTGTGTAATTCGAAGGTGCCTTTACTGTTGCTTTGTGTATCAAAGAAAGCAATCTTTTGTTCGTTTCCAAACGGATCATTTCCATCTGACGCCGGAACTTTGATTTCCTTAGTCTGTGGTGTTGCATCATTCAGAATGTAATCGGTAGGTGCTTGCGTTTCAACGAAACGGTATTGCGCCGGCAGCAAGCCATTAACAACGATTTTTCCATCGTTAGCTTTCTCGCCGTCAACACCAGTAACCAAATTGTCGTATGCCTTACCCTTAGAATCGGAGTAAGTGACCCATTCACCGTTTTTCAAAACTTCTAGTTTGAAATGAGCTCCATTTAAGATGCTTCCTTTGACAGCAGCATCCGTCTTAGTTAACGTTGCTTGACCAAGATGGTTCCAAATATTGCCTAAACGATCTTGATCATTTTTGGTACCTGATAACATAGAAACACTAATTGTACGAGTACCATTCTTTAAATCATCTGGTGTGATGTAATCGGCCGATGGATTAACTTCTTGAATAAAGTACTCAATCGGTGTAACTCCGTCAACATGATAACCAGGAATGTTCTTAAAGGTAACGACACCATTTTCATCAGTCACACCCGTACGCAATAAAGCGCCGCGCGTATGATTAGCATTTTCTTCATATAAGTTGAAGGAAATGCCGGCCAATTTTTGACCGTCTGTCGTTTGCTTGGTTAAAACTAAGTTGTAGAAGTAACCAATCGCTTTTGCTGAACTTTCAGTGACAAAGAAATGATCAGTGTTTTCATCACCAGGTTGGTCTGGTGTAACGTTATCACCGTTTAAAGTGGCACCGTTTGAGAAACGAACTGTTTGACCTTGATCGTCTTTACTAAAGTACAACTTTGATTGGTATTCCAAAACATAAGCGGTACTAATTGCATGGAGAAATTTAATCGTTAATGTTTCTTGACCAGTCACTGTGTCATGACTCAAAACAACTTCATAATCGATGCCCTGTTTCAACTCATTGTTTCTATCAGGTGTCATCTTTGTTTGAGTAAAGGTTTTAGTAACTTCTTTACCATCTTTGTCTGTCACAGTTTTAGTAATGGTTTCCAAGGTCTTTAGATCAGCGGCAACAACTCCATAAATATGAATTGTTGATGGATCAATACGCTGATTAATTGTTGGTGTATCGGTGAATACCGCATTAGTAATTGCTGATTGAGATCGGTTAATATCCACCGTCCAATTGGCACGGTTCGAGCCACTATCTTGATTGTAGTTACCTGTCTTACTAATGTAAGGCTGGCCTTGATATGTTGACGCCTGACCGTGAACGGACAATTTGCCGTCATTATCAATTGGATATGAAGTCAACGCAATGTTGTTATACATATTGTCAACTAGGATGCCTTTAACGTCCGTATCATATTCAACTTGATAGGCTAACTTAACACGTGAATCAGTGCCAGTAACATCTGAAGGCTTAGGTAACGGTGTTGCATCACTCCCAAAGTCAATCACAATTTCAGTTGTGGCATCTTTATAATTACGAAGATTATAAAGTTCGCTGCCTTGATAATTCTGAAAGCCTTGATAAGATGTCGTGCCTGTCATTGGTGTGATTGAACCATCTGCATTAATAATGCCTTCAATAACAAAATCACCAGTGGCCATATCAACATGACCTTTGTAAGCATGAACCGTGTAATACTTCGGATCAGTTTCGCCTGGAATAAAGTATCCCTGTGCGGCGATAGAACCCTGAGTCACCTTGACACTGCCAGGAACAAAATTTTGCTTCTGGTAAATCGGATCAAGCAATTGATAACTCTTGTAATCTTCGGCATTGTAGTTGGAAATTACAGTCCAATGAATCTGTTTTGTTTCAGGATTGTAGATCCCATTTTTACTACCTTGGTATGCTTCATCGTGTGAAGCTTCGAAGTGATTTCCCGCGTGGTCTGTCACCGGATTATTGGTTGTAACGTCTGTCCAAGTTCCCGTTGCATCATTAGTAAAACTAAAATTAGTATTAGGCAACGGTGTCTTGACTCTGGCAACATCATAAACCGTTTTGTAACGTAAAACGAAAGTATCTGATGTAACTTTGTATTTCCCTATAAAAACAACTGTAAATGTCGCGTTAGTACTTTGATCACCAGTTGCAGTCAAAAAGTAATCTGTTCCCTCTACTAATGTGTCACCTGTTGTTTTGTCAACAAGCTGCACCTTAGGCTGATTGGTGGCATTTGGTAAAGTTTCATCGGGGTCAAACGGTAAGCTCAGACCATCATTTGACGCAGTGTCCACTAAAACATAATCTTGCATCTTATAATTACTTTGGTTAATTGTAAGCTTCCAAGTTGCAACCTTAAGCCCACGATCCGGTCCGCCATTTTCAACATCCTTGATTAAGTCGTAACTGTGAGTCGTAACCGGCTTTGGCGTTTGATTATCATAACCGGTAACCTGTGCAGTATTTACAATGTCTTTAACATCAGTTGAGATAACTTTAGATCCTTGCGTGATCTGAGTTTGGTATACCATGTTAACGGCTTTATCAAATCCATCGTTAAACTTAACCGTAAAACCAGATCCATCAGCATTTGGTGTCAACGTGTATAGACTTGGATCAACTTGCTGATTCGTATACTTGAATGGCTGATCAGCATTGTTAGGATCGTATTCCATAATCCACATATGAAATGAATCTTTGACAAACGTTTGAGGTGCGCCAATGACATCAGTATATAAACCTGTGTTGCCGTTTAACGTATCCGTACCGTGGTTATAAGCAACTGTCCAAGTATAGATATGATGTAACTTGTCATAATCAGGATCATTAGGATGATCATTTGTTGCAATTGCTGGATCGTACTTATAGAACAAACCTTCATAATGGGCAATGACACTTGCCGATGCAGGTAAGACATTATCGCCTTGTTCATCGTCACGTTGGTCAACTGTGTTATTTAATGTGGCATCACCCGTTTTAATGTTGCCATGAGTATCTTTGGGCTTAGCGGCATCATTAATGCTGGTTGTGTAAATCAATTCATATGGTGTTGTGATTTGCTTTAAGAAGGTAACTTTACCGGCTGCATCAACCGTGTAATCAGTGCCGGCGACTAACTTTTCACCAAGCTTGTCAGAACCATCATCATTTTTGATGACGTTGCCCTTGAGATCAACTTGAATGGCATAAATCTCAACTGGCTTCTTTGCATTGTCATAAGTTACCTTATCATCAAACTTTTCGGTGATTGTAGCATTGGTCATCGTCTGCATGTTTTTGTTCATATAAACGGACCAAATGATATTGTTGGGATCTAAGTTCTTATCAGGCCGGCCAGTCTTAGAAATACTTTGATCGGTTGTCGGATGAATAACTAAGATATCTTGATCCGTTTGACCAGGCAAATGCAACTTGTCGCCTTGTTGACCTGGATTGGTAATAACTTGGTCATTGAACTTGGCTTTGAAAGAAAGATTCCCTTTCAGTGACTGAACCGGATTATCATCGCCGTCATGTACATGAGGATTAAAAAATGTCAGGGTGATTTTCCCATCTGTTCCTATAGTATAAGTTCCATACGTTGAACTTTTATCGGGTGAATTTGCATTCTGAATGTTACCCGATTGAGCTTCTGTGATTTTATAACCACTTGGCAATTGATAAGTGAACGTATCACCCGTGACCAAATACTTCCAAATGTCATGCTCAATATTGAAGGTCATGAGACCATCTATTCCTGTGGCTAAAGTAATCTGACTTGGTTGAACAGAATGCCCGTCATTATCGTGATAAGTCAGGTTAAATACCGTATTTATTGTGGCAGCCTTCTCATCATTAGTTGCTTTATTACCGTCTTTACCTTGCTCATCAAGAATATATGATCCTAAATCGGGTGCGCCGTCATTAGGATTCTTATTGTCAGCATTGATAGCATTACTGTTTTTGGATGGATCGTTCGCGGAATTATTCTCGCCGTGGTAATACTTGTCTGTGTAAAAATCTTGTTTGTCCACAACATCAGGTTCAGTTACCGTAGATTTAGTAAATACTTTGTTGTTATCAGGATCGGCATCTGTGTTATCAAAATAGTTGGCTTTATCTACAGTAACCTCGGCGCTATCAACCTTAGTCTGTGACTGTGGCTTTGCCGTTCCTGCGGATGAATCACCCGGACCGCCACCACCAGAACTGGTGTTGTCCGTAACTGGTTGCGGTGTCGAACTGCTATCACTGTTGGCGGAGCTGGTCGAACTATTAGCAGTGTTGTCAGTCTTAGGCGTTGTTTGCGTCTGTGGCGTTTTTACAGCGCTGGTATCCGTATTGGTCTTACCCTCAGGTGGCGTAGTAACACTACTTGAACTCGCATTGTTTGTGCCCGACGTGTCAGTCGAAGAAGGCTTACTAGCGCTTGTTACAGACCCGCTTGAATTGCTAGAAGGGGCGGCTGACTGTGCAGTACTGGAGGCCCCTGAAGCATTACTTGACGAACTAGATGATCCCGTCGAAGAGTTTGCTTGGTTAGTTACAGCCTCTGTCGTATTCTGTTTGGCGTTACTTGCATCACTAGAAGCCGCGCTCGGTTGACTATCTGCCGTGCTGCTAGTTGTTGCAACCGCTGGCGTCGCATCCGCCTCAGCACTGATTGTTTTGACGGTTGTGACACTGAAAAAGGCACTTGCAATAACTGCCCCCGCTAACGCGTATAGACGTTTCCTCAAAATAATGTTCCCCCCACGAGTTATAGTTAAATCATTTAGTATGAATAAAAATACGATTAGTCAATGTTTTTACTAGTTATTATTTCAATAGGTAAACTAAAAGTTACAGCGTCATTTATAACATACTTTTTAATGCTTTAAAACCGCGTCACTGTAAGGATTAACGCCCACATTTTCTTTTAATTATTAGACCGTTCCACTTTAGTAATACGTTTTACTTAAAACGTTGTTTATGAAACCCTGTTCTTGTGCAATCGTTTGTCTTCACGACTTATTGTTTTAGCTACTATACCAATTTCTTGTTCAAAAAATTCAATCGCTTACATGTTATTAACCTTAAACAAAATGTAATGATTATATTTCCACATTTGTAATATTTAACTAGTTCACTATCTTCACATTTTTAGCTTTATGAACCGGTTAACCTATTTTCGAACAGTATTTTTCAAAATGGTGTACACTATTATGCAATGTCATCTCTTTATGACTGCTAGGAGGTCGAACGTAATCGTTAAAAATTCTGCCATTCATAAGTTATCACCCTTCAAGTCCTTATCCACCGAGCAGGGTAAACTGAAAACTAAAATCGAGAACTTCTGCAACTCGCATATTCAAGCTGAGGATAACAAACCAGCTATCTTTACAATTCATGGCGACGCCGGCACTGGGAAAAGTGTTGTTTTAAGTCAGCTATTCAATGATATTCAAACCGCTGCGCGCACCGATTCAACCAGTCCATTGTTTGACACGACGAATGTTTTTCTCGTGAATCATCCAGAAATTCTCAAAGTCTATAAAGAACTAGCCGGTCAGCTCCCTAACTTACGGAAAAAGGATTTTGAACGGCCAACTTCGTTTATTAACCGCTCACATAAGAACGGTCACCACAGCGATATCGTCATTATTGACGAAGCTCACTTACTGCTGTCCAAACCAGACAGATACAATAACTTTGATCAGCAAAATCAGCTACTAGAGATTATTAAATTAGCGAAGGTTGTTGTCTTAGTGTTTGATACGTATCAAGTCTTAAAAACCAAAAGCTTTTGGAATGAACAACGTTTGCAACAGCTGATTGCGCCATACCCGCATGCTGATTATCAGCTTCACCAACAATTCCGAATGCACGCAAATCAAGCCGTCGTCGATTGGATTGATAATCTGACATCCCGCCGACTCACACCTGTGCCAGCAAGTACTAAAGACTTCGAATTGCACATATTCGATGACGCCCAGGCGATGTACGACCGTATCAAACAGGATGATCAACGTGTTGGTCTCTCACGAATCGTCGCAACATCCGGCTATCCTTCTAGGCTCGATGGTGGCAAACACTATGTAACAGAAGGACGCTTTAAATTACCGTGGGATCAATATAATTACCAAGCCACTTCATGGGCAGAAAAACCAGAAACCATCGATGAAGTCGGCTCTATTTACACTGTCCAAGGCTTCGACCTTAACTATGTTGGTGTCATCCTCGGTCCGCCGTTTGATTACGATTCAATCACTCAACAAATGACTGTCAACACTAAGCGAGTAACAGATCCCGAGGTCTTCAAACGACGTGATGATTTAACAGACCCGCAAGCAATCCAGCAAATTAAAGAACAGCTAACGTTAAACGTGCTCAATGTGTTAATGAAGCGTGGTGTATACGGTCTTTATATCTACGCGAGTCAGCCTGCACTTCGGCAACGATTGTTGGAATTGGCGGCGTCAAAATAAGCTAAACAAACAAAATAGACGTTTTGCACGCGAAAGTTTGTGCAAAACGTCTATTTTAGTTACATACTGGAGAATCAAATCTAGACTAGATTGTCTGGCAACTTCGTCACAGCAATCGTGGATTCCATACGTTGCTACGCTATCAACTGAAGCATGTCACTGTTGACGGCCACCAGTGCACCACTCCAACACCGTTTACCAAACCGTCGAACCAGAACCCCTCTAGTTCTCTTGCAAATCCGTCGTGATCTCATTTCGGCCACGACCTTTGGACTGATACAACATTCGATCTGCCCGATCATAAAGATGATCAGCCTCATCGTCACCGTTTCTCAGTTGTGCCAAACCAAATGACATCGTAAATTGAATGCGTGAATGCTGGTAGACAACCGTCTTATTCTCAGCATTAACCTGAATTTCGCGGGCTAACATCCGCGCCATTTCCATCGTCATCCCGGTTAGCAACATCTCAAACTCTTCACCACCAACCCGATAAACAGAAATATCTTTGTCATTGCCCACGTATTCTCAAAGCATGGTGCCGACTGTTGTCAGAACGCGATTGCCCCCTAAATGCCCATAGGTGTCGTTAATTCGTTTGAAACGGTCGATATCCATCGCAATGAGAATTAGCTGGTCATTATCCGCACGAGAACTCTTATAAGTATGATTAAACGTTGTCGCAAACGCAGCATAGTTTGCTAGCCCCGTTAGTTCGTCAATGGTTGCTTGGTGAACGCGTTGCACGTATGAGCGATTATCTCGATCCAAAAAGATAATGGCGAAATACAGAACGATATCCATCACCCAAAAGATCGCAATCTGCTCATACATGTCAGACAAGGTGATTTTTTGTTGAATCGGAAAGTGCATCACGTACACCAGTAACCAAAATAGTGGAATGAACACTATGCTGGTCACAATAATCGTCAGCATCCGTGACGTCCACAATCGATGACGAACCACACCAAGCAAACCAATAATGACGGCATAGAAAACCAGAAACAGCAGCGAACGCTCCATCTGTGTACCGCCAATCAGAACGATTCTGGTCAGAAATTGAAGCGCTAACACGATATATGCCGTTTGTTGGCCAATGAAAAAGACAACATACATTAACAACAGCATGCGAATGTTAACAAACGCATAGTTGGGTCCCACATGAATCGTCGCGTATTCGAAATAAATGCCAAGAAGACCAAAGTAAATCACACTGAGCACTTTCAACCGGCCTTGCTGATAATTCAACGAAAATTTAGGATCATGTCCAGGGTGAACCCAGATACGACGGACGAGAATTTGAAACAAGAAGATGATGCCCAGTTCAAAGAACAGTCCCGTCAGCAATGGGTTTAGGTTCCAGTGCGTCAATGTCATTCCCAGATCTCCTTTCTGCTTTAATGTAGCGGTTTTTCATAGTCATATCGTTTCAACACTTATCAGACATCGTACTCTGTTTCCTTAATACCAGCATTCATCATGTCGTAAGGATTGTGCATCATGTTATCGTCAAACTCAGCTACCCCAATAACAAGCGACAATTCCATCATTTCTAGCGTCTTGGCGCTATTGGCAGCCTTGGTGAAGTTATCGCGAATCCGCTGAGCAGCGATACGTGCCCCAGCTGCATCGGTAAACATCAGTGTTCCCCATGTCGGCGTCACGGTGTCCAAAATGTACCCAATATCATTATCGCGGGTTGATTGCACAATCGTGTCAGACACCAAACGAATCAGTGCATCCATCTGTTCATCGCCCATCATCCGTTCCAGTTCGGAGTAATAACGTACGCGGATAATGATTGTCGTCACCGGAATCTTAAAACGAGTATGCGTTTCAAGGTACACATTAGCGCCTTCGATATAAGAAACTGTGGTTCGCAAGTTCGTTTGGGCATCAAACGCCCCACGCTCAACCATGTCAGTTGTCAATTGCTGATTCTGTTGCTGTAGCCGACGTTGCATCGTGGTCATGCCATAAAAGCTTAGCGACAACAGTAGCGGCATGACTAGCCAAAAGACTAGTGCCAGTTTAACCGTGTGATGCTGAACCAGATTGAGGTACACCATCACTAATCCCTGAATAAACATGAACACAAGATTTAAGGTCAGCCCGGTTGTTAAACTGAAGAAGTACGTCGTCATCACCAATGCGACACTGATGCCCAGATAGAGTGTATTCAGCAATAGGTTGCTTGGCGTCGCTCCAAAAAAGATGGCGGTAATGGCAATCAATCCCAGGAAGGCCAATAAACAAGCATCGGCCATCAAACTGGCGTTATTTGTCTGACGATTGTTTTTCATGAGAACGGCCTCCCTTCCCGATTCGTTGACCGTTCTTCCGGAACATTAGGAACAGCGCATACGCAATGACCACAATCATCAAGAATGCCAAACCAAGGTAAATGGCCAGTGCCGAGTTTTTGTGAATCGTTTGCGTAACAGTCGGTTTAGCTTCAGCATTCTTTTGCTTCTTAAACCGGTAATTGTAGTGATTATTGTCTCGGTCCACCAAAATGGCATCCCCAGTATATTGTTGAATATTGCGCTGGAAGTTAATTTGTGTGGACGCCATCGCGACATCACGACTGTGTGCCGCAGTGACGACGAGCACGCCTAACCGCTTATTCCATGGTGACCGCAAGAGTTGATTCGTGCCCACTGTTTTGCCATAAGCTGACTCAATGCTAAGTTTCTCGTTCGAAAGGAAACCAGTAAACCTTTTGTTGTATTGGAAGTACAATTTGTTATTCAACGACTTAATAAACTTATTGTTTGCCGGTGTGCCAAACGCAATGACGTGGTGCTCGCGAAGAACGCTCTTAGGCGGTGTCTTCGTATAAAACTGAATTGAACCAGTATTACTTTGGGCAAAATTGCCAATCAAATTAAAGATGTTCGTCATTGTGGTAAAATCGCTCGCGCTCAGTGTCTTTGGCCGCACGATAGCTAAATTGTTAAACGACTGATTTTTGATAAATAGACTCGGGTAGTTGCTAAAGAGAATATCCGTAACTGGCTTGGACTTGATGTAAGCCCGCGAGTCCGGTTCCACGAACGCCCATGGTGTCTGCGCATTATCGCTATCGCTTTGATCCTTCATTTCGAGATCGAACGCTACCCGAATGACAAAACTGTTGCCAAGCGATTGTCCGGTTGGCAAGTTAACCGTCAGCTGATCATTGTCGGCATTGGCCGCAGTCAGTTTTTTGCTGCCAATCGGCTTACCGTTCACGTAAACGGTAGCCAGTGAACGCGTGAAATCAAGGTTCTTTGCATACCGGAAGTGCACACGAATTTTGCTCCCGTCCGCATTTGTGCGATCCGTTGGCAAATTAACGAAATAAGTACTCTCCTGATGCTTTGGACCCGTGATTTGATCACCCGTCGACGTTAATTTACGACTGCCTTGATACTGCAGATCGGACGTAAACGTTTGGGTAGCTGCGGAGACGTTTTTAGTATCCGCGCCGGTTTCCTTCATCAACTCGGCGTTAGCAATAAACCGCGCCGCCTTTTCCAGATCTTTGCCGGTTGTAGCGGTGACCAAGAGTACATGCTTATTTCCGTCATAAATTGTTTTAAGTACTGCATGTTTGGCAACATCCTGACGACTCACGGCCGCCTGATATTTCTTTGGCAGATGCTGATAAGTTGCCATGACGATTTGATAGTCAGCTTTCTTAGCCTTACTCGTATCAAACGTAGTCACAGGAATTTGGTTATTCTCGGTAGTAATTACCCGTGCATAACCAGCTAAAGTGTACATACTGGCCGTTAACTCATCATTAGTCGCCTGCTTTGGCACAGAAATAACCGAGTTGTGGTTCACGATGGTATCCGGCCCACTGAAATGATCGTAGAACGATTTAATGGCCGTTTCCGGATCCTTCAACACATACCGAAAGTTGACGTTGGCACCACTGTACAACGTGAACCAGTTAGCTGGCGTTTGTGCCACTTCGGCCTTACTCCCGTCAGAATTTAAAATCTGACCACTGATCTTAATATTGTTCGTGCCACTGAGCAAACGGGTCGGAATGTCGACACTCTTCGTTTGCAAACCAGACTTATTTTCAGGCCTGAACGAATAAAATTTAACACCATTAATCGAGACAGTAACGTCGGAGGTGTCACCGTTAGTTAACTGGCTAACCTGATAGTTTAGATTCAACGTCGCCTGTTTAACGTCCCAGTAATCCATCTTGATAAAGTACGTATTGGCGGTAATTGAATTACCTGACAACGTTGTGGTGCTGTTTTGAAACGGCTGCGTGTACGTCTGTTCATCAGCAGCCTTTGCCGGCATTATTGTGATGACCAAACTAACCGCGAGCGTGAGTACCAGCCACAGCAACGACAATCCCCTACTGGCACCGCTTTGTTTTATACCATTTCGCTTGTTTATGAAAAACCTGCTCTCTAACATAACCCACCATCCCGTAAGCGGCTACTGCAAGCCACATTTGACTGTATGTGATGTACATCAAAATAATTATGAGAACGTTGCTAAAGTTCATCTCGCCCTTCTCCGTTGTGATTGTAATGTACGTACTGGCAACGAAGAGGACAATTGCCAGCAACCATAATGAATTGCTGAACCCCTGTAAGTTTGAATGAACCTTACCCGCTACCGAGAGGACAAATACGGTGTCGGATAAAACTAACGACGTCATTAGGAGAAAATAAATGGACAAAAAGTACAACAGATCGAAACGAATTGGCCGGCCACGTTTGGTAAATAGCAAATGCGTGTTCTTTAAGATGACGTAGATATTTCCCTTAACCCAGCGCGTTCGTTGATGGAACCACACGGATAACGTTTGTGGCTCCTGCTCCCAAGTAACTGCTTTAGGCTGAAACTTAATGTGAAAGCCCTTCATGTAGATCCGAAAACTGATTTCCGTATCTTCGGCAAGTGCTTTCACATCCCAACCGCCGACTTCTTCCAACAGTGATCGACGAATGACGTAATTGGTTCCCGGAATTGTGCATAAATGAAATAACTGTTGTCGCCCTGCCTGCGCCATCCATTGAAAGGACAATGTCTCAATGTTGATAAAACGCGTAAGTAGTGTTGCATTGCGATTTCGTGTCCGAAACTTGCCAATCACTGCCCCCAGCGTGTCGTCAGCCATTAACTCGGCAACTAGAATTCGAAGTGCACCACTTTCAGGTGTGTTATCCGCATCATAAATGGAAATGACATCACCTTTGGCAGCAGCTAAGCCAATATTCAGGGCGTTAGACTTTCCTTTACCACCATTAGTCTTATCCGTATTGATGACGTGAACCTGACGATGAGGGTACCGCTTTTGCAAGTGGCCCAACAATTCAGCCGAATTATCATCTGAATTGTCGTTGATGATGATGATCTCGTAGCGATCGTGTGGATAATCGAAGTTTAATAGCGACTCAACCGTCTTCACGATAACGATGCCCTCGTTGTGGGCAGGAACCATCACCGACACAAACGGCACATTTTTCGGTAACTCACGCGCAGGTGTTTTCACCTGGCGTAAATAATTGACGTATCCTGCAATGACCAAAATAATATTCACGATTAAAATGGTCCAAATTGCCAAGATCGCAATAAAGAGAAAAATATCGAGAATGTTAATGGTAGTTCCTCCCTTCAAAATGCCAAACTGACTGAGCTGAGTTTGCCGCTACTTCTTTTTAAACATGCGCCAGTAAACCTGACGACCAACAATATAAAATGCCAACAGGACAATCAGTGACACAATCATGAAGAAGAACAGAAAAACGCCATCGACACTGAAGAATGTGTTTAATGCGCCAGTTGGTGTAACTGGTGCTGGCTTAGTCTGCTTTGGCGGATTGTACGTTGGTACCACGGTTAGCTGCCCGTTTAAGTAATAATTGCCATTACGATAGTGCGCCCGCTGGTTGGCAACCGTTGTGGTGCCGCTAAATTTGCCAGCACTTGGATCTAACCAACTGACCTTGGCAGCACTCACGCGTTTGACTAACCCCGTCAAATCCTTTTGGCTATCAGGCATAGTCATCGTAACCGCTGTGGGCGAAGAAAACGAAAGATCTGTTTGTGCTAAGTTGGTCCCATTGTGAACTGTCTCTAACGATTGTTCCTGTAGTCCATAAAATGTTCGTTTGTACACGCCAGCTGTATTATCAGCATCGGCGTTCTTTGTCTCCGATGGATTCTGCGTCAGAATAACATTGTTACTATATGACAATGCGGCGGGTCGATAAACCAAATCCTGATTCCAATAATTGGGCGCACTTAAACCGACTGGAAACACTTGTCGGTCGATAAGCCGCTGAATCTGCGTCTGCATCAGCTGTGTCAGCTGCCCTTGAGTACTGGCCTTGGGGTAATACACAACGGGCGTTCGCAGAAAGACGACCCCGCCATGATTTTCAACCCACTGTAGCTCACTCGTGAACCGTTTGTATGCCGGTAAATCAGTATTAACGGAAATGCTGGTCGTGCTGATGGCAAATGGAATCCCGTTATTCTCTAAATCCGTAGCCATCTTATGCAACAAGTCCATGTTCGTAAACGGCGTCACGTCCGTAATCGTCAGTAACGGCGCATAAGTCGCCGTGTGACCGAAGAAGCGGGCAATTAACCGACTGGCAACAACGAAACTCAGACCATTTGGTGTCAGATAAGGTAGGTACGCGTTGTTTCCATTGATGACGCCGTACGGTACTTTTTGGGCATTTTGACTTTGTGGCACTAAGGTCCCAAATGTCTTCACTGTCGCTAGCGTCTGTGCCGTCACGGCCAAAGACTCACTAAAAGATAATAATTGCCGCGCCGATGACGTGTGATCGCTTAACCAGTACTGCTGGTGATAACGCGGTCGAAGCGCCAAGTCAAGTGACTGCCGTTCATCCGTAGCCATTGACGGCCCAATGTGAAGCTTTAATCCCTTAAACGCGGCCCGATCATGAGCAAAGTGACTTGTTGTCAGCTTAGCCTGCGACCAATTCACCATCGTAATAACAGCTTTAAAATGAAGCCGTTTGATATCACCAGTATGATATTGATCGATGCGAATCGTATGAACTTCAAGGTTCAATGATGTCAGTAATCGCTGCATCGCATCAATTTTTGTTTGGTCACCCTTGGCACGATTTTCGCTATCGTAAGCGAGTAATACACGGGGCGCATGGCTGACTTGGCTAGCAGAAGCCGTTACCGATGCAGATGATAGCAAGCCAAAAATTGTTAATGTGAGCAACAGAATGGCCCCAAACCGTTTTTTCATCGCTGCCCACCCCGCATTTCAAATACATGCCAGAGGCGGTGATTCAACAAGTCTGAGACGAGTAACGCTAATGACAAATCCGTACACAACGGCACCATAAACAGATGCTTCGCCAAATCCGCGTCTCCGTCACCAATCACAGATGCGATAAAGGTCATGAAAATTATTGTCATGTTCGCAATGATGAGTGCCAGTCGAACGACCATTTCCGGATCACCATCACGAATACCGTGATAGGCGCCAAACGCGTACACGCCGATAAAAGCGAAGGCAATTAACACATAAAAAGCGAACGTTCGTGGGAAAAATGCGCCCATCATGGTGGAAAAGCCCGTAAAATAATGTGTTTGCGCATATTTTGGCTGACCGGCTGACTTGGTGTAATCACTAACTGCCTTAACCTGCGTCAACTGGCCGTCCTTAGCGGCCAGATTTAGTAGCGCACCAAATTCTGACGGATGGGTCAATTCATACTTTAAAATCCACATGAAACTGAACTTATCCGTAAAGTGCTTCTTCATGTACTTACTATTAACGTCAATTGGCGAATAACGATCAAAGTACGTTTGCCCCCGAGTCAAAGCAAATTGACTATCAATCCCTCCTTGCATCAATGCCTTTTCAGGATCCTTTGCCTTTAGTAACACACCGCGAGTCATGGACTGATACTCATTAATGTTATTAAACGTCTTGGTAATCAAGGCGTAGGTCGCCACCCCAGAGGCTAAAATCAGTACAGTACCCAAAATGACGTACAATTTCTCGGCACGTTTGTGAAACACAAACAACAAACTTAGCATTGTCAGCGCAAAACCTAGTGCCAGCGGCGCATTCTGCTGTTTGTTTGTAATCAGGACCACGGTGCTGATAAAGAAGAGCAAGACCATCGGCCAGCGCCGTTTGAAGCGGTGACGCGCCAGTAACAGAATCGAAGAAAACGAATAGAGCATAGCAACGAACATGCCTGGTTCTGCGAAGAAGGAATTAAAATACAGCGTGTATGATGAGTCAGCGAAAACAAAGACAACCATCAGCGCAATAATGTAGTTCCGCCACCGTTTCGAAGGAAATGTTAACGCCTCGGTCAAAAGATAGATGCCACCTAGAAACAACACGTAATAAATCAGTCCCATAAACCGAATATCAAAGACTTTGGTACTATAGACCAACATGTTTAAGCCAATTGCCGCCTTGATAAATAACGGTTGTGACGAGAACAGCGCCGCTGATGATTCGTTAAAATATTGCATAATGCCATATTTTTGAACCATGTATGTAAAAAAGTAATATGGTTTACCAGTTAATCGATAGAGACCGTTTACGTAGATGGCCCGATCAAAATCGCCATTGTTAGCGTAACCGTTAACCGGTGGAATGAATAACAGGTACGCCACAATCAGCGCTGACAAGATTACCGCCAACGCCGCTGGTGAAACATGCGACCGAAACCACAACAGACCTCGTGTCAGGCCATGCCTCAAATGCGCGCCCATTCAATCACCCCTTTCTCTCAAACACCGTTATTAGTGAGTGACACCATCCATTGCCACCAATGCCATTAGGTTGTTAAACGAATATGCCGTATTGGTACTTTCATCTCCGAACCCGCCTGCTAGTGGTGATGCATCATTTTTAACCTGCATCGCCAACAATTGTTGCTGACCGGCGGCTTGAAGCGCCTTTTGACCGCTTGCGTTACCAATCATCATGACTAATGCGTAATTGGCAGCAGACTGATCAGTTGTTAACGCGTGCCCGTGCTGGTCATACTGGTTAACCAGCGTCTTATGCTTTGTTTGCTGTAACAGCCATCGTTCACTGGATGGTTTTAAACGACCAATTTGAGCGATGTGCAATAACGTCACTAATCCTTCTGTGGTGTTAATGTTACCAGTCGTATATTTGTGTGTGTGATAATTGTACCTTCGGGCGTAAAAGGGCATCTTACGGCTAATAAAACCGTTTTGAACCAAACGCAACTGCTTTTGATAGGTTTTAGTGTTGCCTTCTAACTGACGCAGCGTCAAAAAATCAAAGTATGACAGCGTACCGGTTTGGGGGCGCTTTTTAGACTGCGGATCGTAAAAGTCTGCAACATGTCCTTGTTTCAAGGCTTGCTTTTGCTGATGATGCCACAGTGACTTAATTTCACGCTGATAATGCTTTGTTTTAAAGGTTTTATCGTACTGGATCAGGGCACCGATAATCCGCAGGTCATCGAGCGTTGCGTTCACATTTGAGCGCTTTTTTGTCCGTGGATTATACCGATAGCTAAACTGATTGTGCGCGTAAAAGGTCGTTTTCGTTTGCTGATAAAACTTAGTAAATGCTTCTCGCTGATTCGTGAGTGCAAGATGTTGCAGATACAATCCGGCTGACTCACTCAATAGTTCATTGCCACTAGCAGTGTCGCCACCCGCATTGACTTGATCATTCACGTTGGTTTTAACACCCTGCTTGGTAACCAGCTTGGTTGTCACAAACTTGGTCAGTGCTTGATGAGCGGATTCCAGCGATTGTGCATCGGTGTCGGCTTGAACGTTTAGCAGTGGGCCACTAACCATCAGTAAAACAAGTAAACTAACAAGGGTTAGGTAACGTCGCCATTGATTCATATTTCTGATGCCGCCTGATCACTATTCTTTGGTTCCTTCCGGCCACGCTGTTGTTCCTGTGCTACTGCGATTTGAGCCACTTGATTCAAATAGTTAAATGGCTCATCATAATTGGGCTGAAATAACATGTCGACAAACGCTAAATCATCAATTGTATTCTTATTCTGAATGCAAACAGACAATGTGTTCGCGGACTGAGCAATTTCATGTTCACACAACAACTGACCACCAAGAATTCGACGAGAATCCCGATCGTAAACTAACGCAATGGTCAGTTTGGCCGTTGATGGCATGTATGCAGGTCGATAATTACCTTCGTAAGTTGCCGTTGCTGCATCAATCCCCTGCTTTTGTGCATAGGCGAGAGTACTTCCTGTTGTTGCCAAAGTACTGCCAAAAATCTCCATCGCCGACGTCGACTGAGTGCCCATGTATTTCAAGGTCGGCGTCAACAAGTTCAGGCCAACCAACGTGCCTTGGCGAACAGCCGTGGACGCCAATGGTGCATACAGATTTTCATTTGTCGGGTTAAAGTGAACCGCACAGGCATCCCCGGCAGCAAAAATATGGGGATCGGAACTCTGCATGTAATCATTGGTTAAAATGGCACCATTCGGTAACATGTCAACCTGCCCACTCAGCAAACCCGTATTAGGCACAAATCCAGTCGCCACAATCGCTAAATCAGTGGGATAATGACCGCTGTCCGTTTCGACAAGAATTCCGTCACCCTCTGGGTCTGCACTAAAACCGGTCACACGTTCGTGCAGATGTACGTCGACATCATGGTCAACCAGTCGTTGCGTAATGTTTTCAGACAACATTTGGTCGACAGAGTGAACCAAAATCTGTTTGTGATTCTGAAACAGACTGACTACATGCTCTGTGCTGGCATAACTTTCCGCAAACTCCACACCAACATAGCCAGCGCCAGCAATGGTAATGTGTTTATTTTCCTCGGCCGTTTTATAAATCTGTTTGGCTTGGTCATAATCTTTGCACAACAAAACCCGGCGTGAGTCGATTCCCTTCAATGGCGGAACAATCACTGTTGATCCGGTCGTCATCACTAGACGATCATAATGAACTGTTTCAACATCCTTACTAATAAGGTCTTCGACGACTACCGTTTGTCGTTTTGCGTCAATCTTTAACACATCATGTTTTACATGAACGTGTGCACCTAATTTACGCAGAGCCTCAGGGCTTGAATAAAACATGTCCTCTAGACGTTGCACACGACCGTCCAAATACAGTGAAATCCCGCATGACAGAAAAGAAATATTATCATGCCGTTCATAAACCTCAACGTCTAAATCTGGATTGGTCACTAGCATCTGACTAATCGCAGCGGTACCTGCATGTGTACAACCAACAACAATAACTTTCATGAAAGTTCATCCCCAAAATTTAATTAATAACTTATGACTCTCATAAAGAAAATTACGGTAACACGGCCATCATAATCGGCCTACCTTAAAATTAACTTTATAAAATGTTTTGTAGCTCTTTTTTTTAGTGCCAAAAACATCTACGAGCTTTATTAAATCAACGATTCTTAACGCTTGACCACAGTTAACCAGCAACTGTACCATAGGTCAAGTAGTTCACCATAATTAACTCAAGTTTGTCTTTTCATCATTAACTTGAGTGATAATATGTAGTACTTGTATTTGCGATAAAAATCGCCTTCGGTTGTCAACATGGAAACACCGGCGTGGGAGCGGTTCAAGCCCGAAGTTCACGGTCTCTCACCTCGTCGCCAAGCCTCAAAACCCGAGTCTTCGCGACCGTCCCCGTGCTGTACATCAGGAAAACCACCTGATTACAGCCCCCTTCACGCCTTGGTTTCCTTGTTGACGCCCTTCGGCTTACATTACAGGCTTAGACTACCGTTAGTTAAAAATAAGCTTGTTCAAAAAAATACAATTTGTGTCTACAGTAATATAAGTGGAGTCGACTAGAGACAGAGTTCCGTGTCGACAGCACTTAATGGTGCGGGTTTGACCATTTAGTGCTGTGGGACGAGTTCTGAGACGAACTTGGGCTCAGAATCGAGGTGGAAGACTCCGGTTTTCAGGAGACTGAGACCGGTCCTCAGGGAACGGCGTCTCTGGTCGACGCAACGATGGCATAAGAACTGTAATAACCAGTTCGTTAATATAAAATGCAAAGGATGGATGAGCATGTTTCGTTTCTTTATACAACCTCAATTGAATATCGCCACCAATTCAATTATTGGTTATGAAATGCTCTTAAAAGAGCACACGCCAGATGGTTGGCGGGTTCCAACGTCTTTTGACAGCATTACACCGCAAAACTGGACGGAATTATTTGTGGCCTCGACCAAACTCTTGTCGCTAAAGATTCATTCCGTGTCTGTCAATCTAGATCGCCGTCAGCTGATGAATGACGACATTGCCAAATCAGTTATTGATGCCCAGGAACGTATGCGGCCAATGCGGGTCGTCGTTGAACTAACTGAACGGGTTGGTAAGGTGCCTTTCACAAACGCCGAGTTGATTCCCCAAATTCAGCAATTTACCAATCGTGGCATGGATTTTAGCCTAGATGACGTTGATAGTGGCGACAATCACTACAACAATATTAAAGACCTCCTGCCTTATGCCGATGAAATTAAGTTTGCTCTGCAAAACTTTAAGCAGGGACTAATGTCGCCCAATATTCGGCAGGAATTAGACACTTGGCTTGGCATTACCCATCAGTATAATCAACGTCTAGTATTGGAAGGCATTGAGGATGAAGTTGGCGACGACATCGCCAACGAAATGGGCATTAACATTCGCCAAGGTTATTATTACGGCAAACCACATTTATTAGCTTTAGGTCAGGATAAATCATTCGCCTAGTTTTGTTAATGTGGCAAGCAGTTCCGCCGGTCTAACAAAACACAACGTACCTATCCTATGTGTATTACTTGGCAAATTCTATAATTAATCCGAACAGAAATTAAAAAGCCCAAAGTAATCACTTACAATGGTAGTAGCTAATTCCAACCAATATAGGGAGTGATTACTTTGGGTACATCTACTTTATCACGTTTTCAACGTGGCGCACTAGCACAACTGGTCAATGAGGGGAATAAATCTTACCAAGTAATGGCTGACGCCTTAGGCGTCGCCAAAGCTACGATTAGCTATGAGTTGGACCGGGTTAAACCTTATGATCCAGAATTAGCTCAGCAAGATGCAGATCGCAAAAGGCGGAATTGCGGTCGTCGTTCGATGCTGACGGCAGCATTAGCGACTTTAATTACCAATCACTTACGATTAACCTGGTCACCAGAAACCATTGCGGCCGCTTATAACTTGAGCACTGCGTCAATTTATAATTGGCTTAATCGTGGCTGGCTCCCCTTCAAATTGACTGATCTACCCAATCGGAATGTCCGCCAGCACCGAGTGAGCGAAAATCGTGGGAAATTTACAAGTGGGACTTCCATCGAACAACGGCCAACAACTGTTAATCAACGATTAGCTTTTGGTCATTGGGAAGTAGATACGGTGCTTTCTAGTCGAAGTGAGTCACGATCATGTCTGGTTACATTCGTAGAACGTAAGACCCGACTTCTATGGGCCATCAAAGCCCCTAATAGAACGGCTAAGGCTCTAAACACCGCCTTTGGCAAGTTTATGGGGGCCTTCGGTCCCCAAGTAAAATCCATTACTGTTGATCATGGTAAAGAGTTTGCCAATTATCAGGCCTTAGAACAGGATTATCAGATCAAAGTTTATTTTTGCCATCCATATTCACCATGGGAGCGAGGTTCCAATGAATATTTTAATAGACGGTTACGCTGGTTCTTCCCGAAAAAGACCAATTTTAGCCAAGTAACGACTGATGAGATCCTAGCAGCACTTGAACTAATTAATCAACGACCATTAAAAATACATCATCAACAGACTGCCATTGAAAGATTCCGGGCTTGTTCGGATTAAACTTGTAATTTGCCCTTTAAAAAATAAAACGTTATTTTACAAAAATTTAGGCCGATAGCGGTCTAATTCGCATGAATATTTTAAAAAATCGCCTTTCCTAAAATTTTAGGGAAGGCGATTTTTTGAAACCGTAATATCATTACTTTACGACAAAGATATAAATATTAGCAGGTGATAGCCCAATCGTGAACTTAACACCCTTAGAATAGATTGGATCAATGGAACTGGAACCGCTCTTAACGCTCTTTGTTTCTTTACCAAATTGCTTCATCACACTCTTAGAGTCCGCACCGACACCGTTTGTTAAAAGCGCGAAGCTCGTGCCAAACTGCTTTTGGGTAGCCTTTTGCTTAAATGCCTTGGTCGGTACGATCATCGTCGCACCGAGAACTTGACCATTCTGAACGTTCATTCGAATGCGGTAGTCTTTGGTCGAAACAACGTCACTAACACCATTAGCGGGTGTTTTAACAGGTAGCAATTGACCTTTGGCCTGTTGTTTGGCCGTGGCCATTGCTGCCTGAACATCCTTTTGCAAAGCGCCAACTTGAGCAGCAGCCTCTGGCGTTGGCTGTTTCTTCAAGCTTGCGGCAGCCTTTTGCAGTGCCATTGCCTTGCCCTGATCAGCTTTGCTTAACTTAGAACCCGTTAGCGCCTGATTGAACGACTTTTGCAAGGTTTGATAATCAGTCAATGCCTTAGCCGCTGAAACGTGGATTGTTTTACGCGAACCATTAGCGGTCAACTTAACGGACTGACGTTTGGTCGTTGTGGGTACCTGAATGACAAACGTCCCATTATGCACAGTTAATGATTCTTTTGTGTGGTCATCGACTTGATAGGTCACCTTATTAGCGTTGGTGTGTCCTTTCACCGCGGCAACCATGCCATCTTGATGATACGTTTCATGCGTGGTTGTCAGTGACGCGCGCCCACAACCAGCCAAGGCGAGGACGGAAGCCGCAGCAACAACACCTAATATTGTCTTTCGTTGCATTACGATTCCTCCCCTTCATTCATGCTGATGTTGCCGGCAAACTGACTATTGTAAAGATCAGCGTAAAATCCGTTAGCTGCCATCAACGCATCGTGGTTACCTGTTTCAACAACAGAACCATGATTCATAACAATGATGTTATCGGCGTTTCTGATTGTAGATAACCGGTGCGCAACAACGAAACTCGTTCGATTTTGAAGCAACTGTTCCATGGCGTGCTGAATTTGAACTTCAGTCCGCGTATCAACAGAACTCGTCGCTTCATCAAGAATCAGAATTTCGGGATCCGCCACAAATGCCCGGGCAATCGTTAATAACTGACGTTGTCCCTGAGAAATGTTCGACGCTTCCTCATTCAATACCGTTTTGTACCCTTCTGGTAACTTACGGACAAATTCATCGACGTGAGCGGCCTTAGAGGCGGCCATAATCTCGTCGTCCGTGGCGTTTTCACACCCGTATTTCAAGTTATCCCAGATTGTGCCGGTAAACAACCAAGTGTCTTGAAGCACCATCGCGAAGTGTGAGCGTAAGTCCTCACGCTGAAGGTCACGGGTATCCGTACCGTTCAAACGAATTGAACCACCCTTAACGTCATAAAAACGTTCCAATAGGTTGATAATAGTCGTCTTCCCGGCACCGGTTGGCCCAACAATGGCGACCTGTTGACCCTTCTTAACAGCTAAGTTGTAATCAGTCATCAACAGTTCGTCATCGTAACCAAACTGCACGTGGTCAAGGGTCAGCAAGTTTGGATCATCAGGCTGTGCTGGTAAGTTTGACTGTGTTTGCTTCATTTCTTCTTCATCAAGCACATCGAAGACCCGTTCAGCTGACGCAATCGTTGACTGAATCGTGTTCAGTAAGTTTGCCAACTGCGAAATTGGTTGTGAGAATTGCTGCGTGTATTGAAGGAAAGCCTGTACGTTACCAAGGGTGACATTCCCGTTAGCAACTTGGATCCCACCAACAATCGCCACAAACACGTAACCAATGTTGTTCAAGAACATCATCAGCGGCATGATAATTCCGGAAATAAACTGTGCCTTCCAAGCCGCTTTGTAATACGTTTCGTTCTGTGTTTCGAAGTCCTTGATAGCATCGTCTTCCTTATTGAAGCTCTTGACCACCTCATGACCTGAGTAGTTTTCTTCAACTTGGTTATTGATCAACCCAAGGCTCTTTTGCTGTTGACCAAAGTAACGTTGTGACTTCGGTGCCACAACCCCAACAACGACCAAACTGAGCGGAATAGTTACCAATGCGATCAGCGTTAGTTGCCAGCTAATCGTTAACATCATCCATAAAGTGCCGACAAATGTTACCAAACTGGTAATCGCTTGCGTCAGACTCTGTTGCAGCGTGCTGGCGGTATTATCCATATCGTTGACCGCACGACTCATAATGTCCCCGTTGTTATGCGTGTCGTAATACTTGATCGGAACTAAACGCATCTTGCCTTTAAACTCACGCCGTAACTTGTACACAGTCCGCTGAGAGATCCGCGTCATAATGTACTGTTGTAGGAAGTTAAACAAGGCCGAAGCCAAATACATAATCAAAACAACAACGATAATATTGAGGACTTTTTCGAAGTTGATTGGGTAGTGACTCATGGCGATGCCGGCCTTTTGATGCGCGACACCCGTCATAATTCCTTTGTAGATTTCGGTTGTTGCTTGACCCAAAATCTTTGGTGTCCGAATTTGGAACACAACCGCCGTGATGGCGAAAACGAGCACCATAATCATGCCAAACCAACGATCTGACATGTATTTCATTAATCGAATAAACGTGCCGAAGAAGTTGTTAGGCTTTTCAACTAAACCAGGGCCTGATCCCGGACCGTGTCCGTGACCGCCAGTTGGTCGTGGTGTCTGTGTTTTCTTTGCATTATCACTCATTACAGACCCGCCTCCCCTTCGCGTAACTGAGACCGCATAATTTCTTGATAAACTTTGTTGGACTGTCGCAATTCTTCGTGTGTGCCCTTGCCGACTAGCTTCCCGTTATCAAGCACTAGAATCAGATCCGCATCAGCAACTGTAGCAATTCGTTGCGCAACAATCACAACAATACTCTGTTGAATCCGTTTGTCCTGACGCAGTTGACCACGCAATTTAGCATCAGTCTTAAAGTCCAAAGCGGAAAAGGAATCATCAAACACATAGGTGCTGGCGTCCTTCACCAATGCACGGGCAATGGCTAACCGTTGACGTTGACCACCAGAGAAGTTTGCACCGCCCTGTTCAACGTGGGCGTTCAAGCCACCCTCTTCTTTAACAAAGTCGGTTGATTGGGCGATATCTAACGCTTGCCAGATTTCGTCATCTGTCGCGTCCTCTTTACCAAACTTCATGTTGTCGCGAATAGTACCAGTAAACAACGTTGCCTTTTGTGGCACCATCGCGACTTCACCATGTAGTGTCTTAATGTCTTGCTGCCGCACATCAACGCCATTCACATTGACGCTTCCTTTTTCAACATCAAAGAAACGAGGAATTAGATTGACCAGCGTTGTTTTACCAGAACCGGTACCACCGATGATGGCCACCGTTTGACCAGCCTTGGCACTAAAATCAATGCCGCTTAAAGCAGGCTGTTCTGCGTGACGGTAACGGAATTCAACGTTATCAAATGCCAGTTGTTTGGCTTCACCAGTTGCTGGCGTAGTGGGGTGTTCTGGATCCTTAATGCTGGAATCTAGGGATAGGACTTCCTGAATCCGCGTTGCCGAAGCGGCCGCACGAGGCAGAAAGGCCATGACCATTGCGAGCATCATGAAGCTCATCAAGACTTGCATCGCATATGTCATGAAGGCAATCATGTTCCCGACTTGCATCGCCTGCGAACTGATCAGCTTGCCACCGAACCAAACAATGGCAACGTTTGTCGCGCTCATAATCAGCGTCATCACAGGATAGGCAAACGCCACGATCGTGTTAACCTTAATCGAATTGTCCGTGTAATCCTGGTTGGCTGCTTCAAAGCGATCCTGTTCAAACTGATCCTGACGGAAAGCCCGAATAACACGAACACCAGTAAGACCTTCACGAAAGACCAAGTTCAAACGGTCCGTTTTCGTTTGCATGGCACGGAACCGCGGAATCGCCAAGCCCATAATCAAACCAATACAAATCAGTAAGACAGGAATCGACACCACGAAAATCCATGACAATTGGTGACTCTTGTTATAGGCCAAGAAACTGGCACCAATCAGCATAATCGGTGCCATAATCATCATTCGTAAAGCAATCATGGCAACGTTTTGAATCTGGACCACATCGTTGGTTGTTCGTGTGATCAATGATGAAGTTTCTACCTTATTAAACTCATCATTGGCAAAGTTCATTACTTTGCTATAGATGTCACTCCGCAAGTTTTGACCTAACTTTTGTGAAGAACGCGCTGCTAACAACACGTTCAACACTGCGGCCGCCACTGACAGTAACGAAAAACCGATCATTTCAAAACCGATTTTCCATATGTAACTAATGTCACCCTTTGCCACCCCGTTATTCACAATGTCTGATGTTAAACTGGGCAAGTTTAGGTTGGCTATGACCTGAATAATCATAAAAAATACGGCACCGAGTACCGCCCATAATGAAATTCGGCCCCTAGCTATTTTTAGCATTTGGCACGTTCCTCCTCGTTCGTAAGCAAAGATGTGACGATGATTGACACAAAATAAACCTAGCTATTATACGCCAAAGAAAGGCGTATTCTCTAACTTAATTTACTCAAAATAATTGTAAATTAATTCATTTTTATCAATTGACGTTATATCTGCTATTTCGTCCGTAACAATCAATTTTTCGCACGAAGCAGAGTGAGTATATCACTTACTGTTTCTTATGGAAACTATTTTAAACTGGCTTTTTAATAATTTCCAAGTTTAGTAAAACAATAAATTACTGTTCGTGATTAAGTAATTTACTATTTTATTATAGTGCTTGAAATAGTAATTGCAAGCTTTTGTTTGTTAAACCATGCTTATTCAATCCCGCCAATTACAAAAATTGTTGCCATTCGGTATCAAAGAATTGACCGTTTTGCCTTCACAACTTACGCTGTTACCAAACAGATTCAACCACCGCCCTGACTGAGTGTAAGGAGGAAGCAACATGAATCAAGACGAACAATTGAAGCTACTGTCCGACCTTATTGGCGTACCATCAGTCAATGGTCGCGAACGCGCAGTAGCGCTTATCCTACAATCTTTTCTAGAGGGTCACGGCATTACTGCGCACTTAATCGATTATGGTACCGACCGTTCAAATTTGATTGCAAGTTACGGCGATAAAAATACACCAGTACTCGGTTTTTCGGGCCACATGGACGTCGTAACTGCTAATGAAAAGGAATGGCAATCGCCACCGTTTGCACTAACCGTTGAGGGTGATCATCTCATTGGCCGCGGCACAGCTGACCAGAAAGCGGGCGTTGCAGCACAAGCGATTGCGCTAGCCGAATTAGCCGATGCACACACCAAACTAAACGGGCAAGTGCGACTGCTATTTACGGTTGGCGAGGAAGTTGGTGAATACGGCGCTCAACAACTGACCGAACTAGGCTACGCAGATGATCTGTCCGGATTAGTAATTAGTGAACCTTCTTCTCAAGACGTTTGGTACGCTAATCAGGGGTCAATTGACTACACAGTCGTATCTACCGGGAAGACCGCACATAGTTCGATGCCTGATTTAGGCGTTAATGCACTAGATAACTTGATTATCTTTTACAATGCGTTACAGCAGGTCTTGCAATCGCACCAAGAAGAAAGTCCCACTTTAGGTAAATTTCACAATAGTGTGACCACTTTCCACGCCGGCGATCAAGTTAACACCATCCCCAACCACGCCGAATTACAAGGTAACGCCCGGACTATCCCAGAGTTCGATAACGCCGCGTTTATTGATCTCTTAACTAGTGTTGTTAACCGGTTAAATGAATCGTCATCAATGAATCTTGCCCTCACCATTAACTTCAACAAGATACCAGTTGTAAGTGATAAAGACTCGCCTTTAGTCCATCAAACCGTTGATATTGCTCAAGAAATTACTGGAAAAACACCGCAAGTAATCGGCATGGTTGGCACAACGGACTCCTCAGAGTTCGTCAAGGCCAAGACACATTTCCCCATCATTGTTTATGGACCAGGAATTACATAGCAGGCCCACCAGCCAAACGAATATGTCTCCAAACGTGCCTATTTTCAAAGTATCGATGTGTATCGTGAATTAGCGAAGCGCTTTTTAAATAAAGCGGATGACTAGTGCTTATAAAAAAAAGTCCGATTATGGACCAACTCAATAGTGAGCTGGCTCGTAATCGGACTGTTTTTATTAATTTCAGGATGTCCCCAAACACACCAGAACGCATCACTTACTCGATGCCGACACGTTTGAAAATCTCATCAACATACCGCAAGTGACGTTGCACATCAAACACGGCAGTCACTTCGGCTGGCGTCAAATATTGGTTGACAAAAGTACTGGCCATCGCCAGTTGTTGAAATGTTTTATCGGTGGTCATTGCCTGTTGCGCCAACTGTTGCACATGATCGTAAGCTGTTTCACGACTGATGTCCTTGTCAATTAAGGCTAGTAGCAATTGTTGACTGAACACCAGGCCACCACTGGATTCAATGTTGTGAATCATCCGGTCCTCATTGACGACCAAATTTGTCATGATGCGATTAAAACGATGCAGCATGTAATCTAACAGCTCAGTCGTGTCCGGTAAGATGATTCGTTCGGCTGAAGAGTGCGAAATATCGCGTTCATGCCATAAAGATACATCTTCAAAAGCCGTAATCATATGCCCACGAATTACCCGAGCCAAACCCGTAATGTTTTCTGAGCCAATTGGATTGTGTTTATGAGGCATCGCTGAAGAACCTTTTTGCCCAACGGAAAACGGCTCAGCCACCTCACCAATTTCCGTTCGCTGTAAACCGCGAATTTCCGTTGCAAAGTTTTCTAAGCTAGTCGCAATGAGTGCTAACACGCTCAAATAGTGTGCGTGAAGATCCCGTGGCAACACCTGACTGGTCACTGGTTGCGGGCGTAATCCAAGTTGATCACAAACATCCTGTTCCACTTGTGGGGGGATATTTGCAAAAGTGCCCACTGCACCACTTAACTCACCCACAGCCATTTCATCAGTCACTGCTTGTAAACGCGTGATGTCACGATTAATTTCATCTACCCACCGTGCCAATTTAACGCCAAACGACATTGGTTCTGCCTGAATGCCGTGTGTGCGTCCCATCATTGCCGTGTGGCGATACCGTTTTGCCTGTTTGATCAATGTGTCTCTTAACGTTTGCAGATCTGTCATCAATAGGACATTAGCGGCTTTTAATTGCAATGCCTGGGCCGTATCCACAACATCCGTGCTCGTCAGGCCATAATGAACCCACTTTCGTTCATCGCCCAGCGACTCGGATAACATGCGTGTGAATGCCACCACATCATGATGGGTTTCTGCTTCAATTTCACGCATTCGATCAACATTTATGACGGCATGCTCGCGCAAGGCATCAACATCCGCCTGTGGAATCTTACCTAAGTTTGCCCACGCCTGACACGCAGCCACCTCGACCTTTAGCCATTGTTGTAACTTATTTTTTTGTGACCAAATTTGGCCCATTTCCGGTCGCACGTAGCGATCAATCATGCCATTTCCTCAACTTTCATGTCAGCTTGCCAAACATCCTTCAAAACCATTGTCTGTTTACGATCTGGTCCAACAGATAAAGTCGCTAATGGTAAACCAGTTAATGACATGACGCGTTCCACATACTGACGTGCATTCTTTGGTAAGTCATCCACTGTTTTACAATTTGTGATATCTTCCGTCCAGCCAGGCAAGGTTTCGTACACTGGTTTGCAACGCAACAAAGCTTCCCGTCCAGCAGGATAACGATCAATTGTTTCACCATCCAGTTCATAAGCTGTACAAATTTTTAACTCTGGCAAACCGGTCAGAACATCTAAACAATTTAACGCCAAGTAGTTTAAACCGGATACACGTTTGGCATGTCGCAAAACGACCGTATCCAGCCAACCAATTCGGCGAGGCCGTTTCGTGACGGTCCCATATTCGTGTCCCACTTCACGGATGTGATCACCTTTCTCATCATGCAGTTCTGTCGGAAACGGACCATCGCCAACTCGAGACGTATAGGCCTTTGCCGCACCAATAACGGCTGAAATTCTAGTCGGTCCGATGCCACCACCAATAGTGACACCGCCCGCAACTGGATTAGATGAAGTTACATAGGGATAAGTTCCGTGATCAATATCTAGCATTACCCCTTGAGCGCCTTCAAATAGCAAACGTTGTCCATTGGACAGCGCATCATCAAGCACTTTTGAAGTATCAGTTACATATTTGGCGAGCCTTTCGGCATAACCCTGATAAGCCTTTAGTAATGGTTCAAACGCAATTGGTTCCGCACCATACAATTTGGCCAACAACTCATTTTTAGCTATGACATTGCGAGCGAGCAATGTTTTAAAAGTTTCTGGTTCCAATAAATCGGCCACTCGAATGCCAATTCGGGAAGCTTTGTCCATATATGCGGGGCCAATACCCTTATTTGTCGTGCCAATCTTACTGCCTTTTTTACTGGCTTCTTCTAATTGATCTTGCAAGATATGATATGGAAAAATCACGTGAGCACGATCAGAAATTCTTAAGTTATCGGTACTAATGCCGCGTTCATGT
Organism: Furfurilactobacillus cerevisiae; assembly: GCF_048961765.1. Taxonomy (GTDB): domain Bacteria; phylum Bacillota; class Bacilli; order Lactobacillales; family Lactobacillaceae; genus Furfurilactobacillus; species Furfurilactobacillus milii_A. The sequence continues at coordinate 2,734,589 of NZ_CP185253.1, forward strand.
AAGTAATCAATTTCAGCTAACAATGTTTTGGGATTCAGCACGACGCCGTTGCCAATCAAACATTGTTTATCACTTTCAAAAATTCCTGAAGGCAATAGTTGTAGCTGGTACTTTTCGCCGTTAAAGGTAATAGTGTGTCCCGCATTGTCGCCACCTTGGTAACGCGAAATCACGTCAGCCTGCTGACTGACAAAATCGGTAATCTTTCCTTTACCTTCGTCGCCCCATTGACTCCCAACAATCACTACTGCTGTCATTATGTCACCTCAAATTTTGTTTGTCGAACAACAATGAGAACTATAACAGGTAAAGTTCGGATAATCAACCAAAACTGTATAATCTAATTATTAATAAATTTATTGTTCCTGTTTTAGTGAATTTTAATTTGACAGCATGATTTAAAACGATTATTGTATCTCGTGTTGACGAACTTTAATCAATAAATGACAGAAAGAGGTTTTCACCTTCATGGAAATATTTGATTATGAAGACGTTCAGTTAATCCCCAATAAATGTTTGATTGAGAGTCGCTCTCAGGCGGATCCAAGTATTACGTTTGGCGGGCATCACTTCAAGCTTCCTGTGGTTCCAGCGAACATGGCAACTGTCATCGATGAACAGTTAGCTACCTGGATGGCAGAACATGATTACTTTTATATCATGCACCGCTTCGAACCGGAAACAAGATTACCTTTTGTTCGGAAAATGGCTAAGAAACATCTCATTAGTTCGATCAGTGTCGGTGTAAAGCCGAACGAAAAACAGTTTATCGATGATTTGACCAGTGAAAAGCTAACACCAGACTTCATTACCATTGATGTCGCTCACGGTCATGCCAACAGCGTTATTGAAATGATCCATTATATTAAGAAACGCCTCCCCAAAGCATTCTTGATTGCTGGTAACGTGGCAACACCGGATGCCGTCCGTGAACTTGAAGACGCTGGCGCCGATGCAACAAAAGTTGGCGTTGGCCCTGGTAAAGTTTGCATTACGAAGTTGAAGACTGGTTTTGGTACAGGTGGTTGGCAGCTGGCTGCAGTTCGCTGGTGTGCAAAGGCTGCGCGTAAACCAATTATTGCGGATGGCGGCATCCGTCACAATGGCGATATTGCTAAATCCATTCGCTTTGGTGCCAGTATGGTAATGATTGGTTCACTGTTTGCCGGTCATCGTCAGTCACCAGGCCATGACATTATGATCAATCACCGTCATTTCAAACAATATTATGGTTCAGCATCCGAAAACCAAAAGGGTGGCCATAAAAACGTTGAAGGTAAAGATATCCTAGTAGATTATCGTGGCGAAATCAGCGATACATTAACTGAAATGACAGAAGATCTTCAATCATCTATTTCATATGCAGGTGGTAGTGATCTTACGGCACTCAAAACCGTTGACTATGTCATCGTGCGCAATACCATTACAAATGGCGATTAGTTAAAACTCAAAAAGGGCGCTACCAAATTCTGATTAAACTCAGAATTTGGTAGCGCCCTTTCAATTCAACTTTTTTAATTTCGATGTTAATTGTAAAACACTAACTAATTGGAAATAAAATTAACTCACGATTAACACGGAGACTTACTTCTCTGGCTTTGCTGCTGTAGTCTGGTTCTCCGCAGTAACTACTGTTTTCTCCCTTTCCGGTTGCTGCTCGCGCTCCGGTCGTAAGAGCAAGTTTAGAATAACAGCTGAGAAGCTAGCAATCACAATACCATTGCTCAAAATAAGTTGGGCCGTTTTTGGTAAATCTTGGAAAATTGCCGGTTGAACGGTAACGCCCAGACCTAAACCAACAGAAACTGCCGCAACCAAGATGTTTTTATTGTTGTGAAAATCAACTTGACCAAGCATCCGTACGCCCTGCATCGCAACCATTCCGAACATGACAACCATCGCGCCACCGATAACTGGCGCTGGAATAATCGTAGCTAACGCGCCAATCTTTGGCAATAATCCCAGTGTCATCAGAAAACCAGCTGCATAAAACACTGGTCGGCGACTCTTAATTCCGGATAGCTGAACCAATCCAACATTTTGGGAGAACGTTGTGTATGGGAATGTGTTGAACAAACCGCCAAGGGTAACTGCCAAGGCTTCAGCACGGTAGCCCTTCTTTAAATCCGTTTCCGAAATTGGTTTGTTCATGATATCTCCCAGAGCGAAGAAAACACCGGTTGATTCAACCATTGATACGAGTGAAATCAGAATCATCGTTAGGATTGAAGAGATTTCAAAGTGTGGAACACCAAAATAAAACGGTTGTGGAAAGTGAAACCAACTGGCCTGCAAAACCGGTTTTAATGACACCATTCCGAATGCTCCGGCTGTAAGTGTACCAACTAGCAACCCAATCAACACTGCAATTTGGCGAATAAATCCACGGCCCCAAACGTTAGCAGCAATGATTACAGCCACGGTTAGAAAACCAACCCCGAGGTTTAAAGGTGAGCCAAAGGTTTTTGCCGATGCATCCCCGCCGCCAAGGTTTAAAAATGCAATGGGAATTAGTGTTAATCCGATAACGGTGATGACTATGCCTGTGACCAACGGTGGAAACAGGTGTCGGAGCTTGGCGAACACACCGGCGATTAAAAAGACAAAGATACCGGCCGCAATGATGGCACCATACATAGTTCCAATCGAAAAGTGCTGACCAATCAAGATTAATGGTGCTACTGCTTGAACGGCACAGCCGAGAACAACTGGCAAGCCGATCCCGAAAACACGATTCGTAAGAAGTTGGAGTAACGTTGCCAACCCACTCATGAAAATATCAACTGAAACCAAATATGTCATTTGAGTTGCATTAAAATGCAAGGCGCCACCAATGAGCAATGGAACTAATACGGCGCCTGAGTACATTGCTAATAAATGCTGAAGTCCAAGCATGGCAGCTTTGGATTCACGTGCCGTTGTCGTGGATTTACTGGACATTAATTTGCTCCTTTTCATGGCTGAAAACAACGTGACCATTATCAAAACTTGCGATACTTGCCAAAGCGAGCAATGGGATGTGACGGTCCACGATGAACTGATGACCACGTTGGAATCGTTTCTCAATCACCACGCCAACACCACCAACCGTGGCGCCGGCAGCCTCACAGATATCCAGCAGGCCGTTAACAGCTTGACCGTTTGCGAGAAAATCATCAATAATCAGTACCTTATCATCAGCCGACAAAAACGATTTTGAAATTGAAATTGTATTTTCAGTTTGTTTAGTAAAGGAGTAAACCGTCGCTGTGTATAAATTATCTGTCAGCGTCAGGCTCTTGTGCTTACGTGCAAACACCATCGGAACACTAAGAGAAAGACTAGCCATCAGTGCTGGTGCAATCCCAGACGATTCCACGGTTAGCACTTTAGTGATCCCCATATCGGCAAAGTAGTGAGCAAATTCATCGCCCATAGCCTGCATCAATTCGGGATCCACCTGATGATTTAGGAAACTATCAACTTTTAAAATATCTTCACCGAGGACACGACCTTCGGCATCAATGCGTTCTTCAAGACGTTTGATAAACTTCTCCTCCATTTTCTGAGAACAAAAAAGCTTCCCTTGCGGATATCGCAAAAGAAGCCGAGGATACATTGACTTAATTTGCTTATAGTCCGGAGTTTAGGGCTCTGGGTAGAGACAACCATCCATATCATGGTTATATATAAGCTTTGTTCGTATGCTAATTAACTTGTGGTTCATAGATTATCACAGGTTTGACCATCGTGCAATCACAGAACTCACTTTTTCATTTCTTGGCGCCATCTGGGTTCATCGACTACAATAAATTTAGTTTTCGAAAGGTGATAAAAAAATGAATGAATCAGACTTACGCGTTGTCAAAACTATCCATTTGATTGACCAAACATTACTAAACTTATTAAAAACAGAATCGTTCGAACAAGTCACGGTTCAGCAAATCTGTCTGGAGGCGGAAATCGGTCGATCTACTTTTTACCATCACTACGTAGACAAATTTGCATTACTTGAACATCTTAACAATCAATATGCCGACAAATTCAAAAAAATTATGGTGACACGAATTTCAACAGTTACACAGTCTACTTCCCTTGTCACTTTGGTATCAGATCTCTTGCCCGACAAAGACGCACTATTAATCTTGTTGAACGTCCATGTTAGTAGTCTTAGTTTAGATGCCAATTTTCGGAAAATAATCAACGACAGCTTAGCCAGCTTTTTGAGAGATCACCTCAGCACGACTCTGCCGATTGCCTACCTTCAAAACCTGTATGTTGCTAACGCAATGACTTACATTACTTGGTCACTCGCACACGGCCTCAATGAGGATGTTGCCCACTTTATGAACACGACGTTTATCAATATCGCTAATCAAATCACTCAGCAAAATTCACATTAGTAGCTCAATGTAACAACGTGAGGCATTACCTGAGGATCATGATTTGCCAACGCCTCAACAACATTTGGTTTTGCCGCTTCTTGCTTAATCCAAGCCAGTGACTCAATAGCAGCTTTTCGATCTACCACAATACCAGGGGTAACCATTTTTTCCCATGATTCGCGTGCATAACCTACATCAGCGGCAAGAACGACCTCACGTCCATCTTTCCCTGTCACAATTGTTGCTGAAAGCCCAGCACTGTGGCCAGGCGTGGCAACGAACTGAACACTCCCATCACCAAACAGATCAAATGTCTGATGTAAGGGACCCACATTTGCGCTTTCATATGCAAATGTTTCTACGTTGACGTCACGCCACATTTTATTGATATACCGTAATTTATCGCGATTAGCCGCTTGCCACTCCGCATCACTGGTTAAAATTCTCTTGGCCTCTTTAACCAGTTTGAGACCACTGGCATGATCACTGTGCAAATGGCTTAATACCAAATAGTCAATATCACTTGGTTTATATCCTAAAGTTGCTAACTGTTCACGAACTGACCACCCAGCCGGTAAATAGGCTTTATTGATTTGCACTTGCATGCCCAGTTCATGCCACTGACTCTGACGAACCGATTCGTTCCAACCAGTATCAATGAGTACCAACCCTTTTGGATGCTCAATCAAATAACTCGAAACAGGCAAGGTAATTTGATTAATATGTGATCGCAATACACCTGTAAATGCCAGGGGATTACGATAATAGTCATGAAAAGGCAAGGCTCGATCAACTTGAACTAAACCTGTGTGCAAAACATGAACTTTAATGTCTGTAGTCATTTTATCAACCTCCGAAAAATACTGTACGCTATGACTTGATGAGTTCATTATTAATTCTTTATTGGCGGGAAACAAGAATCAATAATAGTCATTGGTAGATTGCAAATTTAATCCGAATTTTTGGACAAATTGGTCAGCATAACCTGATACGGTGTTTTCCAGTCAAGTATTTTAAGCGGTCTCTGGTTAATTTGGAGTAACGTCGTCGTTAAATCTTGAGCACTAATGTGCTCAAAACGAGTCCCCTTAGGATAAAAATAACGTAAATTCCGATTAAAGCGTTCATTACTACCACGTGTAAAAGGCACCCGTAAAATGTAGGAAAACGGCAGGTTAGAACTGTTGGTTTTCCTACATTTTTTGTATCATGAATCACATCAGAGTGTAGGAGGAATTTGATGTGAGACGTGATTTAAGAGAAGGAGTGACGATTTACGTGACTGAAAATATTAAGCCTAACTTCGCCGAGATTGCCCGGCAATATAATGTTGATTATCGAACCGTTAAGAAAGCCTATGAGGAAGTCAAAGCTGGACTTAAGGGCCGACCAAGTGGTCGACCGAAACGGCCAAGTTTACTGGATCCATTCAAGCAAACCATCGATTCAAAGCTTGAACTAAATTGTTCGGCTGCTTCAATTTTTAAATTTATCCAGAAGAAGGGCTTTACCGGCAGCTATACCCTCGTGAAAGATTATTGTCGCCAAACCCGCCGAGAACGAGTTAAGAAAGCTACCATTCGGATTGAACATTCCCCTGGTCTCTCTGCTCAAGTTGACTGGAAAGAAGAAATGGCCCTAGTGAGCAGCGAGGGTGAGCTGTTTAAATTCAATATTTTCTTGTATGTATTGCCTTATTCAAAACTCAAATATATGACACTAACCTTTGATCGGAGCCAAGATACCCTCTTTTCTTGCTTACACGACGCTTTCCTTCATACCGGAGGTATTCCGACGGAAATCTGGTTTGATAATATGAAAACCGTTGTGGATCATACAAAATCCCAGTTTGGCCACGCTGTCTTTAACGAACGGTTCCACGAATTCTGTAAAGATGCCGGTTTCACACCAATTGCTTGTCGACCATTCAGACCACAAACTAAAGGTGCAGTTGAAGCCCTTGCTCGCACGGTTGAACGTTTACGGCCATACAATACTGAATTTGCTGATGGAACTGAGCTAATCGAACTAGTTCATATGCTCCGAGATGATCTAAATCATGAAACTTCGCAGGCCACGGACGAAGTCCCGTACCTGAAATGGTTAGACGAAGAAAAAGAGTACCTTCATCGCGTTCCAGTTAATCTCCTTGAACCATACTTCGAAGAAAACATTACCCGTGTCGTTTCGAAGGAGGCCATGATCAATTTCCGCAAATGTAAGTACTCAGTAGATCCGCGATACATTGGTTGTACGGTTGCTGTTGAAATCTCCAATGATGAGCAGCGCATTCACATTTATTATAACGGAGAAGAAATTCGTACGCACTCCATAACTACCAATTCGCTGAATTATGACCCCCAAGATCAGTTCAATATCCTCAAATCTGATTTGCTTAAAGGGCGGACAGATGAAGACATTTCAGCTTACATTCGTGAACATATGACTGATTACGACAACTTATAGGAGGCTACCATGACCACTAATAATCAAATTCTTTTAAATAATCTTGAGCGCTTAGGGTTAAACAAAATCCGTGAATACTTGCCGAATTACCTTGATCAAATTCACACTGATAATCTGTCATTAACTGAGGCGCTAATTGATTTAACTAATTCGGAACTCCAGAATCGACACGAAGGTCAGATTGCACGGGCCATTGGCCGTGCTCGGTTCCCCAATACAAAATCCCTAGATACATTTGATTTTAGCTTTCAACCCAGTATGAATCGCCAAGAGGTTCTGGAATTCCAGAATCTGGCTTTTATGGAAAAGTCTGAAAACTTAATCTTTATTGGCAATCCGGGAGTCGGTAAAACCCACTTGGCAATTAGTATTGGGATTGAGGCCTGTAAACAGGGCTGTCGGGTTCTCTTTATTAATTGTCATGAGCTGTTGATTAGATTGAGAGCAGCTTACGAAAAAGGACTGCTTGATCGATCTCTAAGCCGCTATTCGCGCTATGACCTATTAATTATTGATGAAATTGGGTATTTGCCAATTGGTCACCAAGAAGCTAACCTCTTATTTCAGCTAGTCAATGCCCGCTATGAAAAGCATTCAACGATCATTACCAGCAATAGTGATCTATCCGCTTGGGTTGATATTTTCCAGAACCCAACTGTGACAGCAGCCATTCTCGATCGCTTGGTTCATCATGTTCACGTAGTGAAGATCACTGGTAAATCTTACCGATTACGTGGCCTCAAGTAACTGCCGAAAACCTACATTTCTTTCTGCCGAAAACCTACATTTTTAAACTGCCCTTGACACCACGTTCAGCTGGCGTATAAGCATGACAGTAATAGGTCTTAATACCATATTGTGATTCAAATGATACTAGCCCACTAAACTCAGTACCACGGTCCACAGTAAAACTGTGCACCGGTCCATTAAAAGTTGTTAGGAACTTAGTCAGTGCTTCATTAACACTCGCTGTCGTTCGGTCCTTTAACCGATATGCCCAAAGGAACCGTGATTTGCGATCGATTAAAGTTAATAAAACTGCCTTACTATGCCCACGAGGGCCAACGACGGTATCTAGTTCAAAATCACCGATGCGATTACGTTGATTAATCATCATGGGACGCTGTTCAATCGATCGCCCCAAAGATTGATTATATTTGGATCGTTGGTCAACGTTACGCCGTTGGCGTACGCCATGTTCAGGTAGATCATTCAAGGAGAAACCAATTCTCCCCTGATTTAGCCAATTATAAATAGATTTAGTCGCTAGTTTAAATTCGTGAGCAATCATTCCTGGTGACCAGCTTAGATGTAAATGGTTGAGAATTGTTTGCTTTAACTCATCGCTCAGCTTAGTTTTCCGACCACATCGTGATCGCTTGTATTCGGCATCTGTTTGTGCTAATTCAGCCTGATAAGGTTGACATCGAGATAATTCATAAGAAATTGTTGACGGTGATCGGTTCAGCCGAACGCCCATTTGGATATTGGACAGCCCTAGTTCACAAAAGGTTTCGATTTTAATTCGTTCGGAATAGGTTATACTAGACAAAAGATCAGCTCCTAAAAGATGGGTTTGTTGTAAACACCATTTTAAAGGAAGCTGATCTTTTTTGTCCGAACAGCGTTCGGATTAATTTTACAATCTACTATTGTGTATCATATCTTTCAAAGCGTCGTTTATCGTTTTATTATTAATCATAACTTCTATAACACTAAAATAGTGGCATTAACCCTAAATGCACTTTGCATAGGATTAATGCCACTATTTTTTCCAAATTATTTTGATCGTCGGTCCAGCCACTGACCATATACAAACCCACCGATTAAAGCGAACATGGTTAGACCGGCAGCGACGGGAATCAAGACATTGGGAACGGCATTGCCAATCACTATGATAACAATACCAGCGATAACCAACCCCCGACCCATGAATAACAACATACCTTTTGTTGCACAGTCACTTTGTCTGACGTGAAACCCAATTGTGAATGTGGGATGTGCCGGTGGTAAATACATTACTAGCATTCCTGCCAATCCAGAAGTAATTCCAACAATCGAAGCATGGCTGGCCTGAAAGTCATCCGGAAAAACGCACGCAGTTATGCCATAAGCCATAAAAACAACGGCGTTAGTAATTGCTACCTTTAGTTTCATTGCAACGGGCCACTGAACAAACGACCACGATCCAATTACAAACGGTAATCGCATATAAGCAAGATAAAGTACCACAATAATGCCAAAACCAAAAAGTTCATTTCTAGAGGTCATCTGCAAACGACTGATTCGTACCCAAAGAACGACAGCGATAACCACATTAATAACATGAATTAGCCACCAAAACCGCCAAATTAAGTGCTGAGTCATTTAAATCGCCACCCGTTTCGTTTGGCAGCATCATACACCCATACTATTACACAAAACAATTCTTTCGCTGGGTCATCTTACGAACGTTTGCGAAACCAATGAATTGCCCGAAAATCCATTGCCAATGCCATTACAGCGAGAATTATCATGACACCGCCGACAATATCCATACCTGATAGCGAAATGCCAAGAAAAATGATGGAAAAGACGGTCGCTGATAATGGCTCAAACGCATCAAGCAAGCTCGCCGTCGTTGGTAAAATATGTTTCAAACTAATCGCGAACAAAATGAATGCCAGCAAGGTTCCAATAACAATAATCACGCTCATCAGCAACCAATCTGTCGCAGCCAAATGAACCGGATTCAACCAGACTGGGCCAAACACGTTTAGCGATAAACCGGCGACCAGTAAACCCCAGCCAGTTGTGGCAAACGAACCGTATTTACGCAATAACGTTCGTGGCAGTAAAGTATTGGTGGCTACGCCAATGGCCGACAACCCGCCCCAGAATAAAACGGCACCAGACACAGCCAATGTATTGAAATGACCGTGGGTAATAATCAGTAATGTCCCACCAAATGCCAGTACCATCCCGATGACTTCAGAACGCGTTGGCAGTTGATGATGAAAGAGGATGTAATAAAAAGCAATCACAAATGGTCCTAAAAATTGCAATATCGTTGCGATTGATGGATTACCTGCATGAACCGCATTGAAATAAAATAATTGCACCGGAATGAGGCCTAAAAGCCCATACATCACTAATTGCAGTGCATCCCGTTTGTTACGCCAAATGGCTACCGATTCTCCCTGTGTCAGACTAACTAAAATCATGATCAGGCCAGCAATCGTCATTCGCACCTGGCTCACCCACAGTGGCGTAATCGCGTGATTACGATGAAATAGTGCACTGGCGGCCACGCCTGAAATCCCCCAGCAAATTCCCGCCGTACATGCCAAGGCAATACCCAGTGCCTTTCTAGGACGTGGCGGCGCTGCTGTTTCTGTTGAGCTAGCCGTTACTTTTGCGTCAACATTCGTTGCTTGTGTTTCCATTCAGACACTCCGTTTCAGTTGTTTTTCCATGTTGTACCAAATCTCATCAGCGTGAACTGAATCAGCCACGCCAACGTTAGTGAAACCGTTCTTCTCATAAAACGGAATGCGGTCTTTTAAGCAAGTTAATGCCATGGATGTCCGTCCTGCCCGTGTCGCAATGTCGGCCAAAGCCGTCAGTAACTTACTGCCGATTCCTTGTCCACGAACAGTGGGCGCTGTCGCAATTGTAAAAACCAGTTGATGACCGCCTTGAAGCAAATTTTGCGGCGTCTCCTCATACATCCAGTCCTCAACAAAACGTTCCTTCACTGCCGGCCCAACGATAAAGCCTAGGACAGCACTGTTGTCAGCACGGGCAACCAAGAAGGTATCAGCCAGAACAGCCAGCCGTTTGCGATATGTTTCTAGTGTCGCAGCTTCTGCCGCGTTAAAGCCAGCCTGTTCAATTGCCTCAATTTGTTCTAAATCATTTACTGTTGCAGGTTCAATCTTCATACTCAATCCCCTTTACTCTCTCAGCTCAAACGACTATTGGTTATCGCTAATCACCTGAGTGCCGTACTGCAGCAGCTGGGTGGCATAATCACGCCCACCCTGTTGCTGCCTAATTTGCTTTTTTAACGTGCTTAACTGATCGGTAATGACACCATCAACGTCCATGTTCATGACTTTTATCATCGAATCACTATCGTTCACAGTCCACGCAAACACTTTTTTGTGCTCCCGATGAGCGCCACTGACAAACCGATCATTTAACGTCGTGTATTCCATCGTGTAAAAGTCTGCTTTGGTCTGCGGCACGCCAATAAAGTTAAACGGCAGAATGTAGCCCACCGTCAGCGCTGGCCGTTGAGTCTTCAACTGTTCAACAACACCATAGTCCAGTGAATGAATGATGTCATGATGTGCAAGCAGTGAGTCACCATAACGTTTTATGAACCGGTTAACGAGTTCCTGTCTATTCTGACCAGCATTCAACTTGATTTCAACTAGCAGTTTTTGATGCATCTGTTGCGCTGCATGAAGATAATCGTCGAAAGAATCAATTTTTGTTTGATGACCATTTTCATGAATCGTGGTATCTGTTAAACCGGTTAACGTTTGTTTGTCGACCGTTTTATTTTGACCAGCTAAGGTACTTAAGTTCGGGTCGTGCATGACGACAAACTTATGATCACGTGTCTCTTGAATATCCATTTCAACATAAGTCGGGTGTTCCTTATGTGTTTTCTTTAATGCCTGCACCGTGTTTTGCACGCCATTGCCATCGTCAACACCTCGGTGGGATAACGTTTGTGGATTCACGACCAGCAATCCGGCAAAATAACTGTAACCGTAGCCTGCAAACACAATGGCAACAACGGTAAAGGCAACCGGAACAGCCACTCGCCACCAAGGCTTCGCTTTTACTCGCGGCAAATCTGGCAGGCCATCAAAAGCGTGGACGTCATAATCTTTCATCAGTTGCAAACTCAGGTCCAATACCCACACAGTCGCGAGGATTGAAATCGTGTAGTTGACCAGCGTTAACAAATTAAAGTTAACAATTGCAGCGCTCAATGCAGTTGTGTGTCCTTGAGTATCAAACCACCGTTGCCCAAAATAAAAACCACCTAACATGATGCCATACAGAACCGAAATACTTGCGATAATGCCAACAATCCGCAATGTGATCCACCAAAACCGTCCCCATGTTCTTTGCCAGGATGCACGAACTGCCCGCCGAACCGTTTGTTGTTCAAACATCAGCATTGGAATAACAAGAAATAATCGGTTTCCAAAATAGAAAGCGCCGACATACAGTAACACCAACGCGACCACTAACAGTGGCTTAGTCATGATGAACTCAACGATAAAGTCGGGAATTTGAACCTTTGCCAGTAACGGTGTACTGATAAAGCTACCCCCAAACGGAACGATTAGCAAAAAGTACAGCAAGAAAAAGCCAAACGTGCCGGGTGATAAACGTGGTAACCTGTGCCATAACTGAGCAACCAACTGGCGGATAGTCGGTCGTTGATCCTTCCGTCGATAAGCCACCATCAACAGTAAATAAGCAAACTGCATGTAAATTGACAGAACAATCAGCAGCAATAACAAGAGTAGGCTAACCATCGCCCATGGATGATCCTTTGCCACTGAGATAGCATTCGTGTAAGACAGATACGGAATATGACTCCAGCGTAAAATGCCTGCACCAAGCCAAGAAAACACCGGAATTAAAATAGCGTATACAATAATTGCTGTAAATGAATAATGCTTAAAGAAGTACCAAAAAGCGCCTAAAAAACGCCAAATACTCGTTCGCTTAGTCCCCGTCATAAGTACATCCTCTCTGATGAAGTTACTCGTTCTATCATAATCTTTTTCATAGCTAATTTATTATTCGTTTTGCGTGTTAAATACCACTTTACTGCTAATCACACGGTGACAAAAGAAAATTCCTCGTGCAACTAATAAAGTTGCTTGAGGAATTTTTGTTAACCAGTGAATTAATTTGCTATTTTTTAAATAAATTGAGATACAGTTGTTCTGCAAACGGCTTCACACTGTGTTTAGCACGAAATGAATTACTTAGCATGATCAGCCCATTCTGCCCATTCTTTGAAACGATCGACATTCCTTGATAACCGTAGCCCAGCCCATGATTAACTGCCGCACCATACATGTTGTACGTACCACCACCGTAAGTGCTGCGACTGCCAGATTCGTATAACTGATTCACTGAAGTTTGAGAGATTAATTTGCCCTGCATAATTTGACTGATCATAACGTACAAATCACGTGCCGACATCGCGATGCGTCCGGTTCCCAGCTCGTCATGCCACATTGCGTCCGGCGTCACGACTTCCTTACCATAGTCCACGTTGTCGGTTTTAGTGCCCGCGTATGATACGGCAACATGCGGGTTGTCAGACGGCATAAACACCGTTTGCCGCAAATTAAAGCGCCGAATAACCTGCTGATTGAACAAGGCTTCGTAAGACTTTCCCGTCAGTTTAGTCAGTACTCCTGCCAAGATATTGTAATTCACTTGCGAATAACGCCACTGATTATAAAGCTGTGGATTAAATTTTAAGTGATGCAAATCGTAATCTACAATTTGTTTATCCGTTTGTGGCGTAGTCGGGCCAGGTGGTCCAGGCAAAGTTAATCCAGAAGTCATGTCCAGCATTTGCCTAATTGTAATTTCATTGCCGTGTGGAACGTCTTTATAAAATTTGCTGATGTGGTCAGAAAGAGACAGGTGGTTTTGTTGCACTTGCTGCATGACCAATGCCCCAGTAGCTATTTTCTGAATGGAAGCAATAGCATACGCCGTATCTGCACCATTCTGCCGTTTTCGGGCTGCATTAGCATTCCCATATTGACGTTCAAATACCACTTTCCCGCCACGAACGACGAGAACGGAACCGACAAAATCAATTGATTGCATCTTTTTATCCAACGAATCAGCCTGTGTGTGGTCAATTGCCGTCGGTATTTTAGCACTCTGCCATGTCGCAATTGGCTTAACAGCAGGTTTTCGTTTGTAAACTGGATGTGCCACTTTCGTTGATCGTTGCACCTCATGATACAACGTCCCCCACGCTAAGGTGCTGACTAGCAGCACGATGAGGACTACAAACCAAATTCTTTTTTGTTTGAACATTTTCCTCTCCTTTCCTACTACGAATCAACATTTTCCTATCGATTCATTATATCAACAGTTCACTGCCATGCCATAATTTTCATACTTCGATATGAACTCGCCATCACAAATTTAATTATAAAAAGCATATGTTTTTGCTTATGAACAATTACTTGTTACGATTCAGGTACTATCGACGGGTAGTCATTTTTAATTGATCATGATCGATTCAGAGTGATGCCGAGGCCCCAAAACATGTGGGCGTCAGGCAAACATTTAGCAATGTGTTGCCCACTTGGGCCGCGAAAGGAGACTACGTCATGTCTAAAACAAAAGCGTCAACGCAATCCCCCAAAAAGGTGTCAAAAAAATCACCATCTGAATCTCGAGCTAATTTCAAACACAACCTACGCCGGTCTATTTATGTATGCGGTGCCACACTAATGCTACTTAGTGCCTCAGTACCAAGCGGCGTTGCTTTAGCTGACACCATCAACGAACCACAAACAACTCGTCAGGCCAGAGCTGGTTTGGCGGACGTTAGCTTGCTATCAAATGGTCAAATGACTACTAATAAAGCTAACCCACAAACGAAGAACGCTCAAGGAAATTATGATCTCGACCTTAGTTACACCGGGACAGGGGTCGCCGATGTCGGTTTAGCGACGAAAAAAGTGATGGTCTTCGGACTAGCCCCTGAATTACGAGGCAAAGTTGTCGGCGGTGCCAACATTGCCGTAGATGCAGCCTTAACGGACATTAACCTGTCCAAGATTCCAGGCGTTAGTGCCGAAGTTGCCTTGGTTCAAACAGCCCTGTCCCTGTTAGGCACTGGATCACCTGAATTACTGGCCGTGCAAAATGCATTGAACCGCTTGACCAGTGCACAACCATTAGGTACTTATCATGCCAACGTGGCTGGTACCGTGACAAACGACCGTATCACGGCCGATGTTACAGATGGCTTGGGCAATTACGTTAAGAGTCAAACTGGCTTAATTATTGCTGACGTGCAAAATGCACTGAACGCATTACCGACCTCTAACCCACTAACAGCAACCTTACGTGGTGCATTACAAGCACTGCTTAACGTATTAAATCCGATTATTGGGGTATCTAGCAACCTGCTGAATAACTTGTTGAATGTTAACTTGCTTGGTCACACTACTGCACGTTTGACAACGACTGTAAGTGAACCAACCGCAGCCAACACAAAAGTTTACGGCGTTCTATCCAATAATGGTGCCGTGAACATTGATCTATTAAGCAGTGAAGGCGATGCTGTTGACCTCCAATTTGCGGTAACACCACAAAATCCGCTAGAAAATTATAACGTTGCAACCCCAGCGTTGAATCCAGCAACCGCTGGCGATACCACCGTTACCGGTAACGCAACACTGACAGAACCAATCCCTGAGGGAACCACGTTTAAGGCTATTGCAACCCTGCCAGGCGGTGGGACGACAACTAGTGACGTGACTGTTGATGGCAACCATGCTTCATTTACTGTCAACACAGGCACACTGGCGGCTAACGATGAAGTATCTGTTAAGTTACAGGCAGTCAACGGTAGCAATACTAAAGATGGTAGTCCTGCCACAGTGACTGCGCATGCGGAAGATCCAACTAACCCAATTCAAAATTATACCGTTAACATCCCTAATATCGACACCGCAACGGCCGGCGACACCAGTATCAGCGGAAATGTTGCCATTGCAGAGAATATGCCAGAGGGCACCACGTTTAAAGCTATAGCGACATTACCTGGTGGTGGCACCGCAGAGGGCACTGTCGCCGTTAATGATGGGACTGGCACGTTTACAATCAACACGGGCCAATTAAACGCCAATGATGTGCTCTCCGTTAAGATTCAAGCAGAAAATGGCGAGTTCACTAAGGACGGTTTACCACGTTCAGTAACCGTTCAAGCGGAAGATCCATTTAAAAACTATACCGTTGCCGCACCAAGTGTTGACCCGGCAAACGATGGCGACGCAACGATTAAAGGAAACGCTAATTTAAACGAACCTTACCCTTCAGGAACGACGTTTACCGCTATCGCAACACTCCCTGGTGGCATTGAGAAAACGGCAGAGGTTAATCCAGATGGCAGTTACACGATCAACTCCGGTGGATTAACAGAAGGCGAAGACATTAGTGTTCGTATCCAAGCGAAAAATGGCGACGCCACCAAGGACAGTACCGGCACTGACATCACTGTCGGCAAGGCCGTGGTAACAGACCCAATTGCTGATTACGACGTTGCAACGCCAACATTGACGCAGCCGAAGAACGGCGAGACCAGTGTCTCAGGAACTGCGACATTAACGGAACCAATTCCTGCGGGAACAACGTTTAAAGCGGTCGCAACCCTACCGAGTGGCCGACCAGTCACCAGTGACGTTACCGTAAATGGTGATCAAGCTTCATTTACCATTGACACCGGTTCACTACGGACAGGGCAAGACATTTCAGTCAAACTTCAGGCAGTCAACGGCGAAAATACCAAGGACGGTTCACCGGCAACGACAACCGTTGTGCCCAATGACTTCGATAACTACACCGTTAATGCACCCGAAGTGAACCCAGCGAAGGCCGGTGACACAACGATTACTGGGAATGCCAACTTGAACACACCTTATCCAGATGGTACGACTTTTACAGCCGTTGCTACCCTTCCCGGCGGTGTTCAACAGACAGCGGAAATCAAACCTGATGGTACCTACACGATTGATTCAGGAACGCTGTCTGCGGGCGATGCTGTTAGTGTCAAGATTCAGGCTAAAAACGGTGACGCAACCAAAGATAGTACACCTACTGACATGACCGTTAGCGAAGCCGAAAATCCATTAGCTGACTACGAAGTGGCAACACCAACGTTTGTCACACCTAAGAACGGTGATACTAGTGTTTCAGGGTCGGCCGTACTGACAGCTCCGATTCCAGAAGGCACCACATTTAAGGCCATTCTGACATTGCCAGACAACACGACTAAAACAGTTGATGCAACCGTGGACGGGGTCAATGCGACGTTTACAGCCGATACTGGTACATTAACGACAGGCGAAGTGGTATCTGCCAAACTACAAGCGGTTAACGGCGACAACACCAAGGATGGAGCTAAAGCCTCAACAACTGTTGAAGCAACTAATCCAACCAACCCATTGGACGGTTATACCGTTAATGCACCAAGTGTTAACCCAGCCAAGGCCGGTGAAATCACCGTAACTGGTAATGCTAACTTCAATACGCCGATTCCTGACGGGACAACGTTTGAAGCCATCGCTACCATGCCTGACGGAAGTACAAAAACAGCTACCGTTAACGGTGACGGCTCCTACTCAATTGAAACTGGGACACTGGCAGCCGGTCAGCAAATCAACGTGAAGATTCAGGCAACCAATGGCGATAACACCAAAGATAGTTTGCCAACAGGCATCGTTGTTGATCAGGCCGACCCAAGTAATCCGCTGGATGGCTATACCGTTAACGTTCCAACTGTTGAACCAGCCGTGGAAGGCAACACAACAATTGATGGGAATGCCAACATCAACACACCATTCCCAGAAGGAACAACATTCAAGGCCGTTGCGACCCTGCCTGGTAACATTGAAAAAGAGGCCACTGTTAACCCAGATGGGTCCTTCTCAATTGACTCCGGCACACTGATTGCAAGAGAAGAAATCAGCGTTCGAATTGTGGCAATGAATGGTGAAAACACCAAAGATAGTTTGCCAGTTACCTTCTTCGTTAGTAAGTCTGATCCAACTTTCGAAGATCCATTAACAAACTACAATGTCACAACACCAACGCTGAATTCGGCGAAAAATGGCGACACCAGCGTCTCTGGATCAGCCACATTAACCACACCAATTCCTGATGGGACCACGTTTAAGGCCATTGCTACCTTACCAGATGGTTCAACCAAAACCGTCGACGCAACGGTTAACGGCGACAAGGCCACATTCACAGTGGACACAGGTGCCTTATCTACTGGCCAAATCGTATCTGTCAAACTGCAAGCTGTAAACGGAGATTATACGAAAGACAGTTCCCCTGCTTCCGTAACTGTTGAAGCTGGTGACCCAACCAACCCAACGAATCCATTGGATGGTTATAACGTTGGCACACCAACCGTAA
The DNA here is from genome assembly GCF_048961765.1 of Furfurilactobacillus cerevisiae. Lineage (GTDB taxonomy): Bacteria > Bacillota > Bacilli > Lactobacillales > Lactobacillaceae > Furfurilactobacillus > Furfurilactobacillus milii_A. The sequence goes on from NZ_CP185253.1 coordinate 2,752,618, forward strand.
ACCCAGCTAAGGGCGGTGACACCAACGTGACTGGGAACGCCAACATTACAACACCAGTTCCAGATGGCACCACGTTTACCGCGGTCGCAACACTACCAGATGGCTCGACAAAAACTGGCACTGTGAACCCTGATGGTTCCTTTAACATCGACACCGGTGCCCTGACACCTGGTCAAACGGTGAGTGTTAAGATTGTCGCTACCAATGGTGACAATACCAAGGATAGTGCACCCGTTTCAATCACTGTTAGTCAGCCAAACGCAACAAATCCACTGGATGATTATAACGTGGGGACACCAACCGTTAATCCAGTTAATACCGGTGACACTGCAGTAACTGGGAATGCCAATATCACAACACCAGTTCCAGATGGGACAACGTTTACCGCAGTTGTAACATTGCCGGATGGCTCAACAAAAACTGCACCAGTGAATGCAGACGGTAGCTTCTCCATTCCAATTGACGGTTTAACTGATGGTCAAACACTATCCGTTAAGATTGTGGCTGCTAATGGCAACAACACTAAGGACAGTACACCAGTGAACGTTACAGTTGGTAGCGGTCAGCCTGGCACACCTGGTAACCCAGGCACTGGGAATAACGGCGGTTCAGGTAACACTGGCGGCTCTGGAAACACTGGTTCTGGTAATACCGGAAACGGGGCAGGTCAAGGCTCTGGCGGACAAACATCATCCGGCAACGGCGGGACAGGCACAACCGGATCTGGTTCCACAGGCACTGGCACTACTTCTGGTACCACCGGCCAAGCGGGTCGTTCAGGATCAGCCACGACTGGTCAAGGTGGCTCAGGAACAACAGGTTCAAAAACAACGGGCTCAGGCATGACCGGTACAACTGGTACCAGTGGGTCCGGATCAAACGGACGCTCTGTAACAAGTGGTACTGCTAATGGACCACGTGCCATTGCACCTCAATCAGGTAGCGGTACTGCCTCAGGACGGTCAGGATCGCAAACGACTAGTCAGACGCAACGTGATAAATCAGGCGTTCTTCCACTGACAGATCAGCAACGCGCCACTGTTGCTTCGATACTCGGTGCTGGATTACTGATTGGCGCAATTGCCGCTGCTTACCGCTTCATCAGAAAACGTTAGTCTGAGACAATAACGAGTTGCAGGCATTAATGTATTAATATTCAGAATTTCAAAAGCAAGTCATTTCGGCGTTTAGACCACATCGCTGAAATGACTTGCTTTATTTGTGTCAAGCCTTGAACTAAATTAAACATGCCACATTAAAAGATAAAGGAGCAACTCGACATCATGGAAAAATCAGATTGCAAAATGTACGCCTGGGGCAACATATTTAAGCTGACGGTAGAAAATCAGGATAAAGTTTTACCTATCAGTGTTAATGTCTACCCCAAGGTGAATCCAGAAACCGGAGAGGTCACCTTCTTTGTTGATCCAGAGCAATTCGCTAAAATGGCTCAGCACGGATTGCACTAACATCATCTGCTTAACTAACTCATTACCAACGGATGTTTACCAAAATAGTGCTTAATCGTGTTCACTTCGTCCACATATTCCGGTTTAATCATGCGGCTTTGAACCGTTGGTAATTCAATCAGACCAGCGATGTTACGAGTTGCACGCACCTCAACAAGCAACTCATCAAGAATGCTTAACATTTCGTTTAAATATTCAGGTTTCGTTCTAACCAGTACAAATTCCATAGCCTCTTCAATAATATCTTCATCATCAAACATGCTTAACATCCCCTTTGGATTGTTGCAAGCTGGGTATTCGTTTAATAACTTCCGTAATCAGTGGTAATCACCTGTCGCAAACACTTGATTGCCATGAACTAATGCCGCAAACATAGCCACACTAAGAACGGCAAAACCGATTTCAATCAGTAATGTTACTTGCCATTGTGATAATTTTTTCATCATGTCTCATCTCTCTCGCTTTTTAACATAGCTTCAAGACTAATTTGAGTTCGCCAAGCTTAAAAGTGCTTAAAGCTGAAAGAAACATGAGAGAATCTCAGAAAAGTTTATAAAGTGCGTAATCAGTTTTACTAATCCTTACGATTTATCCACTTGTATCGGTCCATAAAAATGCTAAAATTTGGGCACAGTTAACGAAATGCGTTAATTGACACGTTTAAATTTAGGAGGGTTCCTCAATGGGGCTATTAATTGGACTGGCCATCTTACTTGTGTTTGGGCGGTTCATCGGGAAGGCCGTTTTCTGGATTTTAGGCACGCTGGTTGTCATTGCAGGGTTCGTTTTCTTCGCCCACATCGCCATCTGGTTAGTACTCATTTTCTTAGTGATCGGTGGATTCTCGTTTCTCGGTAACGTTTTCTAAGATGACATTTAATTAATTACAAAGACAACGCCACACATTCAGTTTGGAAACATCCAGACTAAATGGTGGCGTTGTTTTAGTTAAGCTAGAATTCATGCATTTAGGCAGTCAAACACCTACAATGAAGCTACTTAATAATGACAAACAAGGATAGGAGATACGATAATGATTGAGTTTCGCTATGATACGCAATGTTTAATCGACGGACACGACCTTGATGAAGATAAGATCGACGCATACATAAAAGCCAATTTTAAGGGTGATAGCCTCATTGCAGTGGGCGATGAGAACCTGATTAAGATTCATTTTCACACTAACGAACCCTGGGATATCCTTAAGTACTGCGCCACCCTTGGTGAAATCTTTGATATTGTGGTCGAGGATATGGATCGGCAGTCACGAGGATTGAAGGGATAACTATTGAAGATTTAAAAAATGAGAAGTTGATCAACTAGTTTGGTTGAAAAAGACCCGATGTTTACGAATAACATCGGGTTTTAACATATTATTTTTATTTCATTTTCAGCGCAACTATAATCTTGTCAATCAGCACAAATACCAGCCGACATGCCTATCTTCTGTTTGCCTCTCCGTAAACTTTTGCAATGGAGTTTAGATCTAATTCAAAGTAGTCAGCAATTAACAACAATGTTTTAGCGGGTATATCAGTTTGATTAGTTTCATATCTCTGTATCATTGACCTAGAAGGCAATGCTGCCTTACTAGAATATCTTTCTTTCATATTATCCGAAAGTTGTTGCAAGCTTAACTTTTTTGAATGTCTGGTTTCTTTTATGATTTCACCAATCATTTGCATTAATTCCTCCTAAAACAATAATCTCAAGTTTAGCAGGCTTATCGAATGTTTTTTTAACTTTTGCAAAAAAAAGATTGCATTAATTTTGTTTTAGAATTAAAATCCCTATATGGGGATTTAGAAAAGGAGGTTATCATTATCAGTGAAATTAATGCATTGGCTGGATATTTATCAGCTCACAATATTATGGTAAAAACAATAGCTGAAACAGTTGATAAATCACCAAACACAGTCAGTAAAAAGATTAAGCAAATTGTTCCTTTCAATGTGTTCGAAATTAAACAACTCAATCAGAAATTAAAAATTCCGATTCATATTTTTTTCGATTGAATATCCCTATTTAGGGATATTAATATTTTAAAAGGAGGAATACTTTATAAAAAGATTTACATCGTACTTAAATGCAATCAATTGATGCCTGTCATTTAAGAACTACAAAACTTGAAAACAGTATCTAGCAGTCGAAACTACTTTTAACAGTTTTAAAAAGCCCTGCAGTGGTAGCTCACGTCACTTTCCAATCATAATTAACTTTAACTAACTTAAGAAAGGTATTTTTTATGTATACAGTAAACGAACCAAGTTCGAAGGGTTTTAAATTATTAAACATAACTTTAGGATGGCTAATTGCAATCGGCCTTCTTGGACTTCCAGCATCAATTCTTATTGACAATGGTCATGCTTTACTTTTTTCATTTATCTTATTCATAGCAAGCATTATTGCTAAACGTTATTTACATCGTCTGCCAGCGTATAGAGCTTCTTCATTTTTTGGCGATCAAGGTGAGATCACCCTCAGAACCGCTGCATTTTTCTTTATGGATGTACCGGAATTTCAAGACTTAAGCCGATCAAGTAATCAAACTCCCTTGATCGGGAATCCTGCAAAATTATACGCTTATTACAACATCTGGAACTCAATGTTTTCAATACTGCCAGCCCGACCAGAGGGACTATCTAAATTTGACCCAAGCATTAGAAAAAATATTGAAAAGTTAACTAAAACAATGTCATCCGGTTTAAATCAGCATATGTCTGAATATACATTTGGTTATAATGCTAGAGGCTATCAGCCATTAATTCCAATTGTTAATAGAATTTTAAATCAACAATCGTATGATACTTTCATAACTGAAATTTATAATCCATCAGTTAAGGAACTGGAAAAAGAAGGCTCAATACCAGATGAAAGTATTGATAATCAAGCAGCCAACCAAATGTACTTTACTATGAGTAATGATAATAAGCTAAAAATATTCTTTTCAAATGATGATTTTGTGTCCGCAGCCCAAAGAATAATACAAGCGGCCTTTTAATTTCTCATGACCGGAGCAATTCGGTCTGTACATAGTTATTTTATAATTCAGAAAGGACATCAAGATGACCACGTCATATAAACTACTTACAAGTATCATAATTTTGCTCTTAATGGGTACTACTTTAACCGCATGCTCAACAACTAAAAAGCCTAACAATAAATCCAGTTCCTCCACTATATCGAAACAATCAAGTAAATTAACATCAAGTTCATCTAGTGCCAGCACACAAAACAGTACGCCAACTGCGAACTTATCTTGGTCCAATGTGCAAGATAAACAGTTAAGTCAATTCATGGCCGCATGGGGGCCAGCAATGCACCAAATTTACAAACAGTACTCACCCAGCAATAACGTTAAGTTCAACGGAATCAACTTTCCTGATGAATTTCAAAAAAATGACATTGCGGTTGAAGACACCCCGGTATCAATCGAATACTCAACTAATGGAACAGGAACTAAAGATTATGAGGTTGTCGCTGTATACAGCGACGCAGAATATCAAATTTCTCAACATCAGCTTGACCAACATCTTTACTTATTCGCAATTCATGACAAGCAACCAGTAGCTCTTGTAACTGAGCAATCTCAAGGACTAAGTGATAACAAAATTCACTTTACAGAAACTAAAAATGTTGATGTGGCAACCAACTTTACATCTATCTTTAACGGTCAAGGTGTGAAATTCAAAGGTGGTTCGCAAAACAGTAGTTCAAATAGTAGTGCCAGTTCACGCAATAGTACGGGAGTGTTCGCCGGCTTAGATGAACAGCATTTGGCAGCAACCCTTTATTATAAATATCTGGATAGTAATAATTTGCAAGATGCCATTCCAAGTAGTGTTAGTGGAGATTCACCAACATATTACGACTTTGATTCTTCCACAGAACAAGGAAATGTAGGCACTGATACTTCTGGCGGTGATAACAGTTTTTCAATTTCAAACAACAATGTCACCATTGTTAATCATTCTGACTCTTCCGCTACTGAAACAATGACGGAACTGCAAACGGAGAATTATTACCAAACTCATAAAATGGATATCGATACTTTAGCAACACACCTTCAAGATAATTCCTAAGAAAAAAAAGAGACCTCCTTTGTTGAGGTCTCTTTTGTATTTTTAATAGCTATCGGTTTAAGGATCACAGTTCTACTAACTGTCCATATTTCAAAGCAGTGAACATTATTTACGTGTCGCAAAAACATGTTTGGCAATGTTAACTGCATTTAACACCTTTGGAAACCCAACGTATGGCAAGCATTGAATGAAACTTTCGACAACTTCTTGCTCAGTCAGCCCAACGTTAAGGCAGCTATTAATGTGAACCTCTAATTGTGTAGCCGTGTCTCCCTGCGTCAATAAACTCGTGACCGTGATCATTTCACGCTGTTTGAGATCGAGCCCTGACCGCGAATAAATGTCACCAAACGCAAATTCTTCAATGTACGTCGCAATGTCTGGCGCTACATCCGCCAATCCTGACATGACATTTGTCGCCGCTTCTGCATCAACCTCCTGCAATTTTGCTTGGCCCCGTTTCAAACGACTATTTTCATTTCCTGGCATCAATATAAACTCCCTTTCCCTTAAGATTGGGATAAGCCTACTATCTGGAGTTAACTCCATGTCAACTAAAGTTTTACACTTTCTCTATGGTGACAACTGTTCTAGACCAAAATTATTTTAGGTGGCGAAATATGTACAGTATTGGGGAATTTTCAAAACTAGTCGGGATGCCGATCGACACACTGCGTTACTACGAGAAACTCGATCTCATCACGCCCGCCCGTTCCCACACCAACAAACGTGAATACTCCGATGCGGATATTCACTGGATCGCGTTTATCAAACGGCTTAAAGGCACTGGCATGCCGATGAAACAGATTCAAGCCTACGCTCAGTTGCGCGACATTGGTGATGCCACCATCGATGAACGACTGGACCTATTAGCCAAGCAACGCCTTCGTTTGAAGGGTCAACAACAGTTAATCCAGCAACATCTCGATTTTTTAGACCAAAAAATCGACAGTTACCACAAAAGACAACGACAACTTAGTCAAGACTAGGTATTAAGTAGATTGTAAAATTAATCCGAACGCTGTTCGGACAAAAAAGATCAGCTTCCTTTAAAATGGTGTTTACAACAAACCCATCTTTTAGGAGCTGATCTTTTGTCTAGTATAACCTATTCCGAACGAATTAAAATCGAAACCTTTTGTGAACTAGGGCTGTCCAATATCCAAATGGGCGTTCGGCTGAACCGATCACCGTCAACAATTTCTTATGAATTATCTCGATGTCAACCTTATCAGGCTGAATTAGCACAAACAGATGCCGAATACAAGCGATCACGATGTGGTCGGAAAACTAAGCTGAGCGATGAGTTAAAGCAAACAATTCTCAACCATTTACATCTAAGCTGGTCACCAGGAATGATTGCTCACGAATTTAAACTAGCGACTAAATCTATTTATAATTGGCTAAATCAGGGGAGAATTGGTTTCTCCTTGAATGATCTACCTGAACATGGCGTACGCCAACGGCGTAACGTTGACCAACGATCCAAATATAATCAATCTTTGGGGCGATCGATTGAACAGCGTCCCATGATGATTAATCAACGTAATCGCATCGGTGATTTTGAACTAGATACCGTCGTTGGCCCTCGTGGGCATAGTAAGGCAGTTTTATTAACTTTAATCGATCGCAAATCACGGTTCCTTTGGGCATATCGGTTAAAGGACCGAACGACAGCGAGTGTTAATGAAGCACTGACTAAGTTCCTAACAACTTTTAATGGACCGGTGCACAGTTTTACTGTGGACCGTGGTACTGAGTTTAGTGGGCTAGTATCATTTGAATCACAATATGGTATTAAGACCTATTACTGTCATGCTTATACGCCAGCTGAACGTGGTAGTAATGAACGCTTTAATCGGAATTTACGTTATTTTTATCCTAAGGGGACTCGTTTTGAGCACATTAGTGCTCAAGATTTAACGACGACGTTACTCCAAATTAACCAGAGACCGCTTAAAATACTTGACTGGAAAACACCGTATCAGGTTATGCTGACCAATTTGTCCAAAAATTCGGATTAAATTTGCAATCTACCATTAAACAGAAAACTCAGGGAAATTACATGCTCATTTTTATGCGCCGTTTGATCGGTATCTATGCACTTATTTATCTCATTTTACCTTGGTTCAACGTTCGCAAAGGCGGTTGGGCAGGCGCCATTACAACGGTTATTGGTTCACTATTCTTATTGACCGCGGTAGGCGATTTTCCCACTAATGCAACGATTCCGTTCTTGGTAATTGGCATGGTGCTAATTTCAAGCGGTGCGTTACTGGCAGGACGGCGAATGTTTGGCGCTGACATTCATTGGTCACATCACCTGCTTCGCCTCGCCGTTGAAATCGTCTTGCTTGTCCTATTTATCATTGCCAGCTAAACTAAAAAAGCTTCTAAACTTGCACAGACTTGAACTGGCTAGTTTGGAAGTTTTTTTGTTTTATAGACGAATAATATTCAGGTTTGATTCCAAAATTGCCTGATCACTTTGCAACTCAAGGCGATTTTGAACTTTCTTGTACGTAATCTCCATGTTCTCATCTAAATAAAACGCCGTCTCATCCGTAAAGTACACTGGCCCAAGCGATGTTTGAAATTGTTCAGTAAAATCGTCGGGTATCTTTGCTTGTGGACAGATGAATATTCGATACATTAGTCCGTTTTCTCCCAAGACCGGCGATAATGGTCCGATCCCATCATCTAGATCTAGCAAAAGTACCTCATGCGCTGCCATTTTTGACGCCAATTTTTCCGGTGCTTCATGTGAAAATGAAAGTTTCATCATTTATCCCTCCGCCTTAAACATTGCCAACGTAGCGCTAACCGTTTCATTAATGGCCTGTGACTGCCGACCGTTTGCTAAATCAATCTGGATTCCGTTATGAATCGTTCGTAGCATGCTGGCTAATTGTGCTTGTCTTGAAGTAGTCAAACTGATTGCCGGTAATTGTGACAAGAGTCGTTCAAACGCCGATGTTAAGTGATCAAATAAGGTATTGTAAGTGGCCATTAACTCAGCTGATTGGTCGTGATGCTCACTAATTGAATTAATGACCATACAACCCTTTGGATAAGTCGCTAATGGCCAGTTGAGAATTAACAATTGTTTCATTTTTGTCCAAACATCACTCTCACTTGCCATGATGTCATTAATCTCGCTGTCGGCCATCCCAACATAATGCTTCAGTGCTTTTAAATACAAAGCATCCTTATTGCCAAACGTATTGTATAAGCTCTGTGCTTTCACACCTGTTTGCGTCGCTAAGTCTCTTATTGCCGTTTGGTTAAACCCGGCTTGCCAAAAAATAATCATTGCCTGTTCTAACAGGTCATCTTCTTCAAATTGTCGCTGTCTTGGCATGTGTTTTCTTCTTTCTTTAACAACTGTTCAAAAACAGTATAATCCATTTTGAACAATCGTTAAAGAATAAAGTGACTATTTCAATTAATAAAAAGCAACAGTCACAAATGACCGTTGCTTCGCCAAAACTAAATTCATTAACTTTTAAATCGTGACCAACGACGCGCATCGACTGAGCCGCCTACCAAATTAATAGCATTGGGTAAAATCTCCTGTTCTTCAAAGCCACAGGCATGAGCAACCCCCAAACTCGCCTGATTATGAGTCGCAATTTTCAAATCAATTCTTTTAAGATACAAGTCTTCAAAACCATAGCGGACAAGGCGTTCAACGGAAGCACGCATGATGCCGCGACCCTGCGCATCTTCACTTAGCCAGTAACCAATCTCAGCCGTTTGATTGATTCTATCTAATTCAACAAAGCTGATTCTACCCACCAGCCGTTCTTGCCAATAAATACTAAATTGCGTGGGCTGTCCGCGGTCAGCCAAGACTGCAATTCGAGTAGTGCGTTCCTGATCAGCTAATGTTTTAACTTTGAGGGCCCACGGCAACCACTTACCAAGGTATTGCTGGTTTTGAGTAATTAGCTGAAAGTACGCTGGGGCTTCACTTTGCTGCAAAGAACTAAGTTTGAGTTGGTTATTAACTTGTAAGATCATTGCTCATCATCTCTTTATCGATTTCTGATTTTCAACAAACTTTTCAAATCCATGTCATAACATTAAACACTGAGCTGAAGGCGCTGTTTAAGAAAATCATGACCAGAATCTGTCACCACCAACGCTCGCGCATCTTTGCCACGGGCCAAGTACTCATGATCCAACAAAAACATTAGAATACCGTGACCAACCGCGCCTCCAATGTGATCTTTACGTTCGCTCCAATCTAAGCAAGGTTTACAAAAGGCACGCTTTTTCTTCATCAACTCGTCTAAGTTCAAATTAAAAGTGCTTGATAAGAATGTTCGGCCACTTTGTGTCACGTTAAAATTCGCACTTTCCAAAGCGATGGCGCCATTTTCAATTAGTTTATCAGTAATGGCAACGCCAATTCGACCTGCCACATGGTCATAACATGTTCGGCAATAATATAGTTTTTTATATTTCAAACTCTTGTTTAGAGAAGCGACTTTCTTCTCAGGCGCAACCGGACTCAGCGTTTCAAACAGTGTTGCGACGTCTGATCGAATCAACGTGTAGTAATGAAAGCGCCCGTACTTCTCCAGTTTAAGCCAGTTAAGGCCGACCATTTTTTGCAAATGATATGTCGCTGTTTGCGGCGTAATTTTAGCAGCCAAGGCCAGTTCATTGACTGTGTGAGCTCGGCCATCCATTAACATATCCACCATTTTAACCCGTGCTGAGTTACTAAAAATTTCCACGATTGCTGCAACATCTGGTGCCTCATTCATATTATCACCGCCGAATTCCATATTTCGAAGATCATCGAGTTGACCTCATGATACATTAAATTTCAGTGAGAAACGACATTTTTCACCAAATTTAGTTAATTCGGAGGTTGATAACCATGAAACCCATTCTTGAAGTTTCTCATTTATCAAAAAAATATGGTTCCTTTACGGCCGTTAATGACATTTCGTTTCAGTTGCAACGCAACCATTGCATTGCTTTATTAGGCACAAACGGTGCAGGCAAGACAACAACCATGAAAATGATCTACGCAGCAGCATCCATTACTCACGGCAAAATCACCGTGGATGGCTTCGACGTTAAAAAAACGCCCTCAAACACAAAAAGGGCGCTCGGCATTGTATCTCAAGAGGACTTATTGGATGGTTCACTTACCGTTTACGAAAACATGATTGCTCACGGCCTGTGCTATGACATCCCCAAACGTGAGCTGAAAAAGCGAACACAGAACCTGCTAACGTTTGCCGGTTTAGCAAATTACGATGACAAACAAATCAGTGATTTGTCTGGTGGCATGCGGCGCCGTTTGGTGCTGGCACGCGCTCTTCTCAACCATCCCAAAGTAATCATTCTTGATGAGCCAACAACCGGTCTGGACATTCAGTCACGCCATGTGATTTGGAAGAAATTAGAGCAATTAAAAAGCGAAGGTGTTTCACTGTTGCTCACGTCTCACTACATGGATGAAGTTCAACGGTTGGCCGATCAAGTATTAATTATTCACCGCGGTAAAATTCTCGCTTCTGGTGCCCCAGATTCATTACCGGCGAAGTATGGTTATCAGTCACTAGAAGAGGCCTTTCTGGCACTTACCGATTTTCACGAGGAGGATGATCACATTGTACAAGCTCTCTCTTAGATCCATCAAACACGTCATTCAACGCAATTACATGAGTTTTCGAAAACTCTTCAAAGTATCTGTGTTTCCAAACTTACTTGATCCAATTTTGTATCTAATCGCAATGGGGATTGGCTTGGCAAACTTTGTTGGCAACGTTGAAGGCATGCCCTACTTTCTGTTTGTAACATCAGGCTTAGTCGCCGCCACCAGTATGAATGCAGCAACCAATGAGGCCACGACAAACGCGTTTATTCAGATGCGAGTTGAAAAGACTTATTACGCCGTTAGCATGACACCTGTTAACCTGCAAGACATCATCATCGGTCAAGCAATTTGGGCTGGCATTCGTGCTACCATTTTCGGCACACTATTTTTGATTATCGCAGGATTTTTAGGTGCTATCCATAGCTGGCTGGTTATCTTTGTCCCGTTTCTTCTATTCTTGAATGGTCTCTTGTTCGGGTTGCTAGGCCTGATCTTTACGTTGCTTGTGCCTAATCGCGACTATCTTAATTACTACGCCATGCTGGTCATTCAACCAATGTACATGTTTTCGGATACATTCTTTCCCGTCGCCAATATGCCACATTGGCTTCAACCATACTGCTGGCTATCGCCCCTATACCATGCCGTTAAGGTCTGTCGTGGCCTGATGCTGGGCAATCCTACCGGTATTTGGTTTCACTTGGGTTGGCTACTTGTGGTCGTCATACTAATTGCCGGATTGCCGATTTATCTCGTGCATCGACGATTGGTTTACTAAATATAATTTCAAGTATTTTAACACCTCTACCTCTTTAAAAAACTAGATAATATCTTTGACAAAAAAAATCAGTGACACACCTTGATATTAAAGGATTTATAGTCACACGAAAACATCATGTAGCTGTTACTAAAACGGCATGAAATCCTCATCAAAGTTGAGGGTTCCATGCCGTTTGCTTTGCTATAATTTTATCTACCGAGAAGTGAAGATGGTGGTGACTTTTGGTGTATTTTACACCTGAAAGAAGATGGTGCTAATGGGGTAAGAAACTTTTACCGTATTGTCACAGAATCTGATGGAAAGGAGTTACCTCGTGTCCGTAAAGGATGCACTGCAGCTGATGCTAGAGTTCGCCATGTTTGTGGTGGCACTTTTGGCATTGGTCGTTCAGTTAATCGCGGTCATTATGACTTGCTGTTAACATAAAAAACGGGCAGTCGTCTCAACTTTGGCTAGCCGACGATTGCTCGTTTATCCGAAGCACCACCGCTTTTGCGGATCGGTAGGGATGTCATTCACAGTGACATCCTTTTTATGTGTTTATTATATCATCAAAGGTACCGTTAAAAGCAAATTTTACTTTTTAATCCCCTGAATTACATACGAAGGCATCCACGGGCCACTCCACCAACCATTAAAGCCGGCCGACTTGAGCTCAATCTCCTTAAGTCCTAAATCTTGTAATGTTGCTTTATATTCACGAATGGTAGAAAACTAATCTAGAGTAGATTAGGATTTTGACAGCCGCCAATATCAATATATAAAATAATATAAACAATAATTTTTAAATTATAAATAGTGAGAGGTCCCCCTCATGAAAAAGAATACTTCACTAAGCGCCTTTGGTTTCTTCACACTAACGGCCGCCATGCTTATGTCTGCAGACGAATATCCAGCCTTTGCTCAGTCAGGGTTGATGGCGACGCTATTGTTGGTTGTCGCAGGTATCTTCTGGTTTTTACCGGTGGCACTAGCCTCTGCCCAAATGGCGACGATGCCTGGGTGGAGTGACGGTGGCGTTTATACCTGGGTCAAAGGCACACTGGGACAACGAGCCGGTTTTATTGCCGTCTTTTTTCAGTGGTTGCAAATTACCGTTAACTTTATCACCATGATTTACTTCATCATTGGGGTAATGGCCTATGCGCTAAACTTGCCGGCACTTAACACCAATCCGTGGTTAAAGCTCACCGCTTTTCTCACGATTTACTGGGTCATGACTGTTATTCAGCTTAAAGGCATCAATGATACCGATCGGTTGGTGAAATGGACGTTTATTCTTGGGATCATTTTGCCAGCATTAATCCTGTTAGTTTTCAGCGGTATCTACGTTGCGACTGACCATCCCCTTCAGTTTGCAACAACCTTATCGACTAACAGCTTCACAAGTGGGCATCCATTGACGTTAATCGTGCCTTACATTCTAGCGTTTACTGGTATTGAAGCCTCTGCTTCCTACGTTAACAATCTCAAACGACCGCAGCGTAACTACCCGATTATTATGCTGACGCTGGTCGCCTTTGCCATTATCATCGATTCGTTTGGTGGCCTATCTGTAACCGCCGTCGTACCTTTGAAAGACCTGTCACTTAACCAAGGTGTTATTCAGGCCATCAACAGTATGGTGGCCATTATTCTCGGACCGACCTTTGCGCCACTGGTAAAAGTTATCGGCTTGCTGATGGCAATCGGGATGCTCGGTGAAATCAGTTCCTGGATTGTTGGCCCCGTGAAATCATTATTAGTTACGGCTGAGGACGAAATCCTGCCAACGACCTTTAACAAAGTGAATAAACATCAGGTGCCAGTTCACCTTGTTCTCTTACAGGGAATCATCGTTTCCATCATTGCTTTCGTGTTAACAGTTGTTATCGGCGGCAACAACGGTGCGTTTGCCATGGCGATGTCCCTCACTGTCATGCTCTATCTTGTCACCTATTTACTGCTATTTGCTGGCTTTATCGTGCTCAACATCACTGGTAAAAGCCGTCAAGCCGCTTTCAAACTCCCAGGTGGCCGCTTTGTCTGTTTGATTATTGGCGTAATTGGGTTCATCACTTCTGCGCTAGTGTTTGCTTCAACATTCTTTCCAACAGCCAACGCGCAGCTGCCGGCCCTAACTTATACGCTCGTCATGGGTGGTTTCTTCCTGCTCATTCTGGGACTGACCTTGTGGCTTTACTCCCGTAGACGGACAACCAAAACGCACCGTCCTTGGCACGTACGCCATCTTAATCATGATGAGGTGCCTAGGTACACGCAAATTCAGGGCCGTGGTGAACACACAATCGATCCATTGGATAAGTAGCCCGCCCGCAACACAGATACTTCCCGTTAAACTTTGCAATCCAAAAACTGCCATGCCTAATTCATTCAGGCATGGCAGTTTTGTTTAGTATTATCTTCAATTGAGTCAATCGTGGGACGAAACAAAGTCGTTCTGCATCCGCAACAGGCATTGTCCGGTCAACGATTTTTTAACACATCCGCATGACTTGGTTCGCTAATCACAACTGCTTTCATATTATGTTCCTCCTCGTATTAACCTGTTTTGTTTTGTCATTATTCAAACTATAATCAGTGTAAACTGTTACGTAACGTACAGGTCAAGAACAAGAGGCAATAATGTTAACAATTCGAAAATTTGCGGAACTCGCAGATACAACAAGACGCACATTGTTATTTTACGATGAGCAAGGCTTGTTTAAACCCGCCAAGGTCGCAGAAAATGGATATCGCTATTACAATTATGATCAACTGTATGATTTGACCTTCATTCTGGAACTGCGAAAACTGGGATTATCTGTTCTGCAAATCAAGAACTTACTTAACGCTGGTCAAACACCGAGCTTAGACAATCAGCTACAATCGTTAAACCGAACCATTGATGCTAAAATTCAACGTTTGAACACGCTTAAACAAACGCTAAATCAGCGTTTTACAACTGAACCTGCTCGCGAAACGGCCGCTCTCAACAAACCCGTGATCGTTGATCATTCTAACCAGGAATACTGGCGCTCAATTCAATCCGTAACCTGTACCGAAGAAGAAATCAGTCAATTGTATCAAGACTTCTACCAAAAAATTGGCACGCTGAAGCTGATCGACAAACGCGAATCAGGCTTCATGACAACGTTACCAGGGTGCATTGCTGACGACTATAAAACGGCCTCTTTTTGTATTATCAAAGCCGTCAGCCCCGCCGTTCCCAACAATGTCGCAACAGTTAACCGACCAGCTGGTGAATACGTCTCCGTCAAAACATTCAATACGACCGCAGATGTTTGTCACTCACTGAGTATCTTACATGACTTCATTCAACTCCACGGTCTCAAAATCGACCAGACACTGTGGCAATTAAATCTCGATGAACAGTTGTCTAGTAAAGCTGGATCGTCATATATGGCGCTTGAATATCGACTGCTTGATTGATGTTGGATACATTAAACAAGAAAGTTACACGTGGAACATAAGTACTCGCATTTAGGAGGTTTTCATATGTGCACTGCAATTACGCTTCAATCCGCCGACCATCACGCCTTTTTCGCACGGACCATGGATCTGCCGACTACCACGCCATGGCGACCAATTTACCTGCCTGCTGGATTTTTGTGGCAACCCTCTACTGATGATCCTGGTAAACCATTGTCAATGGCGATTCTTGGCGGCGGTCGCTGGACGCCGGGCAATCATTATTTAATGGGAGACGGCATGAACGAAGCTGGTCTTGCCTGCGCTGAACTTTACTTTCCGGTTGAAGCCCACTATGCTGCCACAATGGCGAACGACAATCTAAATATCACGCCACAGGATTTCATTTACTGGGCACTAACGCATCATTCAATTGCCGAATTGCGTTTGGACTTGCCAAACATCAATATCGTCGCACAAAAGTGGTATAGCGAGAATAATTGGCGACCATTTCATTGGCTACTGACTGACGTTGCGGGCAATACGGCTATTTTGGAGCCGCGGGGTCACGGGCTAACGCTGACTGAAGCACCACTACATGTGCTGACAAACACGCCAAACTATCCAGCGCATATTGTCCGTTTGGCCAAAACCCTTGGCATTGATCGCGAATCTTCGGTTGATACTTTCAAACAAGCGTGTCGCTCTTTCGACGGCGACTTACACCACACGAATTTACCAACGGACCGTTTCCAACGAACCGTCATTAACTTATGGCGCCAAGATGCTCCGCAAACGACACTTGCCGCTGAACATCAGTTACTCACACTACTCGACGATGTTGTCATCCCTCGAACGCCTGAACGCTTGCGGCGTAGCAACATGGACTACACACATTATGAAGACGTCCTGGACTTGACCGAGCGCACCATGACGTTTAAATCCGTGCGGACCGGTGAAATTCATCATCTACGTTTAGACGACATAAAAACGGATAGCCCCCAACAAGTGATTGCCTATCCGTTTACGTAGTTGATTGTTAGTTAAATATTGTTAATCACGCAGTAATTCAATGATCTTAGGATCTTTCTGAAACAGTTCAAGGAGGCGACGTGAACTGCCATTAGGTTCAGCCCGACCAATTTCCCAAGCTTCCACAGTTCGTGGCGAAATTCCTAACAAATGGGCCATTGTATTTTGCGTCACATCTAGCCGTTTGCGCAGCTGCTTAACCGTCTTGGTGTAAAAGGCACCCGTAAAATGTAGGAAAACGGCAGGTTAGAACTGTTGGTTTTCCTACATTTTTTGTATCATGAATCACATCAGAGTGTAGGAGGAATTTGATGTGAGACGTGATTTAAGAGAAGGAGTGACGATTTACGTGACTGAAAATATTAAGCCTAACTTCGCCGAGATTGCCCGGCAATATAATGTTGATTATCGAACCGTTAAGAAAGCCTATGAGGAAGTCAAAGCTGGACTTAAGGGCCGACCAAGTGGTCGACCGAAACGGCCAAGTTTACTGGATCCATTCAAGCAAACCATCGATTCAAAGCTTGAACTAAATTGTTCGGCTGCTTCAATTTTTAAATTTATCCAGAAGAAGGGCTTTACCGGCAGCTATACCCTCGTGAAAGATTATTGTCGCCAAACCCGCCGAGAACGAGTTAAGAAAGCTACCATTCGGATTGAACATTCCCCTGGTCTCTCTGCTCAAGTTGACTGGAAAGAAGAAATGGCCCTAGTGAGCAGCGAGGGTGAGCTGTTTAAATTCAATATTTTCTTGTATGTATTGCCTTATTCAAAACTCAAATATATGACACTAACCTTTGATCGGAGCCAAGATACCCTCTTTTCTTGCTTACACGACGCTTTCCTTCATACCGGAGGTATTCCGACGGAAATCTGGTTTGATAATATGAAAACCGTTGTGGATCATACAAAATCCCAGTTTGGCCACGCTGTCTTTAACGAACGGTTCCACGAATTCTGTAAAGATGCCGGTTTCACACCAATTGCTTGTCGACCATTCAGACCACAAACTAAAGGTGCAGTTGAAGCCCTTGCTCGCACGGTTGAACGTTTACGGCCATACAATACTGAATTTGCTGATGGAACTGAGCTAATCGAACTAGTTCATATGCTCCGAGATGATCTAAATCATGAAACTTCGCAGGCCACGGACGAAGTCCCGTACCTGAAATGGTTAGACGAAGAAAAAGAGTACCTTCATCGCGTTCCAGTTAATCTCCTTGAACCATACTTCGAAGAAAACATTACCCGTGTCGTTTCGAAGGAGGCCATGATCAATTTCCGCAAATGTAAGTACTCAGTAGATCCGCGATACATTGGTTGTACGGTTGCTGTTGAAATCTCCAATGATGAGCAGCGCATTCACATTTATTATAACGGAGAAGAAATTCGTACGCACTCCATAACTACCAATTCGCTGAATTATGACCCCCAAGATCAGTTCAATATCCTCAAATCTGATTTGCTTAAAGGGCGGACAGATGAAGACATTTCAGCTTACATTCGTGAACATATGACTGATTACGACAACTTATAGGAGGCTACCATGACCACTAATAATCAAATTCTTTTAAATAATCTTGAGCGCTTAGGGTTAAACAAAATCCGTGAATACTTGCCGAATTACCTTGATCAAATTCACACTGATAATCTGTCATTAACTGAGGCGCTAATTGATTTAACTAATTCGGAACTCCAGAATCGACACGAAGGTCAGATTGCACGGGCCATTGGCCGTGCTCGGTTCCCCAATACAAAATCCCTAGATACATTTGATTTTAGCTTTCAACCCAGTATGAATCGCCAAGAGGTTCTGGAATTCCAGAATCTGGCTTTTATGGAAAAGTCTGAAAACTTAATCTTTATTGGCAATCCGGGAGTCGGTAAAACCCACTTGGCAATTAGTATTGGGATTGAGGCCTGTAAACAGGGCTGTCGGGTTCTCTTTATTAATTGTCATGAGCTGTTGATTAGATTGAGAGCAGCTTACGAAAAAGGACTGCTTGATCGATCTCTAAGCCGCTATTCGCGCTATGACCTATTAATTATTGATGAAATTGGGTATTTGCCAATTGGTCACCAAGAAGCTAACCTCTTATTTCAGCTAGTCAATGCCCGCTATGAAAAGCATTCAACGATCATTACCAGCAATAGTGATCTATCCGCTTGGGTTGATATTTTCCAGAACCCAACTGTGACAGCAGCCATTCTCGATCGCTTGGTTCATCATGTTCACGTAGTGAAGATCACTGGTAAATCTTACCGATTACGTGGCCTCAAGTAACTGCCGAAAACCTACATTTCTTTCTGCCGAAAACCTACATTTTTAAACTGCCCTTGACACTTGGCATTAAAACGCGGTGGCACATCGATAGTGACCGTGTGCACTTCAACATTGTTAGGTTCACCTTTGAAATATGCCTCAACTGCGGCAAGACTTTTCATTAAATCGGAGTTTTCCTTTTTGTTGGACATTTTATAGTAGATTGTAAAATTAATCCGAACGCTGTTCGGACAAAAAAGATCAGCTTCCTTTAAAATGGTGTTTACAACAAACCCATCTTTTAGGAGCTGATCTTTTGTCTAGTATAACCTATTCCGAACGAATTAAAATCGAAACCTTTTGTGAACTAGGGCTGTCCAATATCCAAATGGGCGTTCGGCTGAACCGATCACCGTCAACAATTTCTTATGAATTATCTCGATGTCAACCTTATCAGGCTGAATTAGCACAAACAGATGCCGAATACAAGCGATCACGATGTGGTCGGAAAACTAAGCTGAGCGATGAGTTAAAGCAAACAATTCTCAACCATTTACATCTAAGCTGGTCACCAGGAATGATTGCTCACGAATTTAAACTAGCGACTAAATCTATTTATAATTGGCTAAATCAGGGGAGAATTGGTTTCTCCTTGAATGATCTACCTGAACATGGCGTACGCCAACGGCGTAACGTTGACCAACGATCCAAATATAATCAATCTTTGGGGCGATCGATTGAACAGCGTCCCATGATGATTAATCAACGTAATCGCATCGGTGATTTTGAACTAGATACCGTCGTTGGCCCTCGTGGGCATAGTAAGGCAGTTTTATTAACTTTAATCGATCGCAAATCACGGTTCCTTTGGGCATATCGGTTAAAGGACCGAACGACAGCGAGTGTTAATGAAGCACTGACTAAGTTCCTAACAACTTTTAATGGACCGGTGCACAGTTTTACTGTGGACCGTGGTACTGAGTTTAGTGGGCTAGTATCATTTGAATCACAATATGGTATTAAGACCTATTACTGTCATGCTTATACGCCAGCTGAACGTGGTAGTAATGAACGCTTTAATCGGAATTTACGTTATTTTTATCCTAAGGGGACTCGTTTTGAGCACATTAGTGCTCAAGATTTAACGACGACGTTACTCCAAATTAACCAGAGACCGCTTAAAATACTTGACTGGAAAACACCGTATCAGGTTATGCTGACCAATTTGTCCAAAAATTCGGATTAAATTTGCAATCTACCGTATAGCCTCCTTTTAAGTGCCTTAATTGTTTTCTTTAATCGATTCTTTTTCAGTTTTGTTAACGATTCATGTTGGTTTTCCCGATAAATCATCGCCGAAATACGATTATAGAATATACGGTTCAATCGTACCTGTCAATTAATAAAATTCACTGATTTACTGCTACTAAAACCAGTTACATTAACATACGCAATTCAAACCAATATGTTCGTTTGGAATAGTTTTCGTACAAATATTTACGCTTGAATGATGGCAATATCGGACAAAAAACCTGCTATCATTTACAAAACAGCATTTAAAGGTAAAGGGTCTCACATGAAGATAATTATTTCACCAGCTAAGAAAATGACCATTGATTCAGACAGTTTCGATATTTCATCCTTGCCGCAATTCCTACCAGAAACGCGGGAAATTTTGCAAACGTTGCAATCAATGAGTTACGAAGAACTGCATCAGCTTTGGCATTGTAGCGAGAAAATCGCGCAACAAGCCTACCAACAATTACAACAAATCAATCTCAAACATCAGTTAACACCTGCACTGGTGGCTTACTCCGGCATTCAGTACCAGTACATGGCGCCCGGCGTGTTTACAACGCACGCATTGCAATACGTGCAGGATCACTTGCGGATTCTGTCTGGTTTTTACGGCGTGCTACGTCCGTTTGATGGCGTTGCGCCCTACCGCCTGGAAATGCAGGCGCCCCTCCACGTGACAAACCACAAGAATCTGTACGACTTTTGGGGTGACAAACCTGAACGCGGACTAGGCCTACATCATGAACCGTTAATTAACCTCGCCTCACAGGAATACACAAAAACGGTTCAGCATTATTTAACTCCCGCTGAACCGTTGATTAATGTCGTCTTCGGCCACCTCGTCGACGGCAAACTAAAAACCCGCGCCACATTCGCAAAAATGGCACGGGGTGAGATGGTTCGTTTTTTAGCTGAAAATAACATTCATGAGCTTAGTGATTTGAAGCAATTTGACCGGTTGAACTACCGGTTTGACGCCAAACGTTCCGACAAAGCGACTTTTGTGTTCTTAAAACAAGACTGATTAACGATCCATCACATATGGTACATGCGCTGCATCCGGAACTTGATTCCAAGCCACTGGATAGCCTGCACCATGGGCACAGAATACAGAATCCGGCGTATTTTCAAGGTCACTAACCGGATGATAATCTGCGTCAGCGATCACTTCATCCGCATTATGACACGGACGGTATCCATCGACAACACATTCGAGCTGCCCCAGACCATGTGTATAAGCTTGAACAGTTCGTGCATAATCTTGCATTTCAGAGACCGGCGCCACACCACTTAAAATGGTGTTGGCGCCGTTTGTCGTGGGCGTCTCAAACGACCCATGCATCCGCTGAATATCGGTCATCGCACGGCCAACATTATCACCATCAACCGTCAAACGGAACTGATACCAAGGCTCCAGCAACTGGTCACCACCGTTTGCCAACAGCATCATGAGACCCTGACGCACTGCGCGCCACGTTGCCTCACGAAAATCGCCGCCAACTGAGTGCACGATGCTAGCTTTGCCTGTGATTAACGTAATGTGCATATCCGTCAGCGGTGCACCAACCAGAACGCCCAGGTGCTCTTTAGCCTGTAGGCTGGTCAACACTTGATGCTGCCAGTTCTTGCCGAGGACATCGACTGGACAGTCTGTATCAAACGTCATTCCGTTACCAGGTTCGGCTGGTGTCATCTGCAAATGAACCTCCGCATAGTGACGTAGCGGTTCAAAGTGGCCGACGCCCTCAACTGGTTGGGTAATTGTTTCACGATACAGAATGCTGCCTTCACCAAAATTGACAGCAAGGTTAAAACGCGTCTTTAATTGTTCCTGCAAGACTTCTAACTGAATTGGACCCATGATTTGAACACGAATTTCTTGAACCTGTTCGGACCAAGTCACATGCAATTGTGGGTCTTCATCCTCAAGTTGGCGCAGTGCTGTTAGACAAGTATGCGCATCGACACCATTCAGCTTGACCGCATAGTTCAAAACTGGTTGAAGCATCGGTGCTAGACCGTTTGCGGCGGCACCGAGACCTTGCCCTGGCCGCGTATCGGTTAAACCAAGAATGACGCCGACGCCACCCGCTGAGATTTCAGAAACCATCTGACTCTTACCACCATTATAAACACGTAATTGGTTGGCTTTCTGATCAGGTAAGACCTCTGCCTTCGTTTTCAACACGCCGCCGGTCACGCGAACCCAAGTTAACCGTTCACCCTTTTCATCGTGAGAAATTTTGAATACTCGCGCACCAAATTCGGTCGCTGGTTCTGACTCAAGCGTCCAACGTGACAGACCATTCAACAATGTATCAATGCCGGTCATCTTAAGACCTGATCCAAAGAAACAGGGAAAGACTTCACGTCGCTGAATCATTTGTTGAATCATTGGTGTTGATAACGGCGTCCCATTTAAGTAATCGTCGAGAACCGTTTCGTCTTGTAATGCGATGGCCTCGGCGGTTTCCTCTGGCATCGAATCGACATCGCCATCCCAGTCAAACGGCAGACAGCCGGGCGCTAATTCCGTTTGTAACTGTTGGAGAATAGCCTCACGGTCCACACCATCTGCGTCCATTTTATTAACAAAAATGAACGTTGGCACATGATACCGTTTTAATAAACGCCACAATGTTTGTGTATATCCCTGAACGCCATCAGTAGCAGAGACGACCAGGATTGCATAATCGAGGACCGGTAAAATCTGTTCCGTTTGCGCGGCAAAGTCCACGTGGCCGGGACTGTCCAGTAATGTTAATGACAGATCACCGTAGTGAAGGTTGGCCTGATGCGAAAAAATAGTGATCCCACGCTGCTTTTCTAACGTGTCTGGATCCAAAAACGCATCCCCATTGTCTACGCGTCCTAATGTGCGCACGGCACCAGTTTTATAAAGCAACGCCTCAGACAGGGTCGTTTTTCCTGCATCTACGTGCGCCACGACGCCAGCAACAATGTGTTTCATGTGGTGACCTCCTTCTACCTTGTGTTCTTACATAACAACTTTAATAATGCCCTGGCCGATAATCAACTTTATTTGCACAGTTAACTAGAAAGACGTTTGTGACCAAACTGATCCGTGGGTGTTGAGTGGTACTCTGTCGTAAGATTTCTTCACACGTTAAGCGGTATAATGTTGTTTTGGGACATTTTCAAATTGCTAGTAGTCTGTCTCCCACCAAATAACGAATTACTTAGGAGTTAATTAATGAACGAAATCTTAAAAGCACAATTCTTCGTCGATGATCTGTCAGACGATCAAAAAAGTGTAATTACAAATATCAATAATTACATCAAACAGGGTCTTACCACAAAGCCATCTTCCGTTGCCATTATTGAAGGTGCAGCCGGCACCGGTAAATCTGTGGTTCTCATGGAACTGGTTCGCCAATACATGACGGATAATCATTACAAGACCTCGCTAGTAGTGAATCATCCTGAGTTATATAAGGCTTACCAAGATATTGCGGAATCGATTCCCAACATGAAGGTCAACACAATTCGTCGACCAACATCACTTATTAATGATGCCCAAAAACACAACAAGAAGTATGACATCATCTTTGTTGATGAAGCCCATCTTTTATATTCAAAATCCGAACCCTACGCGCACTACCGCGGTCAAAATCAGCTAACTGACTTGATGAACTTGGCCAAAGTAGTCGTCGTTGTCTATGATTTCGACCAAGTATTCCAATCAAAAATGTATTGGGATCGCGATTTATTACTGAAAACTATCGGTAATCATCCCCACAAAACGTTTGGTATGAACTTCCAATACCGGATGGTCGCTAGTGATGACCAAGTTGCCTGGATGGACGATCTGACCGAAGAAAAACCGATGAAGCCGTTTCCGAATAACAGTGACTTCAAGTTCAAAGTGTTCGATACTGCTGGCGAGATGTTTGAAACCATTAAGAAACGGAATAAAGAGGTTGGTATGAGCCGGATGGTTGCTACCTCTGGCTTCCCTCGAATCGACGGACGACACAACGTGGAAATGGATTCCTTCAGTTTGCCATGGGATGAATGGGACCCTCAACGTACCCACTGGGCCAAACGTGAAGGATCGATTACCCAAGTGGGTACGATTTATACCCTCCAGGGTTTCGACCTCAATTACGTTGGAATGATTATCGGTCCGTCGTTTGGTTACGATCCCAAAACGGACACAATGACAGTGATTCCTGAAAAATATTCACATAAAGAAGTCTTCAAGAAACGTAAGGACATGAAGTTCTCCCGTGACGAGTACAAGAAGTTCATCGCTGACGTGCTGAATGTGCTGATGAAACGTGGGAAGTACGGCTTGTACTTGACTGCGTACGATGATGCGTTGCGGAAGCGACTTGTTAATTTGTACGAAAATGGTAAATAGTGATCACCCAAAAAGGGCGGTGCCGATGAGCAGTTGATGTTCATTGGTATCGCCTTTTGATTATGTTCAATGTTTTTAAATAGCCTTTGGACGATAACGTCCGCCAAACTCTTCTCGAGCTTTTTGTGTATAGGTGGTCACAAAGACTGTTTTGGCCACTGTATAAGCGCCTCGATTATGTTTGAACTTCTTTTCCAAGCTTAATTTCAGCTCACCATATTGCCCTGCTATCTCAGTGTGGGCACTTAAATAATCACGAAAATAGAGTTCTTCCCAGTCACCAGCTGGCTTGATATGCAAATGAAAAACTTTCTCGGCAAAACCAGCTGGGGTGTACCCCTTGTTAAGGTCGAGTGTCCCCTCGTCATCATTTTTGGACATTACATTCCATGATGGTCTTAAAATTCGCGCTATTACATCTAAAGAATACGGTTGTGCTAGTTCTAATAGAATATCAACTGTCGGTTTGGCAACTAATCCAGGAACCGACGTGCTACCAATATGATTAATTCGGTAAATAGGTACATCACTTAAATGGTAGATTGCAAATTTAATCCGAATTTTTGGACAAATTGGTCAGCATAACCTGATACGGTGTTTTCCAGTCAAGTATTTTAAGCGGTCTCTGGTTAATTTGGAGTAACGTCGTCGTTAAATCTTGAGCACTAATGTGCTCAAAACGAGTCCCCTTAGGATAAAAATAACGTAAATTCCGATTAAAGCGTTCATTACTACCACGTTCAGCTGGCGTATAAGCATGACAGTAATAGGTCTTAATACCATATTGTGATTCAAATGATACTAGCCCACTAAACTCAGTACCACGGTCCACAGTAAAACTGTGCACCGGTCCATTAAAAGTTGTTAGGAACTTAGTCAGTGCTTCATTAACACTCGCTGTCGTTCGGTCCTTTAACCGATATGCCCAAAGGAACCGTGATTTGCGATCGATTAAAGTTAATAAAACTGCCTTACTATGCCCACGAGGGCCAACGACGGTATCTAGTTCAAAATCACCGATGCGATTACGTTGATTAATCATCATGGGACGCTGTTCAATCGATCGCCCCAAAGATTGATTATATTTGGATCGTTGGTCAACGTTACGCCGTTGGCGTACGCCATGTTCAGGTAGATCATTCAAGGAGAAACCAATTCTCCCCTGATTTAGCCAATTATAAATAGATTTAGTCGCTAGTTTAAATTCGTGAGCAATCATTCCTGGTGACCAGCTTAGATGTAAATGGTTGAGAATTGTTTGCTTTAACTCATCGCTCAGCTTAGTTTTCCGACCACATCGTGATCGCTTGTATTCGGCATCTGTTTGTGCTAATTCAGCCTGATAAGGTTGACATCGAGATAATTCATAAGAAATTGTTGACGGTGATCGGTTCAGCCGAACGCCCATTTGGATATTGGACAGCCCTAGTTCACAAAAGGTTTCGATTTTAATTCGTTCGGAATAGGTTATACTAGACAAAAGATCAGCTCCTAAAAGATGGGTTTGTTGTAAACACCATTTTAAAGGAAGCTGATCTTTTTTGTCCGAACAGCGTTCGGATTAATTTTACAATCTACTACTTAACGATATTTTGCTTCAGGGTCTCTTGCTTAACAGAATTGGCTTCTTGTTCTCGCTTGAGCGATTCCAAACGTTCATCTCGCGTCTGTTTCATTTGTTGAATAACAGAGTCACCAAAATCATTTAAGCTCAGCGTTCGTAATAACTTCTCTTTGACTAATGATTCGGCTTCATCGGCCCTGATTGAATTAGCGTGACAAACAGCCGAACCTTTATTCCTCCGCAAACTCTCCGTCATCAACGTTTACGTCTCTTATTTTTTTAAAATTTTTGTGCTTGTTTCAGACAGGATGAAACGAAGAATTAGCTAGTGGCTGTTATTTTGCTGTCGCTTGTAATACAACGATTCACATCATACTTATGTGGTAGTACTGGCCAAGTCTCATTAATTCATGAATTCAATATCCTTATTCGGAACTTTTTCAAAACCATCACTACCTAACTTTGTAACCTTATAAAACAGAACATTGTACCAATAACTATTAGTATATCCAAGCGATTCAAGATCTATGTTTACCGACCGCTCTTCAACAATTGCTTCCTCGACGTGTCGTATAAAAAACTCCTTAAAACTAATATTAGAATTATTTTTGCGATACCAACAAAATTCATACACTGCCTCTTTTGCAAGTAAAACTAAACTTCCAATCGCAAACGACTCTAAATACCTCGTCAACACAATATCTAAATCATCTAAATCTATGTCTTTAAGTTTTGATTTAATAACTTGTTTAATAGCAGATATTCCTAAAGTAGATTGTAAAATTAATCCGAACGCTGTTCGGACAAAAAAGATCAGCTTCCTTTAAAATGGTGTTTACAACAAACCCATCTTTTAGGAGCTGATCTTTTGTCTAGTATAACCTATTCCGAACGAATTAAAATCGAAACCTTTTGTGAACTAGGGCTGTCCAATATCCAAATGGGCGTTCGGCTGAACCGATCACCGTCAACAATTTCTTATGAATTATCTCGATGTCAACCTTATCAGGCTGAATTAGCACAAACAGATGCCGAATACAAGCGATCACGATGTGGTCGGAAAACTAAGCTGAGCGATGAGTTAAAGCAAACAATTCTCAACCATTTACATCTAAGCTGGTCACCAGGAATGATTGCTCACGAATTTAAACTAGCGACTAAATCTATTTATAATTGGCTAAATCAGGGGAGAATTGGTTTCTCCTTGAATGATCTACCTGAACATGGCGTACGCCAACGGCGTAACGTTGACCAACGATCCAAATATAATCAATCTTTGGGGCGATCGATTGAACAGCGTCCCATGATGATTAATCAACGTAATCGCATCGGTGATTTTGAACTAGATACCGTCGTTGGCCCTCGTGGGCATAGTAAGGCAGTTTTATTAACTTTAATCGATCGCAAATCACGGTTCCTTTGGGCATATCGGTTAAAGGACCGAACGACAGCGAGTGTTAATGAAGCACTGACTAAGTTCCTAACAACTTTTAATGGACCGGTGCACAGTTTTACTGTGGACCGTGGTACTGAGTTTAGTGGGCTAGTATCATTTGAATCACAATATGGTATTAAGACCTATTACTGTCATGCTTATACGCCAGCTGAACGTGGTAGTAATGAACGCTTTAATCGGAATTTACGTTATTTTTATCCTAAGGGGACTCGTTTTGAGCACATTAGTGCTCAAGATTTAACGACGACGTTACTCCAAATTAACCAGAGACCGCTTAAAATACTTGACTGGAAAACACCGTATCAGGTTATGCTGACCAATTTGTCCAAAAATTCGGATTAAATTTGCAATCTACCCTAATTCTACCCGGCAGTCATAAAATTCATCAATCATTTTATCGTTTTTTACTTCTGGAAAGAATAAATCTTTTTCGCTCACATTGTTTACATTTAATACATAATTAACAACATCAATATTATAAATAGTTGGCTTTTTGTCTTCGTTAAAATCAAATCCTTCTTTTTTAGACGTAGGGCTTACTTGTACAATTTTCCTATTTGCTAAAAATCGAAAGTATCCATACGAATCAGCAATATCTGAAACTATCCTCAACTTGCTCTCTTCCCACTGAGGACACAGCTCGTTGTCCACTTTTTTAACTTGCCATAAACATGCAGCAAGCAGTGTTCTCTCTTTAAGGTTTAAATCCTGATAATTACGTTGGTTTACATCTGAATACTCATATTCAGAAGCTATTGCCTTCGTTGCAACACTATCTGCCAATATATTATTTAATTCTTCATGTTTAACGTATTCTGTAAAGCCACAGCTTAAACACATATCTTCATATCTATATTTTCTAGTTCTAGAAAGCAATCTCGTCCTTACTTCTCCACCACACTTAGAACATTTGTTGTGAAAAATCAATCTCGGAAAGGTCCTTATTAGATTTTTTTCCGAAACTCCATCTATTTGATTTTTAGCGATAATATGTGCAATTGGCTTGTCCTCAAAGTATTCTACAATTACATCCATAATTTCATTGCTATTTAATTTTTTTAATTGAGTAGATTGTAAAATTAATCCGAACGCTGTTCGGACAAAAAAGATCAGCTTCCTTTAAAATGGTGTTTACAACAAACCCATCTTTTAGGAGCTGATCTTTTGTCTAGTATAACCTATTCCGAACGAATTAAAATCGAAACCTTTTGTGAACTAGGGCTGTCCAATATCCAAATGGGCGTTCGGCTGAACCGATCACCGTCAACAATTTCTTATGAATTATCTCGATGTCAACCTTATCAGGCTGAATTAGCACAAACAGATGCCGAATACAAGCGATCACGATGTGGTCGGAAAACTAAGCTGAGCGATGAGTTAAAGCAAACAATTCTCAACCATTTACATCTAAGCTGGTCACCAGGAATGATTGCTCACGAATTTAAACTAGCGACTAAATCTATTTATAATTGGCTAAATCAGGGGAGAATTGGTTTCTCCTTGAATGATCTACCTGAACATGGCGTACGCCAACGGCGTAACGTTGACCAACGATCCAAATATAATCAATCTTTGGGGCGATCGATTGAACAGCGTCCCATGATGATTAATCAACGTAATCGCATCGGTGATTTTGAACTAGATACCGTCGTTGGCCCTCGTGGGCATAGTAAGGCAGTTTTATTAACTTTAATCGATCGCAAATCACGGTTCCTTTGGGCATATCGGTTAAAGGACCGAACGACAGCGAGTGTTAATGAAGCACTGACTAAGTTCCTAACAACTTTTAATGGACCGGTGCACAGTTTTACTGTGGACCGTGGTACTGAGTTTAGTGGGCTAGTATCATTTGAATCACAATATGGTATTAAGACCTATTACTGTCATGCTTATACGCCAGCTGAACGTGGTAGTAATGAACGCTTTAATCGGAATTTACGTTATTTTTATCCTAAGGGGACTCGTTTTGAGCACATTAGTGCTCAAGATTTAACGACGACGTTACTCCAAATTAACCAGAGACCGCTTAAAATACTTGACTGGAAAACACCGTATCAGGTTATGCTGACCAATTTGTCCAAAAATTCGGATTAAATTTGCAATCTACCTTATAAGCTTTTTTTATCTATAATTAGGTGGTAAACAATCCACAAATGAATAATGTAATGTATACTTTTGAAAACGAGAAAGTCACGGAATGTGGGATAAAACAACGAAACGTGGTGTGGATAAACTGTCTTTATACAGAATAAAGTGTAAATATGCAGGATTAATTCTGCATAATAATCACCGTCACGTAAACAGCATTCTGTAGTTATCGTTTAGTTAGCTGGTGTCCAATTTGGAAAACCGAATGTTTTCCTGGGACATTACCCATTTTCGGCAAATTGCCCCATAAAAGCATCGAGTTTTCCGAACAAACTAAGCCATGAAAAATAAAGTGGTTCGTTTCGAAAAATGCAATGAAAAAATTGTTTTGCACAGGTGTGGATAACTATGTGGAAAACTGTGGATAAGTTTGTGAATTGGGGATAAATGCCGAAAACTAAGGATTTCGAAACAGTGGGAAAAGTTATCCACAGGTCAAAAAAGTGCGGTGGATAAGTGGTCATAAAAACCTCTGTTCGATTTTAAAACCCTTTATTATCAATGGTTACGGGCTGCGTGTTCGTGTGAAGATGCCTTGTGGATAACTGTGGATAACTTTTATTCACAGGTTAAAATGACAGCGTCACATAGCGTCGCAAAATCGATTATTTTTGGTAAAGAAAGTTAAGGAAAAGTAAAAGCTGTGGATAACTTTTTCATAACAGATGTGCTTGTGGATGAAAACAAAATTTAGAAACGGAGTATATACACGTGAATATCAAGATTATTGGTGTTGGAAAACTGAAAGAAAAGTATTTTAAGCAGGGCATTGCAGAATATGCGAAACGTTTGTCTAAGTTTTGTAAGTTTGAAATTGTCGAAGTTGCGGACGAAAAAGCTCCCGAATCTTTAAGCCAGTCCGAAATGGATACGGTTATGGCTAAAGAAGGGGAGCGAATTCTGGATCATATTAAAGATAAAGAATATGTCTATGCGTTGGCTATTTTAGGCAAGGAACGGACATCAGAGGCGTTTGCCAAGGAGATAGAGGACTTAGGAACGTACGGACATTCTGACATAACGTTCGTTATCGGCGGCTCACTGGGACTAACACCCGCAGTTTTGAAGCGTGCAAACGCACAAATTTCATTTGGTAAGTTTACATTGCCACATCAGCTGATGCGTCTAGTGCTGAGTGAGCAGATATACAGGGCATTTATGATTAACTCGGGCTCGCCATATCATAAGTGATGTGGTACCGCAAGGATAAGCGATACAGAAGTCCGTATCATAAATAATCTAAAGATATTTCTTGATAAAGTAAAAGGGGATAGTAATTTGAAAATTGATTTAGACAGCATCTCATCACAATGGCAAATTACAAGTTTAATCCGAACAAGCCCGGAATCTTTCAATGGCAGTCTGTTGATGATGTATTTTTAATGGTCGTTGATTAATTAGTTCAAGTGCTGCTAGGATCTCATCAGTCGTTACTTGGCTAAAATTGGTCTTTTTCGGGAAGAACCAGCGTAACCGTCTATTAAAATATTCATTGGAACCTCGCTCCCATGGTGAATATGGATGGCAAAAATAAACTTTGATCTGATAATCCTGTTCTAAGGCCTGATAATTGGCAAACTCTTTACCATGATCAACAGTAATGGATTTTACTTGGGGACCGAAGGCCCCCATAAACTTGCCAAAGGCGGTGTTTAGAGCCTTAGCCGTTCTATTAGGGGCTTTGATGGCCCATAGAAGTCGGGTCTTACGTTCTACGAATGTAACCAGACATGATCGTGACTCACTTCGACTAGAAAGCACCGTATCTACTTCCCAATGACCAAAAGCTAATCGTTGATTAACAGTTGTTGGCCGTTGTTCGATGGAAGTCCCACTTGTAAATTTCCCACGATTTTCGCTCACTCGGTGCTGGCGGACATTCCGATTGGGTAGATCAGTCAATTTGAAGGGGAGCCAGCCACGATTAAGCCAATTATAAATTGACGCAGTGCTCAAGTTATAAGCGGCCGCAATGGTTTCTGGTGACCAGGTTAATCGTAAGTGATTGGTAATTAAAGTCGCTAATGCTGCCGTCAGCATCGAACGACGACCGCAATTCCGCCTTTTGCGATCTGCATCTTGCTGAGCTAATTCTGGATCATAAGGTTTAACCCGGTCCAACTCATAGCTAATCGTAGCTTTGGCGACGCCTAAGGCGTCAGCCATTACTTGGTAAGATTTATTCCCCTCATTGACCAGTTGTGCTAGTGCGCCACGTTGAAAACGTGATAAAGTAGATGTACCCAAAGTAATCACTCCCTATATTGGTTGGAATTAGCTACTACCATTGTAAGTGATTACTTTGGGCTTTTTAATTTCTGTTCGGATTAATTATAGAATTTGCCTATAAATACACCCATACCAGTCGTTTAGACTAAATAGAAAGTAATCAAATTTCCCAGGAAATGATTATCATGATTCAATTTGAGTTTGTGAAATCCCCGAAGACACAAAAAAAGAGTAATTGTTTTCCACAATTACTCTTTAAAAGATCTACTTGCTTGAACTACTTAATTGACTCGTACTCTCGCTCAACGTTATCGTACCGGTCTTTTGTTGACCATCACGATAGTATTTCACGGAAACTTTATCCCCAATCTTATGGTTATAAAGCACATCACGTAAGTCTGCTTGTGACGTTACCTTGGTACCATCTATCTCGGTAATAACATCGTACTTCTTCAGGCCGGACTTTTCAGCAGCCGAATTGTTGTAAATTTTAACTAGCACAACACCGCCAGTTACACTGCTTGGCAGCTTCAAAGTATTCTTTTGGCTGGTACTGTCGACATTTGAAAGATCCACAAGTCCGACACCCAACGCTGGACGAATAACCTTACCATTTGTAATTAATTGATTAATGATGGACACAACTTCGTTAGAAGGAATCGCAAATCCAATCCCTTCAACCGACGTACCACTCGAAGATGACGCCAACTTCATTGAGTTGATACCGATGACCTGACCAGATAAGTTGATCAATGCCCCACCAGAGTTACCAGGGTTGATTGCTGCGTCCGTTTGAATAACGGTCGCATCCCCAGTTTGATTACCAGATTCATCTTCTACTGGCACCGTTCGTTTCTTGGCGGAAATAATCCCTTCAGTCACTGATGTTGCATACTGTGACCCAAGTGGTGACCCGATGGCTAGGACAGATTGGCCAGCCTGAATCGCAGTGGAATCACCGAATTGAGCAACCGTGTTGATGTACTTAGCATCCACACGGATAACAGCTAAATCAGTCGTGGAGTCCGTGCCAACTAGCTTACCTGAAATCTTCTTCCCGTTGCTGAGAATAATTTCCAAGGCACTGGAACCTGAGACCACGTGATTGTTCGTCACAATATAGGCATCATTTCCGGATTTCTTATAAACAACCCCGGAACCTTCACTAGCGGTTTCCAAAGATGATTTGCTAGATGAGGAATCTGAGTCACTACCACTTGAATTTGATGATGAGCCACCACCAAAGATACCGTACAAGCCTTCGCTATCACTTGATGATGACTGCTTCTGCATGTTAACAACCGAAACAACCGCGCCCTTAACCTTGCTAAAGGCCTTCGTAGCATCGGAGTTGCTCTTTACAGTGACATTGGCGACCTTAGTCGTTCCATTTTTATATGACGTATCACCATTATTATTGTTATTCAGGGCAGAGGCACCCCCATAGGCAATACCACCACCTAATAATCCGGCAACTAAGCCAACAATGCCGACCTTCACTAAACCTGAATTTGATTTGCGTGGACGTTGTGGTCCTTGCCCACCTGTTTGCTTATTCTCGTCATTATAATCCATAGGCTTTTGCGAAAATTCGCTACCTCCTCTAAAAATTGATTACTCTACAGAGACCATTATACAGTTTCAACTTAAAGCGGGCTTAAACGGATGCCTCGCAAACTCATATTTTTTCTAATGGTGACTATTTGGCTTAATTATTGTTTCATTTACAAACTGCCAATGACGCCTCTGCTTCAGGTAAGTTTTACACCCCCCTCGCGCCGTTTGAAAGGTCTAACTTTTTCGTTTTATTTTTAAACATAAGTGGTGTAGCATTCATGCCATAATAGACGAGGAGCAAATTAACACATGAGTGAAGCTGAACCAATTTACAAAAACGGCGTTCAGGCCACACTAGCCGTCATGGGAAACAAATGGAAACCGCTCATTTTATGCCACTTAGGACACGGGCCCATGCGGACAGCCGATATTCGGCGAAATGTCACTGGCATTTCGCCCAAAGTTCTGACTGAACAACTGCGTGAGCTGGAGCACGACGGCATTGTCACCCGGAAAGTATTCAACGAAGTGCCGCCACACGTTGAATATAGCGTGACCGAATACGGTAAAACGCTGAACAACG
This sequence comes from Furfurilactobacillus cerevisiae, assembly GCF_048961765.1. GTDB lineage: Bacteria > Bacillota > Bacilli > Lactobacillales > Lactobacillaceae > Furfurilactobacillus > Furfurilactobacillus milii_A. Next base: position 2,786,496 of record NZ_CP185253.1, read on the forward strand.
TGCTTATTGCCATGTCGGAATGGGGCGAGGATCGAATTAAGATTCTTCAATCGCAGGGGCAAAACGCCTCGTTGCTCTTCCCTAATCATGATGGTTATGAAAATTAACGCAAACAACGGTTTGATTTCGCGTCATAAACGTCGAATCAAACCGTTGTTTTCTTTTTGTCTTTAACCAATCGTCAACTAGTCATTACACGGCCATGTTACCAATCATGACACCACCGACCACGACCAATAGCAGACCAACAACCGTCCATACTAGGCCTCGAGGAGTGCGGTGCTCACGTAAAATGAAGATGCCGCCAAGTGTTGCCAACACAACATTCATTTGTGAAAGTGTGAAACCAGTGGCCACGCCATTTCGTTGAGCCGAAATCAGATACGTCAGCGCAGCAATGGAAAAAACAACACCATCAATCAAGCTAATCCACGTAACCCGTTCACTCAAAATATGCGGGCCAGCCGTCACAAGCGTCAGTACAAGTGCCATCAAAGCCATTCCCAATCCTTGTGGTAAGAATCCCTGCCATCCGGATACGTTTGCCAAACGTGGAAAGGCTGAGTATCCCACATACCCCAGAGTAGATAGTGCAAAGATCAAAATTGTCACCCAAATTGATGGTCGTTTTTCATCCGTTTGTTTGGCGCCATCAACTGTCGTTAGCACAATGCCAACAACAATAACCACTAGCGCAATAAAGCCGATCAATAATTCCACAGAGCCAGACCATTCGCCGAATGCCAGTACCCCCAACAACGACGTGCCAACTAATTGCAGCCCCGTAGAAATTGGCATCGCCTTCGAAACACCGATTCGCTGAAACGCCATGTACTGAAGATACTGTCCAAATGCCCACGAAGCACCAGACAAAACAGTCAGCCAAAACTGACCAACGCCAATTTCTGGGCGAATGAATAACCACGTGATGATGGCCACAATAAAGGTACCAAATGTCGTGCCAATAATCTGATTAACGGGCTTCCCACCAATTTTAGTTACCACGATGGGCAAAACGCCCCACGCAATTGCCGGAATCAATCCAATCAAAATACTCACAATCGAAACCTCTCTTCTGTCGATATGGCAGCCTTATACTAGCCGCATTTTTTATCTCATCATAAATCCTTGAACGCTAACCCTTACCGTTCTGGAATGAAGGATACAGCGTCATCCCACCATCCACAAACAGAGTCACACCTGTAACGTAACTAGATTGATCAGATGCCAACCACGCTGCAGCGGCCGCAACATCTTCTGGATCACCGATTCGTTTCATTGGTACCATTTCTAGCGTGTCCTTCATTTGTTGTGGATCAGCAAACTTAGCAGCGTTGATTGGCGTGTTGATGGCGCCAGGGCCAATGGCATTTACACGCACACCACGGTTGGCATATTCCATCGCAATCGTCTCATTGAATAATTTCACGCCACCTTTTGAAGCAGCGTAATGGGCAAAGCCAGGCCACGGAATTTGTTCATGAACAGAGGACATGTTGATAATATTGCCCTTCTTATCGTTCTTCACGAAATAATCCAGTGCTGCGCGTGATCCTAAGAAAACACCCGTTAGATTAATGTTCAACACGCGTTGCCAATCTGATAGTGGCATTTCGTTTGTCGCAACACGGTTTTCCATCCCCGCGTTGTTAACCCATACATCAAGCGTACCAAAGTTATTTAGCGCAGCATTTAGCAATGCCGTGGCACCGTCTTCTTCGCTAATATCTGCTTGAACGGCGACTGCTTGGCCACCATTTTCTTCAATCAGTTTGACCGCTTCATCAGCACCCGTTTTATCTGACCGATAATTGATAACAACTGACATGTGCTCTTCGCCAAAGCGTTTTGCAATTGCCTGACCAATACCCTTTGAGCCGCCTGTTACAACCGCTATTTTGTTCTTTAAATCTGAATACATTTTCTTTTCCTCCGAATCTTCTCGTTAATAATCTGAACTCTGTCCGACCATTTAGTTCCTTACATTTTCTTCTCAAAGCCTTCCATCGGCGCGACCGAATTCGTATAGTCCACAACCGGTGTGTGATCATTGCTAAAGTGCATAACCGAATAGAATGCACCTTTTAAATAGTGCTGCATCGCTACTGGGATACCCAACTCGTCCATTTCAAACGGTGAAATCTGGTAGCGAATACTATCTTCATCATCCCCAGCAACCTTTTCGTACCATTGCGGTTCACGAATCATTTCACGACCGATTGCCGCAAAACTAGCACCAGCAGCCAACACCTTTTCAGCATCATCAGGCGTTTCAATCGATCCCACACTTATCAATGGTTTACGGCCATCTAACTGCCGAACTATTTTGTCCAAAATCGGTTCCTTATCCGTTGCGTCATTCAACGAAGTGCGCCATGCAGATCCCATTGAGGTGTGTACATAATCAATTGGTGTCTCACTCAGCATTTCGACAAAAGCCATCGTGTCATCCAAACGAATACCCAGCTCGCCGATTTCTTCCGGCGAAATCCGATAACCTAGCAAGAACTTGCCATTCGTTTCCTGGGAAATAACTTCGTGAACGGACTGAATAACGGCTCTTGCAAAATTCATCCGTTTGTCACGATTACCACCCCAACGGTCTTCGCGGCGGTTGGAATGCGGTGAGTAAAATTGCTGCAGTAGATAAGTGTTAGCGCCATGGAGTTCAACGCCATCGAAACCCGCTTCAATTGCCCTGTGAGTCGCGTCGGCAAATGCCTGAATGATTGACTCAATTTCCGTTTCGGACAACGCTCGTGGTGTTTCCGCATCTTCAGGACGATTAGGTTTTACCGCACTGGCACTGACAGTTTGCGTGCCCCGTAAAATCTGTGAATTTGATTTTCGCCCGGCATGAAAAATCTGTAGCACAGCCTTTGTCCCGTTCCGTTTGATTGCACGGGCCATCTCTGCCAATCCGTCAATGTCGCTATCATCTGCAATCGATAGCTCGCCTTCAAATCCCTTCCCACCAGGCACAACATTGGCAACCTCAGCGACTACCATGCCAACACCACCGGCGCGCATCTTATAGTAGTCAATTTCTTCATTAGTCACATGACCATCATAATAACTGGACGTTGTGGTGGTTGGTGCCATCACCACGCGGTTTTTAATCGTGACGCCGTTGGCAAACGTATATGGTTGTTCAAATTGATATTTCATAACTTTTCTCTCCCTCTGTTTTCTTGAATGATTCATAGTTTAATGGCTGCCATCTAAAACTGAAATAAGGCACTTTTTAGTACCATTAAATTGATCTGTCAGTAGCTGCTTCCTGACGATGTTTACCCCATTCAGCCATTAATAATAAAAACGGGCGCGTTGATTGACCGGCTTTTGTTAACCGACAGCTTAATCCCCGATGTGTCGTCAACCGAAGTTGGATCAGACCATTTCGCCATAAACTACATAGTTGAAAGACAAACGAACACAAATTACGTTTCGGTAAGTGTTGATATAAATTCAGTAGCGATTGTGGGCCATCTAGCAGTGCTGTCACAATCAATGGTCGACACGTGCCAGCTAATACGCTGGTTGTATAACGGAGCCCTTTATCTTCATCATCCATTAGCCATCCTCCAATTCCTCAAGTGAATGACGCTAGTGTACTGACTCTGTATGGGGCGAATTGTCAAACTAAGTGCAACGGTTTGTCAAAAAATACTTCATATGGGGTTTCATAGTTTAACACTTTGCGAGGACGTTGATTTAACTGCTTTTGGCAGTGTTCAACGTCCTGTTCTGTATAATTATCAATATCTGTTCGCTTGGGAAAATATTCCCGGATTAATCCATTTGTATTCTCATTTGTTCCACGCTGTTCAGGCGAATATGGATCGGGCCAATAGACAGTAACACCTAACCTTTCGCTGATTTCATCAAGATGAAGAAATTCGGTCCCATGATCTGGTGTAATAGAATGAACAAATTCTTTAGGAATGGCCCCTAACAGTTCAACTAAGCCTTTATTTATCTCCTGCGAGTCCTTTTGCACAACCTTTTTGATAAGCGTAAGCCGACTAAGCCGATCGACAATCGTTAAAAGGATGGAGTGACCCGTTCGACCAATCACAGTATCAATTTCCCAGTCACCTATACGTTGACGCTGGTTGATAAAACCAGGGCGCTCATGGATCGAGATATAGTCGGTCTGTACTTCTCGATGTCGTCTAGTATTCTTTGAATGCCGAGTCCGATGTTTATGTCTGAGATGGCGCTGAATACCGGTATCACCACGTGAGGAGTACTTCTCACCTAAATTGTGTTGATAGATATGACGGTAAATTGTGTTGTAGCTAACACACCATTGATGTTCCTTATTAAAGCGAGCGGTAATCTGCTCTGGTGACCAGTGCAGATCTAAGATGTAATGAACAATTTGACGGCGTAATTGTGGATGGCTGTCTAATAGCCGCTTCTTGTGACAATTCTGCCGCTTTTGATGATAGTCATTATCTGCTTTGCTTGGGGAATAATTACCTGCACAACGTTTTAACTCCCGTGAAATAGTGCTTGGATTTCGCCCCAGCCGTAACGCAACAGCCCGGATAGATAACCCCTTAGCTCGTAAAAACATAAGTATTTCACGTTCTTTTATAGTAAGATGTTTATAGCTCATACCGGATACCTCGAATTGTTTGATTTGGTCGTTAAACATATTCTACCCGGTATGGGTTTATTTTTTTACTTTGTGTTGCATTTCAATTGTAAATTCGCCGGACAAAAAAAGAAGGCACTTTTGAGTACCTTCCCAAAAAAACATTTGAATTTAACCAACTTGATTCAAAATATCTGCGTAACCGCTGTGATCAGGATTTAAAATTTCAACAGGCTCGCCCGCTTCATTCAATTGCTCAATCCGCTGTTCACCCCAAACGGACATTTGAACCAGAATGCCACCCAGTGTTTTGCCAAACGCCGTTAAGTCATACGTCACACAGAACGGCGCCTTCGTGCCATGAACATGGCGAACAATGATGCCATCGCCTTCCAGCTCACGCAGTTGTTGGGTCAGCACTTTTTGCGTAATGTCAGGGATTTCACGCCGTAACTCACTGCTGCGTTGTTGACCCTTGCCCAAGTGGCACAAAATAATCGGTTTCCACTTACCACCAATCACTTCTAACGTTGCTTCAACCCCAATATTGTATGTCTTTGCCATTCTTACACCTCCTCAACCATCATCAGTTGTTCACCAGTCTACAGGCTTCAACTTCACGTGTGAAGTAGGTACTTTTGGGTAACCTAGCCATGAGCTTAACTGAAGTGTTCGATTTGCTGGCGACTAGCTAGTTTAGAAAGTTTTCACTGATGCTTACAATCTAACCTAATTAGAATCCTGACAGTGAGTAACGTATACTTATGGTACTGAGCGTTTCAAACGAACACTACTGGAGGTTCATATGTATAAAACTTTAATTTATGATTTTGACGGTACTATCGGCGACACACTTCCAATTTGCATCGCTGCTTTCAAAAAAGCAGTAACCCCTTTTTTAGACCGCGACATTTCTGACGAAGAAATTGTCTCGACGTTTGGTCCCAGTGAGGAAGGTACGATTCAGGCTTTAATTCCTGATCACTTCGACGAAGGAATTCACGCTTATTGGCAAGCCTACAAAGAACTGCAATACATGGCTCCTAAAGCATTTGATGGCATTCAGGAATTGCTTGATGACACTGCCAAAGCTGGTTTTCAAAACATCCTCGTTACTGGTAAAGCCCGCACCAGCGCCGACATTTCACTTGAACAATATGGACTCACAAAAGATTTCAAAATGATTCTGACAGGTTCTCCAAAAGGACCTAACAAACCTGAAAATATTGTCAAAGCCCTGAAAGAAACTGGCACTAATGCGTCTGATGCTCTCTACGTTGGTGATGCGCCAAGCGATATCACATCCGCTCACGCAGCTAACATTAAAATTGCTGCCGCACTTTGGGGTAGCATCATCGAACCAGAAAAAGTGGCTGCGTTAAAGCCTGACTATACGTGTCGTAGTGTGGCTGACTTCAGGCATATTGTGTTACCGGAATAAACTGACAAATTGTTCCCTGTCTTCTTCACTTTTTTGAAGCAATCTAAATTATATATTGAATGACTTTTAATACCGACCTAACCAAACGGATTTCAATTTGGCTAAGTCGGTATTTGTTTCACGTGAAACGGTTCACCTTTTATTTACACTACAGCATTGTTGCCATATTACTCTCGGAAAAAGTTGCAGATTAGACCAATACTGGCATAATTAAAACTATATCTGAATTATTTCAGTCATTATGGGGGAAAGCATGGATAAAGATAATCATACGGGTTCTACACCAGAGGTGCCGCTATCAAGACGACATCATATGAAAATTCCGTGGAAGGATCTGATTGAGGACAACGACGTTGAGGCTCGTGATGCCAGCTTGCAAGAACGGGCATCCATTGTCGGCCGAATTGGCATCACAATGTTGTCCTGTGGTACTGGGGCTTGGCGAGTCAGAGAAGCAATGAACACGGTCGCCAGATCCTTAAAACTAACCTGTTCTGCTGACATCAGCTTAATCTCGATTTCCTATACTTGTTTCAGCGATGAGCACAGTTACACACAGGTGTTATCCTTGCCAAGCACCGGCGTTAACACCGATAAATTAAACATTCTAGAGGAAATGGTCAAGAACTTTAATAACGATTTCTCGTTTTTGCCAGTTAAGAAAATTCATCAGTTCATTGATAAAGTTCAACAACGACCGAAACAATATTCACCATTAGTTTCTGGTTTGGCTGCTGCAATTGCCTGTGCGTCATTTATCTTTTTGCTAGGTGGCGGTATTCCTGAAATGATCTGTACCTTCATTGGTGCAGGACTTGGTAATTTCGTTCGCGCTCTGATGGGTAAACATTCGATTACAGTAATTGCTAGCATTGCAGTTAGTGTCGCCGTGGCTTGTCTAACCTATATGTTTGCTTTCCGGATTTTCGAAATGTATTTCCATGTCTTGGCGCTACATGAAGCCGGCTATATTGGCGCGCTCCTCTTCGTGATTCCAGGATTTCCGTTTATTACCAGCATGCTGGACATTTCCAAGCTGGACATGCGTTCTGGTCTAGAACGGCTAGCCTACGCAATCATGATCACACTGGTCGCAACGTTAGTGGGTTGGTTAGTGGCCACCATCTTTGGATTTAAACCTGCCAACTTCTTGCCGCTTGGATTATCCCCATTAGTCTTAATGCTATTACGTTTGCCAGCTAGTTTTTTCGGAGTTTACGGGTTCTCGATTATGTTTAACAGTTCTCAGAAAATGGCGATTACCGCTGGATTGATCGGCGCCGTAGCAAACACACTCCGACTAGAACTGGTCGACTTAACAAACATTCCGCCAGCATCTGCCGCATTCTTTGGGGCTCTTGTGGCAGGTCTGATTGCTTCAGTGGTTAATCGGTTCAATGGTTACCCACGAATTTCTTTGACTGTACCTTCGATTGTTATCATGGTCCCTGGATTGTACATTTATCGGGCCGTTTTCAACATTGGTAGCAATCAAATTGCGGTTGGTTCCTTATGGCTGACAAAAGCGATTTTGATCATCATGTTCCTGCCATTAGGACTCTTCGTTGCTCGAGCTATCTTAGATAAGAGTTGGCGACATTTCGACTAGGTATGAACCTATGGGCATTTCCCTTACGTTGCCATCCAAACCATGCTGAAGTAATCCGAAATTTAATACTGACTTGTAAAACATCGCATCTTTGCGATGTTTTTTATTTAGATATTGACAATACTTTGTTTTGATTTAAAATGACTATTGGTCAGACTGACCAATAGTCATTTTAAAAAGAAGGTTCTCATATGAAACAAAGATGGACAACAACTGAAATGGGTAATCAAAAGAACAAAACATTCGTGATTACTGGGGCTACTAGCGGTCTTGGCCTAGCAGATACAAAAGCACTTTATGAAAAAGATGCAACTATAATTATGGCGGGACGCAGCGCTAAAAAAGGTCAACAAGTATTAAATGACATCGAAAAATCCGTAGTCACGCATACTGGAAAACTTTTGTTTATTCCTGTCGACCTTGCTAGTCTGGAAAGTATTCACCATTTCGTAGAAGTCCTGTCAAAGACAGTGTCATCCATTGACGTATTGATTAACAACGCCGGTGTTATGGAAATACCAACCAGACAGTTGACTGTCGACGGTTTCGAAAAACAATTTGGAACAGATTTTCTAGGTCCATTTGCGCTCACCGGTCTCATGCTTCCACTATTGAGAAAGTCTAAAAATCCTAGAATTGTTACAATTAGTAGCATTGCTCAAAAAGGTGGGCGAATTAATTTCCAAAACCTACAATCAGAAAAACGATATACGCCAGTCAGTGCCTATAGTCAGGCAAAGCTGGCAGATGTTATCTTCGCCAAAGAATTGCAGCGGCTTAGTGACGAAAATGGCTGGGGACTGCACAGTTTTGCCGCTCATCCTGGCGGTGCCCGAACCAACCTGTCCCGTGGAGCCGGCGAGCATAACTTCAACCGTTTCTTTTTAGACATTACACATCGCTTTTTGATGCCCGCAGAAAAAGGAGCATTATCAACATTGTTTGCCGCAACGAGTGATCAAGCCGAGGATGGCAATTTCTATGGTCCAACTGGCTTTCTAGAAATGTGGGGCTGGCCCGGCATCGCAAAAGCACCCCGCGCCAAAGATCCAACTGTTGCTCGCCGGCTTTGGTCTGTTTCCGAACAATTAACGGACGTACACTATGGTAAAATGTTTGGGGGTACCAAACTATGAAAACCGCAAAAACGGCTGCTCAAAAAAATCAGCGGGCCGAGAAAATTTTAACAACTGCAGCTGAGCTTTTCGATCATAATGACTACAGTCAAATTACTATGAGCGATATTGCTCAGCATTGTGATCTCAGTAAAGGTACTATTTTTAATTATTATCCAACAAAAGAAGCATTATTTCTCAGTTTGCTGAACACTAAGTTTTCTCAGTATATTAGCGTTTTTTCCACAACATTTAACGCTACCGCAGACATGTCAACTGACGAATTCAAAAAAATTATCATCGATTCAGTATGCTCACTGTTTGACACAAAACGTTTTTTAACCTATTTGAGACTTATGGCTATTCGAACAACGGTTCTTAATCCTGGAGCGGACGCTAAAACTCTCAAATTGGTTAATTCAAATTTGTCACAATCAAGCACTGATTTGGCCGTCAATATAAGTCAACATTTGCCAGGCGTTGTTCCACAGCAACTGGCCAATCTTTTTAGCGCCATTAATGCGCTTGTTTTAGGTTTTTTTATTAACACAGATCTATCATCAAATTTTATATTTCCTGAAAGTAAACTGCCACTTATTAGGCAAACCGTTACAGATTATCTCGATGGTTTCTTCAACAATTCTTTAAATCAAAAATAGGGCCCAAACAAAATAAAACAGCTATCAGTCCTTGGCAGGTCGCCACTGGATTGATAGCTGTTTTAATGTCACACGTGAAACATCATATTACAAGGTCATCAGATTCGTTGCTGAATCGGGATCCGTATCTAAAATACGGAAATCATGTTCAACACCAAAATCATGTTCTTCCATCATGGACGCGACTGTTAAGTGAGCCAACGTTTTCATGTTGTTTTCTTTACTCAAGTGGCCAAGAAAAATTCGTTTGGTCCGGTTTCCCAGCACCTGCATCAGGGCATTAGCGCCATCTTCGTTGGACAAGTGACCCGTATCACTCAAAATCCGTTGTTTTAATGGCCATGGGTACCCGCCCATTCGCAACATTTCCATGTCGTGATTACATTCAAATAGATAGGCGTCTGCGTTTTTAATCACACCAGCCATTCGTTCAGACACATAACCTGTGTCTGTTAAAATCACAAACGATTTGCCGTTAGAGTGTAATTCGTAAAATTGAGGGTCCACAGCATCGTGTGACACTGGAAAGCTTTGAACATCCAAGTCTCCCATCGACTGAATTTCACCAGCCTCAAGATCAAACTTTTGGTCCAACGGAATTTTACCAACCTTGTCAGAAATAGCATTCCACGTTTTTTCGTTTGCATACACGTTAATGCCATATTTCCGCGCCAGAACACCAACACTCTTGGAATGATCGGTATGTTCGTGCGTTACAAATAAACTGTCGACATCGTTCAAATCACGCCCAATTTGATGCATCAGCTCATTAATCTTTTTCCCGGAGAGTCCGGCGTCGACTAAGACCTTATGCGTGGGCGTTTCGATATATGTTGTGTTGCCAGTACTCCCGCTGGCCAGCACACTAATCTTCATTTCGTCAGTATCTGTAGATACTGCGTTTAAGGAATACGGATTACTTAAATCAATCACAGAGCCATCTCCATTATTTATGTCCAAATAAAAACTACCACTCATCGTAACATGAAATGCGCGGTAGTTTTAGTGCTGCAATCATATTTTAATTTCCGCTAGTCGCCGTGTTATCTTCATTATCCACGGTAATGCTTGATGTACTGCTACTGCTCCCTGAGGAACTACTGCTATTTGTCACCTGAGTTGTTGAATCTGTCGATTTCATAACAGCGCCGGTAAATGCGTTGACCCGTTTGATGACCACGTTATCCGTGTTCTTCGACTTCAAGGCAATGAACCAGGTTGGCACGTACACATTATTATCCGATACGCGTAACAAACGTGAGTAAGCTAGTTTAGACCACAATACCTTCGTGCTGTTTGGCAACTCGTTGTACTGGTATAACCAAATCAATGCCTTTTGTTGGCTAATGGTGGTGGTTTTTTCTCGAAGTGGTTCAGCCTGAATTACATAACTCTGTGTGTAACTAATCACCTGATTTTTAGCACCGATACGGAAACGCAATTGACCAGAAGACGCCATAATCGTGCCGGATGGAACTTTCTGAACATAGACTACCTCGTTGGCAGAAACTTTAGAAAGTTCCGCGCTATAAACATATTCATCTCCGGCTGTGACGTTGGTATTGCTCTTAACAAACCGGTTCAATTGCGTTTGTGGCTTTTTAGGACTAACCGTCAATGTCTGATGCAGATAGCTGGTCATTTCAGTAGCGTTAAAACGGAGATCCTGGTAGGTTAAATTATCAACACCTGCGCGCAAACGTGAGAGGCCAGACTTTGCGGATACATAATAACCTTCCGCCTCTTTAGACGAGGGAGTAGTAAACGTAATGCCATCATTTTTCATTTCACGAAGAATGGTGGTCGCATTATTCGCGTTTCGTTGTGAGGATTCCGTTACGGTTGAATCACTCTTCTGCCAAGTTACAAACAAAAAAGTATTAATGGCTACAAAGGCCACAATAAAAATCCATTGAATTCTGCGAAAATCCATACTGCCCCTCCTTCCTACTGGGTGCCACCGCCATTAAGCAGATCCGTGTATAGTTGCCACTTACCACTCGTGTAAACATAATAAGTCGGTTGTAGATCCACAACCTGTTTGGAATCGTAATTATTTTCCCATTGATAGCCGAGCACAATATCTTTAATTTTGTTTTTCGAAATACCAGCCGCCTCAAGTTGCGCCATCACTGTCGATGTTGCTGGCAACGTCACGTTACTATTGGAATCTGTTGGCAGTGGCACCTGAAGATTGGTCAACGTAAAGTCAATTTCTTCGGTACCAGACTTTTTGTTTTTGACCTGAACAGCGCCAAAATCCGTTTGATTAAAAATTGGGAATCCTTCGACAAACGAACGGTAGGTTACTTCCCGACCATTGTTTTCATTGTCAAAATACCGTACAGAATCCAACGGCATGCCAGTGCTGCTCAACCCAGCAAACGAAGTCTTTAGGTTTCTGCCTAAATCACGAGAAATTGAATTCTTAGCGTTGTAGTTTTCAAACATGACCGCGCCCGTCTTATCGTTTACGGTCATCCGTTTGTACGCACCGTCAAAATAAATCGTGTGACCATCATGACGCTGGACACTGACGGAAGTAGCTTCTCCAGAATTCAGCAACGACGTAACAAAAAAGTTTGCGCTCTGTTCACCAATAAGGTAACTGTACTTAGGAATATGAACTTCATTAGTATAGTAAGTTAGCGTATGATCCTTTGACGTAATCTGCTCAACTGGATAACGTTTGTCTCCCTCGGCAATCACGCGACGAACCTTGCTCAACTGCTGTTTGGAAACACTAATTTTATAAATCGTTAAGTCGTTATCGTTCAGCAGGTACAGCTCACCTGGTTTCGTCGTTGAAAACAAAATTCGTGAGAACTTAGCAGTGGGCGACATAAGCAATCGTTGATCATAAGAACTGTTAAAAATAGAGCGGCCAATGTTATCGGCGTAACTTAACTGTACCGTGTTCTTTTGATTCAGCAATTTTTGATAGGCATCTTTATCCTTTTGGCTAACCTTGCGAAAATTCGTCATGCGCCAATTCTTAACTTCGTTTTTAACGGTGGTGACCAAATTAATTTTTGGATTAGGCAAATTACAAGTTTAATCCGAACAAGCCCGGAATCTTTCAATGGCAGTCTGTTGATGATGTATTTTTAATGGTCGTTGATTAATTAGTTCAAGTGCTGCTAGGATCTCATCAGTCGTTACTTGGCTAAAATTGGTCTTTTTCGGGAAGAACCAGCGTAACCGTCTATTAAAATATTCATTGGAACCTCGCTCCCATGGTGAATATGGATGGCAAAAATAAACTTTGATCTGATAATCCTGTTCTAAGGCCTGATAATTGGCAAACTCTTTACCATGATCAACAGTAATGGATTTTACTTGGGGACCGAAGGCCCCCATAAACTTGCCAAAGGCGGTGTTTAGAGCCTTAGCCGTTCTATTAGGGGCTTTGATGGCCCATAGAAGTCGGGTCTTACGTTCTACGAATGTAACCAGACATGATCGTGACTCACTTCGACTAGAAAGCACCGTATCTACTTCCCAATGACCAAAAGCTAATCGTTGATTAACAGTTGTTGGCCGTTGTTCGATGGAAGTCCCACTTGTAAATTTCCCACGATTTTCGCTCACTCGGTGCTGGCGGACATTCCGATTGGGTAGATCAGTCAATTTGAAGGGGAGCCAGCCACGATTAAGCCAATTATAAATTGACGCAGTGCTCAAGTTATAAGCGGCCGCAATGGTTTCTGGTGACCAGGTTAATCGTAAGTGATTGGTAATTAAAGTCGCTAATGCTGCCGTCAGCATCGAACGACGACCGCAATTCCGCCTTTTGCGATCTGCATCTTGCTGAGCTAATTCTGGATCATAAGGTTTAACCCGGTCCAACTCATAGCTAATCGTAGCTTTGGCGACGCCTAAGGCGTCAGCCATTACTTGGTAAGATTTATTCCCCTCATTGACCAGTTGTGCTAGTGCGCCACGTTGAAAACGTGATAAAGTAGATGTACCCAAAGTAATCACTCCCTATATTGGTTGGAATTAGCTACTACCATTGTAAGTGATTACTTTGGGCTTTTTAATTTCTGTTCGGATTAATTATAGAATTTGCCATTATAAATTGATTCAGCGTGTCCGTGCGAATCCGTCACGATTACCTGCGTTGGCAAGTAAATATCATCAATGGACCGGGTCGATACTGTTGAATGAGTCGACCGGGTCGACGAAGTAGCGGTCCTAGCACGATCAAAACGGGCCGGATTAATCCAAATTAATAGTGATAAAACAATACTGAGTCCGATCAACAACGTTAGTGCGACCGGTAATAAACCATTTCTTAGTCTAGTCCACATCCCAGTCATCCTCCTCAAATTGCTCGAATGGCAGTGAAATATAGAACGTGGAGCCCTTGCCTTCGGTACTATCAACCCAGATTCGACCGCCCAGCATCTGAATAACTTCCTTCGAGATGGCTAGTCCTAGTCCTGTACCACCTTGAGCACGGGAACGGGCCTTATCAACTCGGTAAAATCGGTCAAAGATGTGGGTCAGATCCTTATGTGGAATACCTAATCCCTGATCGGAAATACTCATGATGACCTGGTTATGCGTCTCTAGTAAACGACAAGTAATCACACCACCATCTGGCGAGTACTTGATTGCGTTGTTCATGATATTATCGACCACTTGTGTAAACCGATCAGTATCGATTTCAACCCATAAGTCTTTGTCGGTAAAGTCACGCTCAATTCGATAATGCTTTTCAGGATTGTCATCCGTTTTTATCATCATGTCAAAACGATTCAAAATATAGTTGAACAGTTCGTTCAAATTGACCGTTTCCATTTCAAGTTTAGTGGTTCCAGAATCCATTCGGCTAAGGGCTAACAGATCATTGACCATCCGGATCATCCGTTCCGTTTCATCTTGAGCGACCTTCAAAAAACCAGGTGCGACTTTTTTATCTTCCCAAGCGCCATCGACTAAAGCATCGATGTATGAGCGGACGGAGGTTAACGGTGTCCGCAATTCGTGAGAAACATTCGAAACAAACTGCTTACGGTCTTCGTCTTCCTTCTGCTGTTCAGTTACATCATGAAGAACACAAACCAGGCCTGAAATGAACCCAGATTCACGTTGAATCAGCGAGAACGTCGCATGCAAGATCAGGTCACGACCCTCTTCTGATAAATCAAGAGCGACCTCATCCTGGCTTTCCAGCAACTCCCGGAGCGTATACTGATCACGAATATGCAAAATATCTAGGATAGATGTGCCTTCTGCTTCTATTTCATCGACATTCAAGAAGTCGCGAGCTGCCGAGTTGATGATATTAATGTTTCCGCGTCGATCAGTGGCGATGACCCCGTCACTCATATGGGCCAGCACCGAATCCAACCGGCGTCGTTCAGCTTCTGTGGACTCCTGCGCTTCTTCAACACGCACGGAAAGGTTATTAACCGCACTGGCCAATTGACCCAGCTCATCAGTTCCATAGACACGCACTTGACCAGAATAGTCACCTTGCGCAATTTGAACCGTTTGCCGCTTCATTTCGTCAATTGGGCGGGTTATTGCCCGGGAAATAACTATCGACATAATCAAACCTAAAATGATAGCGACCGCCGCCGCAGATAGGTAAATCAACGTGATGTTATTAATGTTCTGATAAACACCTTCTAGTGAGGCACGAATGTAAAGCACCCCAACCAGCGTATTCCCGTTATTACCGGAGGAGCTTAACAATGGCACAATCGAAACATAGTACCGATTATTATCACGGGCATCGTAAACATCTCGTTGATAGGACCGGTTATTGTAAATTGCGTTCTTAACGTTACTATCCGTGGTCTTCTGACCAACAATCGTTTGATCGTTGACATTACTGGTACCACGGACTGTTCCTTTGTTATCGATAACGCGAATTTCAGTGATGTTCGCGTTATTCACTTCCGATAAGATGCTACGGATTCTCGTATTGGCAGCTGTAGTATTGCTGCGCATCAACTGGTCAGATAATGAATTATCAATATAGGCTGACAATTGAATCTGCTGTCTAAACGTACTCAAGTTCTGCTGTTCCAATTGGCGTACGAAAAAAGCCCCGACGACTTCCAGCGTAATCAATAGCATCAGGGCAAAAATGAGCGCAATTTTAAAATTAATTGATTGGAAAAAACGAATCTTTTTGTTCACAATCCAAACTGCTCCTAGTTTTTAACTTAATCTGTTTCTGGGTTGCGTAAGTAATAGCCGACACCCCGGCGGGTAACTAACCAAGCTGGGTGACTTGGTGTATCTTCAACTTTTTCACGCAATCGTCTCATCGTAACATCGACGGTCCGGACATCACCAAAGTAGTCATAGCCCCAGACCGTTTGTAACAAGTGTTCACGTGTCATAACCTGACCGATGTGCTGGGCAAGGTAGTACAACAACTCAAATTCACGGTGGGTCAATTCAATGTCATCCCCACGTTTGGACACCATGTAGGCATCTGGATCGATTTTTAGATCGCCGACTTCAATTGAGTTGGATTCATTTTCCGCAGCGGCAGAGTTTTTAACCACTGTATCCTGCCGGCGTAAATTGGCCTTCACACGGGCAACCAGCTCACGGTTTGAGAATGGTTTCGTAACATAATCATCGGCACCCAGTTCCAAGCCCAAAACCTTATCGATTTCAGAATCCTTGGCTGTAACCATAATAATTGGCGTGGTGTACTTAGTTCGAACACGACGGGCAACTTCCAGCCCATCAATTTTAGGCAACATTAAATCAAGCAATATCAAATCTGGCTGTTCATCATCAACTTTGGCGATTGCTTCTTCGCCATCAGCCGCCGTGACAACGTCGTAGCCCTCTTTTTCAAGGTTGAATTTGATAATATCAGAGATTGGTTTTTCATCATCAACAACAAGAATTTTACTCATGTAAACATATCCTCCACTGGAGTTAAGTAATTGAATACGAATTTCATATAAAACGTCGCTCAAGACTATGAGCAACCTCTACTATTATATCACAGCCACTAAATTGACTAACGAGGCACGCGTCGAAGCGGAATTAACCATATGATGACGTTTAAAATCATTGATAACAAGTAGATTGTAAAATTAATCCGAACGCTGTTCGGACAAAAAAGATCAGCTTCCTTTAAAATGGTGTTTACAACAAACCCATCTTTTAGGAGCTGATCTTTTGTCTAGTATAACCTATTCCGAACGAATTAAAATCGAAACCTTTTGTGAACTAGGGCTGTCCAATATCCAAATGGGCGTTCGGCTGAACCGATCACCGTCAACAATTTCTTATGAATTATCTCGATGTCAACCTTATCAGGCTGAATTAGCACAAACAGATGCCGAATACAAGCGATCACGATGTGGTCGGAAAACTAAGCTGAGCGATGAGTTAAAGCAAACAATTCTCAACCATTTACATCTAAGCTGGTCACCAGGAATGATTGCTCACGAATTTAAACTAGCGACTAAATCTATTTATAATTGGCTAAATCAGGGGAGAATTGGTTTCTCCTTGAATGATCTACCTGAACATGGCGTACGCCAACGGCGTAACGTTGACCAACGATCCAAATATAATCAATCTTTGGGGCGATCGATTGAACAGCGTCCCATGATGATTAATCAACGTAATCGCATCGGTGATTTTGAACTAGATACCGTCGTTGGCCCTCGTGGGCATAGTAAGGCAGTTTTATTAACTTTAATCGATCGCAAATCACGGTTCCTTTGGGCATATCGGTTAAAGGACCGAACGACAGCGAGTGTTAATGAAGCACTGACTAAGTTCCTAACAACTTTTAATGGACCGGTGCACAGTTTTACTGTGGACCGTGGTACTGAGTTTAGTGGGCTAGTATCATTTGAATCACAATATGGTATTAAGACCTATTACTGTCATGCTTATACGCCAGCTGAACGTGGTAGTAATGAACGCTTTAATCGGAATTTACGTTATTTTTATCCTAAGGGGACTCGTTTTGAGCACATTAGTGCTCAAGATTTAACGACGACGTTACTCCAAATTAACCAGAGACCGCTTAAAATACTTGACTGGAAAACACCGTATCAGGTTATGCTGACCAATTTGTCCAAAAATTCGGATTAAATTTGCAATCTACCATGCTCAATTAATTTCATGCAACCGTTTGCAACCTCTGCCAAAAGGTGCCATAATACAAAAAGTAAACGCTATTATTAATACGATATTTTGAATTGGAGGAATATGAAATGGATGAACAAAGTAGCGCAGCTGCAACCAAATCCATTAACGATGGTTACCAACGCCCTGTCTGGTGAACATATGGGGACTTATCTTGGACTGTTCAACGGTTCAATTTGCCTGCCACAAATTGTTGCCTCACTTGCCAGCTTTGGCTTATTCCCATTATTGGGTAACGCTCAGCCAAATATGTTCTTGTTGGCCGGCCTCATCATGGCCCTGGGTGCAGCCTCAGTTGGATTTATCAAAGAAACTTACAAAGCATAGAAAGGACGTTTATTTATGAAAAGAACTTTTGAAGTGACGCCTTGGAACATTGTGACTCATGACTTCAAGCCAGAAGACAAACGGCTTCAAGAATCCATGACCAGCCTAGGAAATGGTTATATGGGGATGCGCGGATTCTTCGAGGAAGATTACAGTGGCGACACCTTAAACGGCATCTATCTTGGTGGTGTCTGGTATCCGGACAAGACCCGAGTTGGCTGGTGGAAGAACGGTTATCCCGATTACTTTGGGAAAGTTGTTAACGCGGTTAATTTCATCAAGATGCACATTAAAATTAATGGTGAAGCCATCGACCTGGCCAAAGACCAGTTCAGTGATTTCGAACTCAATCTTGATATGAAAAAAGCCTTGTTAACCCGCTCGTTTACGGTTACCAAAGGTGATGCCAAGGTGGCAGTCGAATTTGTTCGTTTCTTGAGCGTTGCCCAGCCGGAATTGTCCGTTCAGCGGGTGCGCGTTCAAAACGTCGGCTCAAATAAAGTGGATCTGGTGATTGATTCCGCTATCGACGGTGACGTTAAGAACGAGGGCGCCAACTACGACGAACGGTTCTGGGAGGTTCTCTCAACTGAACAGGGGACTGATTCAGGCAATGTCCTTGCCGAAACAACCCCGAACCCGTTTGGGACACCCCGGTTCACTTCCGGAATGGAAATGCGTAACGTCACGGATTTGACTGCTGACAAAGTGGCTCAACCCAGTGAAAAAGAAGTTGTCAACGAATTCACCGGTGTCTTGGCACCCAATGAATCTGCTCAACTTGAAAAGCGCGTGATCATTGTGACTTCCAGAGATTATGATACTCAAGCTGCTTTAACTGACGCCATGCATCAATTAAGCGACAAGGTTGCCGGCCAGTCATACGATGAACTGCTTGAAGCTCATGAGCAGGTCTGGGCCGATCGCTGGAACAAATCTGACATCGTCATTGATGGTGACACCGAAGCCCAACAGGGAATCCGTTTCAACTTGTTCGAACTCTTCTCCACCTACTATGGTGAGGATTCACGCTTGAACATCGGCCCTAAAGGC
The DNA here is from genome assembly GCF_048961765.1 of Furfurilactobacillus cerevisiae. GTDB lineage: Bacteria > Bacillota > Bacilli > Lactobacillales > Lactobacillaceae > Furfurilactobacillus > Furfurilactobacillus milii_A. The sequence continues at coordinate 2,805,448 of NZ_CP185253.1, forward strand.
TTCACTGGTGAGAAGTACGGTGGTGCTACCTACTGGGATACCGAGGCCTTTGCGGTGCCTGTCTACCTGGGAATTACCGATCCTAAGGTAACCCGCAACCTCTTGATGTATCGTTACAAGCAGTTGGACGGTGCGTACCATAACGCCAAACAGCAGGGACTCAAGGGTGCCCTGTTCCCAATGGTCACTTTTGACGGAATCGAGTGTCATAATGAATGGGAAATTACTTTTGAGGAAATTCACCGAAATGGCGATATTGCTTTTGCCATTTACAATTACACCCGTTACACCGGCGACACTTCGTATGTTCTAAACGAAGGTTCAAAAGTCTTGACCGAAATTTCCCGTTTCTGGGCAGACCGGGTTCACTACAGCCAGCGAAACAAGAATTACATGATTCATGGCGTGACTGGCCCTGATGAGTATGAAAACAACGTTGATAATAACTGGTATACCAACATTCTGGCCCAGTGGACGTTGAAATACACGCTTCAGATTCTTAAGGAAGTTTCACCCGAACAAGCTAAGAAGCTGAATGTTAGTGAAGATGAAAAGAAGCATTGGCAAGACATTGTCGACAACATGTATCTGCCATATGACAAAGATCTCAACATCTTCGTTCAACACGATGGCTTCCTCGATAAAGATCTCAAGCCGGTATCAGAAATTCCTGCAGATCAATTACCATTGAACCAGAACTGGTCATGGGACAAGATTTTGCGCTCCCCTTACATTAAGCAGGGGGATGTACTGCAGGGTATCTGGGACTTCATTGATGACTTTACACCGGAACAGAAGAAATCCAACTTTGATTTCTATGAGCAATACACCGTGCATGAGTCAAGCTTGTCACCTGCCATTTACTCCGTGTTGGCTGCTGACCTTCACTATGAAGAAAAAGCCGTTGAACTTTATGAACGAACAGCACGACTTGATCTGGACAACTACAACAACGATACCGTTGATGGCCTGCACATTACGGCGATGACCGGCGGCTGGATTGCGGTGGTCCAAGGATTCGCTGGGATGCGGGTTCGCGACGGCAAGTTGCATTACGCACCATTCCTGCCGAAGAAATGGTCACACTATTCATTTAGACAAGTCTTCCGTGATCGTTTAATTGAAGTCGACGTTGATCAGGATGGTTCCCACTTCAAGTTAATTGATGGCGAACCAATTACGATTGATGTTGCCGGTAAGCCTGTTGAATTGAGTAAGTAATAAGCATGATGATGAGCGAGGAATCGCTCATTTGCTGTATAGCAGGAAAGGATATCATGAAAGTAGTAGAGAAGGATTTTGGGCAATTACCTGACGGAAAAGTCGTGACGGCGTTTACCCTAGAAAATATCAAGCACACACAGATTACTGCAATTTCATACGGGGCAACTTGGCAATCGTTTTCCGTTGAACGTGATGGTGTCAAACAAGAATTGTTAGTCCAATTTGATGATTTAGCCGCGTATTTAGATAATCCATTCCATTTTGGAAATACAATTGGTCGTGTTGGTGGTCGTCTATCAAAAACTGATTATGATATTAATGGGGCACATTTTACATTAACGCCAAATGATCATGGCAATGTTTTACACTCTGGCATTAATGGCTTTGATGCGGTTAATTGGCACGGTGAAACAAGAAATTTGGGTACAGCGGCGGAAATTAATTTCACACGTACTTTTGATGATGAATTCGCCGGACAATTAGCTGCCCAAGTGACCTATCGATTGGACGATGAAGATCGTTTAGACATTATATTTAGTGGCGTTTCAACCGAGAATACATTGTTCAATCCAATGACGCATGTCTACTTTAATTTAGTTGGTAAGGATCAAGATATCAGTCAGCATAAATTACAAATTGCATCACGTCAACATCTTGAAGTTGATAATCACATGATTCCAACCGGTAACGTGATTGATAATCAAAATACAAAATTTGATTTTGCGCATTTGCATGCCTTGGGACAAGAGCATTACGATGATGCTTGGGTATTAGATCCCAGCCGTCAAGGGGAGGGAGTAGGACTAACTTCACCCGATGAAAGTTTGACCTTGACAGTGGATTCAGATCGCAATGGTGTGGTTGTATTCACTGCCAATCCTGACGATAGCAGTGACATTAAAACAGCGCTTGCTATTGAGATGCAGACCTTGCCTGATGCGGTTAATCATGAAGGCTTTGGTGATATTGTTTTGCCAGCAAATGAAACAAAAACATATACTGTAACTTACCAAATTAAAAAAAGCGAGGATAAATAAAAATGGCTAAATTTTCAGATATTAAAGGTTTTGCCTTTGATTTAGATGGCGTTATTGCTGACACGGCGCGCTTTCATGGTGAAGCTTGGCATCAAACAGCTGATGAGGTTGGCACAACTTGGACACCAGAATTGGCTGAAGGTTTGAAGGGCATCAGTCGCATGGCTTCCTTGCAAATGATTTTGGATGCTGGGGATCATGCCGATGATTTTTCTCAAGCAGATAAAGAAGCATTAGCAGAAAAGAAAAATCATAATTATCAACAACTCATTTCAACATTGACGGAAGATGATGTTTTACCTGGCATGAAAGATTTCATTCAATCAGCTATGGCAGCCGGCTATAAAATGTCGGTAGCTTCAGCTTCTAAAAACGCACCAATGATTCTAGATCATTTGGGATTGACCGAATATTTTGTTGGCATTGTTGATCCCGCCACTTTGACAAAGGGGAAACCTGATCCTGAAATCTTCGTTCGTGCTGCGGAAGTCTTACATTTAGATCCAGAAAATGTCATTGGATTGGAAGATTCAGCTGCTGGAATTTCCTCAATCAATGGCGCAGGTGAAACATCACTAGCAGTTGGTATTTCAGATGTGTTGTCAGGAGCGGATCTGAATTTTGAGTCTACTTCAGAAGTGACATTAGCAAATATTGAAGCTAAAATGCAATAGATAACTAAAAAGAGTGTCAGTACATAGTAGATTGTAAAATTAATCCGAACGCTGTTCGGACAAAAAAGATCAGCTTCCTTTAAAATGGTGTTTACAACAAACCCATCTTTTAGGAGCTGATCTTTTGTCTAGTATAACCTATTCCGAACGAATTAAAATCGAAACCTTTTGTGAACTAGGGCTGTCCAATATCCAAATGGGCGTTCGGCTGAACCGATCACCGTCAACAATTTCTTATGAATTATCTCGATGTCAACCTTATCAGGCTGAATTAGCACAAACAGATGCCGAATACAAGCGATCACGATGTGGTCGGAAAACTAAGCTGAGCGATGAGTTAAAGCAAACAATTCTCAACCATTTACATCTAAGCTGGTCACCAGGAATGATTGCTCACGAATTTAAACTAGCGACTAAATCTATTTATAATTGGCTAAATCAGGGGAGAATTGGTTTCTCCTTGAATGATCTACCTGAACATGGCGTACGCCAACGGCGTAACGTTGACCAACGATCCAAATATAATCAATCTTTGGGGCGATCGATTGAACAGCGTCCCATGATGATTAATCAACGTAATCGCATCGGTGATTTTGAACTAGATACCGTCGTTGGCCCTCGTGGGCATAGTAAGGCAGTTTTATTAACTTTAATCGATCGCAAATCACGGTTCCTTTGGGCATATCGGTTAAAGGACCGAACGACAGCGAGTGTTAATGAAGCACTGACTAAGTTCCTAACAACTTTTAATGGACCGGTGCACAGTTTTACTGTGGACCGTGGTACTGAGTTTAGTGGGCTAGTATCATTTGAATCACAATATGGTATTAAGACCTATTACTGTCATGCTTATACGCCAGCTGAACGTGGTAGTAATGAACGCTTTAATCGGAATTTACGTTATTTTTATCCTAAGGGGACTCGTTTTGAGCACATTAGTGCTCAAGATTTAACGACGACGTTACTCCAAATTAACCAGAGACCGCTTAAAATACTTGACTGGAAAACACCGTATCAGGTTATGCTGACCAATTTGTCCAAAAATTCGGATTAAATTTGCAATCTACCACATAAAAACACTGACACTCTTTTGTTGTTTTAATTAACATTTGCCACCGTATTGCCCTGCTTGAGTGTGATATCGGTAAAAGTTACGGTATGCGTTGTTGTATGTGATCAACGAGAGCCGTAATAGCTAATTCATCCATCTGTGTAAATTTTTACTGCACAGGTGCTAAAATAGGACGTGCTAATTGGGTTAATTCTGTCCAATCGATGATCACAATTGATAGATTCTCAGAGACAGAAATGCCAACACCTTTTGCACCATTTAGTAATCGAATACTGCTGATGTCTGCTGAGCCAATTGCAGTCGTGAAAGGTTGGGGATTCCCAAATATTTTGGAAGCATACAAAACAGGTAGCGTCAAGAATCTTGTGTAAATGAAATGCCTTCGTACATATAATATGTATCTAACTTAAATAAATGATGCTTCCAAGGTGTCCTGGAGTCCTTTGAACCCTCGGTGGATCCGCTTCAGAGACTTCTCGTTATAAACATTAAACTGAGAAACCAGGAAGCGATCCAGTGAATCTTCCGTTGGAAATTGTTCTTTGTGGTGGGTGGTGCGCTTGAGATGCTTATTAAAGTTCTCAATCAGGTTAGTGGAGTATAGTGATTGCCGGATAGCTGGTGGAAAGTCCATGAGAGTGAGTAAATTCGGCATTTTAAGCAGATCTTTGATTAATTTGGGATAGGTCTGATGCCAGTTGTTGGCGAACTCATTCAGTTTCAGTTCGGCTGCTTCACGGTTGGCGGCCCGATGAACTTGTTTAAAGTCACTGATCACGGCCTTGCGGTCTTTTACGCGAACTTTGTTCATCAGATTCCGCCCAACATGAACCAGGCAACGTTGTCGTTTGGCTTTAGGGAAATGCCGATTCAAGCCTTCATCCAAACCAACTAACCCATCGGCCACAAACAACAGCACATCTTTAACGCCCTGCTTGATCAAGGTTCCCAGCAGCTCAGTCCAGATTCCAGTCGATTCCGTTGGCGCCACTTGGTAGTTCAGCACTTCTTTCGTACCATCTGGACGAATGCCAATCGCAATATGAACGGCTTCTTTTTGAACGGTATCCCGCTTTAACGGCAAGTAAGTGGCATCTAAGAAGATGGCCGCATATTGTGAAGCCAGTCGACGTTGCTGGAAAGCTTGAACCTGTTCATTGACGGCTTTAGTCATGTTGGAAACCGTGGCTTTGGAGTAGTGAGCACCGTACATTTTCTCAATGAGTTCGGCAATTTCAGCAGTGGTAATTCCCTTGGTATACAACTGAATGACCGTTGTTTCTAAATTATCACTGTGCCGACCGTAGGCTGGCAAGATATGATTTTCAAACCGGCCATTGCGATCTCGAGGAATGGTTAAGTTAAGTTGGCCGTACTTCGTATCAAACGAGCGCTCATAACTGCCGTTGCGGTTATTACCAGTGTTAATCCCAGCGTATGAGTAGCGTTCGTAACCCAAAAACTCTGCCAATTCGGTTTGAAGCAGCTGGTTAATCGCAATTTCGAGGTGGTGACGAAAAACTTCGTCCAAATCTTGCTTTTGGGCTAGTGCAGCGATAATTTCTGTGGTAAGTTCATTCATGGGGAATGCCTCCTGTGATGTTTTCTGTGGTTACTAAATATCATAAGGGAAGGCATTCCCTATTTCTATACAATTCAGAAATCTTTTATGCATTTACACATGATATTTTACGCTCTCTTTTATTTCCATATATCTGTTATTTCACTCCTATTTAAATTTTTTCTTCACTGCCCTGCTTATTTAATGAGAAATTTATCTATACACACTGAATTTCTTTCGATACCGAATAAAGGTTGTCCGCTTAATCCCAGTATTTCGAGCCACATCCACATCGCTCATACCGTTTTGATAAAGTTTAAAGGCATGTAACAAACGGGGATCATCTTCAGCGTATTGAGGCTTGCGACCATGATATTTGCCCTGCTGTTTGGCTAGGTGTAAAAGGCACCCGTAAAATGTAGGAAAACGGCAGGTTAGAACTGTTGGTTTTCCTACATTTTTTGTATCATGAATCACATCAGAGTGTAGGAGGAATTTGATGTGAGACGTGATTTAAGAGAAGGAGTGACGATTTACGTGACTGAAAATATTAAGCCTAACTTCGCCGAGATTGCCCGGCAATATAATGTTGATTATCGAACCGTTAAGAAAGCCTATGAGGAAGTCAAAGCTGGACTTAAGGGCCGACCAAGTGGTCGACCGAAACGGCCAAGTTTACTGGATCCATTCAAGCAAACCATCGATTCAAAGCTTGAACTAAATTGTTCGGCTGCTTCAATTTTTAAATTTATCCAGAAGAAGGGCTTTACCGGCAGCTATACCCTCGTGAAAGATTATTGTCGCCAAACCCGCCGAGAACGAGTTAAGAAAGCTACCATTCGGATTGAACATTCCCCTGGTCTCTCTGCTCAAGTTGACTGGAAAGAAGAAATGGCCCTAGTGAGCAGCGAGGGTGAGCTGTTTAAATTCAATATTTTCTTGTATGTATTGCCTTATTCAAAACTCAAATATATGACACTAACCTTTGATCGGAGCCAAGATACCCTCTTTTCTTGCTTACACGACGCTTTCCTTCATACCGGAGGTATTCCGACGGAAATCTGGTTTGATAATATGAAAACCGTTGTGGATCATACAAAATCCCAGTTTGGCCACGCTGTCTTTAACGAACGGTTCCACGAATTCTGTAAAGATGCCGGTTTCACACCAATTGCTTGTCGACCATTCAGACCACAAACTAAAGGTGCAGTTGAAGCCCTTGCTCGCACGGTTGAACGTTTACGGCCATACAATACTGAATTTGCTGATGGAACTGAGCTAATCGAACTAGTTCATATGCTCCGAGATGATCTAAATCATGAAACTTCGCAGGCCACGGACGAAGTCCCGTACCTGAAATGGTTAGACGAAGAAAAAGAGTACCTTCATCGCGTTCCAGTTAATCTCCTTGAACCATACTTCGAAGAAAACATTACCCGTGTCGTTTCGAAGGAGGCCATGATCAATTTCCGCAAATGTAAGTACTCAGTAGATCCGCGATACATTGGTTGTACGGTTGCTGTTGAAATCTCCAATGATGAGCAGCGCATTCACATTTATTATAACGGAGAAGAAATTCGTACGCACTCCATAACTACCAATTCGCTGAATTATGACCCCCAAGATCAGTTCAATATCCTCAAATCTGATTTGCTTAAAGGGCGGACAGATGAAGACATTTCAGCTTACATTCGTGAACATATGACTGATTACGACAACTTATAGGAGGCTACCATGACCACTAATAATCAAATTCTTTTAAATAATCTTGAGCGCTTAGGGTTAAACAAAATCCGTGAATACTTGCCGAATTACCTTGATCAAATTCACACTGATAATCTGTCATTAACTGAGGCGCTAATTGATTTAACTAATTCGGAACTCCAGAATCGACACGAAGGTCAGATTGCACGGGCCATTGGCCGTGCTCGGTTCCCCAATACAAAATCCCTAGATACATTTGATTTTAGCTTTCAACCCAGTATGAATCGCCAAGAGGTTCTGGAATTCCAGAATCTGGCTTTTATGGAAAAGTCTGAAAACTTAATCTTTATTGGCAATCCGGGAGTCGGTAAAACCCACTTGGCAATTAGTATTGGGATTGAGGCCTGTAAACAGGGCTGTCGGGTTCTCTTTATTAATTGTCATGAGCTGTTGATTAGATTGAGAGCAGCTTACGAAAAAGGACTGCTTGATCGATCTCTAAGCCGCTATTCGCGCTATGACCTATTAATTATTGATGAAATTGGGTATTTGCCAATTGGTCACCAAGAAGCTAACCTCTTATTTCAGCTAGTCAATGCCCGCTATGAAAAGCATTCAACGATCATTACCAGCAATAGTGATCTATCCGCTTGGGTTGATATTTTCCAGAACCCAACTGTGACAGCAGCCATTCTCGATCGCTTGGTTCATCATGTTCACGTAGTGAAGATCACTGGTAAATCTTACCGATTACGTGGCCTCAAGTAACTGCCGAAAACCTACATTTCTTTCTGCCGAAAACCTACATTTTTAAACTGCCCTTGACAGCTAGGGAAATCCCTTGTTGCTGACGCTCAATGATCCGCTTACGTTCACTTTCAGCTTGGTATTTATAAAGTTCAATAATGAGGTTGGTCATGAGTTGACGTAAATTGGGGTCAGCAATCCCTGTCATGGACGGTAAATTCAACACATCTAGGGTGGCACCCTTATTTTGAATGGAGTTCATGATCTTAGTCAAATCATGGTTGTTTCTGCCTAAGCGATCTAATTCAGTGACCATTACAATATCACCCTCACGAATATAGGCCAGCATTTTTTGCAGTTCTGGCCGATTAGTGTTAGCCCCACTTAATTTATCCGTAAATAATTTATCAACGTCTTTTAAAGCCGCTAACTGTCGATCTAAATGTTGCTCCTTGGAACTCACACGCGCATAACCGATTTTAGCCATTTCCAATTCTCCTTTTGGACAGTTCTAATGAACACTTGTAATTCCTAGTATAGCACAGAAATAAAAACGGCCACTAGGGTATACCCTAGTGGCCGTCACGTTAACTTATTGAAAATAGAAAGATTCTACTTTCCCTAAATGCTCTTATGTCAATAAATGCCCACCATCATGTGTTAAAATCACTTGCTGGTTGCTTTCTAGATGAATTTTCGGAACGCTAAACATTGGAATCCCTCTCTTCGATTGATGGTTGTGGTAACTTCAATCTAACAGATTGGGGTTCTTTTTTTATCACCCAACAGGTGAAAAGTGAAAACATTAGACAACGTTGATACTACAGTAACTGTCGTAAATTTTGGGATTTATATGAATAATTCAGGTTTAGCTTAGCAAACAAAGGATTCCTGTAATTGCATGTTGTATTTGACTTGTATCAGGCAATTCTTGTTCATCAATTAGGTAATTAAAACTACCCAGAATAAGTGAAGTTAATAATGACATTTCAAACTTATCAGGTTTTTCCTCCAGCATACTTACAAGATTGTTTCTTAAAACCCTTTTTATCTCACTACTCAAATCTTTGCTATCCAATTGAATAGAGCGCAATGCTAAAATCTTTTCACGTTGTTTGATTAAAAGATTTTTTATATCAGGTGCCAATATGGATGTAATGCTCAAAAAGTTTTGATTTTGTTTATTTAAATTACTTCTTTTCTTCAATACTGAATCATAAGTCGACACAAAATCCTGAATCATTTTCGCGGCCAAGTGATACTTATCCTGATAGTGCCTATAAAATGTCTGACGATTGATCAAGGCTTTATTAGAGATATCAATTACCGATACATTATTAAATCCCTGTTGTCTTACTAATTGTATAAAAGAATTTTCAATTAACATTTCTGTTCTCTTATTTCTTAAATCAGTCATAAGTTCCTCCTTTTCTCCAAACATCAGTATAGATCCATATGTAACTTAAGTATACACAAATAACATTTTGTATGCCTAAGTGACGTTTCAAAAAAAGTTGTCTATGTCTTTCCAAAATAATGTCCACTATTATTAGTACTGAGCTTAAAAGGGAGGAATATCAGATGTTCGATGTAATTCGTAGTAAAAGATATTGGTTAGCATTATTGCTTGTTGGAGCAATTATTGGAATAGTTTCATTTGCCTTCATTGGCATACGTAACTCTGTCAAAGTAAAACAAATTCCTGTAGCACTTGTCAACGAAGACAAAGGAACTCTCAGCAATAAAATTGAAAGTAAGTTGCGAAAGAAATTCAATGGAAAAGATTCAAAAATCAAATGGGTATCTCCACAAAAAGATGGTTTTAATGATCAAAAGTATTATGGGGCTTTCATTATTAGATCAGGATTTTCAAAAGAGTTACAGCAGCAAAATGAATCGCTAAAGGCCCAAATTATTAGCCAAAAGCTCACTACTCTTCAAAAAAAGGAGGAATTACCAGATTCTGCAAAATCACAATTGCTTCAAGCTAAATTTGTTACACAGAAACCCGTTCACCCTGCACAGATTAAGATCAGTATTAATCAAGGAATGAATGCTCAAATATCGCAATTGCTATCCCAAGCACTTCCTCAGATTGCAAATGCGCTTTCATCACGAATTAGCGCACAGCAACAAAGTGTTCTTAGTAAAAATAAGATTAATTTATCCGCAAAATCTTGGGATTTGGTTTCGACCCCTATTAGTGTATCTACTCATGAGTCTAATAAAATTGAAAAGAACACGGTTAATGGCACAGCACCCATGCTTCTAGTGGCATTGGCGTGGTTTAGCGCTTTAATTCCCTCTCTTATTTTATGGCGCGAACATTCAAAAAGAAGCGCTTCAAAATTTTTAAATGCTACAACAATAACTAGTCAACTAATTACCGGTTTGGTAGCAAGTATTCTTTCAGCAACAGTTGCGTTCTTATTTGTTAATGTATGCTTTAACCTAACAATTCCAAACCCAATTAACTTTATCGGATTAATGTTTATTAGTATCTTTGTCTTTTATCTTATTATAACGTGTGCCCTGGATTGGTTTGGATTTTTTGTCTACCCATTAGTACTCGTAGTCTGGCTCCTAGCAATTGCCGTGATATCTTATGCACCGGAAACCCTTGATCCTTTGTACCGAAAGGGAATTTACAGTTGGGTTCCAATGCGATTTAGCATGCAAACACTAACAAATACTTTGTATTTCCATAATGGATCGAGTACCACCATGTCATCATTATTAGTCTTGTTAATAATTGGATTTGTCGCTGCTATCTTGATGTATAGTTCAGGATACTTAAAACACTATTTGTTCACGGTTCGCCCACACCGCAAAATAAATAATTAAACAAAACATGAAACCCAATTATTCATATCATCAAAAATAGCCAATCAATTGATTGACTATTTTTTGATGATCCATTTAGCAACAATTCCCTCAAAAAAAAAGAGAGTGTGAAATATTTTGTGTAAATGTATATAAAAATTCTGAATTGTATAGAGGCAGAGAATGTTCTTGAGGTATACCCTAGTGGCCTTTTTGATTTCTATTTTTCAAGTGTAACTTCAAGAAACTTATTTTGTTTTGTTGATGGAATTGGAGTTTAGATTATTTTTTAATTTTTCCATATCCAAGTCTTTGCCTATAGGGTCCTGATAATCAATCTTTAAGCCAAACACCTTTATTTTTCCGGCTATAGTTTGATGCATAAAGTACATATAGACTGGCTTTCTATTAACAAAGTTCTTTAATGCCCTACGATTGTCACTTAGTCTCTGGTCAATATGATTCAGAAATTCTTTCCTGTCAATAACGATGGGGCGTACTTCATGACTTTTGATTGAAAAAAAATTGAGCTTTTGGCGTTCTTTATCATTTTGAGTATCTATCATTCGGTCATAAGGAAATATTTTGTCAGCATATTTAGTATGTTTAATCAACCAGGGTAGCAACATCTTTCTATAACAGTAGTTCTTTTTTGTTGTAACTAATATTCCCATGAAACGAGAGGACTCGGTTCCAAGGCTGTCATTATATACTGTAATAGTGGTTTTAAAATCATGCGTAGGAGATGAATATTCGAATTGTTGAAGTAACTTTTTATGATTATTTCTTGTAAAAGCCAATAAGGCCACACCGAATGATAGCCAACCAACTGATATATGAGTGCTAGTCCAGTGTAGAACAGCAAAAACTAATTTCCATGCCTGGCCTATAAAAATCGTTATATTTTCCCACATTATAAAATCTTCTTTCAAATTTATTTTCATTATTATTATGAAGCTTATCTAGTGCTCAATTATTCTATGTCAAGAATATTGTAAAACCTCCTTTCAGAATCCGTCTACGTTCTACTAGTAATATAAGGATTAAACTTAAAATTAATCTTTCTAAATTGGTTCTCACTAGTAATATAGCGATCCAACGAATTTGTTCTAAAGCTTGGATAGTAATACAGATTCCCTGTATAATAAATCAAGTAGAGAAGTTAAGGCGGTGGCTATTTCCAATCGGAGGTGGTGCTTATGGTGTTAAACCTTTAAAGCCCATAAATCCTAACGAAAGGAGTAGCCTAAGTGTCCGTGTCGGACGCTTTACAATTAATGCTGACTTTCGGTACCTTTACCGTGGCCTTAATTGCCTAGATTATCTACCACAATAACGTCACGATGGTAGGCTTATTTGTTATGCCTTCAAGTACGATATTCAGACAACACACCAGATTAAACGCCGCAACTAATAAAACAACAAAAAAGATCTCCCACACGAGGAGATCTCCGAAGGATAGAAACTATCCTTCAACACCATTTGACAAACTTCCAGAAAAACAAGAACATGGAGCTATTTGGAGATGGCTTCACGGAAAGGATGGATTAAATGGCACGAGTTGAAGGGTCTACGGATTTATGGGTGGATCACCTGTTAAATGATTCTAAGATTGATTTGGACTATCAAAGCTCTCACATAAAAAGTATTGATGATGCACTTCATACTGCTAGCAAAAAATTAAATGGGAAGTCTGGTTATCCCGAGTATGTTGGGGTCGTAAAGGACTATTTGCTGGTGATTGAAGATAAGGCTGATATTTCCAATCATGTTTATACTGATCACGATGTTATCACGACTGATGATCCGATGGTCGTTCCTAAATATGCGTTGAATGGGGCATTACATTATGCTCGGCATATTCTGGAACGGACTTCGTATAAGAGGTGTTTTGCCTTTGGGGTTTCAGGTAATGAGAAGTTGCATAAAATCACGCCAATGTTCATTAACGAGCGTGGTGACTATGATGTACTGCCAGATGTTGAGTCTTTTATTAGTTTTAACGAGAAAAACATTGATGAATATTATCTAAAAGAAGTGCTTCATGAGGAAACTAACGAGGAAAAGACTACTGCTGATATTCTTAAAGATGCTGCTCAACTCCACGAGGATTTGAGAACATACGGTCAGTTAAAAGATGTTGATAAACCGTTGGTCGTATCTGGTATTCTTTTAGCTTTGCGTGAGGGAGAAGCTCGCAACTTTAGTATTGATTCATTAACCGGTGATACGGTTAACACTGATGGTGATAAGTTAATGGACGCTATTAAATCTAATTTACGGCGTTCTAATGTCCAACCACAGACCAAGTTAGATAAGTTATTGAGTCAGTTCAGTATCATCAAAGACTCAGCTAAGTTGAATACTAAAGATTCTCGACTTGGTATGACACCATTACGTTATTACACCGAGTTTATCAATCGTACTATTTATCAAGACATTCGTTATACAAACTCTGCAGAGGACTATCTGGGTCGGTTCTATGGTGAATTTATGAGTTATTCAGGTGGTGACGGTCAAAGTTTAGGTATTATTTTGACGCCTAAGCATATCACAGAACTGTTTTGTGATCTCGTAGACCTAAAGCCTACCGACCATGTATTTGACCCTACTTGTGGGACTGCTGGCTTTCTGATCGCTGCAATGCACAATATGCTTAAACAGGCCTCTGGTGACCAGCAGCGACGTGATATTCGTCGTAATCAGCTATATGGAATTGAACTACAAGACTATATGTTCACCATTGCAACGACAAACATGATTTTACGTGGAGATGGAAAATCAAATCTAAAAAATGAGGATTTTCTGCAACAACCAGCAACAAAACTCCAAACCGAAACAATGGCCAATGTTGGTATGATGAACCCACCATACAGTCAGGGTTCAAAAAAAGATCCTGATCAATATGAAATTAGCTTCATTAAGCATTTGTTGGATAGTGTCCTTCCTGATGGTCGTGTAGCTGTGATTATTCCACAATCTACAATGGTTGGTAAGTCCAAAGCCGAAAAGCAATACAAAGAGGCTATCCTGAAAGAGCATACTCTTGAGGGGGTTATAACGTGCAATCCTAACACTTTCTATGGTGTCGGTACTAACCCCGTGATTGCTGTATTTACTGCTCATGAGCCTCACCCTGCGGATAAACAGGTCAAGTTTATTGATTTTCGTGATGATGGTTATGAAGTTAGTCCTCATATTGGATTAGTCGCAACTTCACGAGTCAAGGACCGCAAACAATACTTATTAGATGTTTGGCATGATAACGTGGAAGCTCCAACAAAGTTCTGCGTTAAGTCAACGGTTAAACCAACGGACGAATGGTTGCACAGTTTCTATTACTTTAATGATGAAGTGCCGACCGATGCGGAATTTGACAAATCAATTAGTGATTATTTAGATTTTGAGTTTTCAATGGTCATGGATGGTCGTGATTATCTGTTTAAGAAAGATGGTGACCCCAATGACTGAGTTGACTGATCGTGACTGGAAGGGCTTTGGTGCTTTTGGACCTAAGGGGCTTTTTGAGATCCATACTACAAACAGTAGCATTGATAAGAAACGGTTGGTATTGGATGGGCCTGAAATAGTGCCATATGTTACTAGATCTGCTGACAATAATGGGGTAGCACTGTTTGTGAGTGATAAGAATTATTCTTATGGCTTCGACCTGCATGACGTTATAACTGTTGGTTTGGATACACAAACAGCCTTCTATCAGCCTTATAAATTCGTTACTGGTCAAAATATTCAAATTATTACTGGTGAACATTTGACACCTCTAGTAATTCAATTCTTATTGCCTTTGCTGAGAACTCAAATGACCGCTAAATTTAATTGGGGCGGCAATGGAGCGACTTTATCACGTATGAAACGGCTTCGTTTAATGCTGCCAATTGATGATAATGGTCAGCCTGATTATGATTTTATGTCTGATTATGTACGCGAAAGGCTGAGCCAAAAACGGCAATCTTATTTAGATTATGTTCATGATCGATTAGCAGAATTGGGAACAGTTCAGTCATTGCCTGCCATTAACTCAGTGGACTGGAAGCCTTTTGTGATTAGTGAATTGTTTTCTAAATTGGTTGGCGGTAAAGGTAAAGGATTAGTGCATTTGCGCCAAGTTGATTCTGGTGGTATTGAATATTTGGGTGCTACTAATCGTAATAATGGTGTTTTATGCCGTGTTGCATTAGATGACGTGTCTAAGCCTATGGTTCAGTCAGGAAATTGTATTGGCTTTATAAAAAATGGTGATGGCGCTGCTGGATATGCCGTTTATAAAAAGGAGCCGTTTATCTCAACGACTGATGTTATTTATGGATATGCTGACTGGTTAAATCCATATACGGGATTGTTCTTTGTTGGAAGTCAGGATTTGATTAGACCTAAATATGGACATGGATATAAGCGAAATGCTCGCCATTTGCGAGTCGATAAGGTTATGTTGCCTGCTATGTCGGATGGTACCCCTGACTATAAATACATGGAACAATACGTTAAAAACAAGATGATCCAGAAGTACAATAACTATTTGCAATACATTAATGCGCGTTAATTATTTGAATTAGGAATTGTACAAAATGATGCACTCACGATCTAATAGTGATAGAAGAATGAAATCATGTCTTAATGATTATGGCGAATATAAAAATCAGCTACCGTTTTAAACTTTGATCAAGTTCGGATTCGGGTTGTTTGATTCCTGGATTCTGTTCAGCAAATGCTTGCAGCTGTTTTTGAGTTCGCTTACTGATTTTCTGGTGTACATCATTTAATTTATTTTTTAGTTCTGATTTTTGTTGTGGATTCGTTGCTTGCTGAACTTGTTTTTGCAAGCTTTGGTAGGACTTATTAAGATCATGGGCTGATAACTTTTTTAGATCATGCTCAGGCTCTTTTTGGGCTTCTTGTAAGCCTAATTGTTTGGTTAACCCGTCGCTAAGCTCAATCACTTTGTTGCTCACTTGCTGGATCTCACTTAAAGCACTATGGATCACGGCTTTATCTTTAGCCCAGGTGGCCACGTAACCGAGTGAGTAGTTGCTGGTATCAACGCCAATATTTTGCATGGCAACATACGCAACCGCTTCGGCTTGGGTTTCCTGATAGGCTCGTGGCCGATCTTTAAAGGCTGATTTTAAGCCGTGTAGCTGGCTATGCGCATATTCGTGGTATAACGTCTTTAGTTTCAAAGCATTGTCGGGCTCATCGCCACCAATGACGATTTCATTAGTGCTGGGTTGAAAATACCCCTTAGCCCCATTTAGCGTCGCTAAAGGCACTTCACTGATTTTAAGGTCGGTTTGCTGGTTTAGATAGTCCTTGAATGCGTTATACAAGCTTGTCACATTCTGATGATCCGCTAAATTTTCTTTGACAAAATCTTTAGCACTTAGGACTGGTTCGCCGCTTGTCTGTGATATGTCAAATACTGGAATATAGCGATAACCAACTATGGCTTTTTCTTCGGTCGTATCAAGCCTTTTCTGATCCTCTGGAGTTAGTTTTTTAATAATAGGGGCCGCAATCCTGATCCCTTTTTCTCCTTTATTTACTGATCGTTTAAAATCATTCTGCCATTTTTTAAAGCCTGCAACTTGGCTGGCACTTGGATTTTGAGAATAGATAAGGTCAATATTACGTTGGCTATACCGGTGAAACTTTGCTACGGTATCAAGATAACTTTTAAACTTTTCACTATCAGTTAAGTTCAAAATTTGCTGTTCTGCATTATCTACAAGTTGTTTCTTCCATTCTTCTGCTTCTTCTTTAGTTGGCATATTTAAACCTCCTCGGCGTCTACAAACTCTACAGAATTATCAATTTGGGGTAACTTGATAGATTGTGTGCCGTAAAGTGCTAAATATTCAGCATTCTTTTTTTGCCACGCAACTTGAATATATTTGCCATTACCCGCAACTTCTGATAGGTACTTATAACTGCTTTTATCCGTCAAAATAGGTAATTCGCTTGCTAATGCTTCCAGTTCATTTTTCATGATATATCCTCCTTCTTTTACAATTACACTCGTTGGTTAGGTTCACTTTTTGGTTTTTGAAAAGTAAACCTAAATGACGAGTTCACCAACCGCAACAACGTGCAGGGCGGTAGGCTGGTTTAATCAAAATCAAAACTTAATTTATGGCCGTCAAGCTTTAACTTGGCGTCAAACGACTTTCCTTTTTTGCTCTTGAAACCCTTTAATTTGCTGGTTTCCCCCTTGGTGACCAGCGCTTTAATTGCGGTCTTCCCGAGCGTCTTGCTACTCCATTTCTTAGGTAAGGTAAAATCTTCACCTTGCTTGGGCTTCACAATGTAAAACTTCTGTTTATTTAAAACGGTCGCTTGCGGTGTTTCTAAGAATACTTCGGCGGCTTTTTGCGCTTGCTGTTGGTGATCGATTTGTTGCTTAATGGCTGCACTGCCAGTCAATTGTGTGGGAACATCAGCAATCAATTTTTCCACGAACTTTTTAATCTGGCTCAAAAAGTTATCCGGGGTGCGTTCTTCGGTACTGATTTGTTGTAACGCTTGCTCCCATTTTGCTGTCATCTCTGGGCTAGTTAACAAGGGTTCGAGTTCAACCGCTTTACATAAAGTAATCCCCGCTTCACTGACGTGGAGCTTGTTCTTTTCAGTAACTAAATAGCCGCGCTTCTTTAACACTTCCAGCACATTTGCCCGGGTTGCACTCGTTCCAATGCCTTGCACATCTTTAAGAATCGCTTGGGCTTCTTCATCATCAAGTGTTTTACCGGCCGTCTTCATTGCCGTAATTAAGGTACCTTCGGTAAAGGGCACCGGTGGTGTCGTTTCTTTTTGCGGTGTTTGCAGATTTGCTTGAACCTGATCGCCCTGGTGAACGAGTGGTAAGGTGGCTGTTTCTTGCTGGTCGGCTTTGTGATCATCAAATAAAGCTTGCCAGCCTTGCTTAGTTGGGACCTTACCGGTTGCTTTAAAATTGGCGGCACCAACTTGGGTGATAATGGTGGTTTCCTCGTACTCGTACGGATCAGCAAACATCGCTAACGTCGTTCTTAAAACCAAGTCATAGACTTGTTGCTGTAATTTAGGTAAGCTGGCTAGTTTCTCTTTCGTCGGCACAACTTTAGTCATGATAATGGCGTAATGTTCTTCAACCTTTTTCCCATTGACGTAACGTTTATTTGGGGTGGTATTGGTTAAAGCGACTTGCTTAGAGACCAAACCCAGATACTTCGTCAGATTAGCCACTAAATAATCAAATTCTTCATCAGTGATATAAGCACAATCCGTTCGGGGATAACTCAGCAACTTGGCTTCATATAAACTTTGAATGGCCGCTAAGGTTTGGCTGGCACTGGCGTGATAACGTTTATTCATGGCACTTTGCAGACTGGATAGTGAGAATAGTTGGGGACTAGCACGCTTTTTAGCCTGTTTTTGGACGTCCTTGATTAAACCGCCCTGTGAGCCTTTCTGAACGTGTTTAGCTTGCATGAATGTCATCAGCCCTGTTTCGTCTTTAAATCGCTGATAGGGGTCTAATTTTGCGACGAATTTTTGCTGATTAGCAAGAATTTCCGCATTTAGTTCAAAATAGGGTTCCGGCTTAAAGTTTTTGATTGCCTGGTCTCTTTGATAGACCATATACAAGGTTGGCGTCTGCACGCGACCAATTGAGTATACCCCGCGTACCCCGTTTTGTCTTAATAACAAAGTATATAAGGGACTACCATTCATACCGATCAACCAATCACTAATTTGCCGGGTTTGAGCTTCTTTATAAGCCAAATAGTCTTTGTGCCAGTCACCAAGATTTTTAAAGCCGGTAATAATGGCGTCTTTTTCTAGGCTATTTAACCATAGCCGCTTAATGGTCTTCTTTTTAACGTCAATCTGGGCTTGGTTCATGATTGACCAGGCGATATTGGAGCCTTCCCGACCACTATCGGTGGCAACAATAATGGTATCGGCCTTCGTTAACAGGTCTTTGACGATCCCGTATTGGTCTTTTTTACTAGCTGACACCACAAACTTGTATTTATCGGGAAAAATCGGTAAATTAGATAGGGCCCATTGCTGATATTTCTGATCATATTTATCCGGTGTGGCCAGTTCAACTAAATGTCCGAGACCATATGTCACAAGCGTATTCTCGGGCAAAACAGGGTCACTAACCGTATAGTAACCCTGTTTTTTTGTGCTCTTTTGGAAGGCTTGGACGTATGAACGGGCTTGACTGGGTTTTTCGGCTAAGATAACAGTGGTCATGTTCGTTCACTCCTTGTGATTAAGTTTTTGATCTAATTCTTCTTTGCCTTGGTTCGCACTATCCAACCAGGCTTGTTTTCTAAGTGCTTGCATGTCTTCTTGTTTGACCTGCTCATAAGCCTGTTGACGTTCCTTTAAGCAATCTTTGTAAGCTTTATGTTCACTTTTAGCTCCGCTTCTTAGAATCATGACTAGGGCACTGCCACCCACTAGCAAAACGATTACTTCAAGCCACAGGTAAGCTAAAACTTCATATAGAACTAGCAAACCTCCCATAACGATGACGAACCATTCTAGTGATCGATACAGATAGTAGAAGATCAAGTGGTCAAGTGGATTTCCTTTAAAAACATTGACATGCGAATCAACTCGCCACTTCGTTTTTATTTTTTCTCGCCACTTCATTTAAGTAACCCCCCTTTGGCCTAATGCTTCATTCTATTTTTTAACATTCTCATAGCCCCTGCCAAACCGCTTTTGGTAGCACCAGTTGAACTCCAAAAATCTTCGATAGCCTTTGGTGTGTGCAATACCAGCCACCCCATACCAATGGATAAAGCAAAGGCACCAATTCCATTACTACCCCAATGAGTAACCCCCCAAACACATAGGGTCATGGATAACACTTGTGAGAGCATAGAAGCGTTTAGGTAAATTAACTTCTTCCACCACGTGCCACTATAATCCCACGTCTCGGTTGCGATACTGATGGCCGCAAACGGGATTGTTAGATAGAACCAGGCTATATCAGCCATAAAGATACACATTTTGAAGAAGAAGAACACGGTCACTATCGCAAAGAATCCTAATAATATCAGTGACATAACCGATCCTATCGCCAATGTTCCACCAATATTTTTTGAACCGGTAATCATTGAAGCTGTGTACTTACTATTCATTGAAAACATAAATTTACCGAGTGGAAACACGATTGCTTTCAGTAAAAATCCTTGTAAAAAGACCATGACCGGAATTGCGGCGGCTGATTTAAGACTGTCCATCACAATATTGGCCCAAGTAACATCGGTACTTTCATCGGCCTCTTTTAGCAAAGTTCCAATGATTCTTCCTAGGACAACCACGACTACTAAGGACGTCGCAAAAGTAAGAAAGATTGCATACCATTGGTCTAGGACAGATTCATGTTGACCGATTTGATCAAAAATAGCTCTGCACCATGAGGTTATACCATTCATTGCCCCACTAAAAACTCCTTTAAGCCATTCATTAATTGCACCCGAAATTTTATCACCTAAGAAGCTTGCTAAAACTGGGTGGAAGTAAAAACTTTTCATATTTTAACTCCCCTTTCCTATTCATTAGCCAAATAAGTTGTTATCGTCGTCCTCTTTTGGCTCCTCTGTTTGACTATCTTTATTTGAAACCCTCTCTAAGTCGCTGTCTAGGTTGTCCTGCTGTTGCTCCTCCTCTGTTTGAGACATCTTGTTTGCGGCTTTTTTTTGAGCAGTCTCCTTTAATTTTGCTTTCCATTTCTCTACTCTTTGATGAAAGTTGGTTTCCTGGCTGGCTTCTGGTTGGCCTTGATACTCATTCTGTGACAAGTTAACCAAATGATCAGCCCCTGGAAATAGTTTAAATTGGAACGCTTTTGTAGCTTTGACTGGTCGCGCATTGCTAAAGATTAATAAGCTCTGATCTTCGGGCATACGCATGATTTCATCGGGTGTCATGAGTGAACGGCTCGTATAGCTGTAACTATCGCTCTTGCTGTGGCTTTCTTCCTTGCTATGACTGGTACTCTCACTACCGGTTTCCACTTTTACGGTCGATTTACCTAACAAATCACTAAAGTATTTCGCAGTCACATCATTAGCGGCATTCAAGCAAATTTTAACGGCATGATTACCTAAGATACTTTCGGCTTTATCCTTGCCATACAAAGCTTGGAGCTGGGTTAAGGTCTGACAAATGGTCGTCACGCCAATACCGTACCCCCGACAGGTAGCTAAAAATTCTTCATATTTTGGGAATTTTCCTAAGTTGACAAATTCATCAAGGATAAAGTCGACTTGGTGGGGCAATTTAGCGTGATGATCGGCGGCTAATTTGTATAATTCATCAAACAATTGTGAGAAAAACAGATTGATGAAGCTTTCATAAGTATTATCCATGACGGGGATAATTACATATAGAACAACTTTGGCGTTGCCAATCTCTTTTAAATCAAAATCTGAAAAGCTGGTAAAATCGGCCACTTCTTTGTCGACGAACTTCGAAATGGTCGCCAACAGGCTTTCAATAATGCTGGCTTTCATTTCCCCTTTGGCCTTTTTGAAACCTAACTCATAAGCGCGTCTCGCTGGATCAGACATGGTTAGATCAAGAAATAAGGTGTCTAATGGACTATCTGCACCTTTTTCCTTGGCTTCCACATCGTTTTCTTGCAACACTTGGGTCACACCCGCCAAATTCCGTTGCTCTGGTGGCCGGTGGTTCATGACAAACAGGATTAGTGCCTTCAAAAGTTGCCGTTGGGTACTAAACCACACATCTTTTTTGCCCTCGGCATTTTCACTCTGAACGATCTTTGTTGCCACGGTTTCGGCTTGAATATCGCGCTGAATATAATCAAAGGGATTGTAGCGGTCACTGTGCGCCATGTTCGCAAAGTTGACGACATGTACTTGATAACCCTGGGCTAGTTTGACACCGGCCGTCTTTTCGTATAATTCACCTTTCGGGTCGGTTACGACAATGCTGTTCTCCGTTTCGTTAAACAAGTTGGTAATGACGACTGACTGGGTCTTATACGATCCTGGGCCCCCAACCACAAAGATATTCCGGTTTGGTTTGGTGCTGTTATTCTGGTAAACAATCCGTTTATCCACGATCCCTAAAATTGTCCCATTCATGTTAATCTGCCCCCTTCGCTGACTTTTCTCGATCCACTAATGATTTGAGAATTTCGGCCTTGGTACTCTTGTTAAATGCTGTGGTGAGGTCTTTGGCATTGATACTAAAGTAATGGTCACTCAATTCTTTTAGATTACCCCAAGTCGCGCTCCCGTGGGTTTCAGTGTCTGCGGTTTCCCACGCTTTGTGCTTGCTATTGCGCTTCAAAGCAAAATAGATGGTGTATAGGACCACGGCGACACTGACAATAATTAGTACTGGGTTCTTTTGGCCCAAATACAAGTTGTAATAGTGCCAAGGGTGTAAGGCTAATTGTTTTAATACGGTTGGCATATGATCTGCAAATGCCAACTTATAGCGGGACAAGGCCATGACAGAGCCAGCTAAAATCTCCGCTAAATACAAGCCAATGATTAGCGTTAGTAGGTACGGCCAACTGGCTTTAACGCTGTTTAATAATTTGTCTTTCATCTAATCACCCACTATCTGTTTAATTCTTTGTTGGTTGGTGCCGGTGTACCGTTGCTTACCATGGATCAAGGTTGGTACTGACGTTAATTGATATTTTTGAATGTAATGCCGATTCTGCGGTTGATTCATGTTAATCAAGACGATGTTGTGACTGATTACGTTATGCCAATAAATCTGGTGGAAAATAGCTTGGCAATCCGGGCAATCATCACGGTAAAAGAACAGAGCTTTATCAGAATGCTTAGCCAGCGTCACAACTGTTTTCTCTTTCTCAACATGGTTCACATAGCTATGACCTGCAAAGCCTAATACTGCAAGTATCACCACGATCACCGCTAGGGCTTTGCTTACTTTTTTAATCAAGGTCACTCGCTTTAAAACTGTTCCCAAGATTCTGTACATCAGTGATTCGATCCGTGGTGGTATCGAAAGTCACTTGATAAAGTACCGTCGCCTTTTGCCAGTCGTTGTCGCCACTCTTACTTTCGTAACTGACAACGGCCAAGCCTTTCATATTTTGCCCCTGCTTACTTTGCGTATACAGGTTCAGTTGATTTAACTTAGCTGAAACACTATTGCTATCACCATACGTGCCCTTATTTGAAAAGTATTGCTGATATAGCTTGTCGGAAATCAAGTCTTTCACGCCATCTTTACGCTGTCCGTAGGTCTTGGGCTTAAAGTTGTTCATGACCTTAAAGAACTTGGTGACTACCGTATTAAAGCTTAGTTCAGCCTGACTTTTGTCTTTATTATTTTGGTAGGTCTTATAACTGTCAATTTGGGTGCTCAATAACTGCTTTTGTTGGTTGGTTTTAGTCAATTGCTGGTTAACTTGTCGCTTCTGTTTTTGTAAACGACTAATCTGCTGTTGCGCCTGCTTAACTTGGCTATGTTGATAGGCATTCGCCCCTAATGACATGATTAAGATCAAACTACCAATCGCAATACTTAAAACCATGCTCCGCTTCATTTGTTGGTTCCTCCTTACTTCTTGATTGGCCGGGCTAACGTTACATCGCTACCACTTAGTAAGCTATAAAAGGCGGTGCCAAAGGTGCTTTCGTTAACCTTGTCGCCGACACCACCTTGCTCAATGATCTTGGTGGCTTTACCTTGCCATTTGCCTAGCAGAATGGCGGTATGCCCGTTGTTGCCGGCCCCGGCGCCTTGATTAACAATCACAATATCGCCAGCTTTCGCGTCATTTTCACTGATTTGTTTCAAGTATTGATGGCTACCTTTGGCGTCACTAGCCATCGTGCCGGTAAACCAGCCCATATTGGCCGGTACCTTGTAACCAGCTTTATTAAGCGCTAACCAGACAAAGCCCGAACAATCTGTTCCACCAGTTTTGCTGGGATTCTTTAAATCACTGCCTAAATCGGGGCTGGGGTGGGTTTGAACATAGTAGAAATCGCCTTTCATACTTTCTGCGTTTTTAACGATACTACCGCCGGAATAGCTCGGGTCACTATCACAACCTAGTTCGGTCAGATTGCCGGAACTCGCATTGTCTAACGTATTACCGGCCACGGGATCACTTGCACCCAACACGGAATACCAATGATCGGCATAACCGTATCTTTGGCTTAAATACCATTGTTCCGGGTTCTTACTCATACCCTCGTAATCCATTAACCAGGATTTGGTCGCTTTATGCACGTCCGTATATTTAAAAATCTGCTTGTTTGACGCATAGTAACTACTGTTCAATTCTTGATCGAGATAGTCCAACTGAACCCCGAGATTGGTCGCTGATTTGTTTTCTTTATGGGCTAAATCTTCCAGTTTATCTTTTCGACCACCTAACCACTGGGCTAAGCCCGTGGCCCCGGAACTGGAATTAACGGACTTGGGATCAAGGCGACTTTCTAGTTGTAAGACCCCCAAGATACCGGCGGCCGCTTGTGGGGTGGCACCATACTTTTGTTTCCAGTGGGCATAGATGTTTTTGGCATTTTCCGTCATGCTCTTACTATCTAATTGCGTTTCTGTGGTCGTTGAATTATCACAACTGTTTTCTTGCAATTGACCTGTTACTGCCGCAATTAACAAGATGATTAGCAGAAGGGCGCCACCCACAATATAAGCAATCAATTTCCACTTCTTTTTCTTATATTCAAATGACAATACCTGCATTTAATCACCCACTTTGTGCTTGGCCTGATCGACTTGTTTTTGCGCTGCTGATTGGTCACTCTGCGCGTTCTTTAAGTCCGACTTAGCCGAATCCACCTTCTTATCTTTATCCTTATCTTTACTGCCATCAATCTTGTTGGCGTCATCTAACTTCTTTTGGGCGTCACTAACTTCGTTCTTAGCGGCATTGAGGCTTAATAGCGCTTTGAGATACTTGGCTTTAGGGCTGTTCACCCCAGCTAATTTGGTTTGGACGGTCTGGGCGTCTTGCGTATCGTTATGGGCTAGGAAGGCTTGTCCCATTCTCAATAAAACATCAGCGTTCGTCGTAAAGGATAATTGGTTATTGAGCGTATTGGTATCGTAGTTAACGATGGCTTTTTCAAGTTTCAACTGGTCTTTTTGCTTGCTTGTCGCCTTAGTTGGCAATTCCCACTTGGCAACCTGCCCGCTATCCTTGTTGGCATAAGCCGTGTTGACAACCTTATTCAACTGGCTTGGGTCAACCTTTAAAGCTTGCTGGTACTGACCATGCTTTAAAAAGACATTGACTTGCTTAGTTGCAGGATAGCCGGCTCGTTGCATATCTTTTTGTGCTTCTGACCACTTATGATCATTTAAAGCGGTCTGAATTTGACCGCTATATTTTAATCGCGTGACTTGGGCTTGGTTCTGGTTAGCTAAGCTTTGATACTTTCTTTCGTCACTTTTATGGACTAAGCCGACGGCCAAAACGGCCACAATCGCCACTCCGGCCACGCTCAACCATAAACGTTGTTTGGTTTTCTGCTGGGCCGTTTCAACTGCCTGCCATTCGTGATAGCTCACAAAGTCCTCAATGCCGTTAACCACTTCCGTTAACTCATTTAACGACGTAGCTTTAGCTACTTGTTGTAAATAGTCGTCCGGGTGTTTGGCTAGGGCTTCTTTAGGATTGCTTAGTAGCCGTTCATAGGGCGTCCCCGTCAAACAAAATAGAATCAGCGCTTTGTATTTAGCTAAATTGCTGTGCTTGTCATCATAGGGCATGAGTTCATTGGCCCGGTAGGCGTACCAAACATGTTGCATGGGGTAATACCAGAGGTTAGCTGGGTTCAACGCAATGTGATACTGGCTATCAGCAACCACCTTTTGCGCCATAATTTCCTTGGCAATCGCTGACCGGATTGCCTTATTTTCATGTGGCAAGGACTTCAAAGATTTTACCCGATCGGGTAAAGCATAGGTAAGTACAACTCTTTCATCTTGTTCCACGATATTTAGCAGCCGTAAAAAGTTTGGGGTTTCTTTTTTCAGCTCATTTAATTCACTAATATTGTCATAACGAAATTGGCTACGATCAAGCTCAAGGGTGAGTTTATCTTTTATCCGTTTAAACGTCCCAACTTCGATATTTAATAGTTCTAAGTCTTTACTCATTTAAAGTTCCCCCTTTCTCTTCTGTGGTTGTTAAGGTATCAATCTCACTTGGTGTCAATACAACTCTCTTTTGATAATCCGGTTGTTCGGCTGTCTCACGATTGTATTTTTCTTGGTAAGCTTCTGGGTCGATTAGTCGCAATTCTTCTTCGGTCAATTCAACTTTCATAAAGGCTCGTTGACTGCCATAAATCATCAGGGCTTCACCTTGCCGGCGGCGCTCCAATAATTTCTTTTCTTTATCCGAGAACGTCATTCTCAACTTAGTAATCACATCATCAACGCCTTTACCGTCTAACCCGAAAAAGATTTTCGTGTAGGAGTTACCGATAATAGCTTCACCTATGTTTTGACCGGTATCAGTCGTTCCTTCGATCACATCTTGAATTTGCTGTGTTCCGGCGATCGCCCCGGCATTGTACTTTCTAAACCGCTTGTATGCTTGGTGGAAAAAGGTGGCGGCCGCTTTGTGCAAAGTCAAAAAGTGAAATTCATCGACAAACAATTTCTTGCGGCTATGCCGATCTTTGGTGATTTCGTCCCACAAATACTGGAAGGTATTCAGATAAGCCGCTGATTGGACTTCCTGTTCACTTTGTAGGGGTTTTAGATCAAAAGAAATGATCTTTCCCTTTAGGTTGACGTTGGTGTGGCCGTCAAATAGGCTGTTAGAACCATGGGTATAACTACCTAAGATGTAGTAGAAGTCTTTAACCCGATTGAATTTGTCGGCGTCCTTATCTGCCAGTTTTTCCAACTCGTCATAAACATTGGATAAGGTCGGCCACTGATCGTCTTTAATCTCTTTTAAGCGGCTATATTTCAAAACGCCACTGTTGACGTAAGCTTGTTTAACGACATCATCAAGGATTGCCAGCTCAACTTGGGTAATCCCGGTTTTAAGGACTTCAAAGAATCCCTTTAATCGCTGGATTTTATCTTTAACTAGTAAATCAAGGTTCGTGACCGCCTCATCGGCGCTTAGGATTTCTTCGGAGAAAATTTGGAGCGGGTTAATTTTGTACTTCGCATTAGAAGTTAAGTGCAAGACTGCCCCACCCAGGGCTTCAACAATCTTGGTATATTCGTTTTCTGGATCAATAATGTAGATTTGATAGTCTTGAATGGCGTAGCGTAGGATTTTCTGAATCATATAGGTGGTCTTGCCGACCCCCGAGGTCCCGATAATCACTTGATTTTGATTTAGGGTCTTGTTGCGATCCAACATATCTACGGCAATTAAGCTGTTGGTATCTTTGTTAACCCCTTCAATATCGCTTCTAGGCTTCAAGTCCAAAATCTCCGCGTCATCAAAGGGAAACATGCTGCTGGCGACTTCGGTATTACTCTCTTTATAGGTGTAATCCCCCATGAGGTTCTCGTTAATTGGCATGGTTGACCAAAATGCTTGAAAAGTCGCTTTAACGGGTACTAAAGGTTTCATTTGCAACTTAATCAACGTATTCTTAACGTTTTCGGTTAAGTCGTCTAGTTCTGCTAAACTGTTGGCCCGCAGATAAATCAGCATATGTTGGTACACAAATGTGGTAGAATTATCAAGGTATTTATCTAGTTGCATGTTGGCTGAATCAATATAATTTTGCAGAATCTTCTTTTTATACGGGTCGAACGTATTTAACTTCTGTGCTTCCTTATTTTGAATCGTCTTCTTGTAATAGGTAATCATTGAATTGTTACTGGCGCTGTCGATATATTGCACAATATCGATAACGCCTTTTTTGCGCTTCAATTCTGATAACCAGTTGCCATACACCCGCTTGGGATAGTCAGCAATCGCTAACACCCGAATAAAATTCTCGCCCGACTGGACGTAGGTGGGGTACTGTTCCCAGCTAAACGGGAATAGTGAATGCAAGCTATCGCGATCAATCAGCTTGGTAAAGTCTTCAACCTCCGGTTTTTGTTTATTAACCGCTGGTTCACTATTTTGCCTACTTTCTTTCTTGGTTGGCATGAACAAATCAATGACCTTATCGCCAAAACTCATTTTGTTTCCCCCTATCCATTAAAATTGATCAAGTTCTTTAAAATCTCTTGGACTTCTTGACTAGTCAACACTTTGGCCGTCACATCAAAGTCCGTTAACGCATTTTCAATGTCTCGTTTAACCTGTTCGATCTTTTCGTCTAAATGAGTGACGGCTAAGGTTAAGCTTTTAACGCTCTTGTCTTTAATCGGTACCTTAACGATTAGCAGATGTTGCTTAGTTGTCATGTTTTTGGATTCCTGGACTTTAGTAAAGTGGTCCAAATAACTGGCTATGAGTTGGATTTTGAACTGTTGCTCCGGGTGGTCTTTTTGTAAGGCGAGATACCGCCGTTTGAGACCATTGAGATAAGCCGTCATATTGACGGGAATCGTCGGTTCTAAGAACTGTAAGGTGTCATCAACCCCTTCACCTAAGGTACTCATGAGAAACGCGCCATAGTCCTCAAAAACGTCCTGTTGTTCGGTTTCATTAAGTAGATCAAGGTTGATCCCACTAACTTCCAAAATACCGACCAGATTACCAGTTTTGGTAACTTCATAATTACCGTACATACCTACGACCAAGCTCATATCATCAATGGTTTGTTTACCGCCGTTGATCTTCGGTGGTTGGTAATCCCAATCTAGTTTCGCTGATTTATTGGCGGTTTTGCTCTTCTTCAAACGCATTTAGTTCACCTCGCTTCTTCGGTTTTAATAAAACAACTTTTGGCTATTGGCATAGCGGCGTTTCAAGTTAAAGTTATCCCGCACTTTAATATTCTTCCGCGCCGCAACTGGCCGAATTGTTAAAATAGCCATGACAATCGTCATGGCTAAGACAACAATCACTATTTTTATCAGGACTAAAATCAGACCATAGGGTGGGATCGCAATAAAAATTAAACCCACTAGTCCTGCCAGCGCCGCATAGCCAAAATCCTTCAAGGTGTAGTCTTTCCAGATCCCGTAATCTTTATCTACGTTCTCTGGGAAGATAAATTCTTTTCCTTTCTTCATTTGGCAGGCTCCTTTTTAAATTAGGTAAATAGACTGTAAACCCAAGGTAAGATCCAGATAATGGCCGCCGCCAAGGCAACTAAGCCAGCTACTCGACCAACCGCGTGGTAAACTTCGGACTTTTCCCGCGGATCGTCTGCGTCAGGCATTCTTTTGATAATAATAAATAGCGCCACACAAATCCCAACTAAAACGACCAATCCGGTTAAAATGCCCTGAATCGTCTTACCAGCGCTGGTTAGCTTGCTTTTAACTTCGCCACCGTCCGCCGCAAAAACAACCTGGGCGTTCATCAAGCCCAAATAGATTGCAGTAGCTCCAGTAGTTGCTAACGCTTTTACTTTGCTGAACTTCATGTTATTCCTCCTTCCTATCGTCTTCTGATGTTCGTAATTGAATTTGTTCTGATTGCGTTTCTTGGTAGATTGTAAAATTAATCCGAACGCTGTTCGGACAAAAAAGATCAGCTTCCTTTAAAATGGTGTTTACCACAAACCCATCTTTTAGGAGCTGATCTTTTGTCTAGTATAACCTATTCCGAACGAATTAAAATCGAAACCTTTTGTGAACTAGGGCTGTCCAATATCCAAATGGGCGTTCGGCTGAACCGATCACCGTCAACAATTTCTTATGAATTATCTCGATGTCAACCTTATCAGGCTGAATTAGCACAAACAGATGCCGAATACAAGCGATCACGATGTGGTCGGAAAACTAAGCTGAGCGATGAGTTAAAGCAAAAAATTCTCAACCATTTACGTCTAAGCTGGTCACCAGGAATGATTGCTCACGAATTTAAACTAGCTACTAAATCTATTTATAATTGGCTAAATCAGGAGAGAATTGATTTCTCCTTGAATGATCTACCTGAACATGGCGTACGCCAACGGCGTAACGTTGACCAACGATCCAAATATAATCAATCTTTGGGGCGATCAATTGAACAGCGTCCCATGATGATTAATCAACGTAATCGCATCGGCGATTTTGAACTAGATACAGTCGTTGGTCCTCGTGGGCATAGTAAGGCAGTTTTATTAACTTTAATCGATCGAAAATCACGGTTCCTTTGGGCATACCGGTTAAAAGATCGGACGACAGTGACTGTTAATGAAGCACTAACTAAGTTCCTAACCACTTTTAATGGTCCGGTGCACAGCTTTACTGTGGACCGTGGCACTGAGTTTAGTGGGCTAGTATCACTTGAATCACAATATGGTATTAAGACCTATTACTGCCATGCTTATACGCCAGCTGAACGTGGTAGTAATGAACGCTTTAATCGGAATTTACGTTATTTTTATCCTAAAGGGACTCGTTTTGAACACATTAGTGCTCAAGATTTAACGACGACGTTACTCCAAATTAACCAGCGACCGCTTAAAATACTCGACTGGCAAACACCGTATCAGGTTATGCTGACAAATTTGTCCAAAAATTCGGATTAAATTTGCAATCTACCAACAACGCAAACGGCGGGAAAAAGAACGTAATGATGATCACCAAAACATTAATGATCAAGGACCACTGGTTTCTTCTCTCGGAATCGGCCGATATGCCCTCTTTAGTAGACAGTTGATTAGCGTGTTGAACAGCATGGTTCAAGATGATAAACGAAATGTTAAACGGCAAGACAATCAATGGTACAGCATAGCGCTTGGCCTAGCAAAGATATCCGTGCCATACCACGCCGTTACCGCGGGAATTAAGGACATCCAGAACAACAAATTCATGTTTGCCCACAAAACATGTGCATTCGTTTTTTCGACTGCGGCAAACATCTGGTGATGGAAATTCCAAATTTCAGCAATCATTAGAAAACTAGCGACGTACACGACAAACGGCATTCGCATTTGCCCGAACAACGCGGCCCAAGTGTGTTGTTCGGGCAATTTTAGATCCAAAACTAGAATGGTAATAATGATAGCAACAACGCCATCAGTAAATGCCTCTATTCGTGACTTTGACATGTGTTTACAACCTCCATATCAGAGTTTAACAGATTCAGCGTGCTTGTCATTAACGATCCTGTTGTTGGCGCTGATATTCATGTGGGGTCAGCCCAACATAATGTTTAAACACCTTGGCAAAATGACTCTGATCGCCAAAGTGCAACTGATAGCAGACTTCCGTCACACTTTGCTGAAGTAATAGTGTTTTAGCCACCGTCACCTTACGCATCAAAATATACTGTTTCAGCGTCCACCCCGTTTGCTGGTGAAAATGCCTGGTAATGTAATCCGCCGACAGCTCCATCCGTTTGGCAACGTCCACAACGCGCAGACGAGTCTCTATATGTACATTGATATCTTTCACAATCTGGTTCACCAGGTGATCTCCACTGAGGCGAGAACTGTTAACGCGGCGCCGTTCAAACGCCACTACCAGCTGTCCTGCCAGTTTTGCGCTAGTCATATCATCATTGCGGACATCCTGCCACCATTGACTGACAATCTCCGTAAAGTGGCGTAAACGTCCGTTTACCGTCAATTGATGCCCCACAAACAGTCCTGCAATCAGCGTTAACCCGATCAGATGTTGGGGTCTCGGCGTAACTTTGACAAAATGTGCTTTAACAAAGTTACTTAAAACTTCCCAGTTTTCCTTCGCAATGCTTGAATCAACGTGTGCACCGGTTCTATGTGAAACGGTTCAAGTCTGGCTTCGCTGAGTTTCGGTACCACCAATGGCGACCTGCCCAGCAAACCGACATATAAACAGAGCGCACATAACCGTAACTGCTGTTCGTCCATATCTGAAAAACCAACGCCGCAAACGATGACGCCTAACTCTGCCTTAAAACAGAAGGCCTGTCGATGCTTAACTGACGCATGCTTTAACATCGTTATTTCTGTTTGTTGCACCTCCTGAACGGCCGCCTTGATTAAGGCACGATCTAGGATATCGAGGTCATTATCTGTAACGTTTCTTTTTATGTGTCCAAGTTCGTCCAATTCAACCAGTTGAATCTTCATTAATTTAGCAATTTCTGATTCCAATAGACGCTGCTTGCTAGTCATCTTTTTTGCCTCCATATCCACGACGGATTTCAACCATTAAGTCGCCTTTATCATATCTGAATATAGGCGAACTAATTACACTCTAAACAGTTGGTAAGGGTTAGTAATAGACGTCAGTGATTGATTACATTTAGGGGGCTTTAAAATGTTCAATATTGATGAAGTACGTTTGCAAAAACAAACAAAGCAGGAAGCCGTTAAGCATACGATCGAAACCTATTTTCAAGCATTGGATGGGGGAATGGATGCCGCTATGCTAACGAGTCTATTTTGTTCCGAATCCTTTTTACGTTTTAAAAGTCATGAACGGGCTGGTCATGCAGCCATTCTAGAAATGATTCAAACCTTACTAACCAACCCACAACACCTAACTAACATGACGATCGATGTCCCATCACTAGAATTAGTCGCACTTGTTCACGGTCATGTAGTTATCCAAGGAACTGATAATTATTCAGAACCTTATAGCTTCACGATGACACTCGTATCGGACCGCCTGATCCGCAACCAGGATCACAATCGTTGGTTGATTCATCGATTGAATTATCAACCTGTATAATTTGCACTAAAATTGCCGCTGTAGACGAATCACTACGCCTGCAACGGCTTTGTTTTGTCATAATCTAAACTTTTTCTGAAAAACCTGTTGTCAGGGTTTGGAGCATATGATACTATATAAAAGTTGAATTGATATGGATCGCTAGCTCAGCTGGCAGAGCAACGGACTCTTAATCCGTGGGTCCAGGGTTCGATCCCCTGGCGATCCATCAAAACAATTAACCACCAATCACGCTGGCTCAGCCCGTGATTGGTGGTTTTTTTCTATTTTCATAAATCATTAAATATCACCGCAAAGCATGAAAACGTAGCTTTTTTACGGCAAAACGTAGCCAAGCGATAGAACCACTAAAACTAATACTATTTATTGCCTGTGTGGGGCGTTGACCGTATACTTCATCGTACATAGCTTTTATTTTCACTTAAAGCACTGCAAATCAATTCATCATGAACACTCAAGGGGCAAGCAAGGGGTAGCCAAATTAGACAAAATTAAAAACCTACTCATCAGTGGGCAGGCCCTTGCATGATTAATCTATCCATTTTAGAGAGGTAATGCTTGTTCGACGCCGGTATGAGTACGGATTGTTCAAACTCTCAGTATGTAACCGTGGTGGGTACAAAGAAATTTCGTCCTTTTGCCTTTCTAAAACCTAGTATTACTGACTCAAACTGCTCGTTAACCATAAATACAATATCTAACTTAAGTCTATTAGGCTTCATGTTGCTTGTTACTACAAAGGCGGGTATGTCTTGATCTAAAAAAACCGTTGCAGAATGTTGTAATGCAGCATCCTTTTTTAATTTGTTTTCCCCACAGCGAGCTCGTCTTAGCCACTGTTTTAGCTAGGGTGCCCGCTTTAACCTGTCTAATAAGTTGACTAGCGTTTACATTCTTACTAGTTAGCTTTTCCCAACCCATTAAATATGGAAAATCCCGTTCGGTAAAAACAATATCAAACTCACTCAAAAGATTATAATTAGTCTCAATTCTTACTCGATGACCAGCAAAAACATGATCGTAGTCTTCTAACATCACCTTAAAGTCTATTGAAGCCTCATTCGTCACAATAAAGTAGCTTGATGACGGCTTTGGTAATTCATTCATTAAGATATTCCTCCCTAAAAAATAACCGCTAGTATACACTGACGGCTACTGGAGTTTGAGTTAAGAAGCTTCCTTAACTGCGACTAGCGGTCAGATTTAGGTCTCTGCCAGGCAACATAGCAACTCCCTACTATTATCCAATATGCGACACTCAGCAAGGCACCCCCTTGCTCGATAAGTATTATACCGGTTCCCTACTCGCAAAATTAAGTTATTACTGTTTCTATAACATCTCATGAAACTTATTAGGTACTCTGAGTCTAGCATCATTCATCTACTCATCTTTCAGTAACCTCGAAAGGCTTCTGTAGAGTGTACGTATGCTCACCGTTTGTAACGGCTGTACTGTGATTGTCCTAAACAAATGTGCATCATCGCTTCTACGTTGCTAGGTTCACTGGAATGAAAGTAAAGTGCTTTTGGAATCTCCTGAGTTCGGTTAGGACACAGTTCAATGGCAAACTTTAAATGTAACTGCATCACTCAAAAGGTATTCTAAGTCCATGTAGTCTTCATCATCATGGCAAAAGTTCTCTCCATCTTGAACTTTAAAAAAATTCATCAGCGTTACACCAGTGTGATTGCGAACCTGATACGCCTCGCCTGCTCCACTAATCGACGTTACTTGATCCTTTAACATACTCAGTTAACAATTCCTTGTCGTTAGTCCCTAACTTGTGGAGATGATTTGTATCAGTTCGTTCCAGTGAAACCTCTGCAAAATTATAAACATCTGCATAATTTTGTTTTGGCTCAGTTCGAGAAACAGTCGTGGGCACGGTGGAAACGCCTATACTGCGCACTTCGTCATTTACGATTGCTTTATTATCAGCACTTTCTACCGTGCCTTTTTTTACACGGCGAACAGGCTCTTGAGGTTTGTCGTAAGCTTCATACACTGGAGCAGCAAACTTACCGCCCTTACGTCTCTGATTCTTGTTTTTCCTAACAACTAAAGCCAAAGTCCTGCAACTCCTTAATAGCCGTACTGTAAGCCTGTCTTGACAGACCAGCCCGCCGTTGCAACTCGCTGGCGCTAAAATTCCAATCTGGCGTGTTATCTAACATAGTTATCCAAAGAATAATGGCAGAACGGTTCAATTTTCTATGAATCATGCTTTGAAATACGTCCATATTCAAATTCAAAAAACGTGTACGTTCAGCAATCATCTGCTTTGCTGGTGTGGCGTGTCCATCCATGCTAGACCTCCTTTCCTGATGTTCAGATGAATTTAATTGAATAGCAAAACGCCCTATTTCCGGGGGATGTTTTTAGCCAACCATCTAGCAACCAAGTGTCACCCATCTGTTAACTAGCTGCAGAAAATGTTTTTAAAATGTTCCTTAATTACTGGATACATAAGCTTTTATCTGTTGTTCACATTTTCGTCATTCATACATTTTTGTTGTTCAAACGTTGGTCATTCACCTTGGCCATCATGAATAGCTTTTATTTTTTAATTTCTGCACATTCGGAGACAAGGACGGCACATGTGTGAGCTGTCCCAAATCACACAAGGAACACCCCCTTTTTAGTTCGAATTAGTCTCTGACTCATCCTGTTTAACATATTTTAATGGCTGGATTGCAAAAAAATACTTATTAACTTTGCGTGTCTTGATAGTTTCAGAATCAACAAACAAATGAATGAAATGGCGTACTTGATAACGGGTAGTTTTCCAATGCTCAGCTAATCCAAAAACAGTAGCTAACATCTCACCAGCCTCTTGCCCATTGAATGCGATCATTAACCAATCATGGCTTACGGTCTTGCCTTGAATCCTATTTCTAAGCTAAGTACCATTGCAGGTAGTCTGCCGCTTGCTTCTTAGTCATATACCTCGGTGTAGCAGCTTGTATAAACGCCTGCTTAGTACTTGTTAAACATCAACAGCTTTAGTTCCTGTTGAGTGCTCTCTGGTAGTGATACTCGTAATTCTGGCATGTTACTTCACCTCATAGCCTAACAACTCATTAGGTGTAATGCCAAAAAAGCAAATTTTCTTCAACGTTTCGAACTGAATGCCTTTTGCTCTTTGATAATAAATACTTGTAAGCGTGAATCTGTGATAATCGTGTGCTATCCCAATTGTCCAATAACAAGAATCCAAGATATCCTTAAAATTATTGCTCATAATTTCCATCTCATTTTTTAATACTAAGCATCCTTGCCAGAAATGGTAAGAATGCTTAGTAAAGAAGTCGATATACTTTTAGCAAATAGTCTTGTCATTTCGTTTTTACAGGTATATGCTAAATTCAAGCAGAAATGAGGTGCATGTATGTTAAAAATATCTCTGAAACAATATATGAATGAACGTCATTTAACTATTCAAAATGTAACAGAGATGACGGGAGTATCCCGTCCTACCATTTCACAGCTTGCGTCCGGAAAAGCAAAAGGCATACAGTTTGAAACTTTATCTAAATTAGCCAATGGATTAAACGCTGACGTTTCAGAATTATTTGATAATCAATTTTCTTTTGAGACGATCCAGTATTATGTAAAACCAGTAACAGAAAGTTTATATACACCGGATGGTTCCATTACTACTGGCATTAACTGCTCATCCACACTAATAGATGAAGATGAACCAACTATTGAAGTTGGCTTCTACTATGACGGTAACATTACCGATGTCGGGACAGTGACAGAATTTAAGGTTCCTACTCGACTTATACTCAGTAACCCGATTAATGGCTCTGATACCGTATATAAAATTGAGTGGCTATATGATGATCTTGGTGAAGCACTAATAGAAAACTATAACGAACAAAAGCTATACGACTTTTTATCATCCTCACCTATCAATTCTCTGGAAAAGATATTAGGTGGAGTATCTCGTGGCATTATTCAGCTACTTGAAACTAGTCTCACTAGCAAATACAAAACAGCTACATACGTTAGCTTCAATTCAGATTTGCCAATTCATAGACTTCCAAATGAATCCTTAAATTTTCTTTGGGACAAGAAGACGCTTCTTAACAAAAAACTATTCGACCAATTGATAGACATTAAATACTGACTACATTAAACAGGTCCTTTCAAACGACCTGTTTTCAACAAATACAAGTCATTTAAAATGATTTATTCTTAACAAACTCAAATCTGCGCTGGTTGAAATACCAACAATGGAGATACCTATAAAAGACACCCCCCAACCACTCAAAACGGCTCGTTTTTACGGAGGCACTCATGGAACCAAATTATTTTGGTCAGTGGAAGCAATCAATTGTGAAACAACTTCGCGACACAAAAAAAGATAAATTTATTAGAAGACTTGATGACGATAGTCTGGTAATCAATTACCTCACTTACATTCGCGAATGCGTT
Organism: Furfurilactobacillus cerevisiae; assembly: GCF_048961765.1. Lineage (GTDB taxonomy): Bacteria > Bacillota > Bacilli > Lactobacillales > Lactobacillaceae > Furfurilactobacillus > Furfurilactobacillus milii_A. Next base: position 2,842,484 of record NZ_CP185253.1, read on the forward strand.
TTACATTCTGTAACAGTTCATGAATCTAAAGATATACTGAAACAACTGCCTACACTAAGTCCGAATGAGGCAGCAAATTATCAAAGAATAAAGTCCAATCTAATATCTGGAAGTGGCATTTCTCCATATTTATCTACCAACGCCAGTAAGCTAAGACCAGATGATTTATTTCTAGCGCTAGGGATTATGCACCTGCACATGGGTCAAATAACTCCTGGAAAGTCTTTTTCAAGTAGAACCTCGCACACGATTCACGCAAAACTTTCTGGTGATAATATATATTTCATAGCTATTGGTGCACATGGACAAGGCAACTATACGAATTCTAACGAGCTCAAAATAATTTACGAAAATTGGCCGGAACAGTTAAACGTTCTAAAAGGAGTTACCCCAGATAAAGGGCTATCTTCAGAAGGCTTATTTAAATTAAGGCAGCAAAATATTATGTCGCTTTCTTCGTTTACTGATGAAGATGGTAACGTGATTTCCGTTATTACAGAAAGCGGTTATAGCACTGCAAAAACGTCAACTTTCGACTTAGAAACTTTGGATTGCGTCATACGTCCTGAAATAACCGAGCTGACTAAGAAGTCTTTAGATCAATCTATCCATTCTGAACCATTTATTAAGAACTTTTTCTCTTACGACATTGCTAGCCATCGGTTCAAGTATTACGCCCAAAATAAGGACATGGAAAATCCTGAAATAGTATTTGAATTTTCAAGCCTTGATTTTTGGGGCTCAGTTTTCAGCAAATCGAATGTGAATCTTGCTATTACAATATATGGTCCAAAAAACTCTGAAAGAAGTGAGGCACATAATTAATACCGTCACAAACTGTTACTGTATTACGAGAGTACTGCGAAAGCAGTCGCCCCATCGGGGATGAGAGTACACACAAAGTACATACCCTCCTATACAGGTCGTTTGAAAGGACTTATTTTAAGAATCCATCTAAAGGAGTTGTAACCATGGATAACCAAGCAAAATTTTTACTTTACAAAACAGACAATGGAAATGTCAGCATTGATGTAATAATCAGTGACGAAACAATATGGACTACACAAAAGTCCATGGCCGAGTTATTTGGTGTAGATAAATCAACCATTTCAAGACATTTAAAAAACATTTTCGAAACCGGCGAATTGCCTGAAACTACGAGCGTTGCAAAAATTGCAACAGTCGTAAACAATGGGGTTTTCGGCAATTTGGAAAAAGAGATTAATTACTATAATTTAGATGCCATAATTTCAGTTGGCTATCGCGTTAATTCAAGGCAAGCTACCCGCTTCCGCCAATGGGCTACGGAAACACTAAAAGAATACATGATTAAAGGCTTCGCCATTGATGATGATCGCTTAAAGCAGGGATCAAACCTGCTAGACAAAGATTACTTTCACGAATTACTCGAACGAGTACGTTCAATCCGTGCTAGCGAACGTAGAATATGGCAACAAGTTACTGATATCTTCCAAGAAATTAGTACTGATTATGATAAAGACAGTCCTGTAACTCAGCAGTTCTTCGCCACCGTTCAAAACAAGTTTCACTACGCTATAACTGGACAAACAGCTGCTGAAATCATCTCTACTCACGCTGACCATACAAAACCAAACATGGGGCTAACTACCTGGAAAAAGTCTCCTAATGGTCGCATCTTAAAGTCCGATACCCAAGTTGCCAAAAACTATCTTAATCAAGATGAGATACGCCAATTAGAGCGTAGTGTTTCAAGCTATTTTGATTATATTGAGGGACTAATAGAACGACGGAATGCGTTTACTATGACGGAATTTTCAGATAGCATAGATCGCTTCTTGTCATTCCAGGAATATAAAATACTTCCCGACAACGGTTCTGTTTCAATGGGTAAGGTAGATTGCAAATTTAATCCGAATTTTTGGACAAATTGGTCAGCATAACCTGATACGGTGTTTTCCAGTCAAGTATTTTAAGCGGTCTCTGGTTAATTTGGAGTAACGTCGTCGTTAAATCTTGAGCACTAATGTGCTCAAAACGAGTCCCCTTAGGATAAAAATAACGTAAATTCCGATTAAAGCGTTCATTACTACCACGTTCAGCTGGCGTATAAGCATGACAGTAATAGGTCTTAATACCATATTGTGATTCAAATGATACTAGCCCACTAAACTCAGTACCACGGTCCACAGTAAAACTGTGCACCGGTCCATTAAAAGTTGTTAGGAACTTAGTCAGTGCTTCATTAACACTCGCTGTCGTTCGGTCCTTTAACCGATATGCCCAAAGGAACCGTGATTTGCGATCGATTAAAGTTAATAAAACTGCCTTACTATGCCCACGAGGGCCAACGACGGTATCTAGTTCAAAATCACCGATGCGATTACGTTGATTAATCATCATGGGACGCTGTTCAATCGATCGCCCCAAAGATTGATTATATTTGGATCGTTGGTCAACGTTACGCCGTTGGCGTACGCCATGTTCAGGTAGATCATTCAAGGAGAAACCAATTCTCCCCTGATTTAGCCAATTATAAATAGATTTAGTCGCTAGTTTAAATTCGTGAGCAATCATTCCTGGTGACCAGCTTAGATGTAAATGGTTGAGAATTGTTTGCTTTAACTCATCGCTCAGCTTAGTTTTCCGACCACATCGTGATCGCTTGTATTCGGCATCTGTTTGTGCTAATTCAGCCTGATAAGGTTGACATCGAGATAATTCATAAGAAATTGTTGACGGTGATCGGTTCAGCCGAACGCCCATTTGGATATTGGACAGCCCTAGTTCACAAAAGGTTTCGATTTTAATTCGTTCGGAATAGGTTATACTAGACAAAAGATCAGCTCCTAAAAGATGGGTTTGTTGTAAACACCATTTTAAAGGAAGCTGATCTTTTTTGTCCGAACAGCGTTCGGATTAATTTTACAATCTACTGTAAAGCCAAAGAAAAGGCATCACTTGAATACGAGAAGTTTAATAAAACTCAAAAAATAGAATCTGATTTTGACAAGCAAGTTAAAAAAATTATCAACAACGAGAAAAATAACTAGTGTCCCAACCGGGGTGTATTCCGTTGATCAGTCTGTTGTCCAAAGCAGTAGTTTAAAACAGCTTTATCGGCTGTCATGATAACGTTTATTCGTTACTCACATACTTTTCAAACAAAAAGAAGGCGTTCATATTGGCTGATGAAAGGTACTTAAGGCTTAACGTTCCATATGCTGACAAGGAAGAGGTAAAATCATTGTTCGCTCGTTGGAACCACAACGAGAAGTTCTGGTATGCCACCAATCCTAAATACTATTATCGATTTGCTAAGTGGATTAATACTGACGTTGTAATAACCAATTCTCTCGGAATAGTAAGTGCCAAAATGGAATGTTGGCGCTGCGGTGAAAAAACTATGGTCTCAGGAGTTGGAATTCAACATAACAATATGATATTTGTTACTGAACGCTTAGATTTACTAAATGATTTTGGAATCGATTTAATGATTATTCCTTGGTCATCAGCAGAGAAATTCATTCCAACTCAACTAGTTCAACATGCAGAAAGTAATTACCATATCAAAGCTGCTTATTCTCAAGCGGTGAACTCTACTTACTTGGCTAATACCTGCTCCAACTGTGGGGCACTGCAAGGCGATCACTTTGTCTATGGTCTAACTGAAGAACCTTTAGGAATTAACAGCGAACAAGAACTTTTCTTGGAAGAAATTCCGCTACTCAAAGGTGACTTACCTATACTCTTTGAACCTAATGTACAAGCTAGTCCGCAAACTAATTTGCTTAGCCATACAGAAGTAATTCGTTCAAAGTTTTCATTAACTGACTACACAATACCGCAATAGCAAACTCAGTTCTGAGGGGATGCACAAGGGTACTAAAAACTAGCTTGATTGCACTAAGAAAGGCGCCATCAAATCGATGACCTCAACACCTATTCAAAAACGACACTCTTTACCGGAGTTGACCACTACCCGCCGGTTCCTCATTTCATTTTTTAGAATTTTTTAACCATGGTGGTGTCGCTCATCCTCATACATAACAATTATTTAGGAGATTATCATGAAAAAAGCAATTGCATTATCCGTTACCCTGTTGGCATCACTTAGCTTAGCCGCATGTAGCAATTCTGGGCATAGTTCGGCGCATTCTGGAGGCAATAAAGACACGTCCAGTAAAGTGTCTAAGACATCTAAAAAGGCCTCTACTGACCAGTCGAAACAGTCCGGTTCCAGCAGTCAACAGTCCTCATCTAGCACAGCATCTAGTTCAAGTAGTAGCAGCGATACCAACAGCCAACTAGCAGCACAATTGACAGACAATGACTGGTACATGCTTGCTTATTTGCAGACATGGGGTGCTAAAACACCACAAGAAATGGCCAGTTACCCAATGGACAACCTAGAGTTTTACACGAACGATAATGGCAGGTCGGAGCTAGACCAAGGTCACGTGGATTCAACTTGTTACTTAGTGGCCACCACTTCAACAACCGTTACTATTGCTCCATCAACTGGTGAGGGTGTCGATAGTCAATTTCCGAACAAGACACTTTCAAAAGCTGACCTTTTAAAATCACTCGTTCCAGATGAAACCTATTTGGCTAGTCTAAAAAAGAACACAGCAGCCGCTGAACAAAATGGTAAAGAGGCCTTAGCAGAGGCAAGCTCACTGTCAAACGATGCAAACAGTAGCTCAAGCGATGATGATCAGAGCGACTCAAACAACGACCAGAGCTCAGTTGATTCAGACCAAGACAATGACTCTAACCAAACTGACAGCAATCAAGACACTGACGACGACACAGACCAGTAAAGATATTGTTCTGTTTAACTTCTAGGAGATAAAGCACCATGCTACTGTTACTCACAATCATTTTTTGCTGGGCTACTTATAAATTCTTTACTAAATGGGTTTGGATCCTGATACCAATCGTTTTAGTAGTCTCAGCAGGTTCATGGCTTATTCATCACCCGTCTGCAGTTGTTCTAATAGTCGCTATTATTGCTGGTATCTACGACCTGATTTACAGGCACTACCACAACGGACAAGATCCGTTCTTAAAGCAGACTAAGTAGCACATTACCAGTTCTGAGTGTGTGCAATGAAAGGAGTGAGGTCTATAACTAATGCCGTCGCAAAACGCGACCCCCTCACAAGGATATTTACAACTACCCTTGTATTTTCCTAACAACGCCCCGCACAGGCCGTTGGGAGAAATAAAATGACACAGATTAATTCATACCAAGACAAAGATGGGAATACACTGTACGGCTTTCAAATCTATCTAGGGGTTAACCATCAAACTGGTAAAAAGAAACGTACTCGCCGCCGTGGTTTCAAGACAAAAAAAGAAGCCGCCATTGCTCTATCTCGCTTACAGGTTCAAACAGAGGATAATGGCGACGTTCCTAAAGAAAACAATATTCTATTTGCTCAAGTGTTTAACGAATGGTTTCCAGTTTATCAAAATACTGTCCGTGAAAGCACTTGGGCGAAAACTAACAAAATGTTTGATAACCACATCCTACCCGCTTTTGGTCAGTTTCGCATCCGTACTATTACGATTGCCCAAGTACAACGGGCAGTGAATGAATGGTTCAAGGCTACAACTGCTGGCTATCGACGGTGGTACTACTTCACTTCACAGATGTTTCAGTTCGCTATGAAACGTGGTTACATTGACCGCAACCCAGCAGCATTAGTTACTTTGCCAAAGCATGAGGCTACACCAGGGCAACAACGTGAAAACTTTTGGAGTCGTGATAAACTTGCTCATTTTTTTAAATGTCTTGATTCACACACTGAACCTGAAAAGTTTGCCCTCTTCTGGACGTATGCTTACACGGCTGCCCGTAGAAGCGAAATACTAGCGCTGGAGTGGTCAGACATTGACTTCAGTAAATCCACCATGACCATTAGTAAGACACTCTCACAGGGTGTTGGCGGTCATACAGTAGTGAATGCTACTAAGACTGCTAAAGGGATGCGAACCAAACCCCTAGACACCAGCACCGTATACTATTTTCGACAATGGCGGTTAGCTCAGCAACGGTATTTGTTAACAATTGCTAACGTATCTAGCGTAGATAAGCATCAACTGGTATTTCCTAACTCAAAGGGCAAATACAAGTCACTAGACACGCCACACAAATGGCTGGCTAAGATCATTAAGGATAATGGACTACGTTACATCAGTGTCCACGGTCTACGCCACACAAGCGTGTCAGCTATGTTTGCTGCTGGCATCCCCATTAAAGAGATTCAGAACCGTATGGAGGATGCTGATATTCAAACGGTACTCAACACTTATATTCATACGACTGCTGAGCAAGAATGGCATGCAGCTAACCAGTTGGCAGAATACCTAAAGGGTAGCCAAGCACAATAAAGTTCCATGTGAAACACGTGTAACAACTGCTGTTACGGCATTTATCATATCGTTAGGTCTGTTCCCCTGGCGATCCATCAAAACAATTAACCACCAATCACGCTGGCTCAGCCCGTGATTGGTGGTTTTTTCTATTTTCATAAATAAAGGCCTACTCATTAATGAGCAAACCTCGAACAAAATTTTGAAAACCCTAGTTTTAAGTTTCTCGAAATGCCGCAACAGCTTACGTTTGCCAAATCTAGTAAAATTGCTATAATAATGCCATTGGAAAGCGAGGAGAATTTTAGCGGAGACTCCTCGCTCGCTGGTCAAGTATTGTTGGGTAAGCTGTCTACTTTATGTAGTCAGCTTTTTTTATTATCGCAAACGCTTGAGCCAGTGTTTTTACCGACCTAGCTACGATATATAACGACACAGCAAGCTGTATCATTACCCAATCTTTCCTAAGTGATATTGCATGCTCCTCATCCCTTGTTAGTCACTGATTGGTGATGATGAGGATACGTAATACCTGCCAGCTTGAACGACAGCAAGTAATAAGCTGGCTGAACGTCCATGTACTTAGAATACCTAAACCGCCTGCTAATTCATGCTAGTTTTTACATATTTTACACATCAGTGAACCATCTGTTGTCGCAAGTGATCCATTGCGTTCTTTCAATGATTCAAATTTTGGATTCTTTTAAAGGGTACTTAAGGAGTTGAAACAAGATGTTACTATTACTCGCCATTATTTTTTGTTGGGCCACTTACAAGTTGTTTACTAAATGGATCTGGACATTAGTTCCTATCATCCTCATAGTCTCGACTGGTTCATGGTTAACCCATCATACGTCTGCTGTCGTCCTAATTTTAGCGGTCATTGTTAGTATTTACGATGTTGTTTACCGACATTTCCATGATGGACAAGATCCATTCTTAAAACAGAACAAATGACTCACGTTTACCTTTTTCCAAAACACAATTGCACTAAACTATGAAAAAAAATAAATAAAGCGTGTAATCCCTCAAAAAGGGATTACACGCTTTATTGAAATATGCCGAGGGACTCATCGATCGGGAAATTTAGTTTGGTCAAATTAATAACTTAAATTTTGACTAACATACCTCTGGTTCGTTTGATATGACTCATCATCAGTTGAATCCGTATCTGAATTACTATCGTCAGAATTATCAGTCGAATCTGAGTCGCTATCCGAAGCGTCTGAACTGGAATCATCGTCATTGCTGGAGTCTGAATCACTGTTAGAATCCGAATCATCATCCCCCGGTGTCGACGTATCACTAATTTTCTTGGTAGCATGGATGCTCCTAATCTTGCCAGCGCTGCCAGTACCATCAAGGATAGCCACGTACTGGAAAACCTGCGTATGTGAGGCCCCACTGTCACCATAAAACTTATATTTCACGTTATAAGTGGCCTTTGTTTCAGCGTTCTTATTAGGCACTACGTGGAAGTCTTGGACGGTGAAGTTTACACTACTGATCTTTTTGTCATTATTGTAGTTCTTAGCCATGCTAACAATATCTTTATACTGTTGGCTCGACGTGCCATCGTCAAACAGAGAAGCAAGATCAGAAGGAACATCACCACTAGCTGACAGTAAGTCCATATCTGTGAAAACATCAGAAATTAAATTGTGAGCATCGTCATGAGACATCACTCCTGGGAAGCTGACAGATACTTCCTCATCTTCGTCTGAGTCACGAATTTTGCGTTGATTAGACGTAGCCTTCCCACCGTCGCCGCTGTAAACCATCGTTAATTCCATGTCATTAGACCACGGAATGTCCTGAAGATACAGGGAGCCTGTATTATCCAGGTTGCCATATGATTTGTTGTTGATCCTAACCTCAGCGCCAGGATAACCCTTTGCTGTGAAGGAAATCGTCTTTAACTCTAGATAAACGTCGCTAGCATTACTTGGCGTAAGCCAATAGTTACCGTCATTTTTCATGTGGTGCCCATGAACATTTCCCTCAGCCGTCAATTCGTATTGCCCAGCAATATATGGGCCAAAGCTGTGCGAAACGCTCGTCATTGTGGTTTTGTATGCGTGTTGATTGTTGACCGTCAGTTTGATATTCGGTTGATTGGTTCGTAACTTAGCCGAAAAAGTTTTAACCTTGATTTTATATCGTGGAAATAATAACCATGCCCGTCCAGAAGGGGCAAATGAATATGCGCCATCTTCGGTCACACCGTTATTTTTGAGTTGTGACTCAAACAGCTTCATCCCCGAGGGTTTATTTTTCAATTCCTTGATCAAGGGTTGCAAACTTTTGTGACTCAGTTTGAATTGTTTATCAGAAACCGCAAAGTTTTTTGCTAAATTCTTATCGTTCTTTTTAACAGAGGTCATTGCGCGCTTCAGTTGATTATCTTGGGAATAGTAGTTTTTGCCAAACATATATCCACCGGCTAAGATAATAAGCACAATGGCGGCCGTAATCCACGGCCATTTTTTTGTTTTTTTAGTTCTTCGCGTTGGTGCTGAACTGACAGCTGACGGTTTAGGGGCAGCTTGTGACTGAACAGGCTTACTTGCTTCTCTAGTGCCAGTGTGAAGCACACTATTGCTCTGACTGCCTGGCTGATTTGGTTGATTGAAACGATTACCAGACTTGGGAGCAGCCGACGCACTTGCTGGTTTACTTGCTTGACTTTCGTTACCGACATTCTTTTTTGCCGCTTTATAGTTAGCAATGTTAAATCCACAATTACCACAGAATAGCGCACCTGGTTTTAATTTTGCACCACAATTTGGACAGAATTGTAGTGAATCTTGTTGAGTGTCAAGGGCAGTTTAAAAATGTAGGTTTTCGGCAGAAAGAAATGTAGGTTTTCGGCAGTTACTTGAGGCCACGTAATCGGTAAGATTTACCAGTGATCTTCACTACGTGAACATGATGAACCAAGCGATCGAGAATGGCTGCTGTCACAGTTGGGTTCTGGAAAATATCAACCCAAGCGGATAGATCACTATTGCTGGTAATGATCGTTGAATGCTTTTCATAGCGGGCATTGACTAGCTGAAATAAGAGGTTAGCTTCTTGGTGACCAATTGGCAAATACCCAATTTCATCAATAATTAATAGGTCATAGCGCGAATAGCGGCTTAGAGATCGATCAAGCAGTCCTTTTTCGTAAGCTGCTCTCAATCTAATCAACAGCTCATGACAATTAATAAAGAGAACCCGACAGCCCTGTTTACAGGCCTCAATCCCAATACTAATTGCCAAGTGGGTTTTACCGACTCCCGGATTGCCAATAAAGATTAAGTTTTCAGACTTTTCCATAAAAGCCAGATTCTGGAATTCCAGAACCTCTTGGCGATTCATACTGGGTTGAAAGCTAAAATCAAATGTATCTAGGGATTTTGTATTGGGGAACCGAGCACGGCCAATGGCCCGTGCAATCTGACCTTCGTGTCGATTCTGGAGTTCCGAATTAGTTAAATCAATTAGCGCCTCAGTTAATGACAGATTATCAGTGTGAATTTGATCAAGGTAATTCGGCAAGTATTCACGGATTTTGTTTAACCCTAAGCGCTCAAGATTATTTAAAAGAATTTGATTATTAGTGGTCATGGTAGCCTCCTATAAGTTGTCGTAATCAGTCATATGTTCACGAATGTAAGCTGAAATGTCTTCATCTGTCCGCCCTTTAAGCAAATCAGATTTGAGGATATTGAACTGATCTTGGGGGTCATAATTCAGCGAATTGGTAGTTATGGAGTGCGTACGAATTTCTTCTCCGTTATAATAAATGTGAATGCGCTGCTCATCATTGGAGATTTCAACAGCAACCGTACAACCAATGTATCGCGGATCTACTGAGTACTTACATTTGCGGAAATTGATCATGGCCTCCTTCGAAACGACACGGGTAATGTTTTCTTCGAAGTATGGTTCAAGGAGATTAACTGGAACGCGATGAAGGTACTCTTTTTCTTCGTCTAACCATTTCAGGTACGGGACTTCGTCCGTGGCCTGCGAAGTTTCATGATTTAGATCATCTCGGAGCATATGAACTAGTTCGATTAGCTCAGTTCCATCAGCAAATTCAGTATTGTATGGCCGTAAACGTTCAACCGTGCGAGCAAGGGCTTCAACTGCACCTTTAGTTTGTGGTCTGAATGGTCGACAAGCAATTGGTGTGAAACCGGCATCTTTACAGAATTCGTGGAACCGTTCGTTAAAGACAGCGTGGCCAAACTGGGATTTTGTATGATCCACAACGGTTTTCATATTATCAAACCAGATTTCCGTCGGAATACCTCCGGTATGAAGGAAAGCGTCGTGTAAGCAAGAAAAGAGGGTATCTTGGCTCCGATCAAAGGTTAGTGTCATATATTTGAGTTTTGAATAAGGCAATACATACAAGAAAATATTGAATTTAAACAGCTCACCCTCGCTGCTCACTAGGGCCATTTCTTCTTTCCAGTCAACTTGAGCAGAGAGACCAGGGGAATGTTCAATCCGAATGGTAGCTTTCTTAACTCGTTCTCGGCGGGTTTGGCGACAATAATCTTTCACGAGGGTATAGCTGCCGGTAAAGCCCTTCTTCTGGATAAATTTAAAAATTGAAGCAGCCGAACAATTTAGTTCAAGCTTTGAATCGATGGTTTGCTTGAATGGATCCAGTAAACTTGGCCGTTTCGGTCGACCACTTGGTCGGCCCTTAAGTCCAGCTTTGACTTCCTCATAGGCTTTCTTAACGGTTCGATAATCAACATTATATTGCCGGGCAATCTCGGCGAAGTTAGGCTTAATATTTTCAGTCACGTAAATCGTCACTCCTTCTCTTAAATCACGTCTCACATCAAATTCCTCCTACACTCTGATGTGATTCATGATACAAAAAATGTAGGAAAACCAACAGTTCTAACCTGCCGTTTTCCTACATTTTACGGGTGCCTTTTACATTGAGCCATGAGTTGATCCTTTCCTTGTTTTATTTAGTTCAAATAATGCATGTTTTCTATGCGCCTAACTTCCTGGTTAAACTTCGCGCCGTTTGGCATTGTTTTAACTTTCTTGCTTGAAATTGCAGCATCGAAATCAAAACTAGGTTTATGAATATCTAGGAGTCGTAAATGTTTTGTCCCATAAAAATAGTGAACAATTTGCTGACGCGAATTAAAGTTCTTTTGACCTTTGAAATTCTGTGACCAACCCATTGTTTCCACTTTGCCCTTGAAAGTGGCCCCAGCTGCAGACTTATCGGACACTCCGAGCGACTTAATCAAATTAATTTCAGCCTTATCATTCTTTGGCAATCCTTTTTGTATACTTGCGAATTGTTCTGGCCAATAAAGTTTCGTTAAATATTGCCCGTCATTGTAATCTAGCTGCAACTGCGATCCTTTTTTATGAATCGGAATACGGCTCGAAACTAAAAATATTTGATTATTATTGTCCGACGGCACCTCAACAGTCACCATATTGATGAAATGATCATTAATTTGAATATATGTCTTAGGAATAAACTTAAGCGTATAACTCTCTGGCGCGGCATCATAGTCATGTGGCATTGAGTAAATGTCATAGCGATTTCCATAATATTGTTTAGCGCCGAAAACGCCTGCCCCAATAAGCACGATTAGACCAACAATCAACGCGACTAGCTTTCCACTAGTAAGTTTCCCATGTCGGCGGGGTTTTCTGGTTTGTTTAGTAGCCTGTTGTTGTGTTGCCAATCCTTGACTCATCGTTGCTTGCTGAACGTCTGTCCCATTGTTGCTCGGAGCAGCCGCTACGCTATTTGCTGAACTAGCATATTCACGATTAGCCGCCCCACAATATGGGCAAAACTTAGTCGTCCGCGAAATCTGTTTGCCACAGTTTGAACAAAAGACCTTATCATCCATTTATCTATACCCCACTAGAACTGTTTAAGCAGCGACATCAAACTTGATAAAGCAGACTGCGCGGCAATATCGGCAACGATGAAAAGAAGTACATTAATGACAACTGTCGTTAATATCGCTGTGTAAGCGGAATCGAAACTACCTGTTACACCCTGTTGTGGTGCAACAGACAATAGGCAGCCACTCAGCAAGATGAAGAGTTGTAAGACGACTAGAATGGTGTAAAAGCCCACGCCATTCGTTGAATTAACAGCAAACGAATCAAGAAATTGAACAACAGCCAAAACTAAAATGCTACTTGTGTAGTGAGCAAGTCTATTCGTGTAAGCTAAGAACGTTTGATCAAGATTGTGCGTAGCATAGTGGCTAAAACAGTAGCTAACGCCAACAAAAATGGCATAGATTACCAAACCGACAAAGATAAATTGCATCCAGAATGACGACTTGGCACCGCTTTGAGTGCTGGCACCAAAGGCTCCAAGCATTGAAGAACCCATTTGTTCAACCCGCTGAATAACGGTGTTGAATGAAAACGCGTTAAGCAAAATAATAATTGCAAAATTGATTAATCCAAAATATTGTCCCGCGCTCTCATCATTATTAAATGGTTTTTTCAATGCATCCCATAACCATTGAAAATAATTCGTTGCATAGCCTTGAACGGCCGTAACAGTTTGGTTAGGTTGTGCTGGCGTAGATGTAGGTGCGGCTTGGGGTTGGCTTGGTTGTACAGGTCGCACTTGTTTAGCAGCCCCACTCGTTTGCCCCTCAACTGGCAAAACGAAACCACACTTGGTACAAAATTTATCATCAGGAGCTATTTCAGCTCCACAATTTGGACAATACTTCATTGTCCATCCCCCCTTTTTCGTAAAAAATATTTATCGAAAATCACCTTCAAATCAAAAATGCAATTTTTAGGAGACCTTCACATAATGAGCACTACATTCGCATTTTATAACAGAATAAAATGCACTTTATATATGCTATACTAGTATATCCTTTTTACGTTAAATATAAATAATTCATTTTCCGATTTCGAAAAAAATCCTCAGCATCTCGGCCAAAAACCGAGTTGTTGAGGATTCGTTTGCAATCATTTATTGTTTTCAAAATTCAATCAATGTAATAGTTTCAGAATTGCAACATTCGCTATGCAGCCGATGACTATAGTTGCATAGCGAATGTTATTGCGCCTATCCCAGTGTTGTTTACGTCTATTACCAGACAAAAAATCCCGTTACTGACGACTGATATACACCTCATGACTTCTAGGGAACTCACGTTTAAAAGCCTGTCGCAATATCACCTTACCTTCATGATTATCAAGTGAGACGCGTTTCGTTTCATTTCGGTATCCCTGCTCGGTCACAGTCAGTATGTGTTCCGACCGTTCAATCTTTAATGAGCGATCTTTTTTACGCGTTAACAACACAATTGCGACACTTTTACCAGGTTTGCACACTTGTTTCAGGATGTTTTCAGCCTGTTTAACTGGAATTAAACGCATCATCCTCGCTCCTTCAAAAATCGTTCCAATTCGTCAGTGAATGTTCGTTTTTGTAAGTCGGTCGATACGAATAGCACCGTTGCTAATTGGTTGTTAACATAAAAGGCCACCCGGGCCGAACCAATCGTGCCCAAATTTAAACGAAACTCATGAATGGAACGCCCGTTAATTCGCTCATGAGCGGCAATTTTTGTTTTGCTCATACCGCTGTTGATCTGTTCATCAACAGCTTCTAAAATTTCTGTTTGCATCTGATGCTGCTGGCTTCTGAACTTCTTGAAAAAAGACTTGCAACCCGCCTTGTCAAATATCACTTGCATCTTAACGCACTTCCTTCAGTTAAGGCGTACCAGCTTAGGTCCTCCTTGACTATTGAAATTACTACACTTTTTTAATTTACAACAAGTCGCTAAAAAGAAAACGCGGAATTCTGATTTTGAAATAAATCGGAATTCTGCGTTTTACATTTATCGATTTTCTAAAAACATGCGCGCACTACAGTTTCTGATTTACTTCATCTGGCGTCGCTTAATTTCATCCAGTTGATAACTGTAGACTTGATGCGGTTCGTCGATTTTACCATCACGCTGTTCCAAAAAATCTGACGGAATATCATGATCTGATAAAACTTTAACAACGCGCCGCATATCCCCAGTGAACCACTCGATGTTGTCCTCAACATATGGTTGTGTGCTTAAACCAAACTCATACACGCGCAATGGATTAATCACAACAAGTAGCTTTTTCTTTCCCGAATCGGTGATGCGATTAACGTGCCGCAACAATTTTTGTGGAGTCATTCTATTCACCCTTCCTGTTGTCCAGTCTAACAGACATGCTGCTAATCTTTCTTTGATTTTGCTTGAAAATCCAAACGGTTAACATAAAATTAATGACCATTTATCCTGTCAAACTGACCGTTTGTCAGTAAAGACATGACAGTGACGCAATTTCTGCGTATGGTTAATTCAACAGAAGGGAGTGCTTACGGTGAAAATAAATTTTGAAATCATTTCAACAATTTTGGAACCATTCATCACCATTCACGCCGCTGAGAAAACGCCACAGCTTGTCCAATTAAGTGATGAGATTCAACAATTATCTAATTCGCTAAATCTAACTGGCTACCGCGACACCAAACGTAAAGTGATCTCCGTTTTAGAGATTAACCGCATTCAAACAAGCGGCAAACGTGTTATTTGCCAGACGCCTGATGGCGAGTACGAACTACATCAACGTATTTATGAGCTCGCTAGTACGCTGCCCCATAATTTATTTATTCGTACTTCAAGTAGTGAAATCATTCGCATAGCCTGGATCAAGGAATTTGCTCTAACACCGACCGGAATGTACCAAATTATTTTACGCGACGGTCAACAAACGTACACTTCACGAAGATACACGCGTGAAATCAGAAAGGAGCTACTCTCATGAAAAAATTAATCAACTATCTTCTTAGAGGAATAACCATTGGTATTACAACTGGTTTCCTAATCAGCCTAGCCTTTGCATTTATTTATCAGAGCAAAGACTACGCGCCTTCCGCGCCAACTTTCATGTCCCATTTCTCCTCGTCTACCTCAGCCACCGCTGTATCTGCATTACTCTGGGCCTTGATCGGATGTGTATTTGCAATTTCTAGCTTGGCGTTTGAAGTAGACCGATGGAGCATTACTAAACAAACAATAGTCCACTTTCTAATTATCTATGTTGGTTTCACCCCGCTGGCCATTCTTTGTGGTTGGTTCCCTTTAAACTTCTTCTGGCTTTCGTTTTTCACCGTCATTTTTGTCATCGTTTACTTCATCATTTGGTTGACTTCCATGACTACGGCCCGTCACGAAGTCCGCGCCTTTAACGCAAAATTACATGATTGAAATCTGTAATCACCATAATTCTCCCATCTAAACCAAACCAATCGGAGCCTAACATGTAAAACATCGATTTCACTAATATCGTCTTGGCACTTTTTGTACTATATGCCGTACTCAAACGTCAATTATCACCTCATCGAATTCAGCTCAATCTAACGTTTTATCTTTTCTTGATTTTGTTTGGCGCTGCATCAGTTTCCGATGCCATTACGCATAACTATTTGATCGTTACAGCAGATGCAGGACTGTTCGTCTTAGGATCATTAATCAGTGCTGTCTTATTTGGTTATCTGCGAACACTTTCTTACCGCCTGTGGATTGATAAAACTGGCACAGTCATGAGACAAGGTAACTGGGAAACAATTGTCTTATGGATAGTTGGTTTATTCATCCATTCTTTAGCCAGCCTGTCTTGGCACGGCAGTAATGCAACCATCTTGTTGTATCTTGGCATCACATTATTGGTTCAACGCGGATTAGTTTGGATACGCGCTAAAAGACAATATCCAGAAGCAATGGCTAACACTGTAACACTAAATGAAAACCGGCACGCAGAACGTGAGCAGCGGCGTCAACGCAGACGTGAGGAACGAATCACACGTCATAACAATGCTTAAAAAAGGCTTGAGAACTCGACCAAATTAGGTCTGCGATTCTTCAAGCCTTTTTAGATGACTAAACTGTATTTCGGTTCCACGTGTAACATTTTTAAACTTTTCAATTACTAGTGTGATTCCGTCAATCAATCTCATCATTTAGAATTCAATCAAATGATGCTTAATAGCATAACGTACCAAGTCGACATGAACATGGATATCCAGTTTGCGCATAATATTTGCCTTGTGTGCCTCGACAGTTTTTGTCGAAATGAACAGTTTGTTAGCAATTTCCTTATTCGAATAGCCGAGTGCTATCAGCGGTAGAACCTCTCGTTCACGTTTTGACAATGCTTGATAGCTACCAAGTTCTACATCAGTGGTATCCGGGTTGATCTTATCGATATCTGATGCCGTCATTTTGATATTACTATCGAGGTATTTCTTCCCGCTCGCAATAACTGTCAATCCGTGAATAACCTCTGTGTCGGGTGAGCTTTTAAGCACGTATCCCATCGCACCATTTTTGATGGCCTGATTAATATAAGTTCGTTCATCGTGCATCGATAAAATCAAAATTTTAGTCTTGGAAAACGCGTCATGCAAACGTTTCGTTGTCACCAAGCCATTTTCACCGGGCGGCATGCTGAGATCCATGACCAATATGTCAATGCCACCTTCTTCTACACGCAAAGATGCTTCAGTTCCAGTCGCGGCCTCGTCAACCACCCTTAACCCAGGCTGTTTATTGATTAAATAAGTCAGACCAGAGCGAACAACCGCATGATCGTCTGCTACTAATACACTAAGCATCCGGAAGACTTCCTTCCATCACTTTAATCGGAAACTTGACGGTAATTGTGGTACCAATGTCAAGTTTTGAGTCAATTTCAAAAACACCGTTTAACGCTTTAATTCGATCTGCCATATCATGTAAACCTAATGAATGACCGTTAAATGCTTGGTGGTCGGCCACTTCAAAACCGACACCATTATCAACAATTTGCAGTGATACATAATGTTGATGTTCCACAAACAAAAGGAGAACTTCGGTCGCCTCAGCGTGTTTCAACACATTATTGATGGCTTCTTGGGCAATTCGATACAACGTATTTTGAACCGCTGGGGTTAAGTTATCGCCAGTTGCATTGCCGGCCACGGTAATCGTAACACCAGTCGCTGTTTCAATTCGTTCCGCCAGTGTTTTAAACGCTTCAACTAGCCCAAAGGCATCCAATACCGATGGCCGAACATTGATTGCCATATCCTTTACTTCATGCAATGTGTCACGTAATTGCGCTTCAATGATTCCTGTCCGTTTGCGCATCACATTAGCACCTTCACAGCAGCAAGATTCGTTCAGTTTACGCACGCCCATTATTGCAGCATAGACACCTTGTGCAATGCTGTCGTGAAGATCTGCAGAAATCGTTTTGCGCGCTTGTTCCTGAGCGGCATTGATCGCACAACTCTGTTTGCGTCGGTCAGCTAGCATATTCACACGATCAATGGCGCCACAGCTTTTAAGTGTCAACGCAAACGTGTTAGACGCCGCATCAAGCACCGTGTAAGTCATGGCATAATTTGTGAGTTGGCTGTCGGTGCACTGAGACAATACAGGCATTGAAAAGTCAGTCATTGAATCTATCACGCGGCAGTGTTGACAGCGGTCGCGATCATGATGACGACTTAACGTTGCTTGAACAATTTCAATCAAGTACTGAGGCGAAAAGTTTAACTTATTTTCCAAAGTCTGTGCCAAGGCATTACTGGCAACTAATTCGTCGTCTTGAAAGATCAAAATTGCCTCAGGTGCCTGTTCAAAGTAATTATGAATCGATTGATCTTTATCAAACACAAAATAACCCCCTTCAAACACACACTAAACGACTGTTACCATGCTGTTTCGCACACTAACTAAAATCGCTCAAGAGGAGAGGGCTGAACTCCGATAACATCTAAACCTTTTGATTAGAATAGTTCACTATTTCACAAGAAATGAACTATAATCCCTGAGCACGACCGTCTTTATACGGTCACATTGATATAAAATAGCTTAACATATACAGACCGTTTGTAAACGCTTACCGAGAATTAAACTGCACTTCTTATTGGGTTGTACGCAGTCTAAAAGGCTCTTGTAATCCTAGTCGACACGGTTTATGTATCGTTTCTCTAAATAGATACGACACAAACAAAAAACAGCAATGATCTACTCCAAATCGGAGCCTGTCATCGCCGTCTTTTTCGCTGCCTGTTCGGTTAATTACTACATTGTTGTTTAAATTGGCATTTTAAAGCGGCCAACTTCACCTGAACAACCTCATTGCGGTTAATTCGGGCAAAGGCCAAGGTCTCGTCTAACAATTGCTGAATTTCCGTGGCATCATGCCGCAAGTTAATTGCATTTTGTGCGGCCAGAAACTTAATACGCGACAAGTAATATGTCACCCGTTCGTCACAGCAAATTTTCAAACCTGCCTCAATCAGCCAATTACTACGACGATAGTTTTGCTGGGCGGCATAAAATTCCGCCGTAAAGAAAATGAGCGTCAACACCCGAAGATAGTATTGGTTTTCATCCCCCAGCGCCTCGTGTTGATTGAGACGGATGTATTGATACACTTTGTCAAAGTAAAATGATGCCTGCTTTTGCTGTTGATGGCGATCATACATAATGCCCGATCCCAAAAAGGCCAACTGCGTGAAGATTGTTTGATGTTTTTCATCCAAATCATTTAGAATCCGCGCGAAATCAAAGAGAATGTCATCTGGCTGTCGATTAATCAAGGCGTTTACAATACCGCGCAAATAACACAACTGCATCTTACTATTCAGCGCATCAATCTGTTTGTCATCAATTTTGGCGAGGCGTTTGAGTACCCCCTGATAGTTTTCAACCATCAATTCGCGCTCAATTTCGTCTAACTTTGTTTGTAACTCAACGGCGGTCGATTCCCCTTGATATAAGTCGTCTACCGTCATGCCCAAACGAACACACAGTTTACTCAGGATCGACAAGGCCGGCACACGGCGATTGCTTTCAAACTTACTTAAAGTAGCCTGCGTGCAAATTCCCTGGCACAACTTAACTTGTGAAATTTTAAGGGCTTTGCGTCGCTGAACAAACACTTGTGTCTCCATTTTGGCACCTTTCTGTCATCGTTTAATACGGACTTCATTTTGGACGGGCGTCACACCCTTTTATTCATGAATGCCCAATGCCACTTTGGCGTAACGGGTCATCATCCCCATGTTCCATGCTGGCTCCCATACGAGATGAATATCACAGTCAGTAACACCGTCAACTGACAGCGCCGCTTCCGTAATGGCATCATCTAACATGTTCCCCAGTGGACAACCCATAGTGGTCAGCGTCATAGCGATGTCACAATGACCGTCAACGACTGTCACGTTGTAAATGAGACCTAAATTCACCATGTCGATTCCTAATTCGGGGTCGATCACGTCAGCGAGTGCCGTCATAACCGCTGTTTCCGTTTTTGATAATGCCGCTGCTTCTCTTAACATTCGCTGTCCTCATCTTTTCATTTCAATAATTGAACTCAATGCAATTTAACCAATCGATCCTTCCATTTCGAAGCTGATCAAACGGTTTAATTCCACGGCATATTCCATCGGCAACTCTTTAGTAAAGGGCTCAACGAACCCCATGACGATCATTTCGGTGGCTTTTTCTTCGGAAATACCACGGCTCATCAGATAGTACAATTGCTCCTCAGAGATCTTAGAAACCTTTGCTTCATGTTCCATTGAAACGTTGGCATTATTGATCTCGTTGTACGGAATTGTATCTGATTTCGACTGATCGTCCATGATGATGGTGTCGCATTCCACATGCGCCAGAGAACCGTCTGAATGTTTGCCAAACCGCACAGTTCCTCGATAATTCGTCGCGCCACCTGTTTTTGAAATCGACTTTGAGACGATTGAACTAGAGGTGTTTTTCGCATTGTGGATCATTCTGGCGCCAGAATCCTGCAAGATGTGATTACTGGCCACCGCAATGGACAGCATGGTACCCCGAGCACCTTCACCGTTCAGATACACACTCGGATATTTCATTGTCACTTTTGAACCAAGGTTGCCGTCAACCCATTCCATCGTGGCATTCTCAGCGGCAGCTGCACGTTTCGTCTCAAGACTGTAAACGTTGTCCGACCAGTTCTGAATCGTTGTGTAGCGACAATAGGCGTCCTTTTGTACATTCACCTCAACCACTGCCGCATGCAAACTGTCCGAAGAGTAGTTCGGCGCCGTACAGCCCTCAACGTAATCAACCTTGGCGCCCTCTTCGACGATAATTAAGGTTCGCTCAAACTGCCCGGAGTTCTCCGAATTCAACCGGAAATAGGATTGAATTGGTGTACTCGTTTGCACGCCCTTAGGCACGTAAATGAAAGAACCACCAGACCAAACTGCGGCATTCAACGCTGCAAACTTATTGTCCGAAGGTGAAACCAGTTTACCAAACCACTTTTTGAATACATCTGGATATTCCCGAAGAGCAGTGTCCGTATCCGTAAAGATAATACCTAACTTGGCAAAGTCATCACGCATGTTGTGGTAGACCACTTCAGACTCATACTGTGCTGACGAACCGGCTAAGTAATCCCGTTCAGCTTCTGGCACGCCAAGTCGGTCAAACGTTTTCTTCAAATCTGCCGGTACGTCATCCCAATCACGATACTTTTTATCCGTCATTTTTTGGTAGTAGTGCATGTTGGCCAAGTCCAATCCCGACAAATCTGGCCCATACGTTGGCATCGGCAATGATTGATAAATTTTGTACGCCTTCAAACGGTAATCGAGCATCCACTGTGGTTCGTGTTTGGCCGCCGAAATTTCGCGGACCGTTGCCTCAGTTAACCCGCGCCCCGTGGAGTAGGCCGGCTTAATATCATCATGAAAGCCGAACTCGTAGTCTTCATCTTTAACTGGTACTGCAGTCGTTTCTGACATTACGCCTCACCGTCACTTTCTTCTTGTTGATTGCTCAATAGCGCCCGCTGTAACGCCCACCAAGACAACGTTGCACACTTAATTCGAGCTGGAAAACTAACAATACTGGATAAAATTGCTGCATCATCCAATTCGTCTAAATCTGCTTGATAATGCTGTTTGCCCATAACCATATCAGAAAACGTCTTCGCCATTTTAAGCGCGTCATCCTTAGTTTTGCCAAGAACCGCATCGCTCATCATACTAGCCGAGGATTGGCTAATCGTGCAGCCCTCTCCAGTAAAACCAATATTAGTAATGACATCGTCTTCATTTAAATCAATATCTAAATTAATAACATCGCCGCAGGTTGGATTTTTCACAGTCATCGTTGTCGTCGCATCGGTCAGTGCATGTTTGTGATGTGGATGGTCGGCGTGGTCCAAAATGACTTCCCGATATAAACTATTCAGCTTTGATAAGCTCATGACTAAAGAACTCCTTTGTTTCATTCAGTGCGTGAATTAAGCGATCCACATCATCTTGGGTATTGTAGATATACAGGCTGGCGCGGGCCGTTGCCACTAAACCGAGCGTTTCCATCAGTGGCTGTGCACAATGATGACCAGCGCGGACGGCAACGCCTTCCATATCCAGTGCTGTGGCAACATCATGAGGATGCAGTCCCTTAATATTGAACGCAATAACGCCAGTATGTCTCACAGGATCATTTGGACCGTAAACCTCAATCTGATGATCAGCAGTCAGCTGTGGCAGCAAACTGTTAACTAATTGCTGCTCATGTGCCTGCACATTGCTCATCCCCAGATTTTCCAAATAATCGATGGCAGCACCTAATCCCACTGCACCAGCGATATTTTGAGTGCCAGCTTCAAACTTCCATGGCAATTCATTCCAGGTGCTTTCGTACCTGTGAACAAAATTAATCATCTCACCGCCAAACTGATACGGAGGCATTGCGGCCAACAAATCCCGTTTACCGTACAAAACACCGATTCCGGTTGGTGCCATCATTTTGTGACCAGAGAAAGCGTAAAAATCAACGTCGAGCGCTTGAACGTCAACAGGCATATGTGGCACCGCTTGAGCGCCGTCGCAAACCATAATGGCCCCATGTTGATGTGCCATTTTAGTCAGCGCAACAATGGGATTGACCGTTCCCATTACATTACTGGCGTGAGCCACTGCAACAATTTTAGTTTTATCCGTAATCTTAGTGTCAGCGTCTGCCATGTCTAATTCACCGGTTGGCGTCAGCTCAATGTACTTTAACGTCGCATGTTTGCGCAAAACCAATTGTTGCCACGGAATGAGGTTGCTGTGATGTTCCATAATGCTAATCACGATTTCATCGCCAGCCTCAATGTTGGCTTCGCCATAAGTACTAGCAATCAAATTAAGACTGTCAGTGGCGCCTTTCGTGAAAATTACTTCAGCAGGCTCAGCAGCGTTGATAAAGTGAGTCACTTTATGACGAGCATCTTCATATGCGACTGTTGCACGTTCTGCCAGCGTATGAACGCCACGATGTACGTTGGCATTATCTGTTTGATAAAAGTGTGTCAAAGCGGCCACAACTTGATTAGGCTTCTGGGCCGTCGCCGCATTGTCTAAGTACGTTAATGGTTCATCATTAACTAATTGGTCAAGAATTGGAAAGTCGCCGCGTAGATCACTTATATCAGTTTTCATCAGTCAGCTTCCTTTCAATCGTCGTAATTAGTTCCTGCCGAACAGTCTTGGCTGGAATCGCACTCAGAACAACCCCGAGAAAACCGCGAATGACCAGTCGCTGCGCTTGTTGTCTGTCGATTCCTCGACTCATCAAGTAATACAGTTGCTGTTGATCAACCTGACCTACACTAGCGGCGTGACCCGCCAATACATCATTTTCATCGATGAGCAGAATTGGATTAGCATTTCCGCGCGCTTCGTTTGACATCATCAAAAGCCGGTTTTCTTGCTCGGCCTTAGCCCCTGAAGCACCGTGAATAATGTCACCGAAACCATTAAATACCAACTGTGATCGTCCTAAAAGAACCCCGCGTTGCAGAATATTGCCAACTGAATGTTTGCCGCGATTGGTGACGCCATTATTGATGCCCATCCTCACCGTACCATCTGTTATGGCAATCATTTTCGAGTCAGTTTCTGCGCCTTCGCCTAATAAATTCGTATCAATGTTACCAATGGTGTTGCCATCGTTGAGCAGCCCCACCGCCCAGTCAATATTTGCATGATTGGCAGCCAATCCACGACGTTCAAAGTAAGTCACCGTTTTAGGGCCAAACGCATCTAGGGAAGAAAAACGAACCCGACTGTCTTCGGCAGCATCAATTTCAACAAAACAATTTGCTATGTTTGCCGCCTCACCAACCGTTGATAAATGTTGGGTGAAAGCAAACTCACTACCTGCTTCAGCAACAATTAAAACGTGCGAAATCAACGGGTGGTCGGCCTTCGTGCTGTCCTGGATAATATGTGCTTCAATTGGTTGGTTCACCACAACCCCGCGCGGTACATATATGAAGATGCCACTTGTTAACATTGCCATATGGTAACTCGTCAACTTTGTTTCATTCGTTTTAATAACATTAGTCATTAAATGCTGTTTAACCGTCTCAGGATATTCGCGCATGGCATCGAATAAATCCATCACTAGGACACCTTGCTTAGTGAGCTCTGCTGGCAACAACTTAACTTGTGTGGTTGTTTGACCAACCTGAACGATACTAATTTGCTTATCATCCGCTTTTGCGGTAGTTGCATCTAAATCGGATTGAGCCAAACTGGCTGACGATGACTGCCAATGTATTTCCGTAGACGGCATCATTTGCCAATTCCTGTAATCAAATCGCTGAACCCGTGGCATCTTCAACGTTGGCATCTGGTCCATTGCTACGCGTCGTTTGTCTGTCATCCATGCTGGTTCATCATGCTTCGTCACCGTGTCTTCAACCAGTGGCATTGTTTCTTGACTCATGATTACTGCCTCCTAGTTTTCATCCACAAGATCAACATCTAGGCCAAACTCATCACGGAGACCGGCATAACCTTCATCTTCAAGTTTCAAGGCCAGGTCTGCACCGCCAGTTTTGACAATGCGCCCACCCATCATTACGTGAACAACATCAGGTTTAATGTAGTTTAGCAAACGTTGATAATGCGTAATGATTAAGGCACCAAAATTGTCGCCACGCATGGAGTTCACGCCCTTAGCAACCACCTGCAAGGCATCGATATCCAACCCTGAATCAATTTCATCTAACAGTGCAAACGCTGGTTTGATCATTAATAATTGCAGGATTTCGTTCCGTTTCTTTTCACCACCGGAGAAACCTTCGTTTAAGTATCGCTCCGTCATTGCTTCATTCATATCAAGGAGGTCAAGATTTTTATCTAATTCCTTTAAAAAACTCATCACTGAAATTTGGTCATCTTTTGGACGGCGGGAATTAATAGCAGCCCTTAGAAATTCAGCGTTGGTAACGCCAGGTATTTCAGCTGGATATTGCATTGCCAAGAACAAACCTCGACGGGCACGTTCATCTACTGGCATATCAAGGATACTGTTGCCATCCAATAAAATATCACCTTGTGTCACGTGGTAGGCAGACTGCCCCATGATGGTTTCAGACAAAGTCGACTTCCCCGTTCCGTTTGGTCCCATGATGGCATGAATTTCACCCGTACTCATGGAGAGATTAACACCCTTCAAAATTTCCTTGACGGCACCACTTTCACCATCTTGTACTTCTACATGCAAATCCTTAACTTCGAGTGTTGACATTCTCTTTGACCTCCATCGGTTGTGTTCTTGTGATTAATTTCGTGATCTTAAATATCTAAAACAAGTATATTCTGGAATATTCCTGTCGGTATATTAGGCATCTCCCTAATATTTATGAAAACCCTTTCGTGATAATCTTTAACCATTATCAACACAGGAAGGGCGTTATCTTATGGAAATACAGGTCTCGGTCAATGAACAATTAACCGTTCATTGCATGGATCACCTTGAAAAACGAATCTCTAGGCAACTTCATCGTCTAGGAATCGAACCAGGTACCGTCCTAACCGTCGTGCGCCGTTATCCGTTTCACGGTCCGGTAATCATTGAATTCGATGGCCAACGTATCGGTGTTCGTGACGCTGTGTTGCAAACCTTAACGAGGCGCTAATGTCATGACAACCGTTGCACTATTAGGTAATCCGAACACTGGCAAATCGACATTTTTCAATCGTTTGACCAACCAATATGCCAACGTTGGCAATTGGACGGGCGTCACCGTTGACCAGACATTAGGGAATATTCCAAAATCAAACATTAACATTATCGATCTTCCCGGTATTTGCTCGCTAACTCCAATAACAAAGGATGAAGCCGTCACCGTAGACTATCTGCTGGAAAACAACCCGACTGACGCTATTTTGAACATCGCCAACGTGTGTCAACTCAAACGAAATCTTCTGTTATCTATCGAGTTGTTAGAACTCGGCAAACCACTAATATTGGTCCTGAACATGATGGACGAACTTTCACAAAGCGGCGTTCACTATGATCTCGATATTTTGTCACAACATTTGGGTTGCCCCATACGCGCGACTGCTGCTCGACAAAATAGTGGTGTCGATGAGGTTCGTGCTTGTTTGTCTGACCAAACTACAGTAACCGCATCTGATCCGCTGGAATTGGATTATCCTAAAGCCATTTCAGCAGATATTCGCGACGCCACAACACAATTGGTTAAAAAGCATCGACTCTCACAAAATTTTGCTCGTTGGTTAACTATTCAATTCATGAGCGACAACGATGCGGTGGTTAAATATGTTGATGAACATCGTTTAGACACGTTATCAGAGGGGCGCCAAACGTACCGCGAGCATCATTATGCAGACCAAATCTTTCACGTGCGACTTACTTTCATCGAAGACACGCTTGCCGCGGCTACAAATTTTACTGAAAACCATCCTCAAAATACCGTTACTGCTAAAATTGATTGCTGGGTTACACACCCAATCTTAGGATTGCCTATTTTCGTCGGGATCTTCTGGTTCATGTTTAAGCTCTCGTTTGACTGGATTGGAACACCATTGAGCGATTATTTAAACGCGCTCCTGTCCGGACCACTCTCTGAGGCCGCAAATCATTGGCTAACTGTTGTAGGTGCCTTACTCTTTTTAAGATCACTGATTGTTGACGGTATCATTGCTGGTGTCGGCGGCGTGCTGACATTTATTCCCCAAATTTTTGTCCTGTTTGCCTGCATTACAGTGTTGGAAGATTCAGGTTATATGAGTCGTGCCGCCCTAGTCACTGATCGATTAATGCAGCTCATTGGCTTGAACGGCCAGGCATTCATCCCACTGATCATTGGCTTTGGTTGCAACGTAACCGGCATCATAGCCACGCGAACGATTGAACAACCCCGTGAACGTCTCGTGACGACCTTAATCGCGCCATTTATGAGTTGTTCCGCTCGACTGCCAATCTACAGTCTGTTTGTTACCGCCTTCTTCAATCAACACCAAGCTGTAATCGTTTTATCCCTATATTTTCTCGGTATTGTGATTGCGTTAGCCATGGCTAAATTTTATCAACTGGTCTTTAAATTAAAAGACGCGAGCAACTTTGTTGTAACCTTGCCAAATTATCATCGTCCTCGATTAGACCTCGTCATTGCCGGTGCTTGGGAAAAAGGCAAAGGTTTCGTCAAGAAAACAGGAACCGTTATTTTTGCCGGCACAATACTCGTTTGGTTGTTGTCTAACATTGGTCCACATGGATACGTTATTAACATTGACGCCAGTTTTTCAGCAATTATTGGTCGTTGGTTGCAACCGGCCTTCGCGCCACTTGGCATTACTAATTGGCAAACAATCAGTGCATTGATGACTGGGGTACTCGCTAAAGAAGTCATTAGTTCCAGTATGATTGTCCTATTTCATTTAAGTGGGCAAACCAGCTTAGTGACAACATTCAGCACACTGTTTACGCCGCTATCCGCATACAGTCTGTTAGTTTTCATTCTGATTTACGCCCCATGTTTTGCGACGCTCGGTGCTATTAAAACCGAAACGGGTTCCGTTAAATGGGCCATCTATTCGTTAATTTCAAGTACTGTTTTGGCTTACGGATTGGCGCTAATTATTTTTCAAGTTGGCTCGTTATTCTGACAAGGTTTGAATCAGTTCTTATGGGAGGTTAGGTTATGGCCGTTTTAATCAATGTGCTGATTTTCGTCGCTATCGTCCTCATTGCGGTAATCATCGCCGTTCACACCATGCGGCAGTCAGCAACCAAACCGCCCTGTGAGAGTTGCGAATATGCCTGTCCCGCAAGAAAATTGATACAGCACCGTGGGCCACGTAATTAACAATTATGCCAACTAAAAGTAGCAGGAACTAAGCTGTATATGACTTCCATCCAAAATAAATACGATCCTGATTTGCTCAAAGAACAAAATCAGAATCGTATTTTTTAATTATTTAACTTCTTTTTCTTTAGTTAATCTACCCGCCTCGATTGATGGACGTGCATCCTGTTTTCGCTCTGGAAACCAGCGAAACATTAACTGATTGAAGTAAAATGAAACTATTAAATTTTACCAGATTTACTGAACTGGGTGTGTCAAACGTGAAGATTCAATTTGAATATCTTCTGGATTACCTTTAGTGCCTGGTTTCATAACCACTTCGCCGGTTGTGATCGCACCAACAGGACAAACTAAGTTACATAGGTGACAACCGACACATTTGCTAGTGTCAATGGATGGACGACGTGTCTTAATATCCCATTTAATCGCTTGGTGAGCACCATCAAAACAAGAGATATAACAACGACCACAGCCAATACATTTGTCCCAATCAATCTTCGGATAAACTTTGTAATCACGATCCAAATCCTCAGCAGGGACAATGTTCTTGTTGGCAACACCGATCAATTCGCTTAGATGTTCAACGTGCTGATCTTCCATGTAATGCATCAAACCATTCTTCATATCTTCAACGATTCGATAGCCATATTGCATAACCGAAGTGGTCACTTGCAAGGTTGTTGCGCCCATCAGAATGAATTCAGCAGCATCCTGCCAAGTTTCAATCCCACCAATCCCAGAGATTGGTAATTGTTCCAAACCAGCGGCCGTTCTCAATTGTTGTAGGAAACGAAGTGCAATTGGTTTAACAGCCTTCCCTGAAAATCCGGAGATTGAAGACTTACCATTCACAATTGGCAAACCAACTTTACGATCCAAATCAATGTTGGCCACAGATTTAACCGTGTTAATCGTGGCAATCCCGTCAGCACCACCGTCCATGCTGGCCTTGGCAGCAGGAACCATGTCTGTAATATTAGGTGTCATTTTAGCCATCATTGGCAGATTTGAACCACGTTTAACCGCTGTACAGTACTTTTTAACCAGTTCAGGGTTAGTCCCAACATCGGAACCCATTTCGTGAGAGGTCATTTGAGGACACGACAGATTCATTTCGATCATGTCCGCTCCAGCTTCAGTTACCAGCTGAGCCAGTGTTTCCCAGTCCTCTTCGTTTGTCCCCATGATGGATGCAATGACGACCTTGTTCGGGTAGTCATCCTTCAAATGACGTAAATCGTGAAGGTTTTCCTCCAACGAATGCTCAGCGATTTGTTCCATGTTTTTGAATCCAACGAAGGGTGTTCCTTCTTTTGTCAGTTCATCAAACCGTGGCGAGACTTCATTGATTTTAAAGTGTTTCGGACCAATTGTTTTGAAAACAACTCCGCCCCAGCCTTCGTCAAAAGCCTTAGCACACATCTCGTAACAGTTGTCGACAGGTGAAGAAGACAGGAGGAACGGGTTCTCAAAATGAACCCCCAAAAATTCCACTGATAGATCTTTGCTAATCATTATTTGTTACCTCCTAATAATGCCTGATCAATTTCTTCGGC
This sequence comes from Furfurilactobacillus cerevisiae, assembly GCF_048961765.1. Classification (GTDB taxonomy): domain Bacteria; phylum Bacillota; class Bacilli; order Lactobacillales; family Lactobacillaceae; genus Furfurilactobacillus; species Furfurilactobacillus milii_A. The sequence goes on from NZ_CP185253.1 coordinate 2,871,634, forward strand.
AACTGCTTTACCTTTACGAACGGCCCAAACGACGGTCTTGTCACCTTGGGCAATATCACCAGTGAAGAACACTTTTTCGTCATCAGTCTTGTAACCGGCATGCTGAACTTCACCATGATCGGTATCTACGCCAAGGTTGTCTGTGTTAACTTGTTGACCAACGGCCAGAATAATCAAGTCGGTCTTAATGGTCATTTCACTGTCTAAATGACGATGTTTAAAGGTAACGGTATTGCCATCTACGTCAGTTGGAACGTAGCCATCAACAATGGTGACGCCGGCTTTCTGAGTTGCATCAAGTTCCTTCTTAGAAGCCTTGAATTCATCAAATTCTTCATAAACGAGGTCAGTTGTCAAGGGCAGTTTAAAAATGTAGGTTTTCGGCAGAAAGAAATGTAGGTTTTCGGCAGTTACTTGAGGCCACGTAATCGGTAAGATTTACCAGTGATCTTCACTACGTGAACATGATGAACCAAGCGATCGAGAATGGCTGCTGTCACAGTTGGGTTCTGGAAAATATCAACCCAAGCGGATAGATCACTATTGCTGGTAATGATCGTTGAATGCTTTTCATAGCGGGCATTGACTAGCTGAAATAAGAGGTTAGCTTCTTGGTGACCAATTGGCAAATACCCAATTTCATCAATAATTAATAGGTCATAGCGCGAATAGCGGCTTAGAGATCGATCAAGCAGTCCTTTTTCGTAAGCTGCTCTCAATCTAATCAACAGCTCATGACAATTAATAAAGAGAACCCGACAGCCCTGTTTACAGGCCTCAATCCCAATACTAATTGCCAAGTGGGTTTTACCGACTCCCGGATTGCCAATAAAGATTAAGTTTTCAGACTTTTCCATAAAAGCCAGATTCTGGAATTCCAGAACCTCTTGGCGATTCATACTGGGTTGAAAGCTAAAATCAAATGTATCTAGGGATTTTGTATTGGGGAACCGAGCACGGCCAATGGCCCGTGCAATCTGACCTTCGTGTCGATTCTGGAGTTCCGAATTAGTTAAATCAATTAGCGCCTCAGTTAATGACAGATTATCAGTGTGAATTTGATCAAGGTAATTCGGCAAGTATTCACGGATTTTGTTTAACCCTAAGCGCTCAAGATTATTTAAAAGAATTTGATTATTAGTGGTCATGGTAGCCTCCTATAAGTTGTCGTAATCAGTCATATGTTCACGAATGTAAGCTGAAATGTCTTCATCTGTCCGCCCTTTAAGCAAATCAGATTTGAGGATATTGAACTGATCTTGGGGGTCATAATTCAGCGAATTGGTAGTTATGGAGTGCGTACGAATTTCTTCTCCGTTATAATAAATGTGAATGCGCTGCTCATCATTGGAGATTTCAACAGCAACCGTACAACCAATGTATCGCGGATCTACTGAGTACTTACATTTGCGGAAATTGATCATGGCCTCCTTCGAAACGACACGGGTAATGTTTTCTTCGAAGTATGGTTCAAGGAGATTAACTGGAACGCGATGAAGGTACTCTTTTTCTTCGTCTAACCATTTCAGGTACGGGACTTCGTCCGTGGCCTGCGAAGTTTCATGATTTAGATCATCTCGGAGCATATGAACTAGTTCGATTAGCTCAGTTCCATCAGCAAATTCAGTATTGTATGGCCGTAAACGTTCAACCGTGCGAGCAAGGGCTTCAACTGCACCTTTAGTTTGTGGTCTGAATGGTCGACAAGCAATTGGTGTGAAACCGGCATCTTTACAGAATTCGTGGAACCGTTCGTTAAAGACAGCGTGGCCAAACTGGGATTTTGTATGATCCACAACGGTTTTCATATTATCAAACCAGATTTCCGTCGGAATACCTCCGGTATGAAGGAAAGCGTCGTGTAAGCAAGAAAAGAGGGTATCTTGGCTCCGATCAAAGGTTAGTGTCATATATTTGAGTTTTGAATAAGGCAATACATACAAGAAAATATTGAATTTAAACAGCTCACCCTCGCTGCTCACTAGGGCCATTTCTTCTTTCCAGTCAACTTGAGCAGAGAGACCAGGGGAATGTTCAATCCGAATGGTAGCTTTCTTAACTCGTTCTCGGCGGGTTTGGCGACAATAATCTTTCACGAGGGTATAGCTGCCGGTAAAGCCCTTCTTCTGGATAAATTTAAAAATTGAAGCAGCCGAACAATTTAGTTCAAGCTTTGAATCGATGGTTTGCTTGAATGGATCCAGTAAACTTGGCCGTTTCGGTCGACCACTTGGTCGGCCCTTAAGTCCAGCTTTGACTTCCTCATAGGCTTTCTTAACGGTTCGATAATCAACATTATATTGCCGGGCAATCTCGGCGAAGTTAGGCTTAATATTTTCAGTCACGTAAATCGTCACTCCTTCTCTTAAATCACGTCTCACATCAAATTCCTCCTACACTCTGATGTGATTCATGATACAAAAAATGTAGGAAAACCAACAGTTCTAACCTGCCGTTTTCCTACATTTTACGGGTGCCTTTTACAGTCAGTGACATTCTTAACATCCAACCGCTTTAAAGTCGTCGCAACATCCATCGCAACATCCCCACCACCGACAACAACTGCACTTGCAGGAATGTTGTCGATGTCACCCTTGGCTTCCTTAACACGTGCTAAGAAATCAACAGCAGTTTCAACATATGGATTACCTTCAAACATTGGTAACATCTTCGCTTCACTAGCACCTACGGCAACAACAACAGCGTCGTGATCAGCCTTTAAATCAGCCATTGTGACATCTTTACCAATAGTGACGTTGTACTTGATTTCTGCGCCCAGATTGACGATCCGGTTGATTTCAACATCGACAATTTCATCTGGTAAACGATATTCAGGAATTCCATAACGAAGGTAACCGCCGGCCTTCTCATTCTTTTCGTAAATGTCGACTGCATAACCTTTTTGAAGCAGCGTTGCCGCCGTTTGTAACCCAGCAGGGCCACTGCCGACGATAGCAATGTTCAATCCATTTGAATCGCCTTTGCGAAGAATGTCCATTTTTTCTTGTTCTTCGTAGTCAGTCACGAAGCGTTGAATGCCACCAATATCAATTGGGCAGTCAATCCCCGTTCGCGAACAAGCAAGTTCACAATACTTTTCAGTCGGACAAACGCGAGCACAAATTGCACCCATAGCGTTATTTTCACGAATCGTTTCGGCAGCACCCTTCAGATTTCTGAAACGAACACTACGGATGAAACGTGCTGGATCAGTTCCGGCAGGACACGCTTTAGAACATGGCGCATCGTGACAAAGTAAGCACCGCGCAGCTTCTTCCATCACCGTTGTCATTGTGTAACTAGGTGCTTCCTTTTCGTATTTTGTACTCATAAGATGTAACCCTCGCTTATTTGTTATTTAAACGTTCACATGGTTCATGTGTTTACGTCTTTGAGGTTATCATCGGCACTAATAACCAGCAAAAATCCCGGTATAAACTAAGGATTCATCATGGTTAGAGCCTTCTTTTTATACGCTTATGTATATAAGAAAAGTAAGGCTTAGCAGGTTCCCCAAGACGAATTAGTAACCACTAACTGTTATTAATTGCTTTAGAAACACTGCTGTTACTAGGTTTGTTCGTGTTCATCGACAAAATGGCGATTGGATTAATCGGAATTTAATTGGCTGATATCTCTTTTTACCCACTATTTCTATATATTTTTGGAATAAAATATTAGTTTTATTTTCATTCGCATAAGAGAGCTACATTATCTATGTATTGCAAATACAAGAAGGTCACAGAAACAAGTAGCCAATTCGCCCAGTTGTCTCTGTGACCTAATTCATATATTAAACCGTTAGATTATCTCACCAATTACTTTAAGTGAGTTACTGACGGCATTATTTTACAAACATTGGGATAGATTGTTGTGTTTTAACATCGAACAATCCTTTATCTGAAATTTTAATCGCTGGTGAAACCAACAACGATAGCGTTGAAAATGACATAATTTCATTGCTGTTTTGATATCCTAGCCGTCGCATTGATTGACGGACGGTGGCCAATTTTGCTCCCAATTCATCTATTGATTCACTGCTTATAATGCCACCAATTGGTAACGGTGTGTTGGCAGTAATTAGACCGTTTTCCGCAACAACATAGCCACCGTGGTCATCGACAAGTTGTTGATGAGCCGCCAACATTGAAGGAATATCCGTCCCCATAATCATCAAGTTGTGATGATCATGAGCCCATGTTGCCCCTATAGCACCATGTCCTTTAACACCATTTTCGACAAAGCCAAATGCCAGTTCACCATGACCCGAATAACGATTTTGAACCATCAACAGAGATAAATTATTTTCTTGCCACTGCACTTGCCCGTTAATGACTGGCAATGAAACTTGGCCACGCTTAGTAAAAGTGCCAGTAGCACTAATTTGGACCGTGTTAACCGCAACCTCGTCACGTTGCATAGCCGTTTTGATTAACAAATCTGATTCTGTTAATACTGGCACGTGAACGGAATCTGCAATAGTCGAGTCAAATGACGATCCTTCATTTGCATCAGGAGCAACAATATCTGTCACTGCGTTGCCATGCAAAAATACATCCTCAATAACAAAGTTATCTACGTCACTAAGAACAACAAAGTCTGCTATCCGACCTGGCGCAATGGAACCACGATCCCAAAGTCCCATCCGACGAGCTGGTGTATAAGTGGCCAAGTAAATTGCCTCTTCTGGCGCCATACCAAATTTAATTGTTTGCTCAACCAGCCTGTTAAGGTGTCCACTGCGCAAATCGTCAGCCATCACGTCATCCGTTACCAGTGCAACATGTTCATAAAATTGATGTTCAATAATTGTTTTCACTATCTCTGTAGATAATGACTTTTGTTGAATTTCAATGAACATGCCGTTAGTTATCTTTTCAATTAAGGATGAAGGCGTCTGGAAAGTATGATCGGATGTAATGCCACTATTAATAAAATCAGCCAAATCCTTGCCACTCACTTTGGGCGCATGACCTTCCAAAGGCATTGTCGGTCTGATATTGCGGCAGTCCTTAATAATTTTCCGGATCAGTGACTGAGGCTGTGACGTAATCCCTTTAAAGTTCATGGCCTCGCCCAAGCAGATGATTTTAGGATCGTTTAATAACGTGGCAACCTCGTCCTGCCCAATAATGCCACCGGTTGTTTCCATTGCCGGCGTTGTGGATGGCACTGAAGAAGGAATGGCATAAAAAACTGAAATGCATGAGGGTTGGCGCATGAATTCAGACAGACCATTAATGCCAGCCACGTTGGCAATTTCGTGGGCATCTGCAATTACTGTTGTCGTGCCAAACTTAACGGCAGCACGACCAAAGTTTGTGGGAGTAGCCATTGAGCTCTCAATATGCATATGAGCGTCAACCAATCCCGGAATAATTGAAAAGCCTTTTAGATCAATCGTCCGCTCTGCCACGATATCAGGTAAATTTACACCAATCCAATAAAAGTTGCCGTCTTTAACGGTGACATCAACATTGTTAAAAGTCTTTGTATAACTGTTGTAAACTCGAGCGTTTTTAATCAGGCAAATTACAAGTTTAATCCGAACAAGCCCGGAATCTTTCAATGGCAGTCTGTTGATGATGTATTTTTAATGGTCGTTGATTAATTAGTTCAAGTGCTGCTAGGATCTCATCAGTCGTTACTTGGCTAAAATTGGTCTTTTTCGGGAAGAACCAGCGTAACCGTCTATTAAAATATTCATTGGAACCTCGCTCCCATGGTGAATATGGATGGCAAAAATAAACTTTGATCTGATAATCCTGTTCTAAGGCCTGATAATTGGCAAACTCTTTACCATGATCAACAGTAATGGATTTTACTTGGGGACCGAAGGCCCCCATAAACTTGCCAAAGGCGGTGTTTAGAGCCTTAGCCGTTCTATTAGGGGCTTTGATGGCCCATAGAAGTCGGGTCTTACGTTCTACGAATGTAACCAGACATGATCGTGACTCACTTCGACTAGAAAGCACCGTATCTACTTCCCAATGACCAAAAGCTAATCGTTGATTAACAGTTGTTGGCCGTTGTTCGATGGAAGTCCCACTTGTAAATTTCCCACGATTTTCGCTCACTCGGTGCTGGCGGACATTCCGATTGGGTAGATCAGTCAATTTGAAGGGGAGCCAGCCACGATTAAGCCAATTATAAATTGACGCAGTGCTCAAGTTATAAGCGGCCGCAATGGTTTCTGGTGACCAGGTTAATCGTAAGTGATTGGTAATTAAAGTCGCTAATGCTGCCGTCAGCATCGAACGACGACCGCAATTCCGCCTTTTGCGATCTGCATCTTGCTGAGCTAATTCTGGATCATAAGGTTTAACCCGGTCCAACTCATAGCTAATCGTAGCTTTGGCGACGCCTAAGGCGTCAGCCATTACTTGGTAAGATTTATTCCCCTCATTGACCAGTTGTGCTAGTGCGCCACGTTGAAAACGTGATAAAGTAGATGTACCCAAAGTAATCACTCCCTATATTGGTTGGAATTAGCTACTACCATTGTAAGTGATTACTTTGGGCTTTTTAATTTCTGTTCGGATTAATTATAGAATTTGCCATCAGTAAATCAACGTTTGTCATAATGTCTCCTAACCTTATTGTTTATTCATCAATTGATTCCAACGTGTAATCCATTGGGCCAAATGACGATTAACATACGCAAAGTTGAGGCTTTCAGCCCGCTTAGCAACTGTGCCAACCGTTTTATTTTCTGCGTCTTTACCGCTTAATTGAACAGCCTTATTAACCGGCGCATTATTTAATGACTGCGGACTGGCAACCTTTTTTTGAACCGTTGCACTTAAACGGGCATCAATGTACCGATAATCTTTTTCGGTATTATGACTACTTTTCAAAATTGAAACCGTATCATAGTTAGCTAATGTTCCTGACGCCGGCACGACATATTTTAATTGTGGGTTTGCCTTTTGAACCATATTGACAGCGTAATCACCGACAACTGCCGCATCAATTTCTCCCGTTTTAAACATATTGGCAATGTCAGAGGATTGTGAATATGTTTTAGTCACATTAGGTTTCAACTGTGACAACGCCTTGAATGCTGCCTGACCATTATCTTTTTCAACAGCCGTACCAGCGCGCTCGCCAGCAAGATAAATCATCGCGGGTCCAAATGTCGTCGTAATATCCGGAATAGCCAGTTTATCTTTTAGTTTTGATGACCACAGTTGTTTCCATGAGTTAATCGAAATCTTTTGAGGATTATACATGATCCCAACACTGTTCAACGTGTACGGCACACTGTTGGTTTCTTTTGCCAATTTTTGTTGAGCAGGTGTAAGCCGTTTGAAATTCTTTAGCTTACTGAAATCCAATTTCTTAAATAAGTGTTTTTGATTCCCTGACAACGCATTATTTTGTGATAATTCAACCACATCTACGCCACTGTTAGGATTGTGTTCTAATTGTGTCATTCTGGCGTTACTGTCACCAAATTGGGTGCGCATCGTTACATGATTTTCCTTCGCAAACGGCGCCAACACGTCGCTATTCATCTGCTTTGTAACCAATCCGAACGTTGAAACGGTCATCGACTCATCTGCTTTCGCCGTTGCATCCAAAAAGCCAACCGTCAATCCACCGAGTAACAACGAAATGGTTATTCTTTTCAATAATTGGTAGATTGTAAAATTAATCCGAACGCTGTTCGGACAAAAAAGATCAGCTTCCTTTAAAATGGTGTTTACCACAAACCCATCTTTTAGGAGCTGATCTTTTGTCTAGTATAACCTATTCCGAACGAATTAAAATCGAAACCTTTTGTGAACTAGGGCTGTCCAATATCCAAATGGGCGTTCGGCTGAACCGATCACCGTCAACAATTTCTTATGAATTATCTCGATGTCAACCTTATCAGGCTGAATTAGCACAAACAGATGCCGAATACAAGCGATCACGATGTGGTCGGAAAACTAAGCTGAGCGATGAGTTAAAGCAAACAATTCTCAACCATTTACATCTAAGCTGGTCACCAGGAATGATTGCTCACGAATTTAAACTAGCGACTAAATCTATTTATAATTGGCTAAATCAGGGGAGAATTGGTTTCTCCTTGAATGATCTACCTGAACATGGCGTACGCCAACGGCGTAACGTTGACCAACGATCCAAATATAATCAATCTTTGGGGCGATCGATTGAACAGCGTCCCATGATGATTAATAGTAGATTGTAAAATTAATCCGAACGCTGTTCGGACAAAAAAGATCAGCTTCCTTTAAAATGGTGTTTACAACAAACCCATCTTTTAGGAGCTGATCTTTTGTCTAGTATAACCTATTCCGAACGAATTAAAATCGAAACCTTTTGTGAACTAGGGCTGTCCAATATCCAAATGGGCGTTCGGCTGAACCGATCACCGTCAACAATTTCTTATGAATTATCTCGATGTCAACCTTATCAGGCTGAATTAGCACAAACAGATGCCGAATACAAGCGATCACGATGTGGTCGGAAAACTAAGCTGAGCGATGAGTTAAAGCAAACAATTCTCAACCATTTACATCTAAGCTGGTCACCAGGAATGATTGCTCACGAATTTAAACTAGCGACTAAATCTATTTATAATTGGCTAAATCAGGGGAGAATTGGTTTCTCCTTGAATGATCTACCTGAACATGGCGTACGCCAACGGCGTAACGTTGACCAACGATCCAAATATAATCAATCTTTGGGGCGATCGATTGAACAGCGTCCCATGATGATTAATCAACGTAATCGCATCGGTGATTTTGAACTAGATACCGTCGTTGGCCCTCGTGGGCATAGTAAGGCAGTTTTATTAACTTTAATCGATCGCAAATCACGGTTCCTTTGGGCATATCGGTTAAAGGACCGAACGACAGCGAGTGTTAATGAAGCACTGACTAAGTTCCTAACAACTTTTAATGGACCGGTGCACAGTTTTACTGTGGACCGTGGTACTGAGTTTAGTGGGCTAGTATCATTTGAATCACAATATGGTATTAAGACCTATTACTGTCATGCTTATACGCCAGCTGAACGTGGTAGTAATGAACGCTTTAATCGGAATTTACGTTATTTTTATCCTAAGGGGACTCGTTTTGAGCACATTAGTGCTCAAGATTTAACGACGACGTTACTCCAAATTAACCAGAGACCGCTTAAAATACTTGACTGGAAAACACCGTATCAGGTTATGCTGACCAATTTGTCCAAAAATTCGGATTAAATTTGCAATCTACCTTATTAACTCTTGGCGCGTCTTTTCCTGACGAAAACTTTCTGGTTTGATAGTCATGCGTTTCGACCTCCTTGCATTAGTCAGCTAAAGATTATGTTTCACATGAAACGCCCTTTTGGCTAACTTTGCAACCCTCGTGATCAAACTAGGCTTTAAAGTATGTTGCAATCGCATCGGCAATCCGTTCACTTGCATGCCCATCTCCGTACGGATTTTTGGCGCTAGCCATTGCTTCGTATTCGGCTTGATTAGTTAATAAATTGGTCATCGCGGTGTAAACATTTTCTTCGTTTGTGCCTACTAATTTCAGGGTACCAGCCGTAACTCCTTCTGGCCGTTCAGTGGTTTCACGCAACACCAAAACAGGCTTTCCTAACGATGGCGCTTCTTCTTGGACACCGCCAGAATCTGTCATAATGAATAAGGCCTTGGCGGCCAAATTATGAAAATCAACCACATCTAGCGGCTCAATCAAGTGAATGCGTTCGTCATCAGCAAACACCTCATGTGCGGCTTCTTGAACGTTAGGACTGAGATGGACAGGATAGACCACGTCTAAATTCTGGCGCTCATCCACAACACGTTTGATTGCGCGGAAGGTTGCACGCATTGGTTCGCCCTGATTCTCACGTCGGTGCATCGTCAATAATATAAACTTGTGTCCTGCAGGGATTTTGTCCAAAACTTCATGATGATAATTCTGCGTAACAGTTTCGCCAAGCGCATCAATAGCGGTGTTTCCCGTGACAAAAATCTGACTAGCGGGATGGTTTTCTTTCAATAAGTTGTCACGACTTGTTGTGTTTGGTGCAAAATAAAGATCACTCAGCACATCAGTCAACTGACGATTCATTTCTTCAGGATACGGCGAATACTTGTCCCATGTTCGCAAACCGGCCTCAACGTGCCCAATGGCAACCTGGTGATAGAAGGCGCTCACGGATGCAGCAAACGTGGTCGTGGTATCGCCGTGAACCAAAATCAAGCGCGGTTGCTCCTGTTGAATGATGGCATCTAGCTGACTGACGACATGAACGGTAATTCCGGTTAACGTTTGCCCAGCACGCATAATATTTAAGTCATAATCCGGTTTGATATGAAAAATCGTTAATACCTGATCCAACATTTCCCGATGCTGCGCTGTGACAACCACAATGGGTTGAAATCGTTCGTCCTCTCGCAGGCGTTGCACTACCGGCGCCATTTTAATCGCTTCTGGCCGAGTTCCAAAAATCAACATTACCTTAATTGGCTGTTGTGCCATATTAGACATCCTCCCCTAACAAACTGAATAAGCCCACCATAACACGGCGGACTTAAAATAAACTTCGACTAGCGATTATTTGAATGAAAAAATTACGGTTGCAAACCCTTTTCTAAAAACTTGACTGTATAGTCGATTTCTGTTTTTAACGATATGTCATTCTCCGGGTTTAAGATTAACTTACCAAGGTATGCAAACACGCTGCTAACCATAAATCCAATAATGTACGACAACGGCCAATCCACAATGAGATGACGAGACTGCAAATCCTTAACCGCTGCATTGGTCTCAGTACTAATGCTTTTTGCGAAAATTACCTTGATCTGATCACTAAAGGCCTTATTGTACAGTAATTGGCCAACTAAAATTTTAATCTCACGAAAGTTAGTTTGTATAAACTTCAAGCGGTTCTCGACCACCGTTCCGATAAAGTGATGCAAATCCGGATAAGTGACGGTCAGCGCTTGGGTCTCGAATTCATTGGCAGCTGCAGGAAATGCTGAGCTAATGAGTGGCGTTAACACGGCTAACATCAATTCAGTCTTGTTCTTGAAACGCTTATATACTGTCCCTTCTGCCACGCCAGCCCGTTCTGCGATGTCTGCACTACTCGTATTATCAAACCCACGCTCTGAAAATAATGCCAACCCTGCGGCCAAAATTTGTCGCTGCTTGGGTGTGATAGTTGAATTGTCCTGCAATGCGGCCGTGTAAAACGCCAAAAAGTTAGTAGATTCATTATTTGTCGATGCCATTTCCAACCCTCCCACATGTTTTATCAACATTATGTCGGTCATCAACTACAAACGCAAGATAACCATTCAAAAATGAGTGTTTAATTCTATTATCCTTCCTACAATTTATCATTCATTGCCAAATTATGTTGACTTTTAAAAGATTAGCCATATACTGGGCTTGTAAAAGTGAGTGAGTAATTCCTCATCACTATTAAAAAAAACAAAGGAGTCGTTTATGATGAAAGGATTCACAATTTTTAAACAACCATTCGTATGGGCATTCATGCTTATCGCAATATTATGTTCAATTTTCTTTTCAGCTTGTCTACTGCCTGCTTTTCATGTCCTACCAAGCCGAACCGACCAGATTCCAGTTGTCGTTATTAATCAGGACTCAACGACAATGGGAAAAACTGTCACTCAGCAATTAATCAGGCATTTACCGTTCAAACACATTCGTGAAAATCAAGATTTAGCCACTAGCAAGACTCAGTTAAATAATCGTCATGTTGGACTCATCATCCGCATCCCGGCAACTTTCTCTAAAGATATCAAAGCCGGAAGAACTACACATCTTCACTACTATGTAAATAACGCCAACAGCCTTATTCAAAATAACATGAACAAATCTCTCATCAGCAACGCTACCAACAGTATTTCAGCCAACGTAACGACTAATAAGGCTAAGGGAATGTTTGCGAAAGTGCTTGGTCCACAAATTGCCGCGAAGGCTCAACAACAGTTTGTCACTAATCCAGCCGCGGCTCATTTAGCACAAAATCCCCAAGCAATGGCCGCCGCTAAAAAAACGATGACCAACAAAGTGAAACGAAGCACTATGATGGCTGCCACTAAAATGAGTCAGGCCTTGAGTAAAGGAGTCTCACCAATAACACATACTTCAAATTCACTACCTACGCGTACCAGCTACCAAATGGCACCCATGACTCTCCAAATGGGCACTTATCTTGGTACATTATTGATGAGCGTCTTATTAGTGGCCTTATTCATGGTTAAACGTTTTAGTTTAGGTAAATGGTCAAGTTTCCTAGCAACACAGTGCGTTGGCCTATTGAATGCGATCGTGCTCCCTTTTGCTAGCGTCACTACATTACATTTACTCATCAGCATGAACAGCACAATTTATTGGCAGCTTCTCAGCTTTAACATTGTCAGCACAATGGTTATTTTTGAATTCACCTATGCCATCGCCACTATTTTTGCTGGTCTACCAAGTATGATTATCCAAATCCCATTGTTTATTCTACAAGTCGTTACCGGCGGCATCATCGTGCCTCACTTAGCCCTTAATGGGTTCTATCGTTTCATTGCTGCCACTACGCCAATGTACGCAGCCATGACTGGCAGTCAGAACATTTTGTTCGGAGGCGGTCAAACGGGCAACTTACTTCTGTCACTAATTTGGCTCGGCTTATTGTCTTTTGTCATCAGTGCTGTCGCCATTGCAGTTGGGTTCAGAAGTAATAAACCGGCGGGAATAGCCAAAGTGTTCGCTTAATATTATTTGATAAGGGACCACCGACTTGATTTAACCATCATGTTTCATCAAGTTCGCTGGCCTTTTTTAATCAATAAATACCAAATGTTGGCATCTATGATAAGATTAATGTTACATTAGAAACGAAACCGACGTGAGGGAGGTGAGGCACATTAAACGAGTTCAAACCTATCATGACGTGACAGATGACGTGGTGACGACCAATCACCAAACGAATATTCTGCCCAAAGATTATCGATGGCATCGCGACCGCTGGTGGGAACGATTATGGTCCCTTATCTTTCGTGGTTTGGCTAAGGCATTTGCTTACGTTTATTGCTATGCCAATTGGCATTTAACGGTGGTTAACCGCGGTGTCTTGAAACCGTTTCGCCATCAAGGCTACTTTATGTATGCAAACCACACCCAGCCGGTCAATGATGCGTTTATGCCGTTAGTTATCGGTGGTGCGCAACGTTTTCACGCCATTGTCAGCCCCGCAAACTTCACACTTCCAATATTGGGACCCAACTTACCCTATGGTGGTGCCCTGCCAACCGCAACTACAACGAGTCAGACCATTCAGCTCATCAAAGCAGTCGATCGAGTAATGGATCATAATAACTATGTTGTCATTTATCCTGAGGCACATGTGTGGCCCTATTACACCAAGATTAGACCATTTCCGGAAACGTCGTTTAGCTTCCCCGTTAAAACGCAGAAGCCCGTCTTCTGCATGACAACGACTTATCAAAAGCGTAAATTTGGCAAACGACCACGGCTAACTGTTTATATTGACGGTCCGTTTCAACCAACAGCGGGGCAGTCAAAAAAAGCTCAGCAGCATGAGCTTTGGCAAGATGTGACCCTGACCTTGAAACGGCGAAGTACCGCCAGCACTTACGAATACATTCACTACAAAAGAGATGATTCATGATGAATATTTTGTTCTGTGGCGATCATAGCGTAGAGGATGGCATCCTTATCGCAACGTTATCGCTCATCAAACATGTGCGAGAGCCTTTGCATATTTACGTGATGACGATGACGTTATCGTCATCAAACGGGGCACAATGCAAGCCTGTTAGTGAGCGATTACTCACTTGTGTTCGTGACGAATTACGCACTGCCAACCCACTCAGTAGTATTGAGGCAATTGACTGCACCACATTATTCAACCAAACACCACCTAGTGCAAACATGACGTCACGGTTCACGCCATATTCCATGCTCCGTTTATATGCCGACCAAATTCCACAATTGCCTAACCGTCTGCTTTACCTCGACGCTGACATTATTTGCCGCCAGTCGTTTGAGTCATTCTACCACCAAGATCTTCACGGCGTTGAGTTTGTCGGCGTGCTGGATCATTACGGAAAATGGTTCTTCCATCATGAACTGAAAGTCTATGATTACGTCAATTCTGGTGTTCTCCTACTTAACTTGGCCTACATTCGACAAACGCAGCTTTTTGCCAAGGCCCGCTACATGTGTGAGACGCAACAACGCTTCATGCCAGATCAGACTGCCTTGAACAAGCTGAGCCGCACCAAACGGATTGCACCGGAACGATTTAACGAGCAGCATCGCATTCAATCCGACACTGTTTTTCAACACTTTACGACGAGTTTTAAGTTCTTCCCGTGGGTGCACACGTTCACGGTGAAACCATGGGAAGTTCAGCGGGTCCACAGTGAGTTAGGCCTTCACGATTACGATGATGTCCTCAATAAGTACCTTGAACTCAAACAACATCAGTAAGAAAGGAGCGACACACGATGCCTTCAGCAATTATTCCTGTCTTTTACGCCATCAGTGACGATTTTGCACCCTATGCCGCTGTCTCGATCAAATCATTAACCTCAAATGCTGATTCAAATGACCATTACCAAGTCATTATTCTGCATCAAGGGTTGTCTGATCAAACAAAGACCAGCCTATCCGCCCTTAGTACGCCTAATGTAGAGGTTCGCTTTAAGGCTTTAACACAGTCGTTATCTACTATTCAAAATCAGCATCAAAATTTTCTCAGAGCCGATTTCTTTACCTTAACCATTTTCTACCGCTTATTTATCGCCGACATGTTTCCGCAGTTTGAAAAAGCTATTTACATTGACAGCGATACGGTCATCCCCGGGAATTTAGCCAATTTATACGAGCTGCCATTGGCTAATAATTTGATTGGCGCTGCCCCAGACCATTCAATTGAACATGTGCCACCGATGGTCGATTACATCACTAATGCACTTGGTCTACCTGCTAACGAATACATCAATTCCGGTGTATTGCTCCTCAATCTAACAAAATTACGAGAGGAACATTTCAGTCAACGTTTCTTGAAATTGCTACAAACGTACCAGTTTGACTGTATTGCGCCAGATCAAGATTATCTCAATACAATGTGTCATGGTCGCATCCGCTACTTAGACGAAGTTTGGGATGCCATGCCAAAGGACCCACAGTATGCGCCAGTGAAAAATCCGCAATTGATTCATTACAATCTATTTTATAAGCCGTGGTATTTTGACCACATTATGTACGGTCATTATTTCTGGCAGTATGCGGATCAGACCGCATACAAAAATATGCTCCATCAACAATTAAACGACTACACAACTGCAGAACGAAACGCCGATCGAGACAAACTGACCACTTTAATGACTAAAGCTGGCCAGTTACCCGATACACCCACGACGTTTAAAAAAGTGGCCGCCACCGGTGTGCCCATTCGCGTATGATTGTTGCAGATCATCGCGACCAAGTCATTAATAACATTCGGCAGGCCGTTGCTGAGGGCCGCTTTAACGATAAGGTAGAGGTGGGTGATCCTGTCTTATCAACGGAGGCCAAAACGCAGGCTGTCGATAACTACCTCAAACGCAGTCACACGCTTCACTTTAAAATTGCTAACTGGATTGCGCGAACTTTTATGGCCATCGCAACCTGGCTGACTAACCGAACGACCACCGTTTCCGGCTGGGAAAATCTGTCTAGTCTAGCTAAACACCAAGGTGCCATCATCACCACCAATCATTTCAATCCTCTAGAAAACACAGTGCCACGGCTACTAGCCCGGCATGAGCACCGGCGCTTATTCATCGTCAGCCAGGATACAAATCTGGCGATGACTGGCGGACTGGGTTATTTAATGAACAACTTAGATATCATTCCCTTGTCCAAACGGTTGGACTATCTCGGTCGCGAACTACCATCATTGATTCAACAAGCAACTGCCGCTGGTCACTTCGTGTTGATTTATCCCGAACAGGAAATGTGGTTTAATTACCGCAAGCCTAGGCCGCCCAAACGTGGCACGTATTATTACGCCGCCAAAGCAAACGTACCCATCATTTCCTGTTTCACCGAAATTCGGTCGGAAAAGAAATTAGCAACGCCGGAATTTCATGAAACAAGTTATCATTTACACATTTTGCCGCTCATTTACCCCGATCCTAAACTATCAGCTAATGCAAATGCCACGCGCATGATGAACCAGGATTATGCACAAAAAAAGGCCGCCTACGAGGCAGCCTATCATGAACCACTATCTTATCAGTTTGAACCACAAGATATTGTAGGATGGATTCCGGATCGTGCTCAGCAATAAAGCCATTATTTCACTATCATTAGCGCACAATCAACAATAGTACGATCCAGACGTAAGTGTTAATTAACAGCAATGCCAAAGAGTGGCCGTCACATTTTTTGCGACGGCCACTCTTTTTATAGTTTAAATCGTTATCTCTGACAGGTATCCATTAAAACAAATGTTCAATTTATTTAGCTATTGCGACACCTTAGCGATACGTCCCTGTTCAATATAGACGGACAAAATCGCAATATCAGCCGGGTTAACACCAGAAATTCGACTTGCCTGGGCAAGCGTTTCTGGTTGAATTTTAGCAAGCTTTTGCCGACCCTCTGTCGCCAGACCTTCAATGGCTTCGTAGTCGATATTTGCTGGAATGGCTTTTGCTTCCATCCGCTTCAGCTTGGCGATTTTCTCCTCAGCCTTTTGGATATAACCAGCATACTTTAGCTCAATTTCAACCTGTTCCACCACACGGTGATCGAGTGGCTCAGCCGGTCCATCGATAAATTGCATCAAATCAGCATAGGTCACTTCTGGGCGCCGTAGGAAATCGGCTGCCAGCACGCCATCCTTCAACGGCGCATCATTATGTGCTGCCAACCACTCGTTAACTTGCGCGTTGGGTTTAACGCGAACAGACTTCAAACGATTTAACTCAGCGGTAATAGCCGCTTTTTTGCTTTCAAACTTAGCAAACTTTTCATCATTAATCAGACCAAGATCGTGACCCATAGCTGTTAAACGCAGATCTGCGTTATCGTGCCGCAAAATCAGCCGATATTCAGCACGGCTCGTTAACAACCGGTAAGGCTCTTTCGTGCCCTTGGTCACTAAGTCGTCAATCATGACGCCGATGTATGCGTCAGACCGCTTTAATGTGAAATCATCCTCACCTAAAGCACGACGACCTGCATTGATGCCCGCGATCAGACCCTGGCCAGCAGCCTCTTCATAACCAGATGTTCCGTTCATTTGACCGGCAGTATACAGATTTTTAATCAGCTTTGTTTCTAGCGTGTTGCGCAACTGGTAAGGTGACACAACATCATACTCAATTGCATAGCCAGGGCGCATCATTTCTGCATCTTCCAAACCCTTGATGGAATGTAAAATATGCTGCTGAATTTCTTCTGGCATTGATGTCGATAGCCCTTGTACATACCATTCATCAGTCCGCCGACCTTCAGGTTCCAAGAACAATTGGTGCCGACTCTTATCAGCAAAACGAACGATCTTGTCTTCGATTGAAGGGCAGTAACGCGGTCCGACTCCTTCGATCACACCTGAGAACATTGGTGCTCGATCCAAGTTTTCACGAATGATTTCATGCGTGTGTTCATTGGTGTAAGTTAACCAGCAACTAAGTTGATTTTTAACGTCAATGTACTGGCTGTCTGGCGTATCAAAACTGAAGTGATTAGGTTCCTTGTCACCAGGTTGCTCTTCTGTTTCATCATAATGAATTGTCCCACCGTCAACACGTGGCGGTGTCCCAGTCTTGAACCGTTCCAGGTCAAAACCGAGTTTCTCTAAATCTTCTGACAATTCAATGGAGGGTTGCGAGTTGTTGGGGCCAGATGAATACATCAGTTCCCCAATGATAATCTTCCCACGTGAAGCAGTACCAGCGGTTAATACCACAGACTTCGCTTCATAGTGTGCCCCAGTGGCTGTCACAACACCGTGACAAACGCCATCGTCGACCAATAAGGAAGTAACAACACCCTGACGCAACGTTAAATTAGGTTCCCGTTCCATCGTGTGCTTCATTTCCTCATGATAGGCATGTTTGTCGGCCTGAGCCCGTAAAGCACGGACAGCAGGACCTTTCCCGGTATTTAGCATCCGCATTTGAACGTATGTCTTATCAATGTTGTGGCCCATTTCACCACCGAGAGCATCAATTTCACGGACCACAATTCCTTTAGCCGGACCACCAACAGATGGATTACATGGCATAAAGGCCACCATTTCCAACGAAATGGTCATTAATAGTGTTTTGTTACCCATTCTGGCCGCAGCTAGCGCAGCCTCAGAGCCAGCATGGCCAGCGCCGACCACGATTACGTCATACGCTTTTGCCTGGTATGGCTTTCCCTCTGAAATCATTTCATTTTCCTTTCAAGTGCCAACTTAATTTATAAACCGTAGTGCTGACAGTATGTTTCACATGAAACATGTTTGGACAACTATTTGCCCAAACAAAACTGAGAAAATAATTGTGTCAACAGTTCATCCTGCACAGAATCACCGGTTATTTCACCCAGCAGATCCCATGCACGGGTCATATCGATTTGAACCAAATCAACCGGCATCCCCGCAGCAATACCACTCATAACGTCATCTAAGGCTTGTGATGCCTGGTTTAATAATCCAATATGTCGAGCATTAGTGACCATTACCGTTGTCTGACTGTTTTCAATACCGCCAAAGAACAGGTTAGCAATCTTATCCTCTAACTGATCCATCCCGGCGTTCGTCAGCACGGATGTCGCAATCACAGCGTCATCGCCAACTAACTTTTGCAAGTCAGTCAGGTCGACTTGTTGCGGCAAATCAGTTTTGTTCAAAATGACGATTCGTTTGCTATCTGCCGTTGTTTTAATTAACGTGCGGTCCTCATCTGTTAATGGTTCACTACCATTAATGACCAGCAAAACTAAATCAGCAGCTGCTAACGCTTGCTTGGATCGTTCAACACCGATCTTTTCAACTTTATCCGTCGTGTCATGAATGCCGGCCGTATCAACCAGTTTTAACGGGACACCCTTCACGTTCACATATTCTTCAATGACATCGCGAGTCGTCCCGGCGACATCCGTCACGATTGCCTTATCCTCATGAAGAAGGTGATTTAAGAGACTAGATTTACCGACATTAGGCCGTCCAACAATGGCTGTTGCCAAACCTTCGCGCAGTACCTTACCCTGTTGAGCAGTACTGAGAAGATCTGCAATTCTAGCCTTTACATCCTTGGCCTTTTCCAACAATAACCGCGTCGTCATGGTTTCTACATCATCATACTCAGGGTAATCAATATTCACTTCGACTTGGGCTAAAACATCCAAGATGTCCTGACGTAAATTGCGAATCAAGTGAGCTAAATCGCCGTCCAATTGATTTAACGCGACCTTCATTGATTTGTCAGTTTTGGCACGGATTAAATCCATTACAGCTTCAGCTTGTGACAAGTCAATTCGACCATTAAGGAAAGCACGTTTGGTAAACTCACCAGGTTCAGCTAACCGCGCCCCGTGACTTAACAACAACTGTAAAATTCGGTTGGTGGCCACAATCCCGCCATGACAGTTAATTTCAATAACGTCTTCACGCGTAAATGTCTTTGGCGCTAACATGACAGAAACCATCACCTCATCAACTTCTTCGTTGGTGTCAGGATCAATAATGTGTCCGTAATTAATGGTGTGACTAGCTACTTTACTTAAATCACGACCCTTAAAGACCTTTTCAGCAGTAGCCAACGCCTCTTCACCACTCAATCGCACAATTGAAATTGCACCCTCACCAGGTGGCGTTGAGATCGCTGCGATGGTATCAAACTCAGTAATCGTTTGTGACATATAAACTCCCTTCTCCGCTGATTAATAAATTGCATAAAAAAAGTGCCACCCCACGCGTAAAAAACACGTGGGCAAAGCACCTTGACTACTTTAACCAGTAATATCCATATCAAATGTTTAATTAATGTACCCAATATTAAAAGCGTCGGCTCTTTTTGTCAAGCATTAGCGTGGAGCCACAACCACACCGCGCCGTGGTTCCCTACCTTGTGAGAAAGTCGTCACATGTGTGTTTTTAGCCAGTTGTGTGTGAATGACCTTCCGCTCATAAGCAGGCATGGGGTCAAGCAACTCTGGTTCACCGCCCGCAATTACATCACGCGCAGTATTATCAGCCAAACGCCTTAAAGTGGTGGCGCGTCGCTCACGATAGCCAGCCACATCAAGCATTAATTCGAAATGCTGCATGCCCTGCCGCAACATAAATGTATTGCCAAGCACTTGTAAAGCGTTCAACGTACGACCATGCCGACCGATCAATAATCCCTCTTGTTCGGTCATAAAGGTTATTGTTGCGCCGTGATGGTATGTATCGGCCTCTGCGTCAGCACTAATACCAAGTTGCTCCAACGTATCGAGCAAGTAATTGGCAACTGCTTCCAAATTATCATCCAAGCGCGCTTGATTAGCCTGTTGGCGAGCCTTCAACTCTTCTGGTGTCAATTGAGTGGTTGCAGACATTGAAGTAATCGAATCAGTCAAACCAGCAGCCTGCGATTGAGCAACAGCACTGCTCATCGTGGCAGTTGTCGAGACAGTCGAAGTGGTCTCAGCAGACGCAACAACACTGTCGGCAACCTCAGCCGAAGTTAATGAACTTTTAGCGTGGGGATGGTCTCCCTCACGTTGTCGAACATCGGCGGTTGCATCAACATTTCGTTCAATATCCTCATCACGCTTAGCAGCCACCCGTTGACCACTTGGATGATCAAACGTCGGACTAGTTTTAGCATTTTTAAGTGGTTTACTTTGCGTTGTCCGTGATGAAGTTGCTCCCGTGGACGCACCAGCTGATACCTTAGCCGATTGCGGCGTTTTTGTAACGGAAACTGGCTTAATCGTAATATCGACGATGGCCTCTTTTTTCAAGCGTCCAAACCAGCCATGGACCGGTTCAGATACAACTGTAATCGCAACTTTGTCACGATCAATTTGAATTTTTTTGAGTCCGTTTTGAATTGCTTCATCCACGGTTTTCCCCTGATATTGCGTCACAGCTATTCCTCCAAATAAATCACGTACCTACATTTTAGCATGGATTGACTAACTTTTTATTGAACATTCACATTCTAGTTACCGCCCATTTGTCGCCAAAATGTCAGTAACTGAAATCATTGCCCGGGTAATAACGTTACAACCCTATCAACAAGTTCTGCCGCAAGCTCAGACTTAGCCATGACTGGTAATTTTTCGGGTTCCTGATTGGGACGCAGAATAATGACTTGGTTATTGTCGGCGTTGAAGCCAATATCTTTTCGGCTCACATCGTTAGCAACCAGCATATCCAATTTCTTATCGGTTAATTTTTGTTGGGCGTTTGCCAATAGATGTTCGGTCTCTGCAGCGAATCCCACCATGACTTGTTTAGTCTTCTGCGTTGCCAATGTCTTTAAGATGTCGGGGTTTTTTGTGAGTTTGATTGTCATCGTATCGTTATCGGCCGTTTTTTTAATCTTCTGGGTAGCTTCTTCAACTGGTCGAAAATCAGCGACCGCTGCTGCCATGATGACAGCATCCTGTTCGGCAAAACGGTGTTGCATCTGGTCTAGCATTTCTTTGGCACCGGCAACGTGGACAATTTCAACACCGGCCGGTGCAGTCAAAGTGGTTGTGCTACTAATTAAAGTGACGTCAGCTCCTTCATTAGCCGCCGCGGTTGCAATTGCGTAGCCCATTTTTCCTGAGGAATCATTACTGATAAAACGAACTGGATCAATACGTTCACGCGTCCCGCCAGCCGTGACAAGTACATGGCGATGGCGCAAACGCCCCGTTTGTTGAGCCCATTTTTGCTGTATAAAATCTACAATCATTGTCGGTTCAGGTAATCGACCACGCCCTGCGTACCCTTCAGCTAATAGCCCCGTATCTGGTTGCATCACTATCACGCCATCGGCTGCTAATGTGGCCACATTACGAACGGTCGCTGGTGCTGCCCACATGTGATTATTCATTGCTGGCACCACGATTTTTAACGCTGTGGTGGCCAACAATGTTGTTGAGACAGCATCATCAGCCATTCCCATCGCCATTTTAGCAATGATGTTTGCCGTTGCTGGTACAACAACAGCAATATCTGTCCAATCAGCCATCTCAATGTGTGGCACATAGTGACCGTCACTGCCATTGTTGCCAAATAAATCCGTCAATACCGGTTGTTTAGTTAATGCACCAAACGTCAGTGGCGTTACAAACTTTGTTGCATCCGTTGTCATTGCTACACGAACAACAGCTCCCTGTTTCATCAAACCGCGAACGACTTCGGCCGCCTTGTAGATTGCAATGCCACCGGTGACATAAACGGCAATGTGCTTATTCTCGAGTCTCATGCTTTTCCTCCTGTTTTGCCACTGAATGATGTTCTTGACGTTGTGCATCCTGCCAAGCCCGAATAACGTTAAAAACTGCCAACAATATCGTAACAAGTAAACCGCTGATTGGCACAAAGTAGACCAGCACAACGGCGACAAAGAGACCACCATATAATGCAGCCGCACTGTACCCGTTTAGTTTGCCAACAAACCGGATATGATCGCTATCAGCTGGATTGACCCGTCGTAAGTCACGCGCCATTTTTGTATAAGATAACGACCATAGCAATTGAACACCCACGTATAGCCACTCTGCCAACCGTTTGTCTGGAAACTCCCCTACAAAGGCTGTCACATACGGGAAAAAGCTCAAAAAGAGAAGCCATAGAACATTATCCCAGTAAACAATAGTCGTTATCTTGCCAGAACCATTAAATAAATCATGATGGTTATACCACACAATCATAATGAACAAGAAACTAATCGCATAGGTGGCAAATTTAACACTTTGGGTCAATAAATCATGAACGTGAATTCCTGTTGGCACCACTAGCTGCAAAACCAACAGTGTTACGATAATGGCGATGATGCCATCCGTAAAGGTAATTAATCTCGATTTATTAATATTCTGATGACGATTGTTATTTCGCAGTGTTGATACAGCAGATGCGACACCTAACAGAATCTGGCCTATGATTCCGGCAATCGGCCACCATGGTAAAATCAGTAACACGGCAACAACGATGCCAAAACGCCATAGTAAATTTGTACGGGAATTTCCCAATGCATAAAACTCATGGCGTTGTTCTGGATTGGCAACACCTAAGCTATATACTAACAACGAATAAGCGCCCATCCATACCAATGTTACTAAAATGAATAGACATTCAGGCCAAAAAGCCAATGGATATCGACCAACCCAAGCGGTAGCTAGAGGAAATAATGACATCACAAAAATCCACAACGTATTGGCCAAATACACGGGAAACGTCACTCGGTGAGCGACATTAATGATATTGTGATGAAAGTACCATGTCGCCATAATTAATAGAAAACTAGCGCTAAATGCGGCAAACGACCCGCCTTGCTTTAGAACTGCCGCCAGTGTTGCCTGCTCAGGTGGTTCAATCTCAAGAATGAGAATCGTAACTTCAATCGCAATAATCGCGTCAGAAAATCCGGTGAAACGCTCTTTATTCATCGTTCATGCCATCTCCAAATCGAAACTATTATCAGTTTAAGGTTCTTTGTGCATAGACACCACTATAAAGTGTGGCAAATCACAAACTTGATCAAGAATAGTTATCGCCGGTAAATTAATTCGTGGTGTAGCCAATATTCATCGCAAAACTTATAGCCGATAAATAATGAATGTCCGCAATAGTTTCATTTGTAACGTTATTGTAATCATTGATGGCTTGAACTGTTTACACCACCCGTCTATTCTATAAATAGCGCACTCGGCGCACTTGCGCTAAAACACCACATTAAAAGCTATACAGATTGGAGTCATTAAAGTGACACAGCAAGCTCAACCTTCGCAGGCTGACATCGCCCGAATGACGACCTTGTTAATTCATGGCCACCTCGCCGATATCTATGCATTACAGAAGGTCAATATGGACGTTGGCAATCTTCCCAAACTGGGCCTACGCGATATTCTACTGGTTACTCAGATTGGTTTAGAACCAGGAATCACTTCTTCGAAGCTTAGCCACCTTTTCCGCATGTCGAGTCCACTACTGTCAACGCGGATTACTGCTCTTATGAAACTCAATTTGGTTCAGCAAGTCGAGGATACAAAAGATCGACGGGTGCATAATTTAAAGTTATTAGCTTCAGGTAAAAAAGTTTACCAGTTTTGGTATAAGCGAATTGAAACACTGGCTATCAACATCCTGATGACTCATTCACTTGAAGACATGAATCAAATGGAAGAGCGCATTGAGTACATTCTAAAAAGTGTTCAATCCGACCTCATAAATTAGTTATTTTATAATTTTTGTTGTAAACAACAAGCATCATTTTTTACACGATTTTAAAAAATCTGCACGCTTCATCAATTGATGAGGCGTGCAGATTTTTCAATCATTTATTAAATTAACGACGTCGTGACCGACGAGCTTTTTTGATTGCTCGTTGTTTGGCCTTCGCTTGATCGCGTTTGGCCGTTTCACGTTCTTCACGCTCACGGTTAATCTTCCAAGGGTTCTGAATCAGTAATGTTTGCCCAGCCTGGAAGGCGTTTGAAATCACCCAATATAATGACAGCGCTGTTGGTACAGATACGGCAGTGAAGAAGATGATCACTGGCATCCCCCAAACCATCACAGCATTCATTGAGTTGCTTTCTGGCTGACTCTTAACACTCAACCAAGAACTAATGAAAGTGAAAACGGCAGCAAGAATTGGCAAAATGAAGTAAGGATCGCGATCCCCAAGTTGCATCCATAAGAATGACCCCGTCTTCAATGCTGCTGTCCGATAGATTGCTTGATACAATGCCCAAATAATTGGCATCTGAACAATCAGTGGTAAGCATCCGGAAACTGGATTATAGCCAACTTCGGCATATAATTTCCGTGTTTCTTCCTGAAGCTTTTGTTGCGTAGCCGTATCACGCGACTTATATTTCTTCTGCAACGCTGACAACTGTGGCTGAATTTCTTGCATTCGTCGCATTGACCGCGTTTGATAGATCATCAATGGCAGAATAATAATCCGGATGATCAGGGTGATCATAATGATCCCCATCCCGTAACCGCCGAATACATGACTCAGCCAAATGATGAATTGACTTAAATTATACAGAATCGTGTGATCCCAAAATCCTGTACTACTGCTAGTGATTGGCTTTTTACCACACGCTGCCAAGAATAAACTGGCTGCAGCAATCATGGTCAGCGCTAATCGTCGTCGGCTTTTACGGCCGGAGCGTTTTCCGTTTGACTTCACGATTTTTTCCTCATTTACTTCATTCATTTTGATAATGCCTTTGTTGCCCACTTATATTGTGCTGTAACGCTACTCTGCATCCAGCAACTTTGCCAAACGTAACGCATGCGTCAGGTTTTCTTTGATTTCGGCCATTGATAGCCCATCAGCTGAAGGTCGTGCGATAACTAAGAAGTCGACGTCCTGACGAAGCATTGGTTTTAACTCCAACAATGACTGCCGAATTCGACGCTTAACCCAGTTACGATGGACAGCGTTGCCAATCTTCTTACCGACAGAAATACCGACACGAAAATGTGGCTGCTCTGGTTTATCCATTGTATAGATAACAAACTGACGGTTGGCAATCGAGTTTCTGGTTTCAAAGACCGTTTGAAATTCGCTTTCTTTTTTGATGCGGTATGACTTTCTCAATGGTCCGAATCTCCTCAACTAAAATGATTCAACGCCACAAAACCAACACTAATGGTCATCGTGGACTAAAAAAATAAAAAAGGTCACTGAAAAATATCAGTGGCCTGTTTTTATGCAGATAATACTTTTCTGCCCTTTTGGCGCCGACGTGCTAACACCTGACGGCCGTTACTTGTGCTCATCCGTTTCCGGAAACCATGGACACGTGATCGATGACGCTTCTTTGGTTGGTAAGTTCTTTTCATGTTGGATTGCACCTCCTTTGGATCGTTACGACACAGATACCTTAGTGGTGACGTGACGACACACTTGGATATCCAGCGTTACATATATGGTTGATTAGCTAAAAGCTAGCGCACGAGAAAACTCATGCAGTTCCTAAATATAATATCATAGACAGAGTTACTTGCAAACAACAAATTGTCGATTCTGATAATTTGTGAATCAAAAGTTATCCACAGATTGTCAAAACTAATCCACAGGTTCAGTGGATTTTAGATTTTTAAAAACGTTATTTCCACAGGAATTCAACAACAAAATGCACAAATCCACAGCCGTTTGAAAAGTTATCCACACCTCTGTTTTTTTCTGTGGATAACTTTTTGAAAGCTATTGTTCTCAACGTTATTTAAACACACTCGCCGGTGGAAAACTTGTTTCACAGAAGCCAAATCCTGATTTTTCAACGCTCCTGTGGATAACCTTCACACAATCCTGTGGAACATTCGTAACTTGTTCTGTGGAACCTGTGGAAAACTCAGTTTGTTCATGCTAAAGTTGTCTTTGCAGATTTTGTTATTTCCATTTTTCACCATAAATTATTACTATTTATGCATAATTCATTCTAGGAGGCTTCATCG